>NZ_JAJAPW010000009.1 GCF_020523925.1 Neotamlana laminarinivorans | reverse complement strand
CGCCTTTTTTAAACCCTTCACAACACTGTGAAGGGTTTTTTGTTTTTATTCCCTTTTTAATAATATTTAAGATTTTATATAGTTGATCTTTATTAAATCTATAGAGGCTATTTATTTATCAATAGTTTTATTTAATATTTTATAATTACGATTTTAAGTTTTAAGAATTATTAAAGTTACAGTTTTTAAAAGTATGTTATTTTATTCTTTTTTGTAAGGTTATTGTTGTGTATGGACTAAGAACAGAATATTTTTATTATTTTAAACAAAAATTCTTTGCATGCAATTACTCATTAAAGCGTCAATTGACACTCTTAGAAAATCAGAATCCTTATTGGAGCAAATATCTAATGAAGAATTAATGAATACATCTATAGGGCCTTACTATTCTAGTATAGGTTCTCATATAAGACATATTTATGACTTTTATAATTGTATTTTTAGAGAGGTTAATGGTGTTATAGATTTAACAGCAAGGGAAAGAAATACTGAAGTAGAATCATGTTGTAAAAGCGCTCAAAATTATTTGAAATTTATTTTAAGCAGGCTTAATGAATATAACTATGATGAAAATAATATTATTGTTATTGATAATTTGGGTAATGGTAAAACAGAAATAAATTATACTATAGAAGCTTTATTTGCTCAAGCTAATAGCCATACAATACACCATTACGCCATAATTAATTATATTATTGATCAACTTGGTATAAAACTAAAAGATTGTAGTTTTGGTTATAATCCTTCAACACCAAGAAATTAAAATACAGAATATTTTAAACTTTACTAATTTTATTTTTTATTTTTTTTAAAGATACTATTCATTATTGTATTAATACCTTTAAAAGCCAATATAACGGCCATAGCACAAATTAAACAGCCTACAATTAGCATTGGCATATAAAGAGGTTTTTCTTTATTATTTAAAGCCATATGCATAAAGGTTGGACCAATAAAGAAGCTAAACAAGGCAAAAATCATAATTTTAATGCCTTTGAATAACGTTTTTTTGTCTGTTTTATTAGTTTCCATTGTTATAGTTTTGAATAGCTAACCTAACATTTTTATATTTTTGAAGCAATTGTTTTGCTTCTTTTTCTGGTAAATTTAACTCGGCCATTATCATCTTAGTACCTCTATCGACTAATTTACTGTTACTAAGTTGCATGTCTACCATCTTGTTATCTTTTATACGACCTAATTTTATCATGGTAGAAGTAGTAATCATATTTAATACTAACTTTTGAGCAGTACCTGCTTTCATTCTAGAACTACCAGTAACAAATTCAGGACCTACAATAACCTCTATTGGATATTTTGCTGCATTAGATAATGGACTGTTTGCATTACAAGAAATACTTCCAGTAACAATATTATTGTTGTTACAATTTTCTAGAGCAGATATAACATAGGGTGTTGTGCCAGATGCAGCAATACCTATAACAATATCTTTTGATGTTATTTCAAACTTTTTTAAATCTTCCCAACCCTGGTTTATTGAGTCTTCGGCGTTTTCAACAGCGTTTCTAATAGCTGTTTCTCCACCAGCAATAATTCCTATTACTAGTTCTGGTGAAACACCAAAGGTGGGTGGGCATTCCGATGCATCTAAAATTCCTAAACGGCCACTAGTTCCAGCTCCAATATAAAATAAACGTCCACCTATACTCAATTTAGATACGACTTGGTTAACCAGTATTTCAATTTGAGGTAAAGCCTTTTCTACAGCTAGTGGAACGGTTTTATCTTCTTTATTAATATTTTCAAGCAATTCTTTTGTACTCATCTTTTCAAGATGATTGTATTTTGAATCTTGCTCAGTGGTTTTAATAAAACTCATATAGTTAAAAATAACAAATTTTAATAGTAATAATACGTATTAAAATTTGTTATTGAGAATAAGAAAAAAAGCTCCTGTAAAGGAGCCTTTTTATTAATTAATAATATTGTTGAAAGTTTTGCTAGGACGCATTACATTTTGCATTAATTCTGCATTTGGTTCGTAATAACCTCCAATACTAACAGCTTTACCTTGTATAGAATTTAACTCGTTAACAATATCAGATTCATTTGCTAATAATTGTTCTGCTATTGGTGTAAATTCTTCTTTTAAGGTAATATCTTCGGTTTGATTAGCTAACTCTTGAGCCCAATACATAGCTAAATAAAAGTGACTTCCTCTGTTGTCTAATTCTCCAGCTTTTCTTGACGGTCCTTTTTTGTTTTCTAATAATTTTTCCGTAGCATCATCTAATGTTTTTCCTAAAATCTTAGTTTTAGTATTGTTATTAACTTCGCTAAAATGTTCTAGAGAAACTGCTAATGCTAAAAATTCTCCTAAAGAATCCCAACGTAAATGGTTTTCTTCTAATAACTGTTGTACGTGCTTTGGAGCAGAACCACCAGCACCAGTTTCAAATAAACCTCCACCATTCATTAATGGTACAATAGATAACATTTTTGCACTAGTTCCAACTTCTAAAATTGGGAATAAGTCGGTTAAGTAATCTCTTAACACGTTCCCTGAAACCGAAATGGTATCTTCTCCAGCTTTTAATCTTTCGCAAGTAAATAATGTTGCTTCGATAGGTGATAGGATTCTTAAATCTAATCCATCGGTATCATGATCTTTTAAATAAAGATTTACTTTTTTAATTAACTCTGCATCATGAGCCCTGTTTTCATCTAACCAGAATACAGCAGGTGTTTCTGAAGCTCGAGCTCTAGTAACTGCTAATTTTACCCAGTCTTGAACAGGAGCATCTTTTGTTTGACACATTCTCCATATATCGCCAGCATTAACATCATGTTGCATTAACACATTACTGTTAGCATCAATAACTTTAACAACACCGTCTGTAGCAATTTCGAAAGTTTTATCGTGAGATCCGTATTCTTCTGCCTTTTGAGCCATTAATCCAACATTTGGGACGGTTCCCATTGTTGTAGGGTCGAAAGCACCATTCTTTTTACAGAAATCTATAGTTGCAGCGTATACACCAGCATAACTACTATCTGGAATTACGGCTTTAGTATCTTGTAATTTTCCTTCAGCATTCCACATTTGTCCAGAAGTACGAATCATAGCAGGCATAGAAGCATCAATAATTACATCACTTGGCACGTGTAAGTTTGTAATACCTTTATCTGAATTCACCATTGCCAATCCTGGTCCATTTTTATAAACAGCTTCAATATCAGCTTCAATTTCTGCTTTTTTATCTTCAGGAAGATCGTTTATTTTTTCAATTAGGTTTCCAAAACCAGAATTTACGTTTACACCAACACTTTCTAGTGCTTCACCATGTTTTTCAAAAATGTCTTTAAAAAATATTTTAACAGCATGACCAAATATAATTGGATCGCTTACTTTCATCATGGTAGCTTTCATGTGTAATGAAAACAATACACCTTGTTCTTTAGCGTCTGCTACTTGCTCTTCAAAAAAGCTAATTAAAGCCTTTTTGCGCATAACGGTAGAATCTATAATTTCACCTTTTAATAAGGCGAAGCTATCTTTTAAAACTGTAGTATTACCTTTTTCATCGGTGTGTTCTATAGTTATGTTTGTTGCTTCAGGAATAGTTACTGAAACTTCGTTGTGAGCAAAATCATTATCGCTCATTGTGGCAACGTGTGTTTTTGATTCGCTTTTCCATTCACCCATAGAGTGAGGATTCTTTTTAGCAAAGTTTTTAACGGCTTTTGGTGCACGTCTATCACTGTTACCTTCACGTAAAACGGGGTTTACAGCACTACCTTTAATTTTATCGTAACGAGATTTTATTTCTTTTTCGGTATCGTTTGCAGGTTCATCTGGATAACTAGGAATTGCGAATCCTTGAGATTGTAATTCTTTAATAGCTCCTTTAAGCTGCGGTATAGAAGCACTAATATTTGGTAATTTTATAATATTAGCCTCAGGCTTTTTTGCTAATTCACCTAAAATTGCTAAATCATCTGGAACTTGTTGATCTTCATTTAAATAATCAGGAAAAACAGCTAAAATTCTTGCGGCTAAAGAAATATCCTTCGTTTCAATTTCAATACCAGAAGATTTTACAAAGGCTTGAACAATAGGTAAAAAAGATTGTGTTGCTAAAGCTGGTGCTTCGTCTGTTTTTGTGTAAATTATTTTCGACATCAAATTGTAGTTTATTTATGTTTATTATTTCAGTTTAAATTATATCTAGTCTAATTTAAAGCGATGCGAATATACAAAAATTGACCTGTATTTTTGGTGTGAATTAGGCTGAAAATAGTAAAAAATGCATCATTTTAAACAAATTTGTAGCTATTGTTAAAATGAATACAAGAAATTATATTTTTATTACAAAATAAAAGCCATATCACTGAAGAATTTAATCTTCTTTGATATGGCTTTTCATGAAATAACCGCTTACTTTTTTAGCATTTTACTAAATTTTAACCTAAATAGACATTTAAATTAATCAAGTAATTAATTATTTCAACGAAGTAAGGATGTAATTTTCAAAATGTATTGACCTAATTAATCAACTTACTTCAAGATAATTGTTTACACTATAAACCTAATTATTACATAATTCTGTAATGACAGGTTTAAGCATTGTAATTATAAAAGTTAAATGCATAACCTTTAATAAATACATACATTTTAAAAATAGAATTAGTTAAAACTAATATATTCTTAAAAGTTAATAACAATTATAAAAATAAGAACGTTACCTTATTTAGAAGATAATATAAATTCATTGTCGGTAAATGAAATCCAAACGTATTTGGTTATTATTTCTATAACTAAATTACAAAATTATTTGCAACATTTTATATGTTTACCAGTTTAAATATCAACCGGTTATAAACCATATTTATTAACAATTGTTAATAACGAAAAAAGCCTTGGTTATTAACCAAGGCTTTTAAATCTGCAAAAGCAGTATAAT
This sequence comes from Neotamlana laminarinivorans, assembly GCF_020523925.1. GTDB lineage: Bacteria > Bacteroidota > Bacteroidia > Flavobacteriales > Flavobacteriaceae > Neotamlana > Neotamlana laminarinivorans. The sequence continues at coordinate 79,779 of NZ_JAJAPW010000009.1, read as the reverse complement.
ATTAGCGTCTTACTTCTTTAATTCTAGCTTTCTTACCAGTTAAGCCTCTAAAGTAGTAAATTCTAGCTCTACGAACTTTACCACGCTTGTTTACTTCAATTTTTTGTAATGCTGGTAAATTTACCGGGAAAATACGTTCTACACCAATAGTTCCAGACATTTTTCTAATTGTAAAAGTTTCAGAAGTTCCTGAACCTCTACGTTGTATTACTACACCTCTAAAGAACTGAGTACGTACTTTTTCTCCTTCTCTAATTTCGTAGTAAACTGTTATTGTGTCTCCAGCGCTAAACTCTGGAAATTCTTTTCTTGTTACAAATTCGTCTTGTACAAATTTTACTAAAGATTCCATATCTTTAAAATATTAATTATGAGTTAATTCGAAACAACATTCACGATTCTCGCCAGAGGTTAACCCGAAATTGGCTGCAAAGATAATTAAAAAGTTATAACTAAAAAGTAAAAGTTTTAAAATTTTAATGCTTTTGGTGTTACCCCGTTATCTCGGGGTCAGGCTATCCACTATATCTTTTTTTCATCCTTCAAAAAAGGATGCCGTTACTATCCTTAACACAACTTTTTAGGATGTTTTTGGCTTTATAGGTATAAAAATGGCTTCTTCCGATTCTGGGTGATTACTTTTGTAAGAATTTCCAAGAACATTAAAATGAGGGCGATGGTCTAGAATATACGCAGAATTGTGCAACCAAGTTCCTAAAATATATCCCATAAAACCACCTATTTCTTGTGGTAAACCTTTGTAATTAAATTTAGCGTACAAACCAGGTTCAATATTAAAAGTTTCCATATTCTCTGGAATATTTTCAAAATTTTTAACTGCTAAAGTCGCCCATTTTGTAAAAATGTTGTTCGGGTTAAAGTTTTTAAAATAACCATCTTCATATACGCATATTTCAAAAACATCGGTATTAATAGGATTTTTAATTGTTTTTCGTTTTGGCATAAAAGCAGAAAATAAATTAAAGGTTTTATTTTCTGTAAGCGACATACTGATAGGCATACCAACAAGTAACGTTTCTGGAATGGTTACAATTTCAGGATTTACCATGTATTAATCTTCTAATAAATCTGGACGGCGTTCTTTGGTACGCTGGTAGGCTTGTTCTTCTCGCCATTTTTCAATCTCCGGTAAGTTACCGCTAAATAAAAGTTCAGGAACTTTCATGCCTTTATATTCGCGAGGTTTGGTATAAATTGGAGGTGCCAATAAATTATCTTGAAACGAATCGGTTAGGGCAGAGGTTTCATTTCCTAAAACACCTGGTATTAACCGTATAACAGCATCACAAAGTACAGCTGCACCTAATTCTCCACCAGAAAGTACATAATCGCCAATAGATATTTCTTTAGTTATAAAATGATCACGCACACGTTGGTCTACACCTTTATAATGTCCGCATAAAATAATTATGTTTTCTTTTAACGATAATTGGTTGGCAATACCTTGGTTTAAGGTTTCACCATCGGGTGTCATATAAATAATTTCGTCGTAATGTCGTTCTTCCTTGAGTTTACTGATACATATATCAATAGGTTCAATCATCATAACCATGCCTGCGCCACCACCAAATTGGTAGTCGTCTACACTTTTGTAGTTGTTATTACTATAATCGCGTAGGTTATGAAAATGAACTTCAACCAAATTAGCCTCAATAGCTCGTTTTAAAATTGAAGCCTCAAAAGGACTTTTAAGTAATTCCGGTAAAACCGTTATAATATCAATGCGCATAAAATTCTAATATAGATTGCAAAGATAATTTAATTGTTTGGGATATTTTGGATTGTTTTTTTTAGTTTTTTATCTATCCTGGTTAAATATGAATCACTTATTTTCTTTGAATTATATAGAAATGATGTTTTTTAATATTTTAAGGTTTACAGACTTTAAAAATAAATATCTATTTAGTGAATTGGTTTTTAATAAGTTTGAATATAAGGTTCTCAAAATCAAATAGTAGTACTTGTTAACAACTCCTAATTAAATAACTAAACTTAATTGCTTTATTAACTGGTTTAATTTTGTAAATTTGCCTGCGTTTAAAAGCGCAACATGACAACTACAACAAAATACATTTTCGTAACTGGCGGGGTTACATCATCTTTAGGTAAAGGTATAATTGCGGCATCGTTAGCCAAACTTTTACAGGCTCAAGGCTACCGCGTAACCATTCAAAAACTAGATCCTTATATAAACGTAGATCCGGGAACTTTAAATCCTTACGAACATGGCGAATGTTATGTAACTGATGATGGTGCAGAAACCGATTTAGATTTAGGCCATTACGAGCGTTTTTTAAACGTGCCAACTAGTCAGGCAAACAATGTAACAACAGGACGCATTTACCAAAGCGTTATTGAAAAAGAACGTCGTGGTGAGTTTTTAGGTAAAACGGTACAAGTTATTCCGCATATTACTGATGAAATTAAAGCACGCGTACAAAGCCTTGGTAATTCTGGCGATTACGATATTATTATTACCGAAATAGGTGGTACAGTTGGGGATATTGAATCTTTACCATACATAGAAGCCGTTAGGCAATTACGTTGGGATTTAGGAGAAAACAATGGTATTGTTATACATTTAACTTTAGTGCCATTTTTATCGGCAGCTGGCGAGCTTAAAACAAAACCAACACAACACAGTGTAAAAACATTGATGGAAAGTGGTGTGCAAGCCGATATTTTGGTTTGTAGAACCGAGCATGATTTACCTAACGATTTACGCCGTAAACTAGCGCTTTTCTGTAATGTAAAGGAAGAAGCTGTAATACAATCTATTGATGCTTCAACCATTTACGACGTACCAAATTTAATGCTAGACCAAGGTTTAGATAAAGTGGTACTTAAAAAACTTAATTTAAAAAGTACAAAACCAGATATTTCACGTTGGAATGAGTTTGTAAAACGCCATAAAAATCCAAAAACCGAAGTTACTATTGGTTTAGTAGGCAAATATGTAGAGTTACAAGACTCGTATAAATCCATTTTAGAAGCTTTAATACATGCAGGAGCAGAAAATGAAGTTAAGGTAAATATAGAATCTATACATTCTGAATATTTAAGCAGTGACAACATTAAACTAAAATTATCGCATTTAGATGGTGTTTTGGTAGCACCAGGATTTGGAGAGCGTGGTATTGAAGGTAAAATAGATGCAGTTAAGTTTGTTCGCGAAAATAATATTCCATTTTTAGGAATTTGTTTAGGTATGCAAATGGCAGTTATAGAATTTGCTAGAAATGTATTGAAGATAAAAGATGCCAATTCTACCGAAATGGCTCCAGATTGCGACAATCCTGTAATTAATTTAATGGAAGATCAAAAAAATATCACAGAAATGGGCGGAACCATGCGCTTAGGGTCATGGGATTGCGACCTTAAAATGGGAAGTCTGGCTAGAGATATTTATAAAGCTGAAAGTATTAAGGAGCGTCACCGCCACCGTTACGAATTTAACAGTGCATATAAGAGCCAAATGGAAGAAAAAGGTTTAATAGCCTCTGGTTTAAACCCTAATACAGGTTTAGTAGAGATTGTAGAATTACCAGAACATTCTTGGTTTGTAGGCGTACAATATCACCCTGAATACAAAAGTACAGTAGCTAATCCACATCCGTTATTTGTAGCTTTTGTAAAAGCTGCTTTTAACTACAAAAAGAAACATAAAAGTGCCACTTTGGCACAAAAATAAAACTGGATAGTTTTTTGATAATCAACATTCATTCTTGCCAATGCAAGAGTTTTTAACTATTACGAATACAATTTATTAAATGGAAGAAAAGAAGTTAGACATTAATTCAATAATTGGTTTTGTACTAATTTTTGGTATTTTAATGTACATGTTGTGGCAAAACCAGCCAACACAAGAAGAACTTGAAGCTGAAGAAAAGGCTAAACAAGAACAAGTTGAAGCCGAGAAAAAAAACAACCAAACTAAAACAGCCACAACTACAGATTATACTTTAGGAAGCGATATAGATTCGCTTCAGCTTGTAGCATTAAAAAATAAATTAGGTGCTTTTGCATATTCTGCTACGCAATCTTCCAACAACGAAACCACTGTTGAAAGCGATTTATTAGCTTTAAAATTTAGTAACAAGGGTGGTTATTTAAGTGAAGTACGCTTAAAAAAGTTTGTTGATTTCGATTCGGTTCCTATCTATTTAATAAAAGATAACAATTCTGGTTTCAACATTAATTTTGGAACTTCAGATAGCCGTGTTTTAAATACTAAAGATTTACCTTTTGTACCAACAGTTACTAAAAATGGAGATGTTACTGTAGTGTCTATGAAGCTAAAAGTTTCAGAAAGTAAATTTTTAGAATACCGTTACGAAATTAAAGATAACGATTACATGATGGATTTTACAATCCGTTCTCAAGGCTTAAGCGATGTAATTAACAGTTCTCAAGACATCAATTTAAATTGGGATTTAAAAGGATACCGTCATGCTAAAAGTATTTCTTACGAAAATCGTTATACAGATATTCATTACGAATATGAAGATGGAAAAGATGATTATACAGGAGCAAGAGATGCAGATGAAGATTTAGAAGATGTAACTTGGATAGGGTATAAGCAACATTTCTTTACATCGGTTTTACTTACCGATAAAGCATTTAAAACAGCAAACATTAAAGCTGAAAATTTAGTAGAAGACGAAGAAATAGATACAGTTTATACTAAATACTTCGCTGCAAAAATGCCTTTAGAGTTGCAAGGTGGCGAAATTAATCAACCTATGGATTTCTATTTTGGTCCAAGTGAATTTAAAACTTTAAATGCTTACAACCGCAATTTAGATGAAATTGTACCATTTGGTTGGGGTATTTTTGGCGTAATAAACCGTTACATTTTCATGCCTTTATTTGGTATGTTAGGTAATTGGTTACCTTACGGTATAGCTATTATTGTAATGACTATTTTGGTTAAGATATGTTTATCGTTTGTGCAATATAAGCAATTCTTATCTCAGGCTAAAATGAAAATTTTAAAGCCAGAATTAGATGCCATTCGCGAAAAGTACAAGAATAATAAAATGAAAGCGCAACAAGAAACAATGGCGTTACAAACCAAGGCAGGAGCTAGCCCAATGGCAGGATGTTTACCCGCCTTAATACAAATTCCAGTGTTTTATGCGTTATTCCAATTTTTCCCTTCGGCTTTTCAATTAAGACAGCAAAAATTCCTTTGGGCAGACGATTTATCGTCATACGATGTTATTGCAGATTTACCATTCCATATTCCTTTTTATGGTAATCACGTAAGTTTGTTTCCTATTTTAGCGTCTGTAGCTATATTCTTTTACATGCGATTAACTACAGGACAAAATGTACAAACAGCTCCACAACAAGAAGGTATGCCAGATATGGCTAAAATGATGAAATATATGATGTATTTCTCACCAATAATGATGCTGTTTTTCTTTAATAATTACGCATCAGGGTTAAGTTTGTATTATTTTATATCAAACTTAATTAGTATCGGAATTATTCTAGTAATTAAAAACTTTATTTTGGACGAAGATAAAATACACGCCCAAATTCAAGAGAAAAAGAAACAGCCGCGTAAGCAAAATCGTTTTCAGCGTAAAATGTCTGAAATGATGGAGCAAGCAGAACAACAGCAAAAAGCACAACAAAACAAGCGTAAATAAAGTTATAAATTATAAAAAAAGCTGCTATAAATATTTTATAGCAGCTTTTTTATTTGTGCAATTTGGTGTTAAATTTGTCGTTTATAAATTTATTAAGAAGTTTTGTTTAGACTATTAAGCGTTACTTTAACTAATAATAATTTTAATTTTATGAATATTTATAAGTTCGTTTTTATATCAATTTTTCTGATTAAGTTTTCTGGTTTTTCTCAAGATATTAATCAATTTGATGAGGCTGGAAAGCGACATGGTATTTGGAAGAAGAATTTTGAAGGTACAAAAGTAACTAGATATGAAGGCGAGTTTTTTCATGGTAAAGAAATTGGTATTTTTAAATATTATAAAAATATTGGCAATCATGCTGTTTTAACTGCAACTAAAGCGTTTAATAAAGATAACAGCATTGCAACCGTTAAATTTTTAGCATCTACGGGTAAAGTTATTAGCGAAGGCCAAATGGATGATAAAAAATATATTGGAACATGGAAATATTATCATAGATATTCTGATAATTTATTAACCTTGGAGCATTATAATAATAACGGCGAATTACATGGCGAACGTATTGTATATTATACAAATGGTGCAATGGCAGAAAAGCAAAACTACTTAAATGGTAATTTGCAGGGGGAGTCAGTTTGGTATACTAAAGAACAAACTATTTTGAAAAGTTACTCATATAACAATGGTGAATTACATGGTCTATCTCAGTTTTATAACCCTTTAGGAGAGTTAATTACCGAAGGCCACTATAAGAATGGTAAAAAGGCAGGTGTTTGGAAATATTATGAAAATGGTAATTTGGTTGAAGAAAAAGATATGAGTGCTAAACCAAAAAGAATAAAAAAAACGCCTTAATTTTAAGGCGTTTTTTCTTTTTCATAATCAATTTTTCTCCCTTTTATTGCGCAGGTAAAATTACTTTATCTATAACATGAACAACACCATTAGTAGCTTGTATATCAACTAAGCTTGTAATAATATTACTTACCCTATCATTCATATCTGTAATTGTAAAGGCTGTAGCATCAACAGTTACATCGCCTCCAAGAGTAGTAACAGTTCCAGATGTAAGTTGGCTAGATTGTACATTTGCATTAACTATATGATTTAATAAAACAGCATCAACGGTATCTGTATCAATATCTGTTAATTCATCAACACCAAGTTCTTCTAGTAAATTAGTAAATGCATCATTAGTTGGCGAAAAAACAGTAAAAGGCCCCGCTTCACTGTTCGATACTGTTTCAATGTAAGGTACAGTTGGGCTACCAGTATCGGCGTAAGCTAAAACACTTACTAAAGTAGATAATGCCGAATTAGTTGTAGCAAAAGTAGCAATTGTTGGTAACGTAATAACTTCGTCAATAATGTGAACCACACCATTTGATGTACTTACATCTGCAGTAGTAACTGTTGCCATTCCGTTAAAAGTTACTCCTGATGTACCGTCATAAAAAATACTCAAATTAGTTGAGCTAGGGCCATCTGCCATTGTTGTTGTGTAACCTGTATTTCCTATTAGGGCAGATGATTCAATGTTAACACTTGGAATAACATGATTTAATAAAATTTGAGTTAATACATCATCTGGAACTTCAGATAGGGCACTGTAGCCATTGTCGCTTAAAAATGATGTAAATGCAGCATTGGTTGGAGCTAGAACTGTTCGATCACCGGCAGCAGATAAAGCATCTACCAAGTCTGCTTGTATAACAGCTTCAACTAGAATGCTTAAATCTGAAACACTTTGAGCGGTTTCTACAATGTTTAATTCTTGTGGGGTAGTGCCTTCATCATCACTGTTACAAGATGATAAGATAAGAGCAAATACAATTACTAATGGTTTTAATAAATTTAACTTTTTCATGTTGTTAGATTTTGTTTTGTTTAACAAAAATAGTTAAAATTTAAACAGAATTAATTTTTTGTTTATTAAAATTTGTTAAAATTTAAACAAAAATTGTTTTTCCACACCTTTAGGTCACTAAGTTGGGAGGGTTAAAAAATGATATTTATATGTATATTTGCAGCCTAAAAATTGGTATTTATGAAACGGGTAATAATAGGGCTTTCAGGAGGTGTAGATTCAAGTGTTGCAGCTTATTTGTTACAACAACAAGGTTATGAGGTTATTGGATTGTTTATGAAAAATTGGCACGATGATTCAGTTACCATATCCAATGAATGCCCTTGGCTAGACGATAGTAATGATGCTATGCTAGTAGCAGAAAAGTTAGGTATTCCATTTCAAACAGTAGATTTAAGCGCTCAGTACAAAGAGCGAATTGTAGATTATATGTTTAATGAATACGAAAAAGGTAGAACACCAAACCCAGATGTACTATGCAATCGCGAGATAAAGTTTGATGTATTCATGAAGATAGCACTCGATTTAGGAGCAGATTATGTTGCTACGGGGCATTATTGCCGTAAAGGCACAATAGAGAAAGACGGAAAGGAAGTTTACCAATTATTAGCTGGTGTTGATGGTAATAAAGACCAATCGTATTTTTTATGTCAATTATCTCAAGAACAACTAGCAAAATCTCTATTTCCAATAGGTGAATTAACAAAACCAGAGGTTCGTGAAATAGCTTCAGAGTTAGATTTAATTACTGCAGACAAAAAAGATTCTCAAGGACTGTGCTTTATAGGCAAAGTGAAGTTGCCTGAGTTTCTTCAGCAACAGCTTAAACCAAAAGAAGGCGAAATTGTTGAAATCCCAAACAATTTAGAGGTTTATAGCCAAACTGAAACAAGCTTTAATTCAAAAGAAGAGGAATTAAGTTATTTATCTCGTAAAATAAAATATTCAAAAAATCAAGGCAAAGTTGTTGGTAAACATCAAGGAGCGCACTACTTTACAAAGGGTCAACGAAAAGGTTTAGCTGTTGGGGGTACAGTAGAGCCATTGTTTGTTATAGATACAAATGTTGAAGAAAATATAATATATACTGGCCAAGGAAAATTACATCCAGGATTATTTAAAAAGGCCCTTTTTGTTGCAAATGAGGAGTTGCATTGGGTAAGAGAAGACCTAGCATTAAATACTAATGAAACCATGCCTGTTAAAGCACGAATTCGCTACAGACAAACTTTAGAAGAAGCTACTCTGCATAAAGTAGAAAACGGATTGTATGTTGTGTTTAAAAACCATCAATCGGCAATTACAGAAGGACAATTTGTAGCTTGGTATTTAAACGATGAGTTAGTAGGTTCGGGCGTAATTTCTTAAATTGCAGTAAACAACATACTGCCCCATGAAATTTTTAGTTTTAATTTTATTTGTTTGCCCTAGTTTCCTTTTCTCTCAAAATGAAGATGCTTGGGTGTTTTTAACAGACAAAGAAAACGTAGAAGCATCAATAGCCAATCCTATTTCTATTTTAACTCAAAAAGCTATTGATAAAAAACAAAGATTTAATATTACTATAGATGCAAGAGACGTTCCTGTAAACGAAAATTACATTACTCAAATAAAAGCGCAAACAGGTATAGCTGTTTTGGCAAAGTCTAAATGGTTTAATGCCGTTCATGTTCGAGGTAGCGAAACAGATATTAAGGCTTTAGCAGTATTAAGTTTTGTTGATAGCATTGATTTTGCAGACGATAACTTAAACACTTCAAAATCTGTAGCCGATAAAATTGTAAATAAATTTGAGGGCATTAAAACTACATTTAATTATGGAAGTGCCACCAATCAAATAGAAATGATAAGTGGAGATAATTTACATTTAGATGATTTTACTGGTTCCGGAATTACCATTGCTATTTTCGACTCAGGTTTCCCAAATGTAAATACCATGGGTGGTTTTGAGCGATTAAGAAATGCAGGAAATATTTTAGATGTATACGATTTTGTAAACCGAGATACCGATGTTTATAACGCTGAGCAACATTATCATGGTACTTTGGTTTTAAGCACTATGGCTGGTTATATTGAAAACAGCTATGTAGGTACAGCACCCGATGCTTCCTATTATTTATTTATAACCGAAGATGTAAGTAGCGAAACTCCAGCCGAAGAAAGTTATTGGGTAGAAGCCGCAGAACGTGCAGATAGTTTAGGTGTAGATATTATTAATACCTCATTAGGATACAAAGTGTTCGATAATGCAAGCTACACCTACACAGATGCCGAAATGAATGGTTACACTACATTTATAACACGAGGAGCAAATATTGCATTCGAAAAAGGTTTGCTTTTAATTACTTCTGCAGGAAATGAAGGTACAGATGGTATTACAGCACCAGCCGATTCCCCAAATACATTATCTATTGGTGCGGTAAATTCCAATGGAAATTATGCATCGTTCAGCTCTGTTGGTAGTTCTATTCAGCCTACCCAAAAACCTGATGTTGTAGCACAAGGAGAATCTAGTGTTTTAATTAATACAAATAATAATATTTCTACGGCCAGTGGAACTTCTTTTAGTTCGCCAATTTTAGCTGGTGGTATTGCTTGTTTATGGCAGGCATTACCTAGTAAAACACCAGAAGAAATTATGCAGCTAGTTCGCCAATCGGCATCGCAATATGCAACACCAGATTATTTTTTAGGTTATGGCATTCCAAACTTATATAATGCTTATAATTTAGGTTTATCTGTGAAAAATACAAGTTTAACTCAACTAAAAGTATATCCAAACCCGACAAGCGGAAAGGTTTATTTCTCTGGAATAAATGGTGAAACATCAATTACCGTTTTTAACGTTTTAGGAAAATTTTTAGGCTATTATAATTTTACTTCAGAAACTGAAACAATGGATTTTTCGTTTTTAAAATCTGGAGTGTACTTTTTTAAAATAGAACAAGATAACAGTTCTAGAACCATAAAATTTATTAAAGAGTAATGGCAAATTGCGTAGCAGAATTGTTTAAAATTAAATATCCTATTGTTCAAGCAGGAATGGTATGGAATAGTGGATGGCGTTTAGCTTCAGCCGCAAGCAACTCAGGTATTTTAGGCATTTTAGGTGCAGGCAGTATGTATCCAGAGGTTTTGCGAGAACATATTATTAAATGTAAAAAAGCAACAAATAAACCTTTTGGTGTTAATGTACCTTTGTTGTATCCAGATATAGATAAATTAATGGACGTAATTGTTCAAGAAGGTATAAAAATAGTCTTTACATCGGCAGGAAACCCAAAAACATGGACTAAGTGGTTGCAAGACAAAGGTATTACTGTAGTACATGTTGTAAGCAGCCTAAAGTTTGCTTTAAAGGCTCAAGATGCTGGTGTTGATGCTATTGTAGCAGAAGGCTTCGAGGCTGGTGGTCATAACGGTAGAGATGAAACCACTACTTTAACTTTAATACCTATGGTTAAAGACCAAATGACAATTCCTTTAATTGCTGCAGGTGGTATTGCAACTGGTAGAGGTATGTTGGCAGCAATGGTTTTAGGTGCCGATGGTGTACAAATAGGAAGTAGGTTTGTAGCAAGCAAAGAAAGTTCTGCCCATCAAAAATTTAAGGAATTAGTTGTTAATGCTAAGGAAGGTGATACACAACTTACTTTAAAAGAATTAGCTCCTGTACGATTGCTTAAAAACGAATTTTATAATCAACTACAAGATTTATATAAAACTACACCAACAACTGATGAATTAAAAGCTTTATTAGGAAGAGGTAGAGCAAAAAAAGGAATGTTTGAAGGCGATTTAGATGAAGGCGAACTTGAAATAGGTCAGGTTTCAGGGTTGATAAATACAATAAAACCCGTTTCGGAAATTGTAACAGAAATAATTTCTGAATTTAACGAGGCTAAAAATAAAATATACACATTATAAACTATGTGATATGCAAACAGGAGAAAATATTTATTTTCTCCTGTTTGATGAAAAACTATTTAGCCTAATTTTTAATCCCTTTAAAATATTTGCTTTTTGTTTTTCGTTTGGAGCAAATAATTTGATTTTCAGATTGTTATTGTAAATTTAATAAAAAAAATATTAAAAATCGATAATTTATAAAAAATACACATCAATTTTTAATTATTTAATAACTATATCAATTGGTAATAATTAGTGTTAAGCGTACTTTTGCCTAATGAATTTAGGCGATTATACAAAGGAATTTAAGTATAACTGGAAGTTGGCTTCTCCGGTTATGTTAGGTATGCTTGGTCATACTTTTGTAAGTTTTATAGATAATATAATGGTTGGCCAATTAGGTACTGCAGAACTTGCAGCAGTATCTTTAGGTAATAGTTTTATGTTTATAGCTATGTCTTTAGGGATTGGCTTTTCTACAGCTATTACGCCCTTAATTGCTGAAGCAGATGCCGCAAAAGATTTTGCTTCAGGAAAATCATCATTTAAGCATGGTTTGTTTTTATGTACTACTTTGGGGGTTTTATTATTTTTAATGGTATTTTTTGGTAAGCCATTAATGTATTTAATGAAACAACCTGTTGAGGTAGTGGAGTATGCTATTCCGTACTTAAATTTAGTAGCATTTTCTCTTATTCCGCTAATAGTGTTTCAGGCCTTTAAACAGTTTAGCGATGGCTTGTCTATGACACGATACCCTATGTACGCTACACTTTTGGGGAATATTGTAAATGTAATTTTAAATTACCTTTTAATTTTTGGTAAGTTTGGTTTCCCAGAACTGGGAATGGTTGGTGCCGCTTATGGTACTTTGGCTTCACGAATAATTATGGTATTTTATTTGTGGTTTTTACTTTACAAAAAAGAAAAATCTAAAGACTATGTTACTAACATTAAGTTTTTTGTTTTAGAAAAATTAATGCTTAAAAAAATAATAAACCTTGCAGCACCTAGTGCCATGCAAATGTTTTTTGAGGTCGCTATTTTTACAGCAGCAATTTGGTTAAGCGGCTTGTTGGGTAAAAATCCGCAGGCGGCTAATCAGGTAGCTTTAAATTTATCGTCTATGACGTTTATGGTTGCCACTGGTTTAAGTGTGGCTTCTATGATAAGAGTTGGAAACCAAAAAGGGCTTAAAAATTATGTAGAGCTTAGGCGTATAGCGTTCTCAATATTTTTGTTAGGCATAATATTGGCGTTTTGTTTCGCGATATTATTTTTAATTTTTCATAATTATTTACCTAAGTTGTATGTAGATTTTAATGATGCAGAAAATTTTGCAGATAATACCGAAGTGGTAAACATAGCTTCTAATTTACTTATTGCTGCAGCAATTTTTCAGGTTAGCGATAGTATACAAGTTTTGGTTTTAGGCGCTTTACGCGGATTACAAGACGTAAAAATACCAACTATAATAACATTTATTTCGTATTGGTTGGTTGGGTTCCCGATTAGCTGGTACTTTGGTAAAGCAGAAGCCTATGGTAGTTTTGGTATTTGGTTAGGTTTACTCGCTGGTTTAAGTACTGCTGCAATTTTATTATATATTAGGTTTAATTATTTAACGAAACGTTTAATTTTGTCGAATAGCAAATAACGATACATGACACTTCCAAAATTTATTTTAGGCGATAATAGCGATTACCCAAATGCTATTTTTATTATTCATACCGAATTTCCAAGGTTTATAATTAATCTTGAAAATGATGAGTTAGAATGGTTTGAAGATTTTGATGCTGAAGACCAAAAGGAATTGGAGGTTGAAACCCAAAATGCTATTAAAGAAGCTACAGCATTTTATGATGCCGAAATAGCTAAATACGAAGACTAAAACTGCGTTAGGGATTGCAGCGGTATCCTTTTTAATTTAAAATTACTGCCAAAAGCAAGAATTTTAAATTAAAAAGATTTAGCGTAAAGCCCGACCCTTGTGGTAACGCCCAAAATATGCAACATGATTGAACAACTTATTGAACAGGATGAAGCGCTTTTTTTATTTTTAAATAATTTAGGTTCGCCAGAATGGGATACCTTGTGGTTAATAATTACTAATAAGCTTTCGTTTATCCCGCTTTACGCTGTTTTAATGTTTTTATTTTATAAAAAATTTGGACTTAAAGCGTTGCTTATTTTTATTGTTGTTACGGCTTTAATGATTGCATTTACAGACCAAATTACTAATGTTTTTAAGCGTTTTTATGCGCGCTCTAGACCTTGTAGAACCGAGGGAGTTATGGAGTATATGCGCATGGTGGCTTCGTATTGTGGTAAATATGGTTTCTTTTCAGGGCACTCGTCTAACACTATGGCAGGAGCCATTTTTATAGGTTTAATTTTAAGACCGCATTATAAAAAGTTAATTTATTTTATGGTGTTGTGGAGTATAACGGTAGCTTATAGCCGAATTTACGTAGGTGTACATTACCCACTAGATATTTTATGCGGAATGACTTTTGGTGTTATTTCGGGTTTAATTTTTTATAAGTTTATGAAATACTTATTAATACATTTTAATATTTAATTTTTTAGGGTGTTTTTCTTGTTACAAATACCATAATTTTCTTCATTTAATTTTATTTAATTATAAATATTATAGACATTTTCTTTTTGCAAAAGGGTGTTTTATATGTTGATTTACAACCTGTTATGTTGCAATTTTGTTTTGTGGCTTTGTTAAAGCTATAAGCGTAAACCGAAAAGCTTAAGATAGAGTAGGTATTTAAATTTTAATTATTATGGCAACTATAACAAATTTGCAATTAGACATTAAAAAAGGAAGTAGTTCAAGTGATGTAACTGTAAGTTACGAGCTATGCTTTTCGCATTGTGAGCGATTAGATGAAACTGTTTTTGTTGAAACTATTACATTAAGAGGAGATGATCCTATTAGTGATGACCATTTAACTACAATATCTAATACTTGTGTTAAGGCAACTAAAGCTTGCATTAAAAGAAAATTTACACGTAAAGTTAATAATTCTGTATTAAATGAAGATCCAAAAATTCTTTGGGTTAAACAATCGGATGAGGTATATGCTAGAGTAGCTCTTTTACCTTTTAATCCAAGTTCTACATCATCAAATTCAAATATTGTAAATTCATATTTTGATTAATTGGAAGTAGAAGTTTTATGATATTATTTTTGTTAAAGCATGAAAAATTATCTCTAAAGGTTTTCATGCTTTATTTTTTATCAATATATACAAACAAGTGTATGTCAAAACTTAGAAATAATCTTTTTAAATGTGAAGTTTATTTTAATGGTACAGAAATTTTAACATCATCCCAGGCCATAGTTAAAAATAAGTTATCTGTAGAATTATCAAAAGCGATAGTAAATTGCTCAACGGTTGTATTAAGTTTTTGTACAGGTACATCAACGCTTACAGCATCGTAATTAGGATCCCACATAGGTTGCATTTGTTCGTTTACACCCCATTTGTATTGTTTAGAGTTAAAAATAACCGTCCACACGGAGTCTCTTGGCACGGTCCAAAGTGTGTATTTACCTTCAGCTAATGTAAAGCCGTTAACATCTAGTTTTTTATTAGTTTCAAAAGTAGTGGCTTCGTTGGCACCAGTACGCCAAACTTGGTTGTAAGGTACAAGAGCCCCAAAAATTTCACGATTTTTCTTGTAAGGTCTATTGTAAAATACTTTAAGTTTTAAGTCATTAAGCTCAAATTTTACGGTATCTTTTGGACTTAATCGTGGCGCAAAAATATTTTCAACAAATACAGAATATAACAATAAACCTAGCGCAATAATGGATAAAAAAACTAAAATTCGTTTTAAGAGGGTGTTCATGCAGAGCAATTTTAAGCTGTAAATATACTTTAAAAACTAATAAATATTGAATTAGAAACGAGTATTTAACGTGCTTTGTTATAAATTTTAAAAAAATATTTAATTTTTTTGCAACACTACTTTTTTTTAGTCGTCTTTAAGATGAACTATAAACCAACCAAAAGAAAAACGCATGTTTCAAGTTGACATTATTGAACAATGTAAACAAAACAATCGCAAGGCACAAATGCAGTTATACAACCAGTACTGCGATGGTATGTATATTGTTGCTAAACGATTTTTAAAAGATGCTGCCGATGCCGAAGATGTGGTGCAAGAAGCTTTTATTAAGGCTTTTACAAAGCTACATCAATATAAAGCAGAGGTTACTTTTGGAGCTTGGTTAAAACGCATTGTTGTAAATAAAAGTATCGATTTTTTAAAATCTAAAAAGCAACAACTTATAGATTTAGAAGAAGTGCACTTAAAAGTTATTGATACACCAAAAAACGACAAATGGTTAGTAGAAGATACAATAACACTAAGCGATGTTAAATCAGCAATAAACAAGCTGCCAGATAAATACCAATATGTGGTAATGCTATATTTAATTGAAGGATACGACCATCAAGAAATATCTGAAATTTTAAATATTACCGAAGTTGCTTCACGTACACAATTATCTAGAGGAAAAGTAAAATTACAAGAACTTTTAAAACCTACACACAATGGCACAAGATATTAGAGAGTTATTTAAAAATGATAAAGTTAGCCATGAAAAAATGCCTAACCAACATCAAGATCGGTTTCTTGAAAAATTAAACCATGCATTACCTCAAAAAAAGAAAAAACATTTTACTTGGATGCATATAGCAGCTAGTGTTGTGGTAATTTTAGGTTTAAGTTTTACAGCTTATAATTTTTTTAAAACAGGTAATACAACTGAAATATCTAATGTTGAAGTGGCAGAAAATGAATCTGAAACAGAGCCAATTAAAACTTTAGGCGATTTTTCTCCGGGGTTAAAAAAAGTTGAAGATTATTATTTAGCAAGTATAAATTTAGAATTGAGCAAAATTAAATACACGCCAGAAAATAAAGAAATGCTTGACGATTATATAAATCAGCTTCAAGTTTTAGATTTAGAATATAAAAGACTTTCGGTAGATTTAACAGAGTCTGGCTTAAATGAGCTCACGGTTAATGCTTTAATAGATAATTTAAAATTGCGCTTAAATTTATTGTATCGTTTAAGAACTCAAATACAAGAATTAAATCCGTCTGCATCAACAGACGTTAAACAATCTATTTAAATCAATCATCAAAATGAACAAATTCAATATAAAATCGTTATTATTTAGTTTGTGTTTTACTATAACTTTAAGTTTAGTAGCCCAACAAAAGTTAACAAAAGTTTCTCAATCAATCAAAGTCGATAAAGATGTTGTGGTAGACTTAAATACAAGTAATACCAACATAATAATTGACACCTGGAACAAACGAACAGTAGAAATAGAAGCCTTTGTAGAAGGCGAAAAAATGAGCAAAAGCGAGCTTGAAAACATTTTAAAATCTTGGGGGTTAAGTGTTAATGCTACAAGTAAATCTGTAAGTATTAAATCAAAAGTAGGAAAATCACCTCATGTTATTTATATGAATGATAGCAGTGATGAAGGAGGTATGGTAAGTGCCCTTTTAAATGAGTTACAATTTGAATTAGCCGATTTACCCGAAATGTTAGCACTTATACCGGAAGTAAATGTTGAAGTTCCACCAGTTCCGGTACTTCCTGAAATGCCAGAAATGCCTGCTTTACCGGAGCTACCAGAAGGTGCAAGTGGTTTTTCTTTTGATTATGAAGCTTATAAAAAAGATGGCGATAAATATTTAGAAGAATACAGTGCACGTTTTGAAAATTTGTATGGCGATGAGTATGCCAAAAAAATGGAAGCATGGGGCGAAAAGTTTGGTAAAGAATGGGGAGAGAAGTATGGAAAAGAAATGGAAAAATGGGCCAAAGAATTTGAAAAAAATATGGAAAGCTCAGATTTTGAAAAGAACATGGAAGCATGGGGTGAGGAATTTGGAGAAAAATTTGTTAAACAAATGGAGGCATGGGGAGAACGTTTAGCAGCACAAATTGAGCGTAGTGCAGCTAGAATTGAGGCCAACGAAGCTAGGGCTGAAGCCAATAAAGCCAGAGCAGAAGCGCACAAGCAACGTCTTGAAATAATGGCCGAAAAAAGAAAGGCCATGGCTAAAGAGCGCGCTAAACTCGCCGAAAAGCGTCGTGTTTTAATTGAACAAGCCGTAGAGCATAGGGCCGGATCTAAGGTTAAAAAAACAATTATTATTAAAATGCCTAAAGATGCTAAACTTAAAGTTAATGTAAAGCATGGTGAAATTGAGTTCGCCACAACTATAGAAAATTTAAAGGCAGATTTAGCTTATACAAAGTTTACAGCAAATAGCATTAATGGAGGAGATACTTCCATTAATGCTTCTTATTCGCCAGTATATGTGTCACAGTGGAATTTAGGTGAACTAAATCTTAACTATGCTGAAGATGTGCATTTAAAAAATGTAAATAACTTGGTTTTAAATGCAGTATCATCTAATGTTAATATTGAAAACTTAACAGGTGCAGCTATGGTTGACGGCAACATTGGAAACCTTAATATTTTAAATATTGATGATACTTTTACTAATTTAAACGTTATTATTCAAAATTCTGATGCTATAATTGCTTTGCCTAAAACAGCATTTAATTTTCAGTTTAAAGGATCGCATACTAGGTTTACACACCCAAAGAAAAAAACAAAAGAAAATACTTCTAGTTTTTCTTCTGGAAGTTTAGCTAGCGGAAAAAATATTATGATTAACGCTAAATACTGTAATGTAATTATGGAATAAAACTACGCTAACTACTCATATTTACATAAATACGCCGAATCTTCTAAGGCGTAAACTGTAAAGGTTATTCCAGAAGGAATTTCGCAAGTTTCGTTAATGCCAAATGTTTTTTTATCGCTATTTGGTAATTGAATTTCCCAAGCTCCGGCTGTTAAAGTCATCCATTCTTTAGTTGATGTATTAAATTCGTAAGTGCCTTTAGTTAAAACACCAATTGTAAAATTACCTTGTGTGTTTTTTAACCCTAACGATTTTACTTTTCCATCAAAATATTCGTTTACTTTTATCATTTAATTCAGTTTTGTGTTAATTGTTTTTATAATATCTGTTAGCTCGGTTTTATAATCGAACCAAAGTGTGTTTTCGTTTCGTTTAAACCAAGTAAGTTGTCGTTTTGCAAACCTACGTGTGTTTTTCTTTATTTCTGAAACTGCGAAATCGAGTTCCCAAGTGCCATTAAAATAGTTGAACACTTCTTTATAGCCTACCGTATTTAAGGCGTTTAAATGTTTAAAAGGAATTAAATTTTTTACTTCGTCTAAAAGACCTTGGTTAACCATAATATCTACACGTTGGTTTATGCGGTTGTATATTAATTCTCGGTTTGCTGTTAAACCTACGGTTATGGTTTTAAACGTTCTATTGTTTTTTTCTTTATTTAAAAATGAAGAATAGGGCTTACCGCTACCAATACAAACTTCCAGCGCTCGAATTACACGGTGTGGATTATCGATAGCGATTGTGTTGTATGATACTTCGTCAAGTTGTTTTAATTGATTTTGAAGGTGTTCTAGACCAAAGGCTTCTAAATCACTATTTAATTTTTCGCGGATGCTTTTATCTACATCGGGGAAATAGTCTAAACCTTTTGTTACGGCATCGACATACAAACCAGAACCACCAACCATTATTACAACATCGTGTTTGGTAAACAATTTTTCTAAACGGTTTATGGCTTCTTTTTCAAAAGCACCTACACTGTAATTATCTTGAATAGATTTATGATGAATAAAGTGATGTTTAGCTGCTGCTAATTCTTCTGGTGTTGGTGCAGCGGTGCCTATTTGCATTTCTTTAAAAAACTGCCTAGAGTCTGCCGATATAATTTCGGTATTAAAATAATTGGCCAATTTTATGCTTAATGCAGTTTTACCTATGGCTGTTGGGCCAACTATTGATATTAAATATTTAGGGTTTGTATTAATAGTTTTAATTTTTTTACAAATTTAATTTGAATTAACGATTTTACAAGATATTTGTAATGATTAACTAAGTATCTTATCGCGTTAGGGATTGAGCGGCATGTTTGAGCTCGCCGCCGCAGAAGGCAGCGAGTAGCGAAAGCCCGACCCTTGTGGTAACGCCCTAATTGTTTTAATGTAATGGATGGCCGCAGTTATGGCAAAATTTTGCACCATCTTGGTGTTTACTGGCTAAACAGTTGGCGCACGATTGCGAGTTTAAATGTACGATTGGAGTTTTGTTATCGTTATTTGAATTTTTATTTTGATTTGAATATTCGGAAGAAACAATGCCTGTTGGTACAGCTATTATACCGTAACCCAAAATCATGACTAGTGAGGCTAAAAATTGACCTAAAGGTGTTTGTGGTGCAATATCGCCAAAACCAACAGTGGTAAGGGTTACAATACACCAATATACGCTTTTAGGTATGTTTGAAAATCCGTTTTCTTCGCCTTCTACCAGATACATTATGGTGCCTAAAATTATGGCTACAATTAATACGGCGAATAAAAATACCGAAATTTTGGCTCTGCTTGCTTTTATGGCATTTGTTAGATTTTTTGATGCACCTAAATATCGTGCTAGTTTTAATATGCGGAAAACACGAAGTAATCTTAGGGCTCGTAATGCCGCTAAAGCATGAATGCCACCAAAAAATAGGGAAATGTATTTTGGTATAGTAGATAGAAAATCGACTATACCGTAAAAACTAAAAATGTATTTGTAGGGTTTGTTTACGGTAATTATTCTGGCAAAATATTCAATAGTAAAAAGTATGGTTATTATCCATTCGAGGGTATCGAGTATAGCTACGTGTTTTTCGAAACTTTTTACGCTTTCGAGCATTACTAAAATAACACTTGCTAAAATAATTATTAGTAAAACAATGTCGAATAATTTTCCGGCAGGTGTATCGGCTTCATAAATTATTTCATGAAGTTTTTTTTGCCAAGGTTTTTGTGTTTTACTCATAAAATCAAAAGTACTTAAAAATTATAAGTTTAATTTTTACTTAATACAATAATGGAGTTTTTTTGAATATTGACCACTTTACCCATAAATTCTTTTAAATACGGATAGTATTCTGCTGGATAAATTACCGAATTTAGGCTTAGTTTAAAATTTAGTAAAACTTTATTGCCTAATTGCTGTGCTGAAAATGATACATCGCCTGTGTTATTAGGTAATGCTAAACGGGTTGGTTTAGGTAGTTCTTGTACAGTATATTTATCTTTCAAATCGATGCTGAAACTATATAAGTAGTTTCTTTGGTAACCAAGTTCTATAGGGTAGGAGCGTTCTTGTAATTTAAAGGGGTTTTCTTTAAAAAACTTTATAATGAATGGGTTTAGGTAAACTAGGTTTGTGTTATCGTCTATGGTATATTCAAAATCGTAAGTTTCGGCAAAGGTGTTTTCTGTTTTTCCCGTTGTGCTTGTTTCGTGGTTATATATTTCTAGAAAAGGGGTGTTGTTTATAAGCTCGTCTACGTATTCTTCTTTGTTTTCAAAATAAGATTGCCTTGTAAAATAGGCATCGTAGCCGGTATATTTATCTTTTACCTTTCCTATAATTTCGTCGTTATCGTTTATGCTTGCATTTACGCTATACATAACTCGTGATATGGATTGTGGTTCTATATCTACCCAGTTACTTCCTTCTTTAAAGTCTAATTCTCTTCCATAATAATTTAAACATTTATATGGTAATTCGCCAAAGGCTAAAAATTTATTTGTGGCATCTAGTAAATAGTCTTTACCATTAATGGTTGCTTTTACTATTAAGTAATTAAAATCGTCTATTACCGGAAAAATTTTTGTTGGGTAACCGTTAGATCTTGTTGAAAGTAGCACAGGTTTAACGTTAATACCCGTTTGGTCTAACAGGTTGTGAAGTAATATGTTTATAGCCGAAACATTTCCTGTTTTTGTTTTGGTTAATTCTTTAATAGTAAAATCTGAAAATAATTTATAATCGTTATTCCAGGAGTAATTATTTTGTACATATTTATAAATGGCTTGGGTTTTTTCTAAGGTATTTTGATTGTTTAAAATATCTTGACTTAAAAGCTCTTCGGTATTTACTTTTTTTCTTAATTGTTTTCCAATGCCATCTTCTGTTTTAAACTCTTTGTCTACGTCTTTCCAGGTTTTTGTATAGTTTTTAATAACCCCATCCATACTATGGAACGTTTTTAAAACGTATTCAATTCTGGCTAAATAATTATCTGTAGTCGTCATGTAATCTTCCTCAATAAATGCAGGAACATTTTTCATGGCGTAAACGCTTTCTTCACAATCTGCTTTTCCACCATTGAAGCTTGTTAAGCAGTTTTTTTTAATGTCTACTTCGTTTACCGCAAATTTTTCTGATCCAATAAGCTTTTTATGGTATAACCAATTTCCGGGAATACTGGCTTTATATTCACTGTATAATTTTGGTATACTGCTTTGAAATTCCCAACCTTTATATTTCCACATAAAAGGAGAAATTAGCGTATAACTGTACGTTATAACAGAACCAGCTTTTACGTTGGGTAGTGTAAATGTAACTTTATTGTAATGTTCGTTATATCTTGTTTTATAAATATTTTCTTCACTCAATTTGGTTGCTATAACTTCATTGTTTTCAATGTTATAAGTTGTAGCTATTATATCTTCAATCTTTTCTTTATCGCTATCAGATTTTTCAGAATACAAATACACCTCAATTGTAGCATGATCAAAACCTTGATTATTTAATATTTTTAATTTATGTTTTTCTTTGGTTGTTAAAACATAATCGTGCCTATCGAAATAGCTGTTACCTTGCTCGTAAAGTACTAAGGCATTGGCAGTAGAATCTTTTTCGTAAGTGTTTAATGTTAAATCGTCTTTAGTAACACGTAGGTCTGTAGAATTAAACGTTTGGGCAGATAAGGCAAAATAGCTGAAAAAAGCTAATAATAGTAAAGTTTTGTTCATATTTTGACGTTAAAGGGTAATAATTTTTAAGCGTTTATTTTTACGGATATAACTTTGAATTATATGCTGCGTATCTCTATTATTTTGCATTGGTGTTATAATAGATTCTAACACTTCAATATTGTTAATTTGATAATTTAAGTTGAAGAACCCTAAGCCTTTAAAAACACCGTTTTCAATTAAAATAGCACTGCGCTCATCTACATCTCGACCTCTATCTATAATTACCATGTTTTTATTGGTGTAGCTATTTTTATCAATTAAAGCCATGACACGTTTGTTATAACTTTCTGGAGATTCTTTTTGAATACAAGCACCTTCACAGGCTTTAATTTCGTAATTAAAACAACTAGATTTTGTGTTATATAAACCCGCTAACTTTTGGCATAGCGAATAATCTTCAACCGCTTTGGTTAAAAAACTTTTTCCGCTTTGCCTGTTGGTAAAAGTGGTTATTGGTTTTTTACGCCCATCGGCTATATCTATTTTTAAATTAATATAACCGTTTTCATCTTTAAAGCTATACAATGCGTGTGTGAAAATTGAGCGTCTTAATTGCCTGTTTAAAATAGGTTTAACTCGTTTTATTTCTTCACTTTCTTTTAGTAAAGCAACGAGTTCGCTACCTGTAGCTTCATAGGTTACTGTGTAAACTTTAGATTGTATTTTTTTAGATTTTGGGTTTGTTCCTGTGAAATGCTGATTAATTCGTTTTTTTATGTTGTTGCTTTTACCAATGTATATAATTTCGCCATCGGTATTATGTATGTAATAAACACCAGTGATGGATGGTAGTTGACTTAAAATATCTAAATGTCTTGGTTCTAATTGGTGTTTTGGGTTTTGTCTTACCGATTCTTGAATTATTTTTTTTTCTGAATCCTTGCTTAACAATAATTTGAATAGCTTAACCGTAGCCAAAGCATCACCAGAAGCTCTGTGCCTATCGGTTACTGGAATACCTAGCGAACGCACTAATTTCCCTAAACTGTATGACGGTAAATCTGGAATTAAATATTTTGAAAGCTCTACAGTACATAACGATTTGCGTTCGTATTCAAAACCTAAACGACGGAATTCAGTTTGCAAAATCCTGTAATCGAATTTCGCATTGTGCGCAACAATAATGCAATCATTAGTAATTTCTACAATACGTTTTGCTACCTCGTAAAATTTAGGAGCATTGCGCAGCATGTTGCTATTTATTCCTGTTAAATTAACCACAAAGGGCTGAATTTCGCGCTCGGGGTTTATTAAACTTATAAATTGATCGACCACTTCATGCCCATCATATTTGTAAATGGCTATTTCTGTAATGCCTTCTTCGTTGTACTTACCGCCAGTGGTTTCTATGTCGAGAATTGCGTAGATTTTTTTTGTTTTTAGTTGATGGTTATTTATTGGCTGTTAGGTTTCTTAACAGTGTTCGTTGACTTAACTATAATTTCTACTACCAAATATACTACTTCCAACTCGAACCATATTACTGCCGCATTTTATAGCTAATTCGTAGTCACCACTCATGCCCATGGAGATTGTATTTAGTTTGCAGTTTTCAGTATTTAGTTTTTTCAACTCGTTAAAAGTTGTTTTAAGATATTTAAATTCGTTTTCAATTTGTTGTTCATTATCAGTAAATGTTGCCATTCCCATAACACCAACAATATTTATGTTTTTTAATTCTGAAAACGTTTCCGATTGTAGTATCTCTGAAGCTTCGTCGGCTGTCATTCCAAATTTGCTGTCTTCTTCAGCAATTTTTATTTGAAGCAAACAGTTGATAACTCGGTCGTGTTTAAGTGCTTGCTTGTTAATTTCGTTAAGTAACTTAAAATTATCTACACCGTGAATTAAACTTACAAAACTGGCCATGTATTTCACTTTATTTCGTTGTACATGCCCGATCATGTGCCACTCAATATCTTTTGGCATTTGCTCATACTTTTCTGCCATTTCTTGTATTTTATTTTCACCAAATATGCGTTGTCCGGTATTGTAAGCTTCCATGATATCGCTTACAGGTTTTGTTTTAGATACAGCAACTAAAGTTACATGTTCGGGTAAAGTGTTTTTAATGGTATTTAAATTCTGTGTAATAGACATTAACTAAATTGTTTTGAGATTTTTTCGGCTTTTTTTCCTTCGGAATAATCATAAAAACCTTCGCCAGATTTTACACCTAGTTTTCCTGCGTTAACCATATTAACTAATAAAGGGCAAGGTGCATATTTTGGGTTTTTAAAGCCAGTGTACATAACGTTTAAAATAGATAAACAAACATCTAAACCAATAAAATCGGCTAACTGTAATGGTCCCATTGGGTGTGTCATTCCTAGTTTCATAACAGTATCTATTTCTGTAACGCCAGTAACACCGTTAAAAAGTGTTTCAATGGCTTCATTAAGCATGGGCATTAAAATGCGATTGGCAACAAAACCCGGGTAATCGTTAACTTCAACAGGTGTTTTACCTAACGTTTTCGATAATTCCATTATGGTTTTGCAAACCGAATTGCTGGTATTGTAACCGCGAATTACTTCAACCAAGGGCATTATGGGCACTGGATTCATAAAATGCATCCCAATAACCTGATGAGCTCTGTTGGTTACAGCTGCAATTTGAGTTATAGATATTGATGAGGTATTTGTAGCTAAAATAGTTTCAGATGAACAAAAAGTATCAAGTTGTTTAAAAATTTCAAGTTTTAAATCGAGATTTTCGGTGGCCGCTTCTATAACCAAATCGGTTTGTTTTACACCTTCTTCAATATTTGTAAAACTTGAAATATTAGATAAAGTTTTAGTTTTATCGGCTTCAGATATTTTATCCTTGGCTAATTGCCTATCTAGGTTTTTTGAAATTGTGTTTAATCCCGATTTTAAAGCAGCATCATTAATGTCAATTAAATTTACTTTAAAATCGCATTGCGCAAAAGTATGCGCAATACCATTTCCCATGGTGCCCGCTCCAATTACAGCAATGTTTTTCATGTTTTAGAAACAGTTTATAATTTGGTTAGCAACACGTAACGCTTCTGTGCCATCGTGAAGTGTAACTACAGGTGTTGTGTTGTTGTTTATAGCATCAGCAAAGGTTTCAAGCTCATCTAAAATGGCATTGTTATCAGACACTTCAGGGTTATCAAAATAAATTTGTTTTTTTACACCTTCTGCGTTTTGCAAAATCATATCGAAATCACCCGGATTATCTGGTGCATCTTTCATTTTTACAACCTCACATTTTTTAGTGAAAAAATCGACTGAAATGTAAGCGTCTTTTTGAAAAAATCGGGCTTTACGCATTTTTTTAAGCGAAATTCTACTAGCAGTTAAATTGGCAACACAACCGTTTTCAAACTCTAAACGAGCGTTAGCAATATCTGGTGTGTCGCTAATAACAGAAACGCCACTAGCCGAAACATGTTTAACTTTAGATTTTACAATGCTTAAAACAATATCTATATCATGAATCATTAAATCTAAAACCACAGGAACGTCTGTACCTCTTGGGTTAAACTCTGCAAGTCTGTGTGTTTCAATAAACATTGGTGAGTTTATATCGTCTTTTACAGCTAAAAATGCAGGGTTAAATCGCTCAACGTGGCCTACTTGCCCGCGTAACTTGTTTTCGGCAAGTAATTCACGAATATGTTCTGCTTCTTCAACAGTGTTTGTAATTGGTTTTTCAATAAAAATGTGTTTGCCTTTAGCTATGGCTTGTTTAGCGCAATCGTAATGCGATAAGGTTGGTGTAACAATATCTACAACATCAACCGCCTCGATTAAAGCATCGATAGTTGGGAAGAATTTATATCCAAATTCGGCTTCTACTTTTTTCCCGTTTTCTTCGTCGGCATCGTAAAAACCAACAAGATTATATTTATTAGATTGATTTAATAGTCTTAAATGAATTTTTCCAAGGTGACCTGCACCAAGTACTCCGGCGTTTAGCATAATATTTTACGTTTTAAACAAAAATAACATAATTAAAGGTTGAATTTAGGGATTTAAATTGATTTTTTACCGATAAGTAATGCTAAAAATAAAATCTTTGTAAATAGTTTTTAGCTTTAAAATGTTTAATTAATTTTAGCAAACTAAACCCACCCAAAAATTGAAAGATACTTTTAAACACCAAGGCTTACGCCAACAACTTGTTAATGTGTTAAAAAACAAAGGCATTACTAACGAAAAAGTTTTGCAGGCTATTGGCAAAATACCACGGCACTTGTTTATGGATTCTAGTTTTTTAGACCATGCATACCAAGATAAAGCGTTTCCTATTGCTGCAGACCAAACTATTTCGCAACCTTATACCGTAGCTTTTCAAAGTGAATTGTTGCAAATTGAACCAGGACATAAAGTTTTAGAAATTGGAACAGGTAGCGGTTACCAAACAGCTGTATTATGTTTACTTGGGGCTCGTGTTTTTAGTATTGAGCGCCAACAGGAGTTGTTTAAAAAAACCAGTAGATTTTTACCCAAACTAGGTTATCGTGCTAAAAAGTTGATTTTTGGCGATGGTTACAAAGGTTTACCAGAAGAAGCCCCTTTTGATAGTATTATTGTTACAGCTGGAGCACCTTTTGTGCCTAAACCGCTTTTAGGACAACTAAAAATAGGAGGTAGGTTAGTAATTCCTGTGGGAGATGATGTGCAAATTATGACAATGTTTATTAGAAAAGGCCCCAAAGAATTTGAGCAACATGAGTTTGGCGAATTTCGTTTTGTGCCTTTATTGGAGGATAAGAATTAGGTTTGTTAGTTGTTAGTTGTTAGTTGTTAGTTGTTAGTTGTTAGTTGTTAGTTGTTAGTTGTTAGTTGTTAGTTGTTAGTTATGTCAGGCTGAACTAGTTTAAGCATCTCTTTTTATGGCAGAGATGTTTTGACAGAGCACGGAACCACCAAAAAAATATGCAATTAAACTTAGGGCTATAGGCCTTTTTGAGAAATTTTTTGTGATGTATATCACAGTTTCAGTATCTTGAAATTACTCTATAATGCCTGTTTCAAAACCATCAATACTTTTCGAGTTTTTTTCTTCCCAGTATGCTTCAATACGTTCTTTTCCTTGTTTTTCAGACCACGAGTTTAGTTGCCCACGTTCTTCTTTAAAATCCATAAAAGGAATAGAAAAACCACATGAGGTTTGAACCATTTCTATATCTAACTCTATAATTTGCCTAGAGCCTACATTTTTATCAAATAAACCAATATGTTTTTGAAATGTTTCATCGCGCTCATGATATATTTTTGCATGCCCGTATAGTCTTAAAATAAGTGGCTTACCTTCAAAAGCACAAAACATAATAGTCATGCGATCGTTTTTTAAAAGATGTGCTGCGGTTTCATTACCACTTCCTGTAAGGTTTAACCAAATAACCTTGTTTGGAGATATAACACGAAGTGTATCATGCCCCTTAGGTGAAACATTTACACGGCCTTCGGTAGCCGCTGTACCTACAAAAAATATTTTTTGAGCTTCAATAAATTTTTGAAGTTTTGGAGTGATTTCTGGTAGTTGCTTTCCCATGATATTTTAAAATTTACTTAGTCCGTTAACTATAGGTAAAGTTATTGAAGTTTTATTTAAATCTACAGTTAATTCTGTGCCTGGTTTTGGGTGTAATGTAAAATCTTTATCACTTGAAAATATCATTAAACCAATTTGTTGTCCGGCTTTTATAACTTGATCGTCCGGTTGAAGATTAAAAGTAACTTTATAAAATTTACCTGGTTTTAAAGGTTCACTTTCTGTAATAGATTTGTAGTTTTGAGGGTCTGCCCAACCTCGTGTTATGATATTATCTGTTATAATAGTGCCTTTATTATCATTCCACGGAAGTGAAACTAACCATACTGATAAATTTGCCGCAGGTTTACTGCTTGCTAAGGTTACCGTTACTTGCGCAAGTCCAGAAATATGAACATCTTTAGTTAAGGTTGGTGTAACATATAATAAACGATTGTTTGATGTTGTAGCTTGAGCTAAAGTTTCCCCGTTAATAGTGTAATTGTCGGTTAAGGTTTCTTTGCCTTGTTTTTTTTGAGGCTCAAGTGTTAGTCCGCCAAATTCAGGCGCTCCTTTTGTTAAGTAAAAAGTAACAGGTTTGGCTTCTGGGTTTGGATAATCTTTGTACGCTGTAGGATTACTTCGTGATTCACCTTCGCGAACTATGTAGGCCTTATTAGAATTTTTTTCAATGTCATTATCTATACCATGCAAATAATGTGTAAACCATTTATTCATCATAGAAACAGGTGGAGGACCACCATGACCAAATTGGTGATAATAAATAGCAGTTTCTAAGCCCATATCTTTGGCTTTTTTATATATTCTGTAACTGTGTTCTGGCATAACATTCCAATCGTTAAAACCATGAGACATGAGTAAAGCGGCTTTCATATTATCCATTTGGTTTAAATAATCTCTACCAGCCCAAAAATCGTTATAATCGCCAGTAACTCTATCCATTCCGTTTTTCATTTCAATATCTCTAACTCTGGCATTGTTGCTAGCTCGTTTACTTTCGTCTCCACTATGAATGTAATCGTATAAAACATCTATATCTTCACCTAAATAACCCCCTGGCGATCGAACTAATCCGTTAGATCTGTAATAATGATAATACGATGTGTTAGGCGCTACAGGGATAATAACTTTTAAACCATCAACACCAGTGGTTGCAGCGGCCAAGGGTATAGTACCGTTGTATGATGTACCCGTCATGCCAACTTTTCCGGTACTCCAAAAAGCTTTAACTTCTTCACCGCCTTCAGGTTCTGTATAACCTTTAGCTCTTCCATTTAACCAATCTATTACTGCTTTTGGAGCTAAAGATTCGTTTTTACCGCCAACGGTTGGAGAACCTTGCGAGAAACCAGTTCCTGGAGAAGAAGAATGTACTACAATGTAACCTCGAGGTACCCAAGTTTTAACTTGAGAATTAGAGATAATTGGACGCTTACCACGGCGAGTTACAGGTGGATGAACACGCTCTTCGGCCATTTCACCTAATTCATGGTTTACATTCCAAAAAACACCATCAACATCTGGCGCAACACCAGCATAATAAGGGCTTGATTCGTAAATTACAGGTAGTTTTAAATTTTGGGTTTCTGTTTGGTAAGGTCTTGTAACATCTACATGTACGCGGTCTAGCTTTCCATCTTTATCAGAATCAAAGGTGGTTTCAACAAATAAATCATGTCTAATCCATTTTTCAGGATGGTTAAAAGCTTCAACAATTTGTGCTTCACCATCAATAAAAATAGGTTTTGCTGTTTTTGTTTCTTGTGCGTTTATTATTGTAAAACTAAAAGCAGTAATAAATAAGGTTTTGCAAAAACTATTTTTATTAATTTTCATGACACTGTGTTTTTTATCTTAAATATTTTTTTGGTATTTGATACTTGGCGTTTTCTTGAGTCCATTGTAAATTAACAATATACCAGCGCTCTTCATTATTAAATAATTGAATGCTGTTTATGCCTCGCATAAAAGGTTTTTCATCATTAATACTTTCGTAACATTCGTAAGTACTAAAAACTTGTGCCATATTACCAAAAATATGTACTTCACGATGTATTTCGCGTTCTATAAAGCCATTTTTTACAATCCAAGTTCCAGAAGATTTAATGTAATCTGCTGGCGACATATATTTTGGGTAAGGTTTTCCGTCTTTATCCTTTAGAGTAAGTATTAATTTAGCATCGTTAGTAAAAAAATATTTAAATAATTTCCAGTCGCGTTCTTCTCCTTTTTCTCCAGAAATAACTTTATATAAGTTTTTTACGGTGGCATCTAAGGTTTTAACTTTTTCGGGGTAGCTTAAAGATTTGTCTTCCTTTTTCTCAGGTTTATCTTTTTTTTCTTGGCTAATTGCTGATTGAAATGATAGCCCTACAAATAGGATGAAAATAATTTTTTTCATAAAAATGTTAACGTATAAATAATTTACAAATTAGTAGTTTCAAAGCGCCTAGCATGTTAAGGATATCTTAAAAAAAAACTATTTATAAATTTTTTTAATGCGATCTAAGTTTCTTTTGTTATCGCGGTCTTTCATGGTTTCACGTTTGTCGTATAGCTTTTTACCCTTTGCTAAGGCAATTTCTAGTTTAGCTAAACCTTTGTCGTTTAAAAATAATCTTAGAGGAACAATGGTTAACCCTGTATTTTGTACTTCTTTGTTAAGTTTTTTTAACTCGCGCTTATTTAAAAGTAATTTTCGCTCTGCTTTAGGTTTGTGGTTGTAATATGTGCCATAAAGGTATTCTTCAATGGTCATGTTAATTACAAAAAGTTCTCCACGGTCATTAAATTCACAGAAACTTTCGGCAATAGAAGCTTTACCTGTGCGAATAGATTTAATTTCTGTGCCAGTTAATACTATACCTGCGGTATATTTATCTAAAATCTCGTAGTTAAAACGAGCTTTTCTATTAAGTATGTTAATTTTCTTTTGCATGAAGTACAAAATTACATAAATTTAACTTTGTGTATAACATTGTATCTTTCAAATTAAAAACATTTACAGTTAATCTCAATTTTGTATGAAGCATTTTTTAGTTTTTATTTTAATTTTAGCTTATTTTACATCCTGCAATAGTGTTAAAAAATATAACGAACAAATTACAAAGTTGCATACACCTGAAGATTTAAAAACAGATGTGGATAAGTTGTATAATCAATTACAGAAACATCATCCAAGGTTATATCAATACACTTCAAAAGCCGATTTAGATTATAAATTTGATAGTTTAAAACAGAGTATAATAAAACCATTAAATACAAGAGAGTTTTATAAAAAAATAGCTCCAGTTGTAACTTATGTAAAGCAAGGTCATGTTTCTACGGCATATACAGTAAAACGTTTTACAAAAAAAGAGAGAAAAAAATTAAAAAAGCAAAAATTAGATTTTTATGATCTAGAGTTTGAATTTTTAAATGATAAACTCTTGGTTAAAAATAATTATGGAAAAGATTCTACAATTATAGGAAGTGAAATTATTAAAATTGAAAACGATTCAGTTTCAAAATTAATAAAAGATTATAAAACAAGATTTGCTTCAGACGGGTTTAATACCACATTGCATAATAGATTTGTAGCTAAAGGTTTCTCTGTGTTTTACACCCGAGATAAAGGTTTTTTAGATAGCTTGAATGTAACTTTAAAACACAAGGATTCTGTATACATAAAAAGTTTTAATCGCATAGCTAAAGAAGAAAAACAAGACGAGAAAGATAGTTTAGAGGTAGAGAAGGCAAAACCTATAAAATTAACCAAACAGCAAAAAAAAGATAGGCGAATAGCGCAACGAAATAAATTAAAATTTAATAAAAAGCACGGATTTATTTCTAAAAGTAAAACTTACACTAGGAATTTTAAATTTACCGGAAAAGATAGCGCGGTAGCTTACATGAAAATTAGAGGTTTTACTAACGGTAATTATAAAAAATTTTACAAAGATGTTTTTACTAAATTAGATTCTGCTAAAACCCAAAATTTAATTTTAGATCTTCGTGATAATGGTGGCGGTCGCATTGCTGAAATCGATTATCTGTACAGTTATTTAACCACAAAAGATTACCAGTTTTTAAACGAAAGTGAAGTAAATAGCCGTATTCCTTTTTTAAAGTTTTTAATGAGTAATACAATGCCAAATTCTGCAAAAGTGTTTTCAGGTTTGTTTTCGCCATTTATTGCAGCTCATAATCTTATAAACACACATAAAAAAGACGGAAAGTTGTATTATAAGTTTAGAAAATATACTAAAACAAAAGCACCAAAACCATTACATTATAAAGGAGATATTTATGTGTTAATAAACGGTAATTCATTCTCTGCCTCATCGTTAATATCAGCTCAATTAAAAGGTAATAATCGTGCTGTTTTTATTGGTGAAGAAACAGGTGGAGCCTATAATGGCACAGTGGCAGGAATTTATAAAGTGTATCAAATGCCCAATAGTAAAATTAAGGTACGAATGGGTTTAATGCAAGTTGATACACCACAAAAGCAATCACCAGATGGCTATGGTGTAAAGCCAGATATTGAAATAGCACCTACAATAAGCGATAGGGTTGAAGGTAAAGATCCGGAATTAGAATGGGTTTTAAATAAAATAGAAACTAACACTAGCACCGTTTTAAATACTTCACAAAAAATATAATTCTGTTTTAAAAGTAATTTTCTCATTGTGCTACCATAAAACATTTGTATTTTTGGTTAACCAATTTTATTTTAATACAAACATTAGTTTATGAATTCATATGATGTAGCCGTAATAGGCTCTGGACCTGGAGGATATGTTGCAGCAATTCGTTGCGCACAATTAGGCATGAAAACAGCCATTATAGAAAAATACGCTACACTTGGCGGAACTTGTTTAAATGTTGGGTGTATACCAAGTAAAGCATTATTAGATTCGTCACACCATTACGAAGATGCTATTAAGCATTTTGAAGAACATGGTATTGAAATTCCTGGCGAAGTAAAGGTAAACCTTGAAAAAATGATTGCGCGTAAGCAATCGGTTGTAGATCAAACTACCGGAGGAATCGATTATTTAATGAAAAAGAATAATATTGATGTTTATCAAGGTTTAGGAAGCTTTAAAGATGCTACACATATTACTATTTCTGGAGAAGAAACCACAGAAATTGAAGCAAAAAACACGATTATAGCAACAGGTAGTAAACCTGCTAGCTTACCGTTTATAGAGTTAGATAAAGAACGCGTTATTACTTCAACAGAAGCTTTAAAACTTAAAGAAATACCAAAACACTTAATAGTTATTGGCGGCGGAGTTATTGGTTTAGAGCTTGGTCAAGTTTACAAACGTTTAGGTGCAGAAGTTTCCGTTGTAGAATATGCCGATAGAATTGTCCCAACCATGGATGCTGGTGTTTCAAAAGAATTGAATAAAGTTTTAAAGAAACAGAAATTTAAAATAAATGCTTCACATAAAGTAAAATCTGTAGAGCGCGTGGGTGATGAGGTTATTGTAAAAGCAGATAATAAAAAAGGTGAAGAGGTTGAGTTTAAAGGAGACTATTGTTTAGTGTCTGTTGGGCGTCGTCCTTACACTGATGGTTTAAATGCTGAAGCCGCCGGCGTTAAAATAGACGAAAGAGGACGTGTTGAAGTTAACGACCATTTACAAACTAGTGCTTCTAATATTTATGCTATTGGCGATGTTGTTAAGGGAGCAATGTTAGCTCACAAAGCCGAAGAAGAAGGTGTTTTTGTTGCTGAAACTTTAGCAGGACAAAAGCCGCATATCGATTATAACCTAATTCCAGGTGTGGTTTACACATGGCCAGAAGTTGCAGCTGTTGGTAAAACAGAAGAGCAACTTAAAGAAGCTGGTATTGCATATAAAACGGGACAATTTCCAATGCGTGCTTTAGGTAGAAGTAGAGCAAGTATGGATATTGACGGATTTGTAAAAGTGTTAGCCGATAAAACAACAGATGAAATTTTAGGTGTGCACATGGTTGGAGCTCGCGCTGCAGATATGATTGCAGAAGCGGTTGTAGCTATGGAGTATCGCGCAAGTGCAGAAGATGTATCGCGTATGTCGCATGCACACCCAACATTTACTGAAGCTATAAAAGAAGCAGCTCTTGCAGCAACAGATGACAGAGCATTACACGTTTAAAAACGGTAAATTATATAAGCTTAAAAAAAGCGAACCCATTTAGGTTCGCTTTTTTTATGTTTTAAACTATTATAAAAAAATGTATTTCATGAATAAAAAAAGCAAACTCCAAGAGTTTGCTTTTTAGTTATTTTAAAGAAAAGAATTTAAATTATCCGTTCATAGATATTAAAAACTCTTCGTTGTTTTTTGTTTGTTTAAAACGGTCGTTAATAAATTCCATAGCTTCAACAGGATTCATATCTGCTAGGTATTTACGCATTACCCACATACGTTGTACGGTAACATCATCTAATAAAATGTCATCTCTACGTGTACTTGAAGATGTAAGGTCGATAGCAGGGAAAATTCTACGGTTAGATATTTTTCTATCTAATTGTAGTTCCATGTTACCTGTTCCTTTAAATTCTTCAAAAATAACTTCATCCATTTTAGAACCAGTTTCGGTTAAAGCAGTAGCAATTATAGTTAAAGAACCACCATTTTCAATATTTCTTGCTGCTCCAAAAAAGCGTTTTGGTCTGTGTAATGCATTGGCATCAACACCACCACTTAAAATTTTACCAGATGCTGGTTGTACAGTGTTATAAGCTCTTGCTAAACGTGTTATAGAATCTAATAAAATAACAACATCGTGTCCACATTCTACTAAACGTTTTGCTTTTTCTAAAACAATATCGGCTATTTTTACGTGTTCATGAGCTTCTTTATCAAAGGTTGAAGCAATTACTTCACCACGAACATTACGTTGCATATCTGTAACCTCCTCAGGGCGTTCATCAATAAGTAAAATCATTTGATAAACTTCAGGATGGTTGGCAGCAATGGCATTTGCAACATCCTTTAATAGCATCGTTTTACCTGTTTTTGGCTGAGAAACAATCATACCACGTTGTCCTTTACCTATTGGTGAAAACAAATCCATTATTCTTGTAGAAATAGTGCTTTGTTTTTCAGCAATATTAAATTTCTCTTGAGGAAATAAAGGTGTTAAATGCTCGAACGATACGCGATCGCGAACAACCTCTGGTTTCTGGCCATTAATTTTGTTAACTTTTATTAATGGGAAATATTTTTCACCTTCTTTTGGTGGGCGTACATTTCCTAAAACAGTATCTCCTTTTTTAAGCCCGAATAAACGAATTTGCGATTGAGATACATAAATATCGTCTGGAGAAGATAAATAGTTATAATCCGATGAACGTAAAAAACCATAACCATCTTGCATAATATCTAAAACACCTTCACTCTCTATAATAGCATCAAATTCAAAATCTGGTTCGCGATAACGGTTTCGGTTATCTTTATTCCCCTTATCAACATGGTTGCCATTGTTTTTATGGTTTTTATGTTGATTTTTATTTTGGTGATTATTGTTATTGTTTCTTTGATTTGTTTTTTGCTGATTTTGATTATCATTCTGATTGTTTTGATTTTTATCAGAATTTTGTTCAGTTTTATTTTTTGGCGCGCTATTGTTGCTTTTATCCTCAGTTTTCTTTTGTGGAGTATTTTTAGCAGTTTTTTGTATGCGCTGTCTAGGTTTTTTAGCCTCTGGAGTCGGTTTTTCTTTAGTGGTTTTTTCTTCAGTTTGCTTTGGAGCAACCACTTCTTTTATAGCTTTGGGGTCTGCTGCTTGTTGATCTAGAATTTGATAAACTAGATCTAATTTTTTTAACGAGCGGTACTTTGGAATACTCAGTTTTTTCGCTATTTCTTGTAACTCAGTAAGTTTTTTTTCTTTTAATTGGGAAATTTCAAACATTGATATAAAAATGTGTATATATTTTTTTAGAGAATTTTTTTATTTCGAAGGATGATTTAAAGTTGATTTGAAGAAATAACCGGTTGTTACTACGGTTGTTGTGAAATAATAATGCAATTATACGACTTTATTTTAATTTTTAACATAATTTCTGTTATTTTTGCGGTCAAGTTTTTAAAAATATGTTACAACGCATTCAAACAATTTATCTATTAAGCGCAGCAGTAATTTCTGCAGGGTTAATTTTTGTATTCAATTTATGGGTTACAGAAAATGATATAGTTGTTTATGCAAAAGATAATTTATTGTATTTAGCCTTGTTTTTAGGTTCTGCGATATTATCTGTAATATCAATATTTATGTTTAAAAATAGGAAGACTCAATTTATGTTGGGTCGACTTAACATCATATTAAATTTTATTTTACTAGGATTTTTCGTGTATCAATCACTAAGCATATCTGGAGAAACGGCGGTTTCTAAGAAAGGTATTGGGATGCTTCTTCCTATTATTTCTATCGTGTTTTTAGCTTTAGCCAATAAAGCTATAAAAAAGGATGAAGATCTTGTAAAATCTGTTGATAGATTGCGATAAACCTAACATCTTAGTAGTATTAGTGCGTAAAAAACCCGAAGTCTTAGCTTCGGGTTTTTTTAGTGTCTTTTATCAAATTCAATAATTTCAAGATTATCAATTTTTTTACCATCAATAGTAAAACGTAACATGGTACGCACTTTATGAAAACCGTGTTTGCCAACCGCTCCCGGATTCATGTGAATTAAATTTAAGTTTTTATCGGGCATAACCTTTAAAATGTGTGAATGCCCACAAATAAAAAGTCTTGGTGGGTTTTGTTTTATTTCATGATAAGTTCTTACATTGTATTTGGGTGGGTAGCCACCAATATGGGTAATCCAAACATCAACATCTTCGCATTTAAAACGATTGTGCTCTGGAAATTCTACACGAACCGAAGCATCGTCAATATTACCATACACTCCTCGAAGTGGTTTAATAGCTTTTATAGCATCAGTTACATTTAAACTACCTATATCTCCAGCATGCCAGACTTCATCTGCTTTTTTAACATGTTTTAAAATGTGATTATCTATATAACCGTGGGTGTCGGAAAGTAAAAGTATTTTGGTCATTTATGCATTAAATCTTTTAATATAGAATTAAGATTTTAGTTTTCTTTGAAATTGTAAAAACTGCCTATCTTTGTGTTTTCACAAAAGTATTAAAACAGATTGAGGTATTTTTTAGAACTTTCATATAATGGCACCAATTATCATGGGTGGCAAAATCAGCCCAATGCAATTACCGTACAAGAAGTTATTGAA
This sequence comes from Neotamlana laminarinivorans, assembly GCF_020523925.1. Taxonomy (GTDB): domain Bacteria; phylum Bacteroidota; class Bacteroidia; order Flavobacteriales; family Flavobacteriaceae; genus Neotamlana; species Neotamlana laminarinivorans. The sequence continues at coordinate 42,582 of NZ_JAJAPW010000009.1, read as the reverse complement.
AAAGCACTATCTACTCTATTAAATACTAAAACAAGTATAGTTGGAGCTGGTAGAACCGATGCAGGCGTGCATGCTAAACAAATGTATGCTCATTTTGAAAGTGATAAAGAATTGCCTGGTAATTTGGTTTATAAGCTCAATTCGTTTTTACCAAAAACTATTGCAATTCAAAATTTATTTGAAGTAAAAAATGATGCTCACGCTCGTTTTGATGCCTTAAGTAGAACTTATTTATATAGAATAGCGACAAAAAAAAATGTATTTAATTATAATGATGCATATTTTTTTAATCAAGACCTTGATTTAGTTAAAATGAATAAAGCATCAAGTATGCTTTTTAATTACACAGATTTTCAATGTTTTTCCAAAACAAATACCGATGTAAAAACATTTAATTGTACAATAATGAAAGCTGAATGGAATAAGGTTGAAGACGAAATTCATTTTACAGTTAAAGCAGATAGATTTTTACGCAATATGGTTCGAGCCATTGTAGGTACTATGGTAAATATAGGTGTTGGTAAAATAGCAGTTAACGATTTAGAAAGTATTATTGAATCAAAAAATAGAAGTGAAGCAGGGTTTTCGGTGCCAGCACACGGTTTATACTTAACACATATTGAATACCCAGAGGATATAAAATTAAAATGAGCGAAACCAAAGATAAATTTTTCGATTTTAAACTATTTAAAAGACTTTTTGTATACATAAAGCCTTATAAGTTTATATTTTTTAGTTTAACATTTTTCGTTATTCTATTAGCTGGTTTAAGTGCGGCAACACCCAAATTAACAGAGTACGCAATTGATGATAGTATAGTAAATAAAAACGAGAAAGACTTTTTATTTTATATTACATTAATGCTTGTTGCATTAGTGTTACAAACTATATTTCAGCTGCTTTTTATTTATTATGCCTCATGGTTAGGTCAAAATTTAGTAAAAGATATACGTATTAAATTATTTGACCACTTGCTAAGTTTTAAAATGAAATATTATGATAATTCATCAGTAGGGGTTTTAATTACTCGATCTGTAGCAGACATGGAACGTATTGCCGATATTTTTGGTCAAGGTTTGTTTATGATAATTCGAGATTTATTAACCATGGTTGTAGTATTTGGTTTTATGTTATATACCAACTTAAAATTATCATTAATAGTAGTATTAATGCTTCCTTTATTAATTTATGCCACAAGAATTTTTCAAAAATATATGAAAAGGGCTTTCGAGGAAGTGCGCTCAGAAGTTTCAAACCTTAATTCCTTTGTGCAAGAGCGTTTAACGGGCATGAAAATTTTACAATTATTTTCTCGAGAAGCTATAGAATACGAAAAGTTTAAAGCCATTAATCAGCGCCATAAAAAAGGTTGGTTAAAAACGGTTTGGTATAACTCGTTTTTCTTTCCAATTGCAGAATTATTTGGTTCGGTAACTATTGGGTTAGTTGCTTGGTATGGCGGTTTAAATATTGTAGCGAGTAGTAATGTATCTCAAGGGGTTTTAATTTCGTTTATAATGTATATACCTATGTTATTTAGGCCATTACGCCAAATAGCAGATAAGTTTAATACTTTACAAATGGGTATGGTTGCGGCAACTCGAGTATTTAAAGTATTAGACACCACTTCACACATAGATGATGCCGGAACTCAAATAGCTCAAGATTTTAAAGGAAACATTGCGTTTAATAATGTAAAGTTTAGTTATGTTCAAGATGAAGAAGTATTAAAAGGAATTTCTTTTAATGTAAAAGCAGGTGAAACAGTAGCTATTGTTGGAGCAACAGGAGCAGGAAAATCTACTATAATTAATTTACTAAATCGTTTTTACGAAATAAAAGATGGCGATATTTTAGTAGATGATATTAATATAAAGTCATTTACTTTACAATCCTTACGAAGTCAAATAGCAGTAGTATTACAAGATGTATTTTTGTTTGCCGATACAATAATGAGTAATATAACTTTAGATCATCCAGAGGTTTCTGAAGCAGATGTAATTACAGCAGCTAAAGATATTGGTGTGCATGAGTTTATTTCTAGTCTTCCAAATGGCTATAATTACAATGTAAAAGAGCGAGGTGTAATGCTTTCATCTGGGCAACGACAACTAATATCTTTTTTAAGAGCTTACGTAACAAACCCTAGTATTTTAGTTTTAGATGAAGCTACATCTTCGGTAGACTCGTATTCAGAGCAACTTATACAAAACGCTACAGATAAAATTACAAAAGGAAGAACATCTATAGTTATTGCTCACCGATTGGCAACTGTTAAAAAAGCAGATAAAATTATAGTTATGGATGCTGGTAAAATTGTGGAGCAAGGTACGCATGATGAACTATTAAAAATAGAAAACGGTTATTATAAAAACCTTTACGAGGTTCAGTTTTTACAAGAAAAAGTAGCTTAGTTTTTTGGGATAAAATCTTGCGGACTTATTTCGCCAGTTATAAACAATGCAACTACTGTTAATATAGAAGTCCCTATATAACCTATTAAAACAATGAGTAGGAATAAGGGAATTCTCCAAAATAAAGATTTTAGGTTGTTCTCAGAATTTTTATATGATACATAAATACAAAATACGATCATAAAAACAATGTAAATCATTGCCGTATTCATGTATAACTGCGGATTTATTAGCAGTGTAGTTAAAGCATAAATTGTAGTAATAAGGCTAAAACTAGTAAGTGTATAAATGGCCGAAACAACGTGTTCTGCAAAATTATATTTTTTATAATTGAAGGCAACAAAACTTGAAAACGCTATAATTGGAATATATAAAAAGTATACAAATGAACTATATTCCATGGTTTTAGAAATAATTTTCTCTGAGCCAGCTGCTCCCGAACTGGTTTGGACATAACCAATATTACTAAAATCGATATGCTCCCATGCAAATTTTTTCATTAAAAACATTACCAAACCCGATACCGTAAGCGAAATAGCTAAGATGCTTACTGGGTTTAAATATTTTTTACGTAATCCAGAAATGTAACCACCACAAACGTCTTGTGGTTTAATTATCATGTGCCAAAGCGTTTTAAAAAGTGTATTATCTAGATTGAAAAAACGTTCAAAAAAATCGAAAGTCAAACTTTTTGCTGTAATTCGGTTTCTTATAACTTTAGCACCGCAATCTGGACAAAAACTATAATCGGTTCTAAGGGTATTGTTACAGTTTTTACAATTCATAATCAACTTAAATCTTTCCTGATTAAATTTTCCAATTGTTTAACATCTTGATAAACAACAAATTCCCCATCTTTAAAATAAGAAATTTGTCCAGTCTCTTCGCTTACAGCCAAAGCCAGTGCATCCGTTTTTTCGGTAACACCTATTGCAGCTCTGTGACGTAAACCAAAACGCTTAGGAATTGCTTTGTCGTTATTTACAGGAAGTACTACTCGAGTTGCTTTAACAATATTGTCGCTAACAATAATAGCCCCATCATGTAACGGACTATTTTTAAAAAAAATACTTTCTATAATAGGCTGGGTTACTTTAATATTCATCTCATCACCAGAAGACGTTAAAAAATCTAAATTGTTATTTCGCTCAAAAACAATTAATGCTCCGGTTTTAGATTGACTCATTTTGTTGCAAGCAGAAACTATAGAGGATATATCGGTTTCCGTTTCTAATTCATTTTCAGTTTTTAAAAAACTAAAAGGTTTAAAAAATTGTTTTCTTCTATTAAGGTTTGTTGAGCCTACCATTAAAAGAAATTTCCTGATTTCAGGTTGAAAAACAACAATCAATGCAATAATTCCTACTTTAATAAAACCACCAAAAATGCTTGTAAGTAGTTGCATGTTTAAAAACTCGGTAAGTTTCCAAACCAAATAAATAATTATAATACCTATAAAAATATTTATTGCAACTGTACCTTTTATTAATTTATAAACGTAATAGAGTAGTAGTGCTACAAGAATAACATCTATAACATCTATAATACTAAAACTTAATATATTTTTAAAAATTTCCAAGGGTAAGCCGTTTTTGTAAATGTAGTAAAAATTGATTCAATTAAATTATAAATTCGTTGTCCGAGATGTGTTGTTTTAAACCTAATTTATACAGAATTAAAGATTTAAAAGTTATATAATCTTGAAAAGATAATTGATTGTAGAATTGAAGAAAAATAACATCGTTAGTATTAAAGTTAGCTTTTAATATAGCTTCAAAATTTTCTTTATAGGTTGTTTTTATTAAATTGTTGTTGTTGATTATTAAAATATCATTTAGACTATTAATAATTATGGTTTTATGCTTATTTGGGTTTTTTAATAGCTTGTACTTAACATTTGTAAAATCTAAAAATCCTAAGTTTTTTTTACTTATATCATTGCAAGTAAAGTAATTTTTAGAGTTTTCATTTTTATGGCCGGCATTAGCTTTTTTATCTTGAAGAAATTGTATTTGGGGTATAACTTGCTTTAGTGTTAAACGCTTATCAACATTTATTAACCAATTTGTGGTGCTAATTAAGTTTTTACGATTTAATTCTATACTATCTTTTTTGGTTTCGTTGTAAAATAGGTAAGCAGCCGAAACATCAGTAACATCTCTAATTTTAGAATAATTTATTTCTGGTAGTTTTACTGTTTTTTGTTTACCGCAAGAAAGAATTAATAAGCTTATAATAAGTAAAAAAAAATATTTCATAACGTTTATGGGTGTAAGGCTTTTATTAATTTTACGCACTCAACAGCTTCTTTAACATCATGAACTCTTAAAATTTTTGCTCCTTTTTGTAATGCTATAGTATTTAAAACAGAAGTACCGTTTAAGGCTTCACTTGCTGTTGAGTTTAGTGTTTTATAAATCATTGATTTTCTAGAAACACCTGCAAGTAAAGGTTTATCAATTATTTTAAATAGTTCTAATGCATTTAAAATTTCAAAATTTTGTTCAGTTGTTTTTGCAAAACCAAAACCAGGGTCTATAATTACATCTATAATTCCCAAGGCCTTTGCAGCGGCTAATCTTTCAGAGAAATAATAAGTAATGTCTTTAATAATATTATTGTAATTAGTTTGTTGTTGCATGGTTTTTGGTGTTCCACGCATATGCATCATTATGTAAGGTACTTTTAAATTGGCAACAGTTTGTAGCATGTAATCATCTAATTTACCTGCAGAAATATCATTTATTAATGCAGCCCCAGCATTAATACACTGTTTTGCCACATCGCTTCTAAATGTATCTATTGAAATTAGTGTATCAGGAAAATACTTTAAAATTAATTGTACTACCGGTAAAATTCTGGATATTTCTTCATCTTGCGAAACATCATCTGCATTTGGTCGCGAGCTGTAGGCACCGGCATCTATAAATGTTGCCCCTTCATTTAGCATACCTTCAACATTTGTTAAAATATCTTTTTCGTTTTTATATTTACCACCATCGTAAAAAGAATCTGGAGTAAGGTTAAGAATTCCCATTACTTTAGGGGTAGATAAATCGATGAGGTTGCCTTTGCAATTAATTGTCATATAAAATTTTAATATTCAAATTTTAAAAATCAAAAATAAGAACTAATTCATGAATTTATGGGGCTAATTAAAACTTTGAACGCGGAACTTTGTACTTTAAACTATTTAAGCGAAATTTACACAAAATTCTAATTATTTATGCAAGAAACCTCGAAACAATACGATAGCGTTATAGATACTTGTAAAAGTTTATTCGTAAAAAAAATGAGCGATTATGGTAGCGCATGGCGAATATTAAGGCTACCATCTTTAACCGATCAAATTTTTATAAAAGCACAGCGTATTCGAGGTCTGCAAGAAAATGATGTAAGAAAGGTAGACGAAGGCGAAGTAAGTGAGTTTATTGGCATAATAAATTATTGTATTATGGCTTTAATACAAATTGAAAAGGGTGTGGCAGATCAACCAGATTTAAACACAGAAGAAGCTACCAAACTTTACGAAAAACAAGTTGCCATTACTAAAAAATTAATGGAAGATAAAAACCATGATTATGGTGAAGCTTGGAGAGATATGCGTGTTAGTAGTTTAACCGATTTAATTTTGCAAAAATTATTAAGGGTAAAACAAATTGAAGATAATGCAGGAAAAACATTGGTAAGCGAGGGTATTGATGCCAATTACCAAGACATGATAAATTATTCCATTTTCGCACTTATTCATTTAAACAATAGTTAAAATTTTCTGTTGTTCGGCCTAAATTTATACATTCATACATAAAAATACATAATGAAGATATTAGTAAGTATTTCTAGAATATTTGTTGGCGTTTTGTTTATAATTTCAGGATTAATAAAACTAAACGATCCACTTGGGTTTTCTTATAAATTGCAAGAATATTTTAGTCCAGATGTTTTAAACTTACCTTTTTTAGAGCCCTATGCTTTAGCTATTTCTGTATTAGTGGTAGTATTCGAGGTGGTTTTGGGTGTTTTCCTTTTAATTGGATATAAATCCAAATTTACAGTCTGGAGTTTACTTTTAATGATTGTATTTTTTACTTTTTTAACCTTTTATTCAGCATATTTCGATAAGGTAAAAGATTGTGGTTGCTTTGGCGATGCCTTAAAATTAACACCATGGGAAAGCTTTACAAAAGATGTAATTTTATTAGTTTTTATTTTAATTTTAGTTATTGGAAAAAAATATATAAACCCAATTTTTGGTAAGTTAACAACAACAATTATTGCTTTATTAAGCTTTATTTTATCGTTATGGTTTGGCTATTATGTATTAATGCATTTGCCAGCAAAAGATTTTAGAGCTTATAAAATAGGAGCAAATATAAGTGAGGGCATGACTGTACCAGAAGATGCTCCAAAGGCAGAAACAGAATATTATTGGAAGTTTAAAGTAAACGGTGAAGAAAAAGTAATAACAACCATGGGGTCTTACCCATCTGTTGAAGGCGATTTTATTGGCGTAGAAACTAAGGTAATTAAGGAAGGTTACCAACCACCAATTTACGATTTCTCTATAGAAACGGAAGAAGAAGATTTAACTACACATTTTCTTTCAGAAGAAAACTTAATTGTAATTATATCATATAGTTTAGAGCATATTGAACGAGAAGGGGCTTTAAAATTAAAACAATTACAAGATACAGCTCGTAAAAACGGGTATCAAGTTATAGGTTTAACAGCTTCTGGCGAAGACACAAAAAAACAAATAAACAAATTATATAATTTAGATTTAGCTTGGTATTTGTGCGACGAAAAAGCACTAAAAACAGTAGTAAGAGCCAACCCAGGTATTATAGAATTAGATAAAGGTACTGTAAAGCAAAAAGTACACTGGAACGATATAGAAGATTTAAAATTACCTTTAGTTGAAACCAAGCCCAAACCTTTTCATAATCACGAAGAAGAAATTGGGTATTTTGTAAACGATTCGTTAAGCACAAAGCAGGTGGTTGAAGCTATAAACCCAGAGAAAGTAGATAGTGTTAATGTTGTAAAAGATGAAGCTTTGGTAAAAAAGTTTAACAAAGAAAACAATACTTCGTTTACAGCTTTAATGCATATTACATTAAAACCAGAATAAAATTTAGTAAGTTTACTAAAACAAAAAAACAACTGTCTGTTAAGCTATCTTTTAAATAAAATCACTTACGCCTTACTCACTTTATTTGGAGTAGTTACAGTTATATTTTTATTATTTAATGTGCTACCGGGCGATCCAGCACAAATGATGCTAGGACAAAATGAAGATAGTGAACAGCTTACTTTAGTTAAACAGAAGTACGGTTTCGATAAACCATTATCAACCCAATATTTTTACTATTTAAACGATTTATCACCAATATCTTTACATTCAAAAAAAGAAAATCACTATACCTATTTACAAAACGGTAAATACAATGCTGTAAAATTGTTTAGCATAGCTAATACTATAATTGCATTAAAGTTGCCTTATTTGCGCGAATCGTTTGCAAAACAAGGAAAAAAAGTAAGCGATGTATTAAAAGAAACTTTGCCAAACACATTCGTTTTGGCAGTTTCGGCAATAATTATTGCTATGTTGTTAGGCATTACTTTTGGTATTGTTTCGGCACTTTACAAAGACCAATGGTTAGATAAAACCATTCAAATTTTTAGTACATTAGGCATGAGTGTACCATCGTTTTTCAGCGCCATTTTATTTGCTTGGTTATTTGGTTTCGTGCTTCATAAATATACCAATTTAGAAATGACAGGAAGCCTTTACGAGCTAGACGATTTTGGTGAAGACATGCACATAAAATGGAAAAATTTAATACTTCCTGCAATTGTTTTAGGTATTCGTCCGTTGGCAGTTGTTATTCAGCTTATGCGTAATTCGTTGTTAGAAGTATTTAATCAAGATTACATACGAACAGCCAGAGCCAAAGGACTTAGCGAGTTTCAAATAATAAAAAAACACGCCGTAAAAAATGCTTTAAATCCTGTGGTTACAGCTATTTCTGGTTGGTTTGCATCTATGTTAGCCGGTGCTGTTTTTGTAGAATATATTTTTGGTTGGAATGGTCTTGGTAAAGAAATTGTAAATGCTTTAAACACACTAGATTTGCCTATAATAATGGGAGCTGTATTAATAATAGCCATTATGTTTGTAATTATTAATATTCTTGTCGACTTAATATATGTTTGGTTAGACCCGAAAGTAAAACTCAATTAATCTTCAAAATCCGCGAAAGCGATATCAAAATTCAATTAAATAAAAATGAAAAAACTAAGTTTAGTTATTTTAACTGTTGTAACATTTTTAAGTTGTAACAAGCAGGAACCTGCACAATTTTCTCAAGAAGCTTTAAGCGATAATTTTGTAACACTAACAGAGCAAGAAGTAACACTTCAATCTATTTTAAATAAGCACAAAGGAAAAACAATAGTTATAGATATTTGGGCATCTTGGTGTAGCGATTGCATTAAAAACATGCCAAAAGTAAAAAATTTACAAGCACAATTTCCAGACGTAGAATATGTGTTTTTATCTTTAGATAGAGGCGTAGAAGCTTGGAAAAAAGGTATAAAAAAATATAATGTTCAAGGCGACCATTATTATTTACCAAATGCAAAAGATTGTGCTTTTGCAGATTTTGTAAATATAAGCTGGATTCCTCGATATATGGTAATAAATAAAGCTAGCGAAATCGTTGTATTTAATGTTATTGAAGCTGACGACGAAAAACTTATAGAAGCTATAAAAAAATAAGTATTTTAGCGTAGCATTATTATAAAACCTAAACATCATGAGAAAAAATATAGTAGCTGGAAACTGGAAAATGAATAACGATTTAGCACAAACGCAAACGTTAATTACAGCATTAAAAGCACAAGAGCAAACCTCGAATGCAGAGGTAATGGTAGCGCCAACATTTACAAACCTTTACAGCGCTTACGAAACTTTAAAAGAAACCAACATAGAAGTTGTAGCACAAAACATGCACTTTGCAGAAAATGGTGCTTACACAGGCGAAATTAGTGCCTCAATGCTTAAAAGTATAGGTATAAACACCGTTATTTTAGGCCATAGCGAACGTCGTGAATACTTTAATGAAACCGATGAATTATTAGCCAAAAAAGTAGACGCAGCATTAGCAAAAGGAATACGCGTAATTTTTTGCTTTGGCGAAGAGTTAGCCGACAGAAAATCTGGTAACGAAGAAACCGTAGTAGGTAACCAAATTAAAAACGCTTTATTTCACTTACCTGCTGCATCATTTCAAAATATCGTTTTAGCTTACGAGCCAGTTTGGGCAATCGGTACAGGCGAAACCGCCTCTCCAGACCAAGCCCAAGACATGCATGCCTATATTAGAAAAACATTAGCCGATAAATACGGTAACGATGTGGCCGAAACCATTTCAATTCTTTACGGCGGTAGTGTAAAACCTGCAAATGCAGAAGAGATATTCTCTAAACCAGATGTAGACGGTGGTTTAATTGGAGGTGCATCACTAAAAGCCGAAGATTTCTTTGCCATAGTAAACGCCTTTTAAAAATAAAATAATTTGGACGTTACCTTGCTTTTGGGCAAGGTCGGGCTTTCGGTAGTCGCTACCTCCTTCGTCGGTGAGCTTCAACAATACCTCAATCCCTAACGCAGGCATATTTGCCAAAACCAGTTATAAAAATAATAACCTGTTAAGTTAAAAAGCACTTAGCAGGTTTTTTTATTATAAAATACAATCAAAAGTCTAGCTTTAGTTTTTAGTAATTATCTTTGCAGCCAAAAAACTGCAATATGTCAAATACAATATATTTAGGATATTATTTTAAAGTAGAGCCACAACAACCCGCTGTAGAAATTTTAATAGCTGAATTAGGGTACGCTGGTTTCGAGAGTTTCGTAGAAACCGAAGAAGGCGTAACTGCATACATTCAAAAAGAAGAGTGGAACCAATCTATTTTAGAAGATATTCAAATATTAAATTCTGATGAGTTTGAAATTTCTTTCACCTTCGAAGAAATAGAGCAAACCAACTGGAATGCCGAATGGGAAAAAAACTTTAACCCAATAGTTGTTGACGATGCTTGTGCAGTTCGTGCACCATTTCATGAAAAATTTAGCGTAGAATACGACATTGTTATCGAGCCAAAAATGAGTTTCGGTACCGGTCATCATGAAACCACACACATGATGATTCAGCACATCTTAAAAAATGATTTTAAAGACAAATCAGTTTTAGATATGGGTTGCGGTACAGGAGTTTTAGCCATTTTGGCCGAAAAAAAAGGAGCAAAACCAATTGATGCTATAGATTATGATAATTGGTGCTATTTAAATAGTTTAGAAAATGTAGAGCGTAACAACTGCGAACGCATAACAGTAATTGAAGGAGATGCTAGCGTATTAGGTAAAAACAATTACGATGTTATAATAGCAAACATAAACCGTAATATTTTGTTGCAAGATATGGCCACTTACGTATCTTGTTTAAATAAAGGCGGATTATTATTTTTAAGCGGATTTTATAAAGAGGATATTCCTGTAATTCAAGAAACTTGCGAGAAGTTAATGTTAAAATTTAGAGAAAAGTTAGAAAGAAATAATTGGGTTGCCCTAAAATTTATAAATTAGTAAAAACTTATTAATTAGTGTTTTATATCTTATGAGTGTTAAAGAAAAAACTTTAGAAGACGTATTATTACAAGAAGAAATTTCTACACAAAATGAAATTGTGCTTTATAACGATGATGTAAATACCTTCGATCATGTTATAGAAACTTTAATTTACGCCTGCGAGCATACCTTAGAACAAGCAGAGCAGTGCGCTATTTTAGTACACTATAAAGGTAAATGTACCGTAAAAACTGGTGGCTACGACGATTTAAAACCACGATGCTCAAAACTATTAGAGGCTGGTTTAAGCGCAGAAATTATTTAAATTTTGTTATTACCCTTTTTTGTTTTTGGCAATATTACTTAGGGGAAAATATCTTGCAAAAAAAATTAAATATATTTTGGTGGTTTATTAATAAAACATATATTTGCACCCACAAAAAACGGCCGCGTGGCGCAACTGAATAGCGCACTTGATTACGGCTCAAGAGGTTGCAGGTTTGAATCCTGCCGCGGTCACAAAAAGCTTCAAGAAATTGAAGCTTTTTTTTATGCTTTAACTTTAAATTCTACACTGTGTAATCAATTTTTTATATAAGAGGAGACTGACTAAAAAGATAGAAAATCTGTCATTCTAAATTTATTTCAGAATATTAACATTGATTTTCGTTAGTTTTAAGAATCTAAAACGATTTCAGATTAATTAAAACATGTATCTTTTTAGTCAGCCTCTTTATAAACTCTAATTAAAATAGCGTTTAATTAGATATACTGATTGATTATATTCTCGAACAATTCTTGTTTACCGCTTTGTAAAGGTAATTCACCGTTTTCTTGAGCGATATCATATAAATCGGTTAAGCTTAATTTGCCAGCTTCAAAATCTTTTCCTTTTCCAGAATCAAAGCTGCTGTAACGTTCTTTTCTTAACTTATCATAAGGAGACGACGAAATAATTTTATCGGCAGTAATTAAAGCTCTAGCAAAGGTATCGGCACCACCAATGTGTGCTAAAAATACATCTTCTAAATCGGTAGAATTTCTTCTAATTTTAGCATCAAAATTAACACCACCACCTTGTAAGCCACCTGCTTTTAAAAATACAAGCATAGCTTCGGTAGTTTCTTGAATGTTGTTAGGAAACTGGTCTGTATCCCAGCCGTTTTGGTAATCGCCACGGTTGGCGTCTAAGCTACCTAGCATACCGGCTTTTGCTGCCACTTCAATTTCATGTTGAAACGTGTGTTGTGCTAGCGTAGCGTGATTTACTTCAATATTAATTTTAAAATCTTTGTCTAAACCATATTCTTTTAAGAAACCAATAGCAGTCGCCGAATCGAAATCGTATTGGTGTTTCATTGGTTCCATAGGTTTTGGTTCAATAAAGAAGTTTCCTTTAAAACCTTGAGCTCTGGCATAATCTCTAGCCATGGTTAAGAATTGTCCCATGTGGTCTAGTTCGCGACCCATATCGGTATTTAATAAGCTCATGTAACCTTCGCGACCGCCCCAGAATACATAGTTTTCACCATTTAGTGCAATAGTAGCATCTAAAGCCAATTTAATTTGTCCACCAGCTCTGGCAACCACATTAAAATCTGGATTTGTAGAAGCACCATTCATGTATCTTGGATTAGAAAAACAGTTAGCTGTACCCCAAAGTAATTTTACACCCGAAGCAGCTTGTTTTTCCTTTAAATACTCGGTAACTGCCGCTAAGTTAGATTCTAGTTCGCCAAACGAATTACCTTCGCGAACTAAATCTACATCGTGGAAACAGTAGTAACCAAATCCCATTTTTGTAATAAATTCAAAAGCAGCATCAGCTTTATCTTTTGCAGCTTGTACAGCGTTGGTTGAAGCATCCCAAGGGAAGTTTAAAGTTCCAGGACCAAACGGGTCGCTTCCTTGTCCGCAAAACGTATGCCAGTAAGCCACCGAGAATTTAAACCATTCTTTCATAGTTTTGCCAGCAACAACTTGATCTGGGTTGTAATATTTAAACGCTAAAGGGTTGTCTGACTCTTTACCTTCAAATTTAATTTCTCCAATACCTTTATAGTATTCTTTATTTCCTATTAATGCCATGTTTTTAAAATTTAGTTATTGTTTTTTAATATAATTTCTAATTCTTTTTTCCAGTTGTTATAAGCCTCTAGGTAAGGTGTTTTGTCTTCTAATGGCTTGTAAGTCATAACATAATCGTTTTCCATAATGCCTTTACCAAAGCCTTCGAAATCGCCTTCATGAAGTTTCGCTGCGCGAGCCGCTCCAATTGCTCCGGTTGTGTTGTAAATTTCAATGTCTTGATTAATTAAGGTTGCTACGGTATTTGCGAAAATTTCTGAGCGGTATAAATTATCGTTTCCAGCACGTATAACGGTTGGTTTTATGCCATCGGATTTTAAAATTTCCATGCCATATACAAACGAAAACGCGATACCTTCTAAAGCAGCACGACATAAATGCCCTTTATTATGATTGTTGAGGTTAAGGTTTAAAATGCGCGTACCAACATCTTTATTGTTTAGCATGCGTTCTGCACCATTGCCAAACGGAATTATACACACGCCATCGCTACCAACAGGAATGTTGTTGGTAAGTTCGTTCATGTCTTCATAAGATTCAACAGCGAGATTGTTTAACAACCATCTATATTGAATTCCTGCGCCATTAATACAAAGTAATTTCCCGATGCGTGCTTCATCTCCTTTTGAATAATTTACGTGAGCAAAATTGTTTACTCTAGAGCTTTCTTTAACAGATAAATTATTAGTGATCGCATAAATTACACCAGAGGTTCCACCGGTAGAAGCAACTTCACCAGGGTTAAAAACATTTAAAGATAAAGCGTTATTTGGCTGGTCGCCAGCTCTATAAAAAATAGGTGTTCCTGCTAGTAATCCGCTGCTTTTAGCTCCAGCTTCATTTACAACAGATTGTTTACCAAAAGTAGCAACAATATCGGGTACTAAGTTTTTATGAATGCCATAATGGTCTAATAAAAAATCGGCAATATCGTCTTTACTAAAATCCCAAAAAACTCCTTCTGATAATCCTGAAATTGTAGTATTTATGGTGTTGGAGAATTTATAAGCAATATAATCTCCTGGTAACATAAACTTGTGAATTTTTTCGAAAACTTCAGGTTCGTTTTGTTTTACCCAACTTAGCTTAGATGCCGTAAAATTTGACGGAGAATTTAGTAGGTTGGTATTACAAGTGTTTTCGCCTATAGATTTGAACGCGTTATTACCAATTTCAACCGCTCTACTATCACACCAAATTATACTTTTTCGTAATGGTTTACCTGCTTTATCTACAATAACCAAACCGTGCATTTGGTACGAAATACCTATGCCAACAATTTGTTCGCTAGTAACGTTGTTTTCTCTTTTTAAACGGGAAATAGCGTTGCAAACATGTTGCCACCAAAGGTCTGGGTCTTGTTCGGCCCAACCGTTTTTTTCGGCGTACATTTCCATTTCTTGTTTTGGTTCTTGCACAAGAGTAATGCTTTTACTGGTTTCGGTGTTAACCAAAGCTGCTTTTATAGAAGAACTTCCTATGTCTAATCCTAAATAATACATTATAATGAGTCTCTTAAAATAAGTTTAGTGGGTATATATTTTTGTATTGATTGATCTTGATTTACAAATGAAGCAGCAAGGTTTCCCATGGCTTTAAAATCGGTTGAAATAACCGAAATTCCTTTGTAAATAAAGGGCTTCATTGGTGTTTCGTTATAAGATAAAAAGCCAACATGAGTTCCCGGTTCTAGGTTTTTATTTCGGCATTGTTCTAAAAACATACCCAAAACCCGATCACTTACACTTAAATAAGCTTCATTTTGTTTAACTTCAAAATCATCAATGTTGGTAACGATTTTATATTTTATATTTTCAGTTTTACAAAATTGTTTAAAAAACGTGACAGTTTCAAAAGGATGAAAAGTAAATGCGGGATATACAAAAACAAAACGTTTGTATTTTTTTAGCGCTGGTTTTGCTTTTTTTAAAGCTTCCGCGAAAGCGTTGCCAAAATCTTGAAATACAAAGTTATTATTTGTTTTAGCATGAATATTCCAGTCGATTAGCAAAAGTTTATCATTATCAAAATCTTTCAGAACTATGGGAACCTCCTCGTGGTTAAAATTCATAACCACATATTTAAAATATTTGCCTTTACTGTGGTTTAAAATAGTTTTAAAATTATTTATATTGTAATGATGAAATTGAACATCAATAATTACTTTTTTAGGTAAATTATTTATAAAAGCGTGATATAAAACTTCTTTGTATGCTTTAAAGGTGTCTAATACCAAAAGTACTTTTCTTGTATTATTTGCTATAAAATAACCTTTGTTAGGAACAGACTCTATAACTCCGTTTTCTTTTAAAATAGAGTAGGCCTTAAAAATAGTATCTCTAGATAAATTATAAGTTTTACACATTGTATTTACCGAGGGTAGTGCATCGCCACTACTTAAAGTATTGTTAGCTAACGCAACGTTTACAGCATTTACAATCTGCTGGTATTTAGGTGATTCTAAATTTAGTTTTAATAAAAAAGGCATTAACTGTTCTGTTCTGTTCTGGTTGTCAAAAATACACAAATATTTGAAAAATTTAATAGATGATTTTCAAAAATTAAATTAAGTTTTATTTTTTTACTATGTTAATTAACACATGTTCCTTACTTAATTTCTTTTAAATTCATTTTGATAATTAAAAGTTATTAGTATTTTTGGAAAACCAATTTGGTTAACCAGTTTGGTTTTCCAAAGAGCGTCCTGAAAATTAATTCTTCTTAATGTTAATTCCAGGTTATAAAAACTAAACTAAAACTTAGACTTAAATTCTTATGAAAAATCTTTTTTCCTTTCTTTTATTAATCACTTTAATTATTTCTTGTGAAAGTAAAAGTGCAATAAACAATGAAATTTTAGTAGATACAGAAGATGCATTAAATACTGCAATTAAGCAGGCCGAACCAGGAGATGTAATTGTTTTAAAAAATGGCGTTTGGAAAGATTTAGAAATAAACTTTAAAGCTAATGGTACCGAAAAAGACCCTATTACAATACAGGCAGAAACAGAGGGCGAGGTAATTATATCTGGTGTGTCTCATTTAAAATTTGGAGGTAGCTATTTAGTTGTAAATGGTCTGCATTTTAAAGGTGGGTATGCTAAAGGAAATGTGGTTGATTTTAAATTGGATGATGAGAATATTGGTAATCATTGTACTTTAACAAATAGTGTTATTGAGGATTTTAATAAAATGGAACGCGACGACTCTGACCGTTGGGTGCAATTCTGGGGCAGACACAACACCTTGAGTAATTGTTATATTGCAGGAAAAACCAATCGCGGGCCTACTATTAGAATTGATTTAAAAGGAAACGAACATATTAATAATTATCACCAAATTATAAATAATCATTTTGGTCCTCGACCACCAAAAGGAGGAGCAAGCGGCGAAACTATTCAATTAGGAGATAGTTATACCTCAATGGCACCAAGTTATACTTTAGTAGAAAATAATTTATTTGAAGAATGTAATGGAGAGGTTGAAATAATTTCAAGTAAAACAAACTTCAATCAGTTTAAAAATAATGTATTTTATAAAAGCGAAGGTTCTTTAGTTACTAGACATGGAAATTATTGCACTATTGAAGGAAACTATTTTATAGGTGACGGTATAAATGAAAATATTGGAGGTATACGAGTAATTAATTCTGGACACACTATAATTAACAACTATTTTTATAACTTAATAGGAAAGAATTTTAGAAGTCCACTAGCTGTTATGAACGGCATTCCAAAATCTCCACAAAACAGGTATAACCAAGTAACCGATGTTGTGGTTGCATACAACTCTTACGTAAACTGTGTGTCTCCCTGGCAATTTGGTGTTGGTGTTAATACAGACCAAAAAGATGTTTTACCTGCTTCAGAAATTCGTTCTGCAGTGCCTATTCGCACCATAGTAGCTAACAACACACTTTATAATAAAGAAGCAGATAGTTTACCAATTGTTGCACACGATAAAATTGAGGGTGTAACATTTAAAAGTAATATTATAAATAATCAAGAGGGGTATTTTAATGCAGTAGAAGGTTTGTCGGCTTCAAATTTTGAAGTTAAAGCCATTTCTGAAAATATTTATATTCCAACTGAAAGTTTAAATGTTGAACCATACGTAGGTTTTGATTTTGATAAGATTACTGAAGATATATTTGGTAATTCAAGAGCGTCAAACAATAATATTGGTGCTTTTGTTTCTAACGAAGCGGTTAATCCAAATATATTAGATAAATCTAAATATGGTCCATCTTGGTTTTCACAAGAACAGAATACTAGTGAAGCTCAAATTTTTAAAGTTGCTCCAGGAGAAGATATTCAGAAAAAAATTGATGAAGCACAAAATGGAGATGTAATTTTGTTGAGTGCAGGAAATTATTCAGTTTTAAATTCATTAAAAATTTCAAAAAACATAACAGTAAAATCGGCTGATAAAAACGAAACAATTATAACATATACCGGAAAGGCTGGTTCTGCACTTTTTGAACTTAACCCAAAAGGATTTTTAAGTTTAGATGGTGTAACCTTAAAAGGTAATAATGAAACTAAGGCATTTGCATCTTTAAAAGAGAATATGTTTACTCATTTTGGGTTAAATGTTTATAATTCTACCATAACAAATTTTAATTACGTCTTAAAAGTTTACAAACAGGCTTTTGCAGAACGAATTTCTTTTATTAATACATCAATTTTAAACTGTGAAAATGGTTTAGAATTATCTGAGGAAATAAATGATAAAGGCGACTACAATACGGAATATTTAACAATAAAAAACTGTGAGTTTAATAATGTAAAACAAAACGTTGTTGATTATTATCGTGGTGGCTACGACGAATCTACAATTGGAGGTAATTTAATTATAGAAAATTCAGTGTTTACAAACTCTGGATCTCACGAAAAAAATGGAGTATTACTAAATCATCGTGGTATTGTAAATGTTACTATTTCTCAAAATTCATTTAAAAATAATCCTGTGAAATTTGTTTCTGTGCTATGGGGAGCAAAAAATAATTCCGAAATTAATAATACACTAATTAATTCAGGAGAAATTAAAACAGAGCAGAATTTAAAGCTAACTTTAATGTATTAATACTTTCGTTATTACAATTTGAAAGATAATAAATGCATTTAGCAGTTGTTTTAATGTCTTGTTTTTTAGTTGTTTAATTCTGTTTTTTAATTGATAACTATTCATTAAAACAACTATATGTTAAATTTTTGTTTTGCTTTGTTATAACAAAAATTTAACATATATTTGGAAAACCAAACTGGTAAACCAAATTGGGAAACCAATTTATTGTTAATAACACACACCTATTGTTTAATCTTAAAGAAAAAATCATGAAAAAAAATTATGAAAAGGAATTCCTGTAAATATCCTTTTTCATTACCAAAATTTACAGGGAACTAAACAGCATAAAATAAACTAAGCATAAAAAATAACTATGGTGTTTAGGTTTAAGTAAAAAACAAAGCGCTTAATTACCACATGTAGGTGCGAATAATTTAAACTAAAAAGACAAATTATGAATTTAAAAATTAAACTAATTCTTTTTATGGCACTAATTTTTAGTGCTGTATCATTTGCTCAGAATGGCGTAACAGTTTCAGGGGTTGTTGTTTCAGCTACCGACAATGTTCCTATTCCAGGGGTTAATGTGATTTTGAAAAATACAACAAACGGTACCACAACCGATTTTGATGGAAATTATGAGATAAAAGCCAGTAAAGGAGATGAACTTCAATTCTCTTATATTGGTTTTGTTACAAAAACAATTGTTGTCGGAGATAGTTCTACAATAAACGTGTCATTGGTAGAAGATTTAGCAGAGTTAGAAGAAGTAGTAGTAGTAGGTTACGGTGCTCGTAAAAAGAGTGATGTAACGGGGTCTGTTTCTGCTGTAAAAACAGAAGAGTTAACAGCCTTTCCTGTTTTAGAAGCTACTCAAGCACTTCAAGGTAGAGCTTCTGGTGTTGTAGTTCAATCTAACAATGGAGGTGAGCCAGGTGCGCCTATAAAAATCAATATTCGTGGAAATACATCTATTAATGCAAGTAGTGATCCATTAATTGTTGTAGATGGTTTCGTAGGTGCTACTATGCCGCAGCCAGGAGATATTGCTAGCTTACAAGTATTAAAAGATGCATCTGCAACCGCTATTTATGGTTCTAGAGGTTCCAATGGTGTTGTAATTGTTACAACAAAAAAAGGTAGGAGCGGAAGATTAAATATTGAACTTAATTCTACATATTCAGTACAAACAGTTTCTAATCAATTAGATTTATTAAATGCTTCAGATTTTGCAGATTATCAAAACCAAGTAAGAGAAAATGTTGCAATTACAAATGGTACTACTGCAACGCCATACGTTCAAGGTGATTATGATACAGATTGGCAAGATTTAATTTACAAAACAGGAAGCACTCAAAATCATCAAGTATCTTTCGCTGGAGGATCAGAAAAAATTAATATTTATGGTTCTGGTACTTATTTTAAGCAAGATGGTGTAGTAATTAATTCTGATTATGAGAGATTATCATTTTTATCAAATATTGATGCTCAAGTTTCAGATAAACTAAAGTTAGGGCTTAACTTAGTTGGTAACACCAGCAAAAAGAGTGGTGTAGGAACACAGTCTGATGGTTCTGCATCAGCAGGTGGAGATGATGTAATATCTTTAGCTATGCGTTTTGCACCAGATAAAGGTATTTATAATGATGATGGAACATTTTCTACAAACGATCAAATTGGTGATGAGGTTGATAACCCTTGGGCTGTAGCGACTCAAAGAGATGATGATACTACAATTGATAATTTTAGAGCTAACGTTTATGCTGATTATCAGATTTTTGAAGGTTTAAACTTTAAAACTACTTTTGGTTTAAGTACAGAAAATGAGTTTAGAGGAATATATACACCGCGTACATTAACTTTAACTTCGGGTGGGGTTGATGGTAGAGCTATCATGTCAGAAGATAGATCTAAAACAGTTTTAAGTGAAAACTACTTAACTTACAAAAAAGAAATAGGAAAAGGTGATTTAACTTTATTGGCAGGTTATTCTTATCAAAAAACTACTAATGAAGGTTTTTATAGTGAAGGTACAGGAACTATAGATGATTCTTTTTCATACTATGGCTTATACACGGCTACATCATTAATTAATGGAGGTGCGGGAGATGTTTACTTTAACGAAACTGAAATCCAATCGCAATTCGGTAGATTTAACTACGATTACGATGATAAATATTTAATTACTGCAACAGTAAGACGAGATGGTGCATCTAACTTTGCTGAAAATGAGAAGTATGCAATCTTCCCTTCAGGTGCGTTAGGATGGAAAGTTTCAAACGAAAATTTCTTGAAAGATGTTGAGGCTATTTCTAACTTAAAATTAAGAGCAAGTTATGGTGTTACAGGTAACCCTTCAATCGGAGCTTACGAATCTTTAGCTGTATTAAGTAGTATTTATGCGTCAAGTAATGGAGAAACGGTTACTGCTGTAACTCCATACCAAAACGCTAACCCTAATTTAAAATGGGAGTCTTCTTATCAGGCAAACTTTGGTTTAGATTTAGGTTTATTTAATAACGCTATTTCAATGTCTTTAGATTATTATAATATTGATACAAAAGATGTATTAATGTTTGATAATAGTATTCCTTGGGCATTTGGACTTTTAAATGATGAGATTCTAACAAACGTTGGTGAAATTAATAACAAAGGTTTTGAAGTATCTTTAAACACCAGAAACATTTCTAACGAAAACTTTAACTGGACAACAGATGTTGTATTCTCAAGAAATAAAAATACAGTAGTATCTCTTATTAATGGTGCAGACTTTTTTGGTAATGGTGCACCAAGTTATTTTAGTGTAGATAATAACTATATTTTAAGAGAAGGAGAAGAAGTTGGTCTGTTTTTTGGTTTTGATTATGCAGGAGTTTATCAAGGGGGAGCTTTACCAGAAGGTACAACCGCTGTAGCAGGAGCAGTAGAAGGAGATCCATTATTTTATGATTTAAATGATAATGATGAACTTGATACAGATGATAGAAGAATAATTGGTAATCCTAACCCAGATTTTACCTGGGGTATTACTAACAATTTCAGATATAAAAATTTCGATTTAAACATATTCTTTCAAGGATCTCAAGGTGGTGATATTTTTAATATGACCAACGTTCAGTTAAATAATGGTGACGCTAATACAACTTACGATTATTTTAATAACGCATGGACACCTACCAATACAAATACAAATCAACCACGCGTAGGGAACAATAGTAATAGAGAAATATCTTCACGATTCGTTGAAGATGGTAGTTATATTAGATTAAAAAATGTTGCTTTAGGATACAACTTACCTTCAGAAATTGTTGAAAAATTAGGTATGGAGAAGCTAAGGTTATCTGTAAGTGCTCAAAACTTATTAACTATTACTGATTATTCTGGTCTAGATCCTGAAGTTAACTACTTTGGCGCTTCTGGTAATAACAATACGTCTAGCAACACAGTTAGAGGATTCGATTTTGGTAATTACCCAACAGTACAATCTGTTAGTTTTAGCCTTAACTTAACGTTTTAAGAATAATAAAAACTAAAAAAATGAAAAATATTAAATATATATATATGTTAGTTCTAGGTGTAAGCCTAGGATTATTTGTAGGTTGTTCGGATTTAGAGGAGGAGCCAGTGGCATTATTGTCTCCTACAGGATATTTCCAGAGCACAGACGATATACAAGCAGCGGTTGATGGTTCTTTAACCCATGCTATAAATGAAGAAATCTGGGGTAGAAAGCTTTCTATAGCCTTAATGTTGCGTTCAGATATGGTAAACCTGCAATCCACACAAACAAGAAGGGTTGAAATGAATATGCATACCATTTCTGGAGATAATGAAATGGTTTACGATCCATGGATAAGAATGTATCTTGGTATTTCAGCAGCTAATACTGCAATAGCAGGAGCGGATGACGTAAACGAAGATGATAGTGTAAAGAACCCAGTTACAGCACAGGCTTATTTTGCTAGAGCATTTTATTATTTTCATTTAGTTCGTTTATTTGGAGACATTCCTTATTACGATGCTCCAGTTGTAGATGCAGACGCAGCAGCTTCTGTAAGCAATACTCCAGAAGCTGAAGTTTATCAAAATATTATAGCAGATTTAGAATACGCAAAAACATGGTTACCAAATACGGTTACTACTAGATCTAGACCGTCTAAAGCTGCTGCTAGTTCTTATTTAGCACTAGTTTATTTAACTATGGCAGGTAACGATACTGGTTCAGAGTATTGGCAAATGGCTTTTGATGAAGCTACAGATGTAATTAATAATGCAGGAACCTATGGTATAGGGTTAGATAGTGATTACCAAACATTATTTAATGCTAATTTAATAGATGCATCAATTGAACCTATTTTTGCTCTCGATTACAATAATGTAGAAGCTGAAGATAACGCATATGACCAAACAGCTCCTATGACGGGAATTAGAGGTGATGATGATGATCAAGGGTGGTCTGTTGCAGTGCCAACCATGGCTGTTTACGATTCTTTTGATGAAGGTGACTATAGAACACGTGTAAGTTTCCAAACCGAGGCTACTATTGGAGGAGTAACTGTAGATTATACAAATTTTACTATTAGTGGACATGAACATGCCGCTAACCAACCTTATATAGCTAAGTACACGCGTTATCCTGGTCCTTACGCACGTTCTAATAAAAGAGCAACTAGTCATAATTATTCAATGATTCGTTTTGCTGAGGTGCTTTTAATAGCTGCTGAAGCAGCTGTTGAAATAGGAGATAATGCTTCTGCTTTAAATTATATTAATATGGTTAGGGAAAGAGCAAGACAAGGAGGCAACTCAACCAATGGAGGCTATGTTGAAGAAACTATAGCACCAAGTGCAGTACCTGCAGATTTAACAGGAACTGTAACTGTTGATGATGTTTTAGAAGAGCGAAGAATAGAGCTATGTTTTGAAGGTAAAAGATGGTATGATATTAAAAGAAGAGAGTTAGGAGATGCTGTGTTTAGTGCTTCTGGTTACGAAGGAGAGAAACCAGATTGGAATTCATCTGTAGATTATGATACACCTATACCAGATGAAGAATTAAATAGAATGCCTAATATTTCTAATTAATTATAAAATTTTATTAACGAATTATTTCTAAAAGAATGTTTTTTTTGATGTTTGGTTTTTCTTTTAGATTTGTTAATAATTATAAGTTTTACTGGTACTAAAGTGCCAGTAAAACTTTAACCAAAAATATTAGCTAATTAGGTGTTGTATTCACGTAATTATGCAAGGAAAAATAACGAAATAATGAAAGAAAGTATAATTTAGCCAATTTTATAAAATTATACATGAATTAATATGAAGACAGGGACCTTAACATCCAATGAAAATTCAAGTTTGCAAAACACTATAATAGACAATATCAGGGGTTTAATAAACTTTAAGAATTTAGAACCCGGAGATAAACTTCCTTCAGAGAGAATGCTAGCTGAAAAGTTTGGAGTTACCAGAAGTAATGTACGCGATGCTATACAAAAATTGGAATTTTATGGCATTTTACAATCTATTCCACAAAGTGGAACATTTGTAGCTAATATTGGTGTTATAGCAATGAATGGTATGATAGATGAGATTATAGGTCTAGAAGAACAAGATTTTAAATCTTTAGTAGAAACAAGAATATTATTAGAATTAAAAACAGTTCGATTAGCTTCATTAAGAAGAAGCGAAGAGGATTTAAAGAGCATAAAAGAGGCACTTGATGCTTACGAAGATAAAGTAATGTCTGGACAAGATGCGGTGCAAGAAGATTTATTATTTCATTTGGCAATAGCAAAAGCATCTGGTAATAGTACAATGAATAACTTTATGTTAACCATAACACCACAAATAATTATAGATTTTGAAAAATATCATGTTTGCGATAAAGGACAAGCTTTGTTAGGTATAAAAGAGCATAACGAAATTTATCAATCCATAAAAAGTCAAGATCCAACATTGGCAAAACAAAAAATGAAAGATCATTTTAACTTATTATATCAATACTGCTATAACAAGAGTTAATTTTAGATAAAGGAAATTTAAATAAAACTATATAAACAAACAGATACAATCATGAAAATAAAAAAACTGAGATGGGTCATTATAGGGCTCATATTTTTAGCTACGGTTATTAATTATATAGACAGGAGTGCTTTAGCAATAATGTGGGGAGGAGCATCAGATGAAAAAGAAGTAATGATTGATCTAGTTGATATTATTGAAAACTCTAAAGTAAGTAACGATAGTTTAGTTAGCTTTTTTAATAATAAATTGCGCGAGCCTTCCTTAAAACAAGATAGTATTGTAAGCCATATAAATTTAATTACTTTACAAAAACCATCTAGTATAAAACAGACTATCGAAAGCATTAAAGCTGGAGTTTCAAATGAGGCAACTTTAAATTTAATTCAAAGTTTTAAAAATAGTAAAGTATTAGAAAAAGAAGATGCTGTGTTTGAGGTTTTGGATATCGAAAAACATTCTATTTCAAGAGATTTAGGACTTTCAAAAAACGATTATGCCTTAATTTTAAACATATTTATGGTTTTTTATGCCCTAGGACAATTATTCTCTGGAAAAGTATTTGATAAAGTAGGTACAAGAATAGGTTATGTACTGTCAATTGGTATATGGGCTTTATCATCTTTTTTACATTCAACAGTCCGTGGTTTAGGAGGATTGTTGTTTTTTAGAAGTACCCTTGGTATTTCAGAGGCAGGTAACTGGCCAGGAGGTGTAAAAAGTAATGCAGAATGGTTTCCTATAAAAGAAAGAGCTATTGCTCAAGGTTTATTTAATGCAGGAGCATCAATAGGTTCTGTAATTGCACCACCACTTATCGCTATGCTGTTTGTTGGTTATGGCTGGAGAGTAACATTTATGGTTATTGGTTCTTTCGGATTATTATGGGTAATTCCTTGGTTATTAATTAACAAAGCAGGACCAAAAAAACACCCTTGGATTACAGAAGAAGAACAAAAGTATATTCTTGAAGGGCAAAGTGAAGCAGACCAAAATGCCACAGACGATACAAAAGGTAAGAGTCTAGGCGAAATATTATCATTTAAAGAGTCATGGGCAGTTGTAGTAGGGCGTTTCTTTTTAGAGCCAATATGGTGGTTATTTGTAGGTTGGATGCCAATTTATCTTTTCGATGTTTACGGATTTAATGTAAAGGATGTTGGAATGTTTTTATGGGTACCTTATGTAGGAGCTGCAGTTGGTAGTATAGCAGGTGGTTTTGTTTCTGGAAAAATAATTGCAAAAACAAACTCAATTGATAAAGGAAGAAAAACTACAATACTTATTGGAGGCGTAATTATGCTACTGGGGCTTATAGCAACAGTGTTAATTGGTAATACAGCCGAAAAATTTGTTGTAATTGTATTTTTTGTATTGTTTGGTTTTCAGTTTGCTATTAGTAATGTACAAACATTACCAAGTGATTTCTTTAGTGGTAAATCTGTTGGTTCACTAGCAGGTTTAGGAGGTATGATTGGAGTTTTCTCAGTTATAGTAATGAACTTTTTAGTGCCAATAGTAGTAGAGAAAATTTCATACACACCTGTTTTTATAGCCATTGCAGTATTTGTACCACTTGGTGTAGGAGCAATATATTTCTTTGCAAGAAAAATTAAATCAGTAGAATAATCAAAATTTAACAAAATTCATTAATTAATATAAAACTAAAATTAAACAAAGTTATGAGTAAAGTAGCTGTAATCACAGGAGCAACTGGTGGAATTGGATTTGAAGTAGCAAAACGTTTAGGTCAAGATGGATATACTGTAATATTAAATGGTATTGAAGACGAAGCTGGTGCAGAACGCGTAAAACAATTAGAAGCAGAAGGTATAACTGCAGAATATTATGGGTTTGATGTTACAAACGAAGAGGCAGTAACAACAAACATTCAAAAAATTGGTGAAAAATATGGTAAAATAGACGCTTTAGTTAACAATGCAGGTGGTCTTGGTGGTCGTTCAAGATTTGAAGACATGACAACAGAATTTTACAGATTCGTTATGGCTTTAAACTTAGACTCAACATTCTTTGCATCTAGAGCTGCAATTCCTTACTTAAAAAAAGGAGAAAACCCATCTATTATAAACTATACTTCTATCGCAGGATGGAATGCAGGTGGACCAGGAGCTGGAGTTTACGGAACATCTAAAGCAGCTGTACACGCTATAACGCGTGCGTTAGCTAAAGATTTGGCAGAATATGGTATTCGTGTAAATGCTGTATCTCCAGGAACTATTGATACAGATTTCCACAAACAAATTAAGTCAACTAAGCCTGAAGTTTTTGCTTCATGGAAAAATAACATTTTATTAGGACGATTAGGGCAACCAGAAGACGTAGCCTCTGTAGTGTCTTTCTTAGTAAGCGATAACGCAGCCTTCTTAACAGCTGAAACTATTCAAGTTGGAGGTGGACAAGGTTTAGGAATTTAATTTTAAATAACTTTCTAGAAACACAAAACACAAACTATAAATAAATGAGTAAAGTAGTAACATTTGGGGAAATTATGTTAAGATTAGCCCCACAAGGATTTTTAAGATTTTCGCAAGCAAGCAGTTTCGATGTTGTATATGGAGGTGGAGAATCTAACGTTGCAGTATCTTTAGCAAATTACGGTGTTCCAGTTGATTTCGTAACAAGATTACCAAAAAACGATATTGGAGAATGTGCCATGATGGAGATGCGTAAGCGTGGTGTAAATGTAGATAAAATAGTATGGGGTGGAGACCGTTTAGGTATTTACTTTTTAGAAACAGGTGCTGTAAGCAGAGGTAGTAAAGTAGTTTACGATCGTGCACATTCAGCTATCGCAGAGATTGAATCTGGAATGATTGATTGGGATTCTGTTTTTGAAGGAGTAGAGTGGTTTCACTGGACAGGGATTACACCAGCTATTTCACAAGGTGCTGCCGATGTTTGTTTAGAAGCTGTAAAAGCGGCTAGCGAAAAAGGAATTACTATTTCTACAGATTTAAATTATCGTGCTAAACTTTGGAAGTACTGTGACGATGCACACAGAGAAGCTGTAATGACAGAATTAACTTCTTATTGTGATATCGTTTTAGGTAACGAAGAAGATGCAGAAATGCACTTTGGAATTAAGCCAGAAGGTATAAGCGTACAAACAGAAGGGCATAATGTAAAAGCAGAAGCTTTCTTGTCTGTTTGTAAACAAATGATGGAAAAATTTCCAAGAGCTAAAAAGGTAATTACTACTTTAAGAGGATCTATATCCGCTTCTCATAACACATGGGCAGGTGTATTATACGATGGTAAAAAAATGTATGAAACTCGTCAATACCAAATTACAGATATCGTAGATAGAGTAGGTGGTGGAGATTCATTTATGGGAGGTTTAATCTACGGATTATTAAAGTACCCAGAAGACGATCAAAATGCATTAGACTTTGCTGTTGCAGCATCTTGTTTAAAACACACTATTAAAGGTGATGCGAACTTAGCAACTGTTGCAGAAGTTGAAAAACTTATGGGTGGAGACGCTTCAGGTCGTGTAGCTCGATAATAAAACAATTATAATAAAGCTGTTACATTTTTTTAATGTAGCAGCTTTATCAATTTAAAGCATTTTATAAAATGGCACAATTTTCAAGAATAGAAGTCGCTCAAGTAATGAAAGAAACTGGAATGGTTCCTTTGTTTTTTCATAGCGATATAGAAATTAGTAAAAAAGTTTTAAAGGCTTGTTACGATGGTGGCGCGCGTTTAATGGAATTTACAGCAAGAGGAGATTTCGCTCATGAGGTTTTCGGTGAATTAACAAAATATGCAATTGCAGAATTGCCGGGTATGATAATGGGAGTTGGGTCTGTAACCGATGCAGCCGCCGCATCATTATACATGGCTCTTGGTGCTAACTTTATTGTAACTCCTGTATTACGTGAAGACATTGCTATTGCTTGTAACAGACGTAAAGTTTTATGGTCTCCAGGCTGTGGAAGTTTAACAGAAATAGCTAAAGCTGAAGAATTAGGTTGTGAAATAGTGAAATTATTCCCTGGCGGAATTTATGGACCTAATTTTGTAAAAGGAGTTAAAGGGCCACAACCATGGACAAGCATTATGCCAACAGGTGGAGTATCTCCAACTGTAGAAAATTTAACGGGATGGTTTGATGCAGGTGTTACTTGTGTAGGAATGGGATCTAAACTTATTTCTAAGGAAATTATTGCTAACGAAGATTATAGTACTTTACAAAGTAAAGTTGAAGAAGCTTTAGGGATAATTAAGAACCTTAGAAAGTAATTTGTTATGAAAGTATTATCTTTTTTAAAAAATAAAATACTAGGTGTTTATTCGCTTATAGCTATTGTAGTTTTATCATGTAATTCTACAAATCAAATAGTTGTTCAAGATCTTAATATGGATGTTCCAGAAGGAAAACAAGTTTTTTCTGAACCATTATTAATAGGTGAAATTGCTGAAACAAAAATTGATCATCTAGCTTTTGTTGGACCAACAAAGCAAACGATTAATTTATCTTCAGACAATATTACTATGTTTTTATTTTTAAAAGGTAATGCAAATTTAATTGCTGATACAATTGTAAAAAGTCTAGTTCCAGAATCTATTGCGATACCAATAGATAACATTAATAATGTTGAATTTGATGTTCCTGCTGGAGAAGTTTTACATTTTGTACAGTTTACCAAAAAATTATCAGAACAGGATAAGGAAGATTTTCAAAATTTTCCTGATGAAAATAAGTATCAATTATTTTACACACGTTTTGTTGATTGTGAACCTTATACTGAAAAGATAAAGAGCCCTAATACAACTAGTAGAACGGTTTTACCTGCCGATATTGTTCCTAGAGTATCTTTAGGAACAGTAGAAGCTATGGGACCAGACGAGGTTGGCGCGCATAAGCATCCAATGCTAGATCAATTGTTTTTAGGTTTAACAGATAATGATATTACGGTATTTGCAGATGATGCTTCTACTCAATTAAAGGAATTTGCTTTATTGCATATTCCAATAGGTTCGAGTCATTGGGTTAAAGTAGAAGAAAATAAACGTATGAATTATATGTGGATGGATTTTTTCTTAACCAAAGAAGGGCAAGAGTGGTTAAAAACTCATAAGCCAATGAGTACAGATAAAAAATAATTTACTTTTGGTTAAAATAATAAAAACCCCTTAGCATTATTTTGTTAAGGGGTTTTTATTTGGAGTAACTATAAGGGATATGTTAAATTAAATGCTCAGGAAAATCACTTGTTTTTTCACAACACAATTGTTCCATTACTTGTTGTAATTCGGTTTTTAATAATGAAATTGTATGATTTCCTCCTTGTTTTCCTAAGGCAGAAACACCATACATAAACGAACGTCCCATAAATGTAAATTTAGCACCGCTAGCCATAGCACGTGCAACATCTGGTCCAGATCGTAAACCACTATCTACCATAACCTCAATTTTATCGCCATATTTTTCAGCAATTCTAGATAATGGTTTTACAGTGGATTCTCCGGCATCTAATTGTCTTCCACCATGGTTTGAAACAATAATTCCATCCAAACCTAATCTTATAGCTTCTTCAGTATCATATTCAGAAGCTACACCTTTTAAAACCAATTTACCTTTCCACATATCTCTTATTGGTTTTATTTTTTCTTCGTTTAAACGTCCGCTAAAGGTTTGATCCATAAATTTACCAAGCTGTTTTAAATCTAAGCCTTTAGGCATATATGGTAATAGGTTTGCAAAATTAGGTTGTCCGTATTTTAAAGTTTGCATAGCCCAATGTGGTTTTCCTAAAACTTGAAGAATGTTTTTAACCGACATTTTAGGAGGCATTGCTAATCCATTCCTAATATCTCTTGGTCTAAAACCAAAAGTAGGGACATCACATAAAATAACAAGTACTGGGCATTCTGCTGCTTCTGCACGCTTAATTATGTCGTCACGTAGCCTATCTTCGGTAGGGTGATATAATTGAAACCACGCTTTACCTTCTGTTAGTTCACTAGCTCGTTCTATACTGGTTGTAGTAACTGTACTTAAAATAAAAGGGATGTTATGCTCGAATGCTGCTTTGGCTAAAATTTCTGGAGAATTAGGCCACATTAAGCCTTGTAAGCCTACTGGAGCAATACCAAAAGGTGCGTCATACTCTACACCAAATAATTTCGTTTTTTGTGAAGAGCCACTGTGTTTTCTTAAATAATTTGGTTTTAATTGTACATCTCTTAATTCGGCTGTATTTCTAATTAAGTTTACATCTTCATTGCATCCGCCATCTAAATATTCAAAAGCAAATTTTGGTATTTTTTTTTGAGCTTTTTTTCTTAAGTCATCTATAGATGGGTATCTCGTGTCAATTTTTAAAGCCATATTATTTAATAAATTATAAAACTAAAATATTAGTTGGTTATGATATTTGGTTTGTTTTTAAGCGTTTACTTACAGCTATTGTTAAAAAATGAGAATTTTTTAAAAAATAGTGGTTAAAATTAAGAATTTGTTTTTAAATATTTATTAGTCAGAATAATTATTGTGGGCTTAACCTATTGGTTTTATGGAATAAAAGTTCTTTTAATAATATATTTAAATGTTTCATTATAAAAATGAAGATTAAATAACAATATTAAAATAAGGCAATATAAAGCATATATTATGCAAAAAAATAGCTAGTTAATAACGTTTTTTGTTACAAAATAACGCCAGCCAATTATTGCTAATTGTAATTTACTAGCTTTAGCTAGGTCTAGCTGCTGTTTTGTGTAACTAGGGAGTAAAAGTTTGTTTAAATGTGCTAAAATTTTAAATATAATTTTTTTCAACTTACTTGCTTTTTGGTAAAAATAGTAAAACTTATTCTAGACTAAGTTTTACATGTTTTAAAAATTACATTAAAGAAATAATAAAGATTATTATTTCAATTAACAATTTGGCAAGTGTGATCATAAAATGGTTAGTTTTAAAATGGTTAGTAATTATATTTGTTGATTGTTTTTTCAATATAAATACTAACACATATGCAAACCAAAATGTTTTATTAAAATCTGTGAAAGTGAATACTAATATGTAACTAAAAAAGTATTATTAGTTTTAATATTTGAGTGACTCTCTTTGCTTATGTTTTAATTTTAAATAAAAAAAACATAAATATGTTTCAAATAGTTGGCTTTGTAGGGTGTTTTTGTTGTTGATTTGTAAAATCAAGGCAAATTTGATTTAAAAATAATTGATTTTTTCAATTTTCATCTTTTAATATATTTCATAATAAGAAAAATTGAATAAATTATTTAATCATCTTCGGTAAAGGTTATGTGTTGGTAAGCACCTAAATCTGGTGAGGTAGTTCTATCTTTGTTTAAAATATCTGTAGTTACTTGATTTGAAAAAATTGTTGAACCTTTATTTATAGCTTCTGAATTCTCTCCAATAATTAATTTATTATTAACTGTATCTTTAAAATCAGGATTTTCATTAAAAATGATATTTTCATAGTGTGTTACGTCATCAAAATTATAATTGTCGCCGGTGTAATTATTATTGGTGTCGCTAAAACGTATTAAACAATTGGTGAATTTAAAGTTGAAGTCTGTAGTATCATCTTCAATTTCTTCAATCAAAAATTCAGGATTATCATTACCGTAAATTATACAATTGTTAAAATTGGCTTCGGTTAAACTTGCTATAGCTGCATTACCATCTTCATCTAAAACAAAATTATTTAATAATATGGCAGGATACTGCCTAAAACTACTATTCCAGTAATTTACTAAAGTAGAGTGGGTGAAATTATATTTTCCGCCAATGGTTCCGGCAAAGGATGACAGGCCAGAATTATTAATTACTAAATTTTTTGCTTCAATCGATGTATTTCTTCCGTAAAGGCCAAAAGAACTACAGTTATAAATTTGTGAATTGGAGATGCTAAGTTTATTGTTTGTTTCTGTAGGATTACCATCACTTAAAATGCCTATTGTGGCATTTTTTATGGTTAAATAATTAATTTGATTATTAATACTACCATCGAGCAACCAAATAGTGCCCCACTGCCCAGGTGTATCTGTGTATTTTGGTTCGAGTCTGTCTCCTTCAAAAATCACTTCATTTTCTAATAATTCTTGATCATTACTGTACTCGCCATTAATTTGTATTGAAGCGCCATTGGATACAATTATCCCAGAATCGGCATGAAAGTATACTCGAGCGCCAGGGTTAATGGTTAGCGTTTCGTTTTCTGGTACAGTTGCAAAACCATAAATAACATAGGGTTTTTCGTTGGTAAAGGTAAGTTCGTCGGCAAGAAGTTCTCTGCCTTGTAAGTCGGTTTCAACTATTTCGTCACCAATATTTAAAGTTAATGTTTCTATAACTTTTGTTGTTTCGTCTCTATCTGGATAAATAAAAACGGCATCTTGTACGAGCGTAACAAGCTCTACAGTTTGTAGGTTGGTGTTAGAATCGAATTGAATTTGATCGGTGTATAAATATGATGATTCTGTATTTGCAAATTCGGAATAATTAATAGTTGTTTCAATAAAAATGTAAAGACTATCTTTTGCTAGTAGCTCAACATTTTCAAAAATTTTACCAGATATACCATCTACATTTAGTCTGTAGTTTGAGGTTTCTCCAAGCCCTAATTTTACTGAGGGAATTAAAATATCTTCATTACTGTTATTATAGACCTTTAAATTGTATGTACTAGAGCCTATATTAGTAAATACTGTATCTAGATAAACGGTATCTTTGGAGAACTGAAGTGACCCTGTACTTGTTGTAAACTCAAAATCTTTTCGGCAAGAACTCCAAAGTAAAACAAAGCAAAAGGTTAAAAAGAAATATATAAAGCGCATGGTTGATTTAATTTTCTGGCTAAAAATATAACTTTGTAATCTAAATTTTAGTGTTTTGCAAGTAAATTATTAGTGGTTTACATTTTACAAGAAAACAATTTTGTGTTAAAATTTAAATATGTTAGCTTGTAACAAATTGAAGTTGATTTAATTAAGTAATAAAAACAAAAAACTTAAAATTATTAGTTATTTTTTTGGTTAGATTTATAGTTAATTCTATATTTGCGCACTGGAAAATTAAATTATAAATATTCGGTCGCGTAGCTCAGCTGGATAGAGCATCTGCCTTCTAAGCAGACGGTCACAGGTTCGAATCCTGTCGCGATCACTAGAAGGGCTTTTAAAAAGAGTCAAAAACCACGTAATTCTATGGAAATGCGTGGTTTTCTAGTTTTTACGGAATAAGTTTAATTTGTAATGATTTGATATAATTTGTCAGTTATCCGTCAGTTCATTTTTAAAACTGTCAGTTCATTCAAATTTAACTTATTTTGGCCCCATAATAATCATAGTTGATTTGGCTTTCGTCTAGACATATGTTTAACATTTTAAGACGATAACTATGAAATCACAAAACACTTTCTCAATTCTTTTTTGGGCAGATAATAGTAGCTCAAAATCAAGCAAAGCTTTACTATACGCACGTATTACCGTTAACCAGAAACGTGCAAATATTAGCTTAAAGAGGCACATATCCTATAAGCTTTGGGATGCTAAAGCTAAAAAAGTTAAAGGAAATACCGCCGATGCTAGACAAATTAACATGTATTTAAACGAAGTGTACACGCGCTTGTTTCAAATTTATAAGGATTTAATTTATAAAGAGGAAATTGTTACCGCCCAACTAATAAAGTCTATTTATACGGGCGAAACTGTATTTTCTAAAACCTTAATGGATCTTATTGCATATCATAAAAATCAGTTTAAAAACACTTTGTCTCCAGGAACCATTGTAAATTATGGTATTACCGAAAACTATCTCAAGCGATTCTTAAAAGCAAGTAGAAAAGCCAACGACATATATTTAAAACATCTTAATTACGAGTTTTTATGCGATTTTGTCGCTTATTTAAAAAACTATTGGCCAGAAAATCATCCAAGACAAATAAGTAATAATACTGTCATGAAACATGTTCAGCGATTAAGAAAAATGGTTACGCTAGCTTACCATATGGAGTGGATAGATAGAGATCCATTTGTTAAATGGAAATCTGTTTTTGAAAAACGAGAACGTGAATTTCTCTCCAATATTGAACTTCAAAAAATGGAAGATTATCAATTTGCTATAGATAGGTTAGAACGTGTTAAAGACTTATTCTTATTCAGCTGTTATACAGGGATAAGCTATATAGACCTTATAAAATTAACCCAAGACAATTTAGTAAGAGGCATAGATGGAACAACCTGGATTGTAACAAACAGACAAAAATCTAACACTAGAGTTAAAATTCCTTTATTCGGAATGGCTGAATCATTAATTAATAAATACAACAATCACCCTATGTCAGTGGTTTCAGGTACGCTATTCCCACAAATAACTAATGAAAAATTAAATTTTTATTTAAAAGAGGTAGCCCTAGCAGTTGGCATTAAAAAGCACCTTACATTCCACATGGCGCGACATACCTTTGCGACAACAGTAACACTATCCAATGGCGTACCCATTGAAACCGTCTCAAAATTATTGGGGCACAAAAAAATAGCAACTACACAAATCTACGCCCGGGTTTTAGAAGATAAAATTAGTGCAGATGTAAATCAATTAAGGCAGCAATTGAGTAAAAAAAGACAAGCAAGAAACCTGAAAAAGGGAAATGGTTAGTCTTAGTTTTCTAATGATTGTAAACAGAGTTAAAGCCTTTTAACTCTGTTTTTTTATGGATACAAAATATATTCAAATGGTACGATTTAGTTATTTATGTTAAATTAGTAAAAATAAACCTACATATAAATTACTAATTAACGTGTTAAATTAATGAAACTAAATTCCCTAAATCAAGTTGCAACCGAGTTAAAAAGGCAACTAAAACTAATTAACAAACAAGAAAATGATCGAGTAAATCGTCTTAAATTATGTTATGACACCTCATGTGAAGCCTTAACAAAGTTAAAGCAAAAATTTAAGCTAAACGAACCACAAACAGATGAAGAAGAGGTACATTTTTTTAAAAATATTAAACCAGTGGTATTAAGTAAAGTTATAAAATATGGAATGCTTTGTGATTTTGAAATTAAGCATGTCGTGTTACCATCCGAAATAAAATTAAAAGAATATAAAAATTGTATTAAAATGTTGAAAGTGTATTTTGAAGAAAATCAGGAATTCTATAAGTACTATCGGATGAAGGATACAAGTTACGATCAAAAATATTTTACTCGTTTAAAACGTAATGAAACTCTGCATGCTCAGGCTATGTTCTATGCTATAGATTCCGATTTCTCAACAAGTCACGATGTAATATTAGCCACTTTTATGGCCTATGAAAACATTTTCAATTATGTAGAAAATCAAATTGCAGTGTTACAAAATCAACCTAAAAGTCATAAAAATTTAAACCGATCCGTGTTAAAATGGACAGCCAATAAAAGTGATTTAGTAGAGTTAATTTATGCCTTACAAACAGCAGGAGCTATAAATAATGGAGGTATCACGCTTAAAGACCTTGTGGAGTCTTTAGAAGATGTATTTAATATCCAGTTAGGCGATTATTCCAGAATTTTCTATGATATACAGTTACGGTCTAATCCCACGAAGTTCTTAGGCCAACTACAAGACGCATTGGAAATAAAAATAGAACGGTCATTATAAAAAGTACACTTTGACTATTATTATTTTATGCTTTCAAATCGCTGAAAATAATGCATTCTGACATTCTAGTAATTCTTAAAATAAATAGTCTAGAGGTTATAGCAAATAGCGTCATTCGTAATAGGCTGTTTAAATAAAAATTACATTCTGATTTATAGTTGATTAGGTTTTTTGAAGGCTATTTGAGTAAAGCTCTACAGTTTTAAAAAGTACCCAAGTTGGTGAAATATTATCATTAAAAAAATAAACCAAATCATATGGTTTTAACATCTAAGTAAATAAGTAGAAGACGCTTATTTGTTTTCGTTTGTAGCAAAATGCATTCGATTTTATCGGAAGTTTTACAGTACCCAACTTGGGTATACCTTGTGAATAAAATATAAAAAAGGAATGCAAATTTGTTCACAGAAAGTCAAATCAAACTATGTGTAGCTTATGGCTACAACCCGAAAATTTAATCAACTAACTTAAAACTAAGAACAATTATGAGCGTAAAAATTCTAACTACGGACGACCTTGAAAATTTTAAAGTAGAGTTACTAGAAGATCTAAAGGAACTGCTAACAACATCATCACAACAAAAACCCAGAAAATGGATCAAGTCTTCCGAAGTACGTAAGCTATTAGGGGTCTCACCAGGAACACTTCAAAACATGCGTGCTAATGGTACATTGCCATATACCAAATTTGGTAATCTTATGTATTATAATGCCGAATTAATTAACCAAATGCTTGAGAATAATCAAGTAGCAAACGTTTACAATTAAACAACCGCATTTATAAAGCTTGAGGTATGCTAAGTTGTTAAGTATAGCATGCCTTAGCTTTCAATACACATAATTATGCCTAATGTAAATTATATAAATCACCTCAACGCCGTTTTAGATCAATTTTCTAAAGACGATAGATTAAACCCAACTCATATTAGCATGTACATGGCACTTTTTAATTACTGGAACTTTTTACACTTTCCAGAAACTTTTCATGTCAATCGAGAGGAAATTATGAAACTCTCTAAAATAGGCTCTAAAGCCACATATCACAGAGTAATTAAAGCATTAGGTTATTATAATTACATCGTTTATATGCCCTCTAAAAACCCATTCAAAGGGTCTAAAGTTAAGTTGTTCAATTTTGGTACAACCTTAAAACAAGACAAAGTACAATACAATTCCATTAACAGTACAACTATAAAACAAGCCTTGGTATCTAAAAACAAACATATAAAAACATTAAAAAACAATATAAACGAGGGACAAACCTCAATCCCAAATTCAGAAAAAGAAGTTATTAAGTTTTTTAAGAATAATGATGCTACCACTCATGAGGCACAAAAATTTTACAATCATTATATGGCCACCGGATGGAAATTTCCCAACCATACTAAAATTGAAAACTGGAAGGCATTGGCAAAAAAATGGATATTAAAATCTCAAGACTTTAAAACCCATGAAAACAGCCCGCAGCAATCTCAAAATAGAGACAACTTGAATACCACCGATTATTTACATACCAACAGAAATAAAAATTACAACCAACCTTTGTAACGGTTGAAAGGGTAAATCAGCCAAATATGGAAACCATCAAGCCACATATCATTTTCGAAAATAAGTATCAATTTCAAATCGGCGATGTAAAACAAAATATCATTCACTACGATTTCGATAGAATATTAGAGTATCTCGATTACAAAGGCAAGTTACTGTTCGGTAAAAAGTTTAAAATTTATTCTGAGGACAAAGCACTTATTTTCAAACTATGTGTGTATTTCATTCAGGATGTATCCAATTGCAAAAAGTTCAATATAGATCCCAATAAGGGTATTTTGCTATCTGGACCCGTTGGTTGCGGAAAAACATCCCTAATGAAACTTGTAAAATATATTCTGCCACACATAAAACCTTACGAGGTGGTACCATGCCGTAATATAGCTTTTAGGTTTAACAGAAATGGATTTTCTACCATTCAACAGTATGGCGACAATAATTATTATTGCTTCGACGACTTAGGGGTTGAACCCACTGGAAAACATTATGGTGCCGATTGCAATGTAATGGGCGAAATCCTATTGTCGCGTTACGACTTATTCTTGAAGCATAAAATCAGAACCCATGCTACAGCCAATTTAAATGCACAAGAATTGGAGCAACGCTACGGAAATAGAGTGCGTTCCCGAATGCGACAACTTTTTAACTTATTGGCTTTCGATAAAGAAAGTGAAGATAAACGGGAATAAAGTACTGTTTTTATTATTCACATACCATGGTATTAAAATCAATATGTAATTGTGTAGAACCTTGATGATCCACCGTTACCCATTTAAAATTAGTGAGTACATAGGCATTCCCGCCATCTAATTGTACCCATTCATCAATACCGCGAGCACCATTTTTTAAATCATTTTTTACGGTGAATCCAATGGGTGCAACATAATTTCTACTCTTAGTAAGTAATTTACATTTCCCGCTGTTTTGAGCTTCTGCAGCATTTACCTGATTATAATAAGTAGCTTGGGTTAAAGAGGGAAGCGTGTCGTTAACCTGACTAGGAGATATGGACGATCCGCAGGAAGTCAAAAGAACGCATAAAATAGAAAAACGATTAATAAGGCTCAAATGTGTCATGACTTTTTAAATTATTTAGTGTGTTGGTGTAATAAAAAATCTAGTGGTTAGCTAGTGTAGTAAAATTAATAATTTTTGTTTAAAATTTAGAGCATAATAATTGTTAAATAGATTAAGAATCAGTGATATAAGTGTCTGTTTTGCACCATTCTTTCCAAGTACAATTATATCTTATGCTTTATAATAATAAACGAATAACCACTTTGAGTATACCCATTTAAAAGTAGATAGGGCAAATAAAAACCGAATAGAAAATCCGAGAGGACTTTCGTAAGTAGGATAGAACCAAGCAATTAATTGTACATGGTGTTGGTACTAGTTATTTTATTTTTTTTCCGAATTTATATTGTTTTTTGGTTTCGGTTCCGTCTTCTTTTAAACAATATTCCGTCCCGTTTTTCTTTCCATTAATATATTCACAACGAAAAGTTATTTTTTCGCCTCCATCTCTATAGCCCAATTCAAGGCCGTGTTTCTTCTTTCCGAAATATTGACAACTATAACTAACTTTTCCATTTGTAAATTGCTCGTAAAGTATTTTTACTCCCTTCTTATTATAGGTTGTTGTTTCAAACATTTCTCCATCCAAATGGTATTTAATCTCTTTTGAAAGCACTAAGGGTTTGTTCGGGTTATATATCGTTTTATTGTAAACTCTTCTTTTTTTTCCATTATAATACAAGTTACTTAATAGTATAATTCCTTTTTTATATTCCTCATCATAAACTAAATGTCCGTTTTTTCTTTTGCTTTGAGCAATTCCAGTAAAGAGTTCATCCGTAGCAATTTTATAAACCAATTTATTCTCAATATATACTTCTTTCATTCCGATTATTTCTTGTGAAATCAATTCGTTGAAAATCAATAACGCTATTAATGTCAATAAGTTTCTAAATTTGGTCATAATTATTGCTAACGGTTAATATAAGGGCAGTAGCGGATTAAATTCACTAGTCTTTCTGACAACAATATACTTAATTAAAAGCAATAGAGATTAGAGCTTACACCTAAACCGCTATTGCTTTTTATACATTGTTATGCCTTGTTACTTTTCAGATGCTATTTTTAAAAGCTCCATTCCTCTCGCATTCATTTTCGCCATATCTTTCTTTGCTCCAAAGAGCCACATAAAGAATGAATCTACCAATCCTGATTTGAGATTAAAATCTTGAGTTACTTTTACGCCATTTCCTGTTTTGGAGAAAGAATACTCAAAGGTGGGATTTGCTTTAAATGGTTTTTGAATATCACATTCCATTTTTATGTATTCTAAGGGTTTTATTTCTTTTATTTCTTGATAACCTAAGTCTTTACCTTTATTTCCGTTCCAATGAAATTGAGCTCCTACTTGTCCATCGTTTCCTTTAACTTCTGTTTTCTGAGATGGGTCGGCTTCATAAAATGGAGACCATTTTGGAAAGTTTTTTAGATACAGAACGTTGGTAAATGCAGTTTCAATATCTGAATTTATAGTTACACTTTTTTGAATGTGAATATGTTGTAATTTACTTGCGTTATAAAATCCTATTACTAAAAACAGTATAACAGCCCCTACGATTATTGTTACTATCATTTTTTTCATTTTATAAAATTTATATTAGTTTTCCATTGGTATTATACTTCTTACCTCTACAGTACCACCCATTTTTAGAATAGGACAATCTTTTGCCATAGTTGTGGCTTCTTCTAATGAATTTGCTTTTACAACCATATTTCCTCCAAGTGTTTTGTTTTCTGAAATTAAAATACCTTCAGAGATAGATAAGTCTGTGTTAATTTGCATTCCCTCAAAACCAAGTTGATGTGTACTAATTAGCTTTTCTTGAATGGCAATATTGCCAATAAAGCTTCCCCATTGCTCGTGCATTTGGGCTTGTTCTTCTTTTGTAGGTTGATACTCAAAGTTTGGAGTGAACCTAAAAATCATCATAAAAATTTGCTCGTTTTTCATTTTTTAAAGTTTTAATAATTAATAATACTTCAAAAGTCGAGCAGATGAATAACAAAAATCTTAGCCTATGACAAGAAATGAGAATTACCCTTTTTTGAGCCAAGATAATTTTCGAAATACCAATAAATGAAGAAAAATAATTGTTGGTGGAGCAAAGGCAGGAATAAAACAAAATGGGAATTCCGCTAAAAACTCTACACCTTGAATATTATTATCGATACTGATTTTAGTAAAAATAATAGCCATAGCCGAAGTAATTAAAATATCGACAAGTCCAAAAGTGTTCCAAATATAGGTTAGTTTTCTACTGTAGTTTTTTTTGTTTCGGATGGCTTTTGCCACAAAAATACTTGATATAGCTGTAAGTATATCTCCAATACCAGCAAAAAGAGCAAAAACTGGAGGCAGTAAATCATAAAGGAATAGAATAATAAAGGTGCTACCAATTAATCGAAATATATGAATCTTAACTAAATCTTCAAGAGTTAAGATGTTGTTTGCATCTTTACAGACAACGGTGTTATAGATTATGGTTGCAAATATTGCCAAAGGTAGTGTTGTTGTTAAAACAATTTTGGGAGGTAACATAATAGTATCAAAAAATCCATTAAAACTTGCTATTGAAACTATCGTTAGATAAGGAATATAGAAACCAATAATCCGCCAATAACCTTTTTTAACCTTCCCTTTTTTTGCTAATCGAGCTACCATTGCTATAGGAAATATAAAAGCCAATAGAAAAATGATAGAGATAATTATAGGTACTTGATTTGAAAACATAGGTTGAGGTTATAAAGTAATTTCTTTTCTAATTCTGCTTAAAGAGGTGTCTGTAATACCTAAATAGGTAGCAATATGTTTTAGTGGTACATTTTGTATTATTGAAGGTTTTTCTTTTAATAGATTCAAGTATCTGTCTTTGGCTTGGTCTGCAATAACCGAAATGGAGTGATGTTTTAATTCAAAGTAGTTATTTATCAGTCTTGTTCTGCCTACTTCTCTAAAAGCTTCAATGTTAAATAGTTTCATAAAATTGGCAAAACTAATTTTCCAACATTTTCCATTTGTTAACGCCTGAATTGACTCTTTGCAAGGTTTTTTTAAAAAGTAGGAATGCCAATCTATTACAATGTCTTTTTCTGCAAAGAATTTGGTTGTAACATCATTTCCTTCTGTGTCAATACTATATGAACGTAAAAAACCAGTTTCTAAAAAGTAATAGTAACTTGCTACTTTTCCTTTTTCTATTAGATATTCATTCTTTCTAAATTCAACTTCTTCAAATTGCATTAAAATCAATTCTAATTCTTCTTGATTAAAGTTTTCAGATTTAAAAATGCTATTTAAAAAATGAGCTGTTTTCATTGTTTTTTGCGTTCTGTTTTAATAAGGCATAACGTGTTTGTATATAGTTTGTTGCGTGGTTTAGCAAGTAATTTAGCAAATAAAAACCGAATAGAATATTACGCAGGAATATTCATAAATAGGCTAGAACTAGTAATTAATTATACACGTTGTTGTGTATAGTGCTTTTTTAATTAATTCGAGTATAGACAAATCGATAGACAATTACGTTGCCATTTCCATCTGTATAAGAGTCTTCTAAAGTCAGAGTGTTGT
Organism: Neotamlana laminarinivorans; assembly: GCF_020523925.1. Taxonomy (GTDB): domain Bacteria; phylum Bacteroidota; class Bacteroidia; order Flavobacteriales; family Flavobacteriaceae; genus Neotamlana; species Neotamlana laminarinivorans. The sequence goes on along the minus strand of NZ_JAJAPW010000009.1, from coordinate 518 downwards.
TATTATTCTCAAAAGTCACTACATCAGAGAAAGTAAATCCGTTTTGAGTAAATTCATATGTTCCATTGCTTAATTTTTCCCAAGTCATATTTACAGTGTCAACAACTACACAATTTCCAGAACTGTCTGTTCCGTAATATAAATCAGTTCTATTTCCAGTTTGTGTAAATTCAATAGTAGAAGGACTGCAATTATTTACCGTAGTTTCAGTATCATTTTCAAATTGTGCAGAGTATTCCCAATTACCGATTAATGGGTCGGTTTGATTTTCAGCATTCCCACTATCATCTCTACTACAAGATATTATTAAAATCAATGATAAAATTAAGGTTAAGTTCGTTAGTAAGTTTTTCATTCTCTCGTGTTTATTATTTATTCGTTTTGCGTGCATTCAATGTTCTAACGCAACAAAGCGTTTTTAATTTTTAGTGTTACTAAGCTACATTTTTTTCTTCAAATTCGAGTATTTCTTTAGGAGTTTTATACCCTATTATTTTCCTAGGTTTATTGTTTAGTTT
>NZ_JAJAPW010000099.1 GCF_020523925.1 Neotamlana laminarinivorans | reverse complement strand
CGATTTTAGTGCATACTACAACAAGTACAAAGACTTTATTTCACAAGAAGTTGTTGTTTCTCCATATTACGGAACTGTAGGCACACCTCTATCAGTTGCTGCTATTGCTAACGATGATTATCAAGCTTGGAGCACATATACAAACTCTAAAGCAGATGTAAACTCTTACGGAGCTTCTATAGGGCTATCAACTAAAGTTTTTGGAAATTTTGATTTAAGCGGAAGTTACACCTATGCAAAACTAGATTTTGATAGAGTTAAATATCCAGATCTTACAACA
>NZ_JAJAPW010000098.1 GCF_020523925.1 Neotamlana laminarinivorans | reverse complement strand
AGATGGGATACGACTCCGGCGTGCGAGCCTTCTGTGCGGAGAAAGACATGACGTATCAAAGCTTCTGGACATTGACAGCAAATCCGCATCTATTGAAGTCTCCACCTGTCGAGACACTCGCACACCAGGTCGGTAGCAGCCTACCAGTAGCTCTCTATGGACTCGTGCTGGGTCTGGGCAAAGTCTCCGTCTTGGACGGGACTACGAATGCCGAGCGTATGCGTGATGATCTCCAGGGTGTGCAGCAAATTCTGGATTGGCAAAGCGCAAACCCGGAGCA
>NZ_JAJAPW010000097.1 GCF_020523925.1 Neotamlana laminarinivorans | reverse complement strand
ACCACCCCAATTGCTCTACTATTAATGGCGATATTAAAAAGGTTAACCCTCAAGTTATAGAAGAGCTTTTAAATGGCAGGCAACTCGATGTGCTTATTGGTGGCATTCCTTGTCAAGGTTTTTCATTAAATAACAGAAAAAGACACGAGCAAGACGATAGAAATTTTATGTATATGGAATTTGCTCGTTTTGTTAAAGTTTTACAACCCAAAGTTATTGTTTTAGAAAACGTTTCGGGCATGAAAAGCGTTGGTAGTTTTGTTACAGATATTGAAACGCA
>NZ_JAJAPW010000096.1 GCF_020523925.1 Neotamlana laminarinivorans | reverse complement strand
CAAAACACATTTTTACAAGAAAAGCCTCCAGTTTTTCCATCGTGCGAGAGTATAGCTATAGATTCTTTGCAAGCTTGTTTCGATAAGCAGGTATTTAGTAGAATTTATAAGACTTTTAAAGTGCCACAGCAAATAACTAAAGATGCTTATAGTGGTGAGGTTGTTGTGCTTTTTGAGGTAGATGCGACAGGTCGTTTTAGAGTACTTTATACCGATGCTTTATATAAAGAGTTAAAAGAAGAAGCAAAACGTGTGTTTTCAGAATTCCCAAAAATACAAC
>NZ_JAJAPW010000095.1 GCF_020523925.1 Neotamlana laminarinivorans | reverse complement strand
ATAATTATCTCCTACTTGACTCCCATCAGGTAAAGTAATTGTTACATCTACTTCATTTGGCAATGCACTTAATATAACTTCATCGCCTTGATTAACATTTATAACTTCTTCGCCGCTTTGCCATTCGCCATTTATTTTATATTCTTGGGTTAATGGGTTTAATTCACAAAAATAATCATCTGCAATGTTTACATTTAATGTCTTTATACAACCTAAACTTGACTCGAACCTATATAAACCTGATTGAGATGTACTTGTTACTCCTAAATTGTAATCTCCAT
>NZ_JAJAPW010000094.1 GCF_020523925.1 Neotamlana laminarinivorans | reverse complement strand
GATACCGTTATAGTGATTTTCCATATTACATTTTAAAGAAATTTATTGAACAACATTACGACAGAACATTAGATGAGTTGGTACAATCGCATTTTTACGAATCATTAGGAGCCAATAACACATTGTATAATCCTTACCACAAAATAAGTAGTAAAAAAATAGTACCAACTGAAATTGATGATTATTATAGATATGGGAAAATACATGGTTACGTACACGATATGGGAGCGGCCATGCAAAATGGAGTAGGAGGACATGCAGGTGTGTTTAGCAATGCCAATG
>NZ_JAJAPW010000093.1 GCF_020523925.1 Neotamlana laminarinivorans | reverse complement strand
TAAAGTGCATGCTGTTGCTAAAGCAGGATCGTCTAAACATGAAAGAGGTGCTGCATTCGCTGAAATAAAAGAAGAAATTATTGCTAGTTTTTCTGAAGAAGAAATTGAAGATTACGGCGGATTAATTTCTAAATATTATTCTAAAGCTGAAAAAGCAGCAGTTAGAGATTTAACATTAAACGAAGGCTTACGTTTAGATGGCCGTAAAACTACAGACATTAGACCAATTTGGTGCGAGGTAGATTATTTACCATCTACACACGGTTCTTCTATTTTTACTCG
>NZ_JAJAPW010000092.1 GCF_020523925.1 Neotamlana laminarinivorans | reverse complement strand
CAGTGCCACAGGGGATTTAGTAAAGTCCGTTTTCGAGAAGGAGAATGGACTTGAAGAAGCGGTTTTCAGAAGAGCAGATCATCGGTTTTTTGCAGCAGGCGGAAGCCGGCGTAGCCATCAAGGAACTGTGCCGGCAACACGGCTTCAGTGACGCCTCGTTCTACAACTGGCGAGCGAAATTCGGCGGGATGTCGGTTCCGGACGCGAAACGCCTGAAGGAACTAGAGGCTGAGAACGCCAAGCTCAACCGGCTACTGGCTGAATCAATCCTCGATGCCGAGG
>NZ_JAJAPW010000091.1 GCF_020523925.1 Neotamlana laminarinivorans | reverse complement strand
ACCCAGATATGGAAATTATGCTTCCAGAACAAACACAAGGTATTGGTGGTTCGTATTCTTGGGAAGATCAAGATGGCATTGGTACCATGAAAACCCTAGCTACAACACCAAACCAAAGCATAACCCAACAAATGCAATTTGCCGATTTTCCGCCCTCTCAAGTAACTTGGAATTTTAAGCCTAACAAGGACGGAACAACAAATACAACATGGACCATTTCTGGTAAAGATTTACCTTTTGGCTTTAAAGCATTCGCCACATTTATGGGAGGCATGGAAAAAC
>NZ_JAJAPW010000090.1 GCF_020523925.1 Neotamlana laminarinivorans | reverse complement strand
GCTTTTGATTTTGCTTCTGCTGCTAAACGTTCTTGTTCTGCTTTCGCTGCTGCAGCTTCTGCTTCTGCTCTTTCTTGTGCTAAACGCTTAGCTGCTGCTTCTGCTTCTGCTTTTGATTTTGCTTCTGCTGCTAAACGTTCTTGTTCTGCTTTCGCTGCTGCAGCTTCTGCTTCTGCTCTTTCTTGTGCTAATCGCTTAGCTTCTGCTTCTGCTTCTGCTTTTGATTTTGCTTCTGCTGCTAAACGTTCTTGTTCTGCTTTCGCTGCTGCAGCCTCTGCTTCTG
>NZ_JAJAPW010000008.1 GCF_020523925.1 Neotamlana laminarinivorans | reverse complement strand
CACCCTTGAAGTTAGAACGCGCCTGCATATACCCCAAAGATATCCAACGAATAACCGGTCGAACAGAACGCTACGGCCGTAAGTTATTATCTAAAATTAAGCAGCACTTTAATAAGGAGCCACATCAATTTATTACCATCAAAGAGTTCTCAGAATACACCGGTATAGACCAAGACACCATTCAAGAATACGTCACAAGCTAATGGACTTTACAAGATTAAGGTATAACAAAGTCATTTTATTATTACCAGGTCTCATACTTAAATTTAAAATAAGAAATTAGGGTTTAAACTTATTTTATAAACAGAGCCATTTAGTAGTAAGTATTAGTTGCCTTTTTTAATACAATTTATATTGTTTTATACCCTTTTGATTTGTAAATTTACTCAGTATTGGATGAAAGCCAATAAGCTTAATTTTAACAAAAATAGCTTGTCAGTTATTCGGTTAGTTCACTTTTAAGCAAGCTGGAATAGCACGTTATACATACGAATTACGGACAGAACTTAAATCCTGTCGCGATCACAAAAAGTCTTAACATATATGTTAAGACTTTTTTGTTTTAAAAAATGTCCATAAATATTATTTAGGTTCACATAATTAACAGCTTAGTTCTAGTTATATACTAATAGCCTTGGCGTGTATTATTAAAATCCATTTTTTCAACCTACTTTTCCACTCATAATAATACTTGTTACATTTTTTTGTTCCGATTTAGTTGAAATGTTTTTGTTTTCATCCAAAATAACGACCTTTTTGTATTGAACATTCAAATTTTAAATAAAGTAAGTACTATCCATTAATAGTGTTTTGTAAGATTAATTACATGGTTGAGTTTAGTTATTATTGAGTATAATTGATTTTTTGCTATCAAAAAAAAGGTTGTTGTATTAAAAAGGAGCTAATTATTTATAATAACGCAAAATTTCTTATCAATCTAATAAATTTGTCTATAGAGCCTTTATTTTTTGCTTATATTATTGAAAGCCGGTAATACTGCTTTTAAACTAACTCAAAACTTAAAGTTTATGCAAGAATATGGAGAACTAGCGTTGGCTTTAGCTTTGGAAAATAATTTACATGTAAATGAAGATGTTTTTTCCAATACTAAAGAGACGAGTTTAAATAACTTGAAAACTTCGAATAATGAAGATTTAAAAATATGGAAAAGACTTATTAAAGGTGATAAGTTGGCTTTAGGTGAACTTTACGATTTGTATATTGATGTTTTGTTTAATTACGGCATGTATCATTCTAAAGACCGAGGTTATGTTATGGATTGTATTCATGACTTGTTCCTGGATTTACACAAATACAGAAAAAACCTGTCTGTTACCAGTAATGTTAAATACTATTTACTACAGTCTTTAAAACGAAAAATAAATAAAAAATATAAAGTAAAAGATAAACCTTTTGAGAATAGTGAATTTCAATCTAAATTAGATACTACTCCAAAAAATCATACCGATTCTTGCGAAAGACAAATAATTAACAAAGAGCAAGTAGCTCACAGGAATAGCTCTTTGTCTAAGGCAATAAAAACCTTAACAGATAAACAACGAAGAGTATTGTATTTAAGGTTTAACGAAGATAGATCTTATGAAGAAATTTCAGAAATCATGGGTATTTCTGTTGAAACAGCTCGAACTTCAATATATAGAGCTATAAAAGCATTACGCAAACTTAATTTTTATTATTAGCAAAATATTGTAGTCTTTTTGTCTATAAAAAGCCCCTAGTTTACTTTAAATAAATGTTACCAACTAATTTAACTAACAGCAGAGTAGTTAATGTTATTAAGTTAAAAAATGAAAGAAAAAGAATCATCCAAAATAAAAATATTACCAATAACAGAGCTTGAAAAAGTTGTGCTTAAAAATAAAATTATTGCCTCTGTAAACGAGCTTCCAAAGCAAAAAAGAAGAAACAGAGTAGCTTATAGCATTATAATGTGTTCAGCTATATTATTGGTTACTTGTTTTTTTATGTATAAGACAACTCCAGAAGCATCTCTATCTAAATTTGTAAATGAATCCAATAATATAAATGTAAATAATTCTGGAGAAGTAGTTTTAGTATTGTCAGAGGGACAAAGTGTTAATATTACAGACGACTCAAAAGGTATAAATTATTCAAAATCTGGCGAAACGGTAGTTTTAGGAGAGACTGAACATTTACAACAAAACACTCAAAAAAATAATAAAGTTCTATACAATACACTTTTAGTGCCATACGGCAGACGTGGAAAAATTAAACTTTCAGATGGCAGTTTGGTATGGTTAAATTCAGGTTCTAAAATAGTATATCCAGCAGCATTTAATGGGAAACGTCGTGAGGTTTATTTAGAAGGAGAAGCTATTTTTGATGTAGCACACAATAAAAGCAAACCTTTTATAGTACTTTCCGAAAATCAGGAAGTAGAGGTGCTTGGTACTGTATTTTGTGTAACTAGTTATACAGACGAAAAAATTACAAACACAGTATTAAAAAGTGGTAGTGTAAAAATTAGTTATAAAGAAAATCTGGGTTCTACAGAATTTACAGAAAAAATGAAAATTACACCGGGAACAAAAGCTAGTTTTAATAAAGGTACTAAAAGCATAATGTCTGAAAAAGTAAACGTAGATAATTATTTTTCTTGGCGTGATGGAATATTAATATTTAAAAACAATAGTTTAAAATATATAACCAAACGAGTATCTAGATATTATAATATTGATGTAGATATTTTAGATAATGACTTAGCTAACGAAACATTTTCAGGATACTTAGATTTAAATGAAAATATAGAAAGCGTGTTACAGAATATTGCAGCTAGTACAGATATGACATACTCTTTAACAAATAATAAAATAATTATAAATCAAAAAAAACAATAAATGAAGAAAACTAAATTCTAAAATTAAAAAAGCTAGAAAATGCGGCAACATTTTCCAGCTATTTAAAATTCAACATTGCTACTTGCGTAGCAACATTAATTAACTCAACTCAAAAGTATGAAAAAAAAATCAAGTTTAGATATTCTAGCTCTCATGAGAATATTTTTATTATTCCTTAGTATCGGACTTACATCGGTTTATGCGAACACGATTTCAAGCCAATCGAAAATTGATATTGACGTAAAAAGTATATCAATAGAACAGCTATTTACCAAAATTCAAAATAGTAGTGATTATATCTTTTTTTATAAAGATGATGTTGTAAAGACATCAAAAAAAATATCTTTAAAATTTATAAATGCTCCGGTAACTAGTGTTTTAGATCAAGCTTTTATAAATACAGGACTTGTTTATAATATTGATGGTAAACAAGTTGTAGTTAAAAAAAATAAAGTTAAGGAGTCAGATGAATCCAAAGTAACTAATGTTATACAAGAAATTACAATAACTGGTACTGTTACAGACGAGTATGGTATGCCACTACCAGGCGTAAATATTATTGTAAAGGGCACAAAAACAGGTGCACAATCTGATTTTGATGGAAAATATAATATTTCAGTCCCAAATCAAGAAAGCGTTTTAGAGTTTAGTTACGTTGGTATGGCAACAGAGACTGTAGTTGTTGGCGCAAAAAAAGAAATTAATATTACCATGAAAGAAAGTGCTGCAGCACTAAACGAGGTAGTAATTGTTGGTTATGGTACACAAACAAAAGAATCAATAACAGGTGCTGTTTCAGTTGTAAAGTCAGAGCAATTAGAGCAAGCACCTACATCTTCTTTCGAACAATCACTACGTGGTAACGTAGCAGGTTTACAGGCATCTTCATCAGATGGAGCTCCAGGTGCGAACACTCAAATTAGAATTAGAGGTATTGGTTCTATAAATGCATCAAGTTCGCCACTCTATGTTATAGATGGTATTCCAATTTCAGCAGGAAGTCAAGCTTTAAACGATAACGACGGAGCAAGTTCTAACGTTATTAGTTCTTTAAACCCAAATGATATAGAGAGTATAAGTGTTTTAAAAGATGCCGCCTCTACAGCTATTTATGGTTCGCGTGGGGCAAACGGTGTAATTTTAATTACGACTAAACAAGGAAAGTCTGGTAAAGCTGTTGTAGAGTTAAAAACGCTTACAGGATTTAACTCTCAAGCTTCCAAGGATATTTTAAAACCTTTAAATGCAGCACAATATACAGAGTTGTTTATTGAGGGCTATGTAAACCAAGGAGACACAGAAGAAGAGGCACAAGCAAGATTAGATGCAAGGTTTATACAACAAACAGATCCTTTAACTGGAGAGCCTACAGATACGAATTGGTTAGATGCAATTACACGTACAGGTGTAACTCAAAGCTACGATTTAAGTGCAAGAGGAGGAACGGATAAAGTAAAGTATTTCATGTCTGCAGGCTATATGGATCAGGAAGGTTACATAATTGGCTACGGTTTTAAAAGATACAGCACACGTGCAAACATCGATTATAAGGTAAACGATTATGTGTCAATTTCAAATAATTTAACAGTATCAGATATAAAATCTAGCACAGCGCCGGATGGTGGTTCTTGGAACAACCCTTTTAAAAATACATTAGAATTATCTCCGCTAATTCCTATTTATGATGAAAACGGGCAATATAATGCGTTACATGCCTCAGCAAACTATTTTCCTATTGGTAGTAACCCTGTAGGGAGTTTAAGTGGAGATGATTTATGGGAAACAAAAACCTTACGTGTAATTGATAATTTTGCTGTAACGGTAACACCTATAAAAAACTTGTTGATTCGTTCTCAATGGAATTTTGATGTTGTTAGTATTGGTGAATCCCAGTATTATAATCGTCGTTACGGTACAGGTTATACCACTAATGGTTATGCATACGAAGGCTCTGTATTAAACAAAACTTGGGTAGGTACACAAACTGTAGATTATTCATTTGATATAAACGATAGCCATAGCTTCAATGTTTTAGCCGGTTACGAAGCACAACAAACTTACAGAGAAACACACTGGGGGTCTGGTACAGATTTTCCTAATGACATTGTTAGAAACTTAGGTAGTGCGGCTGCAGAATATGCTGTTGGTGGTTCAGACTCAGAGTACACATTTAATTCTATGTTTACTAGAGCTAATTATAATTACGATCGTAAATATTACTTATCGGGTAGTTTGCGTCGCGATGGATCTTCTAGATTTGGATCGGATAATCGTCACGGAATATTTTATTCTGTTGGAGCAAGTTGGAATGTTTCTAGAGAGAATTTCTTAGAAGATATGTCTTTTTTAAATTTGTTAAAAATAAGAAGTTCCTTTGGTGTTACGGGTAACGCTGGTATTGGTAATTTCGCGTCGCAAGGTTTATATGGTTATGGGCAAGATTACGATGGTTCACCAGGAGGTAGTCCTTCACAATTAGGTAATCCAGAGTTAACATGGGAAACACAAGAAAACTTTAACGTTGGGGTAGATTTTGGATTATTCAATAAAATTAACGGTACAGTCGAATATTTTAATCGTGAATCATCAGATTTAATTTTAGATGTGCCTATTTCTCCAACAACTGGTTTTACAGAATTAACTCAAAATTTCGGTTCTATGAAAAATTCAGGACTTGAAATTACTTTAAATGCCGATATTATCACAAAAAAAGATTTCAAATGGAGTTTAGGTTTTAACACTACTTTCCTTAAAAATGAAATTACAGAATTGGTTGAAGATTATACCGATGGCGCATACAGACGCCAAGTAGGTCAAGATTTTCAATCTTACTACATGTATGGTTGGGCAGGTGTAGATCAAACCAATGGTTTACCACAATATTATACAGATGCAACCGAAACCACAATTACCAACGATATTGGAGAGGCCGAACGTTATTTAATTGGTAAAAGTGGAACACCAGAATTTTACGGTGGTTTTAACACATCTTTATCTTATAAAGGATTTACCTTAGATGCTAATTTTATGTACTCTTACGGTAACGATTTATTTGATAGTAGAGCGCGTGGATCTTTAGGTGATGGACGATTAACTCCAAGAAGTACGGCTACCTATTTATATGAAAATAGATGGGTTGAAGGTAAAACAGATGCATTATTTCCACAATTTGTTTGGGGAGGGCAATCTGGTAGTAACCAAGCAAATGTTTCCCGTTGGGTTTACGATGGTAGTTTTATCCGTTTAAAAGATTTAACATTAGCTTACAACTTCCCAGAAAAAATAACGTCTTTAGTACATCTTAGTTCTATTAGAATGTACGCTAGAGGTACAAACATTTTAACATGGACCAAGCATAAAGGGCTTTATATAGACCCTGAGCAAGCAATTGATGGTTCGTATTACGGATTAACCCCGGCTATGAAAACTGTTTCATTAGGAATAGATGTTAAACTGTAAATTAAAAAAAAGACTTATGAAAAAATATAATAAAATATTACTGTTAATCATGGTAGGTGTTATGCTATCATGTTCAGAATCGTTTTTAGATGTTTCTCCTCAAAACGCAGTTTCCGATTCTGAGGCTATTACAAATGTAGAGGATGTTGAGACTTCTGTTACAGGAGTTTACGACGAAATTTCTGGAGCATATTACTATGGGCGTTATATGTTTTTAATTCCAGATGTAATGGCAGATGATGTTAAACAAAATGAGCAAGCTAACCGTATTGTAGATTACGCAGAACATATTCAAAGTGTTTCAGATGCACAAGCAAATGCGTTATGGACAGGTATGTATTATGCAAATAATGCGTTAAATAATATTATTAATGCAGACATATCAGTACCAGATGCTTCTCAAGACACATACAATCATTTAATAGGTGAGGCTTATGCTTTAAGAGGTTTAGTTTATTTTGATTTAGTAAAGTTTTTTGCGCAACACTATACATATACCGATGATGCTAGCCATTTAGGTGTGCCTTTAATTTTAACTTTCGATCCTACTTTGGAACCAGAAAGGAACACAGTTGCCGAAGTATACGAACAAATAATTTCAGATATGACTACGGCAATTAGCTTAATGAGCGATACATCCAGAAGTGGTAACTCTAACACGTTATCATCAACAGCTGTAAAAGCATTATTATCTAGAGTGTATTTATACATGGAAGATTGGGAAAATGCAGAAGCCATGGCAACAGATGTAATAAACGCAGGATATAATTTAGTAACTAACGAAAATTATTTAACGCTTTGGACCCAAGATAATAGCACGGAGTCCATTTTCGAAATTTCAATGACTGAAACCGATAACCAGGGTGGAAACAGTATTGCTTGGATGTATATAGAAGATGGATATGGCGATTATTTACCATCAAACGATGTGGTTTCTTTATATGATGCAGACGATGCCAGAATGCAAGTTTTTAAAGAGGATGCTTTTTTACAGGGTGATTATGCACCTTATAGAGTAGATAAATATCCAGATGTTTTAGGTTACGACAATACTAAAGTAGTGCGTCTTGCCGAAATGTATTTAAATAGAGCAGAAGCAAGAGCACAAATTGGTACAAATATTACTGGAGCACAAGACGATTTAAATACAGTGCGCCAAAGAGGTTTACCTACAGCACCAGATGTTACAGCAACTGGCACAGATTTAATTGACGAAATTTTATTCGAAAGAAGACTAGAATTAGCTTTTGAAGGTCAAAGACTTTGGGATTTAATGCGTTACAAACAAGATATAGTTAGAACGCAATGTACTGCAAGTATTTGTTATATCCCTTATGGCGATAATACCAATATTTTACCAATTCCACAAGATGAAACCGATGTAAACCCTAACATCACTCAAAACCCAGGTTGGAATTAATATAAATTAAAAATAACACACATTAATAGTGTATTTGCTATTAATGTGTGTTTAATAAACTAAGCTTATTTTATAAATAGGCTAAGGTTTCTGCACCATTATTGCAAAAAAAGAACTCTTATAACACCACATTATTTTGGAGAAAAATAGACGAAATTTAGTTAAAATTCTATCTGCCGGAACCCTTTTTCCTGGTCTTGCAGCTAATGCGCTCACTTCTATTTTAGAAACTGTAGATGTAAACTCAAAAGCACCAATAGTTTCAGAATTAACTAAAAATAAAATAGAAAAGCTTTATAAAAATGCAATAGTTAACGATGGTTTAATCATCGCTAGAAATTGGAGCGAAGATTCATTTAAAGCTTTAGCCGAATCTGGTTATACTGGTTTTAACGCTTCAGTCTCTTCTGGAGACTTAACAAAGTGCATCGAGAACCTAAACAATTGGAAAAACAGAATAAAAGAAAATTCTGACAAACTTTTATTAGGCACAAGTGCCGAAGTTTATATTCAAGCAAAAAAAGAAGGGAAAACAGCGGTTATGCTTGGTTTTCAAAATGCTTCAATGATTGGAAAATCTTTAAAAAACCTAGATAAACTTTATGATGCAGGTTTACGTTGGATGCAATTAACCTATAATTCAAGAAACTTAATTGGCGATGGTAGTACAGAAAGAACTAACTGCGGATTATCAGATTTTGGAATTCAGGTTGTAAACCACATGAACGAGCGTGGTATTATTATAGATTTATCGCATTGTGGAGAGCAAACCACTTACGAAGGTATTGAGTTTAGTAGCGCGCCAGTTTCAATAAACCATTCTATGTGCGAAGCGTTGCATAAAAATCACCCAAGAGCTAAAACCGATGGGCAAATTAAAGCAATGGCAGATAAAGGAGGAATGATGGGAATTATTTCTTTAGGATACATGATCGGGCCTAAATTAGGCGTAGAAACGACTCTAGAAACTTATGTAGACCATATAGAACATGCCATAAACGTTGGAGGTATAGACCATGTAGGCGTATCTTCAGATTTTGCCATTCAAGGTTTACAAGCAACAGGTTCTACCTACGAAAACTGGTTTGTGCCACGATTAACCCGATTTAAACCATCGTACAAAGTACAATGGCCACCATGGATTCCAGAACTTGATAAACCAGATAGATTTTTACAAGTAGCCAAAGTTTTAGATAAGCGTGGTTACAGCACTGGTGATATTGAAAAAATATTAGGATTAAATTGGTTACGTTTCTACAAAGAAACTTTAAAACCTTAAGTAAAAACAAATAATTTTTTTCATTTTATATGAAGCATATTTTATCATTAGCTTTAGTATTTACATGTTTGTTTACGAGTTGTAAGAAGCGTACCGATTCCAAAAATCAAACAGACACAAAATTATCATACGAAGTTGTTTTTAGAGAAAAAGCAGCTGGCGTTTTCGAAAAATGGAGTACAGGCGAAGGTAGTTTTGAATATTTTTACGAATACACAGATAGAGGTCGGGGGCCAAAGTTTTCTGAAAAAATAACTCTTAAAAATGGTGTAATAGCTTCTCAAACTATTTCTGGAGTGAATTATAGAAAAGTTAATATTGAAGAAAAATTTTCATCAAATCCTAGCACAGTTTCTTGGTCCAACGCAAAAGGAGATGGTGAAGCCAGTTACAATGCTTCTTCATTATATTTTCGTTTTGATGGCACACCAGCTATTTACGAAATATTAGCCCAAAACCTTATAGAATCTAAAAACCATAAAGTAAAACTTTATCCAGAAGGTGAAGCTTCTCTTTTAAAAAAGTATAATTTAACTTTAAAAAACGGAGCGTCTGTGCAATTAATTTCGGTTAAAGGTTTAGATATGAATCCAAAATATATTTGGCTTCAATCTAACGAAATGATTGGGAAAATAGATGGAAACCTGCATGTTATTAGAAGCGATTTCAAATCGGAACGTTTAAACATGAAAAAGCTTCAGGATAGTATAGAAATCGATTATTTAAAACAGGAAGCTACTCGGTTAACACATAAAATTAATCAAACCTTAGTTATTCAAAATGTAAATGTATTTACAGAATCTGGAGGTTTACTATTTAATCAAGATGTTGTTGTTGAAAATAATGTTATCAAAAACATTTATCCTTTTAGTAAAAGCAAAACGTTAAATAAAGAAGCCCAAGTTATTGATGGTTCTTGTAAAACTTTATTACCAGGCATGTACGATATGCATACGCATAACAATAATTCCAGAGGGCTATTACATATTGCTGGCGGAATTACCTCGGTAAGAGATTTAGCAAATAATAAACAACTAAAAAAACTAAGCAAGCAATTTAATACTAACGAAATTATTGGCCCAAGAATAGTAACATTTGCGGGTATTATTGATGGTTCTGGGCCTTATGCAAATCAACGAAATGTTGTAAGTTCTTTAGAAGAAGGCTTAAAAGAAGTACAAGTTTATAAAGATTTAGGCTATCAGCAAATAAAACTATACAGTTCTATAAAGCCAGAATGGGTAAAACCATTGGCCGATAAATCTCATGATTTAGGGATGCGCGTTAGTGGGCATATTCCTGCTTATATGACTGCCAATCAAGCTATAAATCAAGGTTATAATGAGATTCAACATATAAACATGGTGTTTTTAAACTTTTTATCAGACACTATCGATACCAGAACACCATTGCGCCATATTATGCCTGCAGAACATGGGGCTCATTTAGATTTACAATCTAAAGAATATATTGATTTTGTTAATCTTTTAAAAGAAAAAAATATAGTAATCGATCCTACAGTTGCGCTTTTCGAAGACATGTATGTGTCGCGAGTAGGTGAGGTTAGTCCAACATATAAGCCAATAGCTAGTCGTTTACCGGTTATGAATCAACGTGGTTTTTACAGTGGCGGTTTACCAAAATCGGGATATAAAATAGAGCGATATGCTAAAAGCCTTAACAAAATGTTAGATGTAATAAACGATTTTTACAAACAAGGTATACATATTGTTCCGGGAACCGATGGTTTACCAGGATTTTTATATCACAGAGAATTAGAAATGTATGCTAAAGCAGGAATTTCTAATGCCGAGGTATTGCAATTAGCCACCATAAAATCGGCCGAACTAACAGGAACTTCTAAAGATTACGGATCGATTAAAGTGGGTAAAAAAGCCGATTTAATTTTAATAGATGGTAGTCCTTTAGAAGATATTAGTAACATACGTCGTGTAGAATTAACCATTAAAGATGGTAACCTTTTTTACGCGAAAGAACTTTACGAATCTTTAGGAATTAAACATTTTAAATAATTTAAGACATTAAACAAATGAGAATATTAACACTGGTATGCTTATCAATTTTAGTAAGCAACTTACAGGCCCAATCATTAAAATTTTTTAATAGCGGTCGTTTAATTTTAGGAACCTACAAAGAACGCACAGCCTCTATGGGAATAGGCGATATTGATGCCGATGGCGATATGGATATTTTAATCGCAAATGGCAGACATTGGCCTGGACAAAACCGTATTTTTATCAACAATGGCCGAGGTGTTTTTACAGTGTCTCGAATTTTAGGAGACGAACAGGAAACCAGTTATTCTACAGAATTAGCCGATTTTGATAACGATGGAGATTTAGATATTGCTGTTGGTAACGATATGGCACCAAATTACATTTTTATAAATGATGGCACAGGGCATTACACAAAAGGAGCAAGCTTTGGTGAAACTTATGCGCCAACCAGAAATATTGTAGTTGCAGATATTGATAGCGATGGCGATTTAGATATTTTAATAACCAACAGAGGTAAAGAAAACGAAATTTGCTTAAACGATGGCACAGGCAAATTTGCTAAAAGCATAGGTTTTGGATCTAAAAAAGATTCTACAATTGATGTTGAAGTAGCCGATATGAATAACGACGGACATTTAGATTTGGTTCTTGCCAACCGCGACGACCAACCAAACTATGTGTATTTAAATGATGGAGAATTAAATTTCAGCAAAAAAATACCTTACGGAACAGGAAACGATATTACCCGATCTGTTGCAATTGTCGATTTAGATAAAGACGGTTATCTGGATATAATTACAGCAAACATTGGCGAGCCAAACGTTATTTATTTTGGTAGTAAAAAAGGAAATTATAAGCGTAGCGTTGTTTTCGATGATAGTAACGATAAATCATATTCATTATCTATAGGCGATTTAGATTTAGATGGAAATATCGATATTATAATAGGTAATGTTGCTGCACCTAATAATGTGTTTGTAAATACTAATAATGCCCAAACTTGGAGTAAGGTTCAGTTAAATAATGAAGCCTTTAGTACTTACGATATCTTAACTTCCGATTTAAATAACGATGGTAAACTAGATATTATTGAAAGTAATTCCGATGAGTTAAATCAATATTACTTCAACAGATTTACACCAAAATTTCCTTAAAGAGACATCAAAATATTCAATTAAAAAATATGATAATTAAGTATTCAAAAAAAATAAAGCAATTAAGTAAACTTTCGGTTTTATTAATGTTAGCCGGTTGTGCTTCAAAAACAAGTACAAAATGGGAAAATTATACAGACGAAGGTACTTTTCTTGTTTATAGAAGGCAATCCTTAATTGGAGAAGAAAGTTACACGCTTTCAGCAAACAAAGATACTATTACGCTTAGCTCTTTACAAGGTGAAAACGAAAGAGGTCGTATTTCAGGTGTGCAAACCAATTTGCTTTTAACCACTAATTTAACACCTATATCTTACGAGAATAAACGCATTCGCGGAGAAGATACTATCAGTAATTTAACGGTTGATGTTAAAGCTGATAAAATTATAGTGAAAGAAAAATTTTTCGATACTGTAGAGCATGAAAAGTTAGATGATTTTTTCCCGTTACACAGTAATATTTCGGCAGGAGCAGAAATGATGCTGTATTATTACTGTCTTGAAAAAAACTTAAAAACCGTACCAACTTTACCAAGAAACGAGGTTACAATAACATTTAAAAAGAAGGATACCGCTGTTATAAAAGGCGAAAAAATTCCTTTAAATCGTTATGTAGTTACAGGTATAAATTGGGGAGGACGTACTATTTGGACAGACGAGTCAAATAAACTAATAGCCATAGTAAAGGCCAATACTCAAATTAGAGAATTAATTAGAAAGGGCTACGAAGATGCCAAGCAATTATTTATTGATGGTAATGTAGAAGAAGAAATTGCGCAATTAAAGCAATACACAAAAGAAGTAAATGGCGATTTATCGGCAGTAAAAGCTTTAGTAGGTGCCGATTTAGTTGATGCTGTTACCGATGTTACTCAAAAAAACATGACCGTTATTATTGAAAACGGCAAGATAAAAACCATAGGCAAAAAGGATGAAG
The DNA here is from genome assembly GCF_020523925.1 of Neotamlana laminarinivorans. Classification (GTDB taxonomy): domain Bacteria; phylum Bacteroidota; class Bacteroidia; order Flavobacteriales; family Flavobacteriaceae; genus Neotamlana; species Neotamlana laminarinivorans. The sequence goes on along the minus strand of NZ_JAJAPW010000008.1, from coordinate 93,038 downwards.
TAGAAATTCCTGAGAATGCCAAAGTAATAGATGTTTCTGGTAAAACACTTATTCCTGGTTTATTCGATATGCATGCACACTCCAACCAAGTGCAATGGGGGCCAGCGTATTTAGCAGGTGGCGTTACAACCATTAGAGATAACGGTAATGAGTTAGAATTTGCAACCGCATTTAGAGATGAAATAGCTGTTAACGGCGCTGCTGGTCCAGAAATTTTATTGGCAGGAATGACAGATGGTCCTGGAGTTAAAGGAAATGGTATTATAAGAGCCAGATCTGTGGAAGAGGCTAAAGAGGTTGTAGAGCTTTATCATTCAAATGGTTATAAACAAATAAAAATATACACTTCTGTAGCTCCAGAAATTGTTGAGGTATTAGCAACCGAAGCTCATAAAAGAGGTATGACGGTAACTGGCCATGTTCCAATACAAGCACGACATGCTAAAAAAGCAGTAGAGTTGGGTATGGACATGCTTAGTCATCGCTCAAGAATATTAACGGTTTTATATTCCGATAAGGTTACTAAAAATTTAAAACGTGCCGTATATCCAACATTAAGTTTAAATAGCATTACAGACGAGCGTATTAATGATGCTATTGATTTTTATTTAGAGAATAAAACCGTTCTAGATCCTACGATAGCTTTAGATGTGGTTAGAAGCCTTGAAACAGGAAATCCATTAGAAACCATTGAGCCAGATGCGTACAGAATTGCGCCAGAATTATGGGAAGGAAAACGTTTTAGAGCAGGAGTGTCTGCTAAGAAATCTGAAGAAGGCAGAGAAACCTACATGAAATCTATGGAAATTTTAGGAAAGTTCTACAAAGCAGGAATTCCTATTGTAGCAGGAACAGATAATGTTGTACCTGTATTCAGTTTATATTTAGAAATAGAAACTTACCAGAAGTATGGCGATATGTCTCCTTTTGAAGCTATAAAAACAGCAACAATAAATCCAGCAACTGCTATGGGACTTGGAGAACAAACCGGTAGTTTAGAAGTTGGAAAAGATGCAGATATAGCCATTTTAGACAAAAATCCTTTAGAGGATATTACAAATATTAGAACAGTTTCTGCGGTTGTTTCCGATGGAAGATATTATAATAGCAATCCATTATGGAAAGCAGCAGATTTTAAACCAAAAGAATAAATAATAAACGAGAAGAAGCGAATTTTAAGCTTAGATTGCACAGTTGTAAATTATATATAAACCATTGAACTTTAGTTTATTTTATATCATGAGTTAGTCACCGTGTAAAAGTTTATATATAAAATTAATTTTTTCTTAAGAACAAAAAAATAATGATTTCAAAACGTCTTATCGGGCAAATTTTAGGTCCAGTATCTTTTTTTTCAATTCTTCTCTTTTTTCATCCTGAGGGTTTAAACCAACAAGCAAATGCAGTTTTAGCATCTGTGGCTTGGGTTGCTGTTTGGTGGATTACTGAAGCGGTTTCTATTTCTGTAACAGCACTATTACCTATTGTGCTTTTTCCTTTATCGGGTGGATTAACTTTAGCCCAAACTACAGCAACTTATGGGCATAAATATATTTTTCTTTATGTAGGTGGTTTTATTTTAGCTATAGCTATCGAAAAATGGAACTTACATAAACGTATTGCACTTTCCATTATTAAAATAGTGGGTACAAACGTGGTAAATATAATTTTAGGATTCATGATAGCCACAGCATTTTTGTCTATGTGGATTTCTAATACAGCAGCTTCCGTAATGATTTTACCAATGGGTATGGCCATTGTTAGTCAGTTAAAAGATAATCCTAATACCATACAAAACGAAAACGAAATTTTTGGTAAAGCACTTATGCTTGCTATTGCTTATAGTGCTTCTATTGGTGGTATTGGTACTTTAGTAGGTTCGCCTACTAATTTAGTTTTGGCAGGAGTTGTACAAACAACATTTAATGAAGAAATTTCATTTTCTCAATGGTTTATATTTGGTTTTCCAATTGCAGTAATTTTAATTTTCTTGTGCTGGAAATATTTAACATCTATAGCTTTTAAATTTAAACAAAAAGAATTTCCTGGCGGAAGTGAAGAAATAAACAAACAATTAAAAGCTTTAGGTAAATTAACCTATGAAGAAAAAATGGTGTTAATCGTATTTTCTTGCACTGCTTTTGCTTGGATAACACGTTCATTTTTACTTCAAAAACTTATTCCTGCAATCGATGATACTATAATAAGTGTATCGTTCGCAATTATTCTGTTTTTAATACCTTCAAGTAAAAAAGATGAAAAAATAATGCATTGGGAAGATGCTGTAAAATTACCTTGGGGTATTGTGTTGCTTTTTGGTGGAGGATTATCTTTAGCTTTAGGTTTCGAAGAAAGTGGTCTTGCCATTTGGCTTGGAGAAAAGCTAATCGCTTTACAAGCATTTCCATTTGTTATTTTGGTAGTTATAGTTATTGCTATGGTTAATTTTTTAACCGAAATCACTTCAAATATTGCTACAACTGCCATGTTGTTACCAGTTCTTATTTCTTTGGCTTCAACTTTAGGGGTACATCCATATTATTTAATAATTGGTGCTACAATTTCTGCTTCATGTGCATTTATGTTACCAGTTGCTACTCCTCCAAACGCAGTTGTATTTGGTTCAGGGTATTTAAATATAGGCGATATGGTTAAAAAAGGAGTTTGGTTAAATGTTGTTTCGATAATTATATTGAGCGTTTTTGTGTATTTTTTACTTCCATTAGTTTGGGATTTAAACTAATGTTTTAAAGAAAAAATCTTCTAAATAGGATGTCATTTAGTTAAAGTTGTCGAATATTTTTAATGAAATTCAAATTTATTTCCTGTAAAAGAAAATAAATAGTATTATTGAAAATTATAAAAACCAACACTAAACTAAATTATGGGAATAATCTCTTTTGTAGGCTTCACTCTACTTGTGGCCGTTATATCTTATTATGCAACTCGGAAAACAGACGAATCATCATCCGATGGCTATTTTCTTGGAGGACGAAGTTTAACCGGAGTTGTAATTGCAGGTTCATTATTACTTACAAATTTATCTACCGAACAAATTGTAGGATTAAATGGTGATGCATATACCGATGGTATTTTGGTAATGGCATGGGAAACTCTTGCTGCTATAGCAATGGTTATTACTGCTATATTTTTACTGCCAAGATATTTAAAAGGCGGTATATCAACTATTCCAACATTTTTAGAACGACGATTCGATAAAACCACCAAAGCGATAACGTCAGGATTATTTTTAACAGGTTATGCCGTTGTATTGTTACCAATGGTTCTATTTACGGGCTCTAAAGCCATAAGTGGCATGTTTAATATTCCAGAATTGCTAGGTGTTAGTAGTTGGGCTGCAGTTTGGATTTGCGTTTGGGGAATAGGTATTATAGGCTCTATTTATGCAATTTTTGGAGGTTTAAAAGCTGTTGTGGTTTCAGATACTATAAACGCTGTAGGCTTATTAATTGGAGGGCTTTTAATTCCTATATTCGGATTAATGGCTATTGGAGACGATGGAACTATTATGTCAGGATTGGCCAAACTAGGAACCGATCATCCAGAAAAGTTAAATGCTATTGGTGGCCCAGATTCAAGTATTCCTTTTGAGACTATTTTTACAGGTATGATGCTTGTTCAATTATTCTATTGGGGTAGTAATCAGCAAATTATTCAACGTGCTTTAGGAGCAAAAAATCTTGCTGAAGGGCAAAAAGGTTTAACCATTGCCGCATTCATTAAAATTTTAGGTCCAATAATAGTGGTACTTCCTGGTATAATAGCTTATCATAAATATGGAGAAGGTTTAGCAACCAGTGATGTTTACCCTAAATTAGTTGCCGATGTTTTACCCGACGTTTGGGTTGGCTTTTTTGCAGCTGTATTGTTTGGAGCGATTTTAAGTTCATTTAATTCTGCTTTAAATAGTTGTGTAACATTATATGGTGTAGATATTTATAAGCAGTTTATAAACAAAGAAGCTAGCGACCGTGTAGTTGTAAAAAAAGGTAAAACTTTTGGGGTTATTTTAGCATTCTTTGCAATGTTTATAGCGCCATTTTTAATTTATGCAGATAGTATTTTTGGTTACTTACAAACGGTTAATGGGGCTTATAGTGTGCCTATTTTGTCGGTAATTGTAATAGGTATGTTAACCAAACGAGTACCTGCTATTGCAGCAAAAATAGGAGTAACTTTTGCATTTACAGTTTATGTTCTATACATAATTTTAGCCAATGGTTTGGGGGTTATTAGTTTACATATGTTACATATGCAAGCCATTACATTTGTGCTTACTATTATAATTATGCTTGTAATTGGTAAATTAAAACCAAGAGAAACACCATACGAACAGTTTTACACAAAACAAGTTGATGTTGTGCCTTGGAAGCCTGTTAAAATAGTAGGCACATTAATATGCTTAGTTGTAATATCAACCTACATTATTTTTAGCTAAAAATTTATTAAAATAAATAGAATAAAAAACAGGATGTTTTTAGCATCTTGTTTTTTTAGTTTTATATTTTTTGTGTGAGTAGCATTAATTTGTTACCTAAAGCATCGGTAGTAAAAAACAAGTAAATATCTCCACCATCTCTTAAATTAAACTTTTTTCTGATTTGGCTTACGCTTTCAGGAAAGTTTCGTGTAGTAATATTAGCTTTTTTTATTCCTAAAGATTTAATACTTTTCTTGTTATATGGAATCACTTTGTCAATTTTAAATGTACGACCAGGAAACTCAATTAAATCTGCGCTAGTATATAAATGCGAATGTTTTTGAAGTTTAGAAATCTTAAGTTTTTTACTAATAATATTAAAACCACCAGATTTTAAAATAGCTGAATTTGGCTCGTATAAATAAGTTTGCGGTGCTTCATATATTGTTTCAATATCTGATTCTTCATTTAAAACAAAATTGAAGTGTTCTTTTTTATTGTTTTTAAGGTTAACTGTTTTTATCTCTACAGAAGCTTCGTGGCCATATTCTAACTCCCAAAGTAATTCTTTTACCTCGTTATTTATAGCGACAATGTGAATGTTTTTTACAAATTTTAATTCGTTTAACCCTACAGATATATCAAGTAGAGGAGAAGTTTTAATCAATATATTTTTTGAATGATTAAAAAGAAGGTTTAAATGTTCTGGAACGTTTGGTAAACAATCTTTTAAAAAAAAGACTTTACCTTTTGTATCGTGTCTGCGAGACGGGTCGATGTAAATCCAGTCAAAATTAGTATCAATATTACTTAAATAATCTACACCATTAACGTTTTTGGTTTGTACATTAGGTATTGATAATTGTTTGTAATTATGATTTACAATTTTAGATAAGTTTTCATTTATTTCACAGTGCGTTACAACATCAAATTTTTTAGAGAAGTAAAAACAATCTACACCAAAACCACCGGTTAAATCAATTATAGATTTTCCAGAAATTAAAGAAGCTTTGTATTTTGCTGAAATTTCTGAAGAAGTTTGTTCAATATTTAATTTATCTGGATAATAAATATTTTTAGTTTCAAACCAAGTTGGTAGCTTTTTTTGGCATCTTTTTTTAGCTTCAATTTGCCCAATTATTGCTTTTGTTGCTACGGTTTCAAAATTATTGCCTTTTAGTAAAAGGGTGTTAATATCTGCGTTTAGATTTTCATCTATATAATTTTGAATTTCAGTATTTAAAATAGATAAATTCAAAAGAAAATATTATAAATTCTTGGTAAGTTTTTTTACAATTTTATTGTCAGTAACAAAAGCTTTTAAAATTACTTTTAGTGCTGTATAGGCAGGTACAGCAACTATTAAACCTACAATACCAAATAATATACCTGTAATTAAAATAACTAAAAATATTTCTAGAGGGTGAGATTTTACACTTTTAGAAAATATAACTGGCTGAGATATAAAATTATCTATAAGTTGGCCAAAGGTAACAACCACTAAAACCCAGAGAGTTTTAGGTAAAATAAATTCACTAAAAGATTCTCCTAAATTACTTGTAGTTGTTAAAATTACCATTAAAATAGCACCAATAACAGGCCCTAAATAAGGGATAAGGTTTATTAGTGCGCATAAAAAAGCAATAAGCACTGCGTTTTCAATGCCAATTATTAATAAGCCAATGGTGTAAATTATAAAGAGTATTGAAATTTGACAAATTAAGCCTACAAAATAGCGAGAAAGTAAATCTTTAATTTTGTTAGATGATCGTTTCCAGCGTTCTTCTTTACCTTCTGGAATAAGCGTTAATACACCGTTATCGAACATTTTGTTGTCTTTTAAAAAGAAAAACGTAATAAATAAAACCGAAAATAGCCCGATACTAAAATTGCCAAAACCGCTAACCACAGAATTTAAGAAATCTGGCAGAATGGAAAAATCTATTTTTGAAGCTATATTCGATTCTTTTAAAGAATTTCGAATATCGCTTTGGTGTAAATCGAAGTGCGTTAAAATTTCGTTATATAAATTTTCAATATTGGTTTGTAACTCTTCTATGTTTAAAAGAGATAAGTTTTCACCTTGTTTAACTAGAAGTGGTATTATTAAAGCCATTATACCAGCAAAAACTCCAAAAAAAACAAGCATAGTAAAAATTACAGCAAGTGTATTTTTAAATTTTAATTTATTTTCTAAAAAAGTAACAATAGGTCGGCCTATTAAAGATATAACTGCTGCAATAGCTATATAAGTTATTACAGATTGAATTTTATATAAGAAGTAAAGCACTAGAGCAATACTAACTATAATGCCAATAGCTCTTAAAATTCCGTTAGAAATGGTTTTAGACGTCAATGTTATATAATAATTTAAGTAAATCTAGCCATTTCGTTTGAGACTAGAAACAACCAAGATAAAATACTTTAATATTTATTTAAAGTTATAAAAATTGTTTAGTTATTTCATAAAGGGCAATGTTAGTAGCTTGAACTACATTCATACTGCTATTTTGCCCAAACATATTAATATGAATAATAGAACTCGATACATTTAATATAGATTCTGATACTCCAAAGTTTTCGTCTCCAATTACTAAAGCAATAGGTTTTTCTATTTGAAATTGAAATGAATGTATAGGTATGCTATTATCTGTAATTTCAAGTGAAATAATTTGATGCGTTTTTTTTAAAACATTAATTACCTCTGAAGCATCTTTAGCTAATTTGTAAGTCACTGTTTTTTCTGTAGATCTTGAGGTTTTAGTAATCCGTCTGCCTAAAGAAACATCACCACAAAGAATAAGCTCTTCAACTCCAAAAGCATCGCAAATTCTAAATAAGCTACCAATATTTGGTGCATTGGTAACATTATCGCACACTAATGTTATTGGGAAAATGCGCTTTTTAAAATTAGTGTTGTAGTGGTTTAGTTGCATGGTTTAGTTATTGTCTACTACCAAATACTTTTTTAATGTTATTTAAAAAGTATAAGTGGTATTTATTGCTATCTTTTAGGCTAGGAAATTTTTAATTCTCAAAAGCAAATTTTACAATATTAGCACCCATTTTTAGTGCTTTTTCACGAATATCTTCAGGATCGTTATGCACAACGGAATCTTCCCAACCATCACCTAAATCGCTTTCAAAAGTAAACAAAACAACTAATCTGTTTTCTTGAAAAATACCGAAAGCTTGTGGGCGTTTGCCGTCATGTTCATGAATTTTAGGTAAGCCATCGGGGAAATTAAAAGCAGAATTAAAAATAGAATGATTTGCTGGTAGCTCAATTAATTCTTTATCAGGAAATACTTTTTTTAATTCTTTGGTTACATAAGGCTTTAACCCATAATTATCATCTATGTGCAAAAAACCACCAGAAATTAGGTAGTTACGAAGGTTTTCTGCATCAGCCTCACTAAAAAACACATAACCATGCCCCGTCATATGGATAAATGGATATTGAAAAATATCTGGACTACCAACTTCAACGGTTTGAGGTTTAGAGTTTATTTTAGTGTTTATATTTTTATTACAAAATGCTATAAGATTGGGTAATGCTGTTGGGTTTCCATACCAATCGCCACCACCACTGTATTTAAGTACAGCTAAATCTTGAGCTTTAGTTAGAAAAGAAAATAAGCAAAATGTAAAAATTATATATAATTTCATGCTATTCATTTATAAATGCTACCGAATGGCAGGCTACAATAGCTGCAGTTTCAGTACGTAATCTGGTTTCACCCAAAGTTACGGGAATAAATTTATTTTTAATAGCTGCTTCAATTTCTTTGTTTGAAAAATCGCCTTCAGGCCCTATTAAAATAGTAATATTAGTACTAGGTTTAAGTAGGCTTTTTAATGATTTTTTATTAGTTTCTTCACAATGTGCAATAAATAAATCGCCATTAAAATTTTGTTTTAAAAATTCTGAAAATGTAATAGCTTGATTTAATTTAGGCATATAGTATTGCAGTGATTGTTTTACGGCCGATTGTAATATGCGCTCAAAGCGATCAATTTTAACCACTTTGCGTTCGCTGTGGTCGCAAATTATTGGAGTAATACTGTCTATACCTATTTCTGTTGCTTTTTCTAAAAACCACTCATAGCGGTCGTTCATTTTAGTTGGGGCAACTGCCAAATGTAAGTTATAATTATGCTTTTCTTTAAAGGTTTTCGAAATTATTTTAGCAACACATTTGTTTATGTTGCTCACAAAAATTTCGGCAGTAAACAACCAGCCATTACCGTTAGTAATATATAATCTGTCTCCAATATTTTTACGTAATACTTTTACAATATGGCGACTTTCATCTTTATTAAAAGTGAATTCTGCTGTACTATCGGTAATGTCTGGATTGTAAAAAAGTTGCATTATCTAGTTTCCACTATTTTTAAAACTTCAATTTCAGGAATTTTTTTAGGCTCATGTGTCATTACGGCAACATAGTACCAGTTTTTTTCAGGGATATTGATAGCGAAAGGTTTGCCAACTTCATGGCTTGTATTTAACATGTGTGGCTCAAAATCTGCGTGTAAATCACCTTCTGTAAACCAACCTAAATCACCTCCTTTTTGTGCGTTACCATCCATAGAATATTTTTTTGCTAAGGCTTCAAACTCTACACCATCGTATAATTGATCGAAAATAGATTGTCTTAAAACATCAATATTTCTTTTATCATAAACATTGCCATCAATAAAAATGTATGAAGCACGTTGGTACACTTTTTTCTTTCTTTTAACTACTTTATAAAAGGTAGTTTCAAATTCTTTTTCAACTTTTTTTGTGTCTCCAACTCCTAATTTAAATAAATCTTTAGCTAAAATAGTTTTATGCTTTTCCTGGTTAAAGGTAATTAGTTTGTTTTTTTTTGATTTTTTTTCTGCTAAAAAAGTTTCAATTTGCTCTGGAGTTTCTAATAGAGCTAATTCTTTTTCAGTAGATGTTTGGGCGTAAAATACTGTTGTAAAACCTGTTAAGGTTAAAAATAGTAGTGTTTTTTTCATAAATAAATTGTAGGTTAATGTATTAATTTATATCAAAATTAAGAGATATAGAATTTGAGGTTTTTTAGATTAGAATAAGTTATTAATAAAAATTGTTGATAACTTTCCTTTTTTTATAATTAAAATTTTAATCTGGCAGAGGCTGCAATGTTTTTTTGTGCAAAATCTTTATCTAAAAATTTTAGATACCCAACTATAGCTATCATAGCAGCATTATCTGTTGTGAATTCAAATTTAGGAATGTATGTAGTCCATCCAAACTTTTTCTCACCATCTTTTAATGCTTGTCTAATACCTGAATTTGCAGAAACACCGCCGCCAATTGCAATATGGTTAATGCCAGTTTCTTTTGATGCTTTTTTTAACTTATCAATTAAAACACCAATAATGGTGTATTGAATAGAAGCACAAATATCGTTTATATTTTCTTCAATAAAATTGGGGTTAGCTTTAGTTTCTTTTTGTATAAAATATAAAATGGCTGTTTTTAACCCAGAAAAGCTAAAATTTAAACCATCAACTTTAGGCTTAGTAAACTTAAATGCTTTTGGATTTCCAAGTTTTGCGCGTTTATCAATTTCTGGTCCAGCTGGGTAGCCTAATCCCAATATTTTTCCACTTTTATCAAAGGCCTCACCAACGGCATCATCAATTGTTTCCCCAATAACTGTCATGTCAAAATAATTATCAACACGAACAATTTGGGTATGCCCGCCAGAAATGGTCATGGCTAAAAACGGAAAAGGTGGTTTGCTGTAGCCTTCTTCATTTATAAAGTGAGCCAAAATGTGGCCTTGCATATGGTTAACGTCTATTAACGGTATGTTTAAGCCGTAAGCCAAAGATTTTGCAAACGATGTGCCAACAAGTAAACTACCCATTAATCCAGGTCCGCGTGTAAAGGCAATGGCGTGTAATTCTTCTTTTTTAATATTAGCTTTTTCAAGAGCTTGATGAACTACTGGTACAATATTTTGCTGATGTGCACGAGAAGCCAATTCTGGAACAACACCACCATAAGCTTCGTGTATTTTTTGGTTAGCTATTACGTTGCTTAAAATATTGCCATTATGTATTACAGAGGCGGCAGTATCGTCGCATGAAGATTCGATTCCTAAGATGTAAATATTTTGTGAACCCATTAATAAAAATTAGGCATAATAATTGTTAATTTTGAAAACGAATTAGTTTTGTTAATAAACCCCAACTAATTGTATTGCAAAAATAAAGTTTCTCAACAGAAAATACATAATTAAAAGGTATCAAAAAATTTCTAAAAATATTATACAAGATAGCAGGCATAATTTTAATGCTGTTTATTATTTTGGTTATAGTGCTATCTTTTCCGTTTGTGCAAACTAAATTAGGTAATTACGCTACAAAACGTTTAAATGAGGAGTTTAAAACAAATATTAATATTGCTAGAATAAGTTTACAGTTAAATAGCGATGTAGAATTAAAAGATATTTATGTTCAAGATTATAAAAATGATACACTTATTGCAATTAAAGAGCTTAATACTTCTATTTTAAGTTTTAGAAATTTAGCAAAAGGACGTTTGGTTTTTGGAGATATAGATATTGAAAACCTTATTTTTAATATAAAAACATATCCGGAGGAAACCGAAACTAATTTAGATGTTTTTGTTAGAAAATTTGAAACTGACAATCCAAGTACCACATCTACAAGTTTTTTACTCTCTTCTAGCGATGTGTCTGTCTATAACAGTAAATTTAGGTTAATTGATGAAAACAAGGAGCAATCAACACTTTTAAACCTTAATAACTTAAACATTAATGCTACTAATTTTTTAATTAACGGTAGCGATGTAAGTACTCGTATTAATACCTTAACATTTATAGATAACCGTGGTGTAAAAGTTGAAAATTTAATGACTAATTTTGGATATACATTAAAGGGAATGACCTTTGATAATCTTCAAATTAAAACACCAGAGTCTATTATTAATGGTGATTTAGTTTTTAAATACAATCGAGAAGATTTACAATATTTTACAGATAAGGTTTTTCTTGAAGCCAACTTTAATAACTCCAAAATAAGTTTAAACGAATTAAATGTTTTTTATAACGAATTTGGTAAACACCAAACTCTTACATTTAATGCACATTTAACTGGTACATTAAATAGTTTAAAAGCAAGCAACTTAAAAATAAATACAAACTCTAGAACAAAAATTTACGGCGATATTTATTTTGAAAACTTATTTAATAGTAAGGAGCATAACTTTGTAATGGATGGAGATTTTACAAACTTAACCTCTACCTATCAAGATTTAACAGCGCTTTTACCTAATGTTTTAGGCGAGGCAATTCCGTCTACCTTTAACAGAATTGGAGTTTTTACAATAAAAGGAAGCTCTAAAGTTACATCTACAGCCGTAAATGCTGATATAGAAATGAATACCGGTTTAGGTTTTGTTGATGCAAATTTAAAAATTGATAAAATTAATGATATTGATAATGCCGATTATAAAGGTAAAGTTATTTTTAAAGAATTCGATTTAGGTACATTTTTAAACGACCCTAATATTGGAATTGCATCATTAAATTTTGATGTAAACGGAGAGGGTTTTGTTATGGAGTCTTTAAATACACGTGTTTCAGGAGATGTTTTTAGTATAGGTTATAATAATTATAATTACAAAAATATAAAGGTAGCAGGTACAGTAAAAAACAAAATTTTTGATGGAAATTTAGTAGTTAACGATCCTAATTTAAAAATGAATTTTAATGGGCTAGTAGATTTTTCTGAAACCGTAAGAAAATACGATTTTGTTGCCATTGTAGATCATGCCGATTTAAATACCTTAAACTTTGTAACAAAAGATAGTATTTCAGAGTTTAAAAGTCGTGTAAAAATGAACATGAATAGTAGTAACTTAGATGATGCTTATGGAAAAATAAGCTTCGAAAAAACTAGGTATAAAAACGAACACGACGTATATAAGTTTGAAAGATTCGACATTTCTTCAACCTTTAATGGTGACGAGCGTTATATAACATTTAATTCTCCCGATATTATAGAAGGCGAACTAAAAGGTAGATTTAATACTAAAGATATAGCTAAATTATTCGAAAATTCAATAGGTTACATATATACAAACTATATACCTTATAAGGTAGAGCCCGATCAAAGTATCGATTTTCATTTTAATATCTATAATAAAATTGTAGAAGTTTTTTATCCAGAATTAGAGCTTGGAGCAAATACTTTTATTAGAGGAACTGTAGAAAGTAATGAGGAGAATTTTAAGCTCACTTTTAAGTCGCCCGAAATTAAAATTCCAGATTATTTTGCAAATAATATAGAAGTTCAAGTAGATAATAGCAATCCGCTATTTAATACCTACGTCGAGGTAAATAAAATAAATACAAAATTTTATAACGTATCAGATTTTAATTTAATTAATGTAACAGTAAACGATACATTATTTATGCGAAGTGAATTTAATGGGGGTAAAAAAGGTAACGATATGTATAATTTAAGTTTCTATCACACCATTAATGAAGCAAACGAATCGGTAATTGGCTTTAAAAAGAGCGATGTTACTATTAAAAATTATAAATGGAATATTAACCAAAACGAAGATCGTTTTCATAAGGTGTCTTTCAATAAAAAGCTTACCAAGTTTAATGTTGAAAAATTTACAATTAACCATAACGAATCAGAAATAAAATTATCAGGTTTCTTGCGCGACTCTACTCAAAAAGATATCAAATTAAATTTTTCGAATGTAGATTTAGCAAAAATAACACCAGATTTAGATAGCCTACAACTCTCAGGTAATGTAAATGGTAAGTTAGATGTGTTACAAAAAAATGGAAGCTATTTACCAAACTCAACCGTAGTTATAGATGATTTAAAAATAAACGAATTTTTAATAGGTTCTTTTGATGCTTCGGTAACAGGAAACGAATCTTTAACAAATTACAAAGTAGATGCCAATATTAAAGACGACGATAATAAAACCTTCAGGGCAACAGGCGATATATATGTAAACGGGAAACAATCTAACATAAACGTTAATTTAAATTTTAACAAGTTTAACTTATACCCTTTAAATCCATTATTAGAAGATGTATTATCTAACATCCGAGGAGATGTTACAGGAAAAGTTTCAGTTTCGGGTAATTTAAAGCGCCCAAGTATAGATGGCGATGTTGTTTTGCAAAATGCAGGTTTAGGTGTACCATATTTAAATGTAGATTATAGGTTTAGCGACAACGCATCAATGAGTTTAAAAAACCAATCGTTTATATTTAATAATATAGGTTTAACAGATACAAAATATAATTCTAAAGGAAATTTAAGCGGTAAAATAATGCATCAAAACTTCTCAAAATGGGGTTTAGGTTTAAATATTTCATCATCTAATTTATTAATTTTAGATACCGAAGAAACCGAAGAATCTTTATATTATGGTACTGGTTTTATTGGTGGTATGGCTACTATAAATGGTCCAACAGACGAACTTGTTATCAAGGTTATTGCAGAAACTAAAAAGGGAACTGTATTTAAAATTCCATTAAGCGATGCCGAATCGTTTGGAGATAATTCGTATATCCATTTTATTACAAAAGAAGAAAAAGAAGCTAAAAAAGAAGGTCGCGAACTTGTTTTTGAAGAAATAAGAGGGCTTGAACTTGATTTTGATTTAGATGTAACTGAAGATGCAGAAGTTGAAATTATTATAGATAAAGATACAGGACATTCATTAAAAGGTCGAGGTAATGGTGGTTTGTTAGTGGAAATAAACACTAATGGAAAATTTGATATGTGGGGCGATTTTGCCGTATTTGAAGGTGTTTATAATTTTGCATACGGAGGTATAATTCAAAAAGAATTTATAGTACAACCAGGAGGAACCATAGCTTGGGAAGGTAGCCCTTATGATGCACAAATTAACATGGAAGCTGTATATAAAACCCAAGCAAACCCATCACCATTGCTAGACAACCCGATTAGTAGAAGTATTCCAGTAGAATTAAATATAGCTTTAAACGGTAGTTTAGAGCAGTTCGATCCGGTTTTTTCTTTTGAGTTTCCAAATGTAAGCTCTTCTGTAAAATCAGAGTTACAGTATAGTTTAGAGTCAGATGAAATAAAACAAAATCAAGCACTATATCTTATATCAACAGGATCTTTTTCACAAGGGTTAAATGAGGTGAATTTCTCAGGTACTATAGCAGAAAGATTAAATGGTATAATTAACGGTATTTTTTCGAATTCCGATGGCAAATTAAATATAGGTTTAAATTATGAAGCAGGCCAGAACACACCAGATTATCAAACCGATGATAGAGTAGGCTTTACACTGCAAACTCAAATAAACGATCGGGTATTAATTAATGGTAAAGTAGGGGTGCCTGTTGGTGGTGCAACAGAAACTGTTGTAGCAGGCGATGTAGAAATAAGTTTCTTGTTAAACGAAGAAGGTACGTTAACAGCAAAAGTATTTAATAGAGAAAATAGCATTCAAAATTTTGGAGAACAAATAGGTTACACTCAGGGAGTTGGTATATCCTATAATGTAGATTTTGATACCTTTAAAGAACTGCTTCAAAAAATCTTTAACAATAAAGAAGAAGAAGAAAGCATTTTAGAAGAAGTTCCAGAAGAAGAAAAACAAGAAGCGCTACCAGATCATATTTCATTTAAAACATCTTCAAATAATTAGTTGAAAAACTGTTAATAAGTAGTGTTTAAAGTGTTTTTATCAACTAAAACGTTATAGTTTTTAATCTCATATTAAAAAACTGTAAAAGCCTTAGATATATGATATTTGTTTAGTAATTTTACGTAATAATGAATAGAATTTAATGGCAAAAAATATAAAAAAATTAGCTGTTTTAACTTCTGGAGGAGATTCTCCTGGTATGAATGCCGCTATTCGTGCTGTTGTTAGAACATGTGCTTTTCATGGTGTAGAATGCCTAGGTGTTTACCGTGGTTACGAAGGTTTAATTGAAGGCGATTTTCAAGAACTAAATGCCAGAAGCGTAAAAGGTATTATTAATAAAGGAGGAACCTTTTTAAAATCTGCACGTTCACAAAACTTTAGAACTAAAGAAGGAAGGCAAAAAGCTTACAATAATTTATTAAAAAACAATGTAGATGGCCTTGTGGTTATTGGTGGCGATGGGTCTTTTACCGGAGCACTTGTTTTTAATAGCGAATTTAATTTCCCAGTAATGGGAATTCCCGGAACTATAGATAATGATATTGTTGGTACATCGCATACCTTAGGGTTCGATACGGCTTTAAACACAGTTGTAGATGCTATCGATAAAATTAGAGATACAGCAAGTTCGCACAACCGTTTATTCTTTGTTGAGGTTATGGGGCGCGATGTTGGCCATATAGCTCTTAATGCAGGTATAGCAGGTGGTGCCGAAGAAATTTTAATTCCTGAAGAAGATTTAGGATTAGAAAGGTTAGTAGACTCTTTAAACAAAAGCAAAACAACAGGAAAAACATCTAGTATAGTAATAGTAGCCGAAGGAGATAAAATAGGTAAAAACATTTTTGAACTTAAAGATTATGTTGATGAAAACATGGAGGGCTACGACGTACGTGTTTCTGTATTAGGGCATATGCAACGCGGTGGTGCACCATCTTGTTTCGATCGCGTTTTAGCCAGCCGAATGGGTGTAAAAGCTGTTGAGTCTATTTTAGATGGAGAAACAAATTATATGGTTGGTTTAATTAACGGAAAAATGGAATTAACACCTTTAGACCAAGCGATAAAAGGAAAAACAAAAATTAATTTAGAATTACTACGAGTGTCAGATATTATGAGCACTTAAATAAACATTTATAACTATTATTATGTCAAAATTAAAAATTGGAATTAACGGATTTGGAAGAATTGGTAGAATCGCTTTTAGAGTAGCAGCTGCTAGACCAGATATCGAAATAGTAGGTATCAACGATTTATTAGACGTTGAGCACTTAGCATATTTATTAAAATACGATTCAGTTCACGGAAAATTCGACGGAACTATCGATATTAACAACGGAAATTTAGTAGTAAACGGAAACGAAATTCGTGTAACTGCAGAGCGTAACCCAGAAGATTTAAAATGGGATGCTGTAGGGGCAACTGTTGTTTTAGATTGTACAGGTATTTTTACAACTTTAGATAAAGCACAAGCTCACATTAAAGCTGGTGCTAAAAAGGTAGCTATTTCTGCACCTTCTGCAGATGCTCCAATGTTTGTAATGGGTGTTAACCACAATAAAATTACTGCAGACGATACAATAGTATCAAACGCATCTTGTACAACTAACTGTTTAGCGCCTTTAGCTAAAGTAATTAACGATAAGTTTGGTATTGCAGAAGGATTAATGACAACTGTTCACGCATCAACTTCAACACAGTTTGTTGTAGATGCACCATCTAGAAAAAACTACAGATTAGGTCGTGCTGCAATTTCTAACATTATTCCTTCATCAACTGGTGCCGCAAAAGCTGTTGGTAAAGTAATTCCTGAATTAAACGGTAAATTAACAGGTATGGCATTTAGAGTACCAACTCCAGATGTATCTGTAGTAGATTTAACTTGTCGTTTAGAAAACCCTGCGTCTTTTGATGAAGTAAAAGCAGCTCTTAAAGAAGCTTCAGAAAACGAATTAAAAGGTGTGTTAGGGTACACTGAAGAAGGTGTTGTTTCTCAAGATTTCGTGTCTGAGCCTAGAACAAGTGTTTTTGATGCTGAAGCTAGTATAGGTTTAAATGATGGTTTCATTAAATTAATCTCTTGGTACGATAACGAGTTTGGTTACTCAACTAAACTAATCGATCTTGCACAACACATTGGTGCATTATAATATTGTAAATAACTTCAAAACTCCGCAATTGTAAATAGTTGCGGAGTTTTTTTTTATCTTTAAACTTATGGTTTTAATTGTTGATAGTGGTTCTACAAAATCCGATTGGATTGCAGTAGACAATAATGGAAATAAATTATTAGAAAAAATTCGTACCGAAGGCTTAAACCCTGCAATTCTTTCTGAAAGTAAATTAACAAAGCGTATTGAAAAAAGCGATGTTTTAATAAAACACAGTAAAGAAGTTACGCATTTATATTTTTATGGTGCAGGCTGTGGTACAGATAACGCAATACTTAGTTTAGGTAATGTGTTAAAAAAAATGTTTCCCAATGCACACGTAGAAGTAAACGAAGACACCTTGGCGGCAGTTTATGCCACAATTAACAACCCAAAAGAAGCTGCTGTAGTGTGTATATTAGGAACAGGTTCAAACTGTAGTTATTTCGATGGCGAAAACCTTCATCAACGTGTTATTTCATTAGGTTATACACTAATGGATGATGCTTCAGGAAACTATTATGGTAAACAATTAGTTCGCGACTATTATTATAATAAAATGCCTGAAAATATTAAAATTGCTTTTGGTAGTAAATTTAATATGGATGCAGATTTTATAAAAAACAGTTTGTACAAAAAACCAAGTCCGAATGCATATTTAGCAAATTTTGCTGAGTTTATGTTCTTGCATAAAGATTCCGATTATACCATAGACCTAATTAAAAAAGGTATTCGATTATTTACCGAAACCATGATTATGCAGTATAAAGAAGAGCTTAAAACAGTTCCTGTGCATTTTGCTGGTTCTATAGCTTACTTTGCACAAGATGAAATTAAAGCTGTAGCTGAAGAAATGGGCTTTACTGCCGGTAATTTTGTTCGAAGACCAATTGAAGGTTTAATTCCTTTTCATACAAAAAATCTGTAATTTATTAGCTTAGTAGCCAAACATACGGCCTTTTATCTTTCGAATAAAGACGATAAAAAAACGCTTATTCAAGATATATTAGATTCAAAAATTATTCCTGAAACCAAAGGATTAAAAGGAGTTTTGTTTTCTGATATTACTTTAAACAAACTTATTAATGAAGAATTACGTCATGGTAAAGTGGATGTTAAAACTAAAGTAAATAATAGTTTATATCATTCTTCTGAAGGTGAGCGTAAGCAAGCATTATTAAAGTATTTAATAGGTTTAAATCCAGATTACATTGTATTAGATAATGTTTTTGGAAGTTTAGATATACAAGCTCAAGAAACATTTAAAACTACTTTACAGGCCTTAAGCGAAAATACACTTGTAATACAAATTACCAATAGAAAAGCCGATGTATTGTCTTTTATACAATCGGTTTTTTCTATTAAAAACAATACACTTGTAGAAGTTAATTTAGAAGATGATAGTGTAAATACATCTTTTAACTTAGCATTGCCTAAGCCATATAAACCTATAAATTACGACTATAACCGATTAGTTGAATTTAATAAGGTATCAATAAAATATACAGACCGAACCATTATAAAAGATATCTCATGGACCATAAAACCAGGTGAGTTTTGGAAGTTAATGGGACCCAACGGTTCTGGTAAAAGTACCATGTTAAGTATGATTTATGGCGATAACCCAAAAGCATTCGGGCAAAATATTTATTTATTTGATGTAAAAAAGGGAAGCGGAGAAAGTGTTTGGGAAATTAAAAAGAAAATAGGTTATTTTACAGCCGATATGGTTCGTGGTTTTGCACGTTTAGATTCTATAGGAAATATGGTTGTTTCTGGTTTTTATGATTCTGTAGGGCTTTATAAATCACCTTCACATTTAGAGATTGAAATAGCACACCAATGGTTAAAAGTTTTAGAGTTATTTGAAATAAGAAAACAGAGTTTTCTTGATTTAACTAAAGGGCAACAACGTTTAGTTTTAATAGCAAGAGCTATGGTTAAAAGTCCTCCATTGTTAATTTTAGACGAACCTACAAACGGTTTAGATGATGCTGAAGCTGTGCTTTTTGCTAATTTAATAAATAAAATTGCTACAGAAACACAAACAGCCATATTATACGTATCGCATAGAAAAGAAGAAGCGTTATCTCCAGATTACATTTTTGAATTAATACCAAGCAATACAGGTTCAATAGGAAAAGTAAGTTAACTTATTATTATTTAACGTCTTCCCACCAATTTTTAAATACCTGTGTAGAATCGTTTACATTTACTTGTTCTCCAATTTTGGGTGTAACAATACGAATGTTGTTATTTTTAAAAGTTGAGATAATTTTAGCTAGAGGTTCATCCCAGTCATGGTTAGCAAGTGTAAATTTTCCAGAATGTACAGGTAGTACCGTTTTTGCCTTTAAATTTTTAGCGGCGTTTAATTGTTCGTTTGGTAGCATATGAATGTATTTCCATTGTTCATCATACTGTCCGTTTTCTAAAATAGCTAAATCAAAAGGGCCATATTTTTCTCCAATATCATTAAAATGATAATCGTAACCACTATCACCACCAATGTATATATTTTGGCTTGGTGTTTTTAATACAAAAGAAGCCCAGAGTGTTTGTCCACGCTTAAAACCTCTACCAGAAAAATGACGAGCAGGCGTAATATGTACTGTAAATCCATTATTTAGATTAATAGAATCATACCAATCACCCTCTATAATTACTGATTTATTGTAACCCCAATATTCCAGGTGAGCACCGTTACCTAATCCTGTAATTACCTTATTAACTTTAGGTTTTAATTTAATTAAAGTTTTATAATCCATATGATCCCAGTGGTCGTGTGATATAAAAAGATAATCTATTTCAGGCAAATCTTCTGTAGTGTAAATATTACTACCCTTAAAAGCTTTTGTTGTAAAGGATAGGGGTGAAGCGTTTTCCGTAAAAACGGGGTCAATTAAAAATGTTTTACCATCAATTTGCATAAAGTATGAAGAGTGCCCCATCCAGACTAAAATATTTTCGGTAGGTTTTAGCGCTTTTAAATTCGTTTTTATAGAAGGTAAAACGGTAGAGGGTTCTTTTGGTTTGGCAGAAAATAAAAATTGATACAACATGCCTGTGTAACTAACACCTTCAGTTAGCATAGGTGTTTCACTTAAATTTTGAAAGCTTCCGTTTTTGTAGTTGGGCGATGATTTAATTTTTTCTAATCTTTTGCCAGATGGATGTTTCCCAAATCTTTTTGTGTTTAAAAAAAGTACCAATACAATACAACTAATAGCTATTATGGAGAGTAAGATTATCATAATTTTTTTGAATAAAATCATTTTCATTAAAACTAAAAAAATTGAAGGTTATGCTTTTTTACCTAATAATCTAACGAATGAATTTGTGTAAGTTATTTTAGTTTTTGCGATTAAAAGTTGATTACTAAATTACTTTTTTAATAACTCTTAATTTATGTGTGTGCGTTTTTGTATCTACATTATAAATTCCTGAATGGTCTATTCTATCAATTCTTACTTTACCATGTGCATGAATAATGTAATTATCGGGCATAATAATACCTACATGGGTAATTATGCCTTCTTCATTATCAAAAAAAGCTAAATCTCCAGGTTCACTTTCTTCAATAAAACTAAGCGCCTCACCTTGAGAAGCTTGTTGGGAAGCATCACGTAATAATTTATAACCATTTAATTTATAAACCATTTGTGTAAAACCAGAACAGTCTATACCAAATGCCGTTTTTCCACCCCAAAGGTAAGGTGCATTTAAATATAGAAAAGCAGTGTCTAATAGTTTGTTTTTGGGAGCTACTTGGTCTGTGCTAGTGCCTTCATAATGGTGATTTAAAATAGATAATCCGTTTAGTGTAGAGCCTAAAACAACAGGGTGAAGTTGATTGTTTTGATCTTCAATAAATTCAACTAAATCTAGAGTAAGTACAGGTTTTTCGTTATTTAAGTATTTGTATTGCTCTTCGGAGAGCTCAAAATATTGTTTATTATCTATCCAACCTTCATATTTATCGAAAGCCAAACGAATTTTACTCCATTTTTTTCTAGGTTCAATAATTTTAAAAATATCACCATACAACACTTGCGAAATCAGTTCACTTTTGTCTGAGGCTTCACTTCTAAGCGGTACAATGCTTAAATTACAAATTCCGTACTGCATTTAATTTAATTTCGTTCTATAATAATTGCCGAAGCACCACCGCCACCATTGCAAATAGCAGCTGCGCCAATTTTGGCATTATTTTGTTTTAATACGTTTATTAAGGTTATTAAAATTCTAACACCAGAACACCCTAAAGGATGTCCAAGTGAAACAGCACCACCGTTTACATTTACATTTGCATCGGTTAAACCTAAAATTTTCATATTAGCTAAACCAACTACAGAGAATGCTTCATTAAACTCAAAAAAATCGACATCTTCTAGTTTTAAATTTGCTTTAATTAAAGCTTTTGGTAATGCCTTTGCAGGAGCTGTTGTAAACCATTTAGGTTCGTGCGCAGCATCTGCATAACTTTTAATGGTTGCTAAAGGCTGTATACCTAATTCTGTGGCTTTTTGTTTACTCATTAATATTACAGCACCAGCGCCATCGTTTATGGTAGATGCATTAGCCGCAGTAACTGTTCCGTTTTTAGTAAAAGCGGCTCGTAGGGTAGGTATTTTGTCTAATTTTACGTTTGTAAATTCTTCGTCGGTATCTACTATAATTGGTTCTCCACGACGTTGTGAAACTTCAACAGGTATAACTTCGTTGTTAAACTTTCCTTGTTTCCATGCTTCAGCCGATCGTTTATACGATTGTATAGCGTAGGCATCCTGCTCTTCTCTGGAGAACTCATATTTTTCAGCACAAGCATCAGCACAAACTCCCATAGCGTTTTGGTCGTAAGCATCAACTAAGCCGTCTTTTTGCATACCATCTTCAAGTGTTGCTGGTCCAAATTTTTTGCCTGAACGTGCATGAAAATAATGAGGAATTAAACTCATATTCTCCATACCACCAGCTACAATTATTTCGGCATCTCCCAAGGCAATACTTTGTGCAGCTTGCATAACGGCTTTCATGCCAGAAGCACATACTTTATTTATGGTTGTACAAGGTACAGTATTAGGTATACCAGCATAAATGGCAGCTTGTCGTGCAGGGGCTTGACCTGTTCCTGCTTGTACAACGTTGCCCATTAAAACTTCATCAACTAAATTTGGGTTTAAATCAATTTTATGTAATGCAGCTTTAATTGCTGTGGCTCCTAATTTTGGTGCAGGTATTGTAGAAAGCGCCCCTAAAAAACTTCCTATAGGGGTTCTTGCTGCAGATACTATGATAACTTCGTTATGCATACGCTAATTTGTTTAGTTTAGTACTTGCGAAAATAAGATTTTTTTAATAGATAAATAAGCTATAAGTTGAATATAAAAAATGGATTAAGGCTATATTTTATTACATTTGATTTACACAATACATTTAATGAAAGATTTTATAAACAAACTTTATAGAAACCATTCCTTAATTTATAAAGGCTTACTATTTATTGCAACCACAATTTTTATTGTGTATTTATTTCCTAAAAGCGGTAAATTTAAATATGATTTTGAAAAAGGAAAGCCTTGGCAATCTGAGAACTTACAGGCACCTTTTAATTTTGCTATTAAGAAAACCGATGCAGAAATAGCGGAAGAAAAACAACGAATAAAAGATAATACTCCGTTATATTTTGATGTTGATTTTGAGGTTAAAAATAAAGTTAACACAGATTTTAAAAATCAGTTTAAAAATGCCTTTCCCGATTCTACTTCGGTTTCCGTTTTATCGAATTTAAAAAATATAGGAAGTAAGGTAATAAGTGAATTATATAGTTTTGGAGTTTTAAATGAAGCTTATAATTATTCCGCCGAAAGGCAAATTGTTTTATTAGATGGTCGTGAAATTGCTAAAGATGGTGTTTTTTCTAACCTTATTAAGCAAGATCAAGTTTCAAAAATTATAGATAAAAATTTTAAAGATGATATTTACGGTAGCTATAAACCATACTTTACAGCTTTGTTTTTTGATATTATTGAGCCGAATGTAATTTTTGATAAGTCGTTTACAGAAAAAGTAACCGAGGATGAACTAGCAACTATTTCGTACACTCGAGGAAGTATAGATAAAGAAACCTTAATTATATCTAAAGGTGAAGTTGTTGATGATGAAACATATCAAATTTTAAAGTCTTTACAGATAGAGTATGAGTCTCAGGTTTGGAGCAAATCAAGCTATATTTTAGTGTTAATAGCTTATACTTTATTAGTAGCCTTGGCATTGCTTATGCTTTTATTATTTTTAATGAAATATAGGATTAATGTTTTTGAAAATAACACCAAAGTAACCTTTATATTTTTTAATATATCATTAATAGTTCTAATTTCTACAATGGTGGTTAACTACAACTCGAAGTATATTTATGTAGTGCCTATTTGTATATTACCTTTAGTTTTTAAAGCGTTTTTTGATGCACGTTTAGGGCTTTTTGCACACGTACTAACAGTGTTGCTATTAGGGTTTATTGTACCTAATAGTTACGAATATATGTTTTTACAAATAATTGCAGGTATTGTAACTATTTTAACAGTGTCAGAGCTTTATAAACGTGCCAATTTATTTATTTCTGTAGGGCAAATAACCTTAATTTATATTATTGCTTATTTTGCGTTTTTTGTTATTCATGAAGGGAGTGTAACCGATTTAAAATGGGAAACCTTTATTTGGTTTATTTTATGTGGTCTAGCAACTTTGTTTGTACAGCCTTTAATTTATGTTTACGAAAAGATTTTTGGTTTAGTATCAGATGTGTCACTTTTAGAACTATCAGACACCAATTCTAAGTTATTAAAAGAACTTTCAAATAAAGCCCCAGGAACATTTCATCATTCGTTAAATGTTGCTAATCTTGCCGAAGCTAGCGCCAACGAAATAGGTGCAAATGCTATGTTAGTAAGGGTAGGAGCTTTGTATCATGATATTGGTAAAATGAAAAATCCAACCTATTTTACAGAAAACCAATCTACAGGTATAAATCCGCATCAAGAGCTATCTAATAAAGAGAGTGCACGTGTTATAGTAGATCATGTTATAAATGGTATTGAAATAGCAAGAAAATATAATTTACCAGACAGAGTTATAGATTTTATACGATCGCATCATGGTACTAGTGTTGTATACTATTTTTATGCTAAAGAAAAAAAGGAATTTGAAGACGTTAAAAAAGAAGATTTTAGCTATCCAGGACCAAAACCATTTAGCAAAGAAACATCAATTTTAATGATGTGCGATAGTGTTGAAGCAGCATCAAAAAGTTTAAAAGAACCTACAATAAGTAAAATTGAAGCTTTTGTTGAAAATATAATTGATAAGCAAATTGAAGAAGGACAATTTTTAAATGCTAATATCACTTTTAAAGAAATTCAATCTATAAAAAAAGTGCTAAAGTCCAAATTAGCAAACATTTATCATTTACGAATAGAATACCCGGAATAATTTTTCAAAAAAATAGATAAAAATAGTTGCGCAACTCTTAAGTAAGAGCTACATTTGCAACCGCAAATTTATTGTGAAAGTTCTTAAACTATAAGAAAAAGGAGAGGTGCCAGAGTGGTAATGGAGCAGATTGCTAATCTGTCAACGCGTAAGTGTTGCCCGGGTTCGAGTCCCGGTCTCTCCGCAAAATTAGATAACCACAATCGGGGTGTAGCGTAGCCCGGTTATCGCGCCGCGTTTGGGACGCGGAGGTCGCAGGTTCGAATCCTGCCACCCCGACAAATATGGAAACCATATTAAATTAAAACCTTGTAAATTGTATAATTTACAAGGTTTTATGTTTTTTAGGTATTCATATAATTTGAATTAAATGGTTTAATTCGGTTAACAGTTTGTGAAGTAAAAAAAGCGTTAACTAAATTGGTGGTTAAAACACTGTAATTAAAATAGTTGACTTGACTTTTGTCTTGAATAAATGTTTAACAAAAGGCGACAACTATGCAATCACATCTAACATTTATACTATCCTTTTTGAGGTATTGCTTATCGTATAAAGATAACGAAGTTTCTGTTTATTTACGCATAGCAGTAAATAGGCAAACATCAGTTTACATTGTAAAGAGGCTTTATTACAATGGAATTCAATTGGACTACCTAGTAAATTTAATAGTTTTTATCTTAAATATTATTATAACTAAACTAGGCATTTCAGTTACATAAACCCAACCATATTTTTTAGTAAAAATTATGTCACTATGCCTAGTGGTTTGATCGTGCTCTGTATCGTCCCAGTTTGGTTCAAATTCACAATCATCACTGTTATTTAAAGATTTTGAAGTTGTTGATTTTTAATGGATCATAAATTTTAATTTTTTTTTTGAATTTCTATGAGTTCTTTTTATCAAAATTAGTAAATAATTCAATCAGTCTATATTCTTTGCTTCAAGTTGTTTTACATCTAAAAATGTAAATACTATTAATAAATAGTATTTGTTATTTTTATTACTTTTTGTTTTGTATACTGGTAAAGTAATGTTCAGCGAATTTGCCTTCGTCTGCTTTACTAATAGGAGGTACTTGTATGCGTTGAGAATTTAATTGAAGTTGTTCATCAGACTGTTTGACTATGATGTACTTTGTATTTCCTCCCAGAATATTTGTTGTTAGTTCTTGATTTGAATGCTTATATCTACCTTTCATTATTGATGAAGGAGTTTCTGCACTAAGTGATGTTTTACGTTTAACACCATCTTCAACTACACTAATTTCATATTGATTTTGTTGGATTTTCACAGTATATTCTCCCTTATTTGAAAACGACCAAATGGTTGTATTAAACGGAATTTGTTTCTGTCCTCTGGTGCTATCATTAATAAAAACTACAGAATCTAGTTTCCAATCTCCAATTAACGATGAAATGCCTTTGTTCTTTCCTGCTTCAGGTTCAATATCTACATAATCATATGTGTATGTGGCGTCTTTTATTTTTTTGTTGATACAACTTGTTGTCAATATAACAATTAAACCGATGAAGGTTAGGTGTTTTATTGTTAATATATTTCTTTGTTTTAGTGTTTTATCCATAATTTTATGGAGCTTTCAAATAGATTTTATTGGCTTAATTTGCGAAAACATTGATGCTAAATTTACACGATTATTTTATCTTTTATTTGGTTTGGTGCGTTTGTGTTTTTATTTCAGTAAGGTTCATTATTTGCATTACATCCAAGGGGCTCGGTTTGTCTGTTTAAAGCACCATATTTAATAAAAATTTAAAATAGTAAATTTCAGGCTAATAATGCAAATAAAGTATAAGAGGTAGAGATGGCTCGGTAGAATACTTATGGCAAGCCACAATAAATCTTATAGAAAGCGCTAAAAATTGATCATAACTATCAAGAACTGCAATTTAATATTAAATCAATTTTTAGTTATTAAAAAAACAGAATTAAGCTATAAACAACTTAGCCCTGAAATTTTGAACTTATATACTTTTTATAATAGTATTGGCAGTAATTAATTCGGGTAATTGTCTCTTATTTTATCTCCAACATAAATATGATTCTTGTCTCTATAAATCCATTTATCATGGTCTGTAGGGCCAAAGGTTTCTACATCGGCACCTTCTATTTTTTTTCCAAAATAATAAACCCAATTTTTATCGCTGCTATATTGGTCGTTATCATAAAGCTTAAAGGTTTTAATATCGGCATCCACAATTATTTTACCATTGCAAAAAACATGTGTATCATCTATTGCATAAGCTTTACTAGAGCTTTCTAATACCTTAAAATATGATGTATTGGCTCCTTCAATCAGTAGCCCCTCATAAATCACACTATTATCGAAAAGTAAATAATCGTTATTTAAAAACTTTATACTCTCCTTGTATTTATAGCTAAATTGATTAAGTCGATTTACTTTTTCCCCATCAGCCCACGCTACAAAATCATAGATATTGTTAGCATCGGCAACATATCGGTTGTTTAATATTTTAAAAGTTTGAGGATCTATCTTACAAGGTATAAGATCAAAATATGTTCTTAAGTATACAGTATAATCATCTTTACAAAATGAGTCATTCATTGGAGTGAAGCTTGCATAGTCTACATCTATTTTTTTATAACCATAAAACCAATTCTTAGCATCTTTACTCCAGTTCCAATCATCTGTTTCATAGTAAGTTTCTGGGTCAGCGCCTTCTAGGACAAACAATTTTTTTGTACGTGGTAAGGTGTCTTGTACAGAGTAGGCCATATTATCTATAGGAATATATACATGATCTTTATCTAATGCAAAGTGATTAGCAGCTCTAAACGAAGCAACATGTACTTCATCGTCGATAATAATATCTTTGTAAAAAATATGATTTTTATCTTTTGCAAAATCTCTGCTCAAAGGAATAAAAGTTTGAGGATCTGCATCAACCTTTGAATTTCCAAGTTCGAACCAATTTCCTCCTGGACTGTAACGAATTTGACTATCAGCTTTAGCATAATAGTAATTATTTGAAATTTCTTTGTTAACGGCTCCAGAAAAAGGATTACAAGCTTGACTTATTATTGAAGTAATGCTTAAAAGTATCCATGCTACCGGTGAGCTTTTTGAATTAGTGATTTTTTTTATGAAACTATTGAGAAGCATAAGAAGAAAAAAGCCTGAAATGTAAGGGTGGTTATAAACAAACTGCATATAGTAAAGGTGTATATTCTATGTTAAGTATTGAATAGGGTAAAATTCATGTTGTAATTTGCTTATGGCTTAGGTAGTGATTGATGCGGGAATAAGTAAGCAATTAGCTAAAACTCTTTATTTTGTTTTAATTTTTTCATTTTAAAAGCCAAGGGAAAAGATTTGTACTCTAAAAAAAATAAACTTATTTTTTGGAATAAATACCATATTTTATTCAAAATTAAGTTTAAATTATTATATGTACTAAACTACTAGTTTTAATGCGTCAAGAAATAGTGTTTTACTTATTTCTAATACTCTATCTTCATTTTTATTTTTTAGACCAATCCATAGAAAAGAATGGGTATGTACATCAGAATAACATCCTTCAATATTAAACAATTCTATAATGCTTATTATCTTCCCACATATTCAAAAATGCTATTTTACTTTCTTCATTACCTATAAGTTCTTCAGCAATATTCTTACGTAGTTTTTCTGGCATAGAAGTAAAAGGAAAAGGAATCATAGAAAAATATACTGAAGTATTTACTTTAGTTTGAGGTGTTATAAATTCTTGTAAACTAGGGTCGTTTTTTAATTTTTCTCCTACTTTTTCAAACAATATTTCACAAAGAGAAGATTCAAGTATTTCAAAGAAACTATCCTCATCGTCATCACAATAATTTTTTAATTCCTCTTCTGTAGGGCTCCAATCTTTTGTGTTAAGATCATCAACAAGACTGAAATAGTCATCAAAATCGTCAATATTATCTGCCATACCTTCCCAGTCTTCACTTTCCGCATTATTATCTAATCCTATCTGAAAACCATCTGCAACAAAATCATTACAACGCATAGTTAGATATGCGTATGGTTTTTGTGTATTTGTTGCTGTTTTTGACACATAAACAGGATATTGTTTAATAGCTTGTTTGAATATTTTGAAGATGGCATCTTCCATAAATTCAAACCACTTTTTTTCTATGTTATTATTAGGCTGATCAGCGACAGTTAATAATAGTTTTTTGACTTTTTCGTAGTCAATTTCAAACATTTTACATCCTTCTTTCAAAAATTCGCCTTGAGCCTCCTTTTGTTGAAGTATAAGTGGTATTGCTCCTGTTTTAAGTAATTTTAGTTTTTCTAACCCTTCAGGTAATTCTTCAAGATCATTACATTCTAATATTTCTAGAATTGAATGTTGTATAAAAATTTCGTCAAAATTTACTGTATCCATTTTATGTTATTTAGTATTATGTATCGTTTTTAATAAGATAAGTTGCGTAGTTTAAGTATTAGATAGAAAGTCCTAGTGGACTTTCGTAAGTTGGCTAGAAGCAAGTAATTAATTTAAAAGGTGTTAGCAAAAGTTTTAATTATCAGTATCTTGATAAAATACTTCAATAGAATAATCGGTTCCGTTAGTAGATTGTTGAATTGTGACAGTATTGTTCAGTATGTCAGAAAATTTAAACCATACTGATGATACAACTTGTCCGTTACCTCCAAGATTATCAATTTTCATTATCCCAGAACTTTCATTTTCCCAAGTCCAATTTCCAGTTCCTGTAATTTCATTGCCTAATAATATTATTTTTTGTTCATATTGTCCATCTGCATGAAAATAAATATCTGCAGTAACATTATTGGAATCATACCACCATTTATCAAATAGAGAAGAATTGTTAGTATTTGTAATACTGTCATCATCACTGCTGCAACTTGTAAGCATTGTAAATCCAATTACAAAAATTACGATAAGTTTTAATAGGTTTTTGTTTTTCATAAATTTATTATTATTTATTAATATTCTGTTTAATTGTTGCTAACAATAAATATTAATGTTTGCATGTTGATTTTTAATGTACAACGATTGTTTACAAAAATAAAACCATTGTATTTTATCTAATACCCTGAATTCCGTGAAAAAATGCGATTTCTGATAAATAAACTTATAATAACAATAGAACTTGTCTGAGTTTGTATTACTGCTAACGATCTCGTATAACCATTAGTTACATATAAATATAAGAAGTTTTTCAATTAGCATTGACATTAGTAATTACGAGTGGATTATAGCCAGCACTGAGCGCAGTCGAAAGGTAGTCGAATCCGACGAAATTGCGGTTATACATCTTAAGTGTGCCGTTTTTTTGTTTCAGTCGTTTCTTTATATCCATTCTCTGGTGTAAAAATCTAACGATTTCGACTATTTCATTTTCAAATTTTCTGTAAAAAAAGATGTGATTTTCGTTATTCGATAATTTTTTCGCGTTTGCTCTACGGATTTTCCAATCAGATAGTTGTCAGCAATAAATTCAATTTCTATTATTATTAAGTTTAAATATCTATCCATTAGGTCTTTAGGTCATTTTAAACTAAGCAGCGCTATCGGTTAATTTTACTATAATTTAATTATAAAATTTTATACATTTAATTATTAATAATCAATGAGAAGAATAGATAGCAATTAAAAAATAAATTATTAGTATATGTTAATGCTTTTTATGTTGATTTAGTGTTAGTTAAGTCTTGAATTTGTAGACAAGACGTTCTATTAAAACAAACTATTTAAAGGGTTAACTATTCGGTCAACACGGATTGCCTAGACTTTTAAAAGTATTGATTTTACAGGGTATATTAAATTTGGGTGTTATCCTGCCACCCCGACAAAAAAGCCAGAAACTTATGTTTTTGGATTTTTTTTATTCACTTAGCTTAAACAATAGGTAGTTGTTAAAATTATAAAATGATTTAATTTATAATAACAAAGCTTATTTCAACCCAAATTGTTTATTCTACATTTTTTTGTGCTTCTAAGCGCTTAATCATTGCTTTCATTTTAGCAATCTCCTTTTCTTGAGTTTTTATAATACTTTCAGCAAGTTCTTTTACCTCAGAATCGTTTAAATCAGCGTTTTTACTAGTAAGAATAGCAATAGAATGATGCGGTATCATAGCTTTCATCCATTTAACATCATTTATCGGAATTTGTTTCCGAACTAAAAAAGTAGAAGTTGCCATTAGCAATAGGCTTCCAAACACTATAGCTGTGTTCTTAAGTTTATTCTTATACATTTTTTTCATAAAAATAAACATAATTAAAGCCATTCCGCTAATTCCAATAAAAGTCATGTACATCCTAGTCCAACTAAAAAAAACATCATTTAGTTCGTAAGTATTAAAATACATAGTTATGTACATAGAAGCTGCAGAACAAGCAAGCATTAAAAAAAAGGTAGTATAATTTTTAGTTTTCATTTTATATACTTTTTATTAAAATTAAAAAATGTGATGTCGTATAATTTAACGAAAAGTATATAAAAAACAAAACCCGCAACTAAGTTGCGGGTTTTAGCGGAGAAAGAGGGATTCGAACCCCCGGAGGTGTGACCCTCAACAGTTTTCAAGACTGCCGCATTCGACCACTCTGCCATTTCTCCTTGAGTGCGTCATAAGGTATTTCCTTAATGCGGGTGCAAATATATAATCCTTTTTTAACTCTTTCAAATAAATTTCAATTTTTTTTTCAAAAAAAATTTCAAGCATTAAAAAATGAATTTTTATACAATTTTAGCAATAAACAAATTCCCAAGTATTATTTTTGCTTAGCTACAAAACATTTTATGGATATAATAAAGCAATTAAACTGGCGCTATGCCACAAAAAAATTCGACGCTACAAAAAAAATAACAGACCAACAGCTCGATACATTAAAGCAAGCCTTTAACCTAACCGCAACATCGTATGGTTTACAAACAATAGCCATGGTAGTTGTAGAAAATAAAACTAAGCGCGAGCAATTGGTGCCACACTCGTATAACCAAAATCAAGTTTTAGATGCCTCACATTTATTAGTAATATGCATTCAAGAACATGTAGATGCTACCGATGTTAAAAAATATTACAGCAATATAAAACAAATACGAAACACACCAGACCATATTTTAAAACCTTACCAAGAAGGTCTAATAGCAATGCTCGACAAAAAAACACAAGCAGAGTGTCAACAATGGTCAAAAAATCAAGCCTACATAGCTTTAGGAAATTTAATGACTGTATGTGCAAACATACAAGTAGATGCCTGCCCAATGGAAGGTTTCGTACCCGAAAAATACGACGACATTTTAGGCTTAACCAAACTAGGTTTAAAATCAGTACTACTTTTACCAGTGGGTATAAGAGCCGAAGACGACTTGTTTGCAACACTTAAAAAGGTGCGTAAACCAATAACCGAAACAGTAATAGAAATATAAAAATAAGGGCGTTACCCCAAAGGGGTCGGGCTTTACGTTGCAATCTTTTTATCGTACCTCAAAAAAGGATTTCCACTACAATCCCTAACGCACTACCCAACAAAATAAAAACATCATGCCAGGATTTGAACTATTTGGAGAATTAGAAAAACAACAAGTAAACGATGTGCTAGATAATGGCGTACTAATGCGCTATGGCTTCGATGGTATGCGAAAAGGCCACTGGAAAGCAAAAGAACTAGAAACCGAATTATCTAAAACATTTAAAACAAACCACGTACAATTAGTATCAAGCGGTACAGCAGCCGTAAGCGTTGCATTAGCAAGTGCAGGAGTAGGAGCGGGAGATGAGGTAATTATGCCAACCTTTACCTTTGTAGCCAGTTTCGAGGCTATAATGCTACTAGGAGCCATACCCGTTTTAGTTGATATAGACGAAACACTTTGCCTTAACCCAGAAGCCGTAAAAAAAGCCATAACGCCAAAAACCAAAGCCATAATGGTCGTGCAAATGTGTGGTAGTATGGGAAGCATGGATGCGTTACAAACCATAGCCGAAAATAATGATTTACTTTTAGTAGAAGATGCCTGTCAAGCTATAGGCGGTACTTTTAATGGTAAACCATTAGGTAGTATTGGCCATTTAGGTTGCTTTTCCTTCGATTTTGTAAAAACTATAACCTGTGGCGAGGGCGGTGCTGTAATAACCAATAACGAAAGCTATTATACCAATGCCGACCATTATAGCGATCATGGTCACGACCATGAAGGAAGCGATCGTGGGGCAGAAACACATCCGTTTTTAGGTTATAATTTCAGAATTTCAGAACTTCATGCTGCAGTAGGTTTAGCGCAAGTAAAGCGTTTACCAGAGTTTTTGGAAATTCAGCGTAAATACCTTAAAATATTTCAAGAAGTTGTTGGCGCTTTACCAGAAGTAACTTTACGAAAAGTGCCAGAAGGCGGTATAGAAAGTGGTGCTTTTTTTAATTTCTTTTTACCAGATTTAGAATCAGCTAGAAAAGTAATTCAAGGCTTTAAAGAGGGCGGAATCGATGCATGTTGGAACTATTACGATAATAATTGGCATTATATTCGTAAATGGAACCATTTAAAAGAGCTAAAATCTTTATTCCCAATTTCAGAGGAAGTAAAAACAGGTTTAAAATATTTAGAAAACGCCAATTTCCAAGAATCCGATCATTTTATTGGCCGAAATATTTCATGCTTAATAAAACTTTCATGGACGGAAGATGAAGTTAAAGAGAGAGCAACTAAAATGGCTCAAATTATTAAGTCAGTTTTAAATTAGTTTGTAAAAAAACTAATAATTTACATACTCAACAATTTCTAAACCATAGCCAATTAAACCAACACGTTTGGTTTGTTGGCTATTCGATAAAAGTTTTAGTTTGTGAATGTTTAAATCGTGTAATATTTGAGCTCCAATACCAAAATCTCGAGCATCCATACTTATTTTTGGTGCATTAGTTATTTGGTTAGGTGTTTGTTGAGCTTTTAATGTTTGCAATCGGTTTAAAATATTCATCGATTGCGATTCTTGATTAATAAAAAGTATGGCGCCTTTACCTTCTTTATTAATTATCTCGAACATATTGTTTAATTGGGCATCAACATTACTAGTAATAGCACCTAAAACATCGTTATTTGTTGGGTTAGAGTTTATTCGTGTAAGTACTTCTTCATTTTCACTCCAAGTTCCTTTTGTTAAAGCAATATGTACTTGGTTATTTGTGGTTTGTTGGTATGCTCTAAGCCTATAATTGCCAAAACGCGTTTCAATCTGGAAATCTTCTTTCTTTTCAATTAACGAATCGTGTTGCATTCTGTAAGCCACTAAATCTTCAATAGAAACTATTTTTAAATCTAACTTTTTTGCAACTTCCATAAGTTGAGGTAGTCTAGCCATACTACCATCATCATTCATAATTTCAACAATTACACCAGCAGGTTTTAGGCCAGCTAATCTTGCAAAATCTATAGCAGCTTCGGTGTGTCCAGTTCTTCTTAAAACACCACCTTCTTTGGCAACTAAAGGAAAAATATGGCCAGGTCTGGCTAGTTCAAATGGTTTAGTGTTTTCATTAATTAAGGCTTCAATAGTTTTAGCTCTGTCGCTTGCAGAAATACCTGTGGTAACTCCACCACCTCTTAAATCTACAGAAACTGTAAATGCAGTTTCCATAGGGTCGGTGTTGTTGTTAACCATCATGTTAAGCTCTAATTCTTTACAGCGGTTTTCGGTTAGTGGCGCACAAATTAAACCGCGGCCATGTTTAGCCATAAAGTTTATTATTTGTGGCGTAACTGTTTCGGCTGCTGCAACAAAATCGCCCTCGTTTTCACGATTTTCATCATCAACAACAATAATAACTTTACCGTTTTTAATATCGTTAATGGCTTCTTGAATGGTGTTTAGTTGAAATGTAGAAGCTTTCTTAGGTGTCATAGGTTCTGCTAACATGTTACAAAGATATTACTTATTTTAAAGATTCTAAATAATTTAACTTTAAGTCTTCTCTTACTTTTTCTTTAAATATTAGATAAGATATAAAGTACAGCGGGAAACCTAAAATAACCAATATTATATGAGGTTTTTTTCTTGGTTTTTTAATGAACTTATAAAATGAATATAAATTGACTAGTGATTTTACGTAATAAACAACGAATAAAATTAAAGCCATAATGCTTAATTGAATTGAGGCAGCAGCCACAGAAGGTAATTTGTTGTTTTTAAATATAAAATGAAGAATAAGTAATACAACTCCAGTTATAAATAAAGCAATAGCATATGTAGAGTGAGGTGTGTATTCATTGAAGATTAAGTTTTCAGATGTTTTATAATTATTATTAATTAATAGCCCTTTTTCTTTTAAATCTTCAATATCGTTACCTCTTTGTTTTAAAACTTTGTAGGCTTCATATCGGCATAATTCATCATGACCTAAAGCCTCGTAATTATTAATAATATCGATTAATTCGGTGTTTTTCTTAGAGTTTAAAAATTTATAATCGTGACTGTTATTATTTTTAATTTTGAATATTTTTTTAAGCGGATCTAAAACACTATCAAAATCGAATAAACCTTTATCGGCAGTAGCACGTTTAGTTAAAAACACACCTAATGGTAGCATAATTAAAGTTGAAAACCAAGGTGCTAAAACAGGATCGAACCCACCTTTTTTTGCACTATTTGTAGCAAAAATACCAATAAAGTGGTAGGTTAAAAATAAAAGTATTGCAACTACCATAGGTAGCCCAATACCTCCTTTTCTAATAAGTGCGCCTAAAGGTGCACCTACAAAAAACAGAATTATACAAGCAAAACCTAAAGCAAATTTTTCGTGTAGCGAAATAAAATGCCTATTTAAAAGTTCGTCTTGAATTTTTATGTTTGTTTCTTTAGATTTTATTATTTGTTGAGGGCTAGATAATGTGCGAGTGGTATTATCTATTATTTGTATTTTCTTTTTAGTATCAAAAATATCTAGCAAATTGCCTAAGTAAGTAGAGTCTTTACTAACTTTTGTGCTGTCTTTTTTAGTGTTAGATATATTTTTAGTACTTATTAAACTAGAGCGCTGGTGTAAATTTTTTGCAAATGCCCCATGGTCTGCAATACTTTTTTCAATTAAAGAATCAATAGATTTATTTAAACCAGAAACATTAAGCATGCTATACTTATCAGTTTGAGATTTTTCATCTATATCTACATCGTTAAGCTCAGATAAATCTATGTTAATTATTTTTGTTTCAAATTTACTTTTAGCAAATGGTTTTTTGTCTCGATCTTTTTTAGTTTTTGGAGACAAGTCGCTATAATAATAGCCATCGGTTAATATTAGTTTTAAAACATTAGAATCTTCTTTACTAGCTAATTCACCATCTTTAGAAATTATAGTTGTAGCATTTTCTCTGCCGTTACTACTTCTTACATGAATAGTAACATTTTTTAAATATTGACCTCGTTCACCAGTTTTTTCTGTAAACTTTATGTTATATAAACCAACCTCATTAAATTGTCCTTTTGCAAGTAACATAGCCGGTTTTAGTTTGGCAATGTTTTTACGTAGGTTATACGAGTTATATTCTGCCCAAGGGATAACATTATTTGAAAAGAAAAAGGTAATTACAGCAAGAATAACTATAAAAACGCTTAATCCAGACATGGCACGTTGCAGAGAAATTCCAGTAGATTTCATTGCAGCGAACTCATAATTTTCGGCAAAACTACCAAAAACCATAATCGAGGCTAATAAAATTGTAAGTGGTAATACTAAAGGTATTAGCTTGGGCATGAAATAGACTAAGAATTTTACTATAACAATGATGTCTAAATCTTTACCAGATAATTCTCGTATGTAAAGCCAAATAGTTTGTAAAACAAAAATCAGCATGAGAATAATAAACACGCTGAGAAATGTACGGAGGTATGTGGTTAATATGTACCTATCTAAAATTTTCACTAAAATCTTAATCTAAAGAATTGATGTAATAATCGCTGTATTTACTCGAATCAAAGGTAAATAAGGTTTTTGATAAAGGTGTATTTGTTTTAAAAGAATTTACTGTTAGTGTTGTTTTTGTTCCATTTTTACCAACCTGAATTAGGTTGTAAATGTGTTTTGTTTTAGAATCGATACCTAAATGAATGGTTTTAATTTCAGAATTAGAATCAATAGGTGTTAATTTTACGTATTGAATTTTTCTACCATTAATATTTTGTTCAATATCTAGCTTATAAGTGTAACCATCTTCATAAAATGATAACATTTTACTTGGTGTAATAGCATTGCCATCGTCTTCGTTTTCTGTAGAAATAGTAACTTCTTCATCTTCTGGACTAATGCTGTACAATTTTTTACCATCAAATAATCTTGTAACGCCTAAAATGTTTAAGCGGTATTTATCGCCTTGCATAATAACATCGCCTTTAGTTTCTTGTTTTACATTTTCTGAAGTGTTTTCCAGTGTGTATTTAAAATCTATAGATATGTTATTATAACTTTTTACTTTTTCTGATACTTCGTTTAGTAACACTTTGCCTTTGTTTTGCGCAAATGTTGTTATTGAAAGTGTAAGTAATACAAGTGTTATAAATTTTTTCATTTTTTTTATTAATTAAATTTCGTTTTCTAAATGTTGATCTAATGCAATTAAGTCTGGTATTAATACTTGGCGTGCTTTACTACCTTCAAATGGCCCTACAATACCAGCAGCTTCTAATTGATCTATAATTCTTCCAGCACGGTTATAACCTAATTTAAGTTTACGCTGTAATAATGAAGCCGAACCTTGCTGAGCGGTTACAATTACAATAGCAGCATCTTTAAATAGTTTATCGCGATCTGCTATATCTATATCAAGACTTGTGCCACTTTCTTCTCCTACATATTCTGGTAGTAAATAAGCTTCGGGGTAGGCTTTTTGTGAGCCTATGTAATCTGTAATTTTCTCAACTTCTGGTGTGTCTACAAAAGCACATTGTACACGAATAAGGTCGTTGCCTTGTGTGTAAAGTAAATCTCCACGACCAATAAGTTGGTCGGCGCCAGAACCATCTAAAATAGTACGCGAATCTATTTTAGAAGTTACCCTAAAAGCAATTCTAGCAGGGAAGTTAGCTTTAATGATACCTGTAATAACATTAACCGATGGGCGCTGTGTTGCAATAATTAAATGTATACCAATGGCACGTGCTAATTGGGCTAGACGTGCTATGGGTGTTTCTACTTCTTTACCAGCTGTCATTATTAAATCGGCAAACTCATCTACTACCAATACTATATATGGTAAAAATTGATGCCCATCGTTAGGGTTTAATTTTCTTTCTTTAAACTTATTGTTATACTCTACAATGTTACGGCACATCGCATTTTTCAGCAATTCGTAACGATTGTCCATTTCAATACATAATGAGTTTAATGTATTTATAACCTTTGTGTTATCTGTAATTATGGCTTCTTCACTATCTGGTAATTTTGCTAAGTAATGACGCTCAATTTTATTAAAAAGTGTTAATTCTACTTTTTTAGGATCTACAAGAATAAATTTAACTTCTGCAGGATGTTTTTTGTAAAGTAACGATGTTAAAATGGCATTTAAACCAACCGATTTTCCCTGTCCTGTAGCACCAGCCATAAGTAAGTGAGGCATTTTAGCCAAATCAACAACAAAGGTTTCGTTGCTAATGGTTTTACCAAGAGCTATAGGTAAATGCATTTCGGAGCTTTGAAACTTTTTTGCAGCAATAACCGAACGCATTGAAACTATAGTCGAGTTTGTGTTTGGAACCTCAATACCAATAGTTCCTTTTCCAGGAATTGGAGCAATAATACGTATACCTAGTGCAGAGAGCGAAAGTGCAATATCGTCTTCTAAGTTTTTAATTTTTGAAATTCTAACACCCGCTTCAGGAACAATTTCATAAAGTGTTACTGTTGGCCCAATGGTTGCTTTAATACTAGCAATACCTATTTTATAATTACTTAAAGTTTCAACAATACGGTTTTTGTTGGCTTCAAGCTCTTCTTGGTTTATAGTTATACCTTCTGTGTTGTATTTTTTTAATAAATCAAGCGGAGGGAATTGGTATTTTGATAGTTCTAGTGTAGGGTCGAATTCGCCAAAATCTTCAACCAATTTATTGGCTAGGTTTTTTCTTTCAGCATCTTCATCAACCACTGTTTTAACTTCCATTTCCAGTTCTGGCTCAATGTCTTCTTCTTCTTCAGCTTCAGCAACATTAACTTCTAAAGGAGCCGAAACAGGTTCAGTTTTTACAACTTTTACAGGTTCTGGAGTTGGTTCGGGTTTAGATTCGGGTTTATTATCTAAATTTATTTCGAATGCATCTTTTATGGCTTGAGCTTCTTCCGATAGGTTATTATCTATAGGAATTATGGTGTCTTTATTGGCATCGGCAAATTCATCTTTTAAATCTTTTTTTGCAGATTTAAATAAGTTTGTAATGTTCTCGAAAGTTACTTTAAATCGAATGGCTAAGTAAGTTATTAAACCAAAAACGAGTAGGAGTGAAGTGCCAATTTTTCCAATATAATCTTGAAGAAAGCTGTTTAACTCAAAACCAATAGTGCCTCCTAAAATATCTATTTTATCTTTAAAAAAACCTAATAAAATTGAACACCAAATAACAATTAATGTGCCCCAAAACCAGTGTTTACGAAGTTTTACTGTATTTAAGTTCATTAAAACATAAACACCAGATAAAAATATTAATCCG
This sequence comes from Neotamlana laminarinivorans, assembly GCF_020523925.1. Taxonomy (GTDB): domain Bacteria; phylum Bacteroidota; class Bacteroidia; order Flavobacteriales; family Flavobacteriaceae; genus Neotamlana; species Neotamlana laminarinivorans. The sequence continues at coordinate 53,554 of NZ_JAJAPW010000008.1, read as the reverse complement.
GAAAAAATAAAGGAAGCAACACCAAAGCCTCTTTGTATAAACAAATCGCTTAACCAAGCTCCAGATTTACTTAACCAATTTTTAGTGGCAACATTACGGTTTGTAAAATTTGAAAGATTACTTTGATCGGCTTCTCCGGTAAAGAAAAATGAAATGAAGGCTATACACAAAACAATACCAAAGATTATTAAAAAACTACCTAATACCAGTTTTTGCTGGTTTGATAGTTTTAAACTAGGCATTTTAATTTTTTTTCTAGGTGCTTTTTTAGTTTTGGGTTTACGTTTCGCCATTCACGGTTTTAATTTAAGCAAAAATACAAATTACTACCGTTAACGAAACTTTATTTTAAAAAATTGCATAAGGCTGAAAAGTAAAACAGACCGATAGTCTTTTATGTTTAATTATTGGTTGCAATTTATAAGTTAAAAATTTTTGGAATGTATATAATTAGACCAATAATTGAAGCAAATATAGAAGCAATAAAAACGGCTCCAGCTGCAATATCTTTTATTACACCTATTTTGCTATGATGTTCTGGATGAATAAAATTAGCAATTTCCTCGATAGCTGTATTAATGCCTTCGGTACTCATAACTAGAGCGATAGCTAGAATTTGAACAATCCATTCGTTTGTAGAGATATTAAAATAAAAACCAAAAACCGTAACAAGTATAGCAATAGAAAATTGTATTTTTATACTTGCTTCGGTTTTTAAAAGTAAAATCATACCCTTAAATGCATAACCGACACTTTTAAGTCGGTTTATAATAAAAGGTTCTTTTTTTTGCATTAAATAGGTTTATTTTAAAGCGTTTAAAGCTGCCTCGTAATTTGGCTCGTCTACAGTTTCAGCAACCTGCTCTGTGTAAATTACCTTACCAGTTTCATCTAAAACTACAACGCTTCTAGACAGTAAACCTTCTAATGGTCCATCAATAAAATTAATACCATACGTTTTTCCAAAATCACCAGTTTTAAAATCAGATAAACTAATCACTTGTTCTAAGCCTTCTGCACCACAAAAACGTGCTTGAGCAAATGGTAAATCTTTAGAAATACAAAGTACTTTTGTGTTTTCTAGTTTGTTTGCTTCTGTGTTAAATTGTCTTACAGATTGTGCACATGTTCCTGTATCTACACTAGGAAAAATGTTTAAAACTACTTTGTTTCCTTCAAAATCTTTTAAGGTTTTAGTAGATAAATCTGTATTAGTTAATGTAAAATCAGGAGCTTGAGTTCCAACTTTAGGTAAGTCTCCAGAAGTATGTATTTCGGTTCCTTTTAAGGTTACTGTTGCCATAAAACTTTGTTTTTAATTTTTTGATAAAAATAAGAATATTTAATTCCATATTAGCCTAAATTAAAGCAAAAATTCTATTTGAAATCCTACAAATTCACAAAAAAATAAGTTTTTATTAACGATTAATGTTTACAATAATGTCAGTTTTTTTTTATTTTTATAGTGCAAGTTTATAGTACTCTAGCTATTGATAAATTTTATTGATAACTAAATAAATCATAAGAATAAACTATTGATTTTTTTAAAGCTATTAGATTATACTTTTGAAACAGAAATTATAAATACATTAAAACAATATAATATGGAGAATTTATCTAACGATGCAGCAGGTTCAATACACGCTGAAAACCAAGAATTAAGTCATGGAGGTTCAAGTTCAGGAAAATGTCCTTTTATGCAAGGTTCAATTACTACTACCGAAAAATCAGTAACAGATTGGTGGCCTAATAGTTTAAATTTAGACATACTACATCAGCATGATACTAAAACAAACCCTTACAGTGAAGATTTTGATTATTTAGAGGAATTAAAAAAACTAGATGTTGATGCATTAAAAAAAGATCTTCATGAGTTTATGACGGATAGCCAAGATTGGTGGCCTGCAGACTGGGGACACTACGGAGGATTAATGATTAGAATGGCGTGGCATGCAGCAGGATCATACAGACTTGCCGATGGGCGCGGTGGTGGTGGCACAGGCAACCAACGTTTTGCGCCACTTAACTCTTGGCCAGACAATGTTAGTTTAGATAAGGCAAGACGTTTATTATGGCCAATTAAAAAGAAATATGGCAATAAAGTAAGTTGGGCCGATCTTATTATTTTGGCAGGAACAATAGCTTACGAAAGCATGGGATTAAAAACTTATGGTTTTGCATTTGGACGTAAAGATATTTGGCACCCAGAAAAAGATGTGTACTGGGGAGCAGAAAAAGAATGGTTAGCACCAAGTGATGAGAGATACGGAAATGTAGATGCGCCAGATACAATGGAAAATCCATTAGCAGCTGTACAAATGGGATTAATTTACGTAAACCCAGAAGGTGTTAATGGTAAGCCAGACCCATTAAAAACTGCAGCTCAGGTACGTGAAACTTTTAAGCGTATGGCAATGAACGATGAGGAAACGGTTGCTTTAACAGCTGGTGGACATACAGTAGGAAAAACACATGGTAATGGAGATGCGTCTATTTTAGGTCCAGATCCTGAAGCAGCGGGAGTAGAAGAACAAGGTTTAGGATGGTCTAACCCAACAAAATCTGGAAAAGGTAGATATACGGTAACCAGTGGTTTAGAAGGAGCATGGACAACAAATCCAACAAAATGGGATAACGGTTTCTTCGAAATGTTATTTAACCATGAGTGGGAACTACGTAAAAGCCCTGCAGGTGCTCATCAATGGGAGCCAATTGATATAAAAGAAGAAGACAAGCCAGTGGATGTTGAAGATTTAACGACTAGACACAACCCAATGATGACGGATGCAGACATGGCAATGAAGGTAGATCCGATTTACAGAGAAATTTCTTTAAAATACATGAACGATTTTGAAGCTTTTTCTGATGCATTCGCAAGAGCTTGGTTTAAATTAACTCACCGTGATATGGGACCTAAAGATCGTTGGTTTGGTCCAGATATTCCACAAGAAGATTTAATCTGGCAAGACCCAATACCTAAAGGAAATTATGATTACGATGTTAACGCTGTAAAAGATAAAATAGCTAGCACAGATTTAACTATTGCAGAATTAGTTTCTACAGCATGGGATAGTGCAAGAACTTACCGAGGATCAGATTTTAGAGGAGGAGCCAATGGTGCTCGTATTCGTTTAGAACCACAAAAAAACTGGGAAGGTAACGAACCAGAACAATTAAGTAAAGTTTTATCTGTTTTAGAGCCAATCGCAGAAGAATTTGGAATTAGTGTAGCTGATACAATTGTTTTAGCAGGTAATGTAGGTGTAGAAAAAGCTATTAAAAATGCAGGAATGAATGTTGAAGTGCCTTTTGCTCCAGGTAGAGGTGATGCGTCTCAGGAAATGACTGATGAAGAATCTTTCGAATCTTTAGAGCCACTAGCAGATGGTTACAGAAATTGGCAAAAAACTGAATATGTGGTAAGTCCAGAAGAAATGCTTTTAGATCGCACACAACTTTTAGGTTTAACAGCACCAGAAATGACCGTGTTAGTTGGTGGTATGCGTGTAATGGGAACAAACTATGGAGGTACAAAACATGGCGTGTTTACCGATAATGAAGGTGCTTTAACAAACGATTTCTTTGTAAACTTAACAGATATGGTTTACGAATGGAAACCTCTTGATAATGGAACCTACGAGATTAAAAACAGAAAAACAGGAGAAGTTAAGTTTACTGCAACTCGTGTTGATTTAGTATTTGGTTCAAATTCTATTTTACGTTCTTATGCCGAAGTTTATGCTCAAGATGATAACAAAGAAAAATTTGTTAAAGATTTTGTGGCTGCGTGGGTAAAAGTTATGAATGCAGGAAGATTTGATATTTAATAGTAAAAAGTTAAGTAGAGTATTAGGGCAAGTTTTTACTTGCCCTAATTAGTTAAAAAATTATCATCGTTATGACAGATAAAGATAAATTTTTTGGAGCTATACAGTCTGGAAATGTAGCTGCGGTTTCTGGTTTATTAAATCTTAATCCAGATTTAGTAAATGTAAAAGATACTAGAGGTTTTACGCCTTTAATTTTAGCGTCTTATTTTGATAAAGTTGAAATCGTAAAAACTCTTGTTAAAAATAATGCCGATTTAAATGATGTTGATGCTTCAGGAAATACAGCATTAATAGGGGTTTCATTTAAAGGAAGCCAAGAATTGGTTAATTATTTAATTGAAAATGGAGCCGATTTAAATAAACAAAACTCCAATGGAACAACAGCCTTAATATATGCAGCAATGTATAACCAATACGAGGTAGTTAAAATTTTATTAGCAAACAAAGCAGATGCATTAATAGTAGATAACGATGGTAAAACAGCGTTAGATTACGCCAAGGAGAAAAAGCTTTCTCCAATTATAGATATTTTATCAAATTAGTTTTAACGATTTTTTATGTGGCTTAATATTATTGAGTGTTTTAAATGTTATTAAGCAAGAAAAGCGCCACTTGGTTTCAAGTGGCGTTTTTATTTAATATAATCTTATTATAATAAAACAATTTACTAACTACTCTTAAGTATTGTAGTAATTAAATAATGTACAAATAAGTATGTTTTATTTAATGTTTTGCTGATAAGCTATTAGTTAATAACTCTCAATTAAATTTATTTATTAATTATATGAGTTTATATGCTTAAAATTAGAACCATTAAATATAGTCTTTATGCGTGTCTTATTTTTAAGTATAAAATGTTACAAGCGTTAAATTAGCTTTATGGAAATAAAAAAAGCCACTTTATTAAAAAGTGACTTTTTAGGGTTGTGAGAGATTTTTAGATGCTTTTATTTATCAATAGAGCCAAGTACTCGAGACATAAATGTGTTTAAGGCCTCTTTTTTAGGCTTACCATCTTTAATCATTTTATTAACTTCAATGGCACCGTACATATTAGAAATTAATTCACCTATTACATCTAACTCTTCATCTTTAAGCGATGGTACTTCGGTTAAATTTTCAAGCGTATCAATAGTTTCTAATACGTAATCTTCATCGTTCTCTTCAATAAACTGTGTTAATTGCTTAATTACTGGTAACTTCATTAACTAAATCTTTTAGAACGTCAAACTTATTAGTCTGCACTTGGTTTACAAAAGAACCTCCTTTAAACGTTGCAAAAGTTGGTAAATTATCAACGGTAGCAAGTTTTCTAGATTCTGGAAATTTTTCAGCATCAGCAATAACGAAAGTTACATTTTCGTTTTCTGTAGCAAGTTTTTTAAACTTTGGTTTCATAATTCTACAGTTTCCACACCAAGTGGCAGAATACTGCACGATTACTGTATCGTTTCCTGAAACTAAGTCAGGTAAATTATCTTGATCTAATTCTTTAATCATGACTGTTTTGTTTTATTAGTTAGCAGCAAGGTACTCGGCAACACCATCGCGGTTAGCGTTCATGGCTTCTTTACCTTCTTCCCAGTTTGCAGGACAAACTTCACCTTTTTCTTGTACGTGAGTTAAGGCATCAACTAATCTTAAGTATTCACCAACGTTTCTTCCTAATGGCATGTTGTTAATACTTTCGTGTTGTACTAACCCATCTTCATCAATAATGTAAGTGGCTCTGTAAGTTACGTTATCACCTTCAACTTGTACAGTATTGGTTTCTTCGTCAAAAGTTTCTTTAGTAATATCTAAAATACCTAAAATGCTAGATAAGTTTCTGTTGCTATCTGCAAGAATTGGGTAAGTTACACCTTCAATACCTCCGTTATCTTTAGCTGTGTTTAACCAAGCAAAGTGTACTTCTGGAGTATCGCAAGAAGCTCCAATTACAATAGTGTTACGTTTTTCAAATTCTGGTAAAGCAGCTTGAAATGCGTGTAATTCTGTTGGACAAACAAAAGTGAAATCTTTTGGATACCAAAATAATACTACTTTTTTCTTGTGGTTTACAGCTTCTTCAAGTACGTTTAATTTAAAAGTGTCGCCCATATCGTTCATGGCGTCTACGTTTAAATCTGGGAATTTTTTTCCAACTAATGACATATTTGTTTTTGTTTTAAATGTTATTCTTTTAGCAAATCTAGTACAATACAAGTCTTATTATAATAAGTTATAATTATAAAATCTTATAAGTATATAAGCTTAAAGAATGGTGTTAAAAACAGGCTGCTATTTTTATTAGTTGGATAAAAAAAGGAGTTGTAAAATATGAATATGATAAAATAACCGTTAAAAAAGCACTTTTAATCTGTTTTAGCTATTTGCTTTATTTTAATTTTTAATGCAGCAAATAACAAAGTGGTAAACGGGCTTAACCAATTAAAAAAGGCATAAACAAAATATTCGCCAACACCAACGCCTAAAACGCTACTTTGGTAAGCACCACAGGTATTCCATGGTATTAATACAGAGGTTACTGTGCCTGAATCTTCTAGAGTTCGGCTTAAGTTTTCTGGAGCTAAGCCTTTATCTTCAAATGCTTTTTTAAACATTTTCCCAGGAATTACTATGGCTAAATACTGATCGGATGCAATAGTGTTTAAACCTAAACAGCTAATTACAGTACTTGCAAATAAACCAAATATAGATGAAGCTACAGAAAGTAAAACCTTAGTAATTCTGGCTAATGCACCAATACCATCCATAACACCACCAAAAACCATGGCGCTAATAATTAAATAAATGGTCCATAGCATACCATTCATTCCGCCAGCAGAGAAAAGTTCGTTTAATTTTTCGTTTTCTGTAGTTATTTGAGTATCTGTAAAAATAGAAGTAATTACAGCATTTAATTTTGATGTGTTTAAGCTTGATAAAATTTCTGGTTGAAAAATAAATGCAAACACAGCTGCAATTATTACACCGGCACCTAAAGCAATAAGTGGTTTGGTTTTAAGTAATATTAAAGTTATTACCGTTACAGGTACTAAAAATAGCCAAGGTGTAATATTAAATGTAGCATTAATGGTATTTAATAAATTACTAACATCGGCATTACCCGTAACGTTGGAAGTAGCACTAATAATAGCAAATATTATTAAAGTTATAACTATAGATGGTATTGTGGTAATGGTCATATACCTGATATGAGTAAATAAATCTGTGCCAGCTACAGCAGGAGCAAGGTTTGTTGTATCGCTTAATGGAGACATTTTATCTCCAAAATAAGCTCCAGAAATTACAGCCCCAGCAATCATGCCAGAGTTTACACCTAACGCGTTACCAATACCAATTAATGCAATACCAACTGTTGCCGAAGTTGTCCATGAACTTCCTGTTGATATTGAAATTAAAGCACAAATTACAACGCAAGCTGGTAAAAATATAGCAGGATTCAACACCTCTAAACCGTAATATACCATAGCGGGTATTACACCACTAATTAACCAAGTTCCTGCTAATGCACCAACTAAAAGTAAAATAAGTACCGGAACAAATACACTTTTTAAATTCTCCCAAACCTCTTTTAGCATTAACGGTATAGATACTTTATTAAATAAGCCCACACCAACAGCTATAGCAGCGCCAATAAGTAAAATAAATTGATTAGAATAACCACCAAGCATTTCGCCATCGGCAAAAAATATGTTGTAAGCTAAAAGCCCCATTAGTATAATAACAGGAATTAAGGCTTCCCAAATGTTTAATTCAGAGTTTTCTATAATAGATTGCTGGTCGGTTTTAATTTCAGAAATATTTTTATCGTCTTGCATTTGGAAAGTTTTACAGATGTAATGTTACAATAAACTTCGTTTTTTTACAAATTATGAGGCTTATCTCTTTTTGTTTGGTGTGACCAAAAATTAGATTTTGTGTCGTAATAGTATAACAATCAGATAGAACAGTTAATTTAATTCCATTTTATGACTCCCTTTTTTAGCCTACTTATTTTTAGCTTGGTACTACTATTTATTTGCACCACTTATAAACAGTTTTTTGCACTTCAATTAAAACCTATTTTTATTAATTATTTTGCAAATAATATAAATAAATCAAAATCGGTTTATGTTAAAAATAGTTCAGTGAAACGAATTTGCACTACAAAAGCCCATTTAACCGAAGTTTATAATAAAAAACTAAAAGCCCATTTAAAATTATTAAATTACATACTAACTTTAGAGATGAGTACAAGTTATAAAGGTGGTGAACAACAAGTAGCTGAAATTTTAAGTATTAAAACTAAAGTGCAAAAAGATATTATTGATTTAACTCAAAAAATTAACCGATTACATTAATGTTCAAGAATATTTAATTCAACCATACATGTTTTAATCATTTGGTAAGTACGTTCAATATCATCATCTAAACCAATAGAGAAACGTATTAAACCATCACTTAAACCCATTTCTTTTTGTTCTTCTTCAGGTATTTCAGAAGATGTTGAAGTACCAGGAGCACTAAACAACGTTTTATAAAACCCTAAACTAACTGCTAAATAACCTAAATTTTTATGTTGCATAAGTTCCATGAGTTCGTTGGCTTTATCTAAAGAGCCAACATCAATAGTTAGCATACCTCCAAACCCGTAGTTTTTATTCATCATTGTTTTAAATAACTCGTGAGATGCGTGCGAATCCAAGCCTGGATAAACCGTTTTTAAACTATCAGATTCAAATTTTTTAGCTAAATACAAAGCATTTTTACTATGTTGTTGCATACGAATATGCAACGTACGTAAGTTTTTTAAAATAGAAGCAGCACGTAAACTATCCATAGTGCTACCAAAAAGCATGGCGGCACCGTTGTTTACATTTCTTAGGTTGTTTATAAACTCTTGTGTGCCACAAATTACACCACCAACAGTATCGCTAGAGCCATTAATAAATTTTGTTAAACTGTGTATAACTACATCTGCACCCAAAACAGCAGGCGATATTGATAAAGGCGAAAACGTATTATCTACAATTAATTGTAAGCCGTGTTTTTTTGTCAGTTGCGATAAGCTTTTAATGTCTGCAATTTCTAAAAGCGGATTGCTTACAGCTTCGCAGTAAATTACTTTAGTATTTGGTGTTATAGCAGCTTCAACAGCTTCAAGTTTAGTAATATCTACAAACGAGGTTTTTATATTAAATTTTGGTGTAAAGTTTTTTAAAAAAGCATAAGTACCACCGTAAATAGTTCGGCTAGAAACAATATGGTCGCCTGCATTACAGAGTTGCATTAAAACAGCTGTTATAGCGCCCATTCCAGAAGCGGTAACATTTGCTGTTTCGGTGCCTTCCATAGCTGCTAAGGCTTCGCCTAAATATAAATTAGAAGGCGATGAGTGGCGTGAGTATAAATAACAGCCATCTGCATTACCTTCAAAAGTATCGAACATGGTTTTTGCTGATAAAAAAGTATAGGTTGAAGAATCTGAAATAGAAGGGTTTACGCCTCCAAATTCACCAAAATATTGTAAGTCTTGTATATTGTTTGCTGGTTTAAAGCTCATAGAAAATATTTTTTTTGATTGATTTAATGGTTGATTGATTCTCGATACAGTTCTACTTCCTAAGAATAACTCTAACAAACACTTGTTTGTTAATTAGTAGCTTCAATTGGTGGTGCTTCGCTTGTTATACCGAGAGGCTGTTTTTATTATAACTTCAGATTATGTTATTCCGAAGTAAATCGGAACAACATAAAACTTGAAGTCAAACTAAAAATGTCATCAAAAATGAATCTATTTAGTTTAAAAATCAATATAAATAGTTTTTATTAGAAAATAAGTTTATATTTATGTTTTACAGTAAAAAATAAATCTAAATAATATGTTTTTTGGCATTTTTTTAGAATAATTATCACTTATGATTTTCGATACAACCGATAAGAAACTACTAGAACTATTACAAACCGATAGTAAACAAACTAATAAAGAGTTGTCTTTAAAGCTTAGTTTATCGGTTACAGCAGTTTACGAACGCATAAAAAAGTTAGAGCGTGCTGGTTTTATTGATGGTTACGTAGCTTTGGTTAATAAAGCAAAAATTAATAAAAACTTTGTTGTGTTTTGCCATATTAAATTAGTGCAACACACCCAAGATTATGTTATGCAATTTGAGCGTGAAGTAGCCAAAATACCTGAGGTTTTGGAGTGTTTTCACCTTAGTGGCGATTACGATTATTTATTAAAAGTTTTAGTTGAAAATATGGATGAGTTTAGAGCTTTTATGGTTAGTAAGCTTACTACAATTAGCCATATAGGCAGTACGCATAGTATGTTTGTTATTAACGAAGTTAAACACTCTACAGTTATTAAGTTTTAGTAATTAATTTTTCTTAAAATTTTTTAAAGGGTTATTTTTAGTTAGTTTTTTTAATTAAAATGCGCTTTGGTTTTTAATTATGAAGGCATTAAAGAGTTGAAAATCCTGAAAATTTTTAATATAAACTCTTAAAAAATATTAATTTTCAGATTATTAAAAAATGTAAATAAATGAACTCAAAACTATATAAAGCCTCCGAGTTTTTTATAATATTTATTTTATTGCCTGTTAGTTTTGCGTTACCGTACACAGTTTACATAAAATTAGCTTTAGGAGTTACAGGTTTTGCTTATATAATTTATGTGTTATTAAAAATTGAAAACCAAAAATTTAAAATAAATAAACACATTAATTGGCCCAAGTTTTGGCAAGCCACTTTGCTAAAATTTTTAATTATTGCAATTATAACCTCGGTTTATGTGCTTTTAACCAACCAACAGGTATTGTTTAAAGTGGTGTTGCATAAACCAAAAATCTGGCTATTTATTTTATTTGTTTATAGTTTGTTTTCGGTATATCCGCAGGAGTTATTGTATCGTACATTTTTTTTTACACGTTACACTAAGTTGTTTAAAAGCACTAAACTTTTAATTTTTATAAATGCTATTGTATTTAGTTTAGGGCATATATTTTTTAAAAATATCTTGGTAATGGTATTAACAGCTATAGGCGGTGTTTTATTTGCGTTAACCTATACAAAAACAAAATCTACACTATTAGTATCTGTAGAGCATGCCATTTACGGGTGTTGGTTGTTTACGGTAGGCATGGGAGCTATGTTGGGATTTCCTTCTTAAACAAATAATTTAATAGTTAAAAGATTTTATTACTTTTAACCTCATATTAACAATAATAACATGATATGAAAAAATTACTTTACCTTTTTTTAGGGATTATTATAGGTAGTATAGTTACCTATTATTTTTGCCCAAAAGATGCAACATCAAAAATGCCACCCATTAAAAAAATGGCAGCAAAACCACCAAAGGATACTATTTCTATTGCAGAAGCAACTAAGTATAGTCAAAATTGGGGAATATACAACCCTAAAGAAATAGACTCTACTTTTGAGGTTGAAGGCCCTAGAAAACAAACCCTTTCGGTTTGGTGGTCTATAGAAGATATAAACGAGTATTTAGCATACGCAGAATACGGTGCCGACTCTTTAGGTTACACGTTTACTGGGTTACGTGTGTATTTTGCAAATTATGGCAACGATACTGGTAGGCCAACAAAGCGCCACCGCAACACCTTATTTATTGCACCAACTGGCCAGGAAAATAAAGCTATGGCTAGTAGTTTTAATATTAGTTTACCACCTACTGACGATAATATTCCTTTACCTCCGTTAAATAATGGCGGTAATGGTACAGGAGAATACCCATGATTTTTAAATGAATGATTTTTTAAAAGATTATTATTATTTAATAACTTTTTTGATAGAATGTTTGGCAGCTGTTACGGGTTTAGTTTTATACAAAAACTATAAACTTACAGCTGCTAAGTATTTTATATGGTTTTTAGTTTATTTAACCATTTGCGATACTTTATCATTTTATCCTCTTTTTATTAAAAATGGTATTTTAAAGTTTCTACATAATACCAAGTTATCTTGGAATTACTGGTGGTCTACTTTATTTTGGAGTCTGGGAGCTATTCTATTTTTTGCTTTTTATTACCGCAAAATTTTAAAAAACATAGTTTTTAAAACTGTTTTAAAGTACGCTAGTTATCTATTTTTAGTATTCTGTATTATTTATATAATATTTAATTGGGATGATTATTTTATCAAATCTTTCCCTATTATAAGTATATTAGGAGCTGTAATAATTTTTATGTGTACTATTTTTTATTTTATAGAGGTATTACAGAGTAATAGTATATTAACCTTTTATAAAAGTTTAAACTTTTATATAAGTGCTGCAATTTTTATTTGGTGGTTAATTATAACGCCTTTAGTGTTTTACGATTTGTACCACCATAATGGCGATTGGAATTTTATTTTCTTAAAATGGCAAATTTATTTGTTTGCAAATGCTTTTATGTACTTCACTTTTACTTTTGCATTAATTTATTGTAAGCCAGAAATAGAGGTTAAGTCGTCTTAAAAAAGAATAAGATAAAAAAAACTGCAATTTTAAAATTGCAGCTTTTTTTATCTATAACGTTGTAGTTATAAAAACAATTAATGTAATTTAAATGTAATTGGCATACCGTATTTTACGTTTACAATTTTGCCATTGTGTACACCAGGTGTAAATTTTCTAAGTAAAGAAACAATACGTACAGCTTCATCTTCTAGTGTTTTGCTGTGGTTAGGTTCGTTTGCTTTAATGTCTTTTACCTTACCTGCGTTATCTATAATAAACGTAACCCAAACGCGTCCTTCTATTTTTTTTCTGTAAGCCTCTTCAGGATAAACAAAATTGCGTTTAATGTGTTTTGTTATTTTTTCGTTAAAACAAGCAACATCTTCTTTACGAGATCCAGATCGTTCGCAACCTTTAAACAAGGGAACATTATCGGCAGAATAAAATTCTATAATTTCATCAGAGTTTAATATTACAGGTTTAAAAGCGCTGGTGGTTGGCACAATTAAAATAATTAAAAGCATTACAAATAAGTAATGTTTTTTTTGTGTTAAGTAGTTTTTATTCATGTTAGTAATAATTTGGGTTTGTGATTATGTTTGTTTTGTTTAACTGCACAAAAACAAGTTAAAGTGTTAAATTTATTAAAAAAAATGAGATAAACTACAATTTTTGTCTATAAGATGTTTTTTGTTGCCTATTAAGTGTTTTTTAGTAAGTTAAATCTTATGTTTTATTTAAATATTCGTGTTTAAGGTTTTAATACATTGCTTATAACATTTTGTAAAATAATTATATTTCTGGTTTGTAATATTGCATACATGTTTAATTATGTATTTTTGAGTAGGCAAATTTTAAAATTTGCAAATAGTTTTATGTTTTATTTTAATTTTATTTTCGTTCAAAACACAGATCGTATAGCTACTACAGCTGCCGAACGTTATTTATTGGTTTATATGATAGCCGTTTTGGTTATTATTACCTCCTTAGTTATTCTGTTTTTTATTGTTTTTCAAAAACGAAAAAATAAGTTGTTACTCGAAAAAATAAAACAGAAACAAGCCTTTGAACAAGAAATTGTATTAGCGCAAACCGAAACACAGGAACAAACTTTAAAAAACATAGGTTGGGAATTGCACGATAATGTTGGCCAACTGCTCTCATTTGCTAGCATGCAATTAAGTATATTAAAAATGCAAGTTCAAGATGATGTAAAAGAAAAATTTAAAGACACTACCGAAGCCTTAAGCCAAAGCCTACACGAAGTTAGGCAACTCTCAAGAACGTTAAATAACGAGGTTGTTTTAAATATTGGTTTTGAAAAATCTATAAGCAATGAATTGAAGCGTTTACAAAAAATGAAATTCGCTTCCGCGGAATTAAAAATAATTGGTGATAAAATTGAGTTTTCAAATAAAAAGCACGAAATAATTATTTTTAGAATTTTACAAGAATTTCTATCTAACTCAGTTAAATATTCTGAAGCCGAAAACTTAAGCGTTACTCTCAATTACACCCCAGAAGATTTAATAATAACCGCAGAAGACGACGGAATAGGTTTTGATGTAAACACAGTTAAAAAAGGCGCAGGGTTATTAAATATGAATAGCAGAGCCAATTTAGTTAATGCGAGTTTTGAACTTATATCACAACCCAACGAAGGCGTTAAAATGGTTATTAAATATCCGTTTGATTAACATTTTAGGAATGTTACTTCTTTAGTTCAATGTCAGGTTGAGCGCAGTCGAAACCTAATGGAAGTAATTTATATTGTTTCAGAAATAAAAAGCACTTCGACTACGCTCAGTGAGACATTGCGTTTGTTTTAAAGTTGTTAAGTTCAAATGTCAGGTTGAGCGCAGCCAAAACCCAATGAAGTAATTTATATTGTTTCAGAAATAAAAATCACTTCGACTACGCTCAGTGAAACATTGCGTTTAGTTTAATGTTATTAAGTTCAAATGTCAGGTTGAGCGCAGTCGAAACCCTAATTACTAAAATTTATATAACAAATAAAGAGAATATGTTAACGTACCAAGGTTACATACTTAAGTGTTCTGATAGTTCATATTACACTGGTATAACTAATAATTTAGAAAGAAGATTTTTAGAACATCAAAATGGTATAAAAAGAGATTGTTATACTTATAAAAGAAGACCTCTAGAAATTGTTTTTTATGAATCCTTTAATGATGTTCTTCAAGCCATTTATTTTGAAAAGAAAATCAAAAAATGGTCAAGGTCAAAAAAAGAGGCGTTAATAAAAGGTGATTTTGATATGTTGCAAATTTTATCTGAATGTAGAAATGCTACTCATTTTAAGTATAAAGGTGATTAGTTGTAATGTTTTAAAGATAATAAGCGCTTAAACGGTAACAGTGATGTTATTTTTATTTTAATATATTTAAATTCAAATGTCAGGTTGAGCGCAGTCGAAACCCAATGAAGTAATTTATATGATTTTAGAAATGAAATCACTTCGACTGCGCTCAGTGTGACATTACGTTTAATTTTCTAGTCTTGATAAGTGTAGTAGTCAAAACCAATTTTAAATTACAAACAAGCCTTCCAAAGTGCATCATTAGGTAATGGTGCTTCAATAAACAAAGGTTCTTTTTTTACAGGATGTTCAAAGGCTAAATAGCGTGCGTGTAAATGAATACTAGCATCTTTATTACTTCTATAAAAACCATATTTTAAATCGCCTTTAATAGGGCATCCAATTGAAGCCAATTGTGTTCGTATTTGGTGATGACGACCAGTTTCTAAGTTTATTTCAAGCAGAAAATAAGAGTTTAACTTTTTTATAAGCTCGTAATGTAAAATGGCTTTTTTACTATCTTTAACTTCTTTATTATGTGGGTAAGATTTATTGTTTTTAGGATTCTTTTTCAACCAATGTATTAAAGTGTCTTTTGATTTTGGCGGTTCGTTTTTAACTACAGCCCAATACGTTTTTTTAGCATCTTTTTCGGCAAACAACTTATTTAGGCGTGGTAAAGCTTTGCTTGTTCTGGCAAAAACAACAATGCCAGTGGTTGGTCGGTCTAGCCTATGTACAACACCAAGATATACATTTCCTGGTTTATTATGCTTTTCAGCGATATATTCTTTTACAACATCACTAAGTGGTTTATCGCCTGTTTTATCGCCCTGAACAATATCGCCTGCACGCTTATTTACTATAATAAGATGATTGTCTTCGTAAAGTACGTTTAGGTTATTTTTATTGGAAAGTATTTTTTTTATCACAAATACAGAAATATTGTTGCTAATAACTAACTACTAAAATCAACTAATACTTCTCGCTATCATTAGGGAAATCTTGAGTTTTAACATCATCAACATATTGTGCGATGGCATCCGTCATATCATCAAATAAGTTTAAATAACGACGTAAAAAACGCGGATTAAATTCATGTGTCATTCCAATCATATCATGTAATACTAAAACTTGACCATCAACATCTGGTCCGGCACCAATACCAATTACAGGAATGCTAATGCTTTCTGCCACTTTTTTCGCTAAATCGGAAGGAATCTTTTCTAAAACCACACCAAAACAGCCAATACGTTCTAGCATTTTAGCATCTTCAATTAATTTTTCAGCTTCAGCTTCCTCTTTGGCACGTACGGTATAAGTCCCGAATTTATAAATAGATTGCGGTGTTAAACCTAAATGCCCCATAACAGGAATTCCGGCATTTAAAATACGTTTTATAGAGTCTTTTATTTCCTTTCCACCTTCAAGCTTTACGGCGTGTCCACCGCTTTCTTTCATAATTCTAATCGCAGAACGCAACGCTTCTTTAGGGTCGCTTTGGTAGCTTCCAAAAGGTAAATCTACAACCACTAAACTACGGCTTACAGCTCTTACAACAGAAGATGCATGGTAAATCATTTGATCTAGAGTAATAGGCAAAGTTGTTTCATGGCCTGCCATAACATTACTAGCCGAATCACCAACTAAAATAACATCTATACCTGCGCCATCTACAATTTTGGCCATGGTATAATCGTAAGCAGTTAGCATAGATATTTTTTCGCCATTGGCTTTCATATCAACCAATGTTTTAACGGTAATGCGTTTATATTCTTTTTTAGCTGTAGACATTTTGTATTATTTTTTGGAGATGCTAAAGTAATAAATTAATAGCTGAAACTTTTTTGAATTTTAAATTTTAATATGGGTTTATTAAAATATTAGCAATCGGTTAAGTTAACACCAACAGCTAAACCACCTTCGCTGGTTTCTTTATATTTAGTGTTCATGTCTTTGGCGGTTTCCCACATGGTAGAAACCACTTTGTCTAAAGGCACTTTTATGTTTTCTGGCGAGGTATCTAGTGCAAGTTCGGCTGCATTTATAGCTTTTATAGCGCCCATAGCATTGCGCTCAATACAAGGTATTTGTACTAAACCACCAATAGGATCGCAGGTTAAACCTAAATGATGTTCCATAGCAATTTCGGCGGCAATTAAAACTTGCTCTGGCGAGCCGCCTAAAAGTTCGCAAAGTGCTCCTGCAGCCATAGCAGACGATACGCCAATTTCGGCTTGACAACCACCCATGGCGGCACTAATAGTAGCCCCTTTTTTAAATATGCTACCAATTTCGCCTGCAACTAATAGGAACTTTTTAATGTCTTCGAAATTTCCGTCGTGGTTTTCTATAACTAAATAATACATTAAAACGGCAGGAATTACGCCTGCGCTTCCGTTTGTAGGTGCAGTAACCACACGACCAAGCGATGCATTAACTTCGTTAACAGCCAAAGCAAAACAACTTACCCATTTAAAAATTTGTCTGAACTTTACTTTTGTGTCTCGAATGGTGTAAATCCATTCTGTGCCATTAGTATATGGTTTGGTCCCTATAAGATTTTTATGCATATCGAACGCACGACGCCTCACGTTTAACCCGCCAGGTAATGTGCCTTCGGTGTGGCAACCCGTGTACATACATTCTAGCATAACATGCCAAATATCTTGTAGCTCTTTATCTATTTCTTTTTCTGGTCGTATAGATTTTTCGTTTTCGAAAACCACTTGAGAAATAGACATGTTTAACGATTTACAAAAATTGAGGAGTTCTGTCCCTTTATCTATTGGGTAAGGAAAGCTGCATTTTATTTCAATATTCTTTTTTGCGTTTTTGCGTTTTTTCTTTACTACAAATCCTCCACCTATAGAATAGTATTTTTTGGTTTGTTTTTTACCATTAATATGGGCTGTAAAACTCATACCATTGGCATGAAAGGGTAGAAACTCTTTATTAAAAATAATATCGGTTTCTGGATTAAAAGGCAATAGTTTTTCGTTGCCAAAATTTATAGTCTTGGTTGCTTTTATGCTATTTACAATATTATGAATGTTTTCTGGTGGAATGGTTACTGGATCTTTACCACTTAACCCGAGCATAACAGCATAATCTGTGGCATGACCTTTACCGGTAAGTGATAACGAACCGTAAAGGTTTACGGTAATTTTATCTACGTTCTGAAATGTGTTTTTTTCTTTTAGTTTGTTAATCCAACGTTCGGCAGCACGCCAAGGACCTAACGTGTGCGAACTAGAAGGCCCAATGCCAATTTTTAGCATATCGAAAACAGAGATACATTCCATAAAATAACACCTTAATTGTAATAACAAATATATACGGATTTTACAGGCGTACAATATTATTTAATGTTAATTGTGAAGCCCGCGTTAAGGATAGTAGTGGAAAGCCCACAGCGTAGCGAGGACTTGTAACGGATAGCCTGACCCTTGTGGTAACGCCCAAATAGCAGTTTTAAATAGCTTAATATGACAGTGTGTCAGTATTTTTTGGTTGGCATAATGATTGACTAATATTAACCGAAATTAAAAATGAATAAATGTTTTCCGTTAAATCGGAAATATATAAAACACAAATAAACATTATGAGTAAAATTATTGGAATTGATTTAGGAACAACAAACTCTTGCGTTTCGGTAATGGAAGGTAACGAGCCTGTTGTAATACCTAATGCAGAAGGAAAAAGAACAACACCATCTGTAATTGCTTTTGTTGAAGGCGGTGAAATTAAAGTTGGTGACCCTGCAAAAAGACAAGCGGTAACTAACCCTACAAAAACGGTTTATTCTATTAAACGTTTTATGGGTAATAAATACTCTGAGTCTAAAAACGAAGCAGAACGTGTACCTTACAAAGTTGTAAAGGGAGATAACGATACACCTCGTGTTGATATTGATGGTCGTTTATATACACCACAAGAATTAAGTGCGATGGTGCTACAAAAAATGAAAAAAACAGCTGAAGATTACTTAGGTACCGATGTAAGTCGTGCGGTAATTACAGTGCCTGCTTATTTTAACGATAGCCAACGTCAAGCTACTAAAGAAGCTGGTGAAATTGCTGGTTTAAAAGTAGAGCGTATTATTAACGAGCCTACAGCTGCAGCGTTAGCTTACGGTTTAGATAAAAAAGGATCGGACCAAAAAATTGTAGTATTTGATTTTGGTGGAGGTACACATGACGTTTCTATCCTAGAATTAGGTGATGGCGTTTTTGAAGTATTATCTACAGATGGTGATACACACTTAGGTGGTGACGATGTTGATGAAAAAATTATTAACTGGTTAGCCGATGAGTTTCAAGCTGAAGAAAACATGGACTTACGTAAAGACCCAATGTCTTTACAACGTTTAAAAGAAGCTGCTGAAAAAGCGAAGATTGAATTATCATCGTCTGCACAAACAGAAATTAACTTACCATATATTACGGCTACTGCTAGTGGGCCAAAGCACTTAGTGCGCACGTTAACACGTAGTAAATTTGAGCAATTAATTGACGATTTAGTAAAACGTACTATCGAGCCTTGTGAGTCTGCACTTAAAGCAGCAGGTTTATCGAAATCTGATATCGACGAGGTAATTTTAGTAGGTGGTTCTACACGTATTCCTGCTGTACAAGCAGCCGTAGAAAAATTCTTTGGTAAAGCGCCAAGTAAAGGTGTTAACCCAGATGAGGTTGTATCTTTAGGTGCTGGTATACAAGGTGGTGTATTAACAGGAGATGTTAAAGATGTATTACTTTTAGATGTAACACCTTTATCTCTTGGTATTGAAACTATGGGTAATGTATTTACTAAGTTAATCGAGGCAAATACAACTATTCCTACCAAAAAATCGCAAGTATTCTCAACAGCGGCCGATAATCAGCCTTCTGTAGAAATTCATGTATTACAAGGTGAAAGAGCCATGGCTGCCGATAATAAAACTATTGGACGTTTTCACTTAGATGGTATTCCACCAGCACGTCGTGGTACGCCACAAATTGAAGTAACTTTCGATATTGATGCAAACGGTATTATTAAAGTATCTGCGGAAGATAAAGCGACTGGTAAAAAACAAGATATTAGAATTGAAGCGTCTTCTGGATTAACTGAGGAAGAAATCGAGAAAATGAAAGCTGATGCTGAAGCTAACGCTGAAGCGGATAAAGCTGCTGCTGAAACGGCACAAAAGCTAAACGAAGCAGATTCTATGATTTTCCAAACAGAAAAGCAATTAGAAGAGTTTGGCGATAAATTATCTGATGATAAGAAAAAGCCAATTGAAGAAGCTTTAGAAGAACTTAAGAAAGCTTACGAAAGCAAAGATTTAGCAGTTATTACACCAGCTTTAGATAAAATTAACGAAGCTTGGAAAGTAGCTAGCGAAGAAATGTACAAAGCACAAGCTGAAGCTCAAGGTGCTGGTGCGCAACCAGGACCAGATGCAAGCGCCGGTGGCGATGCTAACGAAGGTAGCGATGTAGAAGACGTAGACTTCGAAGAAGTAAAATAATTTGTCACGCTGAACTCGTCAGCATCTCAAAAATAATAAGCTTACAGCTTGAGTTAAAAAACGCAATCATTTATTTGGTTGCGTTTTTTTATTTAAGAAAAATTTTATCAACAAATTAAAATATTTTAGATTAGCTAATTAACCCTAAAATCTTTAAAACAATGAAAAAAAATGCATTATTATTTTTATTTACCGCTTTAGTTTTTGCATGTTCTGGTAGTGATGACTCAAATACAAATGATGTAGAAGTAAATTTATTATTAGGAACTTGGATAGGTGAAGATGTTGAATACTCTGGAACTACAAGTTTTGATTATTTTGGAACAACCTTTGAAACGCCTTTTACAGGTGAGGCTTACGACGTAGATTATACATTAACGTTTACAGAAAACCCAAACGAGTTTACTTCGGAAGGCTCGTATAGCTTAGAAGTAACGACAAATTTTTTAGGAGAAACTATTACCGAAAATTCTGAAGATTTAGAATTTATGGGAAGCGGTTTGTGGTCTCAAGATGGTAACCAGTTAATAACCACAGAAAGTGGAGTAACCACTATTTTTACTATTGAAGAGCTTACAGAAACATCACTAATTTTAAGTAATACACAAACCGAAGAGTTTACAGAAAATGATATAGATTACACTACAACTATAAATATTGAAATGACTTTTATAAAAGAATAAAACATTGTATTTAATGCAAAAATATTTTATATGCATCTTTTGCGTTTTAATTTTTTCCTGTAAAAATAAAATTGAGAACCAAGTTAGTACAGATAAAGTTGCTGAATTAATTAAGTCTGATGATTTTCAATTGGTAAAATCGCCTAATGAAACTGGTTTGTTAGTATTGTTTCCTTGTTTTCCTTGCGATGCCGAAAATACGTTGAATGAGTTTAAAATAGCAGATTTAGCGACTACAAACGGTTTTTCGGTTTTAGCTTTAAACATTAATAGAAAATTATTTCTTTCTGAAAATGAAAAGGAAGAAATAACTTTGATGCTTCAAAATATAATTAAAAAGCAAAGTTTAGTTACTAAAAATGTTTATTTCGGTGGCTTTTCAAGTGGAGGTAACATGGCTTTATTAATTAGTAATCATCTTATAAAAAACAATAAAAATATACAACCCGATGGTGTTTTTGTAGTTGATTCTCCGTTAGATTTATTGGCTTTATACAAAACAGCAGAAAAGAATTTAAAACTGAATACAGCCGAAGTTTCGGTTCAAGAATCTCAGTTTTTAAAGCAAATGTTCGATGCTGAGTTTGGAAACCCTAAGGATAGTTTAGCAGTTTACGAAATGCGAGCACCTTTTACATTTCAAACAGAAAATATTTCAAATCTTTCAGCTTTAAAAAACACAAAATTGCGTTTTTATACAGAACCCGATTTACAGTGGTGGAAAGAACAACGACAAAACAATTACGAAGATTTAAATGCCTATTATTTAAAACAACTAAGTAATATCTTAAAGTCTGAATTTAAAGGAATTGATGTAGAATTAATTGAAACGGAAAACAAAGGTTATCGCGCTAATGGCGAACGTCATCCGCATTCTTGGTCTATTGTAAACACCAAAGAATTAGTTTCCTGGATGCAAAAAGGAAATTAGGTTTATAATTCTTCAATTTTAAACAGAAGCATTCTTTTATATCTTTCGTACTTTCGCAGTCTTAACGATTTTCAATGTCATTTTCAGAAAAAATAAAATCAAAATATTCATCTAAACGATTGGCTGTAAAGCTTAATGCTAAAGGCGAACAGTTCGTCTTAAAAGGCCATCCGTGGGTGTTTTCAAATAACATTACCAAAATTAACGACGATGCTAAAACAGGCGATTTAGCTATAGTTTTTAGTAAAAATAAAAATAGGGTTATAGGTTTAGGTTTGTACGATGCCAATTCGCCCATTCGTATTAAAATGCTGCATAGTGGCATGGAAAAGGTTGAAATTAATGCGGCTTTTTTTAAAAACAAAATACAACAAGCCTTTAAAAAACGAGCCTCGTTGTTAAAAACGAATACGAATAGTTACAGATTAATTTTTGGGGAAAATGATGGTTTTCCTGGTTTAATTGCCGATGTGTATGCTTCGGTTTTAGTAATAAAATTATACTCTGAAATTTGGTTGCCTTATTTAGAATCTATTTTTCAAGACTTGCAGCAAACGTCTAAAGCAGCAACAGTAGTATTACGTTTAAGTAGAGGTCTACAAAACTCAAAAGCACATCATTTTACAGATGGCGAAGTTATTTATGGCACATTAGAAAATGAAGTTGTAAAATTTGTAGAACACAGTATTAATTTTTCTGCAAATGTTATAAAAGGACATAAAACCGGTTATTTTTTAGATCATAGAGCCAACAGAAAACAAGTAGGCGAGTGGAGCACAGGTAAAACTGTTTTAGATGTTTTTAGTTATGCCGGAGGGTTTTCGGTACATGCTTTAGCTAATAATGCAAAAGAAGTAACCAGTTTAGATATTAGCAAGCAAGCCCTTGAAATTGCTGTTGAAAACGGTAAACTAAACGAATATACCGGTAAGCATAAAACCATTGCAGGTGATGCTTTTGATGAGTTAAATAAACTTATAAAAAACCGTGTCACTTTTGATGTTGTAGTTATAGATCCGCCAAGTTTTGCAAAACAAGCTTCCGAAATTGCCTTAGCACAAAAAAAGTATGCACAATTAGCTGAATTAGGTGTGAAACTTACCAGTAAAAATGGACTTTTAGTGTTAGCTTCGTGCTCATCAAGAGTAACTGCCGATGTGTTTTTTAGTATTAATGCTGAGGTTTTAAATACATCGAACAGAACCTATAAAAATATTTTAAAAACCTATCACGATACCGATCATCCTATTGGTTTTCCTGAAGGCGCTTATTTAAAATGTGGATATTATAAGTTTGATTAAAAGAGTAATTGAATTTGTTTTTATTATTCGTAAACAATAGAAACATTATGGAATAAAACGTAGTTATCGCCTTGAACTTCCTCAATACTATTATAATTATGCCAATCCTTATGGTTTTCAAATGTAGCAGGAAAGTAATCAATATCACCTTCGTCTTCAAAACTAGAACGATAAGCGCTGCTACCATTTTCATATACTGAAATTCCAGAAGCAATTAAATACTCTAGTTTTGTTTTATCACCTTTCCCATAAAGATATTTATTATCATCAGTATCAATTAAGAATAGATAACCATTTTCAAAAGCATAATTAACTGTAAAAGTTTCACCGTTTTCTTTTAACTCAAGTTCTGTATCACTCAAAAACATAAAATAATCATTGCCATAATCAGCTTCCAAATTTTCTATAGAAATTGCAACATCCGTATTATAATAATAGTCTAATACATCTGTGGGAACGTCAGTTTCATTTCCATTTTGATAAAATAAAAAGCTGTCTTCAACTCTATTATAATTAAGGGTTATTGGGTATTCTGAGTTATCATCAGAATCAGAACTACAAGAAATTATAGTAATGCAAGAAATAAAAAGTACTAAGGTTTTAAATAGTTTCATAATATTATTTTTTGTGTAAAAAAAGGCCATTTTTATATTCAATAGTCTTTTTTACTCCAAAAATATCGATAAAGTCTTAAACTATGCATTATATCGATTTTTTCTCATAAAATCTATTTGTTATGCATGCATAATATTTATTATATTTGTTTATCAACAAAAACTAAAAATTATGTCTACTAAGCTTACTACTTTATTAAAAATTAATCATCCTATAATTATGGCGCCTATGTTTTTGGTGTCTAACGTTAGTATGGTTCGAGAAGCTATGGATTGTGGAATTGCAGGTTGTATACCAGCTTTAAATTACAGAACCATAGATGAGCTTAAAGTTGCTTTGCGCGAATTAAAAGCTGCAAAGCCAAAAGGTGGCGCCTTTGGTTTTAATTTAATTGTAAATAAATCGAATATAAAATATCGCGACCAACTTAATGCAATTTGCGAAATAGGTTGCGATTTTATAATAACATCTCTAGGAAACCCGAAAGAAACTATAGAAAAAGCACACAAAGTAGGCATAAAAGTGTTGTGTGATGTTACCGATTTAAAATTTGCCCAAAAAGTTCAAGATTTAGGAGCCGATGCAATTATAGCTGTAAACAATGAAGCTGGTGGTCATAGAGGAAATATATCACCAGGAGAATTAATAAAGCAATTAAAAAGTAACTGTAGTATTCCGGTTATTTCTGCCGGGGGTGTTGGTGTAAAAGAAGATTTAGATATTATGTTGGCTTACGGAGCCGATGGTGTTTCTGTTGGAAGCCCGTTTATAGCCTCGGTTGAAGCTGGGGTTACCGACGAGTACAAACAAGCATGTGTAGATTATGGCGCTGATGATATTGTTATGACTGAACGAATTTCTGGAACACCATGTACTGTTATAAATACGCCTTATGTTAAAAAAATAGGAACAAAAGCCACTTGGATTGAAAATTTATTGAACAAAAACCGAAAACTTAAAAAATGGGTAAAAATGATTCGGTTTTCAATTGGTATGAAAGCTACAGAAAATGCAGCTACTAAAGCCACTTATAAAACGGTTTGGGTTGCAGGCCCAAGTATTGAACATACTACAGAAATACTTCCTGTAAAAGAAATAGTAAAAAAACTAGTTGTTTAATGCAACGTGTTTATTTTTCTTTTTCTTTTCAAATAAATTGAAGGTAACAGTTAATCCTCCAAAACTAGTTGCTAAAGCTTCATTAGTATCTAAAGGGGTATGAAATTTTTCACTATCTCTTAATTCTTTAGCAAAACCAGCTATAATGGAAGCACCCATGCTGTACCAAAATGCTTTCTTTTTGTTTTTTGTTAAAGAATAAATTGTAGCATATGTTCCGTTAGAAATTACAACGCCAGCACCAAAGTGTTTAAATTGATCTTCGGTTATATTTTGGCTAAAACAAAAATTAGCGTAGGTTAAAAAGGATATAAAAATTATAAAAGCTTTCAAAATGATAATTTACAGCGTTTCGGGGAACTGTCTGTTACAAAGTTAGTTATAATTTATTTGTTGAAATGAATAAAAGCTAAAAAATATAATTTTTAAATTTTGGTTGCTAGATTTCCTTTTATTGTTGGCCATTCATTATTTAAAATACCATACACACAAGTATTTCGTTTAAAACCATCTGGCATAAGTACATCTTTTCTTAATAAACCTTCTAGAGTAGCACCTAGTTTTTCAACGGCTTTTCTTGAGCGTAAATTTCGTTCATCAACAGTAAAAACGACCTTGTCAAATTTTAAAGTTTCAAAAGTGTATTCTAACATTAAAAACTTCATATTTGTGTTTAATCCTGTACCTTGAAAATCTCGTCCAATCCAAGTCCAACCTAAATAAATCACTTTATTTTTCCAATTTATATTACCTAAACGCGTAGAACCCGCAAAAGCATTCTTTTTTTTATCAAAAATAATAAAGGGAATGGCATTGTTTTTCTCTTGTTGTTCAATTGTCGCTTCTACATATTCCTTTAAATCCTTAGGCGTATTAATAATTGATGGCGAATATTGCACCAACTTATCTTCTTTAGCAATAGCAATTAGATCGGTATAATTACTTAAGGTTAAAGGCAATAATTTTACACGATTATTTTCTAGAGTTGGCACGCTTAGTTTTTCCATTTTTTAAGAATGAATTCTGAATGTTTTACTTAGGTGTTTTGTACTTTTGTAATCTTAAATAAAATTACGGTATTCTATGCAATTATCTAAAGAAGAAGTTTTAAAACAAGCAAATTTGGCTTGTAAAAATACATTAATGGAAACGTTGAATATTGAAATGATAGATTATGGCGAAGATTTTTTAGTTGCCAGAATGCCCGTAAATTCTAGAGTACATCAGCCAGATGGTGTTTTACATGGCGGAGCAACAGCAGCTTTAGCCGAAAGTGTTGGTAGTTTTGCAACACACGTGTTTGTAGATACTAAAAATTTATTTGTTCGCGGTTTAGAAATTACAGCCAACCATTTAAAAAGTGTAAAGGAAGGTTTTGTTTATGCCAAAGCCACTTTTATTCATAAAGGAAGAACGACCCAATTGTTAGATATTAGAGTGACAGATGAAGCCGATAATTTAATATCGGTATGTAAATTATCTACTATTTCGTTGCCTAAAAAATAAAGATGACCTCAAACGAATTTTTTAAGCGTATTGAAACTCAATACCAAAATAATTTACCTTTTGTTGTTTATAGAAAACCTAATGAAGCTTCAGTTTTTGCGATGCTTCAAAAGGATGATAAATTACATTTTACATCAAATTTTACAGAGAAAGGTTTTGTGTTTTCGCCGTTTGAAAATTTAAATGAATCGGTGCTAATTCCAACCGATGCTTCAGAATATTTAGAAAGCGAAACCGATTTTCCAGATTTAAATTCAGTTGAAAATTCTATTGATAGCAGCAATACTTCCGAAGAAAATCATCATCTAAAATTAGTAGAAAAAAGCGTAAAAGCTATTAAAAGTGGTGCTTTTAAAAAAGTGGTGGTGTCGCGTGCTGAAGCTATACAACTGGACGAACCAAACCCGTTTTTAATATTTAAACGTTTAGTACATAAATATAAATCGGCGTTTGCGTATTGTTGGTTTCACCCAAAAGTAGGGTTGTGGTTGGGCGCTACGCCAGAAACCCTTATGAAAATTGAAGGCGCAAATTTTTCAATTATGGCATTGGCGGGCACGCAAGAGTACAAACGCGAGGGGAAAGTAGTTTGGCAAGATAAAGAAAAAGAAGAGCAGCAATTTGTAACCGATTTTATTGTAGAGCAATTAAAACCATGGGTTTCAAACTGTAAAATATCGGATGTAGAAACTGTAAAAGCTGGAAATTTACTGCATTTAAAAACCATGATTAATGCACGCTTAAAACCAGAAATTCCATTAAAAAATATTATTGAAAGTATTCACCCAACACCAGCAGTTTGCGGTTTGCCAAAAGCTAAAACCAAAACTTTTATTTTAGAAAACGAAAATTACAACCGCGCGTTTTACACCGGGTTTTTAGGCGAATTAAATTTTGAAACCATCGCAAAACCACGATCAGGAAAAAGAAATATTGAAAATAGAGCTTACGCGATTCCTAAAAAAAGTACGCAACTATACGTTAATTTACGTTGTATGCAAATACAGAATAATAAGGCAATAGTCTATGTTGGTGGTGGAATTACCGAAACTTCGGTGCCAGAAAACGAATGGCAAGAAACGGTTTTTAAATCGAAAGTTATTAAAAATGTGCTTTCCTAAAAAATTGCCGTCGATAGAAAGTTGATTTCCGTCGAGACAATCACCCAGAACTTCCATTACCTTATAATATAAGAAGTAATTGTTTCAATTTTGAAGTGTAAAATTAAATACTTTAAAAATGAAACCATTTATATACATCTGTTTTTTTGCTCTTAGCAGCTTGGGTGTTTTTGCTCAAGAAAGCCAAGTTAAGCAATGGACGTTCCAAGAGTGTTTGGAGTATGCTGTAGAACATAATATTAGTATAAAAAATATTGAATATTCTGCAGAAACTGCCAATGTAACGCTTCAGCAATCTAAAGATAGTCGTTTGCCAATTGTAAACGGAAGCGCATCTCAGGCTTTTAGAAATGGGCAGTCTATCGACCCAATTACCAGCGAGTTTGTCGATCAGCAAATTAACACCACTAGTTTTGGTGTAAATGCATCGGTTAATTTGTTTCAAGGCAATCAAATTAAAAATAGAATTAAGCAGAACACGTTATTAGCCGACCAAAACAGTTTATATGTTGAAGAAGCTAAAAACAGTATTAAGTTAAGCGTAGCCGAAGCTTATTTGCAAGCGTTGTATGCTAAAGAAGGTATTGTTGTAGCAGAAAAAACATTAGAAGCTTCAACTAAAGAAGCCCAACAAGCGAAAGCCAGATTAGATGCTGGAAGTATTGCTATGCAAGATTATACAGATGCTATTTCACAAGAAGCAACAAACCGATACGATTTAATTGAAGCTAAAAATAATTACGAGCAGCAAGTTATTGTTTTAAAACAATTATTAGAGTTAGAGCCCGAAGTAGAATTTGATATTGTAACGCCTAATAATGACATTTATTCAGCGCCTATTTTACCAAATAAAATAGCCGTTTATCAAGCAGCTTTAGGTATGTTGCCAGAATACGAAGCTGTAAAATTGGATGTCGATGTTACCGAAAAAGACTTAGATATTGCCAAAGGCGATTATTTACCAACATTGGCTTTAACAAGTAGTTTGGGTACTGGTTATACAAGTTCTCAGGACATGAATTTTTCAAATCAATTAAATGGTAATTTTAATCAAACCGTAGGTTTATCGTTAACTATTCCCATTTTTAACGGATTTCAAACAAAAGCCGAAGTGCAAAAGGCTAAAATAGCAATCGATCAATCTAAACTAGAAGTTGTTAGTCTTCAAAAGGAAATTTATAAAAATGTAGCAA
Organism: Neotamlana laminarinivorans; assembly: GCF_020523925.1. Taxonomy (GTDB): domain Bacteria; phylum Bacteroidota; class Bacteroidia; order Flavobacteriales; family Flavobacteriaceae; genus Neotamlana; species Neotamlana laminarinivorans. The sequence continues at coordinate 24,971 of NZ_JAJAPW010000008.1, read as the reverse complement.
CCGCTTATCAAAATGCGCTGTCGTCTCAAGAACAACTAGAAGCAGCAAAAGCAGCTAATAAAGCGGCAGAGGAATCGTATAAACTGGCTCAAAAAAAATACGATTTAGGCGCTTTAAGTACCACAGATTTAGTAGTAAGCCAAAACACTTTTACCAACGCACAATTAAACTATTTACAAGCTAAATACTTAAATATTCTTTACAACCAATTATTACAATATTATCAAGGAAACGCGATAACACTTTAATATCAACATCATGAAAAATAAAAACAAAAAACTAATTATAGCAGGAATAATTACTGCCATTATTGCATTGGTACTTTACAATATTTTTAAGCCTAGTCAGGATGCAGTTGTAGAAGTTAAAACTATAGCAGCAAAAAAAGGAGATGTTACCACTGTAGTAACATCAACAGGAACCATAGAACCTATAACACAAGTTGATGTTGGTACACAAGTATCTGGTGTTGTAGAAAAAATTTATGTAGACTACAATAGCGAAGTGAAAGCAGGTCAGCTAATTGCAGAGTTAGATAAAACAAATTTAAAAGCGGCAGTAGTACAAGCACAAGCCAGTTATAACAACGCTGTTAGCCAAAAAAGTTATACAGAAACCATTTACAAAAGGCAAAAAACGTTATACGATAATCAAGTTATAAGTAAATCAGATTTCGATGATGCTAATTACGATTATCAAATAGCAAAAGGAACGGTTTCTCAACGTTTATCAGAACTAAAAACAGCACAAACAAATTTAGAATATGCCAATATTTATTCACCAATAAATGGTGTGGTTTTATCGCGAGATATAGACGAAGGACAAACCGTTGCGGCAAGTTATAGCACGCCAACATTATTTACCATTGCTCAAGATTTAAAAGAAATGCAAGTGGAAGCCGATGTAGATGAAGCCGATATTGGTAATGTAAAAGAAGGACAACGTGTAACCTTTACTGTTGATGCTTTTATAGGTGAAACCTTTGAAGGTGAAGTAACTCAAGTGCGTTTAGATTATACCGAAACATCAAATGTAATAACCTATACTGTTGTAATTAAAGCCGATAATCCTGATTTAAAATTAAAACCAGGGTTAACAGCAACTGTTTCTATTTACACTTTAGAATTAAACGATGTATTAACGGCCGAAGCTAAAGCTATAAACTTTAAGCCAGAACCCGATGTAATGATGCAATATATGCAACAGGAAAATATAACACCACGAAACGGGAAACCAGAAGCAAATAATGATGCTACAGTACTTTGGGTTTTAAATAACGATAAGTCTATTACACCAAAACCAGTAAAATTAGGTGCTAGCGATGGGGTTAATGTACAAGTTTTAGAAGGATTAAATGAAGGTGATAAATTGGTTTATAGCTTAAAAAGTTCTAATCCTAACGCAATAAACGGCCCACAAGACGGTGGTTCAAGCGAGAGTCCATTTATGCCAAAACCACCAGGAAAAAAATAGAAATCATGGCAAAAGAAATTATAAAAATAGAAAACCTTAAGCGAGAGTTTACCATGGGATCGGAAACTGTACATGCTTTAAAAGGTATTTCTTATAGCATTACAGAAGGCGAATTTGTAACCATTATGGGATCTAGTGGATCTGGTAAAAGTACCATGCTAAATATTTTAGGTTGTTTAGATCAGCCAACGTCTGGAACTTACGAGATTGATGGCGTTAAAATGAAAGATTTAAGTAAAAACGAACTCGCTACCATTAGAAACGAAAAAATAGGGTTTATTTTTCAATCGTATAACTTGTTGGCAAGAACAACAGCTATTGAAAACGTAGAATTGCCCTTATTGTATAACAGTAAAGTAACTTCTGAAGAGCGAAGGGAACGCGCAATTAAAGCCTTAGAGATGGTTGGTTTAGGTGAACGATTGCATCATACTCCTTCTCAGCTTTCAGGAGGGCAGCAACAACGTGTTGCTATTGCGAGATCGTTGGTAAATAATCCGGTAATGATTCTTGCTGATGAAGCCACAGGTAACTTAGATACCCGAACATCGTACGAAATAATGGCACTTTTTCAAGAATTAAATAAACAAGGTATAACTATTACGTTTGTTACCCACGAGCCAGATATAGCCACATTTAGTAGTAGAACTATTGTGTTAAAAGATGGCGATATTATTCAAGATTATAAAAATCACAACGTACAATCGGCAGCAGAACAATTAGCAAAATTACCGAAAGAAAATCATTAGTTATGAGAATTTTAAACTTAGTAAAAATTGCATTTAAAGCCATTGTTCTTAATAAAATGAGAACATTACTCACCATGCTTGGTATTATAATAGGTGTTGCATCTGTAATTGCTATGTTGGCTATTGGTGAAGGCTCTAAAGAAAGTATTCGTACTACAATTTCTAGCATGGGCTCGAATATGATTAATATTCGTCCTGGTGAAGATACACGTGGCGGTGTTAGGCAGGAAGCCAGCGCCATGGAAACCTTAACTCTAGACGATTATTACGCTATAAAAGAACAAGCCGATTTATTAACCTATACGACACCAATGGTTAATGGTAGCGGACAAGTAATTAATGGATCGAACAACTGGCCATCTTCTATTTATGGTGTAAATCCTGAGTATTTAAATATTAAGGTTTTAGATTTACAAAGCGGAAGTATGTTTACAGATGCCGAAGTTAAATCGGCTTCAAAAGTGGTATTGTTAGGGCAAACTGTGGTCGATAATATTTTTCCAGATGGCGAAGATCCTGTTGGTGCTACCATTCGTTTTGGTAATATTCCGTTTAAAGTTATTGGTGTTTTATCAGAAAAAGGAGAAAATACTTTTGGGCAAGATCAAGATGATGTTGTTATTGCACCATACACCACTGTGCAAAAACGTATTTTAGCTATAGATTATTTAAACCAAATAATGGCTTCGGCAGCAAGCGAAGAGCAAGCGCCAGATGCTGTAACTCAAGTAACAGAAATTTTAAGAACTCAGCATAAGTTGGCAGATAATGAAGATGATGATTTTAATGTGCGTTCTATGGAAGAATTAATTTCAACATTTAGTTCAACCAGTGAGATGTTAACCGTATTATTAGTTGCCGTTGCAGGAATATCACTTTTAATTGGAGGTATTGGTATTATGAATATTATGTATGTGTCTGTTAAAGAACGTACCAAAGAAATTGGTTTACGTATGGCTGTAGGTGGTAAAGGTTCAGACATTTTAATGCAGTTTTTAATTGAAGCTATTTTAATAAGTGTAACCGGTGGCGTTTTAGGAGTGGCATTAGGCTTAGGTGCAACCTTTTTTATCGAGAAATTTTTGCATTGGCCAACAAGTGTAGCTCTTTATTCTATAGTGGTTTCTTTTGCTGTTTGTGCTGTAACTGGTATATTTTTTGGATGGTATCCGGCTAGAAAAGCTTCAGCCTTAGATCCAATAACAGCTTTACGTTACGAATAATTCAATGGCTTTAAAATTATTAGAGTTGAATAAATGGTGATTTAGAATATTAAATTTTAATAATTCTTACTTCTCCCTATTAAATCTGGTTTAAATGAATCCATTAAAATCAACATCTCAGCAATTATTGTGTTTCGTAAAAGGAAATTCAATTGCAGATACAAAACAAACCAAAAAACAGGGAGAAGTATATTCACTCAAAGACGATAGTATTTTAAAACTACTATTAATTTTTGTTGGTCCTGCAGTTTTAGGTATGCTAATTAATGCACTTTACAATTTTGTGGATCGTATTTTTGTTGGGCAGTATGTTGGTGTAGAAGGATTATCTGCAGTTACGATGGTGTTTCCTGTTACACTTTTACAATTTGGATTAGTGTTATTGTTTGGTAGTGGTTCTGGAATTTTAATTGCTAAACATTTAGGGGAATCTCAACCCGAAAAAGCCAGTAACGTTTTAGGAAATGCTATAGCTGGTATATTTATAGTTATGCTGATTTTTACAAGCCTCGGGCTTATATATTACAGACCTTTACTGGAGCTATTTGGTGCAAGTGGAACCTTATTAAACTTGTCTGCAGAATATTTATTAGTTATAATATTAGGTTTTCCTCTTAGTTTTTTTTTAGCCTTAGAATTTACATGTAGAGCAGAAGGAAATCCAAAATTACCAGCAAAATTAATAGTGCTTTCTTGTGTAATAAATCTATGCTTAGATTATGTTTTTATGAAAATATTTAATCTAGGTATTCGTGGTGCTGCATTAGCGACTATAATTGCTCAAGCTACAAATGCTTTACTATTAATTAGATATTATGCAAATGGACAAAGCTTAGTAAAATTAAAACGGAAGCAAATAAGGCTACAAAAATCAATTATTTTCCCTATATTATTAGTGGGATTAGCACCTTTTTTAATGGATTTAGCCATTAGTTTTCAGAATATTTTTGCTAATAATTTATTATTAAATTCTGGAGGAACAGACGGTGTTGCCGCTATGGGAATTCTATTTGGAGTAAATGTTTTTTTCATGATGATTGCTTTAGGTACAGGCGATGGTATGCAGCCTATTGTAAGTTTTAATTACGGTGCAAAACGTTTCGATAGAGCCAGTAAAACATTAGAGATAGCAATTAAAATAGTAAGTGTAATAACCATTTTTGGTCTTTTAGTTTTGGAATTGTTTCCAACACAGATTTCAAGTGTTTTTATAGAAAGTGATGGTAACCAAAATGTAATCTCCATCTCAAAAAAAGCATTGCAAATTTTTGCGATTTCGATTCCTTTTTATGCTATTCAAATATTAATTACTAGACATTTTCAAGCGCTTCAGAAAAACAAAACAGCAATGTTTTTAGCCTTACTAAGACCTATAATTTTATTTTTTCCAATAGCATATTTACTTAATAATTGTTATGGTTTAACAGGTGTTTGGCTCGCCTTTCCTGTTAGCGATGGTATTGCTGCTGTGGTATCATTGCTATTAGTTAAAAAATATGCAGTAAATACTTTAACCGTTACAAAATAAAATACTACTTCGGCTGCTTAGGTACAACAAATAAAAATGAATGTGTTTTTATATAAAAAAACCGTCGATAAAATCAACCTAAAGTTAGATGTGTTTAGCAAGTTCTTCTATTTGTTTTGAGAACTATTTATAAAAAAGAGACTTTTACAATAACAAAAAATCACCTAATAATCATATGAAACATCAAATAAATAATTTTAGAATTACATGTATTGGGCTTGTTGTAGCTTTTATTACACTATCATGTAATAACGAAAAGAAGCCTGAACAGAGAAATGGCGTAGCCGATTACGAAGTACTTACCGTTTCTTCAAAAGACATAGAAATCTTCAGAGAATTTCCAGTAACTATTGAAGGTACAGAAAACATAGAGATTTACCCTAAAATTGAAGGTTTTATAGAAAAGGTACATGTAGATGAGGGCGAATATGTAAAAAAGGGGCAACTCCTTTTTTCATTGAATGCACCCGAATATCAGCAAGACCTTTTAAGTACAAAGGCTGCAATTAGCAGTGCAAAAGCAGATGTTAGTTCTGCTCAGGTTGATGTGGAAAAAGCAAAGCCTTTAGTGGAAAGAGAAATCATTAGCAAGTTTGAGCTAACCTCTGCCGAAAACTCACTTACCGCGGCAAATGCAGCTTTAGAACAGGCGCAAGCCAATTATTCCAACGCACTTACCAGTTATAACTACACCAAAATTACAGCTCCGGTTTCGGGCTATATTGGCTCTCTACCCTATAAATTAGGGAGTTTGGTAAGTAGTAGCATTTCTGAACCTTTGACTACGGTGTCTAATATTAAACAGGTGTACGCTTATTTTTCAATCAATGAAAAAACGTATTTAGAATTTGCAAAGGCAGGTTTGCTGAAGAGTTTAGATGAAGTTTCTCTTTTACTTCCAGATTATACCGCTTTTGACCAAAAAGGAAAAATCCAAACCGTTAGTGGTCAAGTAGACGAAGAAACAGGCTCGTTTAATGTACGTGCTATTTTTGACAATCCAGATAATTTATTGAGAACAGGAAATAGTGCAACGATACAAATTCCGAGAACTATTGAAGCTGCTTTTCTTATTCCGCAATCGGCTACCTACGAAATTCAAGGAGGTATCTACGTGTATTTGGTAAACGAACAATCGCAAGTACAATCTACTAAAATTACAGTAACCGCCACAAATTCGGGTCAGGCCTATATTGTTACAGAAGGACTCAAAGAAGGCGACCAGGTGGTTCTTGAAGGCATTTCAGGATTATCCAGCGGTAAAGTAATAAAGCCGGTTCCAGTAAAAGAAAGTGCGATAAAGGCGCTACAGCAAATCACAGAAAAAGTAACAACTACCAACTAATAAATAGTAGAAATTATGTTTAATAAATTTATAAAACGACCGGTTCTTTCGGCTGTAATTTCTATTATCATTTTGATTTTAGGGATTATAGGAATAACCACATTACCAATATCTCAATATCCAGATATTGCACCACCTACAGTACAGGTTTCAGCCTCTTATGATGGTGCAAATGCAGAAGCCGTATTAAATAGTGTTATTGTTCCATTAGAAGAAGCAATTAATGGTGTTGAAGGCATGACCTACATGACCTCAACTGCAACTAGTGGTTCGGCTAGTATAACTGTTTATTTCGAATTAGGTACCGATCCTGATATCGCAGCAGTAAATGTTCAAAATAGTGTATCTACAGCGTCAAACTTATTGCCTTCAGAGGTTACGCAATCGGGTGTTACTACACAAAAACAGCAAAGTAGTAATGTTTTTATTTTTGGGTTGTATAGTGAAGATGGCAGATATGACGAGGAATTTATTCAGAATTACGCTGAAATTAATTTAATACCTGTTCTAAAAAGGATAGATGGTGTTGGTAGTGCATCGGCATTTAGTTCTAGAGAATATAGTATGCGTATTTGGCTAAAGGCGAATATCATGGCGAATTACGGGTTAATTCCTTCTGATATTACCACAGCGCTTGATGATCAAAACTTAGAAGCTGCACCAGGAGAATTAGGTTTACAAGGGGCACAAGCGTATCAATATACCTTAAAATACAAAGGTAAATTACAAAATGCTGAAGAATTTGAAGATATCATCATTAAAACTACAGATGATGGGCGTATTCTACGTTTAAAAGATGTAGCTAGAGTAGAATTAGGGTCACAATCCTATAGTACAATAACCACCATTAAAGGTCAGCCTGGTACTGGTGTTGCCATTGCACAATCTGCGGGATCAAATGCCCAAGAGGTAGTGGCACAATCCATTGCAACCTTAGAAGAAGCTTCTAAAAACTTTCCTGAAGGTTTAGAATATGCAGAAATGGTAAATGCCAATGACTTTTTAGATGCATCTATCGAAAAGGTAATTAGTACATTAATCGAAGCATTTTTATTGGTTTTTATTGTCGTATTTATCTTCTTACAAGATTGGCGTTCTACATTGATCCCGGCTATTTCGGTACCTGTGGCTATTGTAGGAACCTTCTTTTTCTTAAGCGTATTTGGGTTTACTATTAACTTATTAACCTTATTTGCATTAATGCTTGCCATTGGCATTGTGGTAGATGATGCCATTGTGGTAGTAGAGGCAGTACACGCCAAACTGGATTCGGGTTATAAATCTGCCCGAAAGGCGAGTTTAGATGCCATGAGCGAGATTTCTGGGGCTATTATTTCTATCACCTTGGTGATGTCTGCCGTGTTTATTCCGGTAACATTTATTAGTGGATCATCTGGAGTGTTTTACCAACAATTTGGTATTACCCTAGCCATTGCCATTATATTATCGGCTGTAAATGCATTGACGTTGAGTCCGGCGTTATGTGCCTTATTATTAAAACCACACGAAGAGCATAAATCAAAAAGTTTTGTGCAACGTTTTTATGTCGCTTTTAACGTAGGGTTTGAGAAAACAACCTCAAAATATAAGAATGCGTTAAACTTTTTAATTCGCAAAAAAGCAATTGCGCTTGGTGTCATCATTGTATTTATTGGTGTATTCGTTTATCTAATGAATACAACAGCAACAGGCTTTGTACCCGATGAAGATCAAGGTATTGTTTTTGCCGATGTTAGTTTACCTGCTGCATCTTCTATGGAAAGAACGGATGAAGTTTTAGATGAACTACAAAAAATTATTGAAGATATCCCAGAAGTAAACGCCTATTTAAGATCTACTGGTCGTGGATTTATAAGTGGTACAGGGTCTAATTATGGTATGTTTATTTTAAAACTGAAACCTTGGGATGAGCGTAGTGGAGAGGGACAAAGTGTACAAGAAATCATTGGTCAGTTGTTCGCAAGAACGGCATCTATAAAAGATGCTAATATGATATTTTTTGCTCCGCCAACGGTTACAGGGTTTGGTTTAAGTAACGGTTTTGAAGTGCAATTACAAGACCAAAGCGGTGGTACCGTTGACGCGCTTTATGATGTAAGTCAAGATTTTATTGAAGCATTAAGTCAACGACCAGAAATACAATATGCCAGCACAACGTTTGATCCAACTTTTCCACAATATGAAGTGGTGGTAGATGTTGCTAAAACCAAGCTTGCAGGTTTAGATGTAGAAGGTGTTTTAAGTGTAATGCAAGGCTATTTAAGTGGTGTGTATGCTTCTAATTTCAATAAATTTGGAAAGCAATATCGTGTGTATTATCAAGGCGAACCAAACTTTAGAGCCAACCTTGAGAGTTTAAATGCTATAAAAGTTAAAAATGGCAACGGTGTTATGGCACCTATTACCGAATTTGTAACCTTAAAAAGGGTTTATGGCCCACAAAGTTTAACGCGTTTTAATTTATTTACAGCGGCAAAAATAAGTGGCGCTCCCAACTCAGGTTATAGTTCTGGTGATGCCATTAACGCTATTGAAGAAGTAGCGGCAGAAACCTTACCAACAGGGTACGGATATGAATATTCTGGAATTACTAGAGAAGAGATTTCCGCAGGTAGCCAAACCGTTTATATTTTTATGCTGTGCTTCATATTCGTGTATTTCCTATTGTGCGCACAGTACGAGAGCTTTATACTTCCTATTGCCGTTTTATTATCGGTACCGGCAGGACTGTCAGGAGTATTAATCTTTGCAAACTTATTTGGTATTAGTAACAACATTTATATACAGATTACCTTGGTGATGCTGATTGGGTTGCTGGCTAAAAATGCCATTTTAATTGTGGAGTTTGCCATACAACGAAGACGAGAAGGAGAAACAATACTACAGTCGGCATTAGATGGAGCCATAGCACGTTTTAGACCAATTTTAATGACATCGTTTGCCTTTATTTTCGGATTATTTCCGTTAATGATATCAACTGGTGCTGGTGCTGTTGGAAACAGAGCTATTGGTACAGGAGCCATTGGCGGTATGCTGGTTGGTACCCTATTAGGTGTAATGGTGATACCGGTATTGTTTATCATATTCCAGAACCTTCAAGAAAAAATAGTAGGTGACACCAATCACGATTGGGGAGATGAAGATGATATTGATACTAAAAAAGAACAATTAAATTAAAGCGAATACAGATATGAAATCTAATACTATAACATACATCATTCCTATCGCTGTACTTGTTTTACTGATGAATTCTTGTGGAGTGATCAATAAAAGATATACCACGCCAGATAGTGAATTTGCAGAACAATACAGAGATACCTTGGTTAATGATACAACATCCATGGCAACAATGCCTTGGAAAGAAATAATTTCCGACAGTATTTTGCAAAATTTGATAGAAGAAGGTTTGCAAAACAACCTCGATTTAAAAGTTGCTATTGAAAACATATATCAGGCGAAGGCGAGTTTGGTTGAAGCAAAATTAGCGGTGTTGCCAAGTTTAGAAGGAAGCGCCAGTGTTACGCGTTCAAAAACATCGGAGTCCTCTCTAAATTTAGGAAGTGTAAGTGGCATAAATTTAAACACCACTTCTTATATAGGGCAATTAAGTAGTAGTTGGGAGCTAGATGTTTGGGGAAAGTTACGCAGTAACAAACGGGCTGTTTTGGCTTCATTTTTAGAAACCGAAGCAGCAACGAGAGCGGTCCATACCCAGTTAATTTCGGACATAGCCACAGCATATTATAATTTACTGACTTTAGATGAACAATTAGAGATCACTAAAAAAACTTTAGAAAATAGAATTGGTGACCAAGAGACGATGAAGTATTTGAAAGAATCGGCTGTGGTTGATGGTGCAGCAGTGGTTCAAAGTGAGGCGAGTAGGTATGAGATAGAAACCTCAATACCAGATATTGAAATATCCATTTTAGAACAGGAAAATGCCTTGGCGATTCTATTGGGCAGATTACCTGGCACTATTGAAAGAACATCTTTAAAAGAACAGGAGGCATACGCCGATTTAAAAATAGGAGTACCATCTTCATTGTTAAGAAATAGACCGGACATTCAAGAAGCGGAAATGGCTTTCAGAAGTGCTTTTGAAGATGTAAATATGGCTAAAACCTATTTTTATCCATCCTTGACCATTACGGCAAGTGGAGGTTTGTCTTCCTTAGATTTATCCAATTTTTTCGACAACTCCATTTTCTATAATCTAATTGGGGGCTTAACACAGCCTATTTTTGCGAACGGAGAAAATAAGGCAAGACTGAAAATTAATAAATCGGTTCAACAACAGTCGTTTTATGATTATAAAGCAGCATGGTTAAATGCCGGTTCAGAAATATCGAAGGCCTTATATTCCTACAATAAGACTAAGGAAAAGCAAGAGTCTAGAGCACATCAAATAAATGCGCTTGAAAAATCTGTAGAATTTACCGAAGCTTTATTGGAATATTCATCAAGCACCAATTATACCGATGTATTAACTACTAAAAACAGTTTATTATCCGCACAGTTAGATAGTGTTGAAGATAAAAAAGATGAGTTACAAGCTATTATAGAATTGTACCGCGCCCTTGGTGGTGGTTGGATGAATTAATGTTTTTATAAAAGACAACGAAGATCACGATTTTCCATCGGTAAAAATAATACTATTGGTATAGCTAATACTTGTAAACGTCTATTTTAGATTGAAAAAAGCAAAAGTAACCTTATATTAGAGAGTTATTAAATTTATAAAAATGAAAAAAAACTCAGATTTAGGACTATTGATTTTAAGAATTACAGTCGCAGGTTTAATGTTATTTCATGGTGTAGCCAAATTAAGTAATTTAAACGGTATTAAAAGTATGTTATCGTCTAATGGCTTGCCAGAACTTATGGCTTATGGGTCGTATATTACAGAGATAATTGCCCCAATTTTAATAATTATAGGTTTTAGAACGCGTTTAGCATCGATAACCTTTTTCTTCGGAATGCTTATGGCTTTATTTTTAGCGCATTCAGAAAATATGTTTGCATTAAGTAAAACAGGAGGATTAGAAATAGAATTGATTTTGTTGTATGCCTTCGGAGCCTTAGCTTTGTTTTTTACAGGAGCAGGAAAATATGCTTTATCTCATAAAAATACTTGGGATTAAATCTTGAACGTATACATGTCCAAAAATAATAAAATAACTTTATTCGCTCATTTATTAGCTTGGTTGGTATTATTTAGTATACCATACATTTTATCGTATGGGCAAGAACAAAATATTAATAGAATTATAGCGCATTTCTGGATTCCTATTCTGTTTTATGCTGTTATATTTTATTCAAATTATTTTGTTTTAGTAGATCGGTTTTTATTTAAGAAAGAAACCTTGTTGTTTATTCTTATTAACGTTTTAATAATCACGATTTGTATAACTATAAAAGAGCAGATTGAAAGTGCGGTTTTCCCCGATATTAGTCGTCCAATAATTAGGGATGGAGATGGCCCATCGTTAAAAATGATGATTTACGTACAAATGTTTTCATATTTGGCGCCGTTATTATTTTCAATAGCTATAAAAACAACAAAACGCTGGGTAAAAACAGAAGCCGAACGTAAGGAAGCTGCTAACTTTAAGTTACAATCCGAACTACAACATCTACATTATCAGTTACAGCCGCATTTCTTTTTTAATTCATTAAACAACATTTACGCACTGGTAGATATTTCTCCGGTTGAAGCAAAAAGCTCGATTCATAGCTTAAGTAAGTTAATGCGTTATATGCTTTACGAAACTAATGTGGATAAGGTTTTTTTATCGAAAGAAATAGAATTTCTACAAAAATATATCGAGTTAATGAAGCTTCGCTTATCCGATAAAACAAAGGTGAATTACACATTTCCTTCAACTGAAACAGGCATTAAAATAGCACCTTTACTTTTTATTTCATTAATTGAAAACGCTTTTAAACACGGCGTGTCGGCAAGTAATGTAAGCCATATTAACATGGAAATGATTTGTGAAAACACAGCAGTAATTTTCAAAATAAATAATAATAATTACCCGAAACAAACAACCGATAAAAGTGGTTCTGGTATTGGTTTGCAAAATTTAGAAAAACGTTTGCAATTATTATATCCTAACAAATTTGAATTTAATAATACTTTAGAAAATAATATTTTCTCGGTCATTTTAAAAATAGAAACTAGTTAAAAATGAGTGTTTTAAAAATATCTTGTATTGTAGTTGATGATGAGCCAATGGCGCTAAATCTGGTTGAAAGTTATGTTGAAAAAACGCCTTTTTTAGAGTTAAAAGGAAAGTTTAGTAATGCCATTGAAGCTATGGATTTTATAAAAGAAAATCCGGTGGATTTATTGTTTCTAGACATACAAATGCCTGATTTAACTGGTGTAGAATTTTCGAAAATGTTACCAAAAGGCACTCGTGTTATTTTTACAACAGCCTTTAACGAATATGCACTTGAAGGCTTTAAAGTAGATGCTATCGATTACTTATTAAAACCTTTTGATTATGCCGAATTTTTAACCGCTGCAAATAAAGCGCAGCAATGGTTTAATTTAGTGAAAAATAAAGAAAACCAAACCACTAAACCTTTAAACGAAAAAGAGTTTTTATTTGTAAAATCTGAATACAAACAGCTTCGTGTTAGGTTAGCAGATGTATTGTATTTTGAGGGGTTAAAAGATTATATTAAAATTTGGTTAAAAGATACACCAAAACCCATTTTAACGTTATTAAGTTTAAAGGCACTAGAAAAAGAATTACCAGAAACTAAATTTATGCGTGTACATCGGTCGTTTATTGTAGCATTAAATAATATTGATGTAATAGAACGAAGCCAAATAATAATAAATAAACAAAGAATTACCATCTCAGAACAATACAAAGCTAAATTTATAGAGTTTCTAGATCGTAATTCACTTTAAATAGAGCAAAACTTATTATGAAACTGCTTCACAAATTTAGAAGAAACCTTATTTTTTCAGGTAAATTTAAATCGTATATTGTTTATGCGCTAGGCGAAATTGTACTTATTGTAATTGGTGTCACTATCGCATGGAAAATTAACGATTTAAACGATATTAGAAAAAGTAAAATATTAACTCATAAAATAGAGGTTAATTTAAATGAAGAATTAAGTGCTAATTTGCGTTTACTAAAGCGTAAAATAGATATTGATTCCGAGATGGTTGCATATTTACAAAATACCTTAAAATATGTTGGCAAAAACGATGCAGAATTAAGTCAAGGAGCTAAAGATACCATCACAAACATTGCCCACGTTGAGGTTCAGTTATTGGAAAGCACACTAAATTCGGTATTAACAACCAGTAAATTAGAGCAAATAAGTAACGTTAAGCTAAAAGATTTACTGTCGTTGTATTATCATAAAATCGAAAAATTTAAAAATCAAGAAAAGGTAATTGAAGCTATTATTTCAGAGAAACTAAAACCTGTTTTAGAAGAATTTGTGTCACTAACCGAAATTTTACCAGAAGGTGAAAAATACAAGCATATTAAACAATATGGGAATAAATCAAATTATTCTACATTGTTAAATAACAAAAAATACCAAAATAGTATAATAGATAGGTTATTAGAAACTCAGAAACAACTAGAAAACAGTAAAATATTATTAAGCAAAACAAAGATATTAATAGCCACTTTAAATAATGATATTTGAAGCAGTTTTAATAATCTAGTATCATTTTATACAAAAACAGCTAATATTCGTTAATTTTGTATTTCTATTTAAATAGCTAAATGAAATACCCAAAAATTCCATTGGCACAAACTGTAATTCAGCTTTGCAAAGCCAAAAATATAAAACATATTATTTTATCTCCAGGAAGTCGAAATGCGCCATTAACCATTGGATTTACTCACGATGATTTTTTTAATTGTTATAGTATTGTAGACGAGCGCGCTGCTGCCTTTTTTGCTTTAGGGATAGCACAACAATTACAAGAACCTACAGCTGTTGTGTGTACATCGGGTAGTGCGGTTTTAAATTATTATCCGGCTGTAGCCGAAGCTTTTTATAGTAATATTCCTTTAGTGGTTTTATCGGCAGACAGACCAAAACACTTGGTTGGTATAGGAGATGGGCAAACTATAAATCAAAAAAACGTTTTTGAGAATCATATATTATATTCAGCAAATTTAAAGCTAGATTTAAAAGACGAACATAATATTCCAGAGCATGAAGATATTCCTATAATTAAAAATTTAGAAAATAAATTTGAGCGTTTTTTAGGCTTACAAAAAGATATACAACAGTACAACGAAGAAGAAATTAACGTAGCTATAAATTCAGCAATTATAAAAAAAGGGCCTGTACATATTAACATTCCTTTTGATGAACCTTTGTACGATATTGTAGATACACTTAGTGTAACTCCAAAAGTTATTGAACCCGTTTTAAAACCAGCAAAGGTTGAAGATTATGTTATACAGTCGTGTTTAGAGGATTGGAACAATGCTACAAAAAAAATGATTTTAGTGGGTGTAAATTATCCTAACGAAATTGATGAGCAGTGGTTAGAAGAAATATCGAAAGATGATAGTATTGTGGTATTTACAGAAACTACATCAAACCTACATCATAAAAGTTTTTTTCCTAGAATAGATCAAATTATAGCACCTTTAAATGACGAAGAATTAAAAAAACTGCAACCAGATATATTAGTAACTTTTGGAGGTTTAATAGTTTCAAAAAAAATAAAACAGTTCTTACGAAAGTATAAACCTAAGCAGCATTGGCATATCGATGCAAAAATGGCGAACGATACCTTTTTTAGCCTTAACAATCATATTAAGCTTCAGCCAAATGTGTTTTTTAATATGTTTTTACCAAAAGTAAAACATTACGTAAAAAGCGACTATTTACCATTTTTAACAGCTGTAAAAAAACATCGTATAAAAAAACATAAAGATTATTTAGCAGAAATACCGTTTTCAGATTTTACAGTATTTCATAAAGTTTTAAAATCTATTCCAAAGCAGTCTATATTGCAAGTAAGTAATAGTTCTGCAATTCGCTACACGCAATTGTTTAATATAAATAAATCAATAAAAGTGTTTTGTAATAGAGGTACAAGTGGTATAGATGGTAGTACTTCTACAGCTATTGGGTGTGCCGTAGCAAATAGTGAACCTACGGTTTTTATTACAGGCGATTTAAGCTTTTTTTACGATAGTAATGCGCTATGGAACAATTATATGCCTAATAATTTTAGAATTATTGTTGTAAATAATGCTGGTGGAGGTATTTTTAGAATTTTACCAGGACATAAAAACACCGAAAATTTTAATACTTATTTTGAAACTAACCATAATTTAAATGCAGAGTATTTATGTAAAATGTATGGTTTTTCGTATTCATCAGCTTCAGATGATGACAGTTTAGCTGAAGCTTTAAACAATTTTTACAGCGAAGATAACCAACCAAAATTACTAGAAATATTTTCACCAAAACAAGTAAACGACGAGATACTTTTAAATTATTTTAAATTTATAAGCTAAAAAATGTGACTATTTTACCATGTGTAGTGTCTAAAAAATAGTATCTTTAAAGAGAGATATTAGTTAAATTATTAATCAATTTTAAACACAAATAACATCATGAGTAAACGTGACGAACTTATTGCAAAATACGCAGTAGATTTAAAAGAAAAATGTGGAGTAGAAGCAGATATGGATTTATTAAAAAAAGTAACCATTGGTTGCGGTCCATCAATTTATAATGCAGATGCTTCAACTGTTTCAGGATCAGATGCATCTGAGTTAGCTACAGTAAAAAACAATTTTTTAATTAAAAAACTAGGTCTTAGTGAAAGCGACGATTTAGATGGTGCAATTGCTAGCGTAATAGAGCAATATGGTAAGTCTAACAGAACTAAATACAGAGCTGTTGTATATTACTTATTAACTAAACATTTTGGTAAAGAATCTATTTACTAGAATAAATAATAAATAAATTATTAAGGAAGCACTGCAATATTGTAGTGCTTTTTTATTTTATCAAAAACTAATATCATTACCTTTGCGGCATGGAATTAGGAAAAATAAATACACTAGAAATACTTCGCGAAACAGATCATGGCATTTATTTAATTGATGTAAATGATGAAGAAGTATTATTGCCAAACAGATATGTGCCAGCAGAATTTAAAATTTGGGACAAAATTGATGTTTTTGTGTATTTAGATAACGAAGAACGTCCTGTAGCAACAACCGATAAGCCCTACATTACCCGTAATAATTTTGCCTTATTACGTTGTAACCAAGTTACAGAATATGGTGCTTTTTTAGATTGGGGCTTAGTTAAAGAATTATTTTGTCCGTTTCAAGAACAAGCCTTTAAAATGAAACCAGGCGGTTGGTATCTAGTTTATTGTTATTTAGATGAAAAAAGTAATAGATTAGTTGCGTCAAGCAAAACGAATAGATTTTTAGATAATAAAGATTTAACCGTTAATGAGTTTGATGAGGTAGATTTAATTGTATCGCATCCATCAGAAATAGGTATGAATGTTATAGTAAACAATAAACACCATGGTTTAATTTTTAAAGATACTATTTTTAAAGATTTAAGTGTGGGCGATAAATTAAAAGGTGTAGTAAAAAAAATACGTCCAGGAAATAAAATAGATATTGTTTTAGGGCAGATAGGTTACAGAAACATAGAGCCTAATGCACAACGTATTTTAAATGAATTAGAAGATAATAGTGGGTTTATAAAACTAACAGATAAATCATCTCCAGAAGCTATAAAAGAGCAGCTTCAAATGAGTAAAAAAAGTTTTAAAAAAGCAATAGGAACATTGTATAAGCAACGCCAAATAGAAATAAAAACAGATGGTATTTATTTAGTTAACTAGCCTTAAGGCGTTTTTTTACTTTGTTATTAACGCTAAAAATTGCTTCGTAAATATTGTCGTGACCCACATCATCAGATAAACAAAAATTACTTTCAATAGCTGCATTCATAATACTCGCAGGATCGTGGCCAACAACAGCATATCCACTCAAGTTTTTTAATTGATTTCTAAAGGCGGGAATATCTAAAAGTTTAACAGAGTAAGAGTTTACCCTATTGGCAACAACACCAAATGGCTTATTTTCTCCAAAATATTTTTTTAATTGTTTAAAAAGCGATTTTGTGTTTTTTAGGTCAACATGTACGCCTTCATCAAATTCAATAATTACAATATTATTAAGAAAATACATATAACCAAGGTTATTTTTACAAGACATAGTTATAAGGTGTTTTAAATCGGAATCTTTTATACTCATAACAACACAAAATTTTTAGGGATTTTAAGGCATTAATTAATTTGCTTTATTAAGACACGATTTTTTTAAATAAGTCACAATGAGTTTGTTATGGTTTGTTGTTTTTTTTTAATTAAAATATATAAAGCCTTATTTTTTCTATTTTTGCAAAATGATTTACAACGATACTATAGTTGCATTAGCAACAGCTTCAGGAGCAGGAGCAGTAGCCATAATAAGATTGTCAGGAAAAGATGCAATAGAAATGGCTTCGAAAAATTTTAAATCGGTTACCGAAAATAAAACCCTAAATAAAGTAAACACACACACAATACATTTAGGGCATATTGTTGATGGACAAAGAGTTATAGATCAAGTTTTAGTGTCTGTTTTTAAGAACCCGAATTCTTATACAGGTGAAGATGTGGTTGAGGTGTCTTGCCATGGTTCGGTTTATATACAGCAAGAAATTATTCAGTTATTTTTACGCAAAGGCTGCCGAATGGCAAATCCGGGAGAATTTACTCTACGTGCTTTTTTAAACGGAAAATTAGATTTAAGTCAAGCAGAAGCCGTTGCCGATTTAATAGCCAGTGATAATGAAGCGTCTCACCAAATTGCTATGCAACAAATGCGTGGTGGGTTTTCTAGTGAAATAGCAAAGCTACGTGAAGAGCTACTTAACTTTGCTTCTTTAATAGAACTTGAACTCGATTTTGCAGAAGAAGATGTAGAATTTGCCGATCGCTCTCAGTTTAAAGAATTAGTAGAACGTATAACTTTTGTTTTAAAACGTTTAATAGACAGTTTTGCTGTTGGTAACGTAATAAAAAACGGTATACCAGTAGCCATTGTGGGAGAACCTAATGTTGGTAAATCTACATTATTAAATGCACTTTTAAATGAAGAACGCGCTATAGTTAGTGATATTGCAGGAACCACACGCGATACTATTGAAGATGAATTAGTAATAAATGGAATAGGGTTTAGGTTTATTGATACGGCAGGAATTCGCGATACTAATGATGTGGTAGAGAGTATAGGTATTAAAAAAACTTTTGAAAAAATAGAACAAGCCCAAGTTGTAGTTTATTTATTCGATGCAGATGTTATTTCGCACGATGATAAGAAATCTGAAAATATTATAATTGAAATAGAAAAAATTAAGAACAAATACCCATTAAAACCGCTCCTAATCATCGCGAATAAAACTGATAAATTAACTGAAGATAAAAAACAAAGTTTAAACAGTATTTTGAGCAAAGTTGAAGGTTCTCAATATTTATCGATATCTGCAAAGAGTGGTAAAGGTGTAGAAGATTTAAAAACTCAACTATTAAATTTTGTAAATACAGGCGCTCTAAAAAACAACGAAACTATTATAACAAACACCAGGCATTATGATTCGCTATTAAAAGCTTTTCAAGAAATTCAAAAAGTAAAATATGGTTTAGAAACGGGATTGTCAGGCGATTTAATGGCGATTGATATTCGTCAGGCATTATATCATTTTGGAGAAATAACAGGAGAGATTACTAGTGATGATTTACTTGGTAATATTTTTGCTAATTTCTGTATTGGTAAGTAATGGTCATAGAAGATTTAATAGGTGAATTCTCTGTAATAGGTAATAATCAAAATGAAGAACAAACTATATACAAAGGCATATTAACTCTCTCGTTAAACACCAATAAACAAATAAAGGTACAATGGTTAATAAGTGGAACACAAATACAAAAAGGAACTGGCTTTTTCAAAAATAATATTTTGGTAATTAACTTTAATTATGCTGATGAAGAAAACAACATATATAAAGGTGTTGTTGTTTACAAATGTTTAAGTAAAGATATTTTTGAAGGTTTTTGGTCTGAGAAACATGGTAATCCATTATTTTTAGGAGAAGAATGTTGTTTTCGAATTAATAATAATCAACCAAGTAATTAAATTATTCAAAGTCTAATCGATTAAAATTAATTTATTTAAAAGTTTATACTAGTTTTTAACCATATCTCTTTTTTATCTAATTTAAAGGTTTATTTTAGCATTGTTTTTTGTGAGTTTATTAGTATTATGATTAAAAAATTAACTCTCAAATTAAAATAAATCGATAAAACGCTTGTTTTTTGCGTTAAATTACATAAATTTGCATCAGAACCCTAAATTTTATAAAATGAAAACCAAAATTTTATTTCTTTTTTTAACTGTATTTTTTACTATTGCTAAAGTTTCCGCTCAAAAATCTTCGGGAGCTAAAAGTATTATTTCTCCCAATGTTGCTATAAAAAAATACCATAATAAAAGTGAATTAGAAAGTATGCAGAAGGGGCAATTACTAACTTTGTACATTGAGCGTTTAGAAAGTCTAGCTAAAACACTGCCATATATTGCTTTTGCTACAAAACCAGGAATAACTATGACTACGCTTGGGATTCCTAATACGAGTGACAATCGAAAAAAATTAGATACTCAGTTTGAAGAAACAAATGCTTATATTATGAGTACAAAAGAATTTGAAAATACGTTTCTACCATATTCAGATACCAGAAATTTAATAGCTGCTATATTATTTTACGAAGAAATTATGAAATCGCTACATCAATATAACGAATTCCGTTAAATTTATAGCTTAGCTATTTATTTATTGTTAAGTAAATGAATTCTATTTTATAGAAGCTAAAAAAATTAAATCAATTTAAGTTTGTTTACAAAAAAAAATATTAAAAAAAAAGAAGACAATCTCATTTCATATATATTATCGATGAAATGATTTAAAAAAGCATTAAATCAATGTGTTTAATCGAAAAAATTGGTATTTCGTGGATTTTATTATATTTTTGATTAATTATTACACAAACTCAATCTACTATTAACTTAAATTTATGACTATGAAAAACTCTATTTATACCTTGTGCATAATATGCGTTTGTATTTCAGTTGGTTATGCTCAGCAAGAAAAAGGAATTATAGGTGCATCCAATTGGCTGAATTATTGGACAGAGTTTAATGCTAGTACTCATGATTATGGAGAGCCTAATAAAATATTGTCGGGTTATATAACTGAGGATACTAAGTTAAACAAGCGTGATATTTATTTATTAGTAGGTAATGTATTTGTAAAAGATAGTGCAACATTAACTATAGAAGCAGGAACAGTAATAGTTGGAGATTACGAAACTAAAGCTTCTTTAACAATATCAAAAGGTTCTAAAATTATAGCTGATGGTTATGAAACAGATCCTATTGTTTTTACTTCAGAGAAAATTTCAAAGCGTCCAGGCGACTGGGGTGGTTTAGTGATACTAGGTGATGCTCCTTCTAATAGGTTTGGTAATGGTTCTGTTGCTCAGTATTATAAGGACTTAGATCCAAGTGCATACGTAAATGCTAGTTTTGGTGGAAATAATATTGAAGATAATTCAGGAATATTAAAATACGTTCGGATAGAATTTGCTGGGAATCGTTTGAGTAATAATACTTACATGAATGGTTTGTTTTTAGCAGGGGTAGGGAGTCAAACTGTTTTAGATCATGTCATGGTAAGCCACAGTGCAGGAGATTCGTTTAAAGCTTGGGGTGGAGCACCTCATTATAAAAGAGCGGTATCATATAAGGCTAGTGGGAATGATTTTAAATTAACCTTTGGTGCTCAAGTTAATTTAGAAAACTCGATAGCTATTCGTTCTCCGTATGCATCAAATAGTGAAGTGGCTAGATGTTTACAGGTAAAGTCTTATGATGATATTCAAGGTGTAGATTTTTCAAAGAAAAATACTTTTGTTACAGCAGTAAATTTAACTTTTGTTACAGAAAGTAAAGATATTAATTCAGATATCGATAAAGGTTTAGTTAATGAGGCTATTTATGTAGGTGAAAATGCATCTTTAGACATATCAAAAAGTGTTATATCTGGTTTTAACCCTGCAGTTATCTTTCAAAATTCAATAAAAATTAATCAGGAGAATCTAGATAAAATTAAGTTTTCTGAGATGTATTTTAACAATTGTAAAGGGAATATTTTTGTTGAAAACAATAATAATAATGAGGATTTAGAAAACTGGTATGGAAATTCTGCATTTTTCAATGTGTATTCAAAAGGTGATGATACTGAAACATTTATAGATTCTAATAACCCAAAGAAACCAGATTATAGATTGCGAATTAATAAAATAATGGCAACAAATATAGTAACAGATTAGCAAAATAATCCCTACGCAAAATAACGACTCTCAATTTCATTCATTTTAATTTAAAAATGTGCGCTTTTTATTATATTTAAAGGTGTAGAAGGAAGTGAGTGCTTTAAAATTAGAATTACATGAAGAATTTAGCTGTTACTTTCGCATTTTTGCTCACCTTATTCTTTCCCAAATTATTGCATGGACAAATTATTATAGGTAAACCTTCTTTAGGCTTTACTCAAGCATGTGCTAGTGCTTCATTTAATCAATATAATGTAACATTTACTTTTTCTCCAGATTCTAGTTTGTTACCAACTAATCAATTTATCTTAGAATTATCTGATGCAGATGGAGATTTTACTAATTCAGAAGTTATTTACACATCAGCAGAAAACGAATTTACTTCATCACCTGCAACAATAACGTTTTCATTTCCAGAGACAATAGCTGGAGAGGCATATAAAATTAGAGTAAAAAGTAGTAGTCCTGTTGCCACAAGTACCTCATCCAATTCATTTGCTGCTTATTTTAAAATTCAAGATACACCATTTACAATAAACAATTTAGAGGAAACAGCTTTGTTTTGTTCAGGAGGAAGTTATTTGTTAACCATAGATAATCCAGGTAGTGATACTAACGATTCTCCTTTACAATATCCTAGCTTAACATTTAATTGGTTCAAAGCTACTTCAGATACAACTTCAGAATATGTTTCAACTGGACTAACTCTAGAAGTTACAGAACCGGGTATATATTATGCAGAAACAGATTATGGTTCTTGTACCTCTAATTCGCATTCAAATAGAGTAGAAGTTATTGAATCTTCTTCGGCTGCTGATGCAGAAATAACTTCAAGTTTAGGAAATCCATTTTGTTCGGGTGATGGTGAAACAACTCTTAGTACTATTAATGCTAGTACTTATCAGTGGTACAAAGATGGTGAGTTGATTGAAGAAGCTACAAATCAAGAATATTTAACAGATGAACCTGGTACTTATTCAGTAGATATAGATTTAGGAGGTTGCAATACAACGGCATCAATTACTTTAGAAACTTTAGATTTTTCAAGCAGTATAAATGTAGAAGAAGATTTTACTATAAACAGTGGAGAAACAATAGAGGTAATAATTACAACTGATGCAGATTCTCCTGTTTTTCAATGGTATTTAGATGATGTTTTATTAAGTTCCGAAACATCAAATACTTTAAATGTTGCCCAAACTGGGACATATATAGTAAATGTTACAGAAACTATAGGTTGTGAAGCATCACAATCTTTTCAATTTGTGGTAACAGATCCGTTTCCAAGTGTAGAAAATATACCAAATGTAATTAGCCCTAACAATGATGGGGTGAATGATACTTGGGTAATTCCGCAAAAATATGTGAGTGGTACAAATACAGAAATTAAAATTTTAACTGCTCAAGGGAAAATAGTCTATCAAACTAACGATTATTTAAATAATTGGCCAGAAACAGAAATTAATTTTACCAGTATTAATCCAGTTTATTATTACATAATTACAAACGATAGCGAAACTAAAAAAGGTTCCATTACAGTAATAAAATAGAATGAAAAAGTTAATGCCATACATGTTTTTTACAATTTTTTTTGTGCAACATATAGTTGCTCAAAATGAAGATGGCGTTGTGGCTTTTCAGTTACCAGTAAGAAATGGCTTAAGATTTAATAAATTTAATATTAACCCTACTTTTAGCTTTGTTAGAGAACAAAATAAATATATAAGCATAACAAATAAGCGTGAATGGGTTGGTTTTACAGATGCCCCACAAACATATTTGTTTAGTTATAATGGTCGATTTAAAGAAAACATAGGTGCAGGAGTTAGTTTGTTTCAACAAAATTATGGTGTAATGACTACTTTTGGAGGTGTTTTAAACATGGCGTATAATGCTGTAATAAGTCGCAATCAAAATTTAACATTTGGTATTAATCTAGGGGCATATAGTAGTGGACTTAACGAAGGTAATGTTGTTATTAATTTTGATGATCCTTCTCTACAAAATATACAATCAAATACTGTAATATCAATTAATCCGGGTATTAACTATGGTACAACATTCTTAGATTTTGGTGTATCATTAAATAATATAGTAGCTTATAATTTTACAACATCTAAAATGTTGGAAGATAACCCAGAGCAATCCATACAAGGTCATATTATGTATACGGGCTACATGGATAGTCGAGGTTTTTTCGATGAGAGTAAATTTACTGCTTTTGCACGTACAGAATTAAAAAAAGAAACCACGGTTGTTTCTGGAATAGTCATGCTTACTGTTCCAAAAGGTATTTGGGGTCAGGTAGGTTATAATACTTTGTATGGAGCTTCAGGAGGAATTGGTTTTAATATAACAAATACTATAGCTGTAGAATACAATTATGAAAAAGCTATTGGTGATTTAGCTAGTTTTGGTAGTTCCCATGAGTTAACACTAGCTTATAAATTTAAAGACAATAATAGATTTCTTTACAGTGGAGATGATGATGAAGAAGCTTTATTAAAATCAAATAAAAGAAAAAGTAGTTCTAGTAATAGAAAACCAAAAGCAAAAACAGCTGCTCAAATTGAAGCAGAAAGAGCAAAACGTATAGAAGCAGCGGCTCAAAGAAAAGCAGAAGCTGAAGCGAAAGCAGAACAAAGGCGTATAGCAGCAGCTAAAGCAAAAGAAGAAGCGGAAGCTAAACGATTAGAATTAGAAGCACAACAAAAAAGAAAAGTTGAACAAACTTCTAAAGCAGAACAAGAACGTTTAGCAGCAGAAGCAAAATCAAAAGCAGAAGCAGAAGCAGAAGCTAAGCGTTTAGCACAAGAAAGAGCAGAAGCAGAGGCTGCAGCAGCGAAAGCAGAACAAGAACGTTTAGCAGCAGAAGCAAAATCAAAAGCAGAAGCAGAAGCAGAAGCTAAGCGTTTAGCACAAGAAAGAGCAGAAGCAGAAGCTGCAGCAGCGAAAGCAGAACAAGAACGTTTAGCAGCAGAAGCAAAATCAAAAGCAGAAGCAGAAGCAGAAGCTAAGCGTTTAGCACAAGAAAGAGCAGAAGCAGAAGCTGCAGCAGCGAAAGCAGAACAAGAACGTTTAGCAGCAGAAGCAAAATCAAAAGCAGAAGCAGAAGCAGAAGCTAAGCGTTTAGCACAAGAAAGAGCAGAAGCAGAGGCTGCAGCAGCGAAAGCAG
>NZ_JAJAPW010000089.1 GCF_020523925.1 Neotamlana laminarinivorans | reverse complement strand
GATTTAGACCTTTACTATAAAATGGGAATTATAGATACCGGTTATACCCCAGATGAATCTAACCTTGGTGTAGATGGGCATTTAAATAACATGAGAACCTATCAAGAATATACAGCTCCGCTTCCATACGTAACAACTACCTCTTGTATAGGTGACTGGGATAATGCAAGCAACTGGGTACATGGAGACGTATGGGATATTAGCAATACGACACCAGAAAGCGCTATTGTTCAAATAAAAGGAAATATGGATATTGACGCTAACAAAACAACTGTTGGCTTAA
>NZ_JAJAPW010000088.1 GCF_020523925.1 Neotamlana laminarinivorans | reverse complement strand
AAACATTTAATAAAGTAATAAGAATTCTAACACCAGAACAACCAAGCGGATGTCCTAGAGAAACAGCGCCACCATTTACATTAACATTTTTATCGGTAAGGCCCAAAATTTTCATATTAGCTAAACCAACAACCGAGAATGCTTCGTTAAACTCGAAAAAATCAACGTCGTTTAGTGTAATTCCTGCTTTATCAAGTGCTTTTGGTAAGGCTTTAGCAGGTGCCGTTGTAAACCACTCTGGTTCGTGGGCAGCATCGGCATAGCTTTTTATTGTAGCTAAGGGT
>NZ_JAJAPW010000087.1 GCF_020523925.1 Neotamlana laminarinivorans | reverse complement strand
GTCTGCTTTTATTATTACCGATGCTAATATGAGTAAACTAACCTCAAAATCGCCAGATTGTGTTTGTGGGCGTTGTCTGGGTTGTGTTCTATAGGTAGCTCGGCCTTGACCTCTTGTTTGGCGTTCGCCTATAATTGGGTTTTCTTTCCCGTTGGCCATAGCATCAATAACACTTCCTAAAGCTAAACCAATTATTGCCCCAACGGGACCACCAAACGACCAGCCAATTGAGGCGCCTATCCATTTTGAAAAACTCATGTAATTTTTTTGTTTTTAATACGACA
>NZ_JAJAPW010000086.1 GCF_020523925.1 Neotamlana laminarinivorans | reverse complement strand
GTATTTATCCTTTGTCTAAAGGTGGCGTATCTGGAACAGTAGTAGATGCTAAGTTGGTTTTTAGTGTAGCTTTAAAGTGTAACGCTTCAAGTATAGTCATAGCTCACAATCATCCTTCAGGAAATTTAAAACCTAGTGAAGCTGATTTAAGACTAACAAAAAAACTTAAAGAAGCAGGAAACTATTTAGATGTTAAAGTCCTTGACCATATCATACTATCAAGAGAAGGATATTATAGTTTTGCAGATGAATCACAAATGTGAATGAAGTTACAAACCACTCTT
>NZ_JAJAPW010000085.1 GCF_020523925.1 Neotamlana laminarinivorans | reverse complement strand
TATCAGCATCTAAATTTAAGTTATCTGTTGCTGGATCTAAAGTGGTTACATTTGTAGCACTAAATGTCCCATAGGTTCCGGCGCTTGACGATACATTAGCAATAGAATTGCTAATAAACACATCGTAAGTAGAATTCATTCCGTCGGAAATATCTCTAGTAGCTGCTGCACCATTAACAGTATTCTGCCAAAAGATAGAATTATGAATATTTAGGTTAACACTTCCATTACCTGAGGCTGTAATAGAATTACCATAAGTACCATTATAATCATTATTAACAAACG
>NZ_JAJAPW010000084.1 GCF_020523925.1 Neotamlana laminarinivorans | reverse complement strand
AGGTATCGCCATCTGTATCAATGGCAGTAAAGCTTTCGTAATCGTTAGAGTTTGATGTCCATACAATACCGCAGTCTTCACTAAAACTTGTATGCGAATCTATATTTGTCCAGTTTGTGGTCGAGTATGTAGGGTCATCAACAGTAATACAGGCTAGGTTTGGGTTGTTGGCTGTATTAAAATAGTTAGAGGAAGCATTATTACCATTTTTAACATTTAAATAAGTTAATTGATTGTTGTAACATTCAATTGACTCTAACATTGTGTTATTAGAAAGTTCTAGAT
>NZ_JAJAPW010000083.1 GCF_020523925.1 Neotamlana laminarinivorans | reverse complement strand
GTATAGATGAAAATAATATTTTTCCTATGTGGGACTGGGTTGGAGGCCGTTTTTCACTATGGAGTGCTGTTGGTTTAACCATTAGTTTAGCTGTTGGTTATAAAAATTTTAACAGCTTGCTGGCTGGTGCAAATAAAATGGACGAGCATTTTAAAAATGAAGATTTCGATAAAAATATACCAGTAGTTTTAGCGCTTATTAGCATTTGGTACAATAACTTTTTTGGAGCAGAAAGCGAGGCTATTATACCTTATTCTCAATACTTAAATCAGTTTGCAACCTATTT
>NZ_JAJAPW010000082.1 GCF_020523925.1 Neotamlana laminarinivorans | reverse complement strand
CGGGATCGCGCTCATCGTCGTCCTCGTCATCATCGGCGAGGTCGCGGGCATGGTGCTCGGCCGGGCGGCCCGGAGCAACATGCACAGCCCCGTCGCGCGGGGCGTCGACAGCGTGGTCGGGGCCGGCCTGCAGGCCGTGGCGGTGCTGGTGGCGGCATGGCTGCTCGCCATTCCGCTCACCGCCTCGTCCCAGCCGGAGATCTCCGCGGCCGTGCGCGGGTCCCGGGTGCTGAGCACGGTCGACGTGCTGGCCCCGGACTGGTTGCGCGGGGTCCCGAAGGAGTTCT
>NZ_JAJAPW010000081.1 GCF_020523925.1 Neotamlana laminarinivorans | reverse complement strand
TGAAAATGATTTTGCAGCCATGATGGGTAATCATGTTATTCTTAATATACCAACAGATACAGAAGATGTTTGGTTAGAGTGTACAAGCCAAAAATTACCATTTGGTTTTATAGGAGACTTTACTGATGATAGAGATGTGCTAGTAATTACACCAAATAGTGGCAAAATAAAGCATACTAAAAAATATAGTGTAAACGAGAACATTCAAAAAATTAAAGGCCGTTGTAGTATTACTAACAATGGGGTTTTAAATACCAATGTTATGATAACCTCGAAAGGAATACAGT
>NZ_JAJAPW010000080.1 GCF_020523925.1 Neotamlana laminarinivorans | reverse complement strand
TGATGTGGCTCCTTATTAAAGTGCTGCTTAATTTTAGATAATAACTTACGGCCGTAGCGTTCTGTTCGACCGGTTATTCGTTGGATATCTTTGGGGTATATGCAGGCGCGTTCTAACTTCAAGGGTGTAATTTTAATACTTTATCTATACTTCATGTATGGCTTATCTATGCTTTTGATTTACTAAAAATACAAAAAACGGAATTAGTGTGGCTTATCGGTACTGATAGCCTCTTGTTTTTGAAGTCTTTATGACCATTCGATTGTTTTGCTGTTTTAATTATAAAA
>NZ_JAJAPW010000007.1 GCF_020523925.1 Neotamlana laminarinivorans | reverse complement strand
GCTTATCTATGCTTTTGATTTACTAAAAATACAAAAAACGGAATTAGTGTGGCTTATCGGTACTGATAGCCTCTTGTTTTTGAAGTCTTTATGACCATTCGATTGTTTTGCTGTTTTAATTATAAAAACAACTATTATGGCAAAACAAACTGGAATTATTAGACTTAAAGGTACCATTGGTGGTATTTCTTTTTACAAAACTGCCGATGGGCATTTGGCTCGTGAAAAAGGCGGTGTTGATGCCAACCGTATTGCAACCGATCCGGCGTTTCAAAGAACTCGTGAGAACGGTTCGGAGTTTGGGCGTGCTGGTAAAGGTGGCAAAGTGCTACGTAATGCCATTCGTGTACTCTTACAAAATGCTAAAGATAAACGCGTGGTATCGCGTTTAACCAAGCAATTGGTTGCTGTTACTAAAACCGATACTAGCAACGCTAGAGGTTTACGTACTGTACAGGATGGTAATTTGGACCTTTTACAGGATTTTGAATTTAATTTAAACGGAAAATTAGGTGCTACTTTATTTGCGTCGTTTACCAAGGCTTTTGATCGTGCTTCTGGTGATGCTACTGTTTCCATAGCCCCATTTTCACCTACTTTGCGTATTGCAGCTCCTAGTGGTACCACACATTTTAAGATTGCTATGGGTGCTTCGGAGTTGGATTTTGAAAATGAAACCTCAACCTTTGAAAGCTCGGAGACTGCTATTTTACCCTATGAAGCTGCTAATACCGCTGCTATAGATTTGAGCGCGTCTTTAACAGCTAATTCTACTTTACCTGTTATTCAAGTATTGGGTATTGAATTTTACCAAGAAGTTAACGGGCAAATGTACGCCTTAAAGAATGGTGCCTTTAACGCCTTGGCTATTGTTACTGTTGATACTCCATAATTATGGAAGTGGTATTACACAGAACCTATTTTAAGCAAGGTACCAACGGTGCCTTGTTTATTAATGGTGCTTTTTTTGGTTTTAGTATAGAGCTCCCTTGGCTGAATAATGCCCGAGGCACCTCATGCATTCCGGAAGGTGAATACTTGCTTTTACCGCGTTACTCGACGCGTTTTAAACACCATTTACTTGTAAGTGAAGTCAAGGATCGTCGGTTGATTTTAATCCATGCTGCCAATGATGCACAACGTGATTTACGAGGCTGCATTGCACCCGTAACAGTTTTAAGCGGTATTGGCAAAGGTTATGACTCGCGTCCGTTATTGAATCGGTTTGTTGCTTTATGCTATCAACGTTTTGAACAGGATCTTCCTGTTCACTTAAAGATCACCTCCACCCCACTCATTACCTATTAATTTTTTAAAACTTCATATTATGAACATTGTAGAACGCTACACCAGTCCCACCCCCAAATTTTTCAAAGTTTTACGCAATATAGGAATAGCCTTAGCCACTGTTGGTGGTACTATTATAGCTGCACCTGTAGCCTTACCCGCTGCGTTAGTTACGGCTGCCACCTATATTAGTTTAGCCGGAACTATAGCCACGGCCGTTAGTCAAGCGGTAGTTTTGGATGCTGAATCGGATGCCGATTCGGAAACCCCTGAGTAATGTATTTTTTATCCTTTATTAATTTCATTTATTATGTCCGTTAACAGCACAGAAACCCGATTTAGCCTATTAGGAGGTATTTTATTTTCCGCCGTACCCAACTTAGGTTTGAATGATTTTATCAGCACTGGCCTATTGGCTGTTTTTGGTGCTGTGGTTAGTTTTCTGGTGACATTGCTTTTAAAATGGCTGATTGCATTAATAAAGGGACAGGATTAATTATCTTTTTTATAACAGCTAAAACCAGGGCAGATTTACTTCTGCCCTAGTTTTTTTTATTACATAAGCTCTAAGTTTTTAAATATACTTTGAATATAGGCCCTTTTTAATTGGGCTAGTTTATGTAACAAAAATTGGTACTCCTCTTCCTTTTTGGTCAAATTTTCTATCATTTTAGCACTTTTGTTTAACAATTGCGCATCTTCACAATAGGCCTTTTTAATTACCATTGCACAATCATTAATAGTAATAAAGGGAATTACACTTCCTTTTAAATAAGCTTTAAAAAATTGCCCGATTTGTAACATTAAGGTGAGGTGAAACAGGTGGTTGCAACTATGCACTGACTTGGTTATAATGACAAAGCAATTGGGACAGGGCTTTTTTAGAGACTTACCGGCATTTAATCCTTTATTAAGCACAAAAAAATGCGGTTGGGGATAAGACTTTCCGGGTTGATGGGTTTTGATGATAAACGTTTGCATGGGTATCCAATTTAAAATTAAGCGCTTCGCGCATCATTTTTCATCAGCACCCTAAAAAAGACAGCCTCTGCATTTGTGGCGTGGGAAAGCTGTCCAGTTTTTTTCAAAAAATACTACTTAGTACAAATCTATGCTTTTACCCATTGGCTTAATACACCATAATTATTACTACTTATAACCGCTTGACTAAGTGGAGATTTTTTGAAACACCCGGAGGGCTTGAACTTTACAGCTTAAAGCGTTGGCCGAAGTGCGCCACATATCTTTGCTTGCTTTTTTGGGATTGGTATTTTGACAATTATATCGTGTAAAACCCAACATTATTATTAAGGTTACCTCAGCATCTTTTATAATGAATTTAGTGGTTTATTAGATCCTGTTAAAGACTATGCTTTTTGATGAGAGCGCAGGTAAAACAGCCTTGAGCTATTCGGCTGGACAAGATTTAAAACCGATACGCGGTTTAGGTTTTAGTGTTGGGGTGTATTGGTTTTAAATTTTGTACAAAGCTTGCGAGCCGCCTAGCGAGTGGCGCTAGGGTGGTACAAAAGGCAGACTTTTTCCAAAGGTAGTTTGTAGCTATGTTTGCTGCGAAGCTTAGGCTTTTTGTACTTTTATTTTACACAAAAAGGCGGTGCGTAGCGGCATGTACACGAGGCTTACCTTAGACTTGCCAGAGCCCAGTAAAGGATTTAGCAAGGGATGGCGGCGGCGACCTAAGCATGAAAGCCGAAGCCCGTGGCGCCCTGCAGGCGAGCCAAATTATGGGTAGTGGTTGCTTGTTTTGGGACGCCTGGAGGCACGGAATGGCGTTGCAACACAAGTAAAGGAACTACCGTGACAACTGACCGAGGCGCGAAAAACGTGTGCCCAACTGTTTTAATTACACTTTGGGCAACCGCGATTGGATTTACGCTTGGAGGGGTTTGCCTGAGTTTAATAAAAACACCCCAAGGGCTTTATAGCTCTTGTTTTAACTTTTAAAATAATATGGCATAAAACAAGTGCTATACAGGTTTGGCGCAGGTTTTGCCAACGACCGAAGGCGGAACACCGCTTTACCTGCGTTTATAATTTATCTATTAAATTTAAATAAACCGATTTTCTTTTTTTTTCAAAAAATAATATGAAGAGTAACACAATTTAGCGTATTAATAAATTAATCAATTTTTTTTGAACTTTGAGCATTTTTAATAAATTAAATATCCTTTATTCACGAGATTTTTTAAATGCCTTCTAATATTTTTTTCATGGAAAGAATTTAACTTTTTTAATCCCCAAGCAAAATCAGCTATATAAGCACGTTCTTTCGGACTTAAAATTTTTGCAGTAGAATCCCATTCGAACATTTTCCTTAATAATAGCTCGTTTATTATAACTTTACTAATATCAAGTGTTTTTATAGGCTTTAATTCTTTTATATTTTTATCTTTTAAAATATAAGAAGCATAATACATTTCTTTGATTTTAGGAGGAATCCCTTTAACCAATTTTTTTCCTATTTGATCAAATACTGATGCATATTTTACTTGCTTAGCTTTTGCAATTGCTTCAATTTTTTGAAATTCTAAAAGAACATCATTCTTCTCATTAATACACTTATTATAATGTGTAATCACATAATCTAATGTATTGTATAGTAAACTATCTTCTCTTTCAATGTTATCAAAAAAATCAGGAACTTCAACTCTAAGTTTGTTTGTTAAACTGCTTTCAAATAACACTAAATCGTCTTCAATATCCTTTTTGTTAATTATTGCATGTACTAATCCTGAAAGTTTTCTTTCATCTGAACCAGATAATAGTTCAGTATTTGACTGTATTGATTTATAATAGTTAATACCATTTGAATGGATTAATACATTATCAATTAAACTTTTAAAATCTACTTCTTCTAAATTTTCATTTGAACCTTTTCTTTTCTTTAATTCAGTTTTGCTAATACCATATTTATCGATGATTTTTTTGGTGTCGTCTTTACCTGTAAACTCTTTAATTTCTTTTGATAAACTAATTCTCTTCCATAACTCTTCCTTTTTAGAATATTCTCCATAATCATCACTTTCAGAATATTTCTTAATAAGCTCATTGACTAACTTCAAAAGTTGAGTTAAATATGCTGCAAGGTCATTTTCAAGTTCTTCATTTAACCATATTTTTAAAAGATCAAATGAAGGTGCATTTTTATCGGCATCTGTTATCATAAATAAAACAGAAAGACTATATGGTACAGCGGCTGATCTTAATTGGCCCATTGAATTCTTTCCTGCACCATAGATTTTTTCTAGACTTCTAAATAATATAATCTTTGCTATGAGCTCCTCATAAAAATCTCGATTTACATTTATAGGTTTCTTAAACTCACCTTCACCTGTTAGTTTTTCAATAAAATATCTAAATATTTTCTCACCACCTTTTTTTACTAGATGAGGCTG
The DNA here is from genome assembly GCF_020523925.1 of Neotamlana laminarinivorans. Lineage (GTDB taxonomy): Bacteria > Bacteroidota > Bacteroidia > Flavobacteriales > Flavobacteriaceae > Neotamlana > Neotamlana laminarinivorans. The sequence continues at coordinate 113,718 of NZ_JAJAPW010000007.1, read as the reverse complement.
ATTTCCCCATGCAGAGTAATATTTTGCCATTAATTCTTTAGAAAATCTTCTTTGCGTAGGATATTCTTTAGCTAATCTTCTTTTGTTGGACCCCGCAATTCTCAACTTTGTGTTAAACTCACCTTTTGCCTTTTCAAAAAACCATTTTTTCCCAGAAGGAGTCATTACACTTTCACTTAGGGATTTTATTCGCACTAACTGAGGATTCCTTGATCTTAAATCTACTTTAGAGACTCTAGATTGTGCGTTAGAATAGGTACTTATATTAGAGATTAGTTCTTCTAATTCTTCATCCGTAGCTTCTTTTGCAACATTTATCTTCGCCATTACTTTCACCTTACTAATGTCGAAACCGTCTTTTTGCGTGAAATATATTGTTGCAGTAGTTTGACCACCATTTACAATTTGAAAGTCTGTTAAAGATTTAATTTTATATTGACCAGATTCATATGAAATATCTGCGTCAGTCGCTGTAATGGTTAATCCATTATTATAAGCAACAAATTTCTCTGGCTCCTTTCTAATTGTTTCCCTAATACCTTTATTAACTCCTCTAAACTGCAAAAAAGACCTAACATTTTTTTCTAATAGCCTAGTGCTAAATTCTTTATATAATCTTGAAAGTATTGAAGCAGGTAAGACACATAAATAAGATTCAAAATAGTCTTCATCTGCCGCTTTAATAGAATATAAAGATTCACCAAAAGTTTTCTCAAAATTTACCGTTAATGCTTCTCTACTTCCTTGAGATATGAGAACATTATACAAGAAATTTAAATCTATTATTCTCTTTTTAAGAAGTAAATCTTTTTTCTTTCTCTCCCTGTTTTTCTGATATGTCACAACAATCTCCTCATCCTCAAATTCTATTCTATTAGGTTGAGGAGAAGCACCTCTAAGTGAAACAGTTGAAGTTAATGTAATTAGAAATATTTCTACAACATCGAATTGTTCTGCTCCTTGTGAAGAAGAAATACTGGAAATTAATGGTCTTACTGGACTAGAATCTTGAATTTCATCATTAAGATGTCCCTTAATAGCCTTATTATGAAAGTTTGTGCACCTTTTAAACTGACTTTCATATGAAGCTTTAGTCGAGATCATGAGTTCTTTTGATGTAGCAGACAAATCGATAGAATTCTCATCTATTAGGAAGAGCTGAAGTCTTTCGCCTGATTCATTAATGCTGTAAGCATTTATTTTTAATTTATCTGCAGTTGATTTAAAATAAGAATTAGTGAAATCTTCTGAATCTATCAATTTTGCATCTAACATTGATGGCAAAACTTGTGAAAGGATTAAATTTTCTTGTATAAAACCTTCATCATCTTTTGATTGATCTAACAATTCATTTCTATAATTAAAATACTCCTCTAAAATCATTTAATACTTTTTTGATTCAATTAAAAACTGATTCAACTGTGTTACTCTTAACATATATTTCAAATTCGAAACTTCACTTACAATATTAGATATTGATAGCTTTGGGAAATCATCATGACCAGCATTCAATGATTCTGTTTTTGTAACAATGAATCTATAATTGTTATATTGTTTTAAATTTTCAAGAGTTAGTCCTTTTTGATTTAATGCTTGATACAATATTGATAAATCACCAAGGTTTTCTCTTACCTGTTTTACAATTTCTAGAAGCATGTCATGTATTGATTTACCTTCAATTAAATCTAGTTTCACAGAGACTACTACTAATTCTAAATCCTTATCCAATACTTTTTCCAATTGGTATTCACTAGAAATTTTCACGAATCGGGTTGATTCTTTTTTAGTTTTTACCTCAATATTTTTTAAATCAAATTCAAAATCGTTGGCAGCATCATAAAGTCCTCTCCAAGAATCAAGTATAGAATTAATATTTGATGGATTTGATTCATTTAAATATTGACTTAAAACAAACAATTCACCAAACAAACCCTGTATTAGTTCTTCTCCCAGTTTTTTTACTTTTTTATCTTCAAAAAATAAAGCCCATTTATAGAACGTCTTTATAAATTCTTCAGATGCTTGGACTGGTTTAGAGATAAGATTGATTTTTGAGTAAATTGATAAAATCAAATCATCAAATAAATCTTTAAAATCAAAATCTTTTAATTTTATCAGCACTATTCCTTTTGATGGCAGAAATGAAATTAATAATTTACTCTTATCTACTCCTTTGAGTTTTACATCCACTTTTTTGGGTAAAAAAAGTAGTAAACACCTGTGACCATCTTCATCTGTCGCTAAAAAAAGATCTGGTATACTTACCGCAGTAATTCTTAGAGCCTTGTAGCCTTTTTTATTTTTGAAAGATGCGATATTCTCCCATTTAGAATTTAATTCATTCTTATTCATCTAAATTTCTGTTATATCAATAATTCCTTCTAATTCATCATCTATTTCATTGCTTGCTTCTTCGTCAAGATCTAATTCATAATCCCCTTGCAAATATGTTCCTCCTGGATCATTTTGAATAGGAGGAAATTCAATAGCATAACCAACTAACGGTGTATTATCAATCACATCAGTAAGTTCATTATCAATAATATAGTCTTTAAATTCCTCTTTTAAAGTTTCATCAACGCCACGTTGATTGAATGAATATCTAGCATCAAATAAATAAATCATAAGAAGTCCTTCTGTTTCGTTCATTTTCTCCCTATAATATCTTTCTGGTATAGTTTTGTGCTTTTTCGCTTTTTGTTCAGCTATCTCCTTTGTTATGGTCTTATCTTTTCGCCTATATTCAGTTGCCTTAAACTTGTAAAAATTTTCTTTGGCCTGATCCTTTTGATTGTCAGATAGTAATATTGACATATCCTCATTAGAGGATATGATATTTGCACTTTTACTACTGGCTCTAAATAGTTTTTTATTGAAAAATAAATCTTTGTCATTTTTATTTTTCGGACCAGATCTTCTGGCTAATTCAACGTGTCCAAAATCTAAATCGTTACTAAGACCAACTAATTCTTTGGATAAACCAGGTTTAGATGAACCAGTAATTTTTAATGCAATTGTCCAATTATTTAAATATCCTCTTTCATTACATAATTCAATAAACTTAGTTAAATGTTCAGGATTCTTATCATTAAAATTGTTCGGTTGGGTTTTTAAAATATTTATAACCTCATTTGCATCAGTTCTATAAATAAGAATATCTTTTTTTTCACTCTTGTGAAATTTTGGCGCAATGTTGTTCTTGAAATTATCCCAAATATTGACTATGCTATTTTTATCCACTTTTAATTGAGTGGTCATTACTAAGGAATCTTGATAAGACCATTTAACTTCAACAGCATTTTTCAAAATTGAGGGTCTTGTAATTTTAAGAGTGCCTGGGTGTTTTTTTACACGCAATACAAAGTTTTGAGGTGTTTTTCCTTGCTCTTCCATTTTGATAAACTCAGTCTCTAGTTCCTCAATACACAGAGTTGTATCATTAAATTTTTCAAGAGAATCTTGTGTAGTAAATATTTTACAGCAATCTAGATATCCAGGTCTGTAGCCGAACCATCTACCCATTTGAAGTAAGGCATCTGAATAGTTAGTAACTCGAATGAAGTAATTGATAGTAAGTCCTTCTAGAGTAAATCCTCTTGAGAGCCTATTTCCACCAATTGCGATGTATTTTTTTGGTGAATTCTTTGGGTATTCTAATTTATCTTTAGTAAAACTATTTATTGCTTTTACCTCTATACCTTTTACTGCGTCGATAAAAACAGGAATTAATGAATCAAACACTATAGGCTTCATAAATTCATCGTCATATCCTTTTGGTAAATAACTTTTAATATTTTCAACAATATGCGCAAAACCATAAGGACTATACCATAATTTTTTCAATTCCGTATATATTGAAGTTGAACTATTAGGTTTGTCGTTATTAATTTTAGAAACAATTTCATTAACATATTCATCGATCAACTTCTTGGTTGTGTTCTGCCAAAATGTAAATCTTGAAACATGAACGAGCATGGTGTTATGAGGTTGATATAGATCTGAATTAACCATGCTTGGTATCCTTGTTTCTCGAATAGTCAAGGCAATGATGTAACACTTAATTGCTGTCTTTAATGATTCCGGCAATTCTTTTGGAAAATCATCTTCTTTTCGAGAAGCCCAAGTCTCTTTCCTGTAATCTGTATAAGAATCAAAATCTAAATAACCACCAAATCCAAATTTTTCATCCCATTCACTCCTGCTTCTAATATTTTCTACACCAACAATATCTTCATCATCATTTTGATAAAGTCTAGAGGGAAAATTATCTATGTAATCATTTACAGCAGGCGCGACTAAAGGGATTTTTTCATTGTCATCTGTTTGATTATCTATTGGCATGACTGTATCAAATATTTGCTTAGCTCCCACATAATTTGATGGTGGATTTAATAACTCGATAAAATCATCAGGAAATATATTATCGACTCTTTTTAGCTGTTTTTCAACATCATCTCCTTTAAACTTATATTTAATTTCCCAATCATTTTCAGGATATTCATTTCGATCTTGTAAAACATTAGCAAATGGTGTTGCAGTATAGCCTAAATAAGACTTTACATGGAATAGTTCTAAAATAGCTCTAATGTGCCCATTTGTTTTACTGGCATAATTTCTTCCTTTCGCACCCATATTATTTAATGATGCATTATCTGCTTCATCATCGATTATTAACAGTGGAATATTATGCTTGTCCTTGCCTTCTTCTAAAGAATTATGTAGCCATATTATTAGATTTTTTAATACACTGACATTTTTTTTACACACAAGCACATATTTGTCATTTAACGTATGATCAAGTTCCTTAACAGCTTTACTGAAATCTTTACTTTCAGAGGTAAGCGATTTTATCTGTATAACCTTATCGTCACCTCTAACACCAAATCGTCTAATTTTACCAACTCCCTTAGTTCCAGTTGGTTCACCGGAATCTATTTTTCCTTCACCGATTACGTCCTTTTCTATTCTTTCTTGAGTTTGACTTCTTAAATCTTCCATAATACCAGCAAGCACAATTACAATTTCGTAACCAGCATCTATAGCTCTATTTATTACAGCATTAAAATTTCCAGTTTTACCTGATTGAACAGCACCAACAACAAGACCCTTATTGTAAATTGGATTTTTTGATTTAGGGTCAGCCATTTTACCAAGGATAGAAAAACTAGAATCTTCCGTTTCCTTGACAACTTTTTCAGATCTTCCAGTTTTTTTTAAGTGTTCAAAATATCTTTTTGAATAGTCCCAGGTTATTTCTTTTTCTCTTTTATCATTTAGCCATGTTTTGAAACCTTCTTTCGTTAAAGAGTGACTAATTCCTGGATCAATTGGGTTAACCGATAGATATTCATTTTTTGCAGTTTCAAAATAACTTTTTAGAGTAGTTTCATCTACCTCTGGAAGACGTAAAAGTTTAGCTGTCTTAATAACCGATTCTTTTATTTGATGGAATAAATCATCAATGAACCTTTTGTCCACTATGGACTTACTAACTTCTTCTTTTATAATTTGTTTAAAAACATCTATATAGTTCATTAATTTGTTTATTTAAATATTGATTTTATAACATCAGGTAATGAAGCGTATTTAAATCCTAGATGAGGAATTATTTCTTCCTTAATCATTTCTTTTGAAATTCCACTAGTTAATAATTCTAAAATATTATTATACAGTTCTTCTAGGCTAATACCATCTTTTTCCTCGATACCCATAAATTCTTTTTCTTCATGAACATGTCTAATATTATTAACTCTAGTGTTAATCATTCTTAGGAGAAGATTTAATTGAGATTTTTGTTTCTTATCAAGAGAATCTTTAAGATTTCTTACGAGAGGAAAGTTGTTGTTAACTTCTAATATTGAACCTTTGTTTGAGTAGCCGCGTTCAAATAATTGAACGTGGTTTTGAGTTTTTGTGCCAGAGAATTTCCTAATTCCTCTGTTGTAATATTCTCTTTCAGCTTCTATTTTTAATTCTCCAATATAATCTTCAAAAGCATTTCTAAGTTCGTGTGGTACTACTATCTGTGACTTGGCTACATTTAGATGGAGTAAATGATCTACACTATTACCTACTTCAACTCTTAATCTTGCTAATTGCAGCCTAGGAGCTTTCTTAACAATTCCATTCCAGCCTCCAAATAATATAATTCTGTTAGCTCGATAGATATAAAGACCTTCCATGTCCATTAATCCTCGATATGTTGTCGTCCATTTAGTAAGGCCTTTTTTGCTTTCTGTGATTGCTCTTGACGGAAGTACAAAACCTTCAATTTTTATTACATCTGATCTAAACGAACTCTGTTTAGGCTCGATTTGTCTAAAATCCTTTTCTTCTTCTGGGAAAGGATTGAAAGGGCTAACAATTGTATTGTTAATTCTAATTTTTAATGGATTGTTATCTTTTTCCATAAACCTATGGAAAACCAATGCTAAATAATCAGAAGTTACCTCAGTTATTTCTTTTTTTAAAGCCTCTTTCCTATTGCCTTCTTTTAAATAACTCTCAAACTTGTAAAGACCTTCCCAAATGACAATAGTGTTAGGCTCATAATCATCAAATCTTTTTAAAAATTCTTTAGATAACTGGTTATATTGATACATTAATCTAGCAACTTCCTCATCTGAATTGATAATTATTTTCCATCCATTAGCTTTCAAAAAATCAACATCCCAAGTTCTACCATAATATTTGTTGTCACCTTTCTTTTTTGATAAAACTGTAAATTTTCGTGTTTGTGAAAAGGATGCCGTTTTCATCCCTAAACCAAATCTCCCTAAGTCAGAATTTGACCTAGAATCCTCAGGGGAATTACTTGGAAACTGCATATTGCTGCTTAATTCCTCTTCTGTCATTCCTTGGCCATTGTCAGCTAAAAACAATTTAAAAGGCTCAGAATCTGTGTCAATCAAGACTTCTATTTTATTAGCTTCTGCAGAAATAGAGTTATCCATTAAATCAGCTAAAGAAGTTTCTAAACTATACCCTTGCTCTGCTATAGATTTTATTAGATACTCTGGATTTGGAGATGCATCTTCACTTTTAATTTTAGTATTTACTATTCTCATATAGAAAACTCTATGATTTTAAAATATTATATACAATCGAAGAAATTTGATAAGCTAGATAAGGAGGGACAGCGTTGCCTACTTGATGATATTGTGCTGTTCTAGTTCCTCTAAATAAATAATTATCAGGGAAAGTTTGTATACGTGCAGCTTCCCTGACAGTTAGGGATCTGCATTGAGATGGGTCATAGTGAATAAAATAATGTCCGTCTTTTGATATATGACTAGTTATTGTAGTTGCAGGTTTGTCAGGCACTTGTACCCTAAACCTATCCGCAAATTTACCAGATGCAACATTCGCATGATCCGGAAGAAGATCTTTACTGTGTTCAGCATAATCGTTTAAGCGTGGAAATCTATTATGTTTTTCAACGTATAAACTTGCAAATAAATACCTCATTAAATCTTGAGTTAAGTGTGAACGAGACTCATGATTTATTACTCCTTTTAATCGTTTGTCTGTATACCAATCTTTTAATATATGACTTGTAGATATTAAATTGTTGGATTTTAGGTACTCAGCGCCAGTACCAAATTCTATTTCTTTTGGACCATTAGCGAGTCCGTTTAATTCCAATTCACCCCATAACTTAATTTGCTTTATGTTTTTTGACATTTCCTTTAGCCAATTTTCACTGGTGTCAGGTAGATTTTTATATAATCGCTTAGGTTTGCCATTTCTATAAACTTCATTTAAATGGTAATGAGTGAAACTTCTGTTTAATCCACTTCTAACTTTTGGTAAATTACCAATAACTGATTTCAGTGTAACTTCAGTTTTCTCTTTCAAATATTCTCCCTTATGACTATAACCTCTTCTAATTCCCAAAAGAATTACTCTATGACGCTTTTGAGGAATACCATACTTCTCTGATTTTATTAAAAAATCTGAATCTTTAGAGACAGGCTTTACTAATGAATGTATTTCGTAATTATTACTGACTTTTAAATCTCGTTTCATCCAGTCAAAAACTTTTTCATTATCTACTTTAGCAGATAAAAGACCTTTGACGTTTTCCATTACAAAAACAGCAGGCTTATGCTTTTTAATGATTCTGAGATATTCCTGATACAAATAAACACGATGATCTTCCTTATTTATTCCTCCAACTCTTGAGCGTCCAACATTTGAATAAGCTTGACAAGGAGGACCTCCAATTAATACCCAATCCTTGTTTCCTTTTAATTGATCTTTAATTATTTGATCTACTTTTTTTGCAGTCCATGTTTTAGAACCTAATTCGATTAGTCTAGCTTCCTTTCTCGCAATATACCCCTCATCATAATTATCTAACATTTCTTCAATAAGAACTTCCCTTTTTGATAAATCAGCTTCTTTTAAAGCATTATAATATTGTTGAGGAACAGATTTATTCTTTTTCACGAACTGTCTATAAAAACTTCTTAATGTTAGTGTTTTATGCGCATTTATATCTTTTTCTATGGAAAGTTTAATATCAAAAACTGATTTTTTTTCTTTGTTTTTTAATACCATAAAGCCCTCTCCAAGACCTCCAGGGCCAGCAAATAAATCTATTATAGGTATTTGTTTAGTCTCTTGCATAAAAATGAGTAAAATAAAAAAAAATTAACATCAGTACAATTAAAAAAATTATTAATTGTAACTAAGAAAAAAGTTTTAATTATACATATTATTTTAATTTAACTTCTAATAAAACAAGAAGAATACTTCAATACACATTAATTTTTATTAGTTTTATTTTAACCTAACTTAAATATGAAGTTGAAAAAATCTATCATTACATATTTTTTAGTAGTGCTTGAAGTCTTAATATGTTTAATCATAGTTGGATTTATATAATGGATACTTCTGATTGAATTGGACTAGGTTTTGAATTTACTTTAGATCAAGGGACTGGAATGATTTCTAGTTTTCTATGGCAAATGACATGGAGGCTTTAGAGACGGATAAATTCTCCCTCGATCTATAGCTATTTTTATGAATGACATGCGTTACTTAATTGGTTTCGTTTGGTCTGTTTTCCCTTAAATATGCGCGTGTGATTTACTTGCTATATTCTATTACTGTTAATTCTTTTTGAATGGCTTTAGTAATCTTTTCGGGTATTTCTAACTCCGTTGCAAGTGCTGACCATCGTGGAATTAGGGCATGGACCTGTTTAATAATTCCTTTAGGGTTTTTAATAGCAAACTCCTCGGCCATAGTTAATAGGTCTTTTATTGTAATATTTGTGCGTTTACCGTTAATAGATAAGGCTCTGGAGGTGGTTTTAAACGTGAATAGCGGATTTAGGGCATAAGTTAGATCGTATGCGGGGGCTAAATTCCAGGTATTATTATCTTTATTATAGATAAAGCTATGGTTTTTTAAATGGTCGTCTACATTCTTAAACACAAGATTAAACACCATACGTTTGAATAGTTGCTGTATATCTTTATGAGGCACTTCTAGACTTAAGGCAACTTTGAAAACATTTTCATAGGATGAATTTTCAGGTTGACTTTTAAAGTCCCACCCCGTTAAACCAGTTACTGTAAGCACGTGCTGTTTTTCACCGTTTTGTCTGTCGTATCTAAGGGTTGCAAAATGTTTGTTTTCTATAAGCTTTGATGGCATCATATTTATGCCTGCTTCTTGGGCCAATAGGTAATAGGCATATTCTACTTTTTCTTTATTATACCCATCGCCATCATCCATATGTAATTTTACTAAATAGTGATTATAGGCGTCGCTAAATGCTCTATCACCAGCAATAATTTCCCCAGTTTCTTTATGTTCAGATATTAATATTTTAGGTCTTGCCCCACCCGCTGAGGTTCCTATTTTGAATACATTAAGTAGGGCTAATTCGCTGAGGTTTTTACCTGTTGTGTCTTCTTTTAGTTTAAGAACTTTTTCTAAAATAGTAATTACCTCATCCAAGTTAACCTTAGTAGCATTAGGCAACTCTTTGACCGGTTTATATTCTAGTGCGCCCATACCACGGTCTGCCACATAGGCCAGTTGCTCAAGCGGCGTTACTTTTTGAATTCCTCGTGAGGTAAGCCATTCTTGGAATATTATATTCCCAAAAGTATCCGGTAAGGAATCGGCAATCATAGGCGGTAAGCCTTGAAAGGTATCCTGTTGGTATTCTGTGAATACTTGCGCTTGTTTAGTACGTTTGAAAATAAAGGGAAATAGTTTTGAATACTTACCCGAATCTAAGAATTCGGGGTTGTATTGAAAAACGGATTTGCCTTGATCTGGATCGTAGCCTAATTTTCCTATTTCTAGGCCAAACGCCATAAGCTCTATAATTTTATCTCTGGCCATTTATTAATAGAGTGATATATTGTTTTGGTTTGTTATGGTTTTATCTATTTCTTTAGTAATAGCTTGCAATAGCCCAAAATGATTTGCTACTTTTAATACATTGTCGAGTGTTGCATTTTTACCATTTTCGATGTTTTGAATGGTTGTGCTTGAGACCTCTAGAGCCTCCGCCAAATCTTCTCGAGACAGGTTGTTTGATTTACGAAGTGCTTTACACGCCTCACCAATCTTAATTTTCACCTCTTTTATTGTTATTACCTCTAACATATTATTACCATTATATTGGTTAAATATAGGGGTTTTGTGTAAAAATAACCAATTTATTGGCTAAAATATTTTTAATTTTGTGTGTTTGGTTTTTATATCATCCTTATATTTGTTGATTAATGCTTCTGCAATTGGTAGCATGGGTATTTTAACTTTATGGTTTGTTTTCTGTCGACTCGTTATTATCCATTGCCCACCATCAATTCCGATAACTAAATTATCTTCACTTAACTGCATAACGTCTATGTAGGATAGTCCTGTATAACAGCTAAAAAGAAACAGATCTTTTACCAAATCTAACCTCTCAATTCCGAAGTTTTTATCAACAATAGCTTGTAATTCATCATCACTTAAAAATTCGCGTTCAATTTTGATATATGTGGGCTTGAACTTTATAAAAGGGTCTTTTTCTATCCACTCCATTTTATAGGCCAAGGTTACCATTTTTCGAAGCCTTTGTATATGTTTCATAACGGTATTATTCTGCATCTTTTTTTGATGGTCTATCGGCTCATAGGTTCGCAGAAACTTTTCAAAGTCTACCAGAAAACGAAATGTAAGTTGCGATAAATAGATGTCCTGTAGTTTCTTTTTGTTTAGAAATAGTTTAATATACTTATGCGTCGTAAAGTAATTCTTTAAGGTGCCATAACTTAAAGACACACTCATTTGTGTATTATGATATTCCACTAATGTGAGCAAAGTGTATTCTTCTTTGTCTTCTCCTAAAAAGCGCACTTTAATGGATTGCGCCGACAAAATGACTTTTTCCTTTACAAGCTCATCATGAGCTTGATATATTCTGTTTTTAACCTCGTCTAGATACCGATTTAGTAAACGGGATTCATGGTTGTTTCCTTTTACTCTTCCTTTTGTTGGATCCCATAGGGATAAATCTACTTTACGATGTAAACTGATGTTTGCCCGCTTTCCATTTACAGTTATGCGTAAATAAACAGAAACTTCATTATTTTTTATACGAGAAGTACTTACCCAAAAGGATTGGGTAAATGTTAGATGTGATTGCATAGTTGTCGCCTTTTTTGTTAAACATTTATTCAAGACGAAAGTCAAATCAACTATCTCAATTACAGAATTTTAAGATCCAATTCGGTTAACACTTTTTTACTTTGCAAACTGTTAACCGAATTGTTAACCGAATTAAACCATATTAATTCAATTTATATGAACACCTAAAAAACATAAAACCTTGTAAATCATACAATTTACAAGGTTTTAATTTAATATGGTTTCCATATTTGTCGGGGTGGCAGGATTCGAACCTGCGACCTCCGCGTCCCAAACGCGGCGCGATAACCGGGCTACGCTACACCCCGAAGAATAAAAAAAGTAGTTTTAATAATTATAATTAAAGCCCTTTTATTATTACGGGGTGCAAATATAAGTTATTTATTATAATTACAAAATTTAGTTGGCTTTTTCTTTTTGCCTATCTTTTGCCGATTCGTTTTCTGCCATTCCTTTTTTCCAGTAAGAGTAAGCAAATAGTTCATTTTGCTCCCATTGCTTTTCTTTTCTTAAATAAGTTCTAATCTGTTTTACAGTTGCAAATTCGCAAGCTACAAAACCAAACTTTGAAGTTTCTGGAAGTTCTACTGCTTTTACTGCTTCAAATAATGCATTTCCATCGCCGGGGTTTTCATTATAAATCCATTTAAAATTAATGTCGGCTTTGGTTTTTAAGCTTTGCTTGTCTTCTTCAGTTTTAACTTCAATTATACAGTTCCCTTTTGCAGTTGAAGGCAGGTTTTCTAAAATTACACTTAAAGCTGGTATTGCCGTAGCATCGCCTACGAGCAAATAATTACTAACTTCTGGAAAGAGCTGTTTACCGCTTATTTTCATGGCTACACCTAACTCATCTCCTATTTGTGCTGCATTTGCCCAAGCCGATGCTGGCCCTTCTTCCCCATGGTTTGCAAATTCTAAAACCAATTCGTTAGTTTCAAAATTAATTGCACGGTTTGTATAAGTGCGCATAAATGGTCTTACGGCTAATTCTGGTAAAATCCATTCGTTGGTTTCTTCAATATAACTTCGCATGTGTACCTTTTTCATGCCTTTTGGTGGAATAAATATTTTATTGTTATCGCCTAAGGTTGCACCTTTAAACAAACTTACATTGCCTGTGAGCACAACACGAATATAATTTGGTGTTACAAAGTTTTTTGAAACTACTGTAAATACATCTTGAACAATTTTAGACATAAAAAGTTTTTAAAAATTAATATTTACATCGTTAATCATAATCTCGAAAGATGCAATACCATCGCCAGATAAATACCAAGCTTCAGGATCTAGATAAACAATATTTCCGTTTTTGTAAGCTTTTGTTTGTTGTATTAAAGCATTTTCAATTTCAGCTTTATTAGTTGCTTTTTTATTAACTACAGCACTTCTATCTACAATAAACAAGTAGTCGGGATTGGCTTCTTGTATCAATTCATTTGACACCGCTTGTCCGTGTCTGTTTGTAGATAAATTTTCTAAAGCTTCCTTAAAACCAAATAAATTATGAATAACGCCAAAGCGTGATGCTTTTCCAAAGGCACTAAATTTACCATTATTAAATAAAATGATTAAAGCTGTTTTTCCAGATGCTTGCGCTTTAGCATTTAAAGTTTCTACCTTTTGATTTACCCTAGTTACTAAATTATTTGTTTCTTCTTGTTTATTGAACAACTTACCAAAAATTGAAATATTAGTTTCGAAAGACCCTAACAAATCACTTGGGTCTGATGTTAAAAATATAGTTGGAGCAATTCTAGAAAGTTCTGCGTAATGCTTCTCCATTCTGGCAGACATAAAAATAACGTCGGGTTCTAAACTATTTAGTTTCTCAAAATCTATTTCGAAAATGGTTCCTAGATTAGCAACACTTTCGTCATCTTTATAAGATTGTAAATACTTTGGCACATGACTTTTAGGAATACCAATAACATTAATACCCAATTCATCTAAATTTTCTAAAGACGAATAATTTAAAGCAACCACACGTTTAGGGTTTTTAACCACATTTACAGTTCCTAATTTATGAGTTATAGTTACGGTTTCTTTAGCAGGTTTATTAGCTTCGTCCTGTTTTACTTTGTTTTTACAAGCAACCAAAACCATCGCGCTTAAAAGAATTATTGCTTTATTTTTTATTGATTTATACATTGTTATTTAATTAAAATAGTTACAAATTTTTTTATTGTTATGTTCTAAAATTTCGAAATCTATATCGAATACATCTTTTAGTTTTTTGGGTTCAATTATATCTTGAGTTTTACCAAAATATTTAATTTCACCAGATTTTAATGCTGCGATATAATGTGAATATTGTGAAGCAAAATTTATATCGTGAACCACCATAATTATAGTTTTACCCTTTTGTTTACAAAGTGCCTGCAAGGTTTTCATTATTTGTACAGAATGCTTCATATCAAGGTTATTTAAAGGCTCATCGAGCAAAATATAATCGGTATCTTGAGCTACAACCATAGCTAGAAATACACGTTGTTTTTGTCCGCCACTCAACTCATCTACATATCTATCTTTTAAATCATCTAACTCCAAAAAAGTTAGAGCTTCATTAATTTTCTCTTGGTCTGTGGTATTTAATTTTCCTTGTGAATATGGAAACCTCCCAAAAGCAACTAATTCCTTTACCGCAAGTTTTAAATTTAAATGATTGGATTGTTTTAAAATTGAAATATGCTGCGCTAAAAGCCGTGTTTTATAGTCTTCAATATTTCTTTCGTTTATAATAATTTGACCATCATCTGGATTTAAAACTCGAGCTATAACACCTAAAAGCGTACTTTTTCCAGCGCCATTACTACCAACTAATGATATTATTTTTCCTTTAGGCAACTCTAACGTTACGTTTTTTACAACTGGTGTATTTTTATATGTTTTTGTTATGTTTTTTAGTGAAATCATAGCTTTTTTGCTTTAAAAAGTAAGTACATAAAGTAAATACCACCTACAAAGTTTATAATGATGCTTATGGTAGAATTATATTGAAACACTTCTTCTACAACATATTGCGCGAGTAATATTGAAACAACACTAACCATACAACATGCCGGAATTAAAATTTGATGTTTATATGTTTTAAAAAGCTCGTAAGTTAAATTTGTTACTAAAACGCCTAAAAAAGTAATTGGGCCAACTAAAGCTGTTGACACCGAAACTAAAATCGCTATTAAAAATAAAAACAACTGTGTTTTTTTAAAATAATTTACACCTAAATTAATAGATTGATCTCGACCCAATAACATCACGTTTAAGTGATTTGTGAAACAAAACACAACACCAAAACATAGTAATAAGGTACCACTAGCGTACCACAATAAATCGTAATTAATACTATTAAACGACGCGTATAAACTGCCTTGAAGCATTAAAAACTCATTAGGATCTATAATTAGTTGTAAAAAAGAACTCACCGTTTGAAACAGCGTGCCCAATACCAAACCAATTAATAAGAGCAGGTATAAGTTATTTTTCTCTTTTTTAAATAGCAGCTTAAAAATTACAAAAGCGAAAAGTAGCATGCATAAAATTGATAAAAAGAAGTTATTTTCCTGATTTATTACACGAAATGTTTTATCGCCATAAATAAAGATTATTACCGTTTGAAACAGAAAATAAACCGCTTCAAACCCCATAATAGATGGTGTTAAAATACGGTTACTTGTTAATGTTTGAAATATTACTGATGCCGTTGCCACAGCGCACGACACCACAATAATAGCCACAATTTTCACACTTCGTTTTTCTAAAGCATAATCCCAATTATTTGGCAAACCTATAAACAAAAACAAAGCAATTAACCCCAAGGTTAAAAGCAACAGAATACTCATTTTTTTGGTTATGGCTGTCATTGTTTTTTTATTAATAAGATTAAAAAACTAAAACCGCCAACAAGTCCTATCATTAAACCAATGGGCACTTCAAAAGGAAAAATTATTAATCGTCCTATGATATCGCAAACCAATAAAAAAGCAGCTCCAAATAATGCGGTATATGGCAAAGTAGCTTTTAAATTATCACCTTTAAAATGACTTATAATATTAGGGATTACCAAACCTAAAAACGGAATTATTCCAACAGTAACAACAATTGCACTTATAGTTAACGACACACATAATAAACCAATATTTAAAACAGAGCTATAGTTTAAACCTAGATTTAAAGATACTTCTTTACCCATACCTATAACCGTAAATTTACTGGCATAAACATAAGTTATTACTACAGCTGGCAAGCATAAATAAACAGCCTCGTAATTGCCCTGTAAAATTCCAGAAAAGTCGCCCATTAACCACGAACCAGACATGTCGCGAGTAGCCCCAACATCTTGTACAATATTAAATTTATAGGCAAAAAACGACGTTATTGAGTTTATAATGCCTCCAAAAAGTAATCCTACAATAGGTACAAAAACTATACTTTTATGTTTTAAATTATTTATGATTTTTATAAATAATAAACTTGCCGAAAACGTTACTAAAAACGACACTATTAACTTAACTAATGCTTGTTCTTGAGGTATTACAATTAAGGTTGTTAAAATACCTAGTTTAGCTGCATCTAAACTTCCTGATGTTGTTGGCGATACAAATTTATTTTGAGTGATTTGTTGCATTATTAAACCACAAATGCTCATTCCAACACCGGTAATTACTAATGCAATAGTTCTTGGAAAACGACTTATGGTAAGCAACATTACTTCTTGCTTGTTCCAGTTTAACACTTGTAATGGTGAAATGTTTTTTACACCTATAAATAAAGACACAATAGCCAAGACAAGTACTAAAGCTGCTAACCCAAATAATTTTAACGTATTATAGTTTTTTATGACGTTCAAAAAAAGTAATATTTAAAATAACCAATAGCCCCAACCTTAAAAGTTGGAGCTATTTATGAAAAAGGTTATGATTTATTTTTTTATTCTGTAACCGATAGTTTTCCTATAATTTTTACACTTTCAGCTTCAATACTAGACAATTGTGTTGCCGTTGCTGTTGCTGCATCTATTTCGTATAAATAGTTTTCGCCTTCGGTTGGCACTGCTGTAATTAGTAATCTACCGTTATCTACATCTGCGTAAGGTGTTCTAAATTCCCAGTTTGGTAAAGCATCTTCAGGGAAATTAGTTACCCATGTAAAAGTTTCTGCTTCAACATCAACTACCGCAAAACGATCGGCATCAATTCCAAAAGTTGCATCGGCGTTTGTACCAGGGTACATAGCTAGGATAAAAGTACTTCCTCCCATGTAATACGTTCTGAATAAGTTATAACCACCAGAAGCTTCTGTTATGTTGAAGAAATAATCGTCATCAAAAGCAAAATCACCTTGGTTAATTTTTAATATTCCTGAAGGTACAGTAACTAAATCTTGATCTGCATAACTTGTTTGCCCTGAAGAGAACACGTATAAATCACCGTTATCTACAACCTCTAAACCAGTGTCGCCTTGCGAGTATTTTTGTCCTGCAACAAAACCTGTTCTTCCTTCATCCTTAATTACTTGATTTAAGGTAAAATCATCATTAAAAACAACTACGTAAGTATTGTTATAATAATCTGAAGTAAATCCACTTGAATTTATACTTCTTGCTCCAGCAATAATATAACCTTCATAGTATGCTAAATCTGTAAAGTAAGCCGCTTCGCCTTCTTCAAGTAAATCGTCTGTTACAATAGTAAACTCTGTTGAAACATCTGTTGTTGGATCTACTTTATGGAAATATCCTAATTGATCTGTAGAAGTATCAGATAATCTATCTGAATATCCTAAAATTAAATAATCTCCAACTTCTTCTTTTATATGGGTTGATACATCTAGGGCAAGTTCGTTTCTTTTGGTAATTGTACCATCTTCATTTAAAATATATGAAGCTGTAGTACCTGCATCTTGTTGGTTATACAAGAAACCGTATAAAACTTGATCTTGGTAAAATGACCAAATTCTATCTCCTGGTGATTGTACAGCATCTACCGATGTTGCATCAAAAACAGCACTTGCAGAAATATCATCTCCAGAAACAATATAATCGTTTTCACTAGATGATGCTGCAATAACGTAAGTTGATGTTACTGTTGTATCATCATCGTCATCACTACCTCCAGAATTATCGTCGCTAGAACAAGCAACAACATTTAACGCTGCTATTATAACAGCAAATTTTAAATATTTAATAGGTGTTTTCATAATTTATATATTAGTAATTTAAAGTTTATCAAGAAAATATCGAAGCTTTACAGAAAAACTGCGTCCAGGTTTTTGTAAGCTATAATTGTCGTAAAGTTTTTCGTCTAGTATATTTTTACAATCTAGAGAGAGGTTGTATTTACCACGTTTCCAGCTATAGGTTAAAAAGAAATCGTGACTTACTTGTTCGGGTACTTCTGCTCTGTTTGATGCTTGATATGCATCGTAATCGTATAAGAAAGAATCTACATATTGCAACGTATAATTAAAACTTAATTTGCTTTGGTCTAGCCAAAAATTATTTACAAAATACGATGCATTAAATTGCCCAAACATAGTTGGCTGGTTTGGTAATGTAGATTTGTAATAGGTTGAACCTTCGGTGTAATTTTTAGGTTCTAAATACGAAAAACTTACGCCAGATGTAAAACGACTTTTATAAGAATAGCGCATTTCCATGTCTATTCCTGGTGTTTTCACGAGTTCGGTATTTTCGTAGGTCCCTTCGCCTTGAGAATAGGTAATATTTAACCGAATATAATCGGAAGTATAGCGATAAAATGCATTTACATCGAACCCCAAAACACTGCTATTAGAAATATTGGCATTGTAATTGAAACCTAAATTGTAATTACGACTGGTTTCTGGTTTTAAATCGAAATTGGCTACATAAAAACCAAAAACGGCTCCAAATAACTCGTCGCTTACAGGTAAACGACAGGTGTTTTCAAAATTAGCTTTAAGTTGTAAATTATCATTTAAAAAGTAAGTTGTTGTAAAACCATAACCAAATTTAGTATCTCCATTGGTAACAATTTCAAAATTATCGATTCCATTTTGCTGCGATAAGTTTAATAAAGCAGAGGCATGATAAGAATATACTTTACCAAATACCGATGTACTAAATTTTGATGAAAAATCGCTAGTTAAACCAACACCTAAAACAGTTCGGTTATTAACTCGAGGTTCATCGTTTATATAATCATCTTCAGCTTTTCTTTCATCGGCTTCACGCGAAAAGAAGTTATAAATATTATTAACGGTTAACTTATGCGTTTCATTTATTTGATAATCTAAATTAAAGTTTATGGTTCCGTTATTGTCTTCATAAATAAAATCGGAATAATTACTTTCTCCCAGCGATTTAGAAGTTTCCCACTCGCCTAACCAATTGTATTCTCTATCGGATAAATCGTAATTATGTCCGCCTCCAAAATTATAATTTGCAGCAAAGCTAAAATCTAGGTTTTTAATAAATAAATCGTCTTTCTTATATAAAAAAGAGGGCATAATAAGTGTAGAAGTTTGGTACTTTTCACCAAATGCTAAATTTAAATATGCAGGATGTTGAATTTCGTCGTACTCATGCCCTAAAGAAAAACCAAATAATAATTGGTCTGCAAACGGCTTATTTACTAACCCTATTTTGGCTATAACCGTTTCATTGTGATACACATCGTGAAAACGTCTTACGCTTTGAGTTTCTTGCGATAATAAATTAGTTTCAAAATCTTTTATAGTCGCATCTACATAATAATCGTTATCCGAATAATTTTGAAACGCACTAATTTGAGCAGTAAAACCACTTTTTGAAGTATATCCGGCGTTTACAAAACTTCTATGCGTGTTAAAACTACCGTAAGAATACGATGCATCTACGTAAGAGCCTTCGGCTTTTTTAGTTACAATATTAATGGCGCCACCTAAAGCATCAGACCCAAAATTAACAGGAACCACACCTTTATAAACTTCTACGCGTTCGGCTAAATTTATAGGTATATTATTAATTTGGAATGCAGAACTCATGGCGTCCATTGGCATACCATCTATAAAAAATCGAACATGTCGGCCGCTTAAACCGTTAATGGTTACATTAGTTTCAGAGCCTAAACCACCCACTTCTTGTATTTTAACTCCAGAGGCGCGCTCTAAAAGTTCCGACATACCAACTGTGGCATTATGAAACGGTTTAGCATCAATAGCTACGGCATTAAAACCAGATTCTTCAATTTTTCTAACTTCGCTTTTACCTATTATTACAACATCATCGAGTGCGTAATCTGGATCTACTTCTAGGTTAAAATTTATGGTTTTGGCTTCATTTTCATTTAAAACAACAGTTATGTTTTGCTTAAGATACCCCACTGCAGAACATACTAAGGTATAAGTTCCAGAAACTGATTTTAATTTATATTTCCCATCAAAATCTGTATATGTAGCATTACTGGTATTTTTAAAAAATACGGTTGCATTTATTAATGGTTCGCCTTCATTATCTAAAACAACACCATTTAATTCTGCATTTTGCGCAAAACTAATTTGTCCCCAAGAACATAAAAGTAAGATGTATAAATACTTTGTCATATATTCTTTTTTTCATCCGGTTTTAGCAAGTCATTAAAATTTTAGCTAAACATTAACACGCTTTTTTGACTTACGTTAAATAAAAATTTAATTTTGTTATTTAGATTTAGTTTAAATAAATGCAAATTTATTTGAAGTGTTTAAAAAAAATATAACGCGAATTGGATTAAAAAAGACGTAAAAAGAATTATTATGAAATCAGTTTTCCGAAGCGATTATTACACAGAAAAAGAAATAGTTAAGCATTTTGCTTTAAATAAGAAAACTAGTGAACTTATTGAAGAGCAAATAAATTACGAAAACCCCGATTTAAAGCTTAACATTCAAGAAATTTTACTTAACGGCATACAAATACGGGTTATTAACGAAAAAATTAACCCGCCTTTTGTTGTTGAAGTAGAACATGATTTTCCTTTTATGAAAATGCATTTCGAAATTGAAGGCAATAGTAAATACACACCCAAAAACAATAAAAGTTTAGCTGTTGATATTCCAGACGGACATTATAATTTGTTTTTCTTACCTAAAGTAAAAGGTACACTTACTTATAACAGCCCTGTTAGAAAAAGTGTAGAAATTAACTTTACAAAAGACTATTTAAAACGTGTTTTTGGTGAAGCTTTTTCTGAAGCTAGTTCTTCTTACGGCGAAGCATTAAAAAAAGATATTCCGTTTTTAATGTGGCAACAAAGCAAACCTATTACTCCTATTTTACACAGTATAATTCAAGATATTATTAATTGTAAGTTTGAAGACAGTATTAAAAAAATATACTTAGAGTCTAAAGTTACCGAAATACTAACCATCCTTTTTAATTACCTTAAAAACAAGAGTAGTTTTGAAACTAATATTGAAGAAGAAGACTACTTAAAAATTATTGAGGCTGGTAAAATTATTGAAGAAAACTTAAAAAATCCGCCTACAATTCCAGAGCTTTCAATTATAACAGGAATAAATCAATGTAAACTAAAACAGAATTTTAAACGTGTTTACAGAAAACCCGTGTTTAGTTATATTACAGATTTACGCATGGAAAAAGCTAAAAAACTTATTAGCGAACGTGGTTTTACAATTTCGGAAGCTTCGTATGAAATTGGATACAAAAACCCACAACATTTTACCGCCGCTTTTAAACGAAAATACAATTACTTACCTAGCCAATTAAAAAAAGTAGCTAACTTTTAAATTATAACATGAATTATAAATTTCTAACCATTTACCTGTTATTAACTCTTATTACATCAAATAAAATAACTGCGCAAAACAGTATTGTTTTAGGTGAAAAAATTGAATTAAAATCTGAAATTTTAAACGAGACTAGAGAAGTTTGGATTAACGTACCAAGTAGTTACAACTACACTATTTACGCACCAAAAAACTACCCTGTTTGTTATTTTTTTGATGGCGACACACATTTTAAAAACTTTTCGGCAATACAAGATTGGCTTACCCGTAATGTTTATGCTAGCATACCAGAAATTATAATGGTTGCCATTTTGCAAAAAGATAGAACCAACGAGCTTACGCCAACAAAAATGGAGACACCAGAAAACTGGAAAAGAGCCAACTTTTCTACCAGTGGCGGTAACAAAGCTTTTATGGATTTTATTGAAAAAGAACTTAAACCTTTTGTAAACAGTAACTACAGAACTACTAATTATTCTATTTTAAGTGGGCACTCTTTTGGCGGTTTAGCTACTATAAATTGTTTTGTTAATACCCCAGAATATTTCAATGCCTATTTAGCTATAGACCCAAGCATGTGGTGGAATAACGAAAATATTTTAACCAATATGGGCGATTCCTGGGTAACTAAAAACCATCAAAACAAACGCATTTATATTGCCAAAGCCACAGATTCTGGTTCTGGTGAAGCGCATCACAAAGCCATTTTAAAGTTATTTGATAAATTGAATGCAATACCAGAACCTGCAAATTTTAGTTTCAATTATAAAATCTACGAAGGTGAAGATCACGGCTCGGTTGTAATTCCTGCCGAATACGACGGTATACGTTATATTTTTAAAGATTATCAATTGCCTGTAAAAGGCGCAATGAAGGAACCTAATTTAATAGACGAGCATCTTATTAAAATATCTAAACAGTTAGGATATAAAGTTATTCCTGATGAAAAAACAATACATCAACTCGCTATGGTTTGCAAAAAACAAGGACTTATAGAGCAATATAAAACCCTGTTACAAAAAAACACCACATATTATCCGCAAAGTAAACACGCCAAAGAAGCTTATAAAAATGCGGTAAACGAATAAATTAATTTAATAAAAGCCTTGAAGTTTTAATTTCAAGGTTTTTTGTTTTATTTCACTTTTACTAAACCCTAATTTAATTACTACCTTTATGCTAATAAATAAAATTGGCATTGGAATTAACAAAAAGACTACTCTACTTATTACTGTTTTCAGGTTTATTTGGTTACACTCAAAATACCATAAATGGAAAAATTATTGATGCCGAAACAAACTCAGCTATAGCTTTCGCTGAAATAATTAAAACTCAAGAAGGAAACTCAATATTTTCAGATGTAAATGGAACCTTTCAATTAACCTCTTTAGGTTTATATACTTTTAAAAAGTCGGGGTATTTACCGGTAACTATTGAGGTATCTACATTTAAAAAAAAGGTTGTAAAACTCAATATAAACCCTTCAGAATTAAACGAAGTTATTGTAAACAGTAATTTAATTCCGCAAAGTTTAAAGCTAACCTCGGCGGCAATCAGCATTATTACATCTCAAGATATTGAACGCTCAAACAACATTAATTTTGTTTCAGTTTTAAACAGAACGCCAGGTGTTTTTATGCAAACTGGCTCGTTAAATACAAACAAAATATCTATTCGAGGTATAGGTGCTAGAAATCAATATGGCACATCAAAAATTAGAGCCTATTTTAAAGATATACCACTAACTAACGGTAGCGGCGAAACTAATATTGAAGATTTTGAACTTGGCAGCATTAGTAGTTTACAAATTACCAAAGGTGCCGTTTCTAGTATTTATGGTGCTGGTCTGGGAGGATTAATTCAATTAAACCCAAAATCGTCAAATTTCAAGTCTAGTACACTTTCAAATACATTTACTTTCGGTTCTTTTGGTTTATTTAAAAACTTGGTTCAATTAAACACCAACACCACTAAAACCGGTATAAATGCTATTTACAGTTATACAGATCATGATGGCTACCGCGATAATAACAACTATAACAGACAAACACTTACCTTAAATGCAAACCACTACATAAACCCAAATAACGAATTACATTTTTTAATGAGTTATGTTGATTTAAAAGCCTTTATACCAAGCTCGATTGATGAAGATAGCTATTTAAACACCCCAACGAGTGCTGCATTTACATGGGAAGCTTCACAAGGTCATGAAGATTTTAACCGAGGTGTCTTCGGGTTGTCTTGGGAGCATCTGTTTTCAAAAAACACAAAACAAATTACAAGTGTATTTACTTCATTTAAAAACAATTACGAACCCAGACCTTTTAATATTTTAACCGATGATAATTTGGCTTTTGGTATAAGAACACGAACCATTGGTAACACAAAATTGTTTAAAAACACCTTAAAATGGACCACTGGAATCGAGTTATTTACAGATAATTACGCTTACAAAACTTTTGAAAATTTATATGAATCTTTTCCGCCTAACACAGGCAGTGTAAAAGGTGAAGAACTTTCAAATTTTAAAGAAAATCGTAGCTATTTCAATCTTTTTTTTGAAGCCAACCAAAATATAAACGATGATACAGTGTTAAACTTTGGCATTAATTTGAATCAGACTTGGTATAATTTAGAAGATAATTTTCCAGCTTCAAACGAAAACCCGGACCAATCGGGCTCATATAATTATAAAACCATTTTTTCTCCAAAATTGGGCATTACGCATCAATTTCATAAAAACACATCTGTTTATGCAAGTGTAAGTCACGGTTTTTCACCAATAACACTATCTGAAACCTTATTACCAAACGGACAAATAAATAACGACCTAAAACCTGAAACCGCTTGGGACTACGAAATTGGAACTCGACATTCCTTTTATAATAATAAGCTTCAATTAAACTCATCCATTTACAGTTTACAAGTTAAAAATTTACTGGTTGCCCGCCGAACTTCCGAAGATGAATACATTGGTATAAATGCCGGAAAAACGCAACATAATGGCCTAGAACTTAATTTGAATTATCAACTTATTTCAAATTCACAAATTCAAATTGCAACAACCTCAAATTTTACTTTAAACCACTATAAGTTTAAAGATTTTATAGATGATGAAAACGATTATTCTGGCAATGAAGTAACCGGTGTTCCAAAGAATATGTTTAACTTTATTGTAGATTTTAATAGTATGCTTGGAATATACGGAAACATTAATTTTCAACATGTTGGCAAAATACCAGTAACAGATGCAAACACGCTTTATTCAAAAAATTACAACCTAACACATAGTAAATTTGGTTTTAAAAAGGCATTAGGCAAAAAACTTAAAACCGATATTTTTGTTGGCATAAATAATATTTTTAACACAAAATATGCATCACAAATTTTAATAAATGCCACTGGTTTTGGCGCAAGCGCACCAAGATATTATTACCCAGGCAATCCCGTAAATTATTTTTGCGGTGCCAACTTAAAATATCAATTTTAATTATGAAAAAACTCAGCTTAATACTCATTACGTTCATAACTTGTTTGGCCTGTGCTCAACAAAAAGAAACCGAAATTATTGCCGAAACGCCCACTAATATTAATTATACTACAGAATTAATTGTTCCAGATTTATTTAACCCTTGGGGAATGGCATTTTTACCAGACGGAAGTATTTTAATAACCGAAAAATCTGGTGAGTTAATTCATTACAAAAACGGAAAAACAACTTCAATCTCTGGTTTACCCGAAATATATGTTCGTGGTCAAGGCGGATTTTTAGATATAGAAGCTCACCCAAATTATAAAAATAATGGCTGGATTTATTTTACTTATGCATCACCCGAAGGTGAAGGCAGCGGCGGTAACACAGCGCTTATGCGTGCAAAAATTAAAAATAACACATTAGTAGAAAAAGAACTTTTATACAAAGCCACACCAAACACAACTCGTGGCCAACACTTTGGGTCTCGCATAGCTTTTGATAATGACGGTTATTTATATTTTTCTGTGGGCGAACGCGGACAGCGTGATGTAAACCCTCAAGATATAACAAGAGATGGTGGCAAAATTTACAGATTAAATGATGATGGTTCTATCCCTAAAGATAACCCTTTTGTAAGCACAAAAAATGCAAAAACGGCAATTTACAGCTACGGGCATCGTAATCCGCAAGGCATGATAAAACATCCTTATACCGGAGCAATTTGGGTACATGAACACGGTCCAAAAGGTGGCGATGAGATTAATATTATAAAAAAAGGAGCTAACTTTGGTTGGCCTGTAATTTCGTATGGTGTAAATTATAGTGGCACATCTTTTACAGATATTACAGCAAAAAAAGGCATGGAACAACCACTCTTTTACTGGGTGCCTTCTATAGCACCAAGCGGAATGGCTTTTGTAACCTCAGAAATATATCCAGACTGGAAAGATAACATTTTGGTTGGCTCTTTAAAATTTATGTATTTAGAGCGCTTAATATTGAAAAATGATAAAGTTGTTAAGCGTGAAAAACTATTTGAAGGTTTAGGCAGAGTTAGAAATGTAGTTCAAGCTCCTGACGGATACATTTACGTAGGCATCGAAAATTATGGTATAGTTAAAATAGTTCCTAAAAAATAAAATATGAAATCAACTTCAATTTTTATAGTAATTCTAATTTCAGTTTTGTCTATTAACAATTTACAAGCACAAGATAAAAAACTCGAAGAAAGTGTAAAACGTGGTGAATCTATTTATCAAGATTTCTGCATGACTTGCCACATGGCTAATGGTGAAGGTGTGAAACGTGCATTTCCGCCTTTAGCAAAATCTGATTATTTAATGCAAAACAGAGAAGCCAGCATTAAAGCTATTAAATATGGACTTAGAGGCACCATTGAAGTAAACGGAAACACCTACAAAGGCATGATGGCTCCTATGGGCTTAAGCGATAAAGAAGTAGCCGATGTTATGAACTATATTACCAATAGTTGGGGTAACGAGAATAAAAAAATAATTACAGAAACAGAGGTTTCTAATATTAAAAAGTAAAATTCTTTTTAGCTTTAGCTTAGCAAATAGTTAACTTTGTAACCTAAAAAAATTACTTTTTATGTTAGTTATTGGTATTGCAGGCGGTACAGGTTGTGGTAAAACAACGGTTGTAAATCAAATTTTAAAAGAACTTCCAGAAGGCGAAGTTGGTATATTATCACAAGATTCTTATTATAAAGATACGTCTCACCTATCGTTCGACGAGCGCGTTAAAATAAACTTCGATCATCCAAGATCAATTGATTTTGATTTAATTGAAGAACACCTAACCGAATTAAAAAAAGGGAATGCCATAGACCAACCTGTGTATTCGTTCGTTAAACATAATAGAACTGGTGATACTATTCACACATTACCAAGAAAAGTAATGATTGTTGAAGGCATTTTGGTGTTAAGCAACCCCGAATTGCGTAAAATGTTCGATATTAAAATATTTGTACATGCCGATAGCGACGAACGCTTAATTCGTCGTTTAAGACGAGATATTACAGAGCGCGGACGTGATTTAGACGAGGTTTTAAACCGATATAAAACCACATTAAAACCAATGCACTCGCAATTTATTGAGCCTATGAAAGAGTATGCAGATATCATAATACCTAACAACCACTACAATACTGTTGCTATAGATATTGTAAAAACTATAATTAACGACAAACTGTAATAGTACAATGAAAACCTTCAAAAATAAATACCTAAAACCATTTAAAAATTGGTTTATACTTATACTGGTTATTTTTGCGGTTTGGATGTTTTTTTTCGATGCCAACTCGTGGCTTATTCATCATGAATTAAATACAGATATCGAAAATTTAGAAAAAGAAAAAGAGTATTACAGAAAAGAAATTGAAAAAGATAAAAAAGCCTTAAAAGAATTAAGTACAGACGAAGGCTTAGAAAAATTTGCTCGCGAAGAATATTACATGAAACGCGAAAACGAAGAAATATTTATTATAGAATACGAAGACAGCCTTAAAACCGAATAACAATGAGCCAAAAGTTGTTTAACGATTTTAATGCTGTTTCAGCCAAACAGTGGAAACAAAAAATTCAGTTTGATTTACAAGGTGAAGATTATAACAATGCCTTGGTATGGAAAACTAATGAAGATATTTTAGTTAAACCCTTTTATCATGCTGATGATTTTAAAACACCACCTCCACTCCACAACACCAAAGCTTCAGAATGGAAAATAGGGCAAAATATTTTTGTTGCAGATACTAAAAAATCTAACTTAAATGCTATTAAAGCTATTGAAAATGGCGCAGAAAGTATTGCTTTCATTATTGCTTCAGATGAAGTTTTAATAACAGAACTGCTACAAAATATAGATTTAAATTTAGTTGAAATACACCTGAACTTAAAATTTTCACCAGAAGCTTATTTAAAATCAATTCCTTTAAATACAAACGTTTTTGTTCATACAGATATCATTAATAATTTAGCAGAAACAGGGAATTGGTATAAAAATTTAAACCACGATTTTTCATCATTTTTAAACAGTTACACATATATAAATAGTATAACAGTTAACTCAACTTTGTACCAAAATTCGGGTGCAAATATGGTGCAGCAATTAGCCTATGCTTTAGCACATGCTAACGAATATATTAACCAATTAGAAATTGCTGGTAAAAACCTAACTCATATTATACCTAATTTTAAGGTCGCAATTGGCTCCAACTACTTTTTTGAAATTGCTAAGTTAAAAGCCTTAAGATTACTTTGGGATTCACTAGCGAAAGCTTACAACATAACATCAAAATGCAATATTATAGCAATACCAACCAAACGAAATAAAACGCTATTGGATAAAGAAAATAATATTACCCGAACCACTACAGAATGTATGAGCGCTATACTTGGTGGGGCAAATACTATTTTTAATCTTCCGTTTGATGCTATTTATAAAAAAACAAATGCGTTTAGTACCCGAATAGCAAGAAATCAATTATTAATTTTAAAACATGAAAGTTATTTTAACAAAGTAAATAACCCAACAGACGGTGCTTATTATATTGAAACAATAACCCAGCAATTGGCAGAAAAAGCGCTAGATTTATTTAAAAATATTGAAAAAAACGGCGGCTTTTTAAAACAATTAAAAACAGGAACTGTACAACGTAAAATAAAAGAAAGTGCCCTAAAGGAAGAACAACAATTTAAAAACAACGAACTTATTATTGTTGGCACTAATAAATATGAAGCCAACGAACATAACATAAAGAACAACATAGAAATTTATCCGTTTGTTAAAACAAAACCAAGAAAAACTTTAATAGAACCCATAATTGAAAAACGTATTACCGAAAACTTTGAAAAATCACGATTAAATTATGAAAACTAAAATTACATTTTTAACACTAGTTTTATCTATTTTACTAATTAACTGTAAACAAAAACCAGAATTTAAAAATTATAAATTTGCAGATAAACCGTTGGTTTTTAATTGCCCTACCATAAACGAAAAACTATTTAGTGAAGCTGTTTACGCCTTCGAGCAAGACATTTATAATCATTATAACAAAAACAGAACAAATCCTTCTTTACCTGTGGCTTACTCACAATTTCTTAGAAATAGTGTGTATGGAAATGTTCCCTTTTCAGAAATAATTACACCACATACCTTAAAAATATTAAATGTTTTAAAACAAGATGAAGATTTATGGCAGTTAACAGAAAATAGTAATTTAAATTACCACAGTAACTTATTAAAATGTATATCTTCTGGAATAAAAGATACAAATTTAAGAACCACGTTAAATGCTTTAATTGAAACCAATAGCATGTCTCCAAAACTTTTTGGTACACCTTTAATGAGTCGCTATAAATTTTTAAATTCAGATAAACTCTTGTCTGCCTATGTAGCCTTCGATATGTATTATGCCAAAATGTATAATGAAGATTTTACTAACATAACATTTAAAAACACAGACTCTTTAACACCAAAAACGCAAGAAAACAAAAGATTACCAATACCAAACAAACACTAATTTTTTTTGAGAAAAAACCTTCAACATATAACATTAAACTCCGAAATTATAAAGGAAAATGTCGATTCTTCTGTATTTAAAAACGCCGAAGACATCGAGTTTAAATCTTTATATTCATATAAAGATATTGAAGGTTTAGAGCATATAAATTTTGCTGCTGGAATTCCTCCATACTTACGTGGTCCATACAGCACCATGTATGTAAAAAAACCATGGACTATTAGGCAATATGCAGGTTTTAGCACTGCAGAAGATAGTAATGCGTTTTACTTGAATAGTTTAAAAGCTGGTCAAAAAGGCTTATCAGTTGCTTTTGATTTGGCTACGCATAGAGGTTACGATTCCGACCATTATCGTGTGGTTGGCGATGTTGGTAAAGCTGGAGTTGCCATTGATACTGTTGAAGATATGAAAATATTATTCAACGATATTCCTCTCGATAAAATTTCAGTATCAATGACCATGAATGGCGCTGTTCTTCCCATACTAGCATTTTATATTGTTGCTGCCCAAGAGCAAGGTGTAAAGTTAGAACAGCTTTCAGGCACCATTCAAAACGATATTTTAAAGGAGTTTATGGTGCGCAACACCTATATTTATCCGCCAAAACCATCAATGAAAATTGTGGCTGACATTTTTGAATACACCAGTAAGTTGATGCCTAATTTTAATAGTATAAGTATTTCTGGTTACCACATGCAAGAAGCTGGAGCAACCTGCGATATTGAGCTTGCTTACACATTATGCGATGGTATAGAATACATAAAAAAAGGACTAGAAATTGGTTTAAATATTGATGATTTTGCTTCTCGATTATCTTTTTTTTGGGGTATTGGCATGAACCATTTTATGGAAATTGCCAAAATGAGAGCAGCCAGAATACTTTGGGCTAAATTGGTAAAACAATTTAACCCGAAAAATCCTAAATCATTAATTTTAAGAACACATTGCCAAACTAGTGGTTGGAGTTTAACCGAGCAAGACCCATACAATAATATTGCTAGAACAAGTATTGAAGCCACCGCTGCAGTATTTGGAGGCACGCAAAGTTTACATACAAATGCTTTAGATGAAGCTATTGCTTTACCTACTAATTTCACATCAAGAATTGCACGAAACACTCAAATTTATTTACAAAAAGAAACAGGTATTACTAAAACTGTAGATCCGTGGGCTGGAAGTTATTTTATTGAAAAACTTACTAAAGACATTTACGATAAATCATGGAAATTGATCCAAGAAATTGAAGATTTAGGCGGCATGACTAAAGCTATTCAAGCTGGTTTACCTAAACAACGTATAGAAGAAGCAGCTACAAAAACACAAGCTCGCATTGATTCTGGTAAAAATATAATAGTTGGTGTAAACAAATACCAATTACAAAATGAATTACCTATAAACATTTTAGAAATTGATAACCAAAAGGTTAAGCAACAACAAATAAAACGTTTAAAATCGATTAAATTTACACGTAATGATTCAGCAGTTAATGTTGCTTTAAAAAATATTACTACTGCAGCTACTAATTTTGTAAAATCTGAAACAAAAGCTTCTGGGTTTAACGAAAATTCAAATTTATTAGCCTTAGCTATTACTGCCGCAAAACAACGTGCTACTTTAGGAGAAATAAGCGCAGCTTTAGAAGTAGCTTTTGGACGACACAAGGCACAAGCAAAATCATTTTCCGGTATTTACGGCAAAGAAATTGAGAGCGATAATGTTTTTTTAGAAGCCAAAAAATTGGTTAAAGACTTTATAAAAAAAGAAGGAAGCAATCCTCGAATTATAATTGCTAAATTAGGTCAAGATGGTCATGATCGCGGTGCAAAAGTTGTTGCATCAAGTTATACAGATATAGGTTTTGATGTAAAAATAGCTCCACTTTTTCAAACCCCAAATGAAATTGTTAAACAAGCCATTGAAAACAATGTGCATGTTATAGGCATATCTAGTTTAGCAGGCGCCAATAAAACACTACTTCCGCAACTTATTAATGACTTAAAAGCTTTAAATCGAACCGATATTATGGTTATTGCAGGCGGTGTAATACCCAAACAAGATTATAAATTTTTGCTAGATGCTGGGGTTGAATCAATTTTTGGATCTGGCTCTAAAATAACTGTTACTGCCATACAATTATTAGAACGTTTATTAAATAAGTAGTAATAGTAAAATTATCGCATAAAAAAAACCCATATAACATATATGAGTTTTTTTAAGTTTTTAAATTAGCTAACCTTTTGTTGCTCATTTAATGAAGCTGATTTTTTAAGCATTTGCAGTTCTTGCCTAATTTCTTCTTTTCGCTTATTAAAAGCATTTACTTTAGCATCAATTAAAGCTTGGTTTTTTAAGCGACGTTCGCGCCTAATTTCACGTCTTTTTAGTTCTTCTTCTTCAATTTTTTTCTGAGCCATTTTTTCTCTAAAAACAGACCAATAGGAGTAGCCATACATACTTAAAAATAATAATGCTACTATACCTAAAATTACATAACCGTTTTCCATGACTTAATGAGGGATTAATTAATTAATATTTTTATGCGGAAAACTTGTGTATTTTTAATTACTAACACAGTTCTAGAATAAAATTAATAAACTTTAACCAATACATAAAATAAAAAAGTTAAAGTACTAAAAAAGAGGTTAAAATAATTTTAAATAAAAAATCTCTTAGAATTAATGGCTTAATTCTAAGAGATTTTTTATTTATTAATTTTGTTTATGCCTTTATTTATCTACAACATCACCAGTCCATTGTAGCATGCCGCCTTCTAAATTATAGGCGTTATTAAAACCAAGTTCTTCCATTATTTTACAAGCTTGCCCACTTCTGTTTCCAGAACGACAATACACGTAATAATTCTTAGTTTTATCAAGCTTATCTATTTCTTCAATAAATTCTTGACCTTTATAAATATCTAAATGAATGGCGTTTGGAATAATACCATCTGCTACTTCAGCATCTGTTCTTACATCCAAAATTACAGCATTAGCATCATCAGCTAACTGCTCTTGCCATTCGTCTTGTGTTAAATCTTCCATTTTTATAACTTTAAAATTGTACTACAAAATTACTATATATTTAAGTTTAGACGAAAAAAAACTGAAGTTTTACAAAACTTCAGTTTTATATAAACCAATATATATCTTATTAATTAGCTACTTTTATTGAGCAACCAATGGCTTTTGTTTCTGTTTCTTTTATTGGTGTTCCTGCTATTAAGGCATCAACCGCATTTTCAACATATTTTGTAGTAACTGCCGATGCATCTTTATAATTATTGTCTATTGCACCAATATAAGACACTACAAATCCTGCTTCTGTTCTATCTAAAACAAATACGTGAGGTGTTTTAGTTGCTCCAAATTTTGGATAAACATCTTGTTTTGCATCAATTAAATAAGGAAAAGTAAATCCTTTTTCCTCGGCACGCTTTTTCATTGATGATAAATCGTCATCTGGTTTTACACTTGTATCATTTGGCATAATAGCGACTACAGGGTATCCTTTATCTGCATATTTTTTATCTAACGCGATTATACGATCTTCATAAGCAACAGCGTACGGGCATGTGTTACATGTAAATGTTACTATAACACCTAGCTCGTCTTCATAATCGGATAAGGAGACCATTTCTCCATCGATATTTTTTAATTTAAAATCTTCAACAATATCTCCAATATTATAGCCGGCATATTCTGCTGTTGGTTTTAATGTAAAGGCACTAACAAGCCCAACAACGCAAACAGCTAAAATTAATTTAATTGATTTTTTCATAGGTTTTAATTTAAAAATGGTTTTAGTTCGTTTTCTAACTCTTCAAAGTTAAAAGATTGTTCAAAAAATAATTTTTTATTTTTATTATAGATTAAGGTTGCCGGAATAGAGCCCGACCAGTTTTCATTTACTTTAGGAATCCAAGTATTCATATCTGCATCATCCAACACTAAAACCTTAGATTTTAATTTATGCTCTTTTATAAATGGTTTCAATTTTGTGTCGTATTGATGTGGAAAATCTAAACTTACTAATAAAACTTCAACGCTTTTATCCTTATACGCTTCATTTAATTGCTCAAAATAAGGCAACTCTTTTACACAAGGCGCACACCAAGTAGCCCAAAAGTTAACCACATATGTTTTATCATCTTTAAAATTTAAAAATTTCTCTAAGCCATTAAAGTCATATACTTCAAGAGCTTCACTAGTTTTATTTACGGTAGCAGCTTCTTTTTTATTAGTTTCTTTATTGGCTTGGGCTTCTTTTTTACAGCTTATTAATGCAAAAAATACAATAAAAATAAGTTTTAGTTTCATAAGTTTAAAAATAATCAACTAATTTCTGATTTTCTAATAGTTTAACAAACTTTTAATCAAAAAATCTTTTAAAGTTTTGGGTAATACTATTTTCATTTTTATCTTTGAAGCAACAAAAACAAAACAATGAAAAATTTATTAAATAATACTTGGTGGTGGTGTTTACGTAACTAACGTTCGTGAAGCAAATTCCTCGTATATTTAATTTAAAAATATCATAAAAGGCTTGTCATTCGCGACAGGCCTTTTTTAATGGTTTTAATCAAACTATTTATTTTGAAAAACAAACTAAATGAAACAATACAAATTACATACGTACTATAAAAAAATATTAACCGACACCATAACTCCGGTTACCGTTTACTATAAAATACGCGACAAATACCCAAACAGTATTTTACTAGAAAGTGGCGATTACCACCGCAACCACAAAAACTTTTCGTACATCTGTTTTAACCCAATAGCATCAATTAAAGTTGAAAACGAAGTTATAAACGAAACTTTTCCAGATGGTAGTTCGACTGAAGTTAATATTACAGATCAAGTTAGTGTTGTAGACGAAATTTACAATTTTACCCAAAAATTTGATGTAGAATCTGAAGAAGATTTCAAGTTTATAAACAACGGTATTTTTGGTTATACGGCTTATGATGCTGTTCGTTATTTTGAAGATATCAATATTAGTAAAAAAGACGATTCGGTTACCATTCCAGACATGTATTATGCGGTTTATAAAAATATAATAGCCATAAATCATTTTAAAAATGAAGCTTATATTTTTGCGCATTGTCCAGAAGGTTCAGAAAACAATATTCATGAAATAGATAAATTAATAAACGTGCAAAACTTTGCGTCATATAAGTTTAGTGCCAAAAATGAAATTGCATCTAATTTAACCGACGACGAGTTTAAAGAACAGGTAAAACTAGCTAAAAAACATTGCCAACGTGGTGATGTGTTTCAATTAGTATTATCGCGCCGTTTTTCTCAAGAATTTACTGGCGACGATTTTAATGTATATCGTGCCTTACGAAGTATAAATCCGTCGCCATATTTATTTTATTTCGATTATGGCGATTTTAAAATATTTGGTAGCTCGCCAGAAGCGCAACTTATTGTAAGTAATGGTTTAGCCGAAATTCACCCCATTGCAGGAACTTTTAAACGCACAGGCGATGAAGAGCAAGACGAAATTTTAGCAGAAAAGCTAAAAAACGATGACAAAGAAAATGCCGAACACGTTATGCTTGTCGATTTAGCTCGAAACGATTTAAGTCGACATGGAAACAACGTAAATGTAGAAACATATCGCGAAGTTCAATTTTTCTCGCATGTTATCCATTTAGTAAGTAAAGTAATTGGTAAAAAACACGACACGACTTCTACAATGCAGGTCGTTGCCGACACCTTTCCAGCAGGAACTTTAAGTGGAGCCCCAAAGCACATGGCTATGCAACTTATTGAAAAATACGAAAAAACAAGTCGTGGCTATTACGGCGGCGCCATTGGTTTTATGGATTTTGAAGGAAACTTTAACCACGCCATAATGATTCGTACCTTTTTAAGTAAAGATTACAAATTAAACTGGCAAGCCGGAGCGGGAATGGTTTCAAAATCGAATGAAGAAAGTGAAACCCAGGA
This sequence comes from Neotamlana laminarinivorans, assembly GCF_020523925.1. GTDB lineage: Bacteria > Bacteroidota > Bacteroidia > Flavobacteriales > Flavobacteriaceae > Neotamlana > Neotamlana laminarinivorans. The sequence continues at coordinate 78,326 of NZ_JAJAPW010000007.1, read as the reverse complement.
AGTTTACAACAAACTAGGTGCGCTTAAAAAAGCTATTAAAGTGGCTGAGGAAATATAGCCTAAGTTTGAAGTTTGAAATATGATTTTTTGGTTCGTTTTGTATCAAGACAAAATGAACATTTGAATTAATAAAAGATAATTTAAAAAAGATCCTGAAACAGGTTCAGGGTAACAACTATGAAAAAAATATTAGTTATAGACAATTACGACAGTTTTACATATAATCTTGTACATTATTTAGAAGATTTAAACTGTGAAGTTACCGTTGTTAGAAACGATAAATTACAATTAGAAAATGTTGAAGCATTCGATAAAATTGTATTATCTCCAGGACCAGGAATCCCAGATGAAGCTGGCCTTTTAAAAGCTATTATTGAAAAATATGCAGCAACAAAAAGTATTTTTGGTGTGTGTTTAGGGCAACAAGCTATTGGTGAAGTATTTGGAGGTTCTCTAGAAAATTTAGACGATGTTTACCATGGCGTTGCAACCAACGTAACTTTAAGTGTTGATGATGAATATATTTTTGAAGGTTTAAATAAAAACATCGAAGTTGGCCGTTACCACTCATGGGTTGTAAACGCAAATTTACCAGAAAGTTTAGAAGCAACATCATTTGATGAAAATGGGCAAATAATGTCATTACGCCATAAAACATTCGATGTTCGCGGTGTGCAATACCACCCCGAATCGGTTTTAACACCAGACGGAAAAAAAATATTAGAAAACTGGGTGAATCATTAGAAGATGGAAGTTTGAAGTTTGAAGTTTGAAAGATTAAAATTTTAGAATAGAACAAGAAATAAAAATTGAAAAAATTCAAGTCCCTTTTCAATTCGTAGAATTGATCATCAAGGCGCAGAATAGATGAAGAAAAGCTCCGAAATCAGGAGAACGCAGTTCGGCGCGGAGTTTTCAAATCGGTTTTTCTTCAGACATAAATCTGAAGAAAAAATTCCTCGACTTGAATGTCCTTTTTTGATTCGTTTTTTGGACAAGCAAAAAATGAATAAATAAAATAGATTTCCGCTTTCGCGGAAATAAAAAAGAACAATTAATGAAAGACATACTAAACAGACTAATAAACCACGAAACCCTCACCACACAAGAGGCAAAACAAATTATTGTAAACATATCCAACGATATGTACAACCCTAGCCAAATTGCATGTTTCTTATCGGTTTTTATGATGCGAAGCATTACTTTAAATGAGTTGCAAGGCTTTAGAGATGCGCTACTAGAACTTTGCATTCCTATCGATTTAAGTGAGTTTAATGCCATAGATATTGTAGGAACTGGTGGAGATGGTAAAAACACATTTAACATTTCAACTTTATCATCTTTTATAACAGCAGGTGCCGGTGTTCGGGTTTCAAAACATGGTAATTATGGTGTGTCATCAACATCTGGTTCTTCAAATGTTATGGAGCATTTGGGTGTTAAATTTTCGAACAACGAAGATTTTTTAAAACGCTGTGTAGACCAAGCCGGAATATGTATTTTACATGCACCACTCTTCCACCCTGCCATGAAAAATGTAGCACCAATTAGAAAAGAACTAGGTGTAAAAACATTTTTTAACATGTTAGGGCCAATGGTAAATCCTTCGTTTCCAAAAAATCAATTATTAGGTGTTTTTAATTTAGAAGTGTTGCGTTTGTATAGCTTCCTATATCAAAATACCGATAAAAATTACAATATCGTTTTTGCTCTTGATGGTTATGATGAAATATCCCTAACCGGAAAAGCTAAAATAGTTTCCAATCATTCAGAAACTATTTTTTCGCCAGAACAATTAGGGCTTAAAACCATAAAACAAGAAGCCATTTATGGAGGCGATACCATTGCAGATGCTGCAAAAATATTTGTCGATATTATTTCAGGAAAAGGTAGCGAAGCCCAAAACAATGTGGTTTGCGCTAATGCAGGATTAGCCATTGCAACAAGTAAACAAATTACACATAAAGCCGGTTTTGAACTAGCCAAAGAATCGCTTTTTTCAGGTAAAGCAAAACAGAGTTTAGATAAATTAATTGAATTGAGTAAATAGATTTAGTAGAAGTTTGAAGTTTGAAGTTTGAAGTTTGAAGTTTGAAGTTTGAAGTTTGAAGTTTGAAAGATTAAAATTTTAGAATAGAACAAGGAAAAAAATAGCAAAAAAGCAAGTCCCAAATTTCGACACAGTCGAAAGTATCAATCTACAGAAATAGAGAGCGAAAAACGGAATTGCGAAGCGCAGCTTCAAGCATTAAGTTTTTAAAGCGAATGTTCCGAAGGAATTTCCTTAGATTGATTTGATTTTTTGGTTCGTTTTGTATCAAGACAAAATGAACATAATAAAATAAAAAAATGAATATTTTAGACAAAATAGTAATAGATAAACGCAAAGAAGTAGATTTAAGAAAATCCTTAATCCCTATCTCACAACTAGAACAATCTGTTTTATTTACAAGAGCAACCACTTCTTTGGCTCAAAATTTAAAAAATAGTAAATCAGGAATAATCGCTGAGCATAAACGACGTTCACCTTCAAAATCTGTTATAAATAACGGTTTAAATGTTCAAGATGTAGCCTCAGGTTACGAAAACGCAGGCGTTTGTGGTATGTCGGTTTTAACCGATGGAAAATATTTTGGTGGTTCTCTAGACGATTTATTAACGGCAAGAGCCAGTTGCAATTTACCGCTATTACGCAAGGAATTCATTATTGATGAATATCAAATTGTTGAAGCCAAAGCTTACGGCGCCGATGTTATTTTACTAATTGCAGCTATTTTAACCAGAGACGAAATCAAGCAATTTTCAGAATTAGCCAAAAGCTTAAAATTAGATGTGCTTTTAGAAGTTCATAACGAAGAAGAATTACACAAATCTATAATGCCAAGTTTAGATATGTTAGGCGTTAATAACCGAAATTTAAAAACGTTCGATGTTAGCCTAAACACTAGCAAAGCATTAAGCAAAATAATTCCTAACAATTTTGTAAAAGTATCAGAAAGTGGCATAAGCAATATTGAAGCTATTAAACAATTACAACCTTACGGCTACCAAGGTTTTTTAATAGGAGAAAATTTTATGAAAACCGATAATCCTGGTGCAAGTGCAACAGAATTTATTAAAAATCTAAGTTAATTCACCCACATTATCAGAATTCATATTCCAACACACAGAAAATGAAAGACACTTCAAACATAACACAACAAGCTACAAAACAAACCGATAGCGCAGCTATAAAGCTTAAAATATGTGGTATGAAATACCAAGATAATATCGAGCAAGTCGCATCGCTTCAACCCGATTATCTTGGCTTTATATTTTACGATAAAACACCTAGAAATTACGATGCTAAAACCATTACAAATGTTCCAGAATCCATAAAAAAAACTGGCGTTTTTGTAAATGCCGAAATTAGCACCATTATTAAAACTGTAACCGATTACAACTTGCAAGCGGTGCAACTTCACGGTCACGAATCGCCTTATTATTGCAGTATTTTAAAGTCTACCAAACTTTTCACAAAAAATAAAGTTGAAATTATTAAAGTGTTTTCTGTAAACGAAAGCTTCAATTTTAATCAATTAGAGCCTTACGAAGTGGTTTGCGACTATTTTCTGTTCGATACTAAAGGCAAACTTCCAGGAGGTAATGGTTACAAGTTCGATTGGAGTTTGTTAAACAATTACCCATCAACAAAACCCTTCTTTTTAAGCGGTGGTATTGGCTTAAGCGATGTAGATGTAATTAATAAATTTAAAACTAGCGAAGCCTCAAAATACTGTTATGCTATCGATATAAATAGTAAATTTGAAATTGAACCCGGACTTAAAAAAGTTTCGGCCTTAAAAGCATTCAAAAACCATCTCAATAATAAAAACATGAATTTATATAATGTAGATGAAAAAGGTTATTACGGCGAATTTGGCGGTGCATACATTCCAGAAATGCTCTATCCAAACGTCGAGGAGTTACGCCAAAAATATTTAGAAGTAATGAGCGAACCTTCGTTTAAAGAAGAATTCAATCAACTTTTAAAAGATTATGTTGGGCGCCCATCGCCATTGTACTTTGCAAAACGCCTTTCAGAAAAATACAATACCAAAATTTATTTAAAACGCGAAGATTTAAATCATACCGGTGCACATAAAATAAACAATACTATTGGTCAAATTTTAATGGCAAAACGCTTAGGTAAACACCGCATAATTGCTGAAACTGGCGCAGGCCAACACGGTGTTGCAACTGCCACCGTTTGTGCATTAATGGGCTTAGAATGTATTGTGTATATGGGCGAAATTGACATTGCACGACAAGCTCCAAACGTTGCCCGTATGAAAATGCTTGGCGCGACAGTAGTTCCTGCAAAATCAGGAAGTCGTACTTTAAAAGATGCCACTAACGAAGCCATTCGCGATTGGATTAACAACCCCATAGATACGCATTACATTATTGGTTCTGCTATTGGTCCGCACCCATATCCAGACATGGTCACCCGTTTTCAAGCTGTAATTTCAGAAGAAATTAAATGGCAATTACTAGAGCACGAAAACAAAGAAAACCCAGATTATGTTGTGGCATGTATTGGCGGAGGCAGTAACGCTGCAGGAACCTATTACCACTATTTACACGACGAAGATGTAAAAATTATAGCTGTTGAAGCTGCTGGTTTAGGTGTAGATTCTGGCGAAAGTGCAGCCACATCGGTATTAGGAAAAGAAGGTATTATTCACGGCTGTAAAACGTTGTTAATGCAAACTAACGACGGACAAATAACAGAGCCCTACTCTATTTCGGCAGGTTTAGATTATCCTGGAGTTGGCCCAATGCACGCACATTTAGCAAAAACAGGTCGTGCGGAATTTATGTCTATTACCGACGACCAAGCCATGAATGCCGGTTTAGAACTATGTAAACTAGAAGGTATTATTCCAGCTATAGAGAGTTCGCACGCCTTGGCCATTTTCGAGCAAAAAACATTTAAACCAGACGACATTGTAGTAGTTAGTTTATCGGGACGTGGCGATAAAGATTTGAATAATTATATTGAGTATTTTAAAATATAACACAATAATTTGGGCGTTACCACAAGGGTCGGGCTTTCGGCAGTCGCTCTCCAAGAGGAGCTCCAACAATGCCTCAATCCCTAACGCGAAACAAACAATTAGTAATAATTAAAAACAAATTAAACAAAAAGTCGAGTCCCTATTTCCGATAATATCGGAATCATCAAAAATCAGAAATAATGAACGAAAGAGTGACGTTGCGAAGCGAAGCTTCAAGCACAAAACTCTAAAAGTGAATGATGCTTTAGCAATTTCCTGTTTTTTGATTTGATTTTTGGTTCGTTTTGTATCAAGACAAAATGAACATATAATTATACTAAGATCCTGAAACAAGTTCAGGATGACATATAGTAGAAAATTAATTTAGTTTTCGAGCTAAATTCAAAATGAAAATTTGAGTAAAATGAATCGCATTAACAGCAAACTAAAAGAAAACAAAAAGTTACTATCCATATACTTTACGGCAGGATACCCTAGCCTTAACGATACGGTTTCAATAATACAAGATCTTGAAAAAAATGGTGTCGACATGATTGAAATAGGCTTACCATTTAGCGATCCTCTTGCCGATGGACCAACCATTCAAGATAGCTCAACGCAAGCCTTAAAAAATGGTATGACCACCGAGGTGCTTTTTAATCAACTTAAAGACATCCGTAAAACGGTAAATATTCCGTTAATAATTATGGGCTATTTCAACCCTATGTTTCAATATGGTGTTGAAGCTTTTTGTAAAAAATGCCAAGAAATAGGCATCGACGGACTCATAATTCCGGATTTACCGGTAGATGTATATCACGAAAAATATCAATCTACATTCGAGAAATATGGTTTATCGAATGTATTTTTAATAACACCACAAACTAGCGACGAGCGCATTCGTTATATCGATTCCGTATCAAACGGTTTTATTTACATGGTTAGTAGCGCTAGTACAACAGGTGCAAAATCTGGTTTTGGTAAAGAGCAAACAGCATATTTTGAGCGCATTAACAGTCTAAATTTAAAGAACCCGCAAATAGTTGGTTTTGGTATTAGTAACAACGACACCTTTACAGCTGCAACAAAATATGCAAAAGGCGCCATAATAGGTAGCGCTTTTGTAAAACATTTAACAGCAAAAAACGCAAAAGAAATAGATACGTTTGTTTCTTCAATTTTAAGTTAAACACAATACATCATGGTACAAAAACAAAAAGTAATAGTGGTAGGTGCAGGTTTTGCCGGCTTACGAGTTGCTCAAGATTTAATAAACAATCCTGCTTGCGAGGTTTTATTAATAGATAAGCACAACTATCATCAATTTCAACCGTTAATGTACCAAGTGGCTACGGCGCGATTAGAGCCTGCTAGTATTTCTTTTCCGTTGCGAAAAGTGTTTCAAAAAGCTAAAAATGTAAAAATTAGAATTACTAAAGTTGAAGAAATAAACACAGAAGAAAATTATATTTCTACACCAATTGGCACATTTGAATACGATCATTTAATTATTGCCATTGGGTGCACAACAAACTATTTTAACAATGCTAATCTTGCAGATTATGCATACCCAATGAAAACTATTCCTGAAGCCATTCAGCTTAGAAATAGAATTTTACAAACCTTTGAAGATGCATTAAACACAAAAAACGAAACCGAATTACAAACCCTACTAAACTTTGTAATTGTTGGTGGTGGCCCAACGGGAGTTGAACTCGCTGGTGCTTTGGCCGAAATGAAAAAACACATTTTACCAAAAGATTATCCTGATAAAGATTTCTCAAAACTAACCATTTACTTACTAGAAGGTTCGCCACATACACTAAGCCCAATGAGCGAAGGTTCACAAACCAAATCGCAAGAATATCTTGAAGACCTTGGGGTTATTGTAAAAACCAACACACTTGTAAAAGATTACGATGGTGAAATTGTAACCCTAAATACAGGCGAACATATAACTTCAAAAAATGTAATTTGGGCTGCAGGTGTAACTGGAAATATTATTAAAGGCTTACCAAAAGACACTTTTACTAGAGGTAACCGATTGGTTGTAGATAGATTTAATAGAATCAAAACCGTAAAGAATATTTACGCACTAGGCGATATTGCTTATATGGAAACGGAAAGCTTTCCAAAAGGGCACCCACAAGTAGCTAGCGTTGCCATACAGCAAGCAGCTTTATTAGCTAAAAACTTAATAAGTGAAGCTAAAAACAAACCGTTAAAGGAATTTGAGTATACCGATAAAGGTTCCATGGCTACTATTGGAAAACGAAAAGCCGTAGTAGATTTGCCTAAATTTAGCTTCCAAGGAAGATTAGCTTGGTTTACATGGATGTTTATTCACTTAATGCTAATATTAAGTGTAAAGAATAAACTTTTAATTTTTATGAACTGGATGATTAGTTACTTTAATAACGATAGTACACTTCGTATTTTAATGAAACCTGTTAAGGTAAAAGTTAAAACTAAATTGTAACTAAAACTAGAACTTAAGATAGTGATTTTAATAAAAAACATCAGAATAATATTACTGCTTTGTTTAACATTGGGCTTAGCCCCTTTTTTTCCTGAGCCACATATTTGGGGAAAATTAAAATGGATTTGTGGTGGAGCAAAAGAAATGCAACTAATGGATTGGTTTGATGTATTTTTACATGGCTCGCCTTTTATACTTTTAATTATTGCTTTAACAATTAAACTTAAAAACGGTATTTAACATTTTTAACATATTCATTATCAGTACTTAACACAGCATTGACATTATTATAAAAAATATTTGTTATATTAAAAGTGAACATTAAAATTTAAATGATATGGGAATTATTGAAGACAAAAGAAAATTTAATACAACTAAAAACCAAAGTAATCCAACAAACCCTTCGGGAAACATAAATCAAAATACAAATGATTTTGATATTAACGAAACCACAATAAAAAAGCAGCAAAATAAACAATAATTAATTATAAACTGCTTAATTAATATTTTATAACCTATTCTATTTTTTAGAATAGGTTATTTTATATTTACCCTCTATTTAATTTTTATATAAAATGCCTTTAAATATTGTTTTAATAGAACCCGAAATACCTAATAATACAGGAAATATTGGACGCTTAGCTTTGGCTTCTGGATCCAAACTGCATTTGGTTAAACCTTTTGGTTTTGAAATAGACGACAAACGTTTAAAACGTGCTGGTTTAGATTATTGGCAACATTTAGAAGTAATTTATTATGAAAACACCGAAGAATTCTTTAGTGTAAACGCCTCAAAAAAAATGGGATTTCTATCGAGCCATGGTACAAAAAACCATTGGGACATTCCGTTTGAAGATGATTTCTTTTTAATTTTTGGAAAAGAATCTGTTGGGTTATCAAAAGCTATTATTGAACAATACCCAAATCAGCTTTATAAAATCCCCATGTTTAGCGAACATATTAGAAGTTTAAATTTAGCTAATGCTGTAAGTATTACTATTTACGAAGGTATTAGGCAATTAAAATTATAAAAAACCATTTCTTTTTAGTAGATTTAAAAATATCTTTACTGTTTTCTTAAAACCAAAACCAATAACAAAAATGAGAACAACTATATTATTATTATTAGTATCTGTTTTACTTATTGGCTGTGAAGAAACCAAGGAAGTTAGCTCTATAAATCCTGAAAACTGGAGCAAACGTTATGCAAAAATTAACCCAACGGATAGTTTAGAATACGGCAAATCTTACCTTTCTATTTATGCTCAAATTTATAGTATGTCTGAGCATAAAACACATAATTTAACCTCTATGGTAAGTTTAAGAAACATAAGCGAAACCGACACTGTTTATGTTTTAAGAGCCGAATATTTTGATACCCACGGCGCTTCCATAAGAAGCTATTTTAAACAACCTATTTTTTTAGCACCACTTGAAACTGCAGAAATTATAATTGATGAAATTGATGTTATTGGCGGAACCGGATCGAATTTTATTTTTGAATGGAAAACACCATTAAACGCACCAGAACCTTTGTTTGAAGGCGTTATGAATTCTACTATGGGACAACAAGGTTTATCGTTTACAACACAGGCAAAACGCATTAAATAGCGTTTATTTTTTAGGAAATTGTTGTTTTATATTCCTAACAATATCTTCTAAACCATTTACTTTAAGCTCATAAACTTGCCGAAGCATATCGCCCAATTGCCCTTTTGGGAAACCTTTACTATTGTACCAAACAATGTAATACTCGGGTAAATCTATTAAATAGCGTCCTTCATATTTACCAAATGGCATTTTAGTATGCGCTAGTTTTATTAAAAAATCTTTATTAGGAAACATTATTTTTTGTTGGTTGTTGTTTGTTGTTTTTTGTTGGCTGTTTATAGTATCTTGATTCTTAATTCTAGCCTCTAACCAAAACATTACTCAATAATCGCAAAATCTTCCAATTCTTTCAATTCGGCTTCAATATACTTTTCCCATTTTAATTGAGCTTCAAAATTCCTAGAAAAATCGGTTTCAGTATCATATTTATTTTGAAATTGAGCTAATTCCTTATTTATAGTATTATGAAGTGTTTTAAGCTCTCTTCTTATGTTATTAGATTTTTTCAGTTTACTAATTCTCTGCCTAAACTTTCTGGCAAATAATTCAGTAATATTAAAATGAAGTTGTTCGTGACCTAAAACATGAGCATTAGCACGATTTGGAGCATACCATGATTGTTCTGGATAAAAATGTGCATAAACTTCTGCATTAAAATCTACAACCTTATTAGTATTGGTTTCTGTTATTGAAAATCCAAATGTAATACCCGAAGCTGTTACAGCCACTGCAGAGTGGTTAGGATTTGGTTTCCCTTTAAAATCTGCCCAAATTAATTTGTAATCTGCTTTCCATGATTTAACTGGCTGATCTTGGTAATTACATAAAAAGAGAAAACTAGCAATAAATAGTCTGTTTAACATTTCTAGATATAAAAAACTAAAAACGTTTATAATCTATTTATTATTGTTCTACTTCTACCACAGATAAGTTATCATATCTTACTAAATAAACGCTATCATTGTAGTAGCCTCCATAAAGCATATGTTTGTAAGAAAATTTATTTTCTACATACTCTGTAAGTAATGTTTCCTTAGCCGATATAAATAAATTTTCTGATGTTACTAAACGTAAAATAACATCCATAGTTAAATCAAACCCTTTTACAGCACGTTTGTTAGGTGTAATGTTATAAAGTTTGTCGTATTTTTTGGTAAAACTACTTGTATCGTTAAAACTCGATTCTTTAGAGCTTGTAGCGAATAAAAATTTTAAATTCGATAAATGCGTGTTATTTATTTGGTCGCCTTCAAAAGCTTCATTTACGTTTGTAGTGGTTAAAATAATTTCGGTTGGTTTGCTACCTGATATTAAAACTTTATTATTTAATGACGCCAATATACTAGAAACATTAGATGCAAATCCTTCGTTAGAAGTCTCTAAAAATACAATATTTTTACCAGGAGTAAGCACACGTTGTACATCACCTTGCATTACATAAAATTCATCTTTACCTGTTTTCTTATCTTTTTTAGAAGTAACTAAACGCGCTGCATTAAATTCATTTTTTAACTCTAATGCAATATCTGCGGTTTTAGTGTCTGAAATAACTACAATATTTGTGGCTAAAGAATCCTTTTTAACGTAATTAATAATTTTAGTTTTTAATAAATCATCAGACGGCTTCGATTGAAATACATTACCATGTAACTTTAGGTTAGAACCTATTGGTGAAACCACTGGAACAGAAAATCTATTTAGTTCCGAAGCCACTTTATCAAAAGTCTTAGTAGTTAAAGGCCCAATTACAGCATCTATCCCTTCAAAATCATTATTAGCTAAAATATTAGTAACCTCACTAACTTGTCCTTTAGTGTCGTAAACATCAACCTTAACAGATACACCAAGTTTTTTTAGAGAATCTAAAGCCATTAAAACGCCCGAATAAAAATCCAAAGACGCATTTAAATATCTATCTGTTTTAATACTTTTTTTAGTATCTACAATCGAGTCAAAATCTACTCTATCTAATCTAAAAGGTAACATTATAGCAATATGCTTGGTGCTAAAATCGCTAATGCTGTCTGCTAAATTTATAGCTTTCATTCCTGAAGAATTTATAGCTTCAAGCGTATTAGAGTAAGGTATTTTCAAAATCATACCTTCTTTTAAACCACTTTCGGCCAGCCCAGGATTTAAAGCTTCAATTTGGTCTTTCTCTAACCCTAATTTTACTTTTAAACGGTAAAACCCTTCCGCTTGTAATACCTTGTAATAACTATATTTTTCGTCAACAACTTTTTGTTCCGTCTTTTCTAAATTAGGCACATTAATTATTTGTCCTTCTTTTAAAACGGCTCCCATATCTGGGTTTAATTCTTCTAACTCTTTTACCGAAATTCCATATTTATAAGCAATACGCCACTTACCCTCTTGAGGTAAAACCGTATATTCTACGGTTTGAGGTATTTCTTCAACAACTTCGGTTATTTTGTATATAGGAATTTTAATTTCGTCACCTTTCTTTAAAGGGTTAGCATACAAAAAGGTATTATTTTTTTTAAGTTCATCTTCAGTAATATTATACATTTTAGATAAACCGTAAAGCGTTTCTTTACGCTTGGTTTTGTGTGTTTTAAAACCTTCAAGCTCTTTTATAACAGTAACCTTAGGCTTTTTTGCTTTAGATAAAGGAATTATTAAAATAGTATTGGGTTTCAACTCCTTTTTGGCATCTGGATTTAAACTATAAATTTCAGATGGAGTAACAAAATACCTTTCGGCTATTAACTCTACAGTTTCACCTTCTTTAACTTGGTGTGTGCTAAAATTTTGGGCATTAACGGTATTAAACCAACTAATTAAAACAAAAACTATTAAAAATTTCTTCATACTATTATTGGGAGACTAAATATTACAAAACCAAAAGGTTTTATTATATACGCTTATTTTTTTAATATAGATTTAAAACTACACTTTAACAGCATATAGCATGCCAAAGTTAATGTTTTGGTCGTTACCCCGCTTAAGGCGTGGTCGGGCTTTCCGCTAAATCTTTTTGTGCTAACTATTTATTATAAAAAACACAAAAAGGATACCGCTGCAATCCCTAACGCGGGTGTACTTGCTAAAAATAGGCTTAAACAAAAGTTTACTCCCACTCTATAGTTGCAGGTGGTTTAGAACTAATGTCGTAAACTACCCTATTAACGCCTTTTACTTTATTTATTATATCGTTACTTGTTTTTTGTAAAAATTCGTAAGGTAAGTTAACCCAATCGGCAGTCATTCCATCAGTGCTTTCAACAGCACGAAGCGCCACACATTTTTCGTACGTACGCTCGTCTCCCATTACACCAACACTATTAACCGGTAATAACATAGCTCCAGCCTGCCAAACCTTATCGTAAAGCCCCCATTCCTTTAAGCCATTAATAAAAATAGCATCAACATCTTGCAACATGCGCACTTTTTCGGCCGTAATATCGCCTAAAATACGAATTCCTAAACCAGGACCCGGAAACGGATGTCTGCCTAATAATTCCGGACTAACCCCTAAACTTGCACCTACACGGCGTACTTCATCTTTAAAAATAGCTCGCAATGGCTCTACAATTTTAAGTTTCATAAAATCGGGTAAACCACCAACATTATGATGACTTTTAATAGTAGCAGATGGTCCACCAGTTGCCGAAACACTTTCAATAACATCTGGATAAATAGTACCTTGAGCCAACCATGTAACATCTTTAATTTTATGTGCTTCATCATCAAACACCTCAATAAAAGCATTACCAATAGCTTTACGTTTTTTCTCTGGGTCTTCAATACCTTTTAAAGCATCAAGAAAACGTTGCGATGCGTCTACACCTTTAACATTTAAACCCATACCTTCGTATTGTTTTAAAACGTTTTCAAATTCATTTTTACGTAATAAACCGTTATTTACAAAAATACAATACAGGTTATCTCCAATAGCTTTGTTTAATAAAACTGCAGCAATAGTAGAATCTACACCACCAGATAAGCCTAAAACAACTTTATCGTTTCCTACTTTTTCTTGAATAGCTTCAACCGTTTCTTCAACAAACGATTGTGGTGTCCAATCTTGATTTAGGCCTGCTATTTTTACTAAAAAATTCTCTAGCAATAGTTTACCGTCTGTGGAATGATACACCTCTGGGTGAAATTGAATAGCATAAGTAGTTTCGCCTTCTATTTTATAAGCAGCATTTTCAACATCGGTTGTACTTGCCAATAAAACACCATTTAAAGGTAATTTTTTAATGGTATCGCTATGGCTCATCCAAACTTGGCTACCTTCATTTATACCTTCAAAAAATACCTCATCACCTTTTATGTAAGATAAATTAGCACGACCATATTCTCTGGTGTTTGATGGTGCTACTTCTCCTCCCGAAAAATGGGCTAAATATTGTGCACCGTAACAAACCGCAAGCATTGGCTTTTTTGTACGTAATTCGCTTAATTCTGGGTGTAAAGCCTTTTCGCCTCTTACCGAATTTGGACTACCGGAAAGAATAACAGCTTTATACTCGCTTAAATTGGTTGGAATTTTGTTAAATGGATGTATTTCGGAATAGATGTTAAGCTCTCTAACTCTGCGCGCAATAAGTTGTGTGTATTGCGATCCGAAGTCTAAAATAAGTACCTTGTCGTGTTGCATGCGCAAAAATAATAATTGATTTTTTAATTGCTAATTACCAGTCGTAATTTTTTTACTTAATTGTCAACAAAACTTTTTTTAAACCTCATCTTTAAAAATTAACAAAACAAAAAAATAAATTAACTAGTATCAACTAAAGATAAAATACTTCTCGATACAAATTTGCTTCGTTGCTCTGTGTAAATTCACTCAAAGTGACGAAGAATATCAATTTAAGCACACTCGTCGGTTCGAGTGATTCCGAGGCACCAGGAATTGTATCGAGAAAAATAAATACTTACTTATTTCATTGACTCCAAAATCAATTTTATATCCTCTTCTGTGGTATCTGGATTTATAAAGCAGAAACGAGAAACGGTTTCATAAGTATTTCCAGACTTCCATTTTGTTGGTGTTACCAGTGCAAAGCCCGATTTTTGGTTCTCGTAAGTCCAATGCGTATAATCTTCAGGATTCCACCCTATTCTTCTATATAGTACACAAGATAAACTTGGATCTCTAACCAACTCGACATGTGGTGCGTTTTTTATTAATCTCCCTGCAATTTGTGCTAATTCTAAACCGCGTTCCACGGCTTCTTTATAACGGTTTGTGCCGTGAGTTGCTAAAGAAAACCACAAAGGCAAGCCACGAACGCGACGCGTTAATTGTATTTGGTAGTCGGTTGGGTTAAACCCATGAGCGCCTTCATCTTTAAAAATATCTAGATACGAACCTTGTTGCGAATGCGCTTTTTTAGCTAATTCTGGTTGTTTGTATATTACGGCGCCACAATCGTATGGTGAAAACATCCATTTATGCGGATCTATAGTTATGCTATCTGCACGCTCAATGCCATTAAATAAGTGCCTTACCGAATCTGCTACCAAAGCACCACCACCATAAGCAGCATCAATATGAAACCATAAATTTTCTTGTTCACAAATATTTGCAATTCCTGTTAAATCGTCTATAATTCCGGCATTTGTTGTTCCTCCAGTTGCTACAATGGCAAATAAACGTTCACGCTGATCTTTACTTAAACTGTTTATACAATCTTGTAAACCTTCTTCACTCATTACATCTTCGGTTTCAACAAGCAAAATATCTACATCTGCTACTTTTGCCATAGCTTTAATGGAAGAATGTGCTCCTGAAGATGTTATAATTAAGCCGCGTTGTGTTTTATGAACGGCATTTTCGCGCCAATGTTCTCGGGCTGTAACAATAGCCGATAAATTTGCTGCAGTACCACCACTGGTAAACACACCAAATGCACCTTCTGGTAGACCTGTTAAAGACACAATCCAGGACATGGCTTCGTTCTCACAAAAAATACCACCTGCGCCTTCCATCCAATAGGCGCCATGTATACTTGATGCAGATGTTACCAAATCGAACATTATTGCCGCACGAGTTGGAGATGCCGGTACAAATGCTAAATGCCTAGGATGGTCTATTGGCACAACAGCTTTTGATAGGTGTTTTTTCCACATATCGAAAGCATATTCGCCTCCCACACCTTTTGGTGTAATGGTTTCGCCTACCAAAGCTTTTAACTCTTCAGCCTTTTTGGGAATACCAATATCGAACTTTGTGTTAGATACACGGTCTATGGTATACTTCATGACATCTAATGTCATTTCAACTAAATCTATATCTATTTTATGCATTTAATATTATAGCGTGATTATTAAAAATTCTGATTTTAACGGTTCTAGATTAGAAACTAAGGCTTTAATTAAATTATCGCCATATTCCAGATATATTTCAGAAAAGTTGGTATAACGTTCCTGTAAACTTTCATTAGGAAATAATTCGTTTTTTATTGTGGTAGCACGCTCAACCTCATCTTTTAACTTGCGTTTTTGAGCTTGTAGCAAACGCTTTTCTAAAGCTTCTAAGCCTTTTATTTGCTTTATTTCTTGTGCTTTTACTGCACCTATAAAAGATTTATCTGTTTTTTCGGCTAATGTATATAAATCTTTAAACTGATTTACTAAATGTTCTTTTTGAGGTGATAAATCGATGTCTACATTCGATATATCTCGCACACGCTTATTTATAAAGGCATGCTTTTTCAAGAATAAATGCTCGGTACTTATATTAAGTTTTTCAAGCTTTTTTTGCTGATTATTGGACTGTAACAACACAGAATTGCGTAACAACAATATAGGAAACGGCACATTTACAGCTGTAAAAAAATCTTTTAACTGAAACCAGTATGCCAACTCTCCGCCACCACCAATGTAACATAAATTAGGTAAAATAACTTCTTGATAAAGCGGACGCATAATAACGTTTGGCGAAAAACGTTCTGGTGCCTCTTCGAGGTGTTTAAGTATTTCACTCTTACTCCAAGTAATATCTGTATTTAAAACTTTGTAAACTTCATCTTGAAGAACAATACGTTCTCGTAAATTTTTATTTAGATAAAACAGATTTATTTCACGCGGATTTACTTGAATTTTATACACATCCGAAACTTGAACTAAAGCTTCATTTGTTTGGTTTACTTCATTAAAAGCGGTCTGTTTTATTAATTCCTCTTTTATATAAGGAATAAAAAGACGCTTCAATTCACTTTGGTTTGCATCAATAATTACCAAACCGAAATCTTTAAACAATTCGTTTACTAAAAAATGGGTTGCTTCAGCTAAATTACTATGCTCTAAATAAGCTCTTTTAAAAAGTTGTTTTAGGGCTTCTGCATTTTTACTACTACCTAATTCTGTTGAAAATACATTAAAAACAGCATCTAGTCCATTGGTTAACAGTTCTCCAACAGCTCCATTTGCAGCTTTATTCCAAACTACTTTTTTTCCTTTAAAATTAAAATAGTTTATTTCATCAAAATCATGATCTTCTGTAGCCATCCAATAAACAGGTACAAAATGTTGTTCTTTATATTCCTTTTTTAATTGTTCTGTTAAATTTATAGTAGCTACAATTTTATACAAAAAATATAATGGCCCAGTGAATAAATTTAACTGATGTCCTGTTGTAACTGTAAATGTGTTATCTTCTTTTAAAAGATCAATATTATTTAAGGTTTTATCTGAAGTATTTAATTGAGCATATTGACGTTTTAAACTTTCTACTAAAACGAGTCGCGTATTTTTATTAAACCCCTTTTGTTTTTCTTCTATTTGCTTTTTAAAGCTACTTAAATTCGGGTAATTATTGTAAAACGTATTTAACTCTGTTTTTTGGTCTAAATAATCGCAAATTAACTGCGAAAAGTAACCTGTTTGTTTAAACGGAAGACTTTGTTTTTGCATGGTTGATTATAAGAAACCGTAAATATACGGCTATTGCAATTGTTAATTTCTAAAAATTAAGTTAAGAAAAAACTCCCGATTTGATATCTCATGGGAACTTTAAACATTTTCTCCTACACTATTTAAACTCATTTTAAATATTAATACCGAGGTAACCTTGGTAAAGTTAGTCTAACAATATTTTAAAACAAGCACCTTAATAAATTAACAATTACAGCTTCTTTAAATTATAGCTTTACCACATCAAATTAACAACAAAAAATAGATCAAAAACTCATGAAAAAACTATTACAAATCTTTTTATTATTATTTGTACTTACATCTACTGCTACATTAGTTAGCTGTGATGTTGAAGATGGAAAAAACGGAATTGATGGCGTTGACGGTGAAGATGGCGAAGATGGTGAAGATGGTGAAGACCTTACAGCTACAGAATTAGAACCTCTTACAAGCTCTGTTACACCTAACTCATTATTTGCCTTAAAAGGTGCTTTTGCTTCAACTGCAGAATTAAATATGATAATGACATCTGCTGATATTTTACCATCAGATTCTACATTTGTTTATGGAGCTTACATGGATGGTGCTGCACTTTACCCTTACGAAGATGGAACTTACGCATTAATTAACAACCTAGAAGTGGATTACTCTATTGCTAGAATTCGTTTAAACTCAGATTTACAACCTTTAGAAGGCGATTACATTGTTAATGCCACTGCAACTGCTTTTACAGCTATGTGTTCTGGTTCTTCTATTACTATGGAAGAGCACGGTTTTGGTCCATTATTCCTTTCTGGTGGAGAATGGGGTGGTAACGCTAAAGGTGTTTATAAAATTAATCCTTTCCGTTCTGCTGAAGATCGCGTTGAAGCCGAAAGATTACCTGCTTTAGGTGAATGGGCAACAGAAAACGCCGTTGCTATTGGTAAAAACGCTTACCCAGGACAAACTGTTGTTTTTATGGGCGATGACGATAGTAACAATACGTACCCTCAAGCACATTTTGCAATGTACGTTGGCGGACTTGGAGATTTACAAACTGGTAGCCTTTATGTTTTAAGAGGAAAAAATCCTGTTGAAACTGGTATTGGTGAAGGTGGTCAATTATTCGAAATGGGTATGGCAGAAGGTACAGAATACGACGTAGAATGGGTTGAAGTAACCGAGCGTACTTTAGCAGAATTAAACCAAGAGGCTATTGATGCTTCAGCTATTGGTTTCCAAAGAATTGAAGATATCGATTGGCAAAAAGGATCGGCTGCAAACAACAGAAATGTATTTTTTAATGCTACAGGAAGAATTCGTAGCGATAACCCAGATTTAGCAAACAGAGGAACTTCTTTTGGTAGAGTTTACAAATTAGAGTTAAATGAAAACGACCCAACAGGCGATGCTAAATTAACTGTAATTGTAGATGGTGATAAAGAAGGTGGTATTGGAGATGGTATGCACTCTCCTGACAACATTTTAGTTACAGAAAATTATGCTTACATTCAAGAAGACCCTAATGGTTATGCTTCTTTAAATGCAGACATTGTTGGATATGCAAAATTATGGCAATATGATATTGCTACTGGTGCTTTTACAGAAGTTATGGAGTGTGACCAAACTACAGCCGCTGGATTAAATGTTGGAAACACAACTAGCATGTGGGAAATTACAGGTTTAATTGATGTTACCGATATTATTGGAGCTACAGAATCTACTTTTATTGGAGGCGCTCAAGTACATGGTTGGAACGCTGATAATAACCCAGATAACTCAACAAGAGCAGACGGACATGCTTTTTACGATCCAACTGCAATAGACGAGGCTTATGCTGCTAAAGAAGGTTCTGCTTTATTCAAAATTACAGGACTTCCTAGATAATACAAACAATTTCAAACAATCAAAAAAAGGTTCCTATTTACTAGGAGCCTTTTTGCATAAAATTTAACTATCTTAAAAATGAAAATTTTTAAAGCTTTATGGCTAATACTTCCGTTAATTTTAATTAATTATTCTTGTAAAAAAACGGAAACACTTCCAGAAAAAACAATATCTACAACAAGTGATTCTATGTTTAATGACGACATTAAGCAATATTATTTTCAAACTTTAGATAGCGCTGCGTTTTACATAAAAAAAATAGATACACTAAAATCTTTAAAAGAAAACCAAAACAATCTTTTACTAAGCAGAAAATGGTATAAGAGAGCTGAACCGCTGTTAATTGCATATGATTATGAGAATTACCAATCGATGAATGCTCCTAATTTGCTTAAAATTGAAATAGACGATCATACCGACATTAAAAAAATTAAACCTAAAAGCTATCAAGTTCTTGAAGAATACTTATTTGGCGAAGATACTATTGAAAATAAAGAACTTTTTCGTGTTTATAACTACTTACAACTGCGCATACCTTACATTGTTAAAAACCATGGTATTTTAAAACAACGCGACAGACATCATTTAAAAATGATGCGAGATGCCATTGTAAACGTAGCCTTAAAAGGTATTACAGGTTTCGATTCGCCAGTACTTGCAAATTCACTTACAGAAGCCATTTATAATTACGAGTCTATAAAACATGTGCTTTCCATTTACAAAAACACTTTAAACGAATCAATTTATAAGGCTTGGTTAAATGAAATAGAACTTACTATAAAAACACTTAACCAAGGTAATTTTGATAGTTTTGATCGGTATAGTTTCATAAAAAAACACACAAACAAGCAATTAAAACTAATAAACCAAACTGCTAATGCTTGGAATATAGAACTAAGTACCTCTCGGGCGTTAAACCCCAAAAGTACTAATGTGTTTTCCGAAACCTTCTTCAATAAAAAGATGTTTTCGCCTCCTCACACTCCAAAAATCACAGAAAAAAGTATAGCTCTCGGTAAAGCGTTATTCAACGATACTTCACTTTCTGGATCTGGCACCATTAGCTGTGCTACATGCCATATAAAAGAAAAAGCATTTACCGATGGTAATAAAATTGCCTTAGGAACTAACGGCCAACCACTACTGCGAAACACACCAACACTTCCTTATGCGGTATACCAAAGAAGCTTTTTTTATGATGGTCGTGGTGATGGTTTAGAAGGCCAAATTGTAGGCGTTACAAATAATAAAAATGAATTTCATATAGATTTAAAAACCTTAGAAGAAAACATTAAAGCTAAACCAGAATACAAACAACAATTCGATTCTATTTACAAAGGTAAAATTACTAATAGAAACATTAGAAATGCCATTGCCTCCTACATTAGAAGCTTAACACCATTTAATTCTAAATTCGATAGAAATATGCAAGATTTAGAAAACACTTTAACTAAAAAAGAGGTATTAGGTTTTAATTTGTTTATGGGAAAAGCCGCTTGTGCAACCTGCCATTTCCCGCCTACTTTTTATGGTACTGTACCACCAAAATTTGCAGAAACCGAATTTGAACACTTAGGTCTAACTAAAACATCAGATTTTGAAAATCCTGTTTTAGATAACGACCCAGGATTATATTACCCCTATGAAGTTGAAGAACGTCGCGGTTATTTTAAAACCTCAACCGTTAGAAACATTGCACTTACAGCTCCTTACATGCACAACGGTGCTTTTGAAACGTTAGAACAGGTTCTTGAGTTTTACAACCTAGGTGGCGGACAAGGTTTAGGTCTAGATGTGCCGTATCAAACCTTGCCTCCAACTCCTTTAGATTTAAATGAAAACGAAATTGATGCTATAATAGCCTTTATGAATACTTTAACCGATAAAGATTACGAAAACTATTAAACACCAATATTAGATTCATATTTAGAAAAGCTTCAAAACAAATTCACAAATGTTTTGAAGCTTTATTTTTGTGTCTAATTTTTCATTAGATTTGATATAAACACCTTTTTTATTGTGATAGATTTTTTACTTACAACAGACGCTATAATGGCGTTACTAACCTTAACTTTTTTAGAAATTATTTTAGGCATTGACAATATTGTATTCATATCTATTGCAGCCAACAAATTACCAGAAAACCAACGAAGTAAAGCCACAAATATTGGTTTACTTTTAGCCATGGCGCAGCGTATTATTTTATTGTTTTTTGTTAGTTTTTTAGTAGGTTTAAAAGAACCTTTTTATACTGTTAACCTGTCGTGGTTTCATGCCGAGATAAGTTGGCAAGCCGTAATACTTTTTGTTGGTGGTATTTTTTTAATATATAAAAGTACTAGCGAAATTCATGAAAAAGTTGAACACCCCAACCACAGTGAACAAAATCTTAAAGGCAAAAAAATGCAAAGCCTAAAGCAAGCCATAACACAAATTTTAATTATAGACTTTATATTTTCAATCGATTCTATACTTACTGCGGTTGGTATGACAAACGGTTTACACCCAAACCATAATTACACTTTAGTACTCATGATAATTGCTGTTGTAATTTCAATAGCCATAATGATTGGGTTTGCAAATCCAATTCGTAAATTTATTAATAACCACCCTAGTATACAGCTACTTGGCTTAGCCTTTTTAATTCTAATTGGGTTTATGCTAATTACCGAAGCCGCTCACCTATCGCACACCAAATTATTTGGCAACGAGGTTGGTGCCATACCAAAGGGTTATTTGTATTTTGCTATTGCCTTTTCACTTTTTGTAGAGTTTTTAAACTTTAAAACAACTAAAAAACAATAATTCGGTTTTATTTTAAGTTACATATAGTTTTGTAAAAGGATTATATTAGTAACTGTTGTATTTTTTTTAACTTTACTTCATATAAAAGCTTCAAATCATGAAAAAGGCCAACTGCATTGTATTATTTCTATTCGTCTCTATTTCAATATTTGGCCAACGTGTAGTTTTTCCTAATCAAAATCCTATAAATCCATATTTAGACGATCCTTCATTTTTAGCTTTAAATGGTCGTTATAACATGACAGGAATTATTCAGGCTTCAGACACAAACATATCTAACACATCACAATATGTAAATGCACAATTAGCTCCTTTTGATAATTTTGCTTTTGGTTTAGATTATTCAAATCATAGCTATCAAATTTATCACTATACACAACTATTCTTAAATACACGGTTTAAATTTAATTTAGGTAACGAATTTAATTACATTAACCTAGGAGCTTCAATTGGTATAGATAGAGTTAACGAAAATAGATCATCGAACGATAATAGCTTTAGTTCTGTTTATAAATTGGGGGCACATTACACTAATTTTAACTTAACCATTGGTGGTTTTTTAACAACATACCCAATTCAAAATGATTTGTCTTTAGCTCCAATCGAACCCTTAACCAGTAGTGATGGTTATACAGCATATGCAGCCTACAGAATAAGAGTTTCTGATAATTTAAGGATTACGCCTATGGCAAAATACAACTCTTACAGCGACTTAAACATTGTTGAAGGTGCTGCCAATATTAATTACAAAGGCAATTACGAATTGGCTTTAAGCTATAAGGACGATTATTCTTTTAATGCTACCATTAGCGGACGCTTTTTTAAATATTTTAGAGTAAGCTACTCTATTGAAAGTGCCCTAGGTTCTCAAAACTTTAATCGTGTGCATTCTGTAGGGGTTTCCGTAGATTTAACACCAAAAGAACAAGAAATACCAGAATGGTTAGCTAACGTTAAACGAAGTAGAGAGAAATTAGGTAGAAGAAAGAAAGAAAAAAAACCAGAACCTATAATTACCGAAACTGTTGAACAAACCTCAGAAACAGAAGATATAGCTGAAGATTTTATTACTGAAACAAACACAGAAAAAACTAACGCTAGCGATACACCTGTAATGAGTGAAGATTCTCCTTCCGATATTGAAAACGGTGTCTTAAAATCTGGTTATTATATAATTTTAGGAAGTTTTGTTAACGAAAACAATGCCAACAAAGAAGTAGAACGTTTAAAATCTCAAGGTATTTATGCTAGAGCAGGACGTAAAACTGGCGATAAATTCTATTATATTTATGTAGATCGTTATGATGATAAAGAATTAGCCGTTGAACGTACCTTTAGCAAACAAAAAGAAGATGGATTTAATAAAGTTTGGTTGTTACGCATAAAATAAAAAAGCTTACACATAACAACCATAATATTACTATACTAAAGCAGATTTATTAGCATTTATCTCTTGCATTACTTGTGCAAATAATTGATAAGATTTTATTCGGTTTTCTATACCATAAATATTGGTAACCGCAATAATTTCATTAACCTGAGTTGTATTAATAAAGTCTAAAATTTTAGCCTTAACTGTTTCCTTACTGCCTATAAAGGTATATTTAAGCATTTGCTGCACCGATGGGTGATTTGTTAATGCTTTTAAATCTGATGTCATTTCTGTTGGCGGTTGTAAATAACTTCTTTTTCCGCTTAAAAAATTAACAATCATGCGATATAATGAAGTAGAAATTTGTTCTGCCTCAGCATCAGTATCTGCAACTATTATATTAACACCCGCAAGTGTATAAGGTTGACTTAAACTTTCTGAAGGCTGAAAATTTTCATGATAAATCTTAAACGCATTAGCTAAATGTGTTGGTGCAAAATGACTAGCAAAAGCATAAGGCAATCCTTTTTTTGCAGCTAAATAAGCACTATCTGTACTAGAACCCAAAATATACATTGGTACATTAACACCTTCGGCTATTACTGCTCTTACTTTTTCATTTTGATTATCTACAGAAAAATAGTCTTGAATTTTTTCAACTTCGGAAGGAAATGATTGTGCCGCATTAAAAAAATCAGACCGAATAGCTGCTGCTGTAATTTGGTCTGTTCCCGGAGCTCTTCCTAAACCTAAGTCAATTCTATTGGGATACAAAGTACCTAGAGTTCCAAATTGTTCTGCAATAATTAATGGAGAATGATTGGGCAACATAATACCTCCTGAACCAACTTTTATTGTTTCGGTTTTTTCGGCAACATGACCAATTAAAACTGATGTGGCATTACTACCAATAGCTGCAGAGTTGTGATGCTCTGCTAACCAAAACCTTTTATAACCAAAGTTTTCAGCAGCTTTTGCTAAAGCTATTGTATTATTAAATGTGTCTTTAAACGTCTGTTTTTCTGATACTATGGCAAGCTCTAAAACAGAATATGCTACTTCTTTTTTTTTCATAATTTTGTGAAGTTTTTTAAATCAGTAATAAATTTTATTAAAATTTAGCTGATGATTTATTGGATTAAAAAAGCATAAACTGTAATTAAATAAAACTCCTCTTTTTTAAAAAAAATCAATAATTGTACGTCCTACAGCTGTTACAGCTGTTAGTATATATTTTGGGAATTGACTTGTATTAATGTTCATTAAAGTTAATAGTTCTCTATTTTATTTATTATCTTAATTTTTTTAATAAAAAAACAACTAATCTAGTTTAATATATAATTAAAAAAAGAGGTATTAACTCTTGTCGGTTTATTTTAAATGTATTGTTTCCTGTATTTTTTTAATTTCTCCTTTTTCTTGATTTTGTATTATTTCAATTATAGAGTTTTCAATTTTTAATTTATCAACAATATTATAAATTGTGCCTAGTCCTCTAATCCATTTTTTGGGTAAGTTAATAGTGTCCTTTTTTTGAGTATCTGTATCGATAATTACAAAGCTTGGATTATCTTCAATATTTCCAATAGAAGCAATATATAAATTAGGATTATCAGTTTCAAAATCTAAATACTCATCACTAGGGTAGTATAAAATTGTTTGAATTAGAGGTTTTTCTTTTTCTATATTAAAAATTATAACATTAATACAACCTGTTCCACATGCATATACTATTGCAAAGCTTTTTTCAGTAATCCAATTAACTTTGTTTGAAAATGGAATTCTAGTTATTTGGTAATCCTCAATCAATAAGTTAATTTTATTTTTTATTTTTTCGTTTCCATATACTGCTGTTAAATTTTGCTCATCCTTTTCAGGGTTTGAATATATCTTTAAAAATTTACCATTAGAGATTGTATCAATCCAAAATATATAGGCTTCCCGGTTCAGGGCAATATTCTTTTTCTCTTTACCTATACAACCCAAAAAAAATAAAACTATTAATAGTAAGTATATTTTTTTCATATAACTATTAAATATATTTATTTTTATTCATTATTTCAAATGTACTTTTTAAAATTTTATTGTTTTAAAAACTTTTTTATGAGGTTCTTCAGTCAATAGAATATTCTACTTCAGTTTTAATCATTTCGAATGTATTCAAATTAAATTCAGACTCTAAAGTAAATATATATTCCACAAAATCTTCGTGATGAAGTAAAACAGAATCTATTTTAGTTTATCTTTAATATTGGTAACCAAGGTTCTGCTCTAAACGATATTATTAAAAAAAGCAATACTTCTTTTAAATGAATATATTTTATAATTTAGTTATTTTTTAATTATTTTTGAATTATAAAAACTATTTTCTGCTGTTTTTATATTACAAATGTAAGCCCCTAAAGGTAACAAGCTTATATCTATAAAAGAGTTTATAAGATTCTTTTCAGTTAAAACTAATTTACCTAACATATCATATATGTTTATTTCCTTTATTTTTATATTAGAATTATTCTTAATATATATTTTACCATTTGTGGGGTTTGGAAATATTGTAAAGATACCTAAGTTAGGGTTATCAATGGAAAGTGTAACATCATTAACTTTTCCTAAAAACATATTTTTAACATTGTGTATATTATTAGATACACTTACTGCATCAAAACCAAAATAATGTATAGCTCCATCATTATCTATCCTTATATCTGAAATAGAAGCAAAAGTAAGTTTTTCTATTTTCCCTGCCTTCTCCCAATTTCCATCGGTATCCATTATAGCCATAAATGGATTAGTAATACTGGTATTAAGAGATGAAGTACCTATAGTAATAGCCCCATTAAATTCACCTGCTAAAACTAATTTATTATTTTTAATTGCTAAACCTCTTACTATAGAAAAGTTTCCGCCCAATATTGTTTTTGCCCAAATTAAACTTCCGTCTACGCCGCTATATTTTGCTATAAAAGCAGAACCTCCAGATACGGCGCTTAACATATCTGTTGATGATGAATTATTAGTATCAAAATCTACTGAAGCACCATTTATACGCCCAGATACATATATGTTTTCATTCTCATCAAATACCATCTCAGAAATACGGTTTTCTAATGTAGAACTTATTGTGTTTACCCATAAAACTTGACCTGTATTATCATATTTTGTAATAAAAATATCTTCATTTTGTGGAGCAAATTCAAAGTATCCTAAACTTTCTATATAGGTTGGGTTTTCTTTATTTTTAAATAAAGATAAACCTAAACCAAATGGATTTGATGTATCTGAACTTATGCTCGCACTAAACGAACCAGAAGCATAAATATTACCAGATGGTAAGCCTCTAGCGTGTAAATCAGAAATTCGTCCGTTACCTGTACCATAAACGTTTATAAAATTCCCTTCACTATCATATTTAACAATAAAACCAAGCATAAAAAATTCTCCTGGAATTAAATCTATATCATCTGGATACGTATTATAAGGATCAAAATCGATAATATGTGATGTATAACCCAAATTGTATCCTGTAAACAAAACATTATCATTCGCATCTACATGTAATTTTAAAGAAATTTCTGAAAAATCGTCTTGTATTTCTTTGTACCATAAAAGCATACCATTAGAGGAATATTTAATTAAGAATAGGTTTAGATTATTATTACTACCTAAAGCTGGAGAATTACTAGTTGTAATTATAGAATTTGTTGTAGGATGTTCTGCATCTAGGTCAACAGTTTCAGGAGTACCTACATCAAGAGTCGCAAGCACATAAATATTGTTTTCGCTGTCTACTTTTACATCGCTGGCAAAATCGTTAGTATAATATTTACCAGAATAGTGTGGAAGCTGAAAATATGTGCTTCCAAGATTTTTGAACCATAATAAATCATTGTTTTTATTATATTTTGCAATAAATATATTAAAGTCTTCTTCTGAATCTATTAAATTTGGACCTCCAAAATCTACATCGACACCATCAAATTGACCAACAATAATTTTATTGTCTTCATTATCTATTGTAAATCCAGATCTTATATGCTCGCTTATATAACTATCGTAATCTTTATTAAAGTTAATATTTCTTTCTTCAGTAAAACTTAGCTCTTGTGCAAATACATTTATACTAAAAGTAGTAATTAAAATAAGTAGGTGTTTTTTCATTTTTTCTTTTTCTTTAAAATTTTTGGGGTATGGAGTGTATTTTAAAACTGTTTATTTAAATACCTTTTTTCTATGTGATTTAATGTTGTTTCAAATAAATTTATATCGTTAAGTCCTTTGGTTACTATAAGGCTTCCTTGGATTTCTATCAATGTTTGTATGGCATATGCTTTTGATTTTTTAATAGGCAACATTAATTCAAGTCCTATTTCGGTAAAAGCTTTAACCCATTCTACCATACTATTTTTTATAGATTCTTCAAACAAAGACATGCCTGTTTCTTTCGAAAAGGCATTAAATATGCATGATTCTTTTCCTCCTGCATAAAGCTTTTTAATATTCATTAAACCGTTTTTAAGCCTTATTTGTGGCGTTTTAGATTTATCATTTAAAACTGAGAAAATATTTGCGCGTACCCATTCATCAATGTGAGTAAAAACGGCTTCAGCCATTTGTTGCTTGCCTTTAGGGAATCTATGGTAAAGGCTAGCTTTTTTTAAACCTGTAATTTCTGCTAATTCTTTTAAACTCGCGCCTTCATAACCTTTATCTCTAAAAACTTTACTTAAACCAATTAACATGTCTTTATCTACTACTTTTTTGGGTCTCATATTGCAAATATATAAATTACCTAACGATCGGTAAAATTAAATGTTTTTAACAAAAAATATAGATAAAATTAGTATTTATAGACATTTAATATCTAAAGGATTTTTATCTGTAGTACTCGTAAACAAATATCGGGAAGAATTAAAAAAAATCACATCATAACAACACATACACACCTATTAATAAACTAATTAAAACACATTTTTAAAAGAGTTAAAGCAAATTCAAATAAGTGAGTAATTATAACAATCAAGCAGTGTAAAAAAAATAGAATACCTCCTAATAAAAAAGGCAAAGTTGATAAAATGTGATCACAAAAAATAAATCTATTAAATAATTTTTTTTATCTGGAAAATACAATATAAAAGTGAAATGGATTAAAACGAAAAAAATCAAAATATAGTATGTAAATTTCTTCATTAATCCTTACTTCTCTTGAGAATAAGCCATAAACAAAAACACATATTGAATCATTAGTATACAGATTATTAACGGTATTAACTTTAAATCACTCATTAAAATTCAAGTAATACTAAACAATACTCTTGAAAAATAATTGAATATATATTATCATAAGAAATTATAGATTCCCAATTAAAAAATCTATCAAAAAAGCAATTTTTCCTCCACTAAAACCTTTAACGGAGTATTTCTTAGCTTAAAATAAGCTTACCTCTATTGTGTAATGATTAATGTTTTAGTTAATTATTAAATAATATTTATTTTCATTACTCATAACTAATAGCCTTTAATCAATTTAAAACAACGTTGGTTGATCTTCATCATTATCTTCTTTACCCTCTTCAGTTTCTTCAGTTTCGATCATATTTTCTTCAACTTCTTCTATCTCGTGGGATAAAGGCTCTAATAAATTAATTTGATTTACCTTATCTTTAGTTAATTGATTACCAAGCGCCGAAATACCTTTAATAGCAATAAATTCTTCTAGATTTACCTCTAGGTTTTCTTTGCGTTCTTTACCACGTTCCTTTGCAAAAACTACTTCTGCCATAGGTTTCCAATCGGTTGAAATAATTTCTAGTTGTGATTTTGGGTGATCTGCTATAAATGTTTCTTCTTTATCTTCTTGTTCAATTACAAAACGTTTTACGTAATATATTTCTTTTTCGCCATGGTAATAAATAGCCGAAATTGGTTTATTCGGTATCCACTTTTCAAGCACAACCATATTATCATCAAAATGCATAGTAACCTCTGGTGTTACCGTTTTAACAACTCCTTTTTTGTTAATTATAAGTAATTTATCTTCACCTTTAAATTCACCTATTAACTCACCTCTGCCATCAACGTTAATGCGACGAACGGTTTCATCAAACCAAATTTTTCGGGGTTTTAAAGTGGATACGCCTTTTTCTTTAAGCTCTATGCGTTTAACAGAATATTTGGTAACTAAATTACCTTTTGATGTTCTTGCTTTTATTAAAATATCAGCAAAATCAATATCCCATTTTAATTTTTTAATACTTCCTGCTTGCCTTAGCATAACTGTAATTACCTCGGCTTCTCCATTAGGATTTGCCGAAAAATACAACATGGTTGATGCTTTGTTACCATTTGTTAAATCGTATTCTCTATCTCTAGTTACAGCAGTAACTGCAAAACGTTTAATATAAGATGGACCACTTTTTCCGTCGCGGTAAACCATATTATAAATAGTACGTTTGTCTTTCTTTTTAAATACCGCTACATGTATAATATCTTTACCAATAAAGGTTTTTGTATCAACCTTTGTTACCATCATTTTTCCTGCTTTGGTAAATACAATGATATCATCTATATCACTACAATCGCAAACATATTCATCTCGTCGTAATGAGGTTCCAATAAAACCTTCTACTCTGTTTACATAAAGCTTTGTATTTCTTATAACTACTTTTGTAGCATCAACATCTGCAAATGTGCGAATTTCTGTTTTACGCTCTCGCCCTTCTCCATAATCTTTTTTAAGCCTTGTAAAATAAGCTATTGCGTAATCTATTAAGTTATCTAAATGATGTTTTACCTCGGCAATCTGTTCTTCAAGAGCATCAATTTTTTGTTGTGCTTTATCAATATCGAATTTAGATATTCGCTTAATTCTAATTTCGGTTAAACGGACAATATCTTCTTCGGTAACTGCACGTTTTAAATGCTTTATATGTGGTTGTAACCCTTTATCGATGGCTTTAATTACACCTTCCCAGGTTTCCTCTTCCTCTATATCGCGATAAATTCTATTTTCAATAAAAATACGCTCAAGCGATGCAAAATGCCATTGCTCTTCAAACTCACCAAGCTTAATTTCTAACTCCTGTTTTAAAAGTTGCACTGTATTATCAGTACTTCTACGCAGCATTTCAGAAACCCCTATAAACAGAGGTTTATTGTCTTCAATTACGCAACCTAATGGTGAAATTGAACTTTCGCAGCTAGTAAAGGCGTAAAGTGCATCTATTGTTTTATCTGGGGACAACCCTGAAGGTAAATGCACTAAAATTTCAACATCTGCTGCCGTATTATCTTCAATTTTTTTGATTTTTATTTTCCCCTTATCGTTGGCCTTTAATATTGAATCGATTAACGATGACGTTGTTGTACCAAAAGGAATTTCGGTAATTACTAAAGTATTTTTATCGCGCTGAGAAATTTTAGCACGCACACGTACTTTTCCGCCTCTTAAACCATCGTTATAATTTGAAAAATCGGCAATTCCTGCTGTTGGAAAATCGGGAACTAACGTAAATCGTTTCCCATTTAAATGCTTAATTGAAGCATCAATAAGTTCGATAAAATTATGTGGTAATATTTTAGTTGAAAGCCCTACCGCAATACCTTCTCCTCCTTGTGCTAATAACAATGGGAACATTACTGGAAGGTTTACGGGTTCTTTTCTACGGCCATCATAACTGGCTTGCCACTCTGTAATTTTGGGATTGTAAACTACATCGAGCGCAAATTTTGATAGTCGTGCTTCAATATAACGTGATGCTGCTGCACTATCTCCTGTTAAAATGTTTCCCCAGTTTCCTTGGGTATCTATTAACAAATCTTTTTGCCCAATTTGCACCATGGCATCTGCAATACTTGCATCTCCATGCGGGTGATATTGCATGGTATGCCCAACAATATTTGCTACTTTGTTATAGCGCCCATCATCTAAATCCCTCATACTGTGCATAATACGGCGCTGTACAGGTTTAAACCCATCCTCAATAGCAGGTACTGCGCGTTCTAGAATTACATAGGATGCATAATCTAAAAACCAATCTTTATACATACCCGTAACTCGGGTTATGGTTTCGTTTGGTTCTTGGTTTTCTTGGTTGGCTAGTTCGTCGTTTTGTTCGTCTATCATATATTATGAGGCTTTCTCTTCTTCTATTAAATCTAACTCTACTTTTAGATTTTCTATAATAAACTCTTGGCGGGTTGGGGTATTTTTACCCATGTAGAATGATAATAAATCTTCAATAGACATGCCATCGTCTAGCATTACAGGGTCTAATCGAATATCGTCGCCTATAAAATGTTTAAATTCATCGGGCGAAATTTCACCTAATCCTTTAAATCGTGTTATTTCCGGTTTTGGCTTTAACTTATTTATTGCGGCTACTCGCTCCTCATCTGAATAACAATAAATAGTCTCCTTTTTATTTCTTACCCTAAATAAAGGTGTTTGTAATATATACAGGTGGCCTTCTTTTATAACTTCTGGAAAAAACTGAAGAAAAAATGTAATTAGAAGTAACCTAATATGCATACCATCTACATCGGCATCGGTAGCAATTACAACATTGTTATAACGCAAATCTTCTAAAGATTCCTCTATGTTTAATGCGGCTTGTAATAAATTAAACTCTTCATTTTCATATACTATTTTTTTGGTAAGACCATAACAATTTAAAGGCTTTCCCTTTAAACTAAATACCGCCTGCGTATTTACATCGCGTGATTTGGTTATACTACCAGAAGCAGAATCTCCCTCGGTTATAAATAAGGTTGTTTCTAGATTGCGTTCGTTTTTTGTATCGCCAAAATGTACTCGACAATCGCGTAATTTTTTGTTATGTAGACTTGCTTTTTTAGCACGATCTTTTGCTAATTTTCTAATTCCCGAAAGCTCTTTTCGTTCACGCTCGGCTTGTAAAATTTTTCGCTGAAGCTTTTCGGCTGTTTCTTGATTTTTGTGAAGGTAATTATCTAGTTTTGTTTTAACAAAGTCGTTTACATAGGTTCTCACTGTTGGATAATTTCCTCCCATATCTGTAGAGCCTAACTTAGTTTTTGTTTGACTTTCAAAAACAGGCTCCATAACTTTAATGGCTATGGCACTTACAATAGATTTACGAACATCGGATGCATCATAATTTTTGCCGTAAAATTCTCTTACCGTTTTAACAATAGCTTCTCGAAAAGCATTTAAATGAGTTCCTCCTTGTGTTGTGTTTTGGCCGTTTACAAAACTATTATACTCTTCGCTATACTGAGTTTTACTGTGTGTAAGTGCAATTTCAATATCATCGCCTCTTAAATGAATTATAGGATAAAGTAAATCTGATTCGTTAATTTTTTCAGCTAATAAATCTTTAAGTCCGTTTTCACTGAAATACTTTTCACCATTAAAAACTATGGTTAAACCTGGATTAAGATAGACATAGTTTTTTAACATTTTTACTATGTACTCATTTCTAAATTTATAGTTTTTAAAGATATTTTCATCAGGAATAAAAGATACTTTTGTTCCTTTACGGCGCGATGTTTCAATTAAATCTTCTTTATTTGTAAGCTCTCCTTTTTCAAACTCTGCAGAAGCGGATTTACCATCTCGGTTGGACTCTACTCTAAAATAGGTAGATAATGCATTTACAGCTTTTGTACCAACACCATTTAAACCAACAGATTTTTTAAAGGCTTTAGAATCGTACTTACCACCTGTGTTCATTTTTGAAACTACATCAACCACTTTTCCTAAAGGAATACCTCTACCATAATCTCTAACTGTAACTTTGTTAGTTTGTATTGAAATTTCGATGGTTTTCCCTGCGCCCATTACAAACTCATCAATAGAGTTATCTAAAACTTCTTTTAAAAGAATATAAATACCATCGTCTGGCGAACTACCATCACCCAATTTACCAATATACATTCCCGGTCGCATACGAATATGCTCTTTCCAATCTAACGAACGAATATTATCTTCGGTATATTTGGTTTGTTCTGCCATAAAAAAAGGTTGATTTAGTGAGATTGCTTGCTAATATAGCATAACGCATTAAAAAATAAAATAACCAACTCATAAAATAATTAACAAAACTTACAATAAAATGTTAAGAAGCTAACTTTAAATAGTTTTCACTTAATAAAAGTAATCTATAAAATGCAATCAGCGTTAATTAAAACCTAAATACTCTCTGCCTTTGTTTTAAGCAATGTATTTCTATGAATTATAAGTTTTTTAACGTGATATTTAAGAATACATGAATCGTATATTTTTCCTATAATTCCGTTTTTAGATTGAAAGAAAAACCTATCTACCATCAAGGTATTGGCCTTTATAGGTTTAAAAATATGCTCGTGTTTATAGGCTTTAAAATTACCACTAACAAGTACATCTGTAAACAAAAAGGGATTATTAAACTCTGAAACTCTTAAAGTTATGTGTTGCGAAAAGAATAAATGACTAATTTCCCAGGTAGTTATATCTCCTTTTTCCACAAGTCCAGAAATTTTTCCGTTTATGGGAATTTCTGTACTATTTTTTACAGACTCGCGATAAAAATCGATATCTCTTGCTAAATCAAAACATTTTTTTATGTCAGCGTTTATTTCTGTTTCTACTTCAATTAGAGGCATAAGAATCGATTGTAATAGCTTGTAATTTATTTTAAAAGCACAATATAAAAAAACGTTTTTAACAAACTTAAAAATGTTAAAAACGTTTTTTAAAAATTATGTGTTTAAAAATTTCTCAAGGCAATCATTATGATAAACTAAAAAAATCTTTTTTAAGTTTAAGATGTTCTCATAGGGAATCATAAGATTAAGACTAAACATTAAATAAGAAATGCATTACATCACCATCTTTAACTATGTAGTTTTTACCTTCAACGCGCATTTTACCAGCTTCTTTTACCTTTGTTTCGCTACCATGCTCTACATAATCATTATATGCAATAACTTCAGCTCGAATAAAACCTTTTTCAAAATCGGTATGAATTACTCCCGCTGCTTGGGGTGCAGTTGCACCAACATTTACAGTCCACGCACGTACCTCTTTAACTCCGGCTGTAAAATAGGTTTGCTGATTTAAAAGTTTATAAGCTCCTCTAATTAATTTTGCCGATCCTGGTTCTTCTAAGCCTATATCTTGTAAAAACATTTGACGCTCTTCGTAATCTTCAAGCTCGTTAATGTCGGCTTCTGTACCAACTGCAAGCACTAAAACTTCTGCATTTTCGTTTTTAACTGTCTCTTTTACTTTTTCTACATAATCGTTTCCTGAAACAGCAGCACCTTCATCTACATTACAAACATATAACACTGGTTTATCGGTAATTAATTGCGCTGGCTTTACAAAATCTATATAATCTTCTTCACTAAACTCTAAAGCTCTAACAGATTTTCCTGCTTCTAAACCAGCTTTAATACTTAATAAAATAGCTTCTTCTTTTTGAGCTTCTTTATTACCTGTTTTTGCGGCACGCTTTACTTTATCTAGTTTTTTATCTACAGTTTCAAGATCTTTTAATTGAAGTTCCATATCAATGGTTTCTTTATCTCGAATTGGGTCTACACTTCCATCAACATGTACAATATTATCATTGTCGAAACAACGTAAAACATGTAAAATAGCATCTGTTTCACGAATATTTGCTAAAAATTGATTTCCTAAACCTTCACCTTTACTTGCCCCTTTTACTAAACCAGCAATATCTACAATTTCTACAGTAGCAGGTATTACTCGTTCTGGACTTACCAATTCTTCTAATTTCTCTAATCTAGGATCTGGTACATTAACAACACCTATATTAGGCTCAATAGTACAAAAAGGAAAGTTTGCACTTTGCGCTTTCGCGTTAGACAAACAATTAAATAACGTTGATTTTCCAACATTTGGTAATCCTACAATTCCTGCTTTCATAATAACTGTATTTTGCGAGTGCAAATATAGACTATCTTGTTTGTTTTTTTACATTTTTTTTAAAATTGAAGACGCTAACAATTTTTCAACAAAAACTCGTATTTACAGAATTATCAACAACCTTTTTAATGTTTTTCTTAGTTTTTTTAGGTGTTTTACTATAAATTAGCTTACCTAACTATAATATACTCATATGAAAACAATCCATTTTTATTTATTATTTTTTTCAGTATGTCTAACTTTTGCACAACAAACTGTTAGCGGAACTGTAAAAGATGCCTCAGGAATCCCTCTCCCTGGTGTAAACATTAGTGAAGCCGGTACAACCAATGGTACCACAACCGATTTTGATGGAAATTATTCTATTTCCGTTAGCGATAATGCCTCCCTTGTATTTAGTTTCGTAGGCTACAATACTGCTACAATTGCAGTTAATGGCCAATCTACAATTAACGTAACCTTAGAAGAAGGGGTTAGCTTAGATGCTGTTGTACTTGTAGGTTCTAGAAGCCCGAAACGAACAGCTGTAGATACTGCTGTAGCTATTGATGTTATTGATGTAACTGAAGTTAACACACAAATTGGAAAAGTAGAAATTAACGAATTATTACAATACGCTGCACCTTCTTTTAACGCCAATAAACAATCTGGATCTGATGGTGCTGACCATGTAGATCCGGCATCGCTTAGAGGTTTAGGGCCAGATCAAACTTTAGTTTTAATTAATGGTAAAAGAAGACATCAATCGTCTTTAATTAACCTTTTTGGTACGCGTGGTCGTGGTAATACAGGAACCGATTTAAATGCCATTCCTTCTGCATCTATTAAAAGAATTGAAATTTTAAGAGATGGTGCCGCCGCACAATATGGATCTGATGCCATTGCTGGTGTAATTAACATTGTTTTAAAAGATAATGTTGAAGAGTTTACAGGTAGCATTTCGTATGGTGCATACAACAACAACCCTGATGTTGATACTAGCGACTTTGGGGAATACGGTTCTTGGAACACAGATGGTTATAGATTAGACACTGAAAAAGATGGAAATGCTATTGGAGACGATAAAAATTTTGATGGTGGCTCTGTAAAAATTGCAGCCAATTATGGGTTTAAAATTGGCGAAGAAGGTTATGCCAATTTTACAACAGAATATTTAAGCAAGAATAAAACTTTACGTCCATCTTTTGAATTTAGAAAAGGGTTTGGTGAAGCCGCTATTGATGGTTTTAATTTCTTTGGAAACGTTGCCATTCCTTTATCTGAAAACACAGAATTTTATGCCTTTGGAGGACGTAATTACAGAGACACTGATGCTTATGCATTTACAAGAAACGACGGTGCTCGTGTTGTAGAATCTATTTACCCTGATGGATTTACACCTAGAATTACATCTGTTATTTTAGACAACTCTGTTTCTGCAGGTATTAGAACAGAAATGCCAAGTGGCTGGAATTTAGATTTTAGTAACACCTACGGAAAAAACAATTTTCACTATTATATTGAAGGGACTTTAAACGCCTCTTTAGAAGACAACTCGCCAACTAGTTTTGATGCTGGCGGGCATAGCCTAAGTCAAAATACTATAAACTTAGATTTATCTAAATACTACGACGATGTTTTAGCCGGTATGAACTTAGCCTTTGGAGCAGAGTTTAGAACTGAAAACTTTGCCATTTTTGCAGGCGAAGAAGGATCTTACGCCACATACGACGTTAACGGAGAACCTGTTACTGCAAACACTGATCCTGCTAATTACGTGTATTACGATGCTACATCTGGAGAGTTAAGACCTGGGGGCTCACAGGGCTTCCCTGGTTATAGTCCAGATAATGAAGTTAACGAAAACAGAAGTAACTTATCGCTTTACGCTGATGCGGAATTAGATATTACTGATAGCTTCCTTTTAAGTGGTGCCGCACGTTTTGAAAACTACAGTGATTTTGGTAGTACTTTAAACGGAAAATTAGCGATGCGTTTAAAAGCTTCAGACAACATAAATATTAGAGGTTCTGTTAGTTCTGGTTTTAGAGCACCATCTTTAGCTCAAATTTATTACAACTTAAAATTTACTAACGTATCAAGTAGTGGTACAGAAGAAGTTTTATTAGCTGCAAACGATAGCCCTGTAACAAAATCGTTTGGAATTGAAGATTTATATGAAGAAAAAGCCCTAAACGTCGCTTTAGGTTTCACTGCTTCTTTTGGGAAATTTACAGCTACTTTAGATGGTTATTATATTAAAGTAAAAGATCGTATTGTATTAACAGGTTATTTTGAAGCTACAGATATTGACAATGTTGGGTCTGCACAATTTTTTACAAACGGTGTTAATACAAGTACAACTGGTTTAGATGTTATTTTATCTTACAAAGAAACTTTAGGTAATGGTAGCCGATTAGGCGCAACATTACTTGCCAATTTCAACAATATGGAAATTGATGATGTTTTAAATGGAGATCTAGACGAACAAACGTTTTTTGGAGAGCGTGACAAAGCCTTTTTATTAGCTTCTGCTCCAGATAGCAAAATAAGCTTAAACTTAAACTACGATAAAGATTGGTTTGATGCTGCGCTTTCGTTTACACGTTTTAGCGAAGTTGAATTACTTGATTGGCAAATGTATGAAGACACAGCAGATTACGGCACACTTGCAGACCAAGTTGCTGCAGCTACAGACACATACTCTTCTAAAATAGTAACCGATTTAAATTTAGGGTTCGATGTATGTGAGAGCACAAAAATAAATGTTGGTGCAAACAACTTATTTAATATTTATCCAGACCAACAAGACGATTGGACTGAAGCTGGTGGATATTGGGATTCTGTACAAATGGGATTTGGTGGTGCGTATTACTATGCTAAACTTAATTTTACATTTTAAGAGAACTCATTTTATAAATAAAAAAAAGACCCAATTGGGTCTTTTTTTTTATTTGTAGCTATCTGCCAATTGTTCTAAAACTTTAATTGCACGTAAACCATCTGTTTTATCTACAAAAATATGGTCATGAAAATAACCAGCAACCACATTACAACTTATATTATACTTTGCTAATTCTACCGAAAATTTGGCAGTTAACCCAACAGCTTCAAGCGCAGAATGAATCTGCAAAGTAATCCAAGAAGCTACAAAATGGTATTTTAACTTTAAATTATCTGCTTTACTTTTTTCAAGCACAACGGTAATACCTTCAGCTTCTTTAAATTCGAAAAGTGTATCTTCTCTTTTAATATTATCAATATTAGGTAAGCTTACAAAAACATACTCGCCATCATTTAATTTTGGTTTCATATGTTTTATTAGCTCTGCTAAGTTTTTTTTACCTTCCTTATTCATTTATCATTTACAAAAACAAATAAATATCCATTTTCATATGTAATTTCAACCGAATCTTTAATTGCTATATTACGTGTTCCTATACGTTTTGCAAAAATTAAAGCTTCATTATTTAAAGGATACATTAAGCCTTTTGTTGTAACGCCTTCAACATTAAAAAACGGAACTAGCGATACTATTTTGTTTTTACATTTTTTTATTTCTGTATACTTATCAGCTAAAAAATAATAGCCATAATTATCATAAAACATCAAATTTATATCATTATTCCATTGTATTGCAGTGCTTAAATTTCCCAGAAAATGATCTTGTTCTTGCCCGCTAGCACCATAAACATCAATATGTGTAAAGCCTTTTTCTTTTAAAATTTTTAAAACTTTATCAAAATCTGTGAAGTTTTGATCTGGAGTATGTATTACCTCAACATCTTTAGGCAAATCATGCAACGAATCAAAATCACCGCTAATAAAATCTGGTTTAACTTGATGCTTCAACAAGTGTTTATAACCACCATCTGTTGCACAAACTAAATTGTATTTTGTTAGGTCTGGAAACGTTACTGGTGGTTCTCCGTTAATTAATAAAAATGCCTTTTTCAATTGTATTTTAATTTTTTAAAGCAGCAATTTAAGAACAAAAAAAATCCTGAGCTTAAAAACTCAGGATTTTTTATAATTGTATAATGATATTTAAAAAATTATCCTTCTGGATGCATAAAGCGTTGTTTTGCTAATAATTCTTCCTCAGTTTCTTCAACGTCTTCATCTGGCACACAACAATCTACAGGACAAACTGCAGCACATTGTGGCTCGTCGTGAAATCCTTTACATTCTGTACATTTATCTGGAACAATGTAATATAAATCGTCGCTTACCGGTTCTTGCGGCTCGTCTGCATCAACTTCTTTTCCGTTAGGTAAAACAATAGATCCTTCAAGGCTTGTACCATCTTTATAGCGCCAATCGTCGGCACCTTCGTATATTGCTGTATTTGGGCACTCTGGTTCGCAAGCACCGCAGTTTATACATTCGTCTGTTATTATAATTGCCATAGTAATTTTTGTTTTTAAAATTCAAGAACTCGTTATAGTTTCCTTAAATTTGCAGTTGCAAAAATAAAGCCAAAACCATTCATAACCAAATTAGAATGCAATTAGAACAGAGAATTAATGCTTTTGTGAATTTAGGGTTGTTTTTAAAACAATTTTCAAACGAAACAATAAAAAAGGAAAATAATGTTAAAAATAACGACTTATTTTTTGATGGCTTTAAACACCAATTAAAACTTGCCCAAGAACATAATGGTTGGTTTACAGCAGAAAACTTAAGGTTTTCTATTAATAATTGGGCAAATGCATTAACTATAGAAAATTTAAAAACTTGGTTAAAACCGTATAAAATAGGCGATATTCCACCTAAAACTGTTGCCATAATTATGGCAGGAAATATTCCTTTAGTTGGGTTTCACGACTTTTTAAGTGTTTTAATTACTGGACATAATGTTTTAGTAAAACAATCGAGCAACGATAAACAACTACTACCCTATTTAGCTAAATATTTAGAATATGCCGAACCTAATTTTAAAGGCAAAATACAATTTACAGAAGAAAAATTAGAAAATTTTGATGCTGTAATTGCTACAGGAAGTAATAATACGGCTCGTTATTTTGAATATTATTTTAAAAATAAACCATCTATAATTAGAAAAAACAGAAACTCGGTTGCTGTTTTAACTGGCAATGAAACTATTGATGATTTAAAAAATTTGGCTGAAGATATTTTTAGATATTATGGTTTAGGATGCCGTAATGTTTCTAAAATGTATGTACCTAAAGGTTATAATTTTAACGCTTTTTTTGAGGGCATTTACCATTGGCACAACATTATTGAACACGCTAAATACGCTAATAATTACGACTATAATAAAGCAGTGTATTTAATGAGCGAATTTGACATGCTTGAAAACGGATTTTTTATGATAAAAGAAGACGAAAGTTATGCATCACCAATTGCTACTCTGTTCTATGAATATTACGAAAACGTTGGAGTTCTAAAAGAAAAGTTAAATGCAGAAAAAGATCAAATTCAGTGCATTGTTGCTCATAATTTTAGTGATGCTGAAATTGCCTTCGGGCATACTCAAATGCCTAATCTAAACGATTATGCGGATAGTATCGATTCTGTTGAATTTTTATTAGCGATTCCGTGAAAAAATTATTGAATTTTTAACATAAAATACTCAATTTATCACCAACTTTACAGCTTAATTTTCTATCGAAAAAATGAAATCTTATTATAGCTAAAATTACTTACTTTAAATCAAGTTTTAAAGCAGTAATTTCTTTATTTAAGATGGCATCTGAAATAAGAAATAAGACAAAAACCAAACAGATGAAAAAACACAATTTTAGCGCGGGACCATGTATTTTACCTCAAGAAGTTTTA
This sequence comes from Neotamlana laminarinivorans, assembly GCF_020523925.1. Taxonomy (GTDB): domain Bacteria; phylum Bacteroidota; class Bacteroidia; order Flavobacteriales; family Flavobacteriaceae; genus Neotamlana; species Neotamlana laminarinivorans. Next base: position 37,575 of record NZ_JAJAPW010000007.1, on the reverse strand, counting down.
CAAAAAGCATCACAAGCTGTATTAGATTTAGATAATAGCGGATTATCTTTAATTGAAATATCACACAGAAGCAAAGCATTTGTAGATATTATGGAAAACGCTAGGGCCCTAGCTCTTGAACTTTTAGGACTAGAAGGCAAAGGCTATAAAGCTTTATTCTTACAAGGCGGAGCAAGCACCCAGTTTTTAATGGTGGCTTTAAACCTTTTAGAAAAAAGAGCTGGTTATTTAAACTCTGGTACTTGGGCAGCAAAAGCCATAAAAGAAGCCAAAATATATGACGATATTTACGAAGTAGCTTCATCTAAAGATGCAAACTACAACTACATACCTAAAGGCTACGACATACCAGAAGATTACGATTATTTTCACTGCACATCAAACAATACTATTTTTGGTACGCAAATGAAAGAGTTCCCTAACTCACCAATACCTATGGTATGTGATATGAGTAGCGATATTTTTTCTCGATCTTTAGACTTTTCTAAATTCGATTTAATTTATGCAGGTGCACAAAAAAACATGGGGCCAGCAGGAACAACACTAGTTGTTGTTAAAGAAGATATTTTAGGTAAAGTATCTCGTAAAATACCTTCAATGATGGATTATAAAACGCACATAGATAAAGGTAGTATGTTTAATACACCTCCTGTTTTTGCAGTTTATACATCTATGCTTACTCTAGAATGGCTAAAAGGTCAAGGCGGTATTGCTGCCATTGAAAAAGAAAACGAAAAGAAAGCTCGTTTAATGTATTCTGAAATTGATTTAAATCCATTATTTAAAGGGTTTGCCGCAAAAGAAGATCGCTCATTAATGAATGCTACTTTTACACTTGAAAACGAAAATCTAAAAGAAACTTTCGATACTATGCTTAAAGAAGCTGGTGTTAATGGTTTAAACGGACACAGAAGTGTTGGTGGTTATAGAGCTTCAATGTACAACGCCTTACCTTTAGATAGTGTAAAAGTAGTTGTTGAAGTTATGAGTGAGTTAGAAAGCAAAGCTTAAACATTTTTAATTAAAGCTAACTAGTTATTTCGAACTAAGAGATAAGTCTCCACAAAATTGTTCTTAATAATAACAATAAATAAATATAAAATTTAAGTTATAAACTTTAAGCTTATTAAGCTTAAAAATTTAAACTTTAAACATTAAACCTAAATAATGAAAGTATTAGCAAACGATGGTGTTTCACAAAGTGGAATTGATGCATTAGAAAAAGCAGGATACGAAGTATCTACAACTACAGTAGCACAAGAACAACTAATTAATTATATTAATGAAAATAATATTTCGGTATTATTAGTTCGTAGTGCCACAAAAGTTAGAAAAGATTTAATTGATGCTTGCCCAAACCTTAAAATTATTGGTCGTGGTGGCGTTGGTATGGATAATATTGATGTAGAGTATGCCCGTGAAAAAGGCTTAAGTGTAATTAATACACCTGCTGCTTCATCGCATTCGGTTGCCGAACTAGTTTTTGGTCACCTTTACGGTTTAGCCCGTTTTTTACATAACGCTAATCGCGAAATGCCTTTAGAAGGCGATAGTAACTTTAAAGGCCTTAAAAAAGCTTATGCTAAAGGAACAGAATTAAAAGGAAAAACACTAGGTGTTCTAGGATTTGGTCGTATTGGTCAAGCTACAGCAAAAGTAGCTCTTGGTGCCGGCATGAAAGTTGTTGCTTTTGATCCGTTTATGGAAGAAGCTAATTTAGAGTTAGAGTTTTTCGACGGACAAAAAGTTAACTTCGAAATCAAAACAATATCTAAAGAAGATGTTTTAAAACAAGCAGACTTTTTAACATTACACGTACCAGCACAAAAAGATTATGTAATTGATGAAGCTGAATTTAACATGATGAAAGATGGTGTTATTATTGCAAATGCCGCTCGTGGTGGTGTATTAAACGAGGTAGCTTTAGTAAAAGCTATTGAAAGCGGTAAAGTAGCAAGAGCTGCTTTAGACGTTTTTGAAAAAGAGCCTAAACCAGAAATGCAATTATTAATGAATCCTGCGTTGTCGTTAACACCACACACTGGTGCTGCAACAAACGAAGCTCAGGACAGAATTGGTGCAGAATTAGCTACACAAATTATTAGTATTCTTGGATAACAAAAAATAAAATGTGACCTATATGGTATATTTGAGTCCTAACTATAAATGGTTAGGACTTTTTTTGTAAATTGGATAACCCATTTTGTTTAACAATTAAAAACATAAAAATAACATGTCTGGAATTTTAGATTTATTAAACAGCGACCTAGGAAAAACTTTAATAAGTGGCGTTGCTGGCCAAACCAACCAACCTCAAGAAAAAACTCAAAGCGTATTAACAATGGCTTTACCAGTTTTAATGCAAGCTATGAAACGTAATGCCTCTACTCCAGAAGGCGCTGCTGGTTTAATGAGTGCTTTAAGCAGTAAACATGATGGTAGTATTTTAGATAACTTAGGTGGTTTATTTAACGGTGGTGTTGATGATAACGTTTTAAACGACGGTAGTAAAATTCTAGGACATGTATTAGGAAGCAAAGAACAAGCTGTTGCAAGTACTTTAGGTGCTAAATCTGGAATGGATGCTGGTTCTGTTTCTCAAATATTAAAAGTTGCTGCCCCTATTTTAATGGGTGTTTTAGGTAAGCAAACACAACAAAACAATGTAAGTAACGCCAGTGGAATAACCGATTTATTGGGAGGCTTAATTGGTGGTAGCTCTGCTGGACAAGAACAAAGCTTTTTAGAGTCTATTCTTGATGCCGATGGAGACGGTAGTGTAGTTGATGATGTAGCTGGAATGGTACTTGGAGGTAGTAAAAAGAAAGGCGGTCTTGGCGGTTTATTAGGCGGGCTTTTTGGTAAATAATTTCCCATTTAATAATATAGAATATAAAAGAGTTAAGCATTTTGCTTAACTCTTTTTTGTTAAACACCTATAAAACAGTTAACTTAAAGCATAATTCTTGTAATTTTAAGATAAAAATTATTATGAAAAATCTAAGTTTAATAATTATAATATGTAGTGCTTTTATATTTAATTGTAACACATCAAAAACATCTATTGCACAAAAAAACGAACGCTTACAAAACATAAAAGAAAACGATACCGTTAAAATTTCTAGTGATAAAGTAGAATACGAAATTATAATAATAGAACCAGGTTTTAATACCTGGCTAGTCAGTACAGCCAGACCTGAAGGTTTTTATTCACAACAATACATGGAGACCAGAAACTACCAATACGTAGTTGAATGGAACCAACGCGTTAACCAACCCTTTCGTTACAATACGAATCTTTACGAATTACAAATAGATTATCAGCCTAATATAGATTATGGATACGAAGTAAATTACAAACTATATAACTACTTTATTTATTTTCAATTAAAATATAACCAAAGGTTGGGGAGCTTTACCCCCAGAATTTAAATGCTTTTACTTATTTTTGGTAAAAATTTCAAAATTGAAAAAGTTAAAAGAGCGTTGGGGCATTACAAGTAATTGGCAAATAGCCATTATCTTTATTGTATTTGCCATAACAGGTTCTACAGCTTCTTATATAGGTAAACCCATTTTAAATTTCTTAAATATTACTACAGAAACGTTAAATCCTTTTTTTTACTGGGTAATTCGTATACTTTTGCTTTTCGTTGTTTACCAATTTTTACTAGTGTTTTTTGGCTGGATTTTTGGACAGCACAAATTTTTCTGGAATTTCGAAAAAAAAATGCTTCGAAGATTAGGATTCAAGTTTTTAAAGGATAGTGAATAAAATAGCTAAACATATTGCTTTTAAAATTTTAACTCTTGTAGTTATAGGTGCCTTGTTTGCCCCTACGGCAGTTAAGTTAAATCATATTTTTGAGCATCATGAGCACATAAATGTTTGTTGCACTAAAAGTGCTTCAACACATATTCACAAAACAGATTTTGATTGCGATTTTCAAAAATTCCCACTTAATCATTTTTTCACGCTTCCTACACAAACTTTTACTTATTTAAATGTTTTAGCTTCAAATAAAATACCAGCTAAAACATACAACTTCTTAGTAAATCATCAACATTTATCTTTTTCTTTAAGAGCCCCTCCTACTATTATTTCATAATTATAATTAAAACTGATTTAGTAATCATTCATATTAATTAATGAAAAATATATTAATAGCAATATGTTTTCTAGTTAGTACGGTTGTTATAAGTCAAAATTGCAAATACATTTTAAAAGGTGAAGTCATAGATTTTCATAACGCAACACCTATTGAAAAAGCTGTAATTAAGATTATAAACACAAACACTTACGCTGTTACCGATATTAACGGAAAATTTACCCTAACAAATATTTGCGATAAAAGTATAAAAATTGAAATCTCTCATTTAAGCTGTGAAACCAAAACAATAACGGTTAATATTGAGGAAATGCCTTTTCAAACTATTTTTTTAGAGCACCATTTAGATGAACTTGACGAAGTTGTTGTAAGTGCAAACACAAGAACAGAAACAACAAGTATAGAACAATCTATAAAACAACAAACCATTGATAATTTTGCAGATAAGTCTTTAGGGGACGCTCTAAACACCATTAGTGGCGTCTCGTCGTTAAACACAGGCAACACTATTGTAAAACCTATAATTCATGGTTTACACAGTAGCCGTCTTTTAATTATTAATAATAATGTGCGTTTGTTTGACCAAGAATGGGGCGACGAGCATGCTCCTAATATAGATATAAATGCTAGTAATAGTATTGAAGTTGTAAAAGGAGCCAATACTTTAAAATATGGTAGTGATGCCATTGGTGGTTTAATTTTAATTAAACCAAAAAAGTATGCTGCTATTGATAGTTTATTTGGTAGCTCATTAATTTCGTTAAACTCTAACGGTAATGGAGGTATTATTAATTCTGAAATAATAAAAACCTACAAATCTGGTTATTATGCAAAATTACAAGCAAGTTTTAAACGGTTTGGAGATTTTAAAGCGCCAAATTATTATTTAACCAACACAGGTGTTCAAAGCATAAACACCTCATTAACTATGGGTTACAATAGCTTTGAAAAAGGTTTTAATGCCTATTATAGTATTGTAAGTAACGAGTTTGCCATACTAAAGTCGTCGCACATTGGTAATGTAAACGATTTGGTTACAGCTATTAATAATGAAGAACCAAGTATAGCGGACGATTTTTCATATACCATAGATTATCCAAAGCAAAGTATTTTACATCATTTAGCAAAAGTAGAAGCTTACAAGCGATTTAAAGGCATAGGAAAACTAACTGCGCAATACGACTTTCAAATAAACCGTAGAAAAGAATACGATTTAAGAAGAGGCGATTATAGCGATACACCTGTAATAGATTTAAGGTTATTTACAACTTCATTTCAGCCCAACTTATTAATTGATGCTATTGATGATTTTGAGATAAACACAGGCTTTTTATTACGCTTTCAGCAAAACGACGCAATTTCAGGAACCGGTGTTAGCCCGCTTATTCCAGATTACGAAAAATATGATGCCGGCGTTTATGCTACAGCAAACTATAAAATGGACTTGTTTAATGATATTAGTGCAGGTGTCCGATATGACTTTTCTAGAATTGAAGCCGTAAAATGGTATAATACCACAGATTGGGAAGAAACTTACAATTATGATGAGTTATTCCCAGAATTTGAATCTGGAACAACTGATAATTCAGAAACATTAACCTATCCAGAATTTACGTTTCATAATTTTTCTGCAAACTTAGGTTACACTAGGCATTTTAGTAATGATTTCGAACTATTTTTTAACTACGGATTAGCCTCTAGAATGCCAAATCCATCAGAATTATTTAGTGATGGTTTACACCATAGTGCCGCTAGAATTGAAACAGGAAAATTAACCATTGGTAAAGAAGTAGCCAATAAATTTATGTTCTCCTTACAGCGTAACAGTCAAAAATTTGGTTTTACCATTAGCCCATATTACAATGCTATAAACAACTACATTCAATTAATACCTGCTGGCATAACTACCACTGTTCGTGGTGCATTTCCGGTTTGGGAATACGAACAAGTTGATGCCAGAATTTTTGGTATTGATGTAGATTTAGATGTAAAACTAAACTCAAAATTTAATTATAGTGGCAGTATAAGCTTACTTCAAGGCGATAATTTAACCGATGATATTCCGCTTATACAAATGCCATCCACAAATTTTTCTAATAGTATTACTTATTATAACAAAAATTTAAATCAGTTATCTATTAGTTTAAACCACAAAACTGTATTACAACAAAAAAGATATCCAGATTACAATTTTTACACTTACAATGCTACTGTAGACGATTATGTTTATGTAGATATTAGTACACCGCCTTCGGCCTACTCTCTATTCGGTTTTAACAGTTCTGCTAATTTTAAAGCATTTAAAACCGGAACTTTAAAAGTTGAATTTAACGTTGAAAATATTTTCAACACATCGTACAGAGAATACCTTAATAGACTGAGGTATTTTGGCGATGAATTAGGAAGAAACTTTAACTTAAAAATCAAAATAAATTATTAAAACAAAAATCATGAAAAAAATAAATTCATTAAAAACAATAAAATTATTAGCCTTATTTTTTATCTCTAGTTTAGCCTTAGTTAGCTGTTCTAGTGACGACGATCACGATGATGATCACGAACACGAAGAAGAACTTATAACAACAGTTATTTATACCCTAGAAGATGCAAATGGAAACACGGTAACCCTTACTTTTGAAGATTTAGACGGTGATGGTGGTGCAGACGGAACTACTGAAGTTTCTGGAAGTTTTGTAGCTAATACTCAGTATTCTGGTTCTATTCAATTATTAAACGAAACAGAAGATCCTGCTGAAGACATTACTGAAGAAGTTGAAGAAGAAGGTGACGAGCACGAATTTTTCTATACTTCTACCATTTCAGATATCGTAATCACAAAAAACGATGTTGATGAAGACGGTAACCCAATTGGAATTGACACATCTTTAACAACAGGTGAAGCAGGTACAGGTTCTTTAACTATTGTTTTAAAGCACGAACCTACAAAACCAAACGATGGAACTTCTGAAGATGCAGGTGGTAGCACAGACGTAGAAGTAACTTTCGCTATTGAGGTAGTTTTCACTTAAAAAATTTTTTTGTAATACAGTTAAAAAAAGCAACTATTAATTTAGTTGCTTTTTTTATTTACACCCATTGCATACTTGTTTTCAATTTTAATAACTTGGCAAATCATAAAACGTTTATAAAATGAACCGAACTCGTATAGCACTCCTTTTAGTAATACTAATATCTTTTTCATGTAAAGAAAAAAACATCGCGAAATCCAATACAAAAACCTCAACACCCCAAATAAACTCAAATGAAACAGCTATAATAATTCTTGGAACCATCCAAGATGCCGGTTCGCCACAAATTGGTTGCCAAAAAGATTGCTGCAAAACACTTTTTAATAATCCAGATAAAAACAGACAGGTAGTTTCTTTAGGTTTAATTGATAATGAATTTAAAAAGAAATATATGTTTGAAGCTTCACCCGATTTTGTAACCCAAACTAAGGCGCTTGTTAATCCAAACATAAAAAACACCAACGAAATTCCTGATGGCATATTTTTAACACATGCACACATTGGGCATTATACGGGCTTAATGTATTTGGGTAAAGAAGCTATGAATGCCAGTAAAGTTCCTGTTTTTGCCATGCCTAAAATGAAAACATTTTTAGAAAGCAACGGACCTTGGAGTCAGTTAGTTAAAACTGAAGATATTATTTTAAAAGATATTCAAGATGAGCAAACTATAACTTTAACCAATAACTTAAACGTTACGCCTTTTTTAGTACCACACAGAGACGAGTATTCCGAAACGGTTGGCTACAAAATAAAAGGTAAAAACAAATCCGCTTTATTTATCCCAGACATTGATAAATGGAGTAAATGGAAAAAAAGTATTATTGAAGAAATTAAAACTGTAGACTACGCCTTTGTTGATGCCACATTTTTTAGTGGTAAAGAGTTAAATAACCGCGATATGTCTACAATTCCGCATCCGTTTATTCAAGAAAGCTTAGATTTATTTAAGAACTTACCACTTTCTGAAAAAAACAAAATTATATTTATTCATTTTAATCACACCAATCCTGTAATTAATTTAAATAGTGAAGAAGCGCAAACTGTTATAAAAGCAGGCTTTAATATTGCCCAAATTCATGATATTTATAAGCTATAAAAAAAGGCTTGAGTAAAACTCAAGCCTTTTTTTATATAATCATATCATCTAGTATTATCTAGAATAATTAGGAGATTCTTTAGTAATGGTTACATCGTGCGGATGACTTTCGTTAATACCACTAGCTGTAATTTTTACAAACTGACCTGTTTCTTTTAAGGTTTCAATATCTTTAGCACCGCAATATCCCATACCTGCACGTAAACCGCCAATAAATTGGTGAATACTTTCAAACAATTCACCTTTATATGGTACACGACCTACAATTCCTTCTGGAACTAATTTTTTTATATCGTCTTCAACATCTTGGAAATAACGGTCTTTACTACCTTCTTTCATCGCTTCAACCGATCCCATGCCGCGGTAAGACTTAAACTTACGTCCTTCATAAATAATAGTTTCACCTGGAGATTCTTTTGTACCTGCTAAAAGCGAACCTAACATCACACAATCGGCTCCAGCTGCAATAGCTTTAGGTATATCGCCTGTATAACGAATTCCTCCATCGGCAATTACTGGAACACCGCTACCTTTTATAGCCGCAGCTACTTCTAACACCGCAGAAAACTGAGGAAAACCAACACCAGCAACCACACGCGTTGTACAAATAGACCCTGGACCAATACCTACTTTTACAGCATCGGCTCCAGCTTCAACTAAATATTTAGCAGCAGCACCCGTTGCAATGTTTCCTACAATAACTTCAAGTGTTGGAAATTTTTCTTTTATAGCTTTTAAAACACCAACAACACCTTTTGTATGCCCATGAGCCGTATCGATAACTACAGCATCAACACCTGCATTTACTAAAGCTTCAGCACGCTCTACAGCATCGCCAGTTACACCAATGGCAGCGGCTACACGTAAACGCCCAAATTCATCTTTATTAGCAATAGGTTTAAGTGTTAATTTAGTAATATCTCTAAACGTAATTAAACCTGTAAGTTTATAATTATCGTCTACAATAAGTAGTTTTTCAATTTTATGTTTTTGAAGAATTGCTTCAGCATCAACCAACGATGTACCAACACCTGCAGTTACTAAGTTTTCACTGGTCATAACATCGGTAATCAATCTTTCGTCATCATGCTCAAAACGTAAATCACGGTTTGTAACAATCCCTTTTAAAATACCGTTATCGTCTGTAATAGGAATACCGCCAATACCATGTTCTGCCATATTTTGCTTAGCATCTCTAACTTTAGCTGTTAACGGTAAAGTAACGGGATCTAGAATCATACCGCTTTCGGCACGTTTAACACGACGTACTTTTAGTGCTTGTTGCTCTATAGTCATGTTTTTATGAAGCACACCAATACCACCTTCTTGCGCCATAGCAATAGCCATTTTACTTTCGGTTACAGTATCCATAGCCGCCGAAATAATAGGCACATTAATGGTAATGTTTCTTGTAAATTTTGTTTGAATGTTTACTTCGCGAGGTAAAACTTCGGAGAAAGCTGGAACTAATAAAACGTCGTCGTAGGTTAGTCCCTCTCCTACTATTTTGTTAAGATGTGCGTTCATGTTGCAATTACGTTATAATTGCGTGCAAATATACATAATTTATAGCTTCATTTTTTAATTTGATTCTAAATTTAATGTTAAGACTTTAATTTAAATACCATATGTTAATGATGGTTAACCTCTACCACCACGTCTTCCTTTGTTAGAATTAAATCCGCTCATTTTTTGACCGGCGAAACTTCCAAATTTATAGGTAAAATTCAGCATAAAATATTGCTCTAAAATACGATTTTCAACATCTTGAATGTAAGTATCTGTTACCGAACGCCTATAACCATTATTTTTCCCTAAAACATCGTAACCAACCAAGGTTACTGTGGCTTTATTTTCAATAAGTTCGGCTCCTACACCAGCATTCCAAAAAATAGCATCGGCATCGTATTCGTTTCCTACTTGACTATTATATCTGTAGGACACTTTATTGGTAACGAATAACACATTTTTAATAAAAAATATGGAAGAATTAAACTGTAAATTTTGAATAAAGTAATTGTTATCGCTAAAACTATCGGTATCGTAAACACTTTTAATTGTTGAATAGCTGTAACTTGTGTTTACATCTATAATGTCGTTATACAAACAATTAAGTGATATTCTAGGGCGAATGGTTATTGTTTGTGCAGTAAACTTTAATCCGTTTTGCAAAGACAAACTATTATCGAAACTCGCCATTAAGCTTCCGTTAAGATTAAAATTTGTTTTTTTATTGAAATATGATTTTGAAACTGATGCATTACCGCGTAAATAGTAATCGCCGTTTAAATTGGTATACGTGGTATATTTATTTAAATCGGAATTGGTAATGGTTGAGTTTAAAATTTTGTCTTGTGTAAATTCGGCTCGTGCATCGCCTGATACATTTATGTTATGAAATGCAATATCGTTTTGATAACGAAACCTAATATTATGATTTATTTGTGGCTCTAAATCGGGATTACCAACGCGAATGTGGGTAATATTACTAACATCTTCTACGGGTTGTAATTGGCTAACCGAAGGTAAATTTACACCTTGGTTATAGTCTAAAGTTATGCGTTTATAACCTTTTTCGTCGCGATAACGAATTCTGCCGCTATAAGTTAAATATTTAAAGCCTCTTTTAAAATTTCTAGCTTCAATAAGTTCATCTTTATAATCTCTGTAGGTTGTTGTGTGAGCGCCTTCTATTTCAAATCTAAAATCACTAACATCATATCGTAATTTTAGCGAAGGTTTTAAAGTTGTTGTAATGTATTTACTATTAGTACTTATGTTTTCATTAAAATCGCTGTAAGTTTGTAAATCTTCATTAAAATCATAAATAAAATTTTCTGTTTTTGATGTGTTTACAGTTGCTGAATATCTTGGTATAATTTTAAAATCTTCAAAAATTTCTTTTACTAAAATTGTATTTACATTTATGTTACTGCTTTTATTTTCGTTATTCTTTTCTTGATCTTGAATAATGGTTTCATCGGTGTTGTACAAAATGTTTTCAGAATAACTATTTACATCGCTATTAGATTTACTAAAATTAGTATTTACACCTATATTAAAATAATTACCATGACCTTGCGATGCTGTTACATCAAAATTATTTTGAATATTATAATTTGAAGCTTCTGTTTGGTTTCTGGATGTATAATCGCTAACTAACTCACCATCGCTATACGACGATGTACTCGCACTTTGACTGCCCGAAATGGTATTTGCTAAATTAAAATTTGTTTCGTTAGATATTTTTAACCTTTGCTTAGATGATTTATATTTTGGGTTTATAATTTTTTGCAAATCGGCTTTAGCTTTATGGCTATCGGATTCGTTATAACCTGTACTTTCAGATTCGGTTATGTAATTTAAATCTGGTAAAAAATTTTCTCTATAACTTTTTTGAGCTGTTTCGCGGTCTTGAGCTGTGTAGTTGTAATTGGAGTTTATTCTATTTTCGTTCCATTTACCTTTACTATAATTGGCGCCAACAAAATCGGATTCTAAATATCCGGTACTCGCACTGGTATTAGGTAAAGCACTAAAACCTCTAGACATGTTAATATTATTAGTACCAGCAATAACACCTAGTTGTTTACCATCTACAACTTGAAAAATATTAGCGTTGCCTTGGTACTTATTATCTGTTCCTGCGCCTACTTTAATATCGCCAAACATGGCTCGATTTTTTCCTTTTTTAATTTTAAAGTTAATTTCTTTTGTACCAGAATCAGATTCTTCTCCTGTAAATTTTTGCATGTTGGTTTTAAAATCGGTAACCTGTACTTTACTTATTACACCACTTGGCAGGTTTTTTAAAGCTATTTCTCCGTTTTTTTCACCAAAAAATGGCATACCATCAACATTTATAGCTTCAACTTCAACACCATTTACTGTTATTAAACCATCGGCATCAATTTCTACACCTGGAAGTTTTTTTAGTAAATCTTCGGCTTTGTCGTTTGGCAAGCTTTTAAAACTGTCAGCATTATATTCAATCGTATCTTTTTTAATAACCACAGGTGGTGCTTTAGCTATTATGGATATAGCGGTTAAAGCCTCAGCTTGATCTTCTAAAACAAGCGTTCCTAAATTTAAATAATCACTTTTAGGCACAGCAATTGTCTTACTGTAAGGCTTATATCCCATATAAGCTATATTAAAAATTGCCTTAGTATCCTCATAAGTATTTACTTGTAACGAAAATTTACCTTCTCTATTTGTAATGCCATAGGCAATAGGAATGCTATCAGAAATACTTTGTAAATAAACGGTAGCGGCTTCTAGGGTAAGAGAATCTTTATCTTTTACAATACCTTCGAGCATAAATTTTTGTGCAAACATGGTAGCAGAAAAGCTCAATGCAAGCAAAATGAATATTTTTTTCAATGTAGTTGTTTGGTTGGTTTATTTTAAGACTGTAATTATTTTACATGGTTTAATTTCAATCTGTTAAAAAATACTTAAAGAATTTTATTACACAAACCCATTAACTTTTTATTAAGATTTATTCTAAATAAATTTTGTTTTAAGCAAAAAGCAAATATATTTGCACTATTATTTAAAATAAGTCTAAATACAAATTGATAAAATGAAATTGAAATCAACTTACCAAATTTTTTTATTGGTTATTACATTAGTTTTTGCATCATGTTCTAGTGATGACAATGGAGGTGGAACAGAAGAAACTGCAGACGTTGCCGACTTTATAGAAACTTATGCAGAAATTGTTTCTGCAAACTATTCAGATTCATACAACACTGCTGTAGATATGCAAACTGCCATTGATGCTTTTCTTGCAGACCCTAATGAAACTACTTTTGTAGCAGCACAAGATGCTTGGTTATATGCTCGTGATTTTTACGGACAAACAGAAGCTTTTAGGGAAGCTAACGGACCAATTGATAACGAAGATTTATTAGGAACAGAAGGACGCATTAACGCATGGCCTTTAGATGAAGGTTATATTGATTACGTTTACGATAGCACGACACACACCTTAGTAAATAACGGTTTAATTGGTGATGACTCTTTCGAGTTAACAGAAGCAAATATTATTGGAGCAAATGAGGGTGACGATATTCCTGAAAACATTTCAACAGGATGGCACGCCATCGAGTTCTTACTTTGGGGGCAAGATTATAATATTAACACAACTAATTTTCAAACCGATTATTCTGTTTCTGGAGAAAGAGCATATACAGATTATACAACTGCTGATTTTGCAGATCGTAGAGCGACTTACTTAAAAATTGTTACCGATTTATTAGTAAACGATTTAAGCGATTTAAACACAACTTGGGCATCTGGAGGTTCTTACCGTACAACATTTTTAGCTTTAGATGAAGATACAGCGTTAACAAACATATTAAATGGTATTGGTTTTATTTCTAACGGTGAGGTTGCTCAAGAGCGTATTTACCCTGCTATTGATGAAGGTCAAGAAAACGAACATTCTTGTTTCTCTGATAACACTAACCAAGATATGTGGGCAAACGTAAACGGAATTAACAACGTAATTGTTGGTAGTTACACAACAGAAAGCGGAACTACTGTTTCGGGTACTTCTTTAATTGATTTAGTATCTGGTGACACAGCTTCAAATTTAGAAGCCGATGCAAACGATACTTTAGATAAGTTAGATACCTTATTAGGTTTAGGTAAAAACTTCGACGAAATAATTAGCGAAGAAACTTTAGAATCTGGAGGGCCTGCTGGCGATTTAGCTTCTGCTTTAATTACACAAAGTACAGCTATTTCTGAAGCTGCTACCGCTTTAGGTGTTAGTATTACAATTCAATAATATAAGCATTACTGCACTATATTAAAACAACATATTATTATAAACTAAAGTCTCAATATTTTTATTGAGACTTTAGTTATTTTATAAATTTGCCAAAAAAAATGTAGATGAAAAAGATTAGTTGGTTGCTATGCGTATCTATTTTGGTTTTCTCCTGTCAAGATGATGAGTTTACCGAGCAAGATTATATAAACTTAACTTATGAAATTGATGAAGAAAATTTAGTTTCAGATTTTTCAATAACAGGCTTTACTGCAGATAAAGCTTTTGGCACAAATATACCCAACTTAACAGACTTAGAAACTGCATTCTTTGGAGTTGGCAACGCTATGTTTAATCAAACATGGGTTTCAGCTCCAGCTTCAACAACTTCTCGTGACGGTTTAGGTCCTATTTTTAATGCTAGAGCTTGTGCTACGTGTCACTTAAACGATGGTCGTGGAGAACCTATACTAGAAACTGGCGCTGCAAGTAGTGGTTTTTTACTGCGATTAAGTTCGGGGAACAACCCTATAACTGGTCCAATACCACATGCTACATATGGCGATCAACTACAAGATGCTTCTAACCTAAACATTGAAGCCGAAGGCGATATAGCCGTTAATTTCGAGTATATTTCTGGAGCATATCCAGATGGCACAACTTACGAATTACGCAAACCTACATACACAGTAATTAACACAAATTATGGAGCACTTTCTGCAGAACAATCACCTAGAATTGGGCAACAACTTATTGGTTTAGGTTTTATTGAAGCTTTAAGCGATGCCAGTATTTTAGAATATGAAGACGAGTTTGATACCGATGGCGATGGCATTTCTGGTAAAGCCAATTATGTTTGGAATATTGCCGAAAACAAAACTACTTTAGGGAAATTTGGCTGGAAGGCTAATCAACCTACATTAACACAGCAAGTTTCTGGGGCTTTTAATGGAGACATGGGATTAACCACTACCCTTTTTCCTGAAGAAAACTGTCCTTCTGGTGTAGATTGTTCTACTATTCCAAATGGAAATAATGAAGGTGAAGATGTAGAAGTTCCAGATACCCAACTTAGCCGAATGATGGTTTATATGAGTAGCATTTCTGTACCTGTAAGACGAGATTACGATACTTACGATGTGCTAAAAGGAAAAGAACTTTTTAAAAATTTAGCTTGTGTAAACTGCCATGTCGATTATTACGTTACCGGACAATCTGAAATTGTTCCAATTATAGACAATGTAACAATTAGGCCATATTCCGATTTTTTATTACACGATATGGGAGACGATTTAGCCGATGATAGAGCCGATTTTTTAGCAACAGGTAACGAGTGGCGTACGCAACCACTTTGGGGATTAGGCATGATTGAACTTGTAAACGATCATACCTTTTTACTTCACGATGGAAGAGCTCGTAATATTGAAGAAGCTATTTTATGGCACGGTGGTGAAGCCGAAACATCAAAAAACAATTTTATGAATTTAACAGCAACCGAACGGGAACAACTTTTAAGCTTCCTAAACTCTTTATAAAAAATGAAAAAACTAATTTTCAGCATTTTAGCCTTGGCTATTTTAGTAATTGCCTGTAAGAAAGATGATGACAATTCAGAATCTGCAATTACAACATTTCACAACAACTATTACAACGAAAATATTTATCCTGCGCTTACTACATTTAAAGCTCAAGTAGAATTACAAGTCAGTTTATCTGAAACGTTTCAAACAACACCAACAAAAGAAAATTTTATTAGCCTACAAAACCAATGGCTAGCAACCACTGAAGCTTTTGCGAAAGTAAGACCATATAACGTGCTTGCAGTAAAATCTTTGTTTTACGATATTATAATTTACAATTTTCCTGTAACACCATCGGTTATTGAAACCAACATTGAAGAACAAACAACTTACGATGCTACTTACTTTAGTACAAAAAGTACAGTATCAAAAGGTTTAGGTGCTTTGGAATATTTACTTTACAACGAACAAGATGAAGCAACTGCTTTAAGCCTTTTACAAAATGACACCTTTAGAGTAGATTATTTGCTTGGCGTTACTACAGAAGTTTTAAACCAAACCAATAATTTAGTTGATTTTTGGGAACTTAATTACAAAAACACATTTATTAATTTAACCGATGTATCCTGTACCGAAAACGCACGTTGTTTGGCCTTTAACCAACTTATTAATGTTATTGATGTTATTCGCGTAACCAAATTAGGAAAACCAAGCGGTTTGGAAAGCTCAAGCAGTGCAACTGTAACTGATTTAGAAGCTTACCGCAGCGGACAATCGCTAAACTTAATTAAAAGCGAATTAGAAGAAGTGCAAAACGCCTATGCTTTAAGTAGCGCTAATTTCGCGAATATTGTGGACGACATTGCAGGTAACACAGAACTATCGGATAATATTGATGCTAGTTTCACAAACATTTTCACTTATATAAATAATATAGATTCTAGTTTATACGATGCTATTTTAAATAATGATGAAAACGTAGAACTTCTATACAACGAACTTTATACTTTAGTCGTATATTTTTCGGTTGATGGTGCTAGTACTTTATCTATTTCTGTACTTGCCACCGATAATGATGGCGATTAAAGCTTAATTTGCAAAGTAACATACCAATTTCTGGGCGCCGAAGGAATAATTCCCGGCCCCGGATAACCGGTTGCACGTCTTGTAAAGTAGGCATTATCTAAAACATTATTTACGCCTGTTTCAAGCTTAAATTTTTTGTATTTATACGATAACGACAGGTCTAAAATATCGTAAGCTGGTATTTCTCCAATAACACCACTAATACTTCCTGCCGTTGCATTTGTAGCATCTGTAAACTGTTGCCCCAAATAGGTATATTGAATACTTGCCAGTAGGTTTTTGTAACCACCGTTTAAACCTGTTTTTAAATTTAAATCGGGAACAAATTCTACTTTATTACCTTCTACTCCCGGTTCTTCCGAACTGGTGTACTCCGAATTAATTATTGAAGTATTTATAAAATAATTAAGCTGAATATTATTATTCAAACCTAAAATCTTTTTCAAATTAAAATCGAATAAAGACTCTACGCCATACATAACAGCATCTCCAACATTACCACGTTGGCTTGTTATACTTCCATCGGCAGCTTCTTTTTGCACAAAACCAATTCTTCCGTTGTAAAACAAACAAAATAAACCAGCATCGTAAGATACGTAACC
The DNA here is from genome assembly GCF_020523925.1 of Neotamlana laminarinivorans. GTDB lineage: Bacteria > Bacteroidota > Bacteroidia > Flavobacteriales > Flavobacteriaceae > Neotamlana > Neotamlana laminarinivorans. Next base: position 20,351 of record NZ_JAJAPW010000007.1, on the reverse strand, counting down.
TTTATAATTTCCACGAATACCTAAATCGGCTGTAAAGCCTTCTTCATCTGTAATATCTGGATCTATTGAAAAAGCAGGATTCGCAATATTTATATCGGAAAATGTAACCGAACGGTAGTTTTGCGAAACGTTTCCGTAAAATTCTAAACTACTATTAGGTTTATAACTTAACCCAATGCCCAATAACACAAACGAGCGCTCAAAATTTCTATTATCTGCAACATCTTCTTCAAAAATTACATTTCCAGCAGCATCTGTATTTATTTGTTTGTAAAAACCTTCACTTTCGGTTTTAATATATTCAAATCTAAATCCTGGTGTTACCGAAAACTTATCGGTTACATAAAAAATATTTTCTCCAAACACAGAAACATTAAAGTTTGGCAAATCAAATTCCGATTGATCTGAGTAATTAGGAAAATCATCATTATAAAAATTAAAATCAGCATCAGCACCATCACTCCCAGGACCTTGTCTTTGGTAATTATTGGCTTTATAAAATTTAGTTCCAATTAAAAAGGTGGCATTTTTATTTAAAATTGTGTACTTGCTTAGTAATCTAGACTCGAATCCGAAATTATTAAAATCGCCTACAATTAAATCACGCGCTTCACCAGAGTCTACTTGACTTACACGGTTTGTTCTAAAACCCAAAGCTTTTCGCGACGCATTCAATCCAAAAAAATTAAACGTAAAATTGGTATTGGCATTAAACTCGTGGGCTAATTTTAAATTATAGAGTAACCAATCTACTTTAAACCAATTTCTAGCGCGATTACTTTGATAAGGATTGTTGTAAAACATATCATCGGTTAAACCGCCCGCTTGTTTTGCCAAATAATTTAAATAAGTAAGTTCGCCTTCAATTTTAGTTTTTTCGGAAAGTTGATAACCTAAATGAGTAAAAGTGTTTATAGATTCAAACTCTGAATTTGGTCTAAACCCATCACCTTTTTTATAATTTGCATAAGTATAATAACTTAATTTATTCTGTGTTCCGCTAACACTTGTAAAATTTGTAAACAAGCCAAAACTTCCTAAAGTATTTCTAGTAATAAACTCTAATGGTTTTGAAGAGTTCGGTTCTTTAAATTTAAAATTAACCAAACCACCAAATTGTGTTCCGTATTGCAACGAAGCCGCACCACGAACAATTTGAATTTCGCTTAAAGCCTCTGCAGGTGGCGAGTAATAACTTTCTGGGTAACCTAAAACATCGGCACTAATATCGTAACCGTTTTGTCTGGTATTAAAATTAGCCGTTCGGTTTGGATCTAAGCCACGACCACCAATATTTAATTGCAAACCAGCATCGTCGTTTTGGTAAATATTTAAGCCCGCTACTTGACTGTAAATTTGGCGTGCATTATTGCTTGCTAAATTCGCCATAGATTGATCTATTAAAACCACTTCGGTTTTCTTACCAGCGTAAATAGCGGTTTCTTCAACATCGTTTAAACGTTTTAGTTCGAACGCTTTACGTTTGTTAGCATTTACAACAACTTCGGAAAGTTCGGTGGCTAAACTATATAGTTCAATTTTTAAATTATTGGATTGTTTGGAGTTAATTATAACTTCTTTTATTTCGTATTCTGAAGCATAGAACACTAAAGTTAAATTTATTTTATGTGTTGAAAATTTAAAAGTTCCAGAGGCATCTGTAATGGCTAATAAACCGGAGTCTTTATCGTAAACATTAACGGCGTTTACAGGTTTTTCTTGAAATGTTACCACACCGGTAACGTTTTGTTGAGAGAAAGCAGACACACTAAAAATTAGTGCGATAATAAATTTAAAGTCCTTTAATGTCATCTTTAAAAGGTAATATCCAAAATTTTGATTTAAACGATTCTTTTTGGGCGTACAAATTTACGGTTTTATCAATAAACGGCTTACTTAAACGTCCATTAAGTGCCACATAACTATCTACAAATACTTGTACATTTTTATGACCTTGAGATGTAAAATGATCGCCTAAATAATGTGCGTACTCTAAAATAAAATCGGGTTGAAAGCTCATTTGCTTTTCTTGGAATGGTGTTAAAAAATCGCTATTATCAACATAAAAAAAGTCGCCTGTTTCTGCGTTAACTATTTTAAAAGTAGCAATTCCCATTTTTTCCATAAGCATAACGCGCCACGAAAAACGGTAACCTTCTTCGGTCCAGAATAATTCTCCAGGATAAAGCAAATAACGAAATGGTATTGCTAATTGCAGTATAAAAAACAGCCCAACAATAGTTAGCGTTGCTTTTTTAATTTTTATAGCACAATAATCGTAGATTTTTAAATGAGGTACTTGTTTAGAACTAAATGAGAGCTTATTTAAAACACGTTTTAAAAAATTTATTATTTTCTGATGAAAGTCCGACTCAAAAAATATTAATGAACTTACAATCATGATAAACGGAAACATACCAATGGGAAATAAAACTCGTGTAAACACATGAAAAAACACCACTAAAATAAAAGCGTATATTCTGGTTTTACGATAAAGCAATAAAAAAGGAATACATAAATCGTACAACATACCACTCCAACTCATAACATAATGAAACCAAGTTTGGTGCATTAATGTATCGCCTATAATGGGTAAATCGTATTTTGAAGGCAACCATATTTTTAGAGGTTGAGCTCTAAATAACCAATCGGAATTTAATTTTGCTAAACCAGCATAAAAATAAACGATTCCGAGTAGTAATTTTATACTATCTATACTCCATTTAGGAACGTTTTTAAAAGTCTTTTTTCGAATTAAATTATCCACCGAAAAGTATGTACTTGCCGGTAAAAAAATCATTAAAAAACTTAATAAACTTATAAAGTAATAATGGTTTAAGTAGCTGGTTTTATCCATTAACTCGATATAAGTAAAACTTAAGAAAAAGGTAATAATGGCCAACCTATATTTTAACCCAACGGCAACACATAACGCTGATAAACCACAAATTACAAAAAGTAAATAGGTGTAATTACCAATTGGTTTAACCCAAGAAAAACCATAATAAGAGAAATGAAATTTAGGCTGCAAATAAAGGGTTTCTATCCAACCATGATACGAAAAACGAACCATACTTAAACACATCATGATGCCAAAAGCAATTCTAAAAACTGCTAATGGTGCTGCATTTGTTTTTTTATTTAAATACGAGCTTAAACTCATGTTCATTTTAACAAAAAAAAGGTTGCTTTTAAGCAACCTTTAATTAAAATATTTTAAAAATTAATCGCCATCGTTATCACGATAATCAACGCTAATATTGAAGGCTTGTAACATATCAACTTTAAAAGATACTACCAATAACTGTAATGCATCATAAGCTTCAGTCATTTTTGTATTATCTGTATTTATTTGATCGTAAAAACTATCATCTAAAGCTTCAATTTTTTCTCTGGCATCTTCAAACTTCGTTGCAATTTCGGTTACTAAATCTGCTCTATCTAAGCTAATTAAATAGCTTTCAAAACTTTCACCAGAACCACTTCCTGAAAAGGCATCGCCATAAAAAACAGCTTCAACAGCACTTAAAGCTTCTAAAGCCAAATCTTTTGAAAATGCTTTGGCATATAATGCTTCAACTGTTTCTGGTAAAGGATCTGTAGAAAAAACACCTGCTGGAGTCCCAAATTTATTCAATCTTAATCCTTTTTCGAAATAATAAATAAAATCGTTTGTAAATTTATTTAAAGAGCTTGTTGCCGTATTTCCTGTTTGGCTTACAAAAGTATTTCGGTAAGAACTATTCCAGTTTGTTAAAACACTTGATGTTAAGCTTTCCATTTGATCTATTAAATCTGAAAGATAACTTGTATAGTTTTCACTTTGGTAAAACGTTAATATATCGGTGTCGTTATCGGCTAAACCATATATCATATAATCTACAGCAGGAAAACCAACGGCATCGTTGTTATTTGTATGTGTTAAATCGTAAGAACCAGAATTTATATTTGCAGATATATCGTCAATATTTGTTGGGTAAATATTCATTTGGAAACCATAAAGTACCGTTTCTGCTTCACCAATATTAAACATTTCAACATACTGCCATGCTGTGTAAGCAGTTAACCAAGATGCTCTTAAAGCCTCTAAATTGGCTTGATTTGGTGTAGCTACAAAATTGTTTTTAGCTTCTGTTAGTGCCGAAAGCTCGGTTTCTAAATCTTGAAAAGCCGGAATAATGATATTATCGGCTAAATTTACAAGAAGTGCGCTTCTGTCGTAATTATCGGTAGTTCCACCACTGCCACCAGATGAAGAAGAACTACAAGCTATAATAAAGCCAATAATTATAGTTCCTAGAATAATTTTTTTCATTTTTATTTTTTTTTACAAAAATACTAAAAGTTGCCATTGTAAATTAATACAACAGCAACTTAAAAAACTAAATTAATAATGTATGTGTGAATTAACTTCCAGCTTGCTCTGTTGTGAAGTTAAAACGAGAGGCTATTTCTGTAGCCATAGCATCTAAATCGTCTGTAGAAATGTCCCAGAAACCATTACCATCTGTTAAGGTTGCAATAAAAGCATCTACTTCGGCTTTAGTAAAATATGGCTCGTCTGAATTTGGTTGTCTTGTAAACTGTAAGCTATAAACAAAACCAAAACCTTCAGATAAATCGTGAAATGCAGAAGCATAATCTACACCTAAATTTAATTTTCCTTGTAATAAGTAATAAACAGCTCTTACACCAATTACTTCAGATAACTTTTCTTTAATAACTTCGGCTTGAGCATCTCTTACATCGTAATTTTTAGCTACAATTGCTGCTCTTCCTAATTTAAAAGCTTCGTAAATTTCGTCTGCAATACCTGCAAAATCGTCATCATCTTCTACTCTACCAATATATTTATTTAAGAAACTATCTGCACCTAAATCTGCATTTGGGTTTGTAGCATCAGCATTTAATCCATAAACATAACCGTAAGCTTCGTCCCATTTATGCTCCATGTTTGTATACGATTTTCCATCGGCAACAACATCGGCATCATTATCTGCTACATTTGATCCTGCATCTAAAACCGCAGGACTTAAATAGTTGTTTAAAGCTTGATCGACCATTAAAGCTCCTATTAAACCTTTATTAATTGCCTGATTATACTCTAAACCTTTTGCGTTTACATATCTTGTAGAACCACCACCAGCTTCTTGAATTTTACCCGCAGTTCCTGAAACAGCATCTGTATCCCAGTTAGGGAAAACTTCATCAACTTGTGCTGCAATCCAAGAGTCGAACTCTGCTTTAATAGCGCTTGCATCTGTTGTATTTGCAGAAAAATAATCGGTTGATGCAGCTGTTTTACTTCTAATACTTTTATCTGATGCATTTAAATCGGCATCACTAAAATCGCTTTCTCCTTCGGCATGTGCAAACATAGCATCTAAAACCGCTTCGGAATTACTAGTTTCGGTTAGAGCCGATAAAAACTCTTCTCCCATTAAAATTCTAGTGGTTTGCCCATTAAAATCTACTGTAGGTTCACCGTCTCTAGTAAAAGAATAAGATGCAGGAGCTACTACTCCAGAATCTCCTCCATTATCGTCGCTAGAACAGGATACAAAAAAACTCCCCATAACAAGAGCACTTAAAACAATCTTTTTCATTTTTTGTTTATTTAGATTAATTTAAAATAGTTTGGCGCAAATATAATATCCAACTCTTGATTAAAAAAGAATAATCTTAAAAAAATGTTAATTTAATGATAATTATTAAAAATTTTCAGCGCCTCGTTGTAAGCGCTTTCAAAACTCATAGCATCTAAATTATTCACATGTTTTGCTGTGAAGTAAGATAATAGTTTTTCGGTAGGCATATTTCCGGTAAGTTCATCTTTGGCCATTGGGCAGCCACCGTAGCCCTTAATAGCGCCATCAAAACGCAAACAGCCGGCGCTATAAGCTGCATCAACTTTTTCGTGCCATGAATTCGGCGAGGTATGCAAATGTGCACCAAACTCAATATTTTTATATTTGGGAATTAAGTTTGAAAACAAATAACTAATAGTTTCTGGTGTAGAATTACCAATGGTATCGCTTAATGAAATAGTATTTACACCCATTTTGGCTAATTTTTCAGTCCACTCGCCAACAATATCAACATTCCAAGGATCGCCGTAAGGGTTACCAAACCCCATAGATATATAAACTACAACTTCTTTGTTGGTTTTTACTGCAATATTTAAAATTTCCTTTAGTGTATCGACCGATTGTGATATTGTTTTATGCGTATTGCGCATTTGAAAGTTTTCTGATATTGAAAACGGATATCCTAAATAATTAATAGCTTTGTGCTTTGAAGCATCTTGAGCTCCCCTAACATTGGCAACAATGGCTAGCAACTTACTTGTTGTATTTTCTAAGTTTAATTGAGATAAAACTTCGGCCGTATCAACCATTTGAGGAATGGCTTTAGGCGATACAAAACTTCCAAAATCTATAGTATCGAAACCTACCCGCAACAACGACTGTATGTATTGCACTTTCTTCTCGGTTGGAATAAAGGCTTTTATACCTTGCATAGCATCGCGAGGACATTCAATTATTTTGATATTATCAGTCATTAAATCCTAAAAAAAGTTTTTAAATATACAGCATAAAGTTCATAAAACATAAATTTCATAAATATGTGGTTTTCATAAAATTTACATATTTATTATTATAACCTCATATATATGTTATATTAATATTTTTTTAACAAAAATTACACTAATATGTTAATGTATTTTAACTTAAAAAGTTAACCCTTAACACTTTAAACGAATAATTTATTGTTTTATCGTCTTTTTTTGGGCTCACTTCTAGTTGCTTCTACATTTGTTATATGCAACGTCCCAAAACATCATACATTAATACACGAAACATATTTTGTTCGCTTATTTTAGCTCTGAGTTTTTTTATTGTAAAAGCACAAAATGATTTGTTTTGCGGAACAACTACTTCCAAAGAACGTGTAAATTACTATAATAGTTTAAAACCTCAGTTAAAAAGCTTTGAAACTGAATACAATATCAAAACAGCCAAAGGTAACTTAGATAAAACTTCTGATTTAAATTACATACCTATTAAGGCACACATTATTAGAATGTCCAATGGATCTTCTGAATTTACTGTAAAAGATTTAAATGAAGCCATAGAAAATTTAAACGATATTTATAAAGAAGCTGCTATGAGTTTTTATTTGTATGGCGGTATTAATTACATAAATAATGATGACTTATACCATTATAAAAAAGGTGATGAATATAAGCTCCTTTCTAACAATTATACAAATAATGCAATAAACATTTATTTTATTGATAATTTAGAAAATGTTTCAGGTGAAAGTATTTGTGGATATACCGAAGAGCGCTTAAACATTATAGCTATGAAAACGAGTTGTGCAATAAATACAACCTCTTTGGCTCATGAAATTGGTCATGTTTTTTCTCTAGTTCACACTCATGGCTGGAGTGACAATGGAAGTACAACTGAATTAGTAGATGGAAGCAACTGTGATACCGATGGTGATGGCATATGTGATACGCCTGCTGATCCAGGCTTATCTTATGATAATGTTGATGATAATTGTAAATACATAGCTAGCATAACTGATGCTAATGGAGATTTTTACTCTCCAGATGTGGAAAATATTATGTCTTATTCTCCTAAATCATGTAGAGCATCATTCACAAGCCAACAATTTTCAAGAATATACGCATACTATAAATTGGTTAAAGAAAATTTTTCTACAGATTATTCCGATTTAAACAACACTAATATTTTATCTGAAATTAAAATTTACCCAAACCCGGTAACTGGAGGTAAAATTAGCTTTAATTTATCTACTTTTGAGAATGCTGTGACATACAGAATATCAAATTTACAAGGACAAATATTACGCCAAGGAGAAACAACTACAACCGAAATTGATGTAAACAACTTACCTAAAGGCAGCTATTTAATTTCATTAAAAGATGAAAATAACAGCGTGGTTAAAAAATTCATTAAATAGATTTTAATATTGCCTTATTTATTTGCTTTATTAAACTTGGTCCTTCGTAAATAAAGCCGGTATAAATTTGAACTAAATCGGCACCAGCTTCAATTTTTTCTAGAGCATCGTTAGCAGAATGAATACCGCCAACTCCAATTATTGGAAAAGACTTATTACTTTTTTCTGAAAGGTATTTAATTACACTCGTACTTTTATCCTTAATAGGTTGTCCGCTTAAACCGCCATTACCAATTTCTTCTAATCGCTCCTTTGAAGCTTTTAAATGACTTCTATCTGTAGATGTATTACTAGCAATCACACCATCAAGATTAGTTTCTTTAACTAAATCAACAATTTCATCTAATTGATTATTGTTTAAATCGGGTGCAATTTTTAATAAAATAGGTTTTTGCACATTAAACGTATTGTTTGCTTTTTGTACAGCTGCAATTAATTCTTCTAAATAATCTTTATCGTTTAATTTAGCATGACTACCAACATTTGGGCAGCTTACATTAAGTACAAAATAATCAACGTAAGGATGTAATGCATTAAAACACTCTAAATAATCTTTGGTATAATCTTCGGGTTTTGTTTGGGTATTTTTACCAATATTTCCACCAATAATTAATTTACCCTTATTCTTTTTTAGTTGAGAAATAGCGGCTTCTAATCCTTCGTTATTAAACCCCATTCGGTTAATAATACCTTTATCATCCTTTAGCCTAAATAATCGTTTTTTAGGATTTCCAGCTTGTCCTTTTGGGGTTACCGTACCAATTTCAATAAAACCAAAACCAAAATTCGCTAATTCGTTGTACAACACTGCGTTTTTATCGAAACCCGCTGCCAACCCAACAGGGTTTTTAAATTTCAATCCAAACAATTCGCGTTCTAATCGCTCATCTTCTATAACATATAAACTTTTAAAAAGTGAAGGAATACCCGGTATTTTAGAGGTCGATTTTATTAACGAAAAGGTAAAATGATGAATTTTTTCTGGATCGAATTGAAAAAATAACGGACGAAGTAATTGTTTGTACATCTGTATGGTTTGTGCAAAAGTAAGTGTAAATAAAAAATCAACCAATTACTAAACACAAAAAATTAATAATTGTATTTTAGTAGTTCGAAAATAACTGATAATTTCTACTCAGAACCCAATCTAAAAACAGCATGATTTCAAAAGACCATATTATAAAACGTTTTATAAGTTACGTTACTGTTGATACCGAATCTGACCCAACATCGAACACTACACCAAGCACCGAAAAACAATGGGATTTAGCAAATAAACTTGTTGAAGAACTTAAAACTATTGGCATGCAAGATGTCGAGATTGATGAGAACGCCTACATCATGGCAACCTTACCAAGTAACGTGGAACACGAGGTACCAACCATTGGTTTTATTTCTCATTTTGATACGTCTCCAGATTTTACCGGAGCCAACGTAAATCCTCAAATTATTGAAAAATACGATGGCAAAGACATTGTTTTAAATGAAGCTGAAAATATTGTATTATCGCCAGATTATTTTGAAGATTTATTACAATACAAAGGTCAAACTATAATTACAACAGATGGTACAACCCTTTTAGGTGCCGATGATAAAGCTGGAATTTGTGAAATAATTTCGGCTATGGAATACTTAATTAATCACCCTGAAATAAAACACGGAAAAATTAGAGTTGGCTTTACTCCAGATGAAGAAATTGGTCGTGGCGCTCATAAATTTGATGTTAAAAAATTTGGAGCCGATTGGGCATACACCATGGACGGCAGCCAAATTGGCGAATTAGAATACGAAAATTTTAATGCTGCAAGCGCTGTGGTAAATGTAAAAGGCAAAATTGTACACCCTGGTTATGCCAAAGATAAATTGGTAAACTCCATGTACATTGCTCAAGAATTTATAAACTCATTACCTAGAATTGAAACTCCAGAACACACTGAAGATTATCAAGGTTTTTTCCATCTACATAATATTAACGGTAATGTTGAAGAAACTAAATTGCAATACATAATTCGCGACCACGATAAAATGCATTTCGAGGCTAGAAAAGAAGTTATGGTAAAACTTACCAACGAACTAAACTCTCAATACGGTAAAGAAGTTATTGAAACCGTTATTACAGATCAATATTTTAATATGAAGGAAAAAATTGAGCCTGTTATGCATATTGTTAATATTGCCGAAGAAGCCATGAAGCAAATAGATATAGAACCTATTATTAAACCTATTCGAGGCGGCACCGATGGTTCTCAACTAAGCTATATGGGTTTACCATGCCCTAATATTTTTGCTGGCGGACATAATTTTCATGGACGTTACGAATATGTTCCGGTAGAAAGTATGATTAAAGCCACCGAAGTTATTTGTAAAATTGCGGAGTTGACTGCTTTGAAAAACTCATGAAATGACAAATACTGTTTTATGGCAAAAAATAAACGATTTTAAATTAGATGATGAAAATGCTGCATTTAATTTTACGCATAGACTTGCAAGAGATAATAATTGGACATTAAGTTTCGCCCAAAACGTAATTCTAGAATACAAAAAATTTATTTATTTGTGTGCTGCTTCTAATGCTCAAATCACACCTTCCGATGCAGTTGATCAAGCATGGCATTTACATCTTACATACACAAAATCATATTGGAAAGACTTTTGCTTAAAAACAATAGGCAAAGAAATTCATCACAACCCAACTAAAGGAGGTAATCAAGAAAAGGATAAATTTTCAAATTGTTATAATTTAACTTTTGATGTCTATAAAACTGAATTTGGAATGTCGCCACCAGAAAAAATTTGGTTAAATACTAAAAAAAGATTTCTAAACGTAAATTACAAACGCATAAACTTAGATAACTATTGGTTAATTAAAAAACCTTCTTCTAATATTAGAACAAATATTTCAATATTAGTTTTAGGGTTAATTTGTTCTACGCTATTTATTCAAGCCAATAATAATTCCTCTACCATTATAATATTAATTATTATTATTTTTATTCTAATACAAATTTTTAAGAAAGGTAAAAACAATAATAACGATGGCTGTGATACAGGTTGTGATTACTCTGATGACTCTGGATGCAGTAGTGGTTGTGGTGGTTGTAGCGGCTGCGGAGATTAAAATTTATTAGAACATGAAAAAACCAACATCTGTAGAAGAATACATAGAAAGTCATGCTAACTTCTCTGAAGCCTTAACGCTTTTAAGAACCCTTATTTTATCTACAGAAGTTGAAGAAACCATTAAATGGAATGCTCCTGTTTACACGGTAAATGGCAAGAATGTTATTGGTTTAGGTGCCTTTAAAAACCATTTTGGTATTTGGTTTTTTAATGGTGTGTTTTTAAAAGACGAATCTAAACTTTTGGTTAATGCGCAAGAAAACAAAACAAAAGCATTACGACAAATGCGTTTTGAAACCTTTGAAGACATTAACAAAAAACTTGTTCTGGCTTATGTGAAAGAAGCTATTGAAAACCAAAAATTAGGTAAAGAAATTAAACCTGAGCGCAAAGGTAAAACTGTAACTATTCCTAATGAATTAAAAACCGAATTAACCAATAACGACAAGCTAAACGCTGCATTTAAAAACTTAACTCCTGGTAAACAGCGAGAATACTGCGAATATATTGAAAGCGCCAAACGTGAAGCTACCAAGCAAACCCGATTAGAAAAAATAAAACCTATGATATTAAATAACATAGGTTTACATGATAAATACAAAAATTGCTAAAGCAGCTATAAAGCTACTTTTGTACCAATAGATTTTCCTTCGATAATATCGATAATTGTATTTGGGTTTTTACCATTTGCTATAAATGTTGGAATATTTTTAGCTGCAGTTTTTTGAGCAAAACCTAATTTTGATCCCATACCTCCGCGACCTTCACCTTCGGTTTTTCCGCTGTCCTTAATGTATTTTGCAAGATTTTCGTTGGGGTTTACTGTTCTAATCACATCGCTATCAGCTTCTTCTGGATGTCCATCGTAAAGTCCATCAATATCTGTTAAAATAATTAATTTATCAGCATTAATTAATTCAGCAATTAAACTCGCAAGTTCATCATTATCGCTAAACATAGAGTTTGTAACAGAAACAGCATCATCTTCATTAGCTACAGGAATTACACCTTCAGATAGTAAACCTTCGTAACAGCTTCTCATATTTTCGCGATGTACACCTGCTTTAAAATCGTTTTTTGTTGGTAAAACTTGAGCACACTTCATGCCATAATCATGAAAAATACCATAGTAAAGTCGCATCATTCTTGGTTGCCCAATTGCAGAATAAACTTGACGCCGTTGGGTTCTATCTTCTATGTTAGATCTGCCTAAAACTTCTTTTCCTGCTATTACAGATCCAGACGATACTAATACACAAATAATATCGCGCTCGTAAAGTTCTGCTATTTGCTTTACAAGACCTTCTAAAACAGGTTTTATAATACGGTTATCTTTGTTGGTCATTACATTAGTACCAACTTTTATTACTATTTTTTCTTTGTACATTTTAATGTTCTTTACCAAGTTCTACTGCTCTGTTAAATGCAGCAAAAGCGGCTTCTTTAATTAATTCGTTTACATTGTTATCTTCCATAGAGTCTAGAGCTGCTCGTGTTGTTCCTCCTTTTGAGGCTACACGCTCCATCCAAGAATTTGGCGATAAGTTCGATTGCTTAAAAAGCTCGACGGCACCAGAAAAGGTCTGACTCACCAAAACTGTTGATTCGTTTTTAGAAAAACCCATTTGCATAGCGGCTTCCATCATACTTTGCATAAAGTAAAACACGTATGCAGGCCCACTACCACTAATTCCTGTGGAAGCATCAATTCGCATTTCGTTGCTTACTTGTAAAGATTTTCCTGTGGTATCTAATAAACTTTCTACAGTTAACATTTCTATTCGTGAAACTTCTGGAGATATAACGTAAGAAGTTAAACCTTTACCTATTTTTGCAGGTAAATTTGGCATTGCTCTTACTATTTTTTGTAAACCAGTGTGCTCTTTTATTGAAGCAATGGTAACTCCTGCCATAATAGATATTACTATTTGTTGGCTATTTACCATAGGCTTTATAGTTTTAAATAAAGCTTCGGCGTGATAGGGCTTTACGGCTACAAAAATAATGTCTGCTTCGGGAACGCAATCTTTTAAATCACTAAAAGCATCAAAATGTTCCATTTGATTTAGTGCTTCTAACTTTTCTTCAGATTTATCTAAAACCATAATATTCTTGCGCTTAAGAAGTTTTGATTTAGACATGCCTTCGGCATAAGTAAGCCCCATGTTTCCTGCTCCAATTACTAATACTTTCATTGTGTATGTATTTGTTGTTTTTAAATTACAATTCTATATAAACAGCATACAATCTTTTGTTTCCTTTACCTCGCCATAATAAGTTTGACGGTATTTATACAAGGTTTTTATAGGCAGACCAAACAAGCATCTTTTTATACTAGTTACTTGTGTGGTTAATTCGCCCATTTGGATGGTATGTAGTTTTTCGTAAGTTGTTTTTCTTTTTACTTGAATAATTTTCATTTATATTTTATGTTTTATTTTGAAATACTTATCTGGTTAATCGCATTTCTAAGTTATTTTTTTTAAACCCGTGTTTTTCAAAAAGCGAAATTGCCTGATTATTTACATTTATATGTATGGCTATATCACCTTTGCAATAAAACTTTGCATGTTTTAACAAAGTCTCACCTAAACCTTTACCTCTTTTATCTTCTTTTACAGCTATATAAACCAGAATGTTCTCGGGAATATATTCGTTCATTCCGGTTCTATTAATCACGATAGCTCCTAGAATTTCATTATTTCCTTCTATTACAAACACATAACCACCTAAACCAGAAATTTCTTTAGTGGCATAAAGAATTGATTTTTTAATAGCGCGCTTAGTATCTCTAAACTCGCCAGAGTATGTATACAAGAAATGGGCTATTCTATTTATATCATTAAATGATAGCCTAGAAAAAGCATCAAAAGTTTTTATAGTCATATAAAAAACGATTCACCTACAGTATTTATAAAAATGCTGAAAGTGAGACAATTTATAATAATGAAACAAGGAAATTTAACGCATTAAACCATAAAGGTTGAAGCGATTTTAAACAGCTACGTAAAATAAATACTGATTATAAGGTAGGAGGAATAAATTTATCTGATTGTGTTCTAAAAACCAGAAAGTTAAAGTTGAAGATTCTATTATTTTGCTTTTCGTGCAATTTTATTCCCATATTACAAATTTACAAAACAACTGCACTAAAGTCAAATTAGCTTTGTTAAGATAAACACAAAACTTATTGAATACTCATTTTAGTTTAACTACAGTTTCTAAAATGCTTTTCTGAGTTTCGTATTTTATTGTTTTAAATGAATCTAGTTCAAAAGGCTGATTTGTTCTTAATTTATTGTCTGAAAGATATATTTCCAAATGCGATAAACAATCTAACATTTTTAATTGATTGTAAAGTTTTTCGTTATTAGACATTAAATATGAAGAATATTCTTCATGTACATCAATTGATGATACCAAATTCGATTTCATAAAAGATTTAAGATATAAATAGGTGTTTAAAGCAATTAAAGCTACAGTTAAAGCTACAAAATAATATGACATTTTAGGGAGTATTTATTATTTATCTATTATAAAGACAACCAAATAGTTATTTACCCTACACCTAATTTAATTTTTTTATAAAAAAAGCACCTATTTTTTAATTAGGTGCTTTTATACAATTTAATCTATTTTTATAACTTACATTTTGATAATTATAAATTCTGATCTTCGGTTTAATTGATGGTCTTCTTCTGAACATTTTACACCATCACTACAACCATTTACTAATTGGCTCTCTCCGTAACCTGCTCCTGTTATTCTATCTGGGTTTATTTGCCCTTCTTCAATAATATACACTTTAGTTGATTTATTTCTTCGTGTTGATAAAGCTTCATTATACACCTTAGTCGCTCTACTATCTGTATGAGATCGTACTTCAATCTCCATAGTTGGATACTGCTTTAACACAGCTATTACCTTTTCTAGTTCTACCGCTGCATCTGGACGTATATTATGTTTATCAAAATCAAAATAAATTATTGGTATGTTTAGCGTTTTAGCCAAATCGTCTCCAACTTGTATTGGCTTAACATCTCGAACTAAGTTTAAATCTTGCGTTAGCTTTTCAAAGCGATTGGTACTAACAAAACGATTTTCACTTGACTCATAATCTACTTTTTCTCCTCTAATCAAATATTCTGTATCACAACTTACTTCTAAACTATAAGCTCCTTTTTTATCTGTAATGCTTTCTGCAATTATATTACCTAAAGCATCTTGTAAAATTACTTTAGCCTTAGCTAAAACCTCTTGTGTTTCTGCGTCTTTTAAAACACCTTGCAACTCTTGCTTACATTCTGGTAAATTAAAAGCATAAATATCGTCATCGCCTTTTCCTCCCTTTCTATTAGATGTGAAATAACCTTGACCTTTCTCATCGTTAATATAATAGGCAAAATCGTCTTGCTTACTGTTAAATGGCTTTCCTATATTTTGTACTTTAAATGTTCTTGATTCAGAACTTGAGTATTGTGATTCAAAACTTTTTACCACATAAACATCTAAACCTCCTAAACCAGGATATCCTGTCGATGAAAAATATAAATCGCCGTTATCACTTATAAATGGAAAACTTTCTGCGCCTTCTGTATTTATAGTTATACCTAAATTCTCTGGTTCGCCTAATGTGCCATCTTGGTTAATATTTACCACATATATATCAGACTGTCCAGTACTTCCTGGCATATCTGAAGCAAAATACATTTTTGTCCCTTCTTTATTAATAGTTGGATGTGCAACGCTATACTCATCATTGTTAAAGTGAACACTTGTTAGGTTATTATAACCTCCATTTTCATCGATTTCTGCTCTATAAATTTGAAGACGATTAAACTTTTTATCATCCTCTGAATATCGACTTTTAAAATAGTTATTACGCGTAAAGAATAAATATTTACCGTCTGGCGTATAAGCAGCCGATGATTCGTGATACTTTGTATTTATGTCTAAACCAAATTTATTTACTTTGGAAAAATTTCCTTCGGCGTCTATTTCTGCAGAATAAAGATCTAAATATGGTTGCTCGTTCCAACTATATAATTCGCCAGTACCACGAGATGAAGAGAATATTAAATTACCGTTGTATAAAGTTGATCCAAAATCGGATAATTCTGAATTTATCTCTAAATTTTTAACCTCGGCGTCTTTATAGCTTATCTTTTCTATTTTACTTAAGTAATCTTCTGTAGAGGCGAATGCCTTCGCTCTTAAATCTTGTGGTTTTTGTGCTTCAAACTTACGCATCCATTGATCTGATAATTCATAATTACCAATACCTTTTAAAGCTTGTGCATATCTGAAATAATATTCTGGATCTAAATTTCCGGTTTCTATTTCCATTAATTTTCCATACCATTTTGATGCTGATTCCATTTCATTATTAAAATAGAAGGAATTACCTAATTTTTTAAACATCTCTTCAGATTCATGTCCTTTTTCAGCTACTTCTAAAAACACCTCACTAGTCTTTACATATGCTAAATTGTCGTAATTCTTTTTCGATATCTTTTTTATTAATTTCTCCTGAGCATTTACAGATAATGCTGGAATTAATAATAGTATATATAAGTATATTTTTCTCATAATTAATATTTTTTAAAAGAATCTTGGTGAAATTAAACGCCCTACTTTTTGCAACTCATATCTTAACATGATTTCATGGGTTCCACTATTATAGTTATTCAATTCGGTACTTGTTAAATCGTACGCATAACCTATTAATAAACCATCGGTTACTTGAAACCCTACTAAACCACTAAACGAATCATCCCAACGATATGCTAGCCCCAAAGTAAACTTTTCATTAAAAAGTGCATTTACCGATAAATCTGCTATTATTGGTGCGCCTTCCACTGCTTTTACTAAAAATGCTGGTTTTAATTTAGTGTTTCTGTTTATATCAAAAACATAACCTCCAATTAAAAAGAAATGCAAACGCTCAATAGCTACAGATTCCTGAAAATCATCATAATGTTCCGTTTTAACTACATTGGGAACTGACAGTCCTACATACCATTTGTCTGAATGCAAATAACTTGCCGCTCCAAATGTTGGAGATATTAAATTTACATTTTGATTAAACAAATTATCTGAATTTTGATATCTTCCTTTACTCCAATCTAAATCTAAAAAATGAACACCTCCTTTTACTCCAAATGAAAATTCTAACCCATCGCTATTTACAGGAATGGTATATGAAAAGTTGACATCTAAATTAGTCTCTACTGAAGGTCCTAGTTGATCACTAACTATATTTAGGCCTAACCCTAGCCTTTCATTCCTTAAAGGTGAATGTATACCAAACGTCATAGTTTTGGGAGCCCCATCTACACCTACCCACTGTGTTCTGTATAAGCCAGTCATACTTAAAACATCTCGTTGGCCAGCATAAGCAGCATTAACACTCATAGTATTGTACATATACTGTGTGTATTGAGCATCTTGCTGCCCAAACGAATCTTTTGTACTAATCAACGCTATAAAAGTAATTAGCGCTAAACTCTTTCGAAATAATGATTTTTTTATCATGGTTTTTCTATCTTAAGGGATTTTTTTAGTTTACCTGTTTATATATATCCAACCTACTTTTGGTTTTGATCCGTCTTTTAAATCTAAGATATAATAATAGGTTCCTACTGGTAATTGTTCTTTTTTATTATAAGTTGCGCGTCCATTGGAAATACCATCCCAATCATTTTGATAATTAGAACTCTCGTAAACTATGTTACCCCAACGGTTATAAACTCTTAATATATTATTTGGATAACTATTAATACAATTTATAATAAATGTATCATTAATTCCATCTCCGTTAGGAGAAAATTCATTAAAAGTTATTAAACATCCTAATTCTGTTACTGTAGGATCGTCTTCTGTGTTTCCATCAAAATCGTCATCATCGTCACTAATATCATCTACTAAATCCCCATTTGATGCTACGCCATTAGCAAGTACTGTATTTGATACACCTCCTGCATTTAAGGCTTCTTCTGTTATTACAAAACTAGCTGTATAAGTTGCTATTTCTCCTACTAACAACGTTCCTTCTTCACTACCTAAATCTGAACTATCAAATTCTAAATCTTCAGTCAAACTCATTTCAACTCCATTTACATCTGTGAAAACATCTTCCAGTATTAAATCTGTTATTATCATATTTCCAGTATTCTCAACGTAAACTGAATAAGTAATTCTATCGTTTACATCTGTTCCTGATGTATGAGCTATTTTAACTACTTCTATAGCTCCCAAACATTCAACACTAGAGGTTACTGACACTGTTCTAGAATCTGACATATAAGAACATGCATTTTTTGGATCTGTACCATCGTTAATCTCATCGGCATCGGTTACACCATCACCATCACAATCAGTTGTCGCTGTTATTGCTACTGTGATATCTGATACGTTATAATCACACTCATCTTTTGGATCAGTTCCATTAGCTATCTCATCGGCATCGGTTACACCATCTCCATCACAATCGGTTGTCGCTGTTATTGTTTCTGTAATATCTGATACGTTGTAATCACACTCATCTTTCGGATCGGTTCCGTTGGCTATCTCATCGGCATCGGTTACTCCATCACCATCACAATCGGTTGTCGCTGTTATTGCTACTGTGATATCTGATACGTTGTAATCACACTCATCTTTTGGATCGGTTCCATTAGCTATCTCATCGGCATCGGTTACACCATCTCCATCACAATCGGTTGTTGCTGTTATTGCTACTGTGATATCTGATACGTTGTAATCACACTCATCTTTTGGATCGGTTCCATTAGCTATCTCATCGGCATCTGTTACACCATCTCCATCACAATCGGTTGTCGCTGTTATTGCTACTGTGATATCTGATACGTTGTAATCACACTCATCTTTCGGATCGGTTCCATTAGCTATCTCATCGGCATCTGTTACACCATCACCATCACAATCGGTTGTCGCTGTTATTACTACTGTGATATCTGATACGTTGTAATCACACTCATCTTTCGGATCGGTTCCGTTGGCTATCTCATCGGCATCGGTTACTCCATCACCATCACAATCGGTTGTAGCTGTTATTGATACTGTGATATCTGATACGTTATAATCACACTCATCTTTCGGATCGGTTCCGTTGGCTATCTCATCAGCATCTGTTACTCCATCACCATCACAATCGGTTGTAGCTGTTATTGATACTGTGATATCTGATACGTTATAATCACACTCATCTTTTGGATCGGTTCCGTTGGCTATCTCATCGGCATCGGTTACTCCATCACCATCACAATCGGTTGTCACTGTTATTGTTACTGTGATATCTGATACGTTGTAATCACATGCGTCGGTAGGATTTGTACCATTACCATCATCTATTCCATTACCATCGGGATCAATTTCATCTCCATTTGTTACTCCATCACCATCACAATCTGCATCCGACCATGTAGCATTATTTAAATCTCCTGTAGTTACCAATGGATCACAAGGATCATTCGGATCACTTAGCGGACCTCCAGGAATATTAGTTGGATCTAAAGGTGTATTAGGGTCATCAATTCCTGTGGTTTCTTCGCAATCGGTTAATCCATCTCCATCAGTATCTAAAGCACTTGGACAACCTGGAATTGAAACTGAAATTTCAGCTACATTTGAAACATTACCACCATCATCTTGAACAGTATATGTTATGGTTGTTGTTGCATTATTATAACCTGGAACTGGATCAAACGTTACAGTGCCATCTCCATTGTCTGTAAATGTTCCTTCTCCTGGCACAGTAAAAGTATTTTGTTGACCTGGAGTATTCGGGTCTAAATCAATAGATAAATCATCAATAGTACCGTCTGTATCTGTATCATTATCTGTAATATCTATTATAACATTAACATCTTCTGTAGTAGTACTGCTATCATCATTTGCTACAGGATCATCATTTACCGAGTTAACCGTAATATCTACCACTGCTGTTTCACAATCGCCATCCGCATCGCAGATCTGATACGTGATTTGATCTGGACCATTGTAATCGCCTGTTGGCGTGTAATCTATCGTATCGTCCGTTGGGTCATTTGGTGTGCCCCCATCGTTTACCGTGGCGGTTCCATTGCTCGCGCCACTGGTGATAGTTATCGTGCCGGTGCTTGGACCATCGCCGCCAAAACTATCGTCGTCTAATACTACAATGTTTACTGTATCGTCTTCATCTACACTTGCCGTATCGTCCGTCGTGCTTGGTACAT
>NZ_JAJAPW010000079.1 GCF_020523925.1 Neotamlana laminarinivorans | reverse complement strand
CACCAAACGACCCAACGGACGATACGATAGATTACACGCCAACAGGCGATTACAATGGTACAGATCAAATCACATATCAGATCTGTGATGCGGATGGCGATTGTGAAACAGCAGTAGTAGATATTACGGTTAACTCGGTAAATGATGTACCAAGCACGACGGACGATACGGCGAGTGTAGATGAAGACGATACAGTAAACATTGTAGTATTAGATGACGATAGTTTTGGCGGCGATGGTCCAAGCACCGGCACGATAACTATCACCAGTGGGGCGAGCAATGGAACCG
>NZ_JAJAPW010000078.1 GCF_020523925.1 Neotamlana laminarinivorans | reverse complement strand
TGGTTAACTTTATAGGTGTACCAATAGCCGCTTTAGATGCTCATACTAATTTTAGTGGTAGCGGAGTTTTACCATCAGAATTTAGAATGTCTAGCTTATCTGAGGCTGTGCCTGCGCAACCTATATTACTACTTATAGCTGGCTTAATAATGGTTTTAACCTTATGGTTTTCAAGCAAGGCCAAAGCCGTGGTAAAAACTTCTGTAGATTTATCCCGTCAAGATTCTGGCGAAGAACGTTTCGAGCCCAACTCGTTATCTAGAGGTATTGTAAGAGGAAGTATTGCGCT
>NZ_JAJAPW010000077.1 GCF_020523925.1 Neotamlana laminarinivorans | reverse complement strand
ATTAATAATTCGCTTTGGCCAGTAAAACTTGCATCGGTTACGTATAACTTATCGTTATTTACAGAAAGACCATAAGCGTACCCTGCTGTTAAATCTAGAACAGATGCTGTTGGTAATGTGGTATCGTTATCGTCTAGCTTATAAACTTTATTACTTAAAACATAATAGGCAGCACCATTATCATGTGCCATTAACCCTGGATGAGACCCTAATGGAAACTCATTTGTAGATATAACCGTATCATTACTTGTGTTAATTCTTGTTATAGAACCAGCTGTTTCAACAAAATC
>NZ_JAJAPW010000076.1 GCF_020523925.1 Neotamlana laminarinivorans | reverse complement strand
ACTCTGTCTATTTAGGGCCAATTCTAGATATTTTTAAAACCAAACAAAAACTAGATATTGTAGATATTTCATTAAAATCTATGATAAGCTCTAAACAGCTTATAGTATCTAAAGATGCTACAACAAAAAACTCTAAAGCTTGGCTTAACAGACACGTAATATCATTACACGAAAAATTTGCTTTAGGCTTTGCCTGTGTTATCTTGTTTTTTGTTGGCGCACCCTTAGGTGCTTTAATTAGAAAAGGCGGTATTGGCTTACCTATGGTTATTGCTATTTTGTTGTTTTTA
>NZ_JAJAPW010000075.1 GCF_020523925.1 Neotamlana laminarinivorans | reverse complement strand
TGGTACAGCACGGTCTCTTCAAACGGCAACTGCGGCTCGGCGGGCAGACTGCGGTAGTAATACAGCCGAAGGCCAGGCTCGAACACACGCGCGGGCGTGACCACCTCGCCGCGCTCGTCCACCACGTCGCCGGCTTCCAGGCGAGCCTGCCATTCGGTGCGGGTCACATACGGCAAGCGTTGTGCCAGAAAATCCAAAATGCGGTCCTGCCCCACCGGAGGGAGCGCCACGCAGCTGGGGCCTACCCCGTTGCGCAGGGGTAAAACAGGAAAAGGGTGTTTTTTGTGCATGG
>NZ_JAJAPW010000074.1 GCF_020523925.1 Neotamlana laminarinivorans | reverse complement strand
GAAAAATTAAAACGACTTAAATAGGCTCTAGAATTTACTTCTTTACCGCCCATTAAAACCAGTTCTTGCTCGTCGCTAAAGTTTTGCCATATTGTTTTTTCTGGGTCTATATTAGCATGACTTTGGTCGACATACGCTATTTTAGCCGTTTCGCCTACAACAAACTCGCCTTTATCTGGTGTTTCTTCTCCCATTATCATTCTAAAAATAGTGGTTTTACCAGCTCCATTTGGACCAATAATACCAACTATTCCTGCTTGAGGAAGGTTAAAGTTTAAATTATCGTACAATA
>NZ_JAJAPW010000073.1 GCF_020523925.1 Neotamlana laminarinivorans | reverse complement strand
ACTATTTTAATATCTCTAGGAAGCGCTGGTATGGCTTTTAATCCTTTATAATCCATAACACCTATACCAACTGTAATTAAAATACCTGCTAAAACTGCTGCTGGAATTTGCGATGCTATTGGGCCTAAACCTAATAGGATTATTAACAACATAATTCCGGCAATCATTCCAGACAACTTAGTTTTACCACCCGAGGTAATATTTACTACGGTTCTTATGGTTGCTCCAGCACCAGGAATTCCTCCAAAAATAGCCGCGATACTGTTACCTATACCTTGACCAACCAATTCTTT
>NZ_JAJAPW010000072.1 GCF_020523925.1 Neotamlana laminarinivorans | reverse complement strand
TAACGGATCGGTAAATCTAGCTGGTAATTTATTTTGATCGTTATAATTAACATTTAAACTTGCACCAAACTTAATTTTTTTGTTTTTTGATTTACTATCTACTTTTATTCTTGCATTGTACTTTTTAAAATTATCTGTTAGTGCAATGCCCTCATCTTCAAGATATCCTAAAGAACCGGTGTAGCTTGTTAACTCTGTACCTCCTCTTACAGCTAATGAATGACTAGTTATTATGCCTCCATTAAAAACCTCGTCTTGCCAGTTTTTTTCACCGTCGCCTAAAGAGGCTATAAA
>NZ_JAJAPW010000071.1 GCF_020523925.1 Neotamlana laminarinivorans | reverse complement strand
CAGAAAACATATTTATAGAAGCAGGTGCTAAATTAGAGTATACAACATTAAACGCTAGTACAGGCCCAATATATATAGGTAAAGATGCAGAAATTATGGAAGGCTCTGTAATAAGAGGACCTTTAGCTCTTTGCAATAATGCAGTAGTTAAACTAGGCGCTAAAATATACGGGCCAACTACTATTGGACCCTACAGTAAAGTATGTGGCGAGGTAAGCAACTCTGTTATTTTTGGTTACTCCAGTAAAGGGCACGATGGCTATTTAGGAGATTCTGTATTGGGTGAATGGTGTA
>NZ_JAJAPW010000070.1 GCF_020523925.1 Neotamlana laminarinivorans | reverse complement strand
TTTTTTGAGAATTTTAAGTTAGAACATTCTAAAAAACTCAACCTGAATTTTGAAATTTTGCGCGGACAAAATGCTAAGCAAAACCAATCTGACGTGTCGCTACATTTTGTAACACCGTATAAGTTTAATTGCTTCTGATTTTCCTGCGGAAAATCCTCGCATTTTTACTATCTTAGTTCCTTAATCTGAAAATCCTCGCGGATTTCCAGCGCAACTAAGCTTATACAAATACGTTGCCAACCATACAACTGAACCAAGTATTTACTATACTGACTACTGAAATATCTTTATTTTT
>NZ_JAJAPW010000006.1 GCF_020523925.1 Neotamlana laminarinivorans | reverse complement strand
AAGCGTTAAAAGCCCAACAAATAAAACGTGAAACGGAAAAACAAAAGCAAATTCTAGACTCCATTAATATAGCTAAAGCTGAAGAAATAAAATTAGAACAAATTCGTATTCAAAACCTAAAATATAAGCAACAACAAGACTCTATTGCGAAAGCAAAAAAATTATTAAAAGATAAAGAAATACAAGATGCTAAACAGGCCGAATTAAGTCTTGAAAAACAGTCTCAAATTAAAGACTCAATAAATCGTGATAATTTTATTGAAAAACGTAAACAGCTTATCGCTGAAGCTGCCAAAAAAGAACAACTGGAGAATTTAGAAAAACTTCGCATAAAAGATTCCATTACTAAAGCCAAAAACAATATTACAAGTAAAACAGAGGCAAACACTTGTAAATATTTTATTAATGAATACGATAGTTTTAATAAACAGCAACTTATTATTACCGAAAAATATTATATACAAAACAAATTAAATATAGAATTAATACGTGAAGGAACTAAAGCCAAAATAAACTTTAACTACTTTGAAGATTTAGGTTGTGTAGATTATGTTCCAAATCGCAGATCAAGTGTATTAATTACTCTAGAAAATAATGTTAATTTAAAGTTTTACCATTCCGGAAGTTTAGACTGCAATTTTTTTAGTTTAAAGGCTAACTTAAATAGCTCTCAAATTGAAGCTTTAAAGCAATCACCTATTAAATCAATTAACTTAAAGGCTTCAAAAACAAGTGTTTTATTAACAGATATTGATTATAAAAATTTCTTTATTGAAAAACTACAATGTTTAGATTATTAATTATCTGCTTTTTATTCCTTTCTACTATAAGTTGTAGAACTATTAACGGCAATAACAGCAAACCCAAGATTGCTAAATTGTATTTTAAAGCTCTAAACCAATCTAGTAATGCAATAGCATCAAATTTAATATCAGATAGTTTAACAACCTTTATTCCTGCCTACAACTATAAAATAATTTATTCAAAACAAGATTTTTTAAATAATTGGTTAAAATGGGATTCAGTTTTTAATCCATCTTATAAAATTTTAAAAATTGAAGAAGAAAGTGATTTTATAAAAGTTAAAGTTTCAAAAACCGATGAGCGCATTAATTTTTTCATGGAAGAGCCATTTATAACAAATGAAGTTTTTCACTTTAAAAACAACAAAATAGTTTCAATTGAAACCACCTATTTAAATTTTAATGAAGGTGTTTGGGAAACCAACAAATCGAATTTTTTAAACTGGATTAAGACGCATCATCCTAATTTAAACAATTTTATGTACAACCAGACAAAGACAGGAGGACTAAAATTAAAAAAAGCCATTGAACTCTATAAGCAACACCATAAAAACAACAAGTAAAATCTAGCTTATTAAAAATAAAAAAAGCCTTATCTAATAAAAGATAAGGCTTTTGTACTGAAGGCGGGACTTGAACCCGCACGACCTAATGGTCATTGGATTTTAAGTCCAACGTGTCTACCAATTCCACCACTTCAGCAACTTGGTATATTTTAGAAAGTATCAGAGCGAAAGACGGGATTTGAACCCGCGACCCTCACCTTGGCAAGGTGATGCTCTACCCCTGAGCTACTTTCGCAGTCTTTTAATGAACGTGCAACCTCTCGATTGCGGATGCAAATTTAAACCTTTTATTTAATTTACAAAGCCTTTTTTAAAAAAATAATAAAAATAATTTTATCCTTATTTTTTCTTTACCAACATTCGTTTAATTTCATTTAATTTCATAAGCGCTTCAACTGGCGTAAGCGTATCAATATCAGTACTTAATATTTCATCTTTAATATTTTCTAATAAAGGGTCGTCTAAATTAAAAAAACTGAGTTGCATATCGTTTTCTAAGGTTTTTACCTTATTGGTTAGTTCTTCGCTAGAATGCGATTGTTCTAATCGGTTTAAAATTTTATTGGCACGTTGTAAAACTAATTGTGGCATACCCGCCATTTTTGCAACATGAATACCAAAACTATGCGCGCTTCCTCCTTTAACTAGCTTTCTTAAAAACAATACATTATCTTCTAGTTCTTTAACTGAAACATTAAAGTTTTTAATGCGCTCAAAAGTTTCAGTCATTTCATTTAACTCATGGTAATGCGTTGCAAACAATGTTTTTGGTTGCGTTGGGTGCTGGTGCAAATATTCGCTTATAGCCCAAGCTATAGAAATACCATCGTAAGTACTTGTACCTCGACCAATTTCATCTAGTAACACCAAACTTCTGTCGCTTATATTATTTAAAATTGAAGCCGTTTCATTCATTTCTACCATAAAAGTAGATTCGCCCATCGAAATATTATCACTTGCTCCTACCCTTGTGAAAATTTTATCAACTAAACCTATTTTAGCTTCTTTAGCAGGAACAAAACTTCCTATTTGGGCTAACAACACAATTAAAGCAGTTTGACGCAAAATAGCAGATTTACCAGACATGTTTGGACCTGTAATCATTATAATTTGCTGCTCGCTTCTATCTAAAAAAATATCGTTAGCAATATAAGCCTCACCTATTGGTAATTGTTTTTCAATTACAGGATGGCGACCTTCTTTTATTGCTAAATCGAAGGAATCATCAATTGTTGGATACACATAATTATTATCGTTTGCTAACTGTGCAAAACCACATAAACAGTCTAATTGCCCAATTAAAAAAGCATTTTGTTGAACAGATTTTATGTATAAATTCATCCAACTTACTAAATCTGCAAAAAGCTGTTGCTCTATGGCCAAAATACGTTCTTCTGCTCCTAAAATTTTGGTTTCGTATTCCTTTAATTCTTCAGTAATATAGCGTTCTGCACTTACTAAAGTTTGTTTTCTAACCCAATCTGTAGGCACTTTATCTTTGTGGGTATTTCTAACCTCAATATAATATCCAAAAACATTATTTGAAGCTATTTTTAATGAAGGAATACCAGTGCGCTCACTTTCACGTTCCAACATTTTATCAAGATAATCTTTACCAGATTTTGATAAATTTCTAAGCTCATCTAACTCTTTTGAAAAGCCTTCTGCAATTGTATTTCCTTTTAAAACATTTACAGGCGCATCTTCTTTTAATGTCTGTTTTATCTTTTCACGTAATACATCGCAACCTTGCAACGTATCTCCAATAACTTTTAAAGAGTCGTTTTCGCAATTTGATGCTATTGATTTTATAGGAACAATAGCTTCTAATGAGTTTTTAAGCTGAATAACCTCTCGTGGACTTACTTTTCCGGTTGCTGTTTTTGAGATTAATCGCTCTAAATCACCAATATGTTTTATATGATTTTGTATACTTTGAAGCGTGCCGTTTTCAGTTTTTAAAAAATGTACAACTTCGTGGCGCTGCTTAATTTTATCGCTACTTTTTAATGGTAAGGCTAACCAACGTTTTAGCATGCGCCCGCCCATTGGCGAAATGGTTTTATCGATAATATTTAATAACGTAACCGCATTGTTATTTGTTGAGTTATAAAGTTCTAAATTACGTATTGTAAATTTATCCATCCACACATAATCATCTTCAGCAATTCTTGCAATGGCAGTAATATGCTTTAATTTGTTATGCTGTGTTTCGCTTAAATAATGGAGTATGGAACCCGATGCAATAATTCCTTCGTTTAAATCTTCAACCCCAAAACCTTTTAAGGTTTTAGTATTAAAATGCTTTATTAATGTTTCTTTAGCATAATCGGTTTGGTATACCCAATCTTCTAAATAAAAGGTATGTAAATCGTCTCCAAAAGTGTCTTTAAAAATGGCTTTTTTCTGTTTAGAAACTAACACTTCACTCGGGCTAAAATTCTGAATTAACTTATCAATATATTCAGCATTCCCTTGTGACGTTAAAAATTCGCCAGTAGAAATATCTAAAAAAGCAATCCCAATCGTTTTTTTATCGAAATATACCGAACATAAAAAATTGTTACTTTTTGATGTTAACACCTCATCGTTTAAAGCTACACCAGGTGTAACAAGCTCGGTAACTCCTCTTTTTACAATGGTTTTGGTTTGTTTAGGATCTTCAAGCTGATCGCAAATTGCAACACGCTCTCCAGCCTTTACTAATTTTGGTAAATACGTATTTAAGGAATGGTGAGGAAAACCGGCTAAAGCTGTTTCATTTTCGCTACCTGCGCCTCGTTTTGTTAAAATAATACCTAAAATACCAGCTGCTTTAACAGCATCGTCTCCAAAGGTTTCATAAAAATCTCCCACACGAAACAACAATAAAGCGTCTGGATATTTTGCTTTAATGGCATTATACTGCTTCATTAACGGGGTTACTTTTTTCGCTTTTTTAGCCAATTGTAAAGTGATTTTTAAATGTTATTTTTGCCTCAAAACTTATCGAGATTGTAAGATTGCTAAAGTAGTGTATTTTCAACTTTTTATTTAAAATGAAAAACGATATTTTATTTACAATTTGCGATAGATTTTCAACAGAGGTAAAATCACTCTTCATATTTAATTTGAACCATTTTTAAATTTGATTTGATATAATTGTTTTAGAATTAAAACAACTTTAAATAAAATTTTATTTTAAAAAGAAATTAAATCCCATTTTAATGCGAAAACTTAAAAACAGCGAATTAGACAGACTTAGTATTGAAGCCTTTAAAGAAGCACAAAAAACACCTATTATTATTGTACTAGACAATATTAGAAGTTTAAATAACATTGGCTCTGTATTTAGAACTAGCGATGCCTTTTTAGTTGAAAAAATTTATTTATGCGGCATTACCGCAACGCCTCCGCATAAAGACATACACAAAACAGCATTAGGAAGCACAGACACTGTAAATTGGGAATATGCCGAAAACACTCTAGAGGTAATTAACAAACTTAAGGCAGAAAACATAAAGATTTGTTCTGTTGAACAAGCTGAAAATGCAACAATGCTAAACGATTTTAAGACTGAGCAAAGTACAAAATATGCACTTGTTTTTGGTAATGAGGTTAAAGGTGTGGCCCAAAATGTGATAAACGAAAGTGATTACGTTATTGAAATTCCACAATTTGGGACAAAACACTCATTAAACATTTCTGTAAGTTGTGGTGTAGTAGTTTGGGATGTTTTTAGTAAATTGAGTAGCAATAATTGAAAAAAATAACCGCATTTTTATTGTCATTGCTATGCTTAGCAACTTATGGGCAACATGATGAACAAAATAAAAATTTCAAGAAAGTTACTGAAACTGAAACTTATTCTACACTATATTCCGACGGAAAAAGACACATCTCAACTTCCGAAATAAACGAATATCATTACAACAAACAAGGTAATATAACACAACATAATCGTAAAACATTTTACAAAAACGAACCTTACATATCAACCAAAACCACTTACTGTTATAACTCTAAAAACAAAATTGATTACACAGAAACAACCATTTTAAAAGACTCGTTAAAATATCGAACACTATATACTTACCAAAATGGTGAAATTAAAAAAAAACTACATCTTACACCCACAACAACAACTTAACTAATTATAACGAGTCTTATAATTACAACCTACAAAACGAACTCACAACATGTGTTTTTTTGTATTCTGTATTGGATTTATACACCGAAAATTTAAGTCGTAATTTAATAACCACTTTTACTTACAACAAGCAAGGACAAATGATAGAATCGGACTGGACAAAATCGGACAGCACATACAAATACAATAGAATTGTTCATTTTAGAAATCGTAAAGGACGCAGAACAAAGGATAAAGTTTTCAATAAAAACAATAAGCATTTAAAAACAGTAACTTTTAAATATGAGTTTGATGATAAAAACAATTGGATTATCATGAAACATTATGAGAAAAGACAATTAACAAAAGCTATTTATCGTGAAATTGAAAATTACGAATAATTTAAACAACAAAAAATAAGCTTTTATTAACAATAACTTTATGCTAATAAAAGCTCATTATTCCCAACAGAATAAAGCATATCTAATTTACCTAGTAAAAAAAACTGTATTGATTTATTGGTAATATATTTTATCTACAAATAGCAAATACTTAGACTTGGTTTTTCTTGTAACTAAAATTTCACATTATAGCTATCAATTACAGGTATAGTGAGTAGCCTTATAGTTACTACTTTTTTAGTTGTTATCAGCTACAATATTATCTATTCGCAACCTATAATCTGGTCGTTTACCAAATGTATCTATAAATATATCTTTATGATCATCTTTAGAATATACATTCGAGAAATAAGGATTTCCATACCAATGTTCTAAATCGCTATTATTTGTATTGTCTTCAATAAAAATATTTCCTAAGCAATTATTAAAATAACTATTTACAAATTGAATTTTGTTTAAATTTTCATCATTTAATTTAATATCATCACCTAGTAAAACAGCCTTACTAAAACCTGAAATAACACTGTTATTCATTTTAAATGTTGTATGATTACCAACATAAACAGCTTCCCTAATTAATCCCATACTAAGATCTGTTTTAATATCTTTACTATCAGTTAAAACTGTAACATGATTTACCGTTACATTAGTTTCTTTATCATAAAAATTTGAATCTTCTTTATTTAAATAAGAATTTACTCGAATACAGCTAGATTCATAAACAGAAGAAATATAAGGCGATCTTACTGCAAGCGAATTATTTAACTCCACTACAGCTCCTAAATTAAAATTATAGTCCACTCCTTTAGCTTTTAGAGACACTAATTTTTCTGTACTTAATTTACCTCCAACAAAGTTAAAAGACATAGACTCAGAGTAACTAACCATAACATTACTTACCTTAGTTGTATTACCAACACCTGCAAAAGATAGAGCTCCTCTAGTTTTATCAGAATCATTAGAGTAACCAGCATATTCTATTCTAACATAATTTAATTCTCCAGAATAATCTGCTACATTTTCTCCTCCATAAGATAATTTGGCATAATCTTGTGGCTCTAAATTTGGATAAACACTAGCTAAAAAACCAACATTTCCAAGCTTATTAGTAGGAGCATTACCTAGTATAAATAACCCTCCCCAATCACCAGCTCTCTTAGAATCTTTATCTGAAGTAAAAATAATAGGGTCTGTAATATTTCCTTGAGCCATAATTTTAGCACCTTTAGTTATGGTTAAAGTAGCTTTTGAATTGGAGTCTGCTACTATAACAGTACCTGGCTCGATAGTTAAAGTTGCATTATTAGTTACAAAAACATTTCCTATTAAAATGTATACATTTGTTTTTTTCAAAACAATATCACTAGAAATATCTCCTTTAAGGATTGTAGTAGGCTCACTATAATCTACTTTATTAGGATAAAACTCGGTCCATCTTTCTAACCAGCTACCTGAATTATTTGAAATACCTCTTTCTTGAGCAAAAGATGCCATTCCTAGTAATAGGAATAAACACATTAATTTAGTAAACTTCTTCATTTTTTTGGGGGCTTTTTTTATTATCTTCACACTTACAAAAACTTTTTTATAAAGTCTTCATAATCATCTACTTCAATATTCATGCCGTAAAATTACTGCAAACCTTACTTAAAAAAAATTTTTAACACCAACTGAACATGTTATTAGATAAAACGCTTGATAAAACCGACGAAAAACATTAAAATTAAGAGTTATTCCTACACTTAAATAACTTGTTATCAACACAAAACACTTTTGAAAAATTATAAAAACAAAACACCCTGGCCTACCAAAGCGGCCATGACTCAAATTTACAACTTAAACCTTTGGGGAGGCAAAACTCATGATTTTTATTCTGGAGAGGGTTCACATAATAAAGAAATTATAAATCCGTATTTAAATTCTGTTATTGATTTTTTAAAGAATTTTAAAGACCCTATTACTGTTTGCGATTTAGGCTGTGGAGATTTTAACATTGGTAAAAATATTGTAGCCTACTCTAAACATTACATTGCCATTGATATTGTTGATGCTTTAATTAAGCGCAATAAAAAACTT
Source organism: Neotamlana laminarinivorans (assembly GCF_020523925.1). GTDB lineage: Bacteria > Bacteroidota > Bacteroidia > Flavobacteriales > Flavobacteriaceae > Neotamlana > Neotamlana laminarinivorans. The sequence continues at coordinate 204,932 of NZ_JAJAPW010000006.1, read as the reverse complement.
TTTAAAATTAAAAATCTTGAGTTTAAATGTTTAGATATTTCAACTGATAACTTACCAGATGCAGATTGTGTTATTTTAAGACAAGTGCTTCAACACTTATCTAATAACGAAATAGAGCGCATTACTAAAAAACTTCAAAAGTATAAATACATAATACTTACTGAGCATATTCCGTTTGGTAATTTTACTCCAAATATCGATATTATTTCCGGTCAAGGTAACCGCATAAAAAAAAACAGTGGTGTTAATTTATTAGAACCTCCTTTTAATTTAAAAATTAAAAAAGAAATACAACTATGCGAGCATGTTTTAAAAAATAATAAAGGTAGAATTGCAACCCTAGTTTTTAAAGTATAAAAACTAAAATAAAATAGAAATATTCGAAACTTCGAAAGATAAAAACATTATAATTGTGCCTACCATAGCTAATTTATATAGCTTTAGCATTTGCGGTCTAGCAAAAAAAGTTAATATGCATAACAGACTAAAAAATGCATATTCATTTCTCATTAAACAAGTACTCCACACAAATAAAATTACAATTAATGGAAAATGCTTACCATAAAAACTTTTTTTGTTAAAAAAAAAAAAACATATAATTACCTCTACAAATATTACCGCAATGGTTATTCCCTTTATTATAGTAACAAATGTAGGATCGGGAAGAATCAACTCAATAGTTTGTCCATCTACAGGAAATTTACAAGCCAACAAATCAGAGTTTTGCATATAAGCTTCAACAGCTTTATAATATTTATCTCCAAAAATAAATCCAAAAGTTCTTGGAAGTGTTTCTTCAGTTAAAATATAATCTGACAATAAACATATTTAAAACACTTTGTGCATCATTTTTTTGATAAAACAGCTTAATTTAAAGATTAATTAATTACTGTAAAATGAAAACAAAAAACTTACAAGCTAACAAATAGTAAATAAACCTATTGAAAGTTTTTTACTCTTTACAAATTTGCTCTAAAACCCAAATATAATCTGCTCTATTTTTTACAAAATCTTTATTTGAAACATCAATAATTTTTACATTAAAGTCGGTTTGTGTTTTTAAAAACTCTAAATAACCTGTATTGATTTTTTCTAAATAATCGTCTGCTATTTCTTGCTCGTATTTTCTACCTCTTTTTTTAATATTTTGCTGTAAACGTTCGGTATTTTGGTATAAATAAACATAAAGCTCTGGCTTTGCAACATCTTTATACATTAAGTAAAACAATTTACGATAAAGTTTAAACTCGTCGTCTTGTAAAGTAATTTTCGAGAAAATGAGTGATTTAAACACATCGTAATCGCTAACTACAAAGTTTTTAAACAAATCTAGCTGCTCTAAATCGTCGCTAATCTGTTGGTAGCGATCGGCAAGGAATGACATTTCTAGAGGAAATGCATAACGCGAAGCATCTTTATAAAACTTAGGTAAAAATGGATTATCTGCAAAACGCTCTAATATTAATTTGGCATTAAAATCTTGTGCTATTTTTGTTGCTAAACTTGTTTTACCTGCACCAATATTCCCTTCAATAGCTATATAATTAAAAGTAGCTAAGTCATAAGCCTTACCTGGATTTTTCAACCAAACATTTAAAGGCTCTAAAACCGATTTATCTTCACAAACCACTAACAAATCTTCTACCGATTTATTAAAAACAGGATGAATTTCTTTTGGTGCAATATCTGCTAAAGGCTGTAAAACAAACTTACGTTTATGCATTTCGGGGTGCGGCAATTGCAGTGTTTTTGTTTCTACAATTTGGTCTTCCGCAAAAATTAGATCCAAATCAATTGTTCTAGCTTCGTAACCCTCTTTTTTAGTTCGTGTTCTACCCAAATGGGTTTCAATAGCCAATAATAAACGAAGTACTTTTGTTGGTTTAAACTGGCTTTCTAAAATTAAACAACAGTTAAAAAAATCATCACTTTCAAACCCTAAAGCTTCAGATTTGTATACCTTAGAAATTAACTTAACATTACCAATTTGGTTGTAAATAGCCTGAATAGCTTCTTGTAAATTTTTAAATTTATCACCTTTATTACTACCAAGCGCAATGTAATATGTTGTTAGTTTATCCATAGAAGATGGCAAAATAACTAAAACAATTTTTATTCCTTTATATTTACATGAGTTAATTATTCACAATTATAAATGACAGATAAAAACAAACTTGCTGCCCAACGTATTTACATTCTTTTAGGCGCCTTATTTATTACATCGTTAGTGGTTTCTAATCTTATATTTCAAAAGTTTTTTTATTGGTACCCTTTTAATATTGAAATTTTTGGGAGTAAACTTTTCGAAATTTCGGTTGGCATTTTACCTTACCCCATTACATTTTTAATTACCGATTTAATTAGTGAAATTTATGGAAAAAAACGAGCTAACGATATTGTAATAGCTGGTATTTTTGCTTCGCTTTTTTCTCTTTTAATTATTTATATTTCCAGTATTGTACCTGCAACCTCTTGGTCGGCCGTAAACAACAATTTGTTTAAAAAAGTATTTGGTAATTCGGCTATAGCTGTTTTTGCAAGTATGCTAACCTACCTTTTTGCACAGTTTGTAGATATTCAAATTTATCACTTCTGGAAACGCATTACTAAAGGCAAACATTTGTGGTTGCGTAATAACTTTTCAACGTGGTTTTCGCAATTTGTAGATACGCTTACCATTGTATTTTTATTATGCTCGTTTGGCATTATAGAATGGAATAATTTTAAAGGCTTGCTTGTAAGTGGTTTTTTGTTTAAAGTTATTGTTGCTGCCTGCGATACACCTTTTTTATATTTAGGTGTTTATTTATTTAAAAAACGATTTAAATTAAAAACTAATGAAGAGCTTAATTTACTTTAAAGCTACAAACACTTTAAAATCTTAACAAAACGATAAGACTTTGTTTTAATCTTTTAACATGTTTTAATCGTATATTTAATTTAATTTGCTTCCGCGGAAGCGATAAAATAAAACAACCACCCCATGAAAAAACTTTTAAAAATTATAGGCATAACTCTACTTACTTTATTTATTCTTTTATTAATTATTCCTTTTGCTTTTCAAGGTAAATTAAACGACATTATAAAACGTTACGCCAATGAAAGTGTTAATGCAAATGTAGAATTTAAAGATGTTAGCTTAAGTTTTATAAAAAGTTTCCCAAAAGCACACATTAGTGTAGACGATTTAATTATTACAACCTTTAAACCTTTTGAAAACGAAACCTTAGTTTCTGCAAAACACATAGCTTTTACTATGGATGTAAAAGAGCTATTAAAAAAAGCTAGTGAAGATCCTTTATCTGTAAAATCTATAGTTATTGATGAGGCACTTTTAACTATAAAAACAGATAAATTTGGGAATGCTAATTATGACATTGCTAAAGAAACCGAAAACCAAGTTGAGGCAGACAGCAATAGTAGTTTCACCTTTGATATTCAAGACTACAGCATAAACAATAGCGCGATTACGTATATTGATGAAGCTACCTCAACAAAACTATTTTTAACCGAATTAAACCATGAAGGTCACGGTACATTTTCTGCAGAAAGCTCAGAACTTAATACAAAAACCCAAACAAACGTAAGCTTTAGTTTAGATAGCACAGAGTACTTGAATAATAATATTATAAAACTCGATGCCATAATAGGTTTAGATTTAGCAAACAGTAAATACACCTTTAAAGATAACAAAGGCTACATTAACCAATTACCTATTGAGTTTGATGGCTATGTGCAACTTCTTGAAGATGGACAAGATGTAGATATTACTTTTGAAAACCCAGAATCGGACTTTAAAAACTTCTTGGCTTTAATACCTAAAGCATACTCTAAAAGTATTGAAAACGTAAAAACCACAGGTAATTTTAAAGTAAAAGCAATTATTAAAGGTAAAGTTACAGAAGAAACCATACCTACTCTCGATATTAGTTTAACATCAAACAACGCTTCATTTAAATATCCAGATTTACCAAAAAGTATTACCAACATTTACTTAAATACCGAAATAAAAAACACAACCGGATATGTTGATGATACTTATGTAAACATTAATCAATTAGACTTTAAAATAGATCAGGATGTCTTTAAATCGTCGGCAAGTTTAAAAAACATTACAAAAAACATGCTAGTTAACGCCAATATTAACGGTGTATTAAACTTAGCTAACTTTACAAAAGCCTACCCAATAGAATTAGAAACGGCGCTAACAGGTATTTTAAAAGCAAATTTAAATACCGCTTTCGATATGGAAGCTATTGAAACAAATGCTTACTCAAGAATAAAAAATAGCGGCACTGCAAGTATTACCGATTTTGTATTCTCTTCGGAAGACTTAAATAATCCACTTCATATTACAAACGCATCAATGAGTTTAAAGGCAGACGATGTAACTCTTAATAATTTTGAAGCTAAAACCGGAGGAAGCGATATAAATGCTACCGGAACAATTAAAAATTTAATGGGATTTTTACTTAGCGACAATACCTTAAAAGGTGATTTTTATTTAAAATCCAACACTTTTAAAGTAAGTGATTTTATGACCAGTGAAACCGAAACCGAAACTCAAGAAAATAACAAAGCAACTACAACCGAAGCTTTAAAAATACCAGCATTTCTAGAATGTATAATTCATGCTAACGCAAATACAGTTGTTTACGATAATTTAAATTTAAAAGACCTTAGCGGAACCGTTTATATTAAAGACCAACAAGCTACCTTAGAAAATTTAAAATCTAATATTTTTAATGGCGCATTAACCGTTTCTGGAGATGTTTCAACAAAAAACGAGACACCTACATTTAGTTTAAAACTAGGCGCAGATGGTTTTGATATATCGGAATCTTTTAAAGAATTAGAAATGCTTAGAAGCATTGCACCAATTGCAAATTTCTTTCAAGGAAAATTAAATACAACATTAAATTTCTCAGGAGAGTTAGATGATGAACTTTCACCAAACCTAAGCTCAATTTCAGGTAATGCCCTAGCCGAACTTTTAACCACTAATATTGAAGATAAAAACAGTGCTTTAATTAGCAAATTAGATGGCGCTTTAAATTTTATAGATTTTAGCAAACTAAATTTAAAAGATTTAAAAACAAGTTTAAGTTTTGCCGATGGTAAGGTAAGTGTAAAACCTTTTAATATAAAGTATGAAGATATAGATATAACTGTTTCTGGCTCACATGGCTTCGACCAAAGTTTAGAATACAGTGCTATCTTAGATGTTCCTGCAAAATATTTAGGGAGCGAAGTAAATCAATTAATAGGTAAAATAAACACAGAAGAAGCCAATAACATTACTATACCAGTTACCACAAATATTGGAGGAAGTTTAACGAGCCCAAGTGTAAAAACAGATTTAACTAGCGGTGTAAAAAACCTAACAACTCAATTAATTGAAATTGAAAAACAAAAACTACTAGACCAAGGAAAAACAAAAGTTAAAGATATGCTTGGTGGGTTAATTGGAAACAACACCACAAAAACAGACTCAATAAAACAAGAACAAAGTAATACGGTAAATAATGTTTTAAAAACCATTGTATCTAGTAAAACCAACACAACAACAAAAGCAGACTCAACCGCAACGAACACAACAAAAGAAACTGTAAAAAATGTACTTGGAGGCCTATTTAGCAAAACTAAAAAAGCTCAAGACACTGTAAATTAATTTAAAAATTAAAATTTACTAAGTTTAAATCATGAAAAAAGTGTAAATTTGCAGCGATTTTATGTCGTTTTAAGATAAAGTACCCTAATAATTAGGTTTTCTTAATTATTTGATTAAGTTATAGATTAGAACTTTTTTAAAAAATTCATCTGTAATTTATGAGACAATTAAAAATCACAAAGCAAGTTACAAATCGAGCTACTAAATCGCTTGACAAATATTTACAAGACATTAGCAAAATACCACTGGTTACTGCCGATGAAGAAGTAGAATTGGCACAGCGGATTAAACAAGGCGATCAAAAAGCCTTAGACAAGCTCACAACAGCCAACTTACGTTTTGTGGTCTCTGTTTCTAAACAATACCAAAATCAAGGTTTAACCTTACCAGATTTGATAAACGAAGGTAATGCTGGTTTAGTAAAAGCAGCTAAACGTTTTGATGAAACAAGAGGTTTTAAATTTATTTCTTATGCCGTTTGGTGGATTCGTCAAGCAATTTTACAAGCTCTAGCAGAACAATCTAGAATTGTAAGACTACCTTTAAACAAAATAGGCTCAATTAATAAAATTAATAAGGCATATTCTTCTTTAGAGCAAGAATATGAAAGAGCCCCAAATGCAAGTGAAATTGCAACAGAGCTAGATTTAACCATAAGTGATGTTAAACAATCAATGAAGGTTTCTGGCAGACACGTATCGATGGATGCGCCTTTTAAAGAAGGTGAAACATCTAATTTATACGATGTTATAAAACATGATGAATCACCAAAACCAGATTCTGGTTTAATGAAGGATTCTTTAAAGCTTGAAATAAATCGAGTTTTAGACACATTATCTAATAAAGAAGCCGAAGTAATTCGTCATTTTTATGGAATAAGCGACAAACAACCTATGAGTCTACAAGAAATTGGTGACGCATTTGGTTTAACCCGCGAACGTGTAAGACAAATTAAAGAAAAAGGAATTAGACGATTACGACATAACTCGAAAAGTAAAGTACTTAAAACATATTTAGGATAATCCTAAAACAAAATTAATTATTTAAAAAAACTCTATGTTAAAAATTATCATTAAAGAAGGAGAAAACATTGAACGTGCACTAAAGCGCTATAAACGTAAGCACCGTAATGTTAAAGTAATGCAGAATTTACGCGAAAAACAATATTTTACAAAACCATCTGTAGAAAGACGTCGCGAAGTACAAAAGGCCGCTTATATTCAAAATTTAAGAGACCAAGAAGAGATTTAAAATATTTTCTTTTTATAAGAGTTTAAAACCCAATTGTAAATATTTCAATTGGGTTTTGTTTTATTTAATTAACAGTAATATTTACAACTAAGCCCTCATTACTCCTAACATTAAAAACAGTCTGGTCTTCAAAAATCAAATATTGCCCCTTAATTCCGGCTAAAACACCAGTGTATTTATGTTCCTTTTTTAAGTTTAAACTCTTGGGCTTTTCTGGGTACTTATTAACTGGGAAAACTAAATTTGTTTCTGTATTGCTTTCAATAAAATAGTCTTTGGCTTCCTCTGGAATATAAGCTTTTAACTTTTCTCTCCATTCTACTAAATTTTCATCTTTAATATCATTTTTAAGCATAGAACGCCAATTAGTTTTATCGCCTACATAATTTTTTAAAGCAACTTCAGTAACCCCTGCCAAATATCTATTAGGAACCTCAACAATTTCAATAGCCTCGTGTGCACCTTGGTCTATCCATCTCGTAGGCACTTGGCTTTTCCTTGTAACCCCTACTTTTACATTACTGGAATTAGCTAAATAAACAATGTGCGGTTGCAATTGTACTTTCTTTTCGTATTCTAAATCACGATCTTCTTTCCCTAAATGTGCTGTACTTAATTCTGGGCGCATAATCCAATCTGCAGCTTGAGGAATATCAAAAAAACAACTTTTACAAAACCCTTGCCTGTAAATAGGTTTATTTAAACCACAATTCAAACATTCATACTTTACAAATTCCATTGTAATGGTTTTACCCAATAACTGGTTCATATTAATAAAGTCATTTTTAAAAACCAGATAATAATTTATTGGTTCTAAAAATTCGGTTTCCATTTTTGTTAAAAGCCCTTGGTAGGTCATAAAAAAAAATCTTATTTTTAAAAATTCAAAGATAAACTTAATATGCCAATAACAATAGTAAATTCAATTGCTTCATGGATTTTAAAAAAACGATTTCATCAAATCGAGCTCTTTTTAAAATACCCCAACGAAGTTCAAAATGAGCTATTATTCAACCTACTAGATTTTGCAAAACACACCGAATTAGGCAAAAAATATGATTTCGCTTCAATAAAAAGTTATAAAACCTTTACCGAGCGTGTTCCAATTCAAAATTATGACGATTGGCAAGATATAATTGAACGTTCCAGACAAGGCGAACGCAACTTATTTTGGCCAACACCTATAAAATGGTTCGCTAAATCTAGTGGCACTACCCGATCTAAAAGTAAATTTATTCCGGTTAGCGAAGAGTCTCTGGAAGAATGCCATTATGCTGCTAGCAAAGACTTGCTAAGTATGTACTTAAATAATAATGAAGACGCTCAATTATTTACAGGTAAAAGCTTACGTTTAGGAGGCAGCAAACAATTATATAAAGAAAAAGGTACTTCGTTTGGCGATTTATCGGCTATTTTAATAGATAACATGCCTTTTTGGGCAGAATTTAGCAGCACTCCTAGCAATAAAGTTTCTTTAATGAGTGACTGGGAATATAAAATGCAAGCTATTGTTAATGAAACTATAAACGAAAACGTTACTAGTTTAGCAGGAGTACCATCTTGGATGCTAGTTTTACTTAATAATGTTTTAGAAACCTCTGGTAAAAATAATTTATTTGATGTTTGGCCTAATTTAGAAGTTTATTTTCATGGTGGTGTAAGTTTTACACCTTATAAAGATCAATATAAAAAACTATTACCAAAATCTGGATTTCGATATTATGAAATCTATAATGCTTCTGAAGGCTTTTTTGCTATTCAAGATAGAAACGATTCCGATGAGTTATTGCTAATGCTAGATTATGGTGTGTTTTACGAGTTTATTCCCATGGAAGTTTATGCAACACCGCAAGAATATGCCATTCCATTAAACGATGTAAAACTTGGTAAAAATTACGCCATAATTATTACCACAAATGCAGGATTATGGCGCTATAAAATTGGAGATACAGTTAGGTTTACCTCGCTAAACCCTTACCGTATAAAAATTTCGGGAAGAACTAAACACCACATTAATGTATTTGGAGAAGAACTTATTATTGAAAATGCAGAAAATGCTATAAAACAAGTGTGCAAGCAAACACACAGCGATATAAAAGATTTTACTGCAGCTCCTATATATATGGAAGGTAAAGAAAAAGGAGCTCATGAATGGTTAATAGAATTTAAAACACCACCAAGTAACATGGATAATTTTAATAAATTGTTTGATGATGCCTTAAAAAACTTAAATTCTGACTATGAAGCTAAACGATTTAATAATATAACATTAAAAGAACCTAAGATAAATGTTGCTCGAGAAAATCTATTTTACGATTGGTTAAAGCAAAATAATAAGCTTGGTGGCCAACATAAAATTCCGCGTTTATCAAATTCTAGAAACTATTTAGAAGAATTACTAAAAATGAACACTTAATATTAGTTTAAAACATTAGCGAGTTATAGTACCTTTTATCTAAATTTTTGTTAAAATTATATAAAAATCATTATTTTAGTTTTTTTAACAAATCTCTCATTTTAAAAATGAAAACTAAATTTTACCTCGTAGTTTTCCTAATCTCTAATATTGGTATTAGTCAACAAGGTTTATCTAATTTAAACAATTCAGGAGTTTCTAATCAAAGTAACAACAAAATCAATATAGTTTCTTCAGATATAATAGGAACTAACGGATTTAATTTTGAAATTTTAGACGCTGGTGTTAACACAAAATTTTCTGAACTAGGCTCTGGTTTTTTTAGAAACAAACTTATTTTAGTTTCATCAAAAAAAATTGGTGATTTAGCTAAAATTGATCCAAACACTGGTGAAGCAGATAAAAATTACTACTGCCTAGACATCGATAAAAATGGACAATTAAGTTCACCAATACTTTTTTCAAGAATATTAAATACTAAAAACAGTGAAGATCAATTAACGTTTTCTACAGATCAAAAAACTGTTTATTACACCAGAAGCAACAAAGAAAACTCTTTAGAATTCAAACTCTACAAAGCGGTACTTGAAAAAGATTCTCATGGTAATTGGATAAATGAAGAGTTACTTGGCATAAATCAAAATAACGTTTCTATTGAAAACCCTTATGTAAGTCCAGAAGGAGATAAGCTTTATTTTGCATCTAACATGCCCGATTCTTTTGGCGGATTCGATTTATATGTTTCAAAAATTAATCCTGATGGCTCTCTAGGCACACCAAAAAACTTAGGAAATACTATTAACACAGAAAAAAACGAAAAATACCCATCACTTTCAATTGATGGTAAATATTTATATTTTTCTTCAGAAGGACATCAAAACATAGGTGGTTACGACTTGTTTGTTAGTAAAATTTCTAATAACAATTATAGAGAACCAAGAAATTTAGGAAATACTATAAACACAGTTTACGATGAGTTAGCTTACTTTTTAGCTGCTAAAAACAAAGGATATGTTTCTTCAAACAGACAAGGCGGGCGTGGGAGTTACGATATTTACACCGCCATTAATACTGAAATTATTCAGCATATTGAAGGCGAAATATTAGACCGCGACACCTCCATCAAATTACCTAACACCCTTGTTGTATTAAAAGATGATGATAATGAAGAAATTGGCAGAATTATAACTGGTGAAGATGGAAAATATAACTTTAATGTTTCACCGTTTGAAACTTATACTATTACTGCTAAAAAAGATGGATTTAAAGATGCATCTGAAGTTTTTAACAGTAATAATGGCACAGAAACCAATTACGTTAAAAACATAATGCTAAGTGCTACAGAACCAATTATTGCTGAAATTAATAACGAATTACGTATTTTGTTAGAAAACATATATTTTGAATATAACAAATATAATATCAAAGAAGAATCTACTATTTCTCTAAATAAAATTGTTAAAGTTTTAAAAGAAAACCCCGAAATGAAAATAGCTATAAATGCACATACAGACAATAAAGGTAGTGCCTCCTACAACCTTAAATTATCTGATAAACGTGCTGGTTCGGCAGCTAAGTTTCTTATTAAAAACGGTATAGATAAAAACCGATTAATCTCTAAAGGTTTTGGTGAAACTAAACCTTTTATTGATTGCAAAAACAATTGCTCTGATGAAGATTTACAAGCTAACCGACGTGTAGAGTTTGTTATTTTAAATTAATCATACAAAAATAAATATAAAAGCCACCTTTAGGTGGCTAAATTATTAGTAAAAATATTTAATTTAAAAAAAGGGTTACACATAATAACCCAAAACACAAACTACTTCTTCTTAGCAGGAGCTTGTGGAGCTTTTTTTACCGCTTGTTTAGGTAAAATAGCTTTTCCTTTTGCTTTGTCTTGTTTCATAATTTTCTTATTTAAAAGAACGATATAAAAGTAGCAATAAGTAGAATCCGTGATATTTTTGTTGGCAAAAATTTAACTAAAATTTACGCTAAATTTTTCTGCGGTTAAAAACTCTTATTAACCACAAAACCATGTTAAATCAACTCGAAAATTATTATTCTTTATGCTCATCTTTTAAAGCATCATCACGATACCTGCAACATGGGTGAACCGATAAATATTGTTCTTCAGTAGCTTTAATATCTTTAGTATCGTGCCCAACCGAAGCTATTTTGGTTTTAATAGAATCTAAATTGGTTTTTTGTGCGTTATAGTACAATTTTAATTCGTGGGTTTCTACACTCCAATTAGCACTTTTCACTCCTTTAGTTGCTAAACAAGCTTTTTCTATTCGGCTTTTGCACATCATACACACCCCATCTACCTCAATGGTAGCTTGTTCGTTTTTACTCTGTGCAAATGTTACCGTGGCCAATAGCATAATGGCTATAACTGTTATTTTTTTCATATTATTAATCTTTTTTCATTTCCGCGAAAGCGGAAATATTATTATTAATTTATTTTAAAATCTATTTTTTTTACAATACTTTAAACCTTAATCCTGCATAATACATACTACCAAAAATAGGGCCATACACAAAGGTAGTATCAAAATACGAACCAAAAGGATCGTCTGCACTTAAAACCGGATTATCTTGTCTAACATTGGTAATATTTTCGCCTCCTAAATATACTTCAAACTTTGGAGAAAACACTCTTGTTATTTGTGCATTTAATGTTGCTACCGTTGGTGTACGATCGCCTAACTGAAATGCTGTTGGGTTTATTACTGTTGATGAAAAACGCTGTGTGCCTAACCAATTATAAGTGGCATCAAATTTCCATTGTTTACCATCATCTTTTAATGCTGTAGAATACGATGCATTCGCAAAAACTCTGTGCTTAGGAGTTAATGGTTTTTCTAATTTGCCTGAGCTATAATCGGTTTTAACATCATAAAATTTATATGCTGTGCGCAAATCGAAACCTTTAAACACATTATAATTCATTTCTACTTGAAAACTATTAGCATAACTTTCACCATCTAAATTATAGAAATTAATTTCTTGCGGATTTTCATAATCTACAACCACTTGGTTTTTAAAATCGGTTCTATAAAAATCTAAAGTTACATCGGCTTTTCTTCCAAAAAGATTAAAACCTTGCAGATAAGACAACCCGTAATTCCAAGCAATTTCAGGATCTAAACCATAAATTTCACCCGAATTATTTAATACATTTATACTTCTAGATGTAGCAAAAACACTTTGGTTTTCGGCAAAAATATTAGCACTACGCTTACCACGGCCAAACGATGCTCTAAAAGCCGATTTACCCCAAGGCGTATATCGCGCATGGAATCGTGGTGTTATAAAAGTACCTAATAAATTATGATGATCTACACGTAAACCTGCGGTTAAATTCAGTTTTTCTAAATTATCGAAATTATATTCAAAAAAAGCACCAACCGAATTTTCTGTACGTTCGTAATTAGGGTTTAAATTATCAACATCTAAAACCTCATCATAATGGTCGTAAGTATAACTAAGTCCTGTTTTAATTTTATGTCTAGAATCCGAAATTATAGAATTATAAATAACATTAGCATACAAGCTATTATGGTTTATTTCATAAACATTTAAACCGTAATACGATTCTTGTTTGTGCCCACTAAAAGCCGTTTGCACACCAACACTTTGCCAAGGTATTTGCGGATTCACATAACCTAATTTAGCTGATATTTCGTAACGCTTGGTATCAATTTCACTGCCCCAATAATTGGTAGTAAGCTTATCGGTATCTGGATTAAAATCAACTTGTCCGGCCTGTTTTTCATCATTTAAAAACTTTAAATTAATAAAACTTACCAATCCTTTTTGCGGATTAGTATATTGCCAACGGTTCATTATATTAATTTGGTTGTACAAGGGCATATCTAAAAAACCATCGTTATTAACATCGTGTTTTTGGTTATGCGTATTACCGTGTAAATACAAACCCGTGCTCCATTTTTCGCTCACATTGGTGTTAAAATGTGTATTAAGCTCCATACGCTCGCTGGAAGCACCGTAAAAGTTTACAAAAAATTTATTATCGGTAGTTGGCTTAACCAATTCTGCATTTATTTGGCCAGCAATACTCTCGAAACCATTAACCACGCTACCAGCTCCTTTGGTAATTTGGATACTCTCTACCCAAGTTCCAGGAATAAAACTTAGTCCAAAAGCTTGCGAAGCCCCTCGAACTGTTGGAATATTTTCGGTAGCAATTAAAATATACGGACTCGTAAGCCCTAACATTTTTATTTGTCGGGTACCCGAAACTGCATCGGCGAAATTCACATCAATAGACGGGTTGGTTTCAAAACTTTCAGATAAATTACAGCACGCCGCTTTTAACAGCTCGTCGCTACTCACCGTCATTACATTAGTAGCACTTAAAAACGATTTTGCTGTAGCTCGCTTACGCGAGGTCACGGTAACTTCATCTAAATTATCGCTTGGTTGCAACCAATGTTTAATAGGTTTAAGTTCGTTAATAGTTAACGTATCGGTTTTAAACCCAACATAACTAACTACTAATTTTTTATAATTGGTGTTATAAGGTAAATTAAATTCGCCATCTAAGTTAGTAACTGCACCAATTTCTGTATTTAACCAGTACACATTGGCACCAGCTAAAGGTAAATTTTGGTTATTGTTGTTAGCTTCGAAAATGGTACCAGAAATTTTATCCTGAGCCCCATTTAACATTGGCCAAAGCAACAATAAATATATTAAATGTTTCATGTATTTGTTTTTGGGCGTTACCACAAGGGTCGGGCTTTGCGCTATATCTTTTTTATGCCTCTTCTCGATACATTTTACTCATACTTCGTAAAACACTCGAAGTGACAAAAAAAGGATGCCGCTACAATCCCTAACGCAAAGGGTAACTAGTATTTTACTGTGTTAATTGAAATAACATGACAATTGCCATAATAATCATGATACTATTTTCTATAAAAGTCGCCTTAGTCATGGGTAATTTTAAAGCTGTACCTAAACACGCGCATTGTATGGCTTTTTTATCGAGTAATGTTTTAGTTACACCAATAGTGGTGATACCCAGAATAATTAAAGTTAAAATTAAAGCTACGGTAATTTTAAAACGCATTAAAAACATTAACCCAAGTGCCACTTCTATAAACGGATAAACCCAACCATAAACCGGAACAACTTTGGCTAGCGGATCGTACATTTTAAACGATTCTGGAAAACCTTTTAAGTCTAACAACTTAAAAAAGCTAAAAACAATGTAAAACAAGCCCATAAAATCGAGCATAAAACCACTAAAACTCCACGGTTTAGAATTTAGTAAAGTGGCTGCTATAATTAAATATCCAAAAATTAAAAACAACGGAAAAAGTTGCTTCCAATCGCTTTTTTCTTCAGTTTTTGTAATTGTTGTATTAAAGACATTAGGTTGCAATATTTTATATTTTTCGGGTAATGCTTGTTGTAATTTTTCTATTGAAATATGCGATTTCATTGTTATAACAACCTCAGCTTTTTCAATGTTAGCTTCAGCCTTTTCTACTTCGGTTAAACTAAGTAATGCTTTTTCAACAGATGCTTTACAGCCATTACAAGTCATGCCTGTAACTGTATATGTATGTGTCATGATTTTTTTATTTGATTTATAAATTCGGAATATCTTCCGCGAAAGCGAAAAACAAAATGAGATCCTGAAAAAACACCTCGACTTGGCGTGGTGAAATAGTTCAAAACACCATTACATATTCTAAAAAAATCAAATGATGAAAACTTGGTGAAGCGCTTGTACATTGGCTACCAAGTTGGGCGGAGAATAATTATTAAAGGGAATAGGTTGCTTTTCTACTTCCTTAAATAAATTTAAATAGGTATAAACGTAAAGTGTTGCAAATTGAAGTGGAGCTAACTTAACATCTTCAATCGATGATAATTTTAACTCGTCTTGACCTTTAACAACGTTAACTTCGTCTTTACAACAATTCATTTTTAAAAGCACTTCCATGTTTTCCATAGCACATTTTTCAACACTGGTAAACATCGAAACATCTACCAACACATCGCCACAATAGTGCTTTTCAACAGTAAATGAAACCGTAGAAAATAACACGAGCAACGCCAAGGTGCTAGAAAAAATTTTATGAAATACTTTTTTAATCATTGATACAAAATTAAACAAAAGCCTGAAATTAAAAAGGTATTTTATTAATTCTTAACATTTAAATTTTGCTTTTTTTGATAATAAAACGCTGGTAATAACAATAATAAAAGTATTGGCTGTATTAAAAATCTGCGAATATTAAAAAACAAATAATAGTCTTCTTGCCTTGGGTTTATAACAAAATATAGATAGAGAATAATTAAAATTACAAACGCTACCCCATAAATTACACCTGAAAATTTAACTATACTTTTTTCTTTAAAAAACATATAGATTATGGCTAAAGAAATTGTGGTATTTAAAACATACCTAAAAACTATATTTACCAATAATTTAGCTAATTCACGACGCGGACTATCAATATACAGATAATCGTTTTGAAAAAAGGTTAAATAAGGATCATAAAACAAATTATCTTCAAAAAATCTAATTAATATTAACATCACAAACAATACTGCTATAATTAAATATGTAAATGCTTTACTCATTATTTTTAAGTTTAGAAAATCTGTTCACCCAAAAAATCCATAGTAAAAACAAAATACCATAAATAATAGCTGGAAAAATTACGGAATGCAACACATGTGAATGCTGCGGGTATTTGTAAAGACCAATGCTTAAAATTACAATACGCAAAAGGTTTACTACATAAATTATAACGCTACCAAAAATAATAAAAAACAAAGTGTTTTTTAACGTTCCAGAAAAAGCTATTACAAACGAAATAAATAAAATAATAACGCTTACAGCATTACACCCCTCAATTATTCTAGCCAAAAAATTACCGTTTAAAATTAATTTCATAGAAGGCTCGTTAGCATGTGCTTCTACTCTAGCATTGTAACCTAAATCGGTTAACACCAATTCGGTTTGTTTAGCTAATGTATGGGTAATATAATCTGGATAAAATTTATTACCACTAGAGAATTGCAAGTAAAATTTATACATAAAAGTTAATGCTGCATACACCACCAAAAAAACAAGTATAAATTTTATAACGCCTTTATATTTTACAAACAATGCTTTCACTTAAATTTTTCTAAAACCAATACCGAAATTACAGCTTTTTAAATATTTTTGCTCGATAATTAATATTTTATTATTTCGTAATTAAAATACTAAAATAAACCTAAACCATTTATTATGATTTTTGACAAACTTAAACCACAAGTAGTTACTATTGTTTCTAATTCCAATTTAACAATAGATGAGCGTTTACTAAAAATTTGCGAGCTTCTAGAAAATCATATTGAATATTATAACTGGGTTGGTTTTTATTTTAAAAATGGCAATAAAGAAGAACTTAAACTAGGCCCTTATGTTGGTGCACCTACCGACCATACTATAATTCCTTTTGGTAAAGGTATTTGTGGGCAAGTTGCTGTTAGCAACGAAAATTTTGTGGTGCCAGATGTTACTGCCCAAGACAATTATATTGCCTGCAGCATAACCGTAAAAGCCGAAATAGTGATTCCTATTTTTGTTAATGGTGAAAATATTGGACAAATAGATATAGACTCTAACACACCAGACCCTTTCACTGAAGCAGACGAACGTTTTCTGGAGTTTGTTTGCGAGAAAGTATCTGAAATACTTTAGGCGAAAAAGCTAAGAAGCCACTCATTTTAAATAAACCTTTAAATTGTTCTGTTAATAACTTCTATTTTTAGTTAAGAAATCGCTTCATTTTAAGTAAATCGTTGGTTTTTTATTTGATGATTTTGAGTACTTTTGCGTTTTATTACAAAAAACAACAAAATAACACTCAATTTCATTAAACAACACAACACTAATGAGCAACGAAAAAACTATCAAATCAGCCCTAATTTCAGTATTTAGTAAAGACGGATTAGAGCCAATTGTTAAAGAACTAGACAAACAAGGTGTAACCATTTATTCTACAGGTGGTACAGAAAAATTTATTAACGATTTAGGTATTAACGTTGTTCCTGTTGAAGATGTTACTTCGTATCCTTCAATACTTGGCGGGCGTGTTAAAACATTACATCCAAAAGTTTTTGGTGGAATTTTAAACCGACAAAACCATGATGGTGATGTTGCCGAATTATCAGAATACGAAATTCCGCAAATTGATGTGGTTATTGTAGATTTATATCCGTTTGAAAAAACAGTTGCCTCTGGAGCAAGTAACCAAGATATCATTGAAAAAATAGATATAGGCGGTATTTCTTTAATTCGCGCTGCTGCAAAAAATTATGCCGATGTAATTTGTGTATCTTCGGTTGATGATTATGCCGAATTTTTAAAATTAATTTCTGCTAACAACGGTTCTATTAGCGAAGAAGATAGAAAACGTTTTGCAGCAAAGGCATTTAATGTATCGTCGCATTACGACTCGGCAATCTTTAATTATTTTAATCAGAATAATGAAGAAACCGTTTTAAAAATTAGCGAAACTAATGGTAAAACATTACGCTACGGAGAAAACCCACACCAAAAAGGATTTTTCTTTGGAAATTTTGATGAATTATTCACCAAACTTCACGGTAAAGAATTAAGCTACAACAATTTATTAGACGTTGATGCAGCAGTGAATTTAATGCTTGAATTTAAAAATGAAGCTCCAACTTTTGCTATTTTAAAACATAACAACGCTTGTGGTTTAGCACAACGCGACACCCTACACCAAGCTTATGTAGATGCTTTAGCTGGCGATCCAGTTTCTGCCTTTGGTGGTGTATTAATTAGTAATACTGAAATTGATTTAGCTACAGCTGAAGAAATTCACAAACTATTTTGCGAAGTGGTTATCGCACCGTCTTTTTCCGCGGAAGCGTTAGAAATATTAAAAGGTAAAAAGAACAGAATTTTATTAGAAATTCATGATGTAGAAATGCCAAAAACCAATGTAAGAAGTTGTTTAAATGGTATTTTAGTTCAAGACAGAAATGAAATTACAGATAAAGCTGAAGATTTAAAAACGGTTACAACCTTAGCGCCAACAGATGCGCAGATTGAAGATTTATTATTTGCTTCAAAAATATGTAAACATACCAAATCGAACACTATTGTTTTAGCTAAAAACAAACAACTTTGTGCAAGCGGAACTGGACAAACCAGTCGTGTTGATGCTTTAGAGCAAGCCATACATAAAGCAAGTACTTTTAAATTCGATTTAAACGGTGCTGCTATGGCAAGCGATGCTTTTTTCCCGTTTCCAGATTGTGTAGAAATTGCTAAAAACGCAGGAATTGCTTCGGTTATTCAACCAGGTGGTTCTATTAAAGACCAATTAAGCATCGATTATTGTAACGACAACGACTTAGCTATGGTAATGACGGGAACACGCCATTTTAAACACTAAAAATAATTATATAAAAAAGAGCTCCAAATGGAGCTCTTTTTTTTAGAGTAATAATTTTTATTAATACTCCTCTTCTCAATTGATTCAAAGTAATTATATAAATGTTAATAGCTATAATAATTTACAAGACCCCTTAACCTTGTATTTCATTAAATTTACTAAGAATTACAATTGAATTAAACTATAAATTATTAAACCTAATTGCACAAGTACCGCAATAACTAATAATGCTACAAAATAATCTGACGTTTTTTTTCTAGTGTTTTCTATCTCCATTTTAGGCTTAGTTTTAAACTTACTTATTTGTTTTATTTTCGATTTAAATTGCATTGTACAATGGTTAAAGCGTTTATAAAATACTTTATAAACATATAACCAAATAGCGTGTATTATTAATAAATAGGTACAAAACGATTATTCTTTTCCATGAAAACGGAAAATTTGGGTATAAATTTTTAGAGCAGAAAATACTTGGGCTTAAAAAATAGTTATTTAAGTGTACGTACAGTTTTGAGAATGCTTTTATAAGTATCGCTAAGCGTAGCTTTATGATTTCCTGTTAAAACAATAAGGTTATCGCCAGGTATAATTTCTATAATTTTTTGTGTGTTTACTATAAAGTTTCGATGTGTTTTTTTAAAAACATTATCGTCAAGTAATTGTGATATTTTTGTTAGAGATATTAAAATTACAAACTTTTCATTTTCTGTAATAATATTGCAATACTTCTCTTCTACTTCAATAAAAATAATATCATTTAGTAGTACTTTTTTTAACGATTTTCCTTTTTTAATAAATAAATAGTCTTTACTTATAATGGTGTTTTCATTTTCACTTAAAAACACATCGGGCTGATTGTAAAATTTCTCTACAGCCATTTCTAAGGCGTATAAAATTTCAAGCTCATTAAACGGTTTCATTAAATAACTAAAAGGCTGTGTTAACTTAGCTCTTTCAAATATTTTCCTATCTGTAGAACTTGTTAAAAACACGAAAGGTTTTGCTACACTTGGGTTTGCATTTATAGCTTCGGCAAAAGTAATCCCTTCTGGGTTTCCGTTTAAAAAAATATCTAAAACAATAATATCTACACTTTTTGCATAAAATAACTGTAAAGCGTTTTTAAAATCTCTGGCAACAGCAATAACGTTATAATTGTTTGTTTCTAATACTTTAACCAAAGCATCACTTTCGGCAGGTGTATCCTCAACTACAAGTACATTAACGTTATCCATGTTATACCTTTTTAGGTAAAGATACAATCATTTTTGTTCCTTTTCCTAATTCACTTTCAATAGAAAATATTCCATTATTTTTTTTAATCATAGATTTACATAATTGCAAACCTAAACCCGAACCAATAATATCTTCATTTTCTTTTTTGGATAGTAATTCTGTATCGCTTAACAACTCTATACGGGTGGAGTCTTTCATGCCAATTCCGGAATCTTCAATAACTAAATCGTAATAATCGCTGTTACTATTTTTAGTATATACTTTTATAGTACCATTGTTATTAGTAAATTTTATGGCATTATCTAAAAGATTACGCAATATAATTTTTAACGACTCTTGGTCGGCAAAAACAATGTCACTTTTTAAAACTGTATTTGTAAGCCTTATATTTTTTTCTTGTACTAAAGGTTTGTAGTTGTAAACCACTTGTTCTACAATAAAAAACAAACGAATGGAAGTTATTTCAAAATAAGACTGTTTGGTTTGTAACAACGCCCAATTTAATAAATTGTCTAATAAATTATAGGCACCATTTACTATTGTGCTATTATTTTTAAGCAAAACATTAACTTCTTTTAAATTTTTTGATGCTACCGTATTTACTAAGTTGGTATTACTCTTTTTTAAGGCGTTTACAGAAGACCTTAAATCGTGACTTACAATAGAAAAAAGCTTGTCTTTAGTTACATTTAACGCATCTAATTTTTCTTTTTGCGCACTTATTATGTTGTTTGCTTTAGTTTTTTCTTTGTTAAAATAAAGCGTAACTCCAAGTAAAATAAGCAACGTTAAAGCCGAATACAACAACCCGTTGCGCTCTTTTAATTTTGCTTTATTTTCTACTTTTAAAAAATTAACTTCTTTTTGTTTTGCTTTAACTGCATACTCTTTTTCGAGTTTTGCTACTTCATAAATTTTGTTTTGGTCATTTAAGGAATCTTTCCATTGTTCATATTCTTTTCTGTAGACTAAGGCTTTTTCAAAATTTTTGCGATTCTCCTCAACAACTGCCATATTAATAGTTGCTATTTGTTTAGCTTTAAAATCTTTTATACTTTTTGAAAGACGATATGCTTTTTCAAAATAGGGTATTGCCATAATATCTTTATATTGATTGTAATATAAATTTGCAATACTTCCGTAAGCATCTATTAAGTTTAAAGTATCTTTTTCTATCTCATTAAATTTTACATACTCAATTAAATAAGGTTCAGCCTTTTTAAAATCATTTAAATGAAGGTAACAAAGCCCTAAATTTTGAAAAACCGCACTTTTACCAAAATATTTATAGTCCTTTTCTTTTAATTTTATTAGTGGTTCCAAATAAGATATAGCTTTTTTAAACTCACTTTTTTTTAAAGCTATTTCTGCTAATTTTTTTTTAATTAAAAAATTAAATTCAAATCCTGAAGTAATTGACTGAAACTCATTTTGAGCTTCATTAAGCATTTCTTTTTTATCAAAACTACAACCTCTTAAATAGTGACTATAATTTGTTAAATCAATATTTTTATTATTACCGTTAAGGTATCGCATAGAATACACCAACGTTGAATCCCAGTTATTTTGAATATAATAAAAACCTGCTTTTTTAAAATTGTAATTTGATTGGTATTGGTTTACCTTTTTTTCAACTTCAACATCAAACAAATCTGCATTTATATATTCTTGAGAAAAAAGCGAACAACTATGACTTATTATTATCAACAACAAGATAATTAAGTTGATTTTACTAAAATTCGAACACATAAAAACAAATTATATTCAAAAAATAACCACAAGTTTTACTTATGGCTATTTTACTATTTTATAAAAATTCTATTCTCCGCCACTTCCGTGAACTGGTGTTACTGTTCCTCTAGAAGTCACAGGATCTTCATCCCAAAGAAACACTTCTATTTGACCTAAATTTTGAGGTAACTTATCTTTTTTTACCCTAAAATCAACACGATAGACGTTAAATTTTTCACTAGATACTTCTGGATCATCATACAATATAAAAAAGTCTACTTGTCTAGTACCATCTCCTGAAATAACAGACTGAAAATTAACGCCTTTAAAATTAAAGTTTTCTTCTGAAGCTATAAAAACAACTGCACTTACTTGTAATTCGTTATTTTCATTAAAAATAGCCTGCACTAACGGTTGCAGTGGTTGTTCACTACTTGAATTAAAAGAAAACTCAATTGTAGAATTTAAATTTAATGTTTCAATTTGGTGACTTTTAATAGGTTTTCCTGGTGGTTTGCTCATGGTTACTGGGGGTTATATGGTTAATAATTTTATGTTGATAATTATATGAATGACACAATTATAAATCGATAAAAATCAAATATATACGATTATATGTTACCAAAATAAATTTATTTTAAAAAAAAACAAAAATGTAACTTTTTACTCACATGTAATTGTATTCATATTTTAAATCAAATTATTTATGAAGTAAAAAGAATAAACATTAATTATTTTCTTTACTTTTAGTACTTTTACGAAATTCATTTTTAAACTTTAAATTTATTAATAGCGCATGGGATTTTTTGATTTCCTAACTGAAGAAATTGCAATAGACTTAGGTACGGCTAACACACTAATTATTCATAATGACAAAGTTGTGGTAGACTCGCCTTCCATTGTAGCTCGAGACAGAGTAAACAACAAAATAATTGCTGTTGGTCATGAAGCTAGTTTAATGCAAGGAAAAACTCATGAAAACATAAAAACCATTCGCCCATTAAAAGATGGTGTAATTGCAGATTTTGATGCTTCAGAACAAATGATAAGTATGTTTATTAAAAACATACCTGCGTTAAAAAAGAAATTTTTTACACCTGCATTACGAATGGTAATTTGTATTCCTTCTGGAATTACCGAAGTTGAAATGCGTGCAGTAAAAGAAAGTGCCGAACGTGTAAACGGTAAAGAAGTTTACCTAATTCATGAACCAATGGCTGCTGCTATTGGTATTGGTGTAGATATTATGCAACCAAAAGGAAACATGGTTGTAGATATAGGTGGTGGTACCACAGAAATTGCAGTTCTTGCACTTGGTGGTATTGTTTGTGATAAATCTGTTAAAATTGCAGGTGATGTTTTTACAAACGATATTGTGTATTACATGCGTACCCAACACAACCTTTATGTAGGTGAACGCTCTGCTGAAAAAATAAAAATTCAAATTGGTGCAGCTACCGAAGATTTAGAAGTTCCGCCTGAAGACATGAGCGTTCAAGGTCGCGATTTATTAACAGGAAAACCAAAACAAGTTTCAATTTCTTTCCGTGAAATTGCCAAAGCTCTCGATAAATCTATTCTTCGTATTGAAGATGCTGTTATGGAAACCTTAGGACAAACACCTCCTGAATTAGCTGCCGATATATATAATACAGGAATTTATTTAGCTGGTGGTGGTTCTATGCTTCGTGGTCTAGACAAACGTTTATCGCAAAAAACGGATTTACCTGTTTATATAGCCGAAGATCCCTTAAGAGCCGTTGTTCGTGGTACTGGAATTACACTTAAAAATTTAACCAAATACAAAAGTGTATTGATTAAGTAGTAAACAGCATAAACACGGATAATATTTCATGCAACAAATTATTAATTTCATAATAAGGCACAAAAACTTTTTGTTGTTCTTTTTGTTGTTTTGTTTATCATTAATTTTCACTATTCAATCGCACTCTTATCATAAAAGTAAATTTATAAATTCTGCTAATTTTTTTACTGGTGGTGTTTATAACTCTGTAAACAACATTAGTAGTTATCTTAACTTAAAATCGCAAAACCAATTACTTGCTGAAGAAAACTTAAGATTACGCTCATTATTAACAAATACAAATACTAGTTCTGACTCAATATATATAGACAGCACATCCTTTAATAAATTATATAAGTTTTACAACGCTAATGTTATTAAAAATAGTTTTGCACTAAGCGATAATATTTTAACTATTAACAAAGGAGAAACAGATAATATCAAACAAGATTTTGGTGTTATTTCTACAAAAGGCATAATTGGTATAATAGATAAAACTAGTAATAATTACGCTACAGTTTTATCTATTTTAAACACCACAAGTAAAATTAGTGCTCAATTAAAAAAGTCTAATCACTTTGGCACATTATCATGGAATGGAAACTCACCAGATTTAGTACAATTAACGGACATACCAAAAGTTGCTCATGTCAAAATTGGCGATACTATAATTACATCTGGACGCTCTTCAATTTTTCCAAAAAATATTGGAATTGGCACGATTGATAACTTTAAACTAGATGCGGCAGAAAATTATTATGAAATTAATGTAAAACTATTTAACGACATGACTAATTTAGAGCATGTATACGTTATAGAAAATATACACAAACAAGAAATTATTAAACTAGAAAATGAATAATCTATTTTCAATATATACCATTCATTTTTTTGCATTAGTACTTGTGCAGGTTTTAATATTTAACAATATTAATTTTCTTGGCTATATAAACCCTTATCCATACATATTATTTGTAGCCTTATTTCCTGTTAAAAACAATCGCTTAGCACTTATATTTATCAGTTTTTTATTAGGTTTAAGTATTGATTTGTTTTTAGATACAGGTGGTATTCATGCAGCTGCATCTGTAACTATAGCCTATCTTCGTCCCATATTTTTAAAATTTGCATTTGGAACTATTTATGAACACCAAACTGTTAAATTTAACTCTGTAGACTTTGGGTCTAAACTTGTATATTTTACACTATTAGCTGCAGTTCATCACTTGGTATTATTCTCCTTAGAACTTTTTAACATTAGTAAAATAATTTTAATCCTTCAAAAAGCGTTATTCTCTAGTATATTTACTATTTTAATTAGCATATCAATAACCATAGTATTTAGTAGAAAAACACGATGAGACAATTATTACTTTTTATTTCAGTAATTACTGTTGGTATCTTATTTATTTCCAGACTCTTTTATCTCCAAATTTACAAAACAGATGCCAATAATTTGTTCGAAGACAACGCCATTAGAAAAGTTTACGATTACCCTAAACGTGGCTTCGTTTACGACCGAAACGGCAAACTTTTAGTAGCTAATCAACCCACTTACGATGTAATGATTATTCCTCGTGAGGTTAAACCGCTAGATACTACAGAATTTTGTAAGCTTTTAAAAATTACAAAAGAAGATTTTAATAGAAAATATAACAAAGCCTACCGCTACTCTCCTCGCCTACCATCTCCATTTGTTCCGCAGTTATCAAAAGAAGATTATGCTGTTTTACAAGAAAAAATGCGAAAGTTTGAAGGTTTTTACATTCAAAAGCGATCGCTTCGCGATTATCAAACTACTATTGGTGCCAACGTTTTAGGTGATATTGGGGAAGTTAATTATGCCACCATAAACAAAAACCCATATTACCGAATGGGAGATTTAATTGGTAAACAAGGCGTTGAGGCTTCTTATGAAGAAATATTAAGAGGCACTAAAGGCATTAAATTCATCCAAAAAGATAGATTTAACAGAAACATTGGCCCATATAAAGATGGAAAATTTGACACTATTCCAGAACAAGGAAAAGACATTACTATTACCATTGATGCTCAACTGCAGGCGTACGGTGAATTACTTATGAAAAACAAACGCGGTGGTGTTATTGCTTTAGAACCTAAAACAGGTGAAATTCTAGCCATGGTAGCAGCTCCTACCTACGATCCTAATATTTTGGTTGGCAGAAATAGGTCTAAAAACTTCACAAAGTTATATAACGATTCTATTGCAAAACCATTATTTAACCGAAGCTTACAAGGTGTTTATGAACCTGGTTCACCATTTAAATTAATGAACGCTTTAATAGCACTTCAAGAAGGTGTAATGGACGAAAACGAACACGTAACTTGTTACAGGGGTTACAAATACGGCAATCGTTTTATGAAATGCCATTGCAATTACGGTACAAGAAATAACATGGTAACGGGCATTCAACGGTCCTGTAACGCATATTTTGCTACAGCCTACCGAAAAATATTAGATAAAACTGGTAATGCCTCAGAAGGCATTGATACTTGGAGTAAACACGCTAAAAGTTTTGGACTTGGCAACTTTTTAAATAATGACTTATATGTTGGGCAAAAAGGTCGTATTCCAGATCGAGATTATTACAAACACATTTATCCAAAAACATTTTATTCAACTTATACTATATCTAATGCTATTGGTCAAGGTGAAGTGGCTACTACACCTATTCAGCTTGCAAACATGGCTGCTGCTATTGCAAACCGGGGTTACTTTTACACACCTCACATTATAAAGCATATTGAAGGTGAAACTCTACCTGAAAATTTTACGAAACCAAAATATACAACTATAGATAAAGAAAATTTTGAACCTGTGATTGATGGTATGCTTGCCGTTTATGAAAAAGGAACTGCATCTTCTTTAAGAGTAAAAGATATTGATATTTGTGGTAAAACTGGTACCGTTGAAAATTTTGCTATAATAGATAGTGTTAAAACACAACTTACAGACCATTCTATATTTGTTGCTTTTGCCCCAAAAGATAACCCTAAAATTGCTATTGCTGTTTTTGTTGAAAACGGTTATTGGGGAAGTCGATTTGCGGGTAAAGTTGCAAGCTTAATGATTGAAAAACATATTAAAGGCGAAATAACTAGAACCGACTTAGAAGATTGGTTAATTCGCCATACTCTAGAAGATGAATATGCGAAACCTTACTCTGGTGAACCTTTTAAAATTAATGGTTATACTCAACTACAAACTGTTAACGACTCTACATATTGGCAATTAAAAAACCAACTGAATAAACTAAAAAACCCTGAAATTTAATTTTGAGAGTAACAAATAAACATTTTAAATTCGACTGGATTACAATTTTTCTTTTCTTGCTACTAGTTGGGTTTGGTTGGCTTAATATTTTATCAGCATCTCATATTGGTGCAGATATAAATTATTTCGATTTAAGCCAACCTTATGGCAAACAATTCGTTTTTATATTTCTAAATCTGATTCTAATTGTTTTAGTTTTAGCTATTGACGCTAAGTTTTATGAACGCTTTGCAAGTATTATTTATATTATATCCATGTTAAGTTTGGTTGGTCTCTTTTTATTTGGTAAAAACGTTAACGGCGCCACTTCGTGGTATGGCATTGGTAGTTTTACCATTCAACCAAGCGAATTTGCCAAAAGCGCTACAGCTCTTGCTGTTGCAAAACATTTAAGCGACTTAAATACTAATATTAAAACATTTAAAGACCAGTTACGCACATTTGCCATTATTGGTATTCCCGCTATTTTAGTATTATTACAAAACGATACAGGAAGCACCATAGTTTATGGTGCATTTATTTATGTTCTTTTTCGCGAAGGCTTACCTAACGTCTACTTAACCACTGCTTTTTCAACTTTAATTTTAGCTATTTTATCTTTAAAATTTGGATTTATTATTACTTCTGTTATTTCTACGGTAATTATAATTGGCATTCATTACTTCAATAAAAAACATATTCGAATTTACCAATCTGTATTTTTAATTATTGCTGCTATTTCAATAGCTTTTGGCGTAAAATTCTTTTACCAAAGCATACTTCAACCACACCAACAAGAACGTATTAGTTTATGGTTACGCCTAGAAAAAGACCCTAATAAACTAGAAGCGATGAAAAAAACCTTCGCCTATAACTTAAATGAATCTGAAAAAGCCATTAGTTCTGGAGGACTTACTGGCAAAGGTTTTTTAGAAGGGACAAGAACCACCGGTAAATTTGTACCCGAACAGCACACAGATTATATTTTTAGCACGGTTGGAGAAGAATGGGGCTTTTTGGGCAGTGCATTTGTTGTGGTAACTTTTGTTTTACTTTTACTTAGAATATTGCATCTTGCCGAATTACAAAAATCGCAATTTAGTCGGGTTTATGGCTATAGTGTAGCTGCTATTATTTTTATTCACTTTTTTGTAAATATAGGTATGGTTATGGGGCTAATTCCAACTATTGGCATTCCTTTACCTATGTTTAGTTATGGTGGATCAGGGCTTTGGGCTTTTACCATTTTATTGTTTATTTTTATTAAATTAGATTCTAATAGAATAAACGAATGGTAAACTGCAATACGTAAATATTTGACTTGCAATTAACGATATTACCTAAATACATAACTACTCTAAGTTATAGCATTGTTTAATTATAATTCCCCTAAAATTATGAAAACTATTTATGCCTCTTTATTAGTTGTTTTACTTATAACATCCTGCTCTATAGCCAAAAGTTCTGTTAAAAATGCCTTTTCAAAGAAAGAATTAAAACTTATTAACTCCGGTACAAGCAACACACCAATGCGTGTATATAAAATTACTAATAAAACCGATTCTTTACTTCTGCGAAAAAAAAGTAGCTACATTAATCCGGAACCAAAAAACGAAGCTTTACAACTTTTTGTTAATCGCCTTTATGCCACAGTTACAGACAGTACCTCTTTAGGAGTTGGCATTGCTGCACCGCAAGTTGGTGTTTTAAAAAACATTATTTGGGTACAACGATTAGATAAGGAAAATACACCTTTTGAAGTTTATTTAAACCCTAAAATAATAGAATACTCTACTGATAAACAAACGGTTACTGAGGGCTGCTTGTCTATACCTAACAGAAAAGAAACTTTAAACAGTAGATCAAAAATTATAGACATTGAATACGATGCCTTAAACGGGCAACATAAAACAGAAACAATTGAAGGTTTTGTAGCTGTGATTTTTCAGCATGAAATCGATCATTTAAATGGAATTATCTACTTAGATCACTTAAATAAAGAACTTAAAGATTCTAAAACAAAACCATAAGAAAACATCAATAAACAAATTCAGGTAATTATAGTAAAACCTTAATCATCATCACTTAAATCTTGATGCTTTGCATAGCCTCTCCACTTTTCTATACAATTTGCGATATCTTCAGGAATTTCGGAATTAAATCGTAAAAACTCACCTGTTTTTGGGTGCTTAAAGCCTAAAGTTTTTGCATGTAAAGCTTGCCTTGGTAATACTTTAAAGCAATTATCTACAAACTGTTTGTATTTTGTAAAGGTAGTTCCTTTTAATATTTTTTCGCCACCGTAACGTTCATCATTAAACAAAGTATGTCCAATATGCTTCATGTGTACACGAATTTGGTGCGTTCTTCCTGTTTCTAGTTTACATGCTACCAAAGTAACATAGCCTAAACGTTCTATAACTTTATAATGGGTTACAGCTGGTTTTCCTTTATCAGCTTCATCTCCTAAAAAAACGGTGTTTTGTAATCTGTTTTTCGGGTGCCTTCCAATATTACCTTCTACAGTTCCTTCATCTTCTTCAATGTTCCCCCAAACCAAAGCCAAGTATTCGCGCTCGCTAGTCTTTTCGGCAAACTGAAGCGATAAATGCGCCATAGCTTCTTCGGTTTTAGCAACAACAAGTAAGCCACTTGTATCTTTATCTATACGATGTACTAAACCTGGACGATCGCTTGAATTATTAGGCAAATTATCAAACCTATAAATTAAGGCGTTAATTAAAGTTCCAGAATAATTTCCATGCCCTGGATGCACAACCATACCCGCAGGTTTATTTACAACAAGTAGGCTATCATCTTCGTAAACAACTTCAATATCAATATCTTCACCAACTAGTAAGTTTTCGTGCGGTGGATGTGTAAATAAAACACGGATATTATCCAGAGGTTTTACTTTATAATTTTGCTTTACGGGTATACCATTAACGTATATACTTCCGTTTTTAGCAGCATTTTGAATTTTATTGCGCGTAGCGTTTTCAACAAAATTCATTAAATATTTATCTATTCGAAGTGGTTTTTGTCCTTTTTCAACAACAAAAGCATGGTGTTCGTATAAATCGTTTTCATCTTCTTCAGAGAAATTATCCACTGTATGCTCCATGTATTAAGGTCTGTTTCCGTTACCAAGAACTAAATCTATAACCGAAGTTTTTGCTAGTTTTTCACCAGACTCTAAAGGCTTTCCTTTATGCGATAATTTTAAAACAACATCTTTACCTAAATTATCTACATAACTAATTTTTCCAATTTTAAAACCTAAAGCTTCAAGTGTTGGTTTTACTTGCCTAAACGTTTTATCTATTAATCCATCTGGCACTCTAACTTTTCTGTATCCCGACGGGTTTAGGGTAATGTATATCTTTCTATTTTCTTTTACTTTTGCCCCTGCAATTGGGTCTTGCTCTATCACAGAAAACTTAGGGTAATCCGGATTATAGTTTGCAGAATCTTGAATTTGCATAACCAAATTATTATCACCTAACTCTACCTGCGCTACGCTTATTGATTTTCCTTTTAAATCAGGAACCGTTTCAAAATCGCCATGTTTTGTGGTTACATTTAACCATTTTAATAATATAATACAAAGCACTACCAATACAAGTACAGCTAATGCTATTTGTTTTAAAAATGTTTTACTGAAAAGGAATTTTACAAAACTCATCTATTAATTTTTCTATCTAGCAAATATATAAAAACCCAAGTGTTTTTTCTTTTGCATATTATAGGTTATTTTAGCTATAACTAATATTACATACGTTTTATTATAAATTTTAGACCAATACATAACTATTAATATATAAATGAAAAAAAATATAGCCATAATTATGGGCGGATATTCTAGTGAATATCAAATTTCTTTAAAAAGTGGAAATGTAGTTTACGAAGTTTTAAATACTAAAAAATACAATCCTTACCGCATACATATTTTTAAAGATAAATGGGTTTATGTTGATGACAATGAAAACGAATTCCCTATTAATAAACACGATTTTTCGGTTACCATAAATAATGAACATATAACTTTCGATTGTGTTTTTAACGCCATTCATGGTTCGCCAGGAGAAGATGGTTATATACAAGGTTATTTGGAGTTGTTAGGCATTCCACACACTAGCTGTAACATGTACCAAGCCGGAATTACCTTTAACAAACGAGATTTTTTAAGTATTTTAAAACCTTATGGCATAAAAACAGCCGAATCGTTTTATTTAAACTTTGGTGATGAAATAAATGAAGCTGAAATAATTAAAAAAGTAGGCTTACCATGCTTTGTTAAAGCTAATAAAGCTGGAAGTAGTTTTGGAGTTACCAAAGTACATAAACATGAAGATTTACAAAATGCAATTGATGTCGCTTTTAAAGAAGACGATGAAATTATAATCGAATCCTTCTTAGATGGCACCGAAGTTTCTATTGGTGTTATAACTTATAAAGGCGAAACCAAAGTATTACCAATTACAGAAATTGTTAGTGAAAACGATTTTTTTGATTACGAAGCAAAATATTTAGGTAAATCTCAAGAAATAACTCCGGCCCGATTAACCAAAACACAAGAAGAAAATGTTATAGCTGTCGCTAAAAAAGTATACGAAGTTTTAAAAATGAAAGGCTTTAGCCGAAGCGAATATATTTTTAAAAACGACGAGCCCTATTTACTAGAAATGAACACTATTCCCGGTTTAACCAAAGCTAGTATTTTACCTCAACAAGCCGCTGTGGCAGGAATAAGTATGAGTGATTTATTTGATAATGCTATTGAAGAAGCCTTTAAATAAAAATTATGAGTTTAGTATAATAAAACATTAAAACTAACATTTCTAATTAGTTAGAAATTTACATAAATATGAAACGAGCAATTTTCCCAGGATCTTTCGATCCATTAACCTTAGGTCATCACGATATTATTACACGTGGTATTCCACTTTTTGATGAAATTATTGTTGCTATTGGTATTAACGCCGATAAAAAATACATGTTTTCGTTAGAAGAACGCAAAAAGTTCATTGAAGAAGCTTTTAAAGACGAGCCTAAAATAAAAGTAACTACCTATAAAGGTTTAACAGTGGATTATTGTAAAGAAATGAACGCTGAATTTATTTTACGTGGATTAAGAAATCCTGCCGATTTTGAGTTTGAAAAAGCTATTGCACACACCAACCGAAGCCTCTCGGAAATTGAAACCGTATTTTTATTAACGGCATCTCGAACCTCGTATATTTCATCGTCTATTGTACGTGATGTTATTAGAAATAACGGGGATTATACCTTACTTGTTCCAGATAGTGTTCGGGTAAAGTAATATGTGAATTAAATGCTAAAATCATACACTAGCCTTAATTTATAATTATCTTGCCACAAAAAAACGCATGAAAACATTAAGAGAGCAAACCGATGCTAAAATAGCTGCAGGACGTAAAGCTAAACCGAGTTTTATGGCTGGCGTAGATGAAGTAATTAGTAAAGCTAAAGCTTTTGAAGAAGGCGCTGATGCATTAAAAGTTGGAGAAAAAGCTCCCGATTTTAATTTACCAAATGCAAAAGGCGACACTATTTCCTTATATAATTTATTAAACAACGGGCCTGTTGTGTTAACGTTTTACCGGGGTAGCTGGTGCCCTTATTGTAATTTACAACTTAGAGCTTTACAAGCGAAATTAAACGAAATTGAAGATTTAGGAGCCACTTTAGTTGCTGTTAGCCCAGAAGTTCCTGACGGGTCGCTTACAGAAAATGAAATTAGCAATATGGAATTTACTGTTTTGTCTGATCAAGATGCTAAAACAGCTAAAAATTATGGTGTTGCATGGGAAGTTCCTGAGTTTTTAATGGAACATATGCGCGTAGATAGAAATCTTGATTTAAAAAAGATAAATAACGGTAATTCAAATGTGTTGCCTATACCAGGAACCTTTATTATTAATAAACATGGTATTGTTACATGGAACTATGTTAATGTTGACTACAGAACCAGATCTGAGCCTGATGAAATTATTGAAGCTTTAAAGGCTTTGAAATAGTAAATCAACTCCTAATAGAAATAAAAAAAGCATCTTTAAAAGATGCTTTTTTTATATTATAATTTATAATGCGATAATGGTTTAGGGAATTGTTCTGGATTTGCGGCTAAATGATAACGCGGATCTTCAACATCTTCAACAATAACCTCTTTAAATTTAGGACTCGATTTATAAAGAAGTACTTTACAATCTTCACTTAAATGCTTCAATTTTATTTTTTTTCCGGCAGCTTCATATTTTTCAACTAAATTAAAAATAGCTTCAATAGCAGAATGATCGCTTACTCTTGATTCTACAAAATCAATTTCAACCATTTCTGGATCTGTTTTCACATCAAACTTTTCATTAAATGCTTGAATCGACCCAAAAAATAATGGTCCCCAAATTTCGTAAACTTTTGTACCGTCTTCTCGCATGCGCTTTCTAGCTCGAATACGTTTAGCATTTTCCCAAGCAAAAGATAAGGCAGAAATAATAACCCCAACAAAAACAGCTACGGCTAAATCTACAAAAACAGTAACTAACGATACTGTAATTAATACAACTGCATCAGATAAAGGTATTTTCTTTAATATACGGAAACTAGACCAAGCAAAAGTTTCGATAACCATCATAAACATAACACCTACTAAAGCCGCAATTGGCACCATTTCAATAAGTTTATCTGCAAAAAGAATAAACGATAATAACGTAACCGCCATCATAATTCCAGATAATCTTCCGCGTCCGCCAGCATTTATATTAATAACAGTTTGCCCAATCATTCCACAACCTCCGGTTCCACCAAATAACCCAGACATAATATTTCCAGCCCCTTGGGCAACACATTCTCTATTTCCGTTTCCTCTAGTTTCGGTTATTTCATCTACTAAATTCATAGTCATTAAAGTTTCAATTAAACCAACCGACGCCGCTAAAAACGCAGGTAGTGCAATAAACTTTAAAGTATCTAAATTTATAGGTAAGTTTTGCCAAAGCTCGATATTTGGTGTAGGAAACTCGCCTTTTAAACCTGTCCCTCCACCTTCAATGATATATGAACCAACTGTAGTAACATCTAAATTAAAACCAATAACAATTAACGAAGTAACTATTATAGCGGTTAAAGCTGCTGGTAACTTTTTAGTTAGTTTTGGTAAACCCCAAATAATTCCCATAGTTAAAAGCACTAAACCAATCATGGTGTAAAGCTCTGTGCCTTGCATATAATGACTTACATATTCTTTTACTCCGGCACTAGAAACTTGTAATGTTTTATGTGAAAACATTTTTACCTGTGCCATGAAAATTACAATAGATAAACCGTTTACAAACCCCATCATTACAGGATGCGGAATTAAACGAACAAATCGTCCTAGTTTTAATACACCTGCTAAAATTTGAATAATTCCCATAAGAATTACACAAGCCATTAAATAGAAGAAACCCATGTTTTCTATTGGTGTATCCATAAGCATACCCTTGGTGTGCCCTTCGGCAATCATGTGAACAAAAATTACGGCTACCGCACCAGCTGCTCCAGAAATTAAACCTGGGCGACCACCAAAAATAGCTGTAATTAAACCAATTATAAAAGCCCCAGATAATGCCATTAAAGGATCGATTTGAGCCACAAAAGCAAACGCTACTACTTCAGGAATCATAGCCAAGGAGACTGTTATTCCGCTTAAAATATCGTTTTTAACATTAGGGCGTTGCTTTCTAAAAAAATTTGTCATGATGCATTATTTCTAGCTGCAAATTTACGTTTAATAAATAGCTATGCAAGAATGGCGAACTAAAATGAAAAATAATTGATATAACTCTTAAAAAATCAAATAATTAATAATTTTTAGAGTGATATTTCATAAAATTGAGAAAGGCGCCCGTTAACTAAAACGATGCGCCTATTCTCAGCTATCAAACCAACTCTAAATCAAAAAAAATTATCTTTCTGGACGTTCGCCGCCTTCATGTTTACCGCCACCTCTTGGTTCAGGTTTTGGTGCTTTATCAAATTCTGTTTCAGAAATAAACCCATCTGCATCTGTATCTATAGTATCAAAATCTTCAGCTAAAGGGCCTTCTACTTCTGTTTTTGCAAGTTTACCATCGTTGTTTGCATCCATATCTTCAATAATTTTAGAGAAATCTGGAGGTCCTTCAGGGCGACCTCCCTCTTCTCTTCCTTGTCTTGGAGCTTCGTTATAAGGTATTTCTTGCTTAATTTCTGTTGATGTTTCCGTTTCTTTCTTTTTCTTTGAACCACAAGACACTAAGCTAATTATAGCAATTAACAGGAAACTTGTTTTTATTATATTTTTCATATTGATAAATCTTTTTAAATTATTCACATTCATAATCAGATCCACTTTCAATAGTACCTTGAGACTCTAAAGTATAATAAGCTAGACCTTCATAATCTGATTCATATTTTTCACAACGAAACACGAAGTTTCTACTTGGTGTACTGTATTGATCTACTGCCCCTGTTTCATCAACTGGATTAACGTATTTCCAAACGGTATTTCCATCGTAATCTACCTCAAAGAATGTTCCTGTTGTTCCTTCGCAAATAATTGTATTTCCGTTAGATAAACGACGAGCACCTGAAATATTTGCTGCGTAAAAATCTGTAGATGGATTTGCCTCATAAGTCCATGTAAAATCGGTTGGCGCATAAGTTCCATCTGTATTTAAGCTATATGAACCATCTGTATTTACATTGGTATCTATAACATCAATTGTAGAATAATCTATACCTTCATAATATCCTGTTTGATTATTAAAAACCATAATTTGGCCACCATCTTGATATTCTGAATTTATCCAGTTAGCATTATGCTGTACAAAAAGTTTTTGATCGCTATCATCTCCCATATCATAGGTTTGCGGATTTCCCCAACGGTACAGTATATCGCCTCCTTTACCATAAGTACCTCCAGAATGTGATGCAGCTTCAGTAGTTGTAGTTGAATGATCTATAATAAAGAATTCACTAAAATTACGGCTGCTTACCACAATTTGATCTAGGGTTTCGTTATAATCTACACCATTCATGTGTAACCAATCTGCTTCGTAATCTGAAGCTTCGTATGTATAATTAATATTTAATAATTGTGGATTATCAGACAATATACCATAATTATCTTCATCTGGATTTTCATCTTGTACTAAATGATCCCAAGCATCCCACTCCCAAACAATCTCATCTGTAGATGGATCTATTTCTACAATTCTCTCACTCCATAGTGCAGTTGCATTAGTCCGTCCTGCTGCTTCTACTTCTGCTACGGTATGTTTTTCCCAAACCATTACCATTACAGTTCCTGTACTTTCAATGTACTCCAAATCATGGTGCATAAATTCTGTTGCACTATTAAATTCATAGTACCAATATAAATCGCCATCTGTATTAAATAATTCCACCCTGCCGGTTTGTCCTCCTGCAGATTCGAACTCTGAATTGACTGCTGTTAAAGTAGCCGAACGTAATATATGTCCATTTTCTAGCATATAAACACCTTGTGGTGTATAGTCTGATGACCAAGTTTGCACTAAGTCGCCACAATTATCGATTAAATATGTATTTGTGCTTCTAATTGGAGAAAACAGAGTGTATCCATCTGCAACATCATCAGTTTTATATATTAAACCCACTGTGAAGTCTGAGTTGTTTACTGTTGTTTCTGTTGTTTCATCTTCGTCTTCTTCTGTATCAGTTGCAGTATAATCATCATCACTACAGCCTACAAACATGAAGGCAGACATTAAGGTTAATATTGAGAGTTTAAAAAATGAATTTTTCATTATGTAAATTAATTTTTGTAAAAGTTGAAAGATTGTTTAACTAATTATCTAGGGCCTCCACCTCCGCGTTGTGGTTTGGGAGCGTTTTCCATTTCAGATTCTGTGATGTAGCCATCGCTATCACTATCTATTGTAGAAAAATCATTTTTTAATGGTCCTTTAGCTTCAGATTCTGATATTTTTCCATCACCATCAGTATCCATTTCTTCTAATATTTTAGAAAAGCTTGGAGCTCCTTTTCCTTGCCCTGAGCCACGTTGATTTTGATTAGAAGTTTGTTGTGAACCGCAGGAAACGATTACTAAAGTTATGGCTAGCAAAGCCATACTTTTTACTGTATTTTTCATATCTATTTCTTATTTATCTTAATTACAAGACAAATATGACAAATAGATAAACACAAAATTTTAGCTTTCTGTGAATACAGTTATATTTTTAATGAAGTAGGCTAAATTTTCTGTGAAAAAATAAAGCTAAATTAAATACAAATATTTTCTTGAATATTTAACCAGTTTAAAGCCTCATCGTTTTCATGAAAAATTTTCAAATTTATTTTACGATCTTTATTTACCTCTAATAAAGTTTCAGTAGATAGCAATGCGGCGGAGGTTTTTACTAATATAGCCATGCCTTTTATATTATCAATATGAGCTATGGTTTTAAGCGCACCATAAGTATAAGAATATGAGTTTTTTTTATTGATAAATAATAACATTGGTTTTTGAAGATTACTTAATAAAAAATCATGATATTCATCAACCATAATCTCATTTACAATAACACCTTCATCAACGATAACCTCAGCTAGATTAGGTTTTAAAATTTTTATTTGACAAAAAGAAAGCTTATAACTTTTATTCATTTAAGTTTGTTTGAGAGAATAATAATACAGCTACTATTTTTTGTAACATACCGAACGAATTTAGAAATTTAATTTAAATAACAATAGTTTAAATTGTAGTTTTATAAAAAATCTTCTTTGGATGAAAAAACTCATATTTCTTCTTTTAATAATAAGCTCATGCTCTCAAGCTGAAAAAACTCATAATTTTAAAACAGTTTTTGAAAAAAATGATGGTAAAGAAACAGCAACATATAACGAAACTATAAGCTTTTATAAAAAACTTGC
Organism: Neotamlana laminarinivorans; assembly: GCF_020523925.1. Lineage (GTDB taxonomy): Bacteria > Bacteroidota > Bacteroidia > Flavobacteriales > Flavobacteriaceae > Neotamlana > Neotamlana laminarinivorans. Next base: position 167,123 of record NZ_JAJAPW010000006.1, on the reverse strand, counting down.
CCAAGCTTACTCTTCAATAAAAATTGATAGTTTTGGCTTAACAGATTCTAACAAACCTTTACATCTTGTTACCTTAAACCCTAATAATGAGTTTAATTTTAAAACAATAAGAAAAACAAAACGAATTTTATTTATAAATAATGGTATTCATCCGGGTGAACCAGATGGTATTGATGCTACCATGATGCTTTTTAGAGACTTAGCTAATGGCAAAATAAAAGTACCTAACAATACCGTTTTAGTAACTATACCTATTTATAACATTGGCGGAAGTTTAAACAGAAACTCCACATCAAGAACTAACCAAAATGGGCCAGTATCATACGGATTTAGAGGAAACGCAAGAAACTACGACTTAAATAGAGATTTTATTAAATGTGATACCAAAAATGCAAAAAGTTTTGCCGAAATTTTTCATTTAGTAAAACCCGATGTGTTTATAGATAACCACGTGAGTAATGGTGCTGATTACCAATACACCTTAACTCATTTATTTACACAACATAATAAACTAGCTGGCAATTTAGGTGAGTTTTTACACGAATCGCTTATGCCTGAATTAGAGCAGAGTTTAGCAGCAAAAGAATGGGATATTACACCCTATGTAAATGTGTTTAACAAAGTACCAGAAAGTGGTTTCAATCAATTTTTAGATTACCCAAGATATTCTACAGGTTACACAACCCTTTTTAACACTTTAGGTATGATGGTTGAAACACATATGCTAAAACCCTATAAACCTAGAGTTGAAGGCACTTACGAACTCATGAAAAGCATGCTTGAAATAACCGATAACGAAGCTGAAGAAATATTAACCTTACGAAAAAATGCTTTAAACACAATTTTAAACACCCCGCTTTACACCTTAGATTGGCAAGTTGATACCACGAAACATACTACATTGCAGTTTAAAGGTTTTGAAGCCGAAACAATAACTAGCGAAATTACAGGGCTTGATAGATTAAAATACAACAGAGATAAACCATTTACTAAACCTGTTAAATACAACAACTATTTTAAGCCAACTACTCAAGTAAGCATCCCTAAAGCTTATATAATCCCTAAAGGATGGCATAACGTTATAAATTTACTTCGGTTAAATGCAATTGAAATGGAAGTATTAACCCAAGATACGATTATAACTGTTGAAAATTATAAAATAAAAACATTTGAAACTAGAAAATCGCCTTACGAAGGGCACTATCAACATTACAATACCCAAGTTGATGCTTTTACCAAACAAGTAAATTTTAATAAAGGAGATATTATTGTAAACACCAATCAAAACGGTGTAAGATATTTACTTGAAACTTTAGAGCCACAAGCTCCAGATTCATTTTTTAACTGGAATTTTTTCGATACAATATTACAACAAAAAGAAGGTTTTTCTCCTTATGTATGGGAAGACAAAGCTCTAGAATTAATAAAAAATGATACCGCTTTACAAAAAGCTTTTAATTCAAAAAAAGAAAAAGATGAAACTTTTGCTAGCAATTGGTACGCACAACTAGATTGGATACATAAACGTAGCAACAACTACGAAAAAGCACATTTACAATATCCTATTTACCGCATTATATCGCAGCCTTAATAATCGAAATACCAATTAAACAAATCGGTACGTAAACCAAAATTAAACCAAACTGTATTACTTTTATAAGTTTGTTCGGTAGTAGCTTCTGGGTTAAAGTTTCTAACTGTAATATCTGTAAAAAGCTTTAAATTACTCGACGGATTTACAACGTAACCTGCTTGTAAGTTTCCATAAAAACTATTGGTTGTTATACCTTGACCTATTTCTACACCTGTATCAAATGGCCTATCATTATAATTTTTATAAATATCGCCACCGTAACTAAAATTATCGGTATCATCATTATAATCAAAACCACGTTTACCAAAAATAAACTTTGCGTTTGCATACCAACGGTTATAAAAATAATTTCCCATTACTATTAACTCACTAAAATTGGCTCCCCATAAATGCGCCATAGATTGGTTATTATGGCCGTAATTTGTAGCAATTGTACTATGTGAATAGGTATATGGCCTTACACGATTATATTCTATTTGTAACATTAAATTTTCAACTTTAAAAGCATTATAATATTTAACACCTAGTTGATAGCCAAACTTATTTTTCCAGCTTTTATTACCAGCTCTAACATCGCTAAGCGAAAATTCATCTAATATAAATTGACTATACAAATTAATGTTATCGTTGTATTTATATTTTGCCGAAGCTCCCATAATTGCATTACCTGCATCTTGTCCTGTTTCAAACTCTACAGCACGATAAAATACAATTGGGTTTAAGTAATTAATATCAAAATTTCGATTTGTTGTATTTGCCCAAATTATAGATTCGAAAAAACCTACGTTAAGTCGTTTTGTAACATTCCAGCTTAAAAAATGTGTAGCCATGTATTTGGTTAAAAAAGCATCATCTACCGTTACTTCTGGCCTAACATCTTTTAACCACATCCAGGTATTAGTGTATTTAATTTTCCAAAATTTTGTATTAAGCTTAAAAAATGGATGCGGACTTGCAACGTCACTTAAAAATAGAGATCTATAACCATCTCCTATAAAGTTTTTACCATGCCCAAACTGCACGTTTACAAAATCTGCAGGAGAGTAAGATAAATAGGCTTCTGCTACCGGGTAATCGTAAGAATCGGTTTTAAAGGCTTTTGCTATACCACGTCCTGGAATTATAGCTGGATCTGGACCAAAAGCTTGTAACGTTTCTGCATATTCATTAAAATATTGAGCAAAACGTCCTTGACTTTCAAAAACTGAAGTATAAAAACTAAATCGTTTACCTAACGCACCTTTTACCAATAACCCACGGGTATTATTGTATGTTGAATTGAAATCTGCTTCGGTATCTTTTCCAACTTCTAAATCGAAAATAGGATCTATAGTAAACCAATAATTTTTACCTTGTAATTCTACCATATGTTCGTTCCAAAGTTTTTTACCAAACCATGTTTTTCTTGATTGAATTACTTTTTCTTTTTCTGCTTTAAAATCGTAATAATTTGAAACTTCGTTATATAAAAATGGCTTTGATGCTGTATGACTATTAGTACCAACTAAATTCATTTGCCTATCGAATTTAGCATAATCACTGTGTGTAAATTGTACATTTAACTGGCTAGTAAAAGCATTATCGTTATAGGCACTAATGCTTCTATTAATATCATCATACTCGCTTTTTAAAGCTGCTTCTAGTTTATTAACTTCTTTTGTTACTTCTATATTTTCTGTATTTGAAGTTTTATAATCTCTTAACGGAATTTTAATTGGTAAACTATATTGCTTAAACGTTTTTCTTCCGTTGTATGAAGCTGGTTCTATTTTAGGAAATGTTTTAAATACGCGTTCTGTTTCTTCCTTTAATGCTTTATAAAGTGTATTAACATAAATAAGCTTAAATACTCCTAATGTATCTACTTCAAAAATCACAGATATTTCGCCTTTATATTTATCTTTTTGTACATTTTCTGGAACCTTAAATTCCGATTTTATGTACTGCAAAACTTTTTGATTAAAACAAATTTTTAACGAATCAGCAGCTATATTTTCACAACCAGGAAACACTGGTTGTTTTTCTTTTACATTATAATTTTGTGCAAAAGTTTTGATTTGAATTACAAGTAGAAATAGGACAATGAATTGCTTCATTTTTACACTTTAAAAATTAATTATTAGCGAAAGATACTATATTTTTATATAAGCCATAGCACTAATTATTTTATTCAATTTTTTTTAATAAAAGAAAAAACCGTTATTTTAAAAGATAACGGTTTTTGTTATGTAAAATTATACTACGGTTATTGTACTTGAAACACAATTGGCAATGTATATATTACACCTACATTCTTATTATTCTGTCTTCCTGGTGTCATTTCTGGAAGTAAATTAATAACACGCTGCGCTTCACTTTCTAAATCTTTATGTATAGCTCTTGTTTTAACATTAGTTATAATACCATTTTTATTTATTGTAAATTGAGTTTGAATAACCTGCTTACCATACAAACCAAGTTCTGAAGCTAGATCTGTATTAAACTTACGCTGTACAATTTTAGATATTTTACTCGTCATACATTTTATTCTTTGGTCGTTTGTTTTTTCATTTTCACAACCTGGATAAATTGGTACGTTTTGTATAAAATTTACAGGAATATCGACTGGAACATCAATGTCAACAACATCAATATCTTCTGGTTTTATAGGGCTATCTGTGGTTTTAGGAGTATCTGGAATTATTAAGTCTTTAACGCCTTCCTCTTCAACATTATCATCAACTTCTTTGTACTTTTCAATAAACCTTGTATTAGCTTTAGATTTAGGTGTTACTTTTTGAGCTACATGCTCTTGATATACTTGGAAATTATTGACTACATATTCGATATCATCATCAGGAGGCAAAACAGTTCCTATGCTTAGAGTTTCTGTTTTAAATTTCATTTCTAATAAACCAAATGCCGATAACAAACACACTATTAAACCTATTTGAAAGTACAAGGTTGTGTTTTTTTGTAAATTTGCATCATGCTTTTGTGATTTTTTCACGTTTTGTCCGTTTTGGCGAGTGGACTCGTGAGAATTGTGAAGATTTCTCATAATAATTATAATTTAAAATGTTAATATTATGATAAAGTCACAATAAGCATACCAAAAAAAGAAAACCCGTTACAAAACTGTAACGGGTTTTTATATGATGCCTTCCTTTTGGTTGGCTTTAATGAAATTTAATCTTGAACTTGGAAAATAATTGGTAAGGAATATGGAACGTTTACTGGCTTTCCACGTTGTTTACCTGGTTGCATTTTTGGTAATAAACCAATAACACGTTTAGCTTCTTTTTCTAAACCTGGATGTGGTGCTCTTGCACGAATACCAGTAATATTTCCTGTTTTATCAATTTTGAAAATAACGTTAATACGTTGTCTACCTGATAATCCTAAATCTCCAGCTAAGTCTGTATTAAACTTTTTGTTTACAAATTTTGAAATTTTTTCTGACATACATTGTCTTTTCGCGTTGTTACTTTTTTCTTTTTCACAACCTGGAAAAACTGGTACATTTTCAATAACAGAAAACGGAACGTCTATATCTTCCTCTACTTCAACCACTTCTACTTCTTCTACCTCAACAATTTCTGTTTCTTGATCAACCTCAGTAGATTCTATAACAGTTTCTTCTACTTCAACTTCATCTTCAACAATTTCAATTACTTCCGGAGCTGCTGGTGGTGGTGGTGGTGGTGGTGGCGTTTGTATCTGCTCAGTTAAAACCATTTCCTCTTCTTCCTCAGCTTCCATTTCAATCATTCCTATGTCTATTTCTTCTTTTTCATAGGTTTTATAATTTATTGCGTAGTTTGTTAAGAATAGCATTAAAGCTAAACCAATAGCGAAATAAAGCGAGCTATTGCGCGATACATTTGCTTTAGGATTTTTTTTAGGTTCCATTTGTTTTATTTGTTTTTCAAGATTGGTAAAATAACTATTTATTTATTAAAAATGCAACAGTTTAATTGTTTTTAACTTGAAACTTGTTGTTAAAAGTTAAGAATACTGATGCCAAAAGAGCTCCTGCTGTGTTTGCAACCATATCAAAAACATCAAATGCCCTTGTGGTTGTTAATTTATCTTGTAATACCTCAATAATTATACCAAATACTACAGAAAATAGTAATGCGTAAATTAATGATTGTTTTCTACTAAAATTAAATGTGAATTTACATGTAAAATACCACAGTAGCATAAAAACAGCATAAGTAACAAGGTGAAAAATTTTATCTGCAAAAGAAAACCCCACATTGGGCAAATCTGAAATATTAATTAAACACACCCATGTTAATGCTCCTGTAAATATTAAACTTGGTATTATTACAAGTTTTTTAAGCACTTATTAAAGCCTTATAATCCTCATCAGACAATAAACCTTCTACTTGAGATAAGTCGCTACATTTTACTTTAATCATCCAGCCTTCTCCATAAGGATCTGTATTAACCTTTTCTGGCTCGTCTTCTAACCCTTCGTTAAACTCGATAATTTCACCAGATAATGGTAAAAATAAATCAGATACTGTTTTTACAGCTTCAACCGTTCCAAAAACTTCATCGGCATCTAAAGTTTCATCTAAAGTTTCAACTTCTACATAAACAATATCACCTAGCTCGCTTTGTGCAAAATCTGTAATACCTATTGTTGCAATGTCGCCGTCTAACTTAACCCACTCGTGGTCTTTTGTGTACTTTAAATCTGAAGGAATAGTCATGTTTTTATTAAGTTTGATTTTAGCAAATGTATTTATTCAAACTTAAAATTAAAACCTTTTTTTATTAATTTCCAAAATTATATCGTAAGGTAATACCTGAACGGATACTTGTTTGCGGATATGCCGTGGATATTGCATAATCTGAAAACGTATAATCGAAGTAAAAAATGCCTGTTAAATTTTTACTAAAAGCATAATCTGCACTATAATTTACGCCCCATATAGTTTGCCCTGAAGTAATTTCGTTATTATCTAAATCGAGATAACGAATAATTGTTTTATTTTCTCGAACCGAAATATCTGCTTTCATATTAAGATCGCTTACAATACGTTTTTGTGGCCCTGCTAGGTTAGAGTTAATTCGTAAGTCTTTTATTCTGTAACCTAAGCCTATGGTATATTCATTGCCTTGCACTTCGGTTAATAGATTATTATCAAAGCTTAAAGACAACAACCTATCTCGTGCTATTTCGGCTAATATTTTTACTGAGTTTTTCATCTCAAAGTCTAAACGCATTAGCGGGCTAAATGATTCACTTAAGTTAATATTGCTGTAAATAGTTTCGTTTTTATAATTGCCATTAGCATCCAGAGCTTCGTCTGGTTGTGCTGCATAAGCAGAACCTGGTATGGGTTGCTCGCCTGCATCTGCATCTAAATTTAAATCTAGGTTAGTATTAAATTGATTTATGGTATAGGTTGAACGATAGCCATGAGTTAAAGAGAAACGCTTAAAACGTTTTTTAAACCATTTAAACTTCATGAAGCCTGTATATTTTAAATCCCAATTTGGAATTGGAAAATCGCGAAATGCACTCGTTGATGTTTTATTTGCATCTTGCCCTGAATATGCAGATAAAAATGCTGGTATTAGAACAGCTTGATTTGTTTTTCCAAAACCTAAAGGATATCCATCTTCATCACGCTCTAACTCGGTTACCGCACCATTATAAAATTTCTGAGCTAATTTATCTGCTATTTTTAATCGGTTAGATTTAAAAGTTTCAAAAACTTTACTTGTACTTTCATCGCTTCTATTAAATGCGGTTTTAATTAGAACTGTAGATATATTAAAATTACCATAGGTATTTGGGGTTAATGATTGATACTCGTAATTACCTCCATCTGTATCTACTTGATAATTTTCGCTGAAATTTTCGTAATAGGCACGACTACCAACCAAGTCTATTTTTAAATCTTTAACGGGCTCTAAACTTGCTGAAAAATCTATTTGCTTTTGTTGAGTTCTTGCAAATTGTTCGTTAAATTCTGGATATAGGGTTAACCAACCTTTTCTAGCTGCTAAATATCTAACATCGCTTTGTACCCCAAAAGTAAAACCTGTTGTTGGCTTTAAAGTACCTATAAAACCGGGTGTTGGTGTATATCCTGGCAAATAGGTTCCACTATTTTCATTGTAATTAAAATTAACACGTTTTACACTTGTTAAAATATCTATACCTGCATTTAGTAACTTTCTAACGGTTTGATTTTGCTTTTTTGGAGCTGGTGCTTTTCGTTGATTTGAACCTGGAGGTCCTCCCGCAGATGTTGTTCTGGTTCTAACCGTTCTTACTGGTTTTTTAACTAAACCTATGTATTTGTAAAAACGTGTCATGTCTAAAGTGGTAACAAAATTATGTACACTAGAGTTTTGAACTGAATTACCTAAATTAAAGGTTCCTGGAATTTCATTGGTTTCATCATCTGGATCTGTATAGTACAATTCTATTTCTCCATATAAATCTGATGTTTTTTGCCATAAGAAATTGCCTGTATATTGATAAGTAGCATCAATAAAACTGAAAGTTGGAATTTTATTAAACGGTAATTGATATGTTATACCTAATGTTTGAGATTGCCTATTTGGGTCTCCTACATCAAATAAGCCATCCCAAACGCCCAAAGTTTCATCCTGTTCTCCTGCTATTAAGTCGTTATCTTTATAATAATTTCTAACAATATTATTGTTTGATGCCGTAAAGTTAAATTGTAACGATTTGGTTAAATTGTAATTTATACCGTATTGAAAATCGAAAGTATATGTTCTACTAAATAGTTCTTCAACAGAAATATCATCATCTGTTAAATCTATTTCTCTAAACTTTTGTTTTGTAAACTGCCTGTTTATTCCTGCATTTACATTAAAGCTTGTTGGCAATAGGTTAAAATTAAACTCTTTTAAAAATTTCCAATACTTACTTCTAAAAATAGAATCGTTATTTTTAAAAGGCTCTACATTTAACTGATTAAAATTATGGGCATAATTTGCACTTAAACTTACACTTTGATTTAAAGCATTTTCAATTTCGAAATCGCGATGTTCTACTTTATTATACGAATAATTTAAAGTTACGTTTTCAACATCATAAAAACGTGCTTTTTTATCTCCGGTTCTATTCTTTTTAACACCTATAAAATTGATACTTTTTCGCTTTGTGTAATCTTGCGAATTTTTAAGAATAGTATCTTTTTCTTCTTCGGTGTCTGCGGCATCAATTCGAGATTGCAAAGTTAAATCTTCGTAATACGCATCGTATTTTGGTGTAATTAATTCTTCGCTTTGTGAGTAAGTAAATGGTAATTGAATGCCCCACTTTTTTGGAAATAATTGTCCGACATTAACATTTGTTACTACATCATATTGCACAACATCCTCTAAACTACGTTCGCTTGGTCCTTGCTCTAAAGAACCAAACCCTGAAGTACTTTGGCTACCAGTTGCACTAATTGTAGCAAAATCTGCAATATTTGAATCCATACTTACTATAGCTGCCCAACCACCTTCATTATCCATATCAGATAAACGTAATTCGTTAAACCATAGCGTACCACAAACATCGTTTGATGTTGCATTTTTTACACCTACCATTAATATTCTAACATCGCCGTAATTAGGATTACCTTTTATACCAACTCTATGCTGACCTGCTACATAACCGGTAAAAGGATCGTTAACCGCCACTATTTCTCCATCAACAACATCATAAAACACAGGATCTTCATTTGTTAAAGTCATGTCTGAAATACCTTGTGCTTTTATTTGTGCTAAAATATCTAACTCAATTTCTATTTCATTATTAGTTGGCCAAACATCGTCTGCTGAAGATTCTGTAATTTCTAAAGGTATTTCAATTTGGTAGAAATTTTCTGTGATATCGCTACCAATTCTAATAAAACCAACTAGTTCATTATCATCAACACTACCAATGCCATCTTCACCAGGTTCGGCATGTAAAAACATACGAAGTTTGTTATACTGACGCATATCTAAACTTACATTTTTATATACTCCACGAGAATCTTCGGTTTCTAATCCGCAAACTTCCATTACTAAAGATTGCTCGTTTTGGTTTACAACCGTGTTGTTGTTATAAAGCTCTTCGGCCTCAATTCCTGGAGGCATTTCATAACTTCCTTCATTATCTAAAGTACCAATATCTCCAATTGAGAAATCGGTTAAATCATCATCAGGATCATCACCATCAAATTCTAAGCTTTGTTCGTAGCGTAACCAGGTACTTCTAACCAAATCTAAACTACCAAAACGAAATACTGTAGCCTGTGAAAACTCTTTCAAATAAATTCTGGCAAATCTAATAGATCTAAAATCTGTAATACCTCCAATTGGTGTAGCTATATCGCCATCAATAGGAATTCTAAATTGATGCCAACGTACAGTTGCAGATTCACCATTTGGCATTGAACGTGTTGTGGTTTTAAAATCTACTAAATAATCGCTTAATGGATTAGCAGAGGATAAATTATTAAAATCTGCTTCAGATTGTGGTAAATTTTGACTCGATATTTCTAATTCGTATTCGTAATAACTATCTATGGTGTTCATAGTGTTATCGCGATTTATATCTTCTACATCCGGTATGGTTGTAGAACCTCTGTTTGTATCTGTAAATGTATCTGGTGAGTTACCATCAACTCCATTGTAACCTTTATACCTATCAAAAATATCTCCTGTAGTATTTAAAAAATAGGTGTAATTATCGTTTGAAGGATCGTCTCCAAATTGAGCTCCAAATGCTTGAATTTCTTGCGAATCGCTGTAACCATCGTAACCAACATCTTGATTGGTTCGTTCGTCTCCAGAGGTATCAAACGCATAAACAAGCGATTGATTTTGTGGAACTACAGACCCCCAACTTGTGGTTTCGTATAAACTAACATCACCATCTTCAGGCAAACCATTTTCATATAATTTTTGACCATCTTTTACTATATCTTCAGAAATATTACCAAGATTAAAAACCAGTTTCCCTCCTGTGTTTGTAGTATTTTCTAAAAACGGATCTTGCAACCAAAACTCGATATACTCAACATTTTGTTGTTCGAAATCTGTTGATGTTAATTGTCTGGTTATACCTGCCCATGCCTCTTGAGGGTTATCTATAACTCCATCAGCAGATGTTGGATTAAAATTATATGGCCCACGTTCGGTTGGGTAATAAGCTAAATCGAGAGTATAAAGTACCGAATTTTGACCAGATACTAAGGTTACATCTGGAAACAATTCGTTTATAAACACACGACTTGTGTAAAGCCCAGAAATATCGTTATCTGAAATATCGTCTGGTTGTTGTGAACCATAAAAAACAGGGTCGATTGTGTACCAGTTAAGCATTGCCCTATCGTATCCGTTTTGTATGCCATTTTCATCTTCATCTCCTTCTGTATAATTTCTTCCCAAATCTAACGGACGACTTGATAAAAACCATGTTGTTGGTGAAGTTAAATCGATGTTAGTCTGCGAACCTTCAAAATCATCAATATAAGATGTGGCTTCGCCATTTAAGTCTGTACCACTAGGAGAACCTGGAGCTAGATACGCAAACTCACCACGAACGGATAAATTAGATTCTACATCGGTATCAATATTTGGAAGCTTGTTAACTAAACGGGTTAAAAAAGGTACCTTGGTTGCATAATTACCATTTATACCAAAAATGGTATTGTTTACTGACTCGCTACCATAATTTGCTTTTTGTGTTATTGGTCGCTCATTTAAATTAAGTAAAGTTCCGCCTAACACAAAATTATCGTTAAACTTATGCTCTACGTTTAAACCTGTAAAACGTTTTGTTTGCTGGCCAAAAACAGAGTTATTTTCAGTAGTTACTTCAATAGGTGTATCTGAAGCTTTTAAGGATTCGTCTAAAATTTCAACTTGTCCTAAATCGTAATCTACTACATAATCTATACCCTCAACAAGTGTGCGCCCTCCTGCTGTAACAACAACCGAACCTCGTGCTACATTAAAGGAACCTATTGAAATAGCATCACTACTTCCTGATGATGAGTATCTTCCTTTTAACTTAAACCTGTTTTTTTCAGATTCCTCAAGTGCTGCTGTTTGTGTTTGGCTGTAAAGTATATTGTAAACATATTTTTGTTGATTGGCATTATAGGTTGCCGTATTATCGTAATCTCCACCACCTAAAACATCAAAAAGATACTCACCAAAAGGCTCGACGCTTGTAAATATAATTTTACCGTTTTCAGACAATACTGTTATGCCTTCTTCGTAATCGAAAAACCCATCGCCATTGGCTTGCGGATCTCCGTTACTATTTAGTTTATCCAAATTAAAAACTCTTAATAGTGGAATATTTTCTAATCTATCATCCTGTTCGGTATCATTAGTTATGGGATTTCCATTAATATCTTGTGCAAAATCATCTCCAACCGGTGTAATATAATTTAAATCTGAAGCTTCGTTATAAAATATATTTAACGTGAAATCATCTTGACTAATATTGTAACCACCTGTGTCGTAAATGTTTTTCATCATTAAATCCCAAACAGGCTCATCTACAACAGTTAAACTACTTTTAAGCATTTTTAAAATTAAACTATTGTTGTCAACAGATGTTGTTCCATCGTCGTTTGTAGTAACTTCAGTGGCATCTACTCCATCACTTGAAAATTCTCCAACTTGATAAACTTTTCCGCCAACTGTATATTGAAAAGCTACTGCTAAAACCTCGTCGTTACTTAAGCTTGAATTTAATGATATATAACCCAGCTCTTCATTTAAAGTATATTCTTGGTTTTCAGTAAGTTTTCTAGCACTTTCTAATTTTCCGTAGTCGTAACCTTCTCGCATATTAGCAACTTCAATGCCCGAAGAAACTGTTGATATATCTCTAATATTATTGTTAATTTGTGAATTTGCTCCACCAATATTTTCTGGGTTAAAGGCATTATTATCGTTATCTGGATACGCACCCGAAGCACCGAAAACATTTACTGCAGAACCCACCACACCTGTTTCTCCTAAATCTTGAAGTGCTACAATATTTCTAACATTATCTGTGGTTCCGTTTCTATTAGTTATCCAAACTTCAATACGGGTAATTTGCAAGCCTTTATTGCTAATATATGGGTAAGTTGCCAAGGCGTTATTGTACTGATCTCTAAAATATTGAGCTAAGAAAAAGTGCCTATTTACATCATACTCACGAATATAAAACTCATATTCTTGGAGTGTACCTCCACCTTGAGCTACAACTGTACTTGATTCTGATTTTTGTTCGGAAAACACACCGGTTACCGTAGTTTTACCAAATTGAAGTTGTGCTTTTACACCAAATAAACTTTGTGCTCCTGTAATTAATGAACTGTTTAATGGCATACTTACATTTCCTACTTCTATTTTCTGAAGTATATCGTCTTCGGTTGGTGTGTATTCTAACTTTATTAGTTGTTGAAAATCGAAGGTAGATTGTGTATCGTAGTTTGCTGTTACTTGCAGCCGTGTACCCACTTTCCCAAGAAGACTTAAACTTATTCGCTGATCGAAATCAAAAGTAAAATTACTTCTGTTTTGTGGCGAAAATGTAGGATTGTCTTGCTTAGAAAACAACACACCCAAATCCATTTCTACACTTCCTGTTGGTATAAGCTCGATGGTATTACTACCAAAAACACTTTCGAAAAAACCAGAGTTTACGTAAAATTCTGGAAGTAAATTCTTTTTTGCTTCTTCGCTTCCTTCCTTTTTACCATCAAAAGCATCAATTTTTTCTTTATAGTAGTTTTTAATATTTTCTTTTGCTACTAAATCAAAATATTCTGAAGGTGTTAAAATTATAGGGTATTTAATGTTATACTCGCCTATAGTTTCGGTATATATATAACGATTTGTAACAGGGTCGTAGGTATATTTAGATTCTATGCTATTTAAGTTAGGCGTTTTTATTTTTCCTAAACTAAAACCTGTTTGAATAGAATCTTGAGGAGTTTGCTGAGACCAAACCGTAAATGCAAATAAAAATAGCATAGCGAACAACAAGTTCTGCATTAGCTGTTTAAATAGATTGGGTTTAGTTATTATCAAAATTAATTATAAATTTTTAAGCGCCTCTTTTATAATTGCTTCAACACTAGCGTCTGGTTGGGCTGCCATAATTTTATTAACTACACGTTCGGCTTGTTTTTTAACATATCCTAACACTTCTAAAGCAGATAACGCTTCTTCTTTATTGGTATTGTCTTTTGTAATAGAAACTTCGTCAATATCGTAAATCTTTATGATTTTATCTTTTAGGTCAATAATAACACGCTGAGCAGTTTTAGCGCCTATACCTTTAATGGACTGAATTAAAGCTACATCTTCTCCTGCAATTCCTTCTCGAATTTGTTTTGGTGTTAAAGATGATAACATAGTGCGGGCAATACTAGCTCCAATACCACTTACAGATATTAATAACCTAAAAATTTCGCGTTCGGCTATTGATGCAAAACCATAAAGTGTATGCGCATCTTCTTTAATTTGAAGATGCGTAAATAACTTTAAGCTTTCTTTATCTGGTATTTGAGAGAATGTATGTAATGAGATATTTAGCATATACCCAACACCATTACAGTCTATAACAACATGGGTTGGGTTTTTCTCTACAAGTTTTCCTTGAATGTGCGTTATCATGAAATAGAACAGTTAGTCTCTGCCAAATGTAATAAAATTATTGTATTTAAGCCGTTATTGTTCTAGTTGCTCTAATTCCCATTTTTGTTTTTCTTGTGCATCTATAACTGCGATGGCCGTCATGTTTACAATTTCATCTACGCTTGCACCTAACTGTAAAATGTGAACTGGCTTTCTCATTCCCATCATAATTGGACCAATAGATTCGGCATCATTTAATTCTTTTAACAATTTATAAGTGATGTTTGCAGAATCTAAATTCGGAAAAATAAGAGCATTCACTTTTTTACCTACCAATTTAGAGAACGGAAATTTTTCGCGTAACATAGTATCATTTAAAGCAAAATCGGTTTGCAACTCACCATCTACATCCATATCTGGATTAGAGCGATGTAAATATGATACGGCTTCGGTTACTTTTGATGCTTTTGGGTTTACTGAGGAACCAAAGTTTGAATATGAAACCATTGCCATTACCGGGTTTAGGCCAAACATGGAAATTACCTTAGCCGTCATTTGACCAATTCTGGCTAAAGTTTTAGCATCTGGATCGATATTTATTGAGGTATCACTTAAAAATAAAGGGCCCCTTTTAGTCATCATTAAATTGGTTGTAGCCACTCGAGATATTCCTTTGGCTTTACCAATTAGCTCTAACATTGGTTTTACTACTGTTGGGTAATTTCTTGAATAACCCGAAATTAAAGCATCGGCATCACCTTCGTTAACCATCATTGCTGCAAAATAATTACGCTCGCGCATTAAACGTTGCGCACTGTAATAAGTTACTCCTTTTCGTTTACGCTGCTCCCAATATACTTTAGCATATTTGTTTTTGCGTTCGTTTTCTTCTTCAGTTTTTGGGTCAATTATTTCTATATCGGCATCAAACTC
Source organism: Neotamlana laminarinivorans (assembly GCF_020523925.1). GTDB lineage: Bacteria > Bacteroidota > Bacteroidia > Flavobacteriales > Flavobacteriaceae > Neotamlana > Neotamlana laminarinivorans. Next base: position 151,993 of record NZ_JAJAPW010000006.1, on the reverse strand, counting down.
TAGTTCTGCCATTAAAGACTCTATTGTTTCTTTTCTTCCTAATAGAATAGGAATGGCAATGCCTTCTTCGTATACAATTTGAGCCGCTTTTAAAACATCTAACTGGTCGGCTTCTGCATACACTACACGTTTTGGATTTAATTTTGCTCTGTTAAGCAACAACCTAACCATTTTATTATCTGAACCTAAACGTTCTCGTAGTGTATCTGTATATTTTTCCCAATCTGTAATTGGTGTTTTTGCTACACCACTTTCCATAGCTGCTTTTGCGACGGCAGGAGGAATTTCGGCAATTAATCTTGGATCGAAAGGTTTTGGTATAATATAATCTTTACCAAAAGTTAATCTGGTTTCTCCGTAAGCAATATTTACTTGTTCTGGCACTGGTTCCTTTGCTAATCTTGCTAAAGCTTTTACCGCAGCCATTTTCATAGCTTCGTTTATACCTGTAGCCCTAACATCTAAAGCACCACGAAATATAAACGGAAAACCAAGCACGTTATTAACTTGGTTAGGGTGGTCGCTACGCCCAGTAGCCATAATAATATCGTCTCGAGTATCTATAGCTAATTGATAGCCAATTTCTGGATCTGGATTTGCCATAGCAAAGACAATAGGATCTTTTGCCATAGAAAGCAACATTTCTGGCGAGACTATATTGGCCATAGAAAGCCCGATAAACACATCGGCATCTTTCATGGCTTCATCAAGGGTATCTATTTTTCTATCGGTAGCGAATTCGGCTTTTTCAGATGTTAAACTATCTCTATCTTTTCTTATTACTCCTTTACTATCTAGCATTACCATGTTTTCTAACTTGGCACCACATGCTTGATATAAACGAGAACAAGAAATAGCCGCTGCACCTGCGCCACTAATTACAATTTTAGTGTCTTCTATTTTTCGGTTGGTTAGCTCGATAGCATTTAATAATGCTGCTGCAGAAATAATTGCCGTACCATGTTGGTCATCGTGCATTACTGGAATATCGAGTTCTTCTTTTAAACGACGCTCAATTTCGAAAGCTCCGGGAGCTTTAATATCTTCAAGATTAATTCCACCAAAGGTTGGCGCTATATTTTTTACGGTTTCAATAAATTCATCAACATTTTCGGTATCAACTTCAATATCAAAAACATCAATATCTGCAAATATTTTAAATAACAAACCTTTACCTTCCATAACAGGTTTACCAGCCAAAGCGCCAATATTACCTAAACCTAAAACCGCAGTACCGTTTGATATTACAGCTACTAAATTACCCTTTGAGGTATATTTGTATGCTGCTTCTTTATCTTTTTCAATTTCTAAACAAGGAACTGCAACACCTGGCGAATAAGCCAATGATAAATCGCGTTGGGTGGCATACTTTTTAGTTGGAACAATTTTTATTTTACCAGGAGTGGGTTTTGCGTGGTATATAAGTGCTTCTCTGCGTTTACTTTCTTCGCTCATAAAAGATTTTATTTTGAAAATATATTTTTGAGAATATATTATTTCTTAGATATTTAATTTATAAACAAAGATAGTAATACTATGAAATGATATGGTTATTCTTTAAAAAAAATAGGCCCTATGCAATTATTATTTATTTCTTTAAAATAACACTAAAAGTGGTTTGTTTGTTTAAGATAGAATTAACGTGTATTTCGCCTTGTAATTTTTTTATTATATTTTTTACGGTTGCTAAACCAATTCCATTGCCTGTTCGCCCAAATTTATCGTACTTATTTAATTTGTAAAACACATTGAAAATTTTTTCATGATAATTTTCATGAATTCCTGGGCCATTATCTTGTACTAATATTCTATAATGACTTGCTGTTTCGCATATATTTAAAGCTATATTTACTTGGTTTTTATCATTATATCTAATAGCATTATTAACTAATTCTCTAATAATTTGGTTAAAACCGTATTTGTTTACTTCTATTTCGGATAAGTTTGAATTTAAAGTAAAATTAACTTCTTTATAATGCTTAATAATATTGTCTTGTAAATCTGACTCAAATTCTTTTAAAGAAATGGCCTCTTTTTCTTTATTTAAAATACTGTCACGTGTATTATAACTTAGTAACCCATCTACCAAACTGGTTAAATCTTCTGATGATTTTATTATGAGTTCAAGCATATTTAAACCCGCATCGTCAATATCTAATTTATAATCTTGCTTAATAATTTGAGCTAAATTACTTATGTTTAGTAAAGGTGATTTTAAGTCGTGTGCTGCTAAATATGCAAATTTTTCTAATTCTTCGTTTTTAACCTTAAGCTCTTCTAATGTTTTGCTTAATGTTTGATTACTTTTACGTAATTTAAGTAAATTAACTACTTGTTTAGATAAAACTTTTAAGGTTTCTACTTGCGATTCACTTAAAGATTTTGGTTGATGATCTATAACGCATAAAGTACCTACAGATGATGATTCTCCATCTGTTAATGGTATACCCGCATAAAAAATTACATTAGGCTGGTCTACAACCAAAGGATTGTCGTGAAAGCGCTCATCTATTCTTGCATCATTTATTATAAACGGTTCTAAAGGCTTGTTTATAGCATGTGCACAAAAAGCGTATTCTTTTGGTGTTTCGGTAGCATCAACCCCATAACGAGATTTAAACCATTGCCTTTTACTATCTACTAAACTTACCAGAGCTATGGGTGTTTCGCATATTTGAGCTGCTATTTTAGTTATATTATCGTAATCTTCTTCTGGCAATGTATCTAAAATATTATAAGACTCTAGGTTTTCAAGACGTTCGGACTCGTTTTCTGGTATTGGTGGAGGAATCATAATACTTTAATTTTCAGAAAAGTAATGATTTTACTTGAGTTAGAAAAGAAAATTATATAATTACAAAAGCCTGAAATATTAAAAATATTTCAGGCTAAAAACTTTAAATTAAATTAATAATCTATTTACTTAGTATTTCTGCTCCTTCAGGTGCTGAGAAAAAATGTTTTTCAACAGTTGGTGAAAAACTTATATCTGAAACTTCAATATTCGTAATATATTCTCCTAATCCATTTTCCAACTTACTATCACTCCAGTATGTTTTATATCCTTTTGCAAATACAATTCCATCAACTTTAGTTGTACCTTGAATTACCGTGGTTTTTTCTGGTGCGTGCCCGCCTTCTGGAAAATATTCTGGATAAGAAACTATGTACTTAAAGGCATCTAACAAATTTGTTTTTGAGTTTATGTATAAAATGTAATAATCATCTGGTGCTAAACCTACACCTGTGTTATAAGTGGCTTTTACTACTATTTGCTCAATACCATTAAAAATAATTGATGGCAATAATTCTAAATTAACGCCTTCTCCATCTAACACAAAAGGTTGCCCTATAAAATATAGTGGAGTTAATGCCCAAAACTTAGTATCATACTTAAAGGACATACTATCTTTTGCTTTTACCCAAGCTTGTTTTCCATCCCACCCGTAAATAGATTCTGGATCTTCAATACTATTATGTCTCGCTTTATTACTCCAAGTATCAATAGTTTGGTACGAATCTCTAATTCCTTTCCCGCTTAAGGGCTGGTAATTAAATCTAAATGATAAATAACCATTACTAAACCATCGTTTTAAACCTCCGTGAGCTTCCATAGATTTCCACAAAGCTTTTCCTGCATCGGTTTTAGATAGCTTGTTTTGTGCTGCATTTACTCTTTTATTAATCCATGTTTCTTGAATATGGTATGTTGGTTTATCGGGTTCCGCTTTTTCTTCAATATTAATTTCAAGCTCTTTTTTAGAAGTGTCTTTACAAGACATTACACTAAGTAAAAGTGTAACTGCAAATAATTTTAGTAGTGTTTTCATTGTTGAATGTATTTTATATTTGGTTTTTATAAGTCGATGTAATTAGAATATCTTTCAAATAATTATTTTAAAAATTTAATGTTTCTGGTTAATCCAGAATATTTAGTACGTTTTACTGCAGATTTTTTAAACACTTTTCTAAAAGTTTCTTCGGTAACCTCTTCCCAATCTTTTTTACTCATAGAGAGTAATTCGGGGTGCGGATTAAATAGCGGCTCACTATGTGGTTTAGAAAATCGATTCCAAGGGCAAACATCTTGACATACATCGCAACCAAACATCCAATTATCCATTTTTCCTTTAAACTCTGTAGGCATATTTTCTTTTAACTCAATGGTTAAGTAAGAAATACATTTACTACCATCTACAACATAAGGCTCCACAATGGCTTCGGTTGGGCAAGCATCTATACAAGCTGTACATGTTCCACAATGGTCTGTTGTTGGTAAATCATATTCTAATTCTAAATCAATAATTAATTCAGCTATAAAAAAAAACGAACCCACTTTTTGGCTTAATAAATTACTGTTTTTACCTATCCATCCTAATCCAGATTTTGCCGCCCAAGCTTTATCTAATACTGGTGCAGAATCTACAAAAGCACGTCCAGAAACCTCTCCTATTTCATCTTGAATAAAATGAAGTAACGCCTTTAATTTGTCTTTTATAACAAAGTGATAGTCGGTTCCATAAGCATATTTAGAAATTTTAAAACTATCTGAATTTTGAGTTTTTGAAGGGTAATAATTTAACAATAACGATATTACACTTTTTGAATCTTCCACTAGCTTAGTTGGGTCTAAGCGTTTATCAAAATGATTTTCCATGTATTGCATTTTGCCATTCATGTTTTTATTCAACCACTTTTCAAGCCTTGGTGCTTCTTCTTCTAAAAACTGAGCTTTACTTACCCCACAAGATAAAAAACCGAGGCGTTTGGCTTCGGTTTTAATAAGGTTTGTATGTTTTTGTCTTGTATTCAAGCTTAATTGATTATTTCCAAGTAAACTTTAGTTGCCTCCTCTAAAAATTCAAAATAATTTAATTCATCTGGCTTCACCTGCTGATTGTCTTGTTTTTTTATCTCGTTACACTCAGTATAAAACCTATAGTCTTTACTTGATACATTTAAATTGAAATCATAAGATTTTAAATTTAAGTTTTTATTATTAACACCTAACCTATTTGTATTAAATGTTTCATGTTTTATTAACAAAACAAATTCAGCTATATTATTAAAATAATCTTCTTGATTAAGATATGAAAACCATTGATTATTTTTATTTTTTGCCTTACCAATAGCATTTAACAATTCGTTATTATTACCAAAAAAGCTAATAAGAAAATTAATTGTTAATTCAACTGTTAAATTATATCGTTTAAGAATTGATTCTACCTTGGCTAAATTTCTTTTTTTGTTAGGGTAAAATCGATTCGTATCAAAACCGTTTTTAAAACTAATTAAATCTCTAAAACTAATTATACCCGAATCTAAAAAAGTAAATAACACATATTTGACTTGGTCGCTAAACCTATAATCTTCATTGAAGATATTACCGTCAATATTAGTTTTTACTTTACTTAAATAAGTGTCAATAGCAGCTTTGATTAAAGTCGCAACATCATACCAAAATATTTCATTAAAAAATTTATTTATATATCCTTTAAAATCAGTACCGATCCCATATTTATGTTTATATAAGCTCTCAATATTGGCATAATCACAAACGATAATAACCTTATCAAAATCAAATTTATTATCATTTTCAACTCCTGAAAAATCAATATGAGCCGAGAAAATATTTAAAATTCTAAATATATGCTCAGGGTCTAATCTATCTAAATCGTCAATAACTAAAATAACCTCTTTTTTATTCTTATCTTTTAATTTAAAAATTAGAATTCTAATTAGTTCGGTAAAAAAATCCTCTTCATATATACTTCCTTTTTCATTTTTTAAGTTCTCAAGATAACTTTTAACTTTATTAAAATCATCTTCTTGGAAGCTTTTATGAAATTTGACGAATTCATCTTTTAAATGTTTAATACTTTCATAAATCTTTAAAGAAGCTGATCCATATTTTCCAGCGAAATGTAAAAAAGAAGAAAGAAAATCAACCTTTTTATTTAAATTATTAAAACTAAATAAATAATTATAAAGAGTTAAATGGTATGGAATGTCTAGTTTTAGAAAATCTTCTTTTGGTAATTTTCCTATTAACTGAAATAGAATATCATATTTTATTAGCTCAAATATATCTACATTTGAGGCTATTGAATAATTTACAGGATAAATATGAATAGCCTCATAACTATCATTGTCTTCAAAGAAATCATTTATAAAAGTTGTTTTTCCACTTCCAAAAATTCCAGAAAATAAAATTTTAGAATTATTAGACAATACGTCTTTAAAATTTTCATTTGGAATTGGAATTTTTTCAATCATATTTTGAATTTAGAACAAACCACCCTGTATATTACCTTTAACTTTCCCTAAATGTTTATAAGCTAATTCGGTAACTTCACGCCCTCGTGGTGTACGCATTATAAAACCTTGCTGTATTAAAAAGGGTTCGTATACCTCTTCAATGGTTTCAGAACTTTCGCTTACTGCTGTTGCTAAAGTTGTAATACCTACAGGCCCTCCTTTAAACTTATCTATAATTGTTATTAGTATTTTATTATCCATTTCATCTAAACCATGCGCATCAACATTTAATGCCTTTAATGCAAATTTAGCAATTTCAATATCTATAGAACCATTACCCTTTATTTGTGCAAAATCACGAACTCGTCGCAGCAAAGCATTAGCTATACGCGGTGTTCCTCTGCTTCTACCAGCAATTTCAATAGCAGCTTCCATAGAAATAGGAACACTTAATATACTTGCACTACGCTGTACAATTGTGGTGAGTAAATCGGTTTTATAATATTGTAATCTACTTTGTATGCCAAAACGTGCACGCATTGGCGATGTTAGTAAACCAGATCGCGTGGTAGCACCAACTAAAGTAAAAGGGTTTAAATTGATTTGTACGGTTCTGGCATTAGGGCCAGTTTCAATCATAATATCAATTTTATAATCCTCCATTGCGGAATATAAATATTCTTCAACAATGGGGCTTAAACGATGAATTTCATCAATAAATAAAACATCTCTCTCATCTAAATTAGTTAGTAAACCAGCTAAGTCTCCTGGTTTATCTAAAACTGGACCTGAGGTAACTTTAATACCAACACTAAGTTCGTTTGCTAATATGTGTGCTAAAGTGGTTTTACCAAGTCCTGGAGGCCCATGAAATAATGTATGATCTAATGCTTCATCTCTTAAATTAGCAGCTTGTACGAAAACCTGAAGATTTTCCAACACTTGATCTTGCCCAGTAAAATCGTTAAATGCTAGCGGACGCAATTTTTTTTCTACATCAATTTCTTCAGGAGAAAAATTTTGACTTGATGGATCTAAGTTTTCATTCATATATTATACCACTAATAAGTACAGGTATTATTTAATTTAAACAAATATAAACAAAAAAAAAGCCCACTTAAAAAGTGAGCCTTATATCAATATTTTATTTTTTAATGTTGAAGTTCTTCTTCTCCTTCTTTTAAAGGGATATGTTGAGGAACAAAATCTACATCATGACCTGGTTTACTATAATCGTATGCCCAACGGTGTACCTCTGGAATTGGACCTGGCCAGTTACCATGAACGTGCTCTACAGGAGTTGTCCATTCTAAAGTATTTGATTTCCATGGATTTTGCTCTGCTTTCTTACCGTAGAAAATACTAGAAAAGAAATTATAAAGGAATACTAATTGAAATGCTCCTCCTACTATTGCAAATACAGTAATAACAACATTTACATCAGCTAAATCATCAAATAACGGAAAATTACTATTCGTATAATAACGACGAGGTAAACCTGCCATTCCTATAAAGTGCATTGGAAAAAATACACCATATGCACATATTGCAGTTACCCAAAAATGTAAATACCCTAATTTTTTATTTAACATTCGCCCAAACATTTTAGGATACCAATGGTAAATACCAGCAAACATACCGTATAATGCAGATATACCCATTACTAAGTGGAAGTGAGCTACTACAAAATAAGTATCATGAACGTTAATATCTAAAGCAGAATCTCCTAAAATAATACCTGTTAAACCTCCTGTAATAAATGTTGATACCAAACCAATAGAGAATAACATAGCCGGATTCATCTGTAAATTACCCTTCCACAAAGTTGTTATGTAGTTGAAGGCTTTTACTGCTGATGGTATTGCAATTAATAATGTTGTAAAAGTAAATACTGAACCTAAGAAAGGATTCATTCCTGATACGAACATATGGTGACCCCAAACAATTGTTGATAAAAACGCAATAGCAAGAATTGAAGCAATCATAGCACGATAACCAAAAATTGGTTTACGAGAGTTTGTTGCAATAATTTCTGAAGTAATACCCAATGCTGGTAATAATACAATGTAAACTTCTGGGTGACCTAAGAACCAAAATAAGTGCTCAAATAAAACAGGAGAACCTCCTTGATAATGTAATACTTCTCCTTGAATAAATATATCTGATAAGAAGAAGGATGTACCAAAACTTCTATCCATTATTAATAATAAAGCAGCTGATAATAAAACAGGAAATGAAATAATACCTATTACTGCTGTAATAAAGAAAGCCCATATGGTTAAAGGTAATCTTGTCATAGACATACCTTTTGTACGTAAATTTAAAACAGTAACTACATAGTTAAGTGATCCTATCAAAGATGATGCTATAAATATAGCCATAGAAACCAACCAAAGCGTCATACCTGCACCAGAACCACCTTGTGCCATTGGAAGTGCACTTAACGGTGGATAAATTGTCCAACCTGCAGCTGCTGGTCCTGCTTCAACGAATAACGACAGTACCATAATTACACAAGATAAAAAGAATAACCAATAAGACACCATATTTAAGAAACCAGACGCCATATCACGCGCACCGATTTGTAATGGAATTAATAGATTACTAAATGTACCACTTAAACCAGCTGTTAATACAAAGAATACCATTATGGTACCATGAATTGTTACTAAAGCTAAATAAATATCTGCATCCATAACACCATCTGGTGCCCATTTTCCTAATAAAGCTTCAAATAAAACATTTGGTTGCTCTGGCCATGCAATTTGCATACGGAACATAATAGACATCATAATACCTATAATACCCATGATTGTACCAGTAATTAAATACTGCTTTGCAATCATTTTATGATCTAAACTAAAAATGTATTTAGTTATAAAGGTTTCTTTATGATGATGTCCGTGTTCTTCGTGAGTATCTGCGTGTGCTGACATAATCTTATATCTTGTTAAATCTAGTTATTAGTTAATTAGAGAGTTTTTAAATTCTTTTTGTTCTTTAATCCAAGCGTCATATTCTTCTTGAGTTTCAACAATTATTTTCATTTGCATGTTGTAATGAGAAGTACCACAAATTTTATTACAAAGCAATAAATAATCAAACTCGTAACGTTCTAAAGCATCTTCACCTTTAGCAATTAAGGCTTCACTTTTCTCGACTCTAATATTATTAATATTTTGAATTTTTTCTATCATTTCAGGAGTTTGTCTCATCTCCTCTGTTGTTACAGTTGGTGTAAAACCAAATTGCGTAATCATTCCAGGAACACAGTTCATTTGGGCTCTAAAGTGAGGCATATAAGCCGAATGTAAAACATCTTGAGAACGCATTTTAAATAAAACTGGTTTACCAACAGGTAAATGCAATTCAGTTGTAATTATATCATCTTGTGCATTAGGATCAGATTCGTCTAATCCTAAAATATTAGCTCTATCTATGTCTATTAAACGTACATTAGCCTTACCTAAAGTATTATCTGCACCAGCATATCGTGCTTTCCAATTAAATTGCTGAGCATATAACTCAACAACTAAAGGATCATCACTTTCATCGACTCCCATGATGTTAATCCAAGTGTTTAATCCATATATAATTAAACCAGCTAATACAATTACTGGTATAATTGTCCAAACTGCTTCTAACTTATTATTATCTGCAAAGAATAATGCTGTTCTTCCTTTTTCACCTTTATATTTAAAAGCAAAATAATGCAATAAGAATTGAGTTATAATTTGAACAGTAAAAATGATAACTAAAGAAATAGTCATTAAATTATCAATAGTTGGACCGTGTTCTGAAGCCGAATTAGATAATAATGGTAAATCACCCCATTTTACAACACAAACTATGGTAATGATATAAATAAATGCCAAGAAGCCCATCATTAAATAGCCATTAAGGGTATTATCTTTATCGTTGGCAATTTGTGAGTTTTCTGTTTTAGCTTGAGCTAAATCGAAAATCTTTACCATTTGCCAAATGGCAATTAATATAAATACTAAAATTACAATTGTTAATAAAGCAGTCATTGTTTCGTTCGTCTTTATTTATATCTTAATTAATAATGAAACTCTTCACTCTCTTTTATTAGAGGATAACCTTTAGCAAGCAAAGGTGCTTTTGTTAGTGCTGTAAATACAACAAGTATAAACAAACCAGCAAACAATAATATTGAACCTATTTCAGGTATTCCTATAAACCATCTATCTCCAACGGTTGCTGGCATAATCATATTAAAAATATCAATATAATGCCCAAATAAAATAACTAAACCTGTCATAACAACAAACCAAGGCATTCTCTTGTAGTCTGCATTCATTAACATTAATAATGGAAAAACAAAGTTTAATACGACCATGCCTAAGAAAGGTAATTTATAATCGTTGAATCTTGATACAAAGTATGTAACCTCTTCAGGAATGTTTGAATACCAAATTAACATAAACTGTGAAAACCATAAATACGTCCAGAAAATGCTTATAGCAAACATAAATTTGGCAACATCATGTAAATGGTTTGCATTAACAAACTCTAAATAACCACGAGTTTTTAAATACAATGTAACTAATGCAATTGCTGTGATACCACTAACAAACATACTTGCAAATACATACCAACCAAATAAAGTAGAGAACCAGTGAGGATCAACACTCATTATCCAATCCCATGACATCATTGATTCTGAGTATATGAAGAATACTAAGAAACCAGCAGCAATACGGAATGATTTTTTAAAATTACTTTTGTCTTCTGCAGTATCTTGAGCAACAGAAAATTTACGTGCAAAATAACGATATAAACTCCAACCTGCGATAAAAATTATACCACGAATAGCAAAACCAGGTATATTTAACCAACCTGACTTTCCTTGTATCAATTTATCGTGTGCTACAACTTCTGGATCCATCCAAATAAACAGATTATAATGACCTATTGTACCAGATGCCACAGCAATAATTAAAACAATAATTGCTCCAGGAAGCAGATATGCTGTTATACCTTCCATTACTCTAAAAAGTACTGGAGACCAACCTGCTTGAGAAGCGATTTGAATAGCATAAAAAGCTAAACAACCCAAAGAAATCATCATAAAGAAAAAAGCGGCAACATATAAAGCTGCCCATGGACGATTTGCTATTTGGTGTTGAACATGCTCGATATGTTTGGTATGTTCGTCTGCTTCACCTTGTGCGGATACTTCTGAGTGAACATCATGAGTTGCATGCGACGCTTCTTCTGCATGAGCGTTATGTGAAGTAGCTTCATGTGAATCTACTTCTTCATGACCACCACCATGGTGTGATTCTTCTGCAAGTAAGGTTTCAACTTCTTCAAAAGATTTATGAGACGTGGAAAAACCAATTCCAACACCTACCGCACCTAAAATGATTAGAACGATAGAAAATATCTTTAATTTACTTGAAAATGTGTACATATCTAAACTTATCTTACTTTTCTAAATCTGATTTAAGTTTTAAAACGTAGCTAACAACTTGCCAACGCTCCTCTTCATTTAATTGGTTTGCATAAGAACCCATTGCATTTTTACCATAATATATAGTATGGTAAATACTACCTTCAGTAATGGCTCTTCCAGCATCATCATAACTTGGAATACCAAGAATCTTTTCTCTTTTAACAAGATTTCCTTGACCATTACCTTTTGTACCGTGACAAATACCACAATAAATGTTATATAAAGACTTACCTCTTTCTAAATCAACAACAGTTGAATCCAATGGACTTTTTAATGTTGACTTAGCCAATTCATAGCCTTCTGTCGTATTATCAATATCAAATGGCACAAAACCACGTGCAATAGATCCTTCTGCTGGTAATTGAGCTTCTATTCCGTTACTAAAAGCTGATGCTTCACCATAAGTTTCATAACCTGCAGATTCATACATATTAGGCATAAACTGATAGTTAGGTGCAGAGTCTTTTTTGCATGATACAGCTACAAAACCAACTGCTAGTACTATTATTTTAATTAAGCTTTTCATATTTATATTAATGGGCTTTATCAACTAATTTAATTTCTACAGCTCCAGTTTCTTTTAATAAATTTTCTAGAGCACTTTCGTTACCGTGAACACCAATTTCCATTAAAAAATGATCGTCGGTAGTTCTTGGGTCAGGGTTTTCAGCTTTTTTAAAAGGCCACATTCTACTACGTAAGTAAAATGTAATGACCATTAAATGCGCAGCAAAAAACACTGTAAGTTCAAACATGATAGGAACAAAAGCAGGCATGTTTTCGATATAGCTAAAACTAGGTTTACCACCAATGTTTTGAGGCCAATCTTCAATCATGATGAAATTCATCATTGTAATTGCTACGGTTAAACCAACCAATCCATATAAGAATGCACAAATAGCAATTCTAGTACCTTCTAATCCCATAGCCTTATCTAGCCCATGAACTGGAAATGGTGTATATATTTCTTCTATGTGATGTTTTTCTGCACGTACTTTTTTTACCGCAGACATTAATACATCGTCATCGTTATAAATAGCGTGAATAACTCTTGAAGCTTCCATTGACTATGTTTAGTTAATTAATTTTTTAGCTTGTCCTGACCAATCATCACGTTCTGCTCTTCCAGGGAAAGAACCCGTAATGCTATCTAACAAATCATATTCATTCTTGGTCATTTTACTAACTTGAAGGAATGTATAAATACCTATACTATTTAGTACTTCTTCCATTTTAGGTCCAACACCACTTATTTGCTTTAAATCATCGGCAGTTTGAGTTGTAGCATCAAAAGAACCAATAGATCCTAATAAACTAGTTACTCGTGCTGCTTTTTCTTCCTCAGATACTTCAACAACATCTGCTTTTATTTTAGTAGACCCATCAAGGTTAGATGTTCTTTCATCAGCACCAGATCCTACTAAACTTTTACCAGCTTCTCTAAGATTTTTATATCTTTCACCTGAAGACTTCAAAATTGTTTTCACTTCAGCTTGAGCAATTACAGGAAATGTTCTAGAATATAAAAGGAATAATACGAAGAAGAATCCAATTGTTCCAATAAAAATACCTATGTCAACAAACGTTGGTGAAAACATTGTCCAAGAAGATGGTAAATAATCACGATGTAATGATGTAACAATAATTACAAAACGCTCAAACCACATACCAATATTTACAACAATTGATATAATGAATGAAAACATGATACTAGTTCTAAGTTTCTTGAACCACATAAACTGTGGCGAGAATACATTACATGACATCATCATCCAATATGCCCAAGCATAAGGACCTGTTGCTCTGTTTAAGAAAGCATACTGTTCGTATTCAACACCTGAATACCATGCAATAAACAACTCAGTAATATAGGCTACACCAACTATAGAACCTGTAATCATGATTACAATATTCATTAACTCTATATGTTGTAATGTAATATAATCTTCTAGGTTACAAACTTTTCTCATGATAATAAGAAGAGTATTCACCATAGCAAATCCAGAAAATACGGCACCTGCAACAAAGTAAGGAGGGAATATTGTAGTATGCCAACCTGGTATAACTGATGTAGCAAAGTCAAAAGATACAATTGTATGTACAGAAAGTACAAGCGGAGTTGCTAAACCAGCAAGTACCAAAGATACTTCTTCAAAACGTTGCCAATCTTTAGCGCGACCAGACCAACCAAAACTTAGTAATGCATATATTTTCTTTTGGAAAGGCTTAATTGCTCTATCACGAAGCATAGCAAAATCAGGTAATAAACCAGTCCACCAGAAAACTAACGACACTGATAAATACGTGGATATTGCAAACACATCCCAAAGTAAAGGAGAGTTAAAGTTTACCCACAATGAACCAAATTGGTTTGGAATTGGTAAAACCCAGTATCCTAACCATGGACGACCCATGTGAATAATTGGAAATAAGCCCGCTTGAACAACCGAGAAAATCGTCATTGCTTCCGCAGAACGGTTAATTGCCATTCTCCATTTTTGACGGAATAATAAAAGTACTGCAGAAATAAGTGTTCCTGCGTGACCAATACCTACCCACCAAACGAAGTTTGTAATATCCCAGGCCCAACCTACAGTTTTATTTAAACCCCAAGTTCCAATACCTGTAGATACGGTATATAAAATACATCCAATACCCCAAAGGAAAGCTACAAGTGAAATACTAAATACTATCCACCATTGCTTATTTGCTTTTCCCTCAACAGGCTTAGCTACATCCACAGTTACGTCGTGGTATGATTTCTCGCCAGTTACTAGAGGTCTTCTAATAGGTGCTTCGTAATGAGACGCCATAATTATATAATTGATTCTTTAATTTAGATTTATGCTTCCTTTATATTTCTCACTTTGGTTTGATACTGCACATTAGGTTTAGTACCTACATGCTCCAATAAGTGATACATACGATTATCTTCTTTAAGTTTCGCAACTTTACTTTCTTTGTCGTTGATATCTCCAAATATCATAGCTCCACTACTACAAGCTGCAGAACAAGCTGTCTGGAATTCACCGTCTTTTATTACACGACCATCACGTTTAGCATCCAGAATTGTTTTTTGTGTCATTTGAATACACATAGAACATTTTTCCATTACACCACGAGAACGAACAACAACATCTGGATTTAACACCATACGACCTAAATCGTCATTCATATGGTAATCGAATTCATCATTACCATTGTATAAGAACCAGTTAAATCGACGCACTTTGTAAGGACAGTTATTTGCGCAATAACGTGTACCAACACAACGGTTATAAGCCATGTGGTTTTGACCTTGACGACCATGCGATGTTGCTGCAACAGGACATACAGTTTCACAAGGTGCATGATTACAATGTTGACACATTACTGGTTGGAACGCTACCTGTGGGTTATCAGCTGGGTGTTCCATTTCACCAAATCCGCCTAACGATCCATTATCACCAAATAATCCTGAGAAACCGTCTTTTTTGTCATTATCTTCTTCAAAAGTATCATCTGAAGAATAATATCTATCTATACGTAACCAGTGCATATCACGGCTACGACGAACTTCTTCTTTACCTACTACAGGAACATTATTTTCAGCATGACAAGCGATAACACATGCTCCACATCCAGTACATGCATTTAAATCAATAGATAAATTAAAATGATGACCAATTGAACGATCAAACTCATCCCACAAATCAACTTCTGGAGAAGTAACAGGAGTTTCTTCATGATTTAAAGAAACAACTGGAATAGGATTCCAATGTGATTTGTCTTTTGTGTTAAAAATCTCTAGAGTCGTTTCTTTTAAAATATCACCACGCCCCATTAAAGTATTATGTAACTGTACACATGCAAATTCATGCATTCCAGATGCAGCTTTTACAGTAACATTTTGTACCGCTTCAAAATTATTGTAAAGTTCATAAGCGTTAACTCCTGTTTTCATTTCATCCTTAAGGCCTAACTTACGACCATAACCAAATGAAAGCCCTACAGAACCTTTAGCTTGACCTGGCTGTATTAAAACAGGTACATTTTTTAAAGTAGTTCCATTAACAGTTACATCGGCATAACTACCATCTAAAGCTCCAGTTGCTACATGTACATTTTCTAAACCTAACTTTTCTGCATCACTTTTAGATACCGTTAAGTAATTATCCCATGAAACACGTGAAATTGGATCTGGAAACTCTTGCAGCCAAGGGTTATTGGCTTGTTGCCCATCACCCATACCTGTTTTAGAATAAAATACTAATTCTAAACCATTAGATTTTGCTGATGAAACCAATTCTTTTGCAGCAGTAACACCACTTACAACATTAACTCCATTAACAGTTATGTTTCCATTAGAAGAAACTGTAGTTGATGTACTTGTTCTTATATATTCATCTTTATCTTCTTCTTTTAAACCTACACCTACAGCAGCACCATGTATAACACCGCCAACCCAAGTTCTATCTTTTTTATCTTTTAATTCTGTTTCTGAAGATATTACAGTCCCATGAGAATTAATAATTGAACTATCAGCATTAATACTTGCGTTAAAAACACCATCATGAAGAGCCTGGTTAAATGAAGAACCATAAAGTATACTACTATTCCATGTTTCTTTAATGTAATCATGATAAGAAACAGAATTCTCAGTCCATGCTAATAATGCATCTTGAAACTGTTTTGTATCAAATAATGGTCGAATAGTTGGCTGAGTTAAGGCAAATTGTCCTTTTTTAAGCTCAACATCTCCCCATGATTCTAGATAATGTGGTGCAGCTCCAATAAAATTAACCAAAGTAGAGGTTTCATCTTCTTTCAAAGAAAAGGCAATTGAAAGTTCTGTTTTCTTTAAACCTTCAGCAAAGTCAGCTGCATTTGGCAAGGTATACATAGGGTTTACACCACTCATAATTATCGCCGCAACTTTACCTGCTTTCATATCAGCAACTAATTTAGCAACTTGAGCATTATTACCTTGTCTTGTTTTAATAGGTGTAGCAGGATTGAATGCTTTGCTAGCTAAAGTCTCATTTATTTCTAAAACCAATGTTTGAGCATTTGTATCTTGTAAACCAGTTACAACAACCGCTTTACTTCCTGCTGCTATAAGTTCTTTAGCTGCGTTTTTAACAGCAACATCAATATGTTCTGGCAAAGTTATAGAAACAGAACCCCCTACTATTAAAGTATATAATTTAGCTAAAGCTAATTTTTGCTCTGTGGGTGTTGCTGGTATACGTTTATCTGCATTTGCTCCAGTTAGAGACATATTAGATTCTATCTGAATATGACGCGACATCTTACCGTGATCTGGAACTCTATTTTTAGCATAAGCAGAGTCAAAACCACCACCTTGCCAATCCCCTAAGAAATCAGCACCAACAGAAACTATTGTCATGGCTTTTGAAAAATCGTAATCTGCTAAACCACGTTCTCCGTATTTTGCCTGATAAGCATCTAAAGCAGCAGACTCTGATATAGCATCATACTCTACATGAGACACATTACCATATTTTTCTGAAAATTCTGAAATCAACTTAGATGTAGATGGACTAGCATAAGTTTGCGTTAACAATACTATGTTTTTGTTAGCGGCTGCAATGTCAGTTAACTTCTTTGTTGTTTCAGCATCAAACGTTCTCCAAGAAATAGCTTTATCGCCTTGCATAGGCGACTTTAAACGCAAACTATCATAAAGACCCAAAACAGAGGCATTAACTCTAGCATTAGCACTACCGCTAGAACCCGCTAAAGTATTATTCTCAATTTTAATTGGACGACCTTCTCGGGTTTTCACTAAAACACTCGCAAAATCAAATCCATCAGCAACAGTTGTTGCATAATAATTAGCTACGCCTGGAATAATTTCTGTAGGCTGCACCACATAAGGAATTGATTTTTTAACTGGCCCTTCACAAGCAGCTAATGAAGCTGCAGCTGTACTAAAGCCAATATACTTTAAAAAATCGCGACGTGTTGTAGATGTAGTCTCTAATGTTTCTTTATCTCCTAAAAATTCATCAGTAGGAATCTCCTCTACAAACTCGTTTTGTTTTAGCGTCTCAACAATAGAGCTATTCTCGTTAAGCTCTTCAACACTTTTCCAGTATTTCTTGTTTGATGACATATTATATAATTGAATTACTTCTTGTTAATTAATAGTGACACTTACCACACTCTAAACCACCCATTTGTGCAGCTGTTAATTCATCTACACCGTACTTTTTAGATAATTCTTCATGAATTTTCTCATAATAGGCATTATCTTTAACCGCAACATTAGTTTCACGATGACAGTTGATACACCAACCCATTGTTAATGGCGCATGTTGATACATAATTTCCATTTCTTCAACTGGACCATGACAAGTTTGACACTCAACCCCTGCAACAGTTACGTGTTGTGAGTGGTTAAAATAAGCGAAGTCTGGTAAATTATGAATACGAACCCATTTCACAGGCTTTGATTCACCTGTATATTTTTGATCGGCATCACTCCATCCTGCAGATGCATAAAGTTTTTGAATTTCACCATCATAAAACTCTTTAGAGTACTCTGGCGAAGTCTCTCCATTATATTCATAAATAGACTTATGACAATTCATACAAACATTCAAAGACGGAATGCCTGATGTTTTACTTACTCTAGCTGAAGAATGACAATATTTACAGTCAATACCATTATCTCCTGCGTGAATTTTATGTGAAAAGTGAATTGGCTGAACAGGCTGATAACCTTGATCTACACCAATTTGAGACAAATATCCATAAACAAAATAAGCGCTTGTTAACAAAAAGAATATCGCAACAACAATCATTAAAAATTGATTTTGCACAAACGCCTTCCATAGCGGTGTTCTTTTTGCAGTTTCTGGTAACTCAATGTTTTGGACATCTGCAAAACGACGCAATGTTTTGTTTACTAAGTATAAACCTAAAGCAAGCAATATAAACAATACCGCTAACGCACCTAGAATGATTTCATTTGAAACCCCACCAGAAGCATCAGAACCACCAGTTGAAGCAGCAGCAACAGCAGTATTTACAGGAGGTACAGCTTTTTCTTCAGCCGTATAAGCTAAAATATTATTAATATCATCATCTGAAAGTTGAGGAAAAGCAGTCATTGCAGCACCACCGTATTCATTATAAATCTTATTTGCATAAGCATCTCCAGACTTGATAACCCCTGAACTATTGCGAACCCATGCATGAATCCATTCCCTGTCCAATCCTTGTTCATCTGATAATCGCTGCTCAACTTTACGCAAAGCAGGACCTGTCATCTTTTTATCAAGTTGATGACATGCCGCACAATTGGCATTGAATAATGATTTTCCTTTCGCTGGATCTCCTTCTTGAGCAGAAAGAACAGTTGTAAACGCTAATAAAATAATTAAGCTAGAACGGAGAAAGCTTTTACTTAATCTTCGGTGAATCACCTGTTTCATATTATTGGTTGAATTAACTTCTAAACTTTGGCACAATTTTTTCATAAAACTATGATAAATATCATGCTTGTAAAATCTCAAGCAAAAGTAAGATATAAAGTCGATTTTAGAAATGTTCATTAAATGATAATTAATAATTTAGAGGGATTCTAAATAAAAAAAAGAACATAAATTTAAACTATAGCGTATATATTTGCATAAAGATATCTAGAAATGAAAGTATTAAAAAAGAAAACTTTAATTATAACTGCGAGTTGTTGTTTTATAACCTCATTCAATGCCTTTGCTCAAGAAGGTGAAATTACGCTAAATCAGGATAAAAAAATTGAAACTTTATTAGAAATAAAAAAGGAATTAAATAAAAACGAAACGGATTCTGAACGTTATAAGATACAGGTTTATAATGGTAATAGAAATGGCGCAAAGTCTGCCCAAAGTGATTTTGAACACAATTATGGAAGTTGGAAAGCAAGCATGCAATTTGAATCGCCAGACTTTAAAGTTTGGGCAGGAAATTTTAGAACAAGATTAGAAGCAGAAAGAGCCTTAAAGAAGATAAAAAACACATTCCCTAATGCATTTATTTTAAAGCCTAAGAAAAGCTAAAAAGGCTTAATACCGTTTATCGAAAACAAAAAAGCAACCTTTAAGGTTGCTTTTTTGTTTTTTAATTATATCACTTAAATTATTTCAGTTTCTTTTTCACTTCAACTTCATGGAAAGCTTCAATTATATCACCTTCTTTAATGTCGTTATAGTTTTTAATTTGCATACCACAATCGTATCCTTTTGAAACCTCTTTAACATCATCTTTAAATCTTTTTAATGAAGCTAATTCTCCTGTGTAAACAACTACTCCATCGCGAATTAATCTTACACCAGAACTTCTGAGTATTTTACCATTTGTAACCATACAACCAGCTATACTACCAATTTTAGATACTTTAAAAATTTCTCTAATTTCTGCTGTACCTGTAATTTCTTCCTTAAGTTCTGGAGAAAGCATACCTTCCATAGCATCTTTAAGATCATTTATGGCATCATAAATAATTGAGTATGTTCTGATATCAATTTCTTCTTTATCTGCAATACTTCTTGCATTTCCAACAGGACGAACATTAAATCCGATAATAATGGCATCTGAAGCTGTTGCAAGCAATACATCACTTTCTGTGATAGCGCCAACACCTTTGTGGATGATATTTACATGAATTTCTTCTGTAGATAATTTTTGGAATGAATCTGTTAAAGCTTCAACAGAACCATCAACATCACCTTTAAGTATAATGTTAAGCTCTTGGAAATCTCCTAATGCAATTCTACGACCAATTTCATCAAGAGTTATATGTCGTTGTGTTCTTACAGATTGTTCTCGCTGCAATTGAGCACGTTTTGTAGCTATTTGTTTAGCTTCTCTTTCGTCTTCAAAAACATTAAACTTATCACCTGCTTGTGGTGCTCCATCTAGCCCTAGAATAGATACCGGAGTTGACGGACCTGCTTCTTGTACATCGTGTCCACGTTCATCTTGCATAGCTTTAACTTTTCCGCTATGTTGACCTGCTAACACATAATCTCCAACACGAAGTGTACCTGCTTGAACTAAAATGGTAGACACATAACCACGTCCTTTATCTAAATAAGCTTCAACAACAGTACCTGTTGCAACTTTATTTGGGTTTGCTTTTAATTCTAAAAGCTCTGCTTCTAACAACACTTTTTCTAGAAGTTCTTTTACTCCTGTACCAAATTTAGCTGAAATATCGTGCGATTGAATTTTACCACCCCAATCTTCAACTAAAAGATTCATGTTTGCTAAACCTTCTTTAATTTTATCGGGATTGGCATCAGGTTTATCTATTTTGTTTATTGCAAAAACAATTGGTACACCTGCAGCTTGAGCATGAGAAATAGCTTCTTTGGTTTGCGGCATGATATCATCATCTGCAGCAGCAACAATAATTGCAATATCTGTTACTTGAGCTCCACGAGCACGCATAGCTGTAAAAGCTTCGTGACCAGGAGTATCAAGAAATGCTATTTTTTGTCCGTTTTCTAATTGAACACCATAAGCTCCTATATGTTGTGTAATTCCACCAGATTCACCAGCAATTACATTTTCTTCACGAATGTAATCTAGTAATGAGGTTTTACCATGATCTACGTGTCCCATTACGGTTACAATTGGTGCGCGTGGTAATAAATCTTCTGGCTTATCTTCTACTTCTTCAATAGATTCTTCTATATCTGCAGTTACAAATTCTACTTTATAACCAAACTCTTCGGCAACTATGGATAATGTTTCAGCATCTAAACGCTGATTCATGGTAACCATCATACCTAAAGACATACATGCCGAAATTACTTGGGTTACTCCTACATCCATCATAGTTGCAACCTCGCTTGCTGTAACAAATTCTGTTACTTTAAGAATTTTACTTTCTGCGGCTTCAGCTTGTAATTCTTTTTGTGTTTGATCTCTGTGCTGATCTCTTTTATCTCTTCTATATTTTGCACCTCGACCTTTGTTAGATTTTCCTTGAAGTTTTTCTAGTGTTTCTCTAACTTGTTTTTTTACATCTTCTTCGCTAGGCTCTTCTTTAACAATATTTCTTCGCCCTTGACCTTGCTTACCTCTGTTTTGCCCTGGCCCTCTTTGTCCGGGTCCTCTTTGTCCAGGACCACGATTGTTTCCTGATTGCCCACCGCCTACTTTGCTAATTCTACGACGTTTTTTCTTAGCGTCTCCAGCTTTATTAGCATCAGCTTTTTTATCTTCTTTCTTCTTTTTTGGCTTGTTAAATTGCGATAAATCTATTTTATCTCCTGCAATTTTTGGCCCAGTGAGTTTTTGATATTGAGTTTTAACTCTACCAGAAGAAACAGGCAAGTCTGTTTTAGGAGTCTCGGTTTCTTTTGGTTTTTCTGAAGTTTCTTTTTTAGCCTCTACTACTTTGGCAGCCTTAGACTCTTCTTGCTTTTGTGGAGCCTGCACTGTTTTTTTAACAGGTTCTTCTACTTTTGGTGTTTCGACTTTTGGAGCCACTTCAGGTTTCTTTTGCACCTTTTTGGGCTCTAAATCTATTTTACCTACTTGTTTTGGCCCAGTAAGCGTTTTTGT
Organism: Neotamlana laminarinivorans; assembly: GCF_020523925.1. Taxonomy (GTDB): domain Bacteria; phylum Bacteroidota; class Bacteroidia; order Flavobacteriales; family Flavobacteriaceae; genus Neotamlana; species Neotamlana laminarinivorans. Next base: position 129,693 of record NZ_JAJAPW010000006.1, on the reverse strand, counting down.
TGCTTTAACAACTTCGTTGTTTTTAGCTTCTTGCTTAGCTTCTTCTTCGGCTTTCTTTTTCGCTTCTAATTCTGCTTTTTCCTGAGCTTCGCGGGCTTCTTCTTGGGCTTTTTGCTTAGCTTCAAGTTCTTTTTCACGCTTTACGCGTAAATCTTCTTTTTCTTTTAGCTTTGCTTCACTTACTGCTTGCGACTTCACTTTTTTGTTAGCATCTGTTTCAAATTCATCAGATAGAATTTTATAGGTTTCTTCTGATATTTTTGTAGTGGGACGCTTCTCAATATCGACACCTTTAGAGTCTAAAAACTCTACGGCACGATCTAGAGAGATGTTTAGTTCGCGTAATACTTTATTTAATCTTATTGTTTCAGCCATAAATTGCCTTTAAAATACTCAAATATATGTTATTCTTCGAATTCTTCTCTTAAAATTCTAATAACGTCGATAATAGTTTCTTCTTCTAAATCTGTTCGTTTAACCAAATCGTTTACTTCTTGCTCTAAAACACTTTTTGCAGTGTCTAGCCCAGCTTTACTAAATTCGTCGATTATCCAGCTATCAATTTCATCAGAAAATTCACTTAACTCAACATCTTCTTCAGCTCCTTCTCTAAATACATCAATTTCAAAACCGGTTAATTGACCAGCTAAACGAATATTATGTCCACCTCTACCAATAGCTTTACTTACTTCTTCTGGCTTTAAAATTACCTCGGCGCGTTTATTTTCTTCATCTAATTTAATAGATGTTACACGCGCAGGACTTAATGCTCTTGTTATAAAAAGCTGTAAATTATTAGTGTAGTTAATTACATCGATATTTTCGTTTCCTAACTCACGAACAATACCATGAATACGAGATCCTTTCATACCAACACAAGCTCCAACTGGATCGATTCTATCATCATAAGAATCTACGGCTACTTTAGCTTTTTCTCCTGGAATTCTAACCACATTTTTAATGGTAATTAAACCATCAAAAACTTCAGGTATTTCTTGCTCGAACAATTTCTCTAAAAATAAAGGTGATGTTCTAGACATAATAATTGCTGGTTTTGCTCCTTTTAGCTCTACTGCTTCTATTACTCCTCTTACATTATCTCCTTTTCTAAAGAAATCTGATGGTATTTGTTTATCTTTTGGAAGTACTATTTCGTTACCTTCGTCGTCAAGCAAAATAACTGCTCTATGACGAATATGATGTACTTCTGCTGTATAAATTTCTCCTATTAAATCTTTAAATTGCTTATAGATTATTGTGTTATCGTGTTCATGTATTTTAGATATTAGGTTTTGACGTAATGCTAGAATTGCACGACGACCTAAATCTATAAGTTTAACCTCTTCTGACACATCTTCTCCAACTTCAAAATCTGGTTCTATTTTACGAGCATCTGTTAATGAAATTTCTTGATTTTCATCTTCAACCTCTCCATCGGCAACTACAATTCTGTTTCTCCATATTTCTAAATCGCCTTTATCTGGGTTTACAATTATATCGAAATTATCATCGTCTCCATATTTCTTTTTAAGGGCGCTTCTAAAAACATCCTCTAAAATAGCCATTAACGTAACTCTGTCAATTAGCTTATCATCTTTAAATTCTGAAAAAGATTCTATTAACGCGACATTTTCCATAACTCAATTAAAATTTTATCATAACTTTTGCTTCTATAATATCTTGATAAGGAATTTTCATTTCCTTTTTTACTGTTACTTTACCTTTGCCAACTGGTTTGGGCTCGCGCACTTTCCAGTTTAAAGTAATTTGTTTATCTGAGGCTTCTGTTAATTCTCCTTCAATTTCTGTTGAAGCTGTTTTTACTTTTAACGTTCTGCCCTCATTTTTCTTGTACTGGCGGTTATGAACTAGTGGTGCAGTTGCTCCTGCAGACATAACTTCTAGTGAAAAATCTTCTTCCTCACGATCTAAATTATGTTCAATAGCTCTGCTTACAAAAATACAATCTTCAACCAAAACTCCATTATCTCCATCAATTATCACTTTAATATGATTGTCTCCATTAATTGTAAAATTGATCAAAAATAAATCTGGACGCTCTGTTAATGCACCTTCTAATAGTTCTAAAACTTTTGTTTTCAACATTTTTTAGTATAAAAAGAGGGGACTTCTCGTCCCCTCATTTAATTTTTTCGCCTTTCAACGCTGCAAATATATAATATTTTATTGATTTTTAAAGGATTTTAAAACAAAACCCTGAACAAATTATTTATTTTCAAAATAGTAAAACCAACTAACACTAGTTTTAAAACACAAAAAAGCCTTAATTATTAAAATAATTAAGGCTGTATTTGTTGGCCCACTAGGGCTCGAACCTAGACTCTTTGGTACCAAAAACCAACGTGTTGCCAGTTACACCATAGGCCATTCGTGTAATGAGGATGCAAATTTAAAACAAACTTTTATATCTACAAGTTTTTTTTAAAAAAATAATAGATAAAACTTAACGTTTACTTAAAAGCATTTGCTTTAACATAATAATTGTTAAATTCGCCACAGCAATAAAACACATAAAAATGGCACAATTCAATTTTAAAAAATGGAACACTATCTTAGGCTGGTTCTCTTTTTTAATTGCTTTAATAACTTACAGTTTAACCGTTGAACCAACTGTTAGCTTTTGGGATGCAGGTGAGTATATTTTAACCTCGTCGAAATTACAAGTAGGACATCCACCCGGAGCACCACTTTTTCAAATGATGGGTGCTTTTTTCTCAATATTCACGTTTGGCAACAATGAACTTGTGGGCTGGATGATGAATATGATGAGTGCCGTATCTAGTGCATTCACTATTTTATTTATGTTTTGGACCATTACTTTACTACTAAAAAAGTTAGTTGTAAACACTTCTGAAATCTCTCAATCTAAAGCTATTTCTATTTTAGGGAGTGGTTTAGTTGGCAGTTTAGCCTTTACTTTTACAGATTCGTTTTGGTTCAATGCTGTGGAAACCGAAGTTTATGCTATGGCAACATTAATTATGTCTGTATTATTCTGGTTGGGCTTACGCTGGGAACAAGACATGGATAAACCTAGAGGCAACCGTTGGTTAGTATTAATTGCTTTTGTTATTGGTTTATCGTTTGGTGTGCATTTTATGGGTTTACTAACTGTTCCTGCAATTGGTCTTATTTATTACTTTAAAAATTATAAAACAGTAACTGTAAAAAACTTCATTATAGCTAATGTTGTTTCTGTTGCCGTATTACTGTTTATCTTTAAACTATTAGCTCCAAATATCCTTAAAATATTCTCTGCTTCAGAAATATTTTTTGTTAACAGTATAGGCTTACCATTTAACTCAGGATCTATAATTGCATTAATTGTTTTAATAGCTCTTATAAACTATGGGTTGCGTTTTACCAGAAAAAAAGGCTATATACACTTAAACACTGGTATTCTATGTATCACTTTTGTTATTATAGGTTTTTCAACTTGGCTTATGTTACCTATTCGTGCTAATGCCAATGTTGTTATTAATGAAAACAATCCATCAAGCGCCAGAGAACTTTTAGCATATTACAATCTAGAACAATACCCTGAAACTCACTTGTTTTACGGACCTCAATTTACAGATCAATATGCTTATTTAGATGATAACAACCCCTATATAGATGATAAACCTAAATACGAAAAAGATGAAGAAAAGGGTAAATATGTTATTGTAAACGATTACAAAAACGATAAACAAAATTACAACTCGAAGCATGCATCTATACTCCCACGTATGTGGAGCCCAGAACATGCCGAAAATTACATGATGTTCTCTGGATTTTTAAATTTTAAAGTAAAACCTGGATTGCAAAACGATTATTATAGATCGGCTATAAATGCTGGTTTTCCTGAAGACCAAGCTAATGCTTACGCCTTAAACCAAATTACACAATATAAATCGCAAATTTCGGAGTTTAAAAATCAAGTTGCTCAAGGAAATGTTGATTATGAAGACTACAACAACTTTTTAAAAAGCGAAAAAAATAATATTGAAATTGAAAAACCATCTTTAGCTAGTAATATCGCTTATTTATTCGAATATCAATTAGGTTATATGTATTGGCGTTATTTTATGTGGAACTTCTCTGGAAGGCAAGATGATATTCAAGGCAAATACGATAACCACGGTAACTGGATTACTGGAATTAAATTTATTGATGAATGGCACTTAGGCTACTCGCAAGACAATTTACCGAGCGATGTAAAAAATAATAAAGCCAGAAACACCTATTATTTGCTACCTTTAATTTTAGGTTTAATTGGGTTTTTCTTCCTGTTCAACAAAGACAGAAAACAATTTTGGGTAATGCTTGTGTTTTTCCTATTTACAGGAATTGCTATTCAAGTATACACCAATGTTCGCCCATTCGAACCTAGAGAACGTGATTACTCGGTAGTTGGTTCATTTTATGTATTTGCTCTATGGATTGGTTTTGGAGTTTATGCCATTTTTGATGCTTTAAAAAACAAAGTAAATTCAAAATTACTAGCCCCAGTGGTTAGTGTTGCTTGCTTAATTTTAGTACCAACTATTATGGCGGCAAATAACTGGGACGATCATGACCGATCAGACAAATATACAGCCAAAGCTATGGCTAAAATGTATTTAGATTCTTGTGCTGAAAATGCCATTTTATTTACCATTGGAGATAATGATACGTTTGCACTCTGGTATGCCCAAGAAATTGAAGGTTACCGCACCGATGTTCGTGTTGTAAACACCAGTTTATTTCAAACCGATTGGTATATAGACCAAATGAAGCGTAAAGCTTACGAAAGCGACCCAATACCTTCGCAACTTGAGCACAAAGACTACCAATACGGAACTAACGATTACATTGTAATTGAAGAAGTAATTGAAGATACATTAAGTGTAAATCAGTTTTTAGATTTTGTACAAAGCGATAACCCAAGAACTAAGTACAAATATGTTTTAGAGCAAAAAGGTTACGACATTTCTGATATTAGAAGACAAGACTTAACCCGAACATATATGCCTACACCACACTTACGTATTCCTGTAAATAAAATAAATGCATTAAAGTCGGGTATTGTAAAAGCAAAAGATGCCGATAAAATTGTACCTTATATTGATATTGAACTAAAAGGCGGCGCTCTTTATAAAAACCGTTTATTAATGCTAGATATTGTTGCAAATAATGAATGGAATCGCCCAATTTATTTTACTGGAGGAAGTTTTGGTGACGACGATTATTTATGGATGAAAGATTACCTTCAATTAGATGGCATGTGCTACAAATTAGTACCTATAAAAACAGAAATAGACAAAAGCAACCCGTTTGATATGGGACGCGTAGATGCCGATTTAATGTACGAAAAAGTTAAAAACTGGGATTGGGGTAATAGTGGAAGCCCAGATATATATCACGACCCTGAAACTCGAAAAAACGCGATAACCTATCGTGGTAATTTAGCAAGATTAGTTGAAAAACTTATTAATGAAGGTAAACCTGAAAAGGCAGAAGAAATTGCAGATATTGCCATGGATAACATGCCCGTAGATTATTTTGGTTACTACACATTATTAGAACCTTATGTTATAGCTTATTACGAGTTAAATAAAAAAGAAAAAGCAAGAAATTTATTTAAACAAATCGCTTTAAAATATCAAGAAAACCTAAATTACTACAGCAGTTTAAAAACTGATAACCAAGAGCGTTTGTTTGAAGATATTTACACAGATATTCAACGCTATAAAGGTTTGCTAGATGTTTTAGTTGCAAACGATTTGGAGTTTGCTGAAAAAGAAGGTGAAATTTTTAACAACCACTTAAGAGCGTTTAAATATTTCTACGACGATGAAGGCACCAGTGAAGATGAAGTAAACACCGATTTAGATTTACCTGCAGACACAACAAATAACTTGCCTATAGATACAACAAACTAATTAGGCATGAACATAATACCTATTAAAACCCCTTTGGTTGTAAAAAAAATATTTTCCAAATATATCTGGGATATACCTACAACTAAAAGGGTTTTATATTTAACTTTTGATGATGGTCCTACACCAGAAATAACCCATTGGGTTCTTAAAACATTAAAACAGTATCAAGCTAAAGCTACCTTTTTCTGTATTGGTAACAATGTTGAAAAACACCCTGAAATTTTAAAAGATATAATTACCGAAGGCCACATTGTAGGCAACCACACCCACAACCATTTAAAAGGCTGGAAAACCTCAAAAAAATTATATTTAGAAAATACACTTAAAGCTCAAAAAACAATTAGCTCAGTTTTTGATACTTTCATGCATACAAGTAATTTGTTTAGGCCTCCTTATGGAAAAATAACTAACAAACAGGGCAAAAAATTATTGGCTATAGATTACAAAATAATTATGTGGGATGTTATTTCTTTTGATTGGGATAAAAACATAACCCCTGAAACCTGCTTAAACAATGTTATAAAAAAAGCTAAAAGCGGAAGTATAATTGTATTCCATGATAGTGTAAAAGCTCAAAAAAACATGACATATGCTTTACCTAAAGTTTTAGAACATTTTTATAATCTTGGGTTTACTTTTGAAGCTATTAATTTTAATTGAGTTTTAACCACCAGTAAAACCATATTCAATTAGAGGAGTAAAACAAATAATAATATTCTTAGGTAAAAAAGCCTTTATGTAGCAGCAACCCGCGCTAGCGATTGAGGCATTGTTGAAGCTCACCGACGCAGGAGGTAGCGACTGCCGAAAGCGCGACCCTTGTGGTAGCGCCCAAAACAAATTAAATATACTCTTCTACTTTGCTAAGTATTGCATTTACTTGTTGCTCGCCACTTTGGCGCCATTGCATTTCGCCATGCTTATAAATTATTAGCGTTGGTAAGGTTTTTATACGTAGTGCTTTGGCTAAGTCTTGATTTTTATCTACATCAATTTTTATAACTTTTACCTTGTTACCTAAAGTCTCTGCTACGTCGTGAAGATTTTGATGTAAATATTTGGCTTCGTCTGGGTTCCAGGATGTGTAAAATTGTAACAATACCGGAATTTCTACATCTATAAGTTCTCCAAATTTTGACATAAATTATTACATTTTATTATCAAATATAATGAATTATTAGTCAATTAAACCGGTTTATATCCTCGTTTTAACTCTATTACAGTTACTTCTGGCCAAATACCAACACGCCCAGGATAACCTAAGTAACCAAAGCCACGGTTTACGTTTATATATTGGCCTTTTTCTTGATAAATACCTGCCCAGTGTTTATATCGCCATTTGGCAGGACTCCATTTTATCCAACCTGGTATTTCTATACCAAATTGCATACCATGCGTGTGCCCACTTAGGGTTAAATGATAATGATAATCGGCATCTATTACTTCTTCTTCCCAGTGCGTTGGGTCGTGGCTCATTAATATTTTAAAATCGTTTGCTTGCACCTTTTGTACAGCTTTGTTTAAATCACCCACTTTTTTAAAGCCTTTACCCCAATTTTCTACACCCACTAAAGCTATGCGTTCTCCATTTTTTTCTAAAAACTTGGTTTCGTTTAATAATAAGTTAAAACCCATGTTTTTTTGAAGTTGTTTTAATTCTTCTAGGTTTTGTGCTTTTTCTTCTTTTGTTTTCCAGTTTACATAATCGCCATAATCGTGATTTCCTAACACCGAAAAAACACCATCTTTAGCTTTTAAGGTTGAAAACAGGTCTTGCCAGGGCTCCATTTCACTAGCTTTATTATTCACCATATCTCCAGTGAATAGAATAACATCAGAATTTTGTTCGTTAATTAAATTAACGCCATATTCTATTTTCTCTCTGTTATCGAAACTTCCGGAATGAATATCGCTTATTTGGGTTATTTTATAGCCATTGAAGGCTTCTGGCAAATCTTCGAAATACAGTGTATAATTTAATACGCGAAAACGATATTTACCACGATACATACCGTATAAAATAGAAGCTAATGGAATAGCTGCTAAACCCAAAGCTATCTGGCTTATAAATTTACGTCTGGATGGTAAATTAAAATTGCTTTTGGTTGCAAACAATTTGTCGTAAATACCAATAACAAACCTAATTATATCTTCGCCAAACATAATAGGAATTATTATAATATTAAACGCTAAATAGGCAAGCAAAAAACCAAAAGCATAACTTTTTGCAGGCGTTAAAACACGACCTTCTGAAGCTGATAAAAACTGATATAAAAAATTACCTAAAACCAATAACGCTACTGCAAAAAACGCATAGTAAATCCAGTTATTTTTTACTACGGTTTTTAAGGCTTGAAAACCGTAAATGGTTACTAGTATATATAGAATTAAAAATATAACCCAACGTGTCATGCTTAATTTTTTTTAGCAAAGATAACGGTAATAAAACCTAATACAGAAAGCTGTATTTCTATTTAACTAAATGTTAAGGGTTTTAAAGCCATTTTATAATAAAGTCTACTACTTTTTGCTTAAAGTTTGTGTATGGTGGAAATAATACTTTTAATGGTGCCGACCAATAACTTTTTAAAACAGCTCGCTCGTTAGAGAAAGCTTTAAACCCAAAATAACTATGCGATTTACCTATTCCGCTATTGTTAATGCCACCAAACGGCAATTCATGATTTATAAAATGTATTTCGGTACTATTTATACAAGTACCACCAGATCGTGTATTTTTAATAACATAGTTGGTGTTTTTTTTACTTTTGCTATACATGTACAGCGCTAAAGGGCGCGCTTTTGAATTGATATAACTAACAACTTCATTTAAATTTTTATAGGTTTTTATGGGAAGTATTGGTCCAAAAATTTCTTCGTTTAGTAACGGGTTCCTTTCTGGTATTTTTGAGATTAGTGTGGGTTCAATATAATTATCGTTAGCATTATAGTTTCCGCCTTTATGTATTATAGCTTTGTCTTCTTTTGCTGCCTCAATATAACTGGTTAATCGTTTAAAATGTTTTTCGTTTACAACACGCCCAAAAGATTTAGATTTTTCAGGTTTTTTTGAGTAATAATTATCCATTGTCATTTTAAAAGCTTCAATAAAAGCTTCTTTTTTACTTTCGTGTACCAAAACATAATCTGGAGCTATACAGGTTTGCCCAGTATTTAAGTATTTACCCCAAACTATGCTTTTAACAGCGGTTTGCACATTAGCTGTTTCATCTACTATTGTAGGCGATTTACCTCCCAGTTCTAAAGTTACCGAAGCTAAATGTTTTGATGCCGCTTCCATAATAATTTTACCAACAGCAGGCGAACCTGTAAAGAAAATATGATTAAATGGCAATTTTAATAAATGTTTTGAAACCTCAACATCGCCTTCAACTAAAGCAATTTCGTTTTCATTAAATACATCTTTTACAATTTTTGCCATAACACGCGAGGTATTTGGTGTCATTTCAGAAGGTTTTAAAATAACCGTATTTCCTGCCGCAATTGCAGAAACCAAAGGACAAAATGTTAAATTAACCGGATAATTCCATGGCGAAATAATTAAACAAACACCTTTAGGCTCGTATTTAATCCATGAGGTTGTACCTAACAAAGCTAATGGCGTACCTACATGTTTATTACGCATCCAAGATTTTAGATTTGAAATAGCAACTTTTATTTCTTTAATAACAAGATATAGCTCTGTTAAATCGGTTTCTATATATGGCTTTTTAAAATCGGCGTAAAGCGCTTCTCTAATGTCTTGTTTATAGGTTTTCTCAAGGGCAACCTTTAATATTTTAAGTTTTTTTATACGTTGTTTATAATTGGTATTTCCTATGTTAAATTGATTTTCTTTTTGTGAATTAAAAAGTTGTAAATAGGGGTTTTTCAAAGCTTATAGATTTTATTTATCTTAAAAATACAAATTGCAATTCAATTAATTTATAATCTTTCCTAGATTTCGTAGTTTTACGTACTTTCAAATTCAAATAAATGTCAGATAAAAAACGCCTTTTTTTAGTAGATGCTTACGCTTTAATTTTCCGTGGGTATTATGCCTTTATAAAAAATCCTAGAATTAATTCGCAAGGTATAGATACTTCGGCCATTATGGGTTTTATGAACTCGCTTTTAGATGTTATTAAACGTGAGCGCCCAGACCATTTAGCGGTATGTTTCGATAAAGGCGGAAGTGCCGACAGAGTTGAAATGTTCGAGGCTTACAAAGCTAATCGCGATGAAACACCAGAAGCTATAAAAGTAGCTGTGCCGTATATTCAAAACATTTTAAAAGCCATGCATATTCCAATTATGGTTAAAGAAGGTTTTGAAGCAGACGACGTTATTGGAACGCTAAGTAAAAAAGCCGAAAAACAAGGTTATACAACCTTTATGGTTACACCCGATAAGGATTTTGCTCAATTAGTTTCAGAAAATATTTTTATGTATCGCCCAAAATCGTTTGGCGGTGGTTACGAAACTTGGGGCATTCCCGAAGTACAAAAAAAGTTTGAGGTTGAAAACCCATTACAGGTTATTGATTATTTAGGAATGATGGGCGATGCCAGTGATAATATTCCAGGATTACCAGGTGTTGGCGATAAAACAGCCAAAAAATTTATTAAAGCCTATGGCAGTATGGAAGGTTTGTTTGAAAACATTCATGAGCTTAAAGGTAAAATGAAAGAGAAAGTTGAAGCCAACCAAGAACTGGGGTTACTTTCTAAAAAACTAGCCACCATTATGCTTGATGTTCCGGTGGAATTTGATGAAAAAGATTTTGAAATGTGTGATCCAGATATTGAAGCTGTGAAAACCATTTTTCAAGAATTAGAGTTTAGACGCTTAACCGATAACTTTGTAAAAACCTTTGCTTCTGAAGCTGATAACGCTTCCGCAGAAGTAAAAAAAACAGAAACTGAGGTTAAAGCCAAAACAACCTCAACTGCAGGAGCTGGTCAATTCTCCTTATTTGGTGGCGATGTTAATAGTACTGATACCGAAACGAGTTCGGAATCTCATACCCGAAAAACTGCCGACAACACAAGCCATTTTTACCAAAGCATAGCTTCTGGAATGGCAACAAAGCTGTTTATTAAAAATTTAATGAACCAAACCTCGGTGTGTTTCGATACCGAAACTACCGGTTTAAATCCGTTAACTGCGGAATTGGTTGGCATTGCATTTTCATGGGAAGTTGGGAAAGGCTTTTACTTACCTTTTCCAGAAGATAAAACCGAAGCACAAGAACTTATCGAGCAATTACGTCCGTTTTTTGAAAGTGAAACCATCGAAAAGATTGGTCAGAATTTAAAATACGATATTAAAGTTTTAGCCAAATACAACATATCTGTTAAAGGCAAATTGTTCGACACCATGTTAGCGCATTACTTAATTAACCCAGATATGCGCCATAATATGGATGTGTTGGCAGAAACCTATTTGAATTACACCCCAATTTCTATAACAGAGCTTATTGGTAAAAAAGGGAAAAATCAGTTATCCATGCGCGATGTTCCTTTAGAAAAACAAACCGAATATGCTGTTGAAGATGCCGACATTACCCTGCAACTAAAAGAACATTTTCAAAACGAATTAGGCGAAGCCAACACACAAACGTTGTTTGATGATATTGAAATTCCGTTACTGCGTGTTTTAGCAGCTATGGAATTGGAAGGTATTAATCTGGATAAAGACTTTTTAGCATCATTAGCCGAACAACTTAACAACGATATCGCTTCACTTGAAAAAAGTATTTACGAAGCAGCCGGAGAAGAGTTTAATATTGCATCACCAAAACAATTAGGCATTATTTTATTTGAAAAAATGAAATTGGTTGACAAGCCTAAAAAAACCAAAACAGGTCAATATTCTACCGCTGAAGATGTATTAAGTTATTTGGCCAAAGACCACGAAATTATTAGAAACATCATCGATTTTAGAGGTTTAAGCAAGCTAAAAAGCACGTATGTTGATGCTTTACCACTACAAGTTGAAGAAGCTACAGGTCGCGTACATACCGATTATATGCAAACCGTTGCAGCTACTGGGCGACTAAGTAGTAACAACCCCAACTTACAAAACATTCCTATTCGTACAGAACGCGGTCGCCAAGTAAGAAAAGCTTTTATTCCGCGAAGCGAAGATTACACCCTTCTCGCTGCCGATTATAGCCAAATAGAATTACGCATTATTGCCGCTTTAAGCGAAGAAGAAACCATGATTGAAGCTTTTAAAAATGGTGAAGATATTCATGCTTCAACCGCTGCAAAGGTTTTTAATGTGGCTATTGATGATGTTACTCGCGAACAACGTAGCAACGCAAAAACCGTAAACTTCGGTATTATTTATGGCGTTTCAGCTTTTGGTTTAAGTAACCAAACCGATTTATCGCGTAGCGAAGCCAAAGAATTAATTGATACCTATTACGAAACCTACCCAAAGTTAAAAAACTACATAAGCAAACAGGTAGATTTTGCAAGAGATCATGGTTATGTACAAACCGTTTTAGGTCGTCGCCGCTATTTAAAAGATATTAATTCCAGAAACGGTGTGGTTCGTGGTGCTGCAGAACGTAATGCTGTTAACGCACCAATACAAGGTAGTGCCGCCGACATTATTAAACTAGCTATGATTGCTATTTACAATAAATTAGAAGCTGGTAACTATAAAACTAAAATGTTGTTGCAAGTACACGATGAATTGGTTTTCGACGTTTATAAACCAGAACTAGAAGAAGTTTCAAACCTAATAAAAACCGAAATGGAAAACGCTTATAAATTAGCTGTTCCTTTAGACGTTGAATTAGATACTGGAAACAACTGGTTAGAGGCTCACTAAATATAAAACCATTTATGAAAACCTACAGCGCTTGTTTTATAATGTCTTTGCTTTTTTTTACTAAAGCCAACGCCCAAGATATTGTAAAATTAAACGACTATTTAATTACCAAAGTTTCTATAAACCGCCAAACAGAAATTTTATCGGTAAATGAAGACATAAATAACGAGCGCTACACCATTGAAGCTACCAACGATTTAAGAACAAAACTATCGGCAAATTATAAATTTTTAGGCTTTGGGTTTGGGTTTTCGCCACCACAAAGCGATAGAAAATCAAAATTTTTAGAAGCCAAACTTAATCTGTTTCTAAGTAAATGGGTTTTAGGTGCAGATTTTAGTAGAATTAAAGGATTCTATGCTCAAAACATCGATTTACAAAATCCAGATAGAGATTTTCCAGATCTTAAATCTACAAGCTATAGGTTTTCTGCTGGCTATTTATTAAACGACCGTTTTTCGTATAAACATTTGTTTCAGCTTAATGAATGGCAACGAGAAAGCTCAGGTAGTTTTATTCCAAGTTTTACTTACAGATATAACCGTATTTCAGATTTTATTGATGGCGATAAAGTGGTTCAGCATAATTCCGATTTCACATTATCGCCCGCCTATTATTACACTTGGTGTGTAGACCAAAATTGGTTTGTAACACCTGCTATTAGTCCTAAATTTGGTATGCGATTCTCGAAAGACGATACTAATAAAGAAACCTATTTTACCCGCGGATTTAATTTTAGATTACAATTTGGGTTTACCAACGAGCGTGTTGCTGCCGGTGCTACTTTTACTTTTGAGAGCAACAACATAAACTACCGCTCTACAAGAAGTACAATCAACGATAGAAACCATGCACAACTCTATTTTGCTTATCGTTTTAATGCCCCGAAATTTTTACAACGCACCGTAGAATCTATTGAGCGTAAGTTTGGGTTGTAAATAAGATGAAAATGAAAACTATTTTAGTTACTTGCGCTATCATTTTAAAAGATGACAAAGTTTTTGCTTTTCAAAGAAGCGAAAAAATGAAGCTACCTCTAAAATGGGAATTTGCAGGTGGAAAAATAGAACCTAACGAATCAGAAATTGATTGTATTAAACGCGAAATTAAAGAAGAGCTTAATATTGAAATACATGTTACGCAGCGATTAACACCGGTAACACATCAATACCCCGATTTTAAAATTAAATTAATTCCTTTTATTGCTAAATACAATTCCGGAAGTTTAATACTTAAAGAACATGCTAATTATGTTTTAGCAAAAAAAGAAGATTTAATAAATTTAGATTGGGCTGAAGCCGATATTCCAATTTTAAATGAGTTTTTGTTGTTATAATTGCTAACTTCAAAGCCATAAAAAACAAGCTTATTAATGCACGATAAAAATTCCATTCATAAATATTTGTTTCTCAATAAAATATTCTTTTTGATATTTTTTATATTTCTAAGTAGCTGCTCCAAAAACATTTATCAAGAATCTAAAAAAGCATATAAAAAGCAAGCCAAAACTTTAGGTAAAAGCTTAAGAAATATTCAGCCAGATTCTATAAACAATCAAGCGTTTAATGTTATAGAATCGCAAAACTTTAGTTTACGCAAGCCTAATTTTATTATAATTCATCACACCGACCAAGAAAGCTGCGAACAAACCTACCGAACCTTTGCTTTACAACGCACACAAGTTAGCTCGCACTATGTAATTTGTGATGATGGCACCATTACCCAAATGCTTAACGATTTACTTCGTGGTTGGCACGCTGGAAATTCTACCTGGGGAAATGTAACCGATTTAAACAGCGTTTCTATTGGTATTGAACTAGATAATGATGGCGAAGAACCGTTTTCGTACGCACAAATAAACAATTTAACTAGGCTACTAAAAAACCTAACCGAAAAGTATAAAATACCAAAACAAAACATAATTGGTCATGCCGATATTGCTCCAGGGCGTAAAGTAGACCCAAGCGCTTTATTCCCTTGGAAAACCCTTGCCGAAAGTGGTTATGGCATTTGGTACGACGAAACCAAACTAGACTCAGTAGTTATCGACAGTACCTTTAACCCAAAAAAAGCATTAAAATTTATTGGCTACAATATTAGTAATCTTGAAAATGCTATTTATTCGTTTAAGCTTCATTTTAACCCTAGTGATGTATCGAAAACGCTTTCCGAGAAGGATAAAAAAATATTGATTTTACTTGAAGATGAAATTTTAAAACTTAAATAAATATTAAATTAAAGCTGATTTAATTAAAATAATTATTGCTTTGTACTTACTTTAATTAAGAATATAACTGAAGCTTAATTTTTATGAATTTTAAGATTGATAAATTTGTTGTTGCCATAATAATTGTGGTTTTATTTGCTTATTTATTTCCCAATGCAGCAGGAGATTTGCCATTAAACACTATTGGAAGCATAGGTGTTTCGTTAATTTTCTTTTTTTACGGACTTAAATTGAGTCCAGAAAAAATAAAGGCAGGTTTAAAAAACTGGAAATTGCATGTTTTAGTTCAGGCTACAACATTTTTAATTTTCCCTTTAATTGTTTTGTGTTTTTACCCTTGGGTTAATGAAACCAACAAAACATTGTGGTTAGGCTTTTTATTTTTAGCTGCTTTACCATCAACCGTTTCTTCGTCTGTAGTTATGGTTTCTATAGCCAAAGGTAACATAACCGCTGCTATTTTTAACGCTAGTATTTCCGGTTTAATTGGGGTTTTAGTTACACCCATTTGGATGGGATTATTTTTAAACTCTAATACTGCTGATTACAGTTTAGTTGCTGTTTATAAAAACTTATTTTTAGAAATTTTAGCTCCGGTAATTTTAGGCTTATTACTACACAGGTTTTTAGGAAGCTTTGCCATAAAACACAAAAACTACTTAACACTGTTTGACAAAAGCGTTATACTAATTATTATCTATAAAAGTTTTTCAAAATCCTTTTCCGATGGTATTTTTAATGGTTTAGGCTTACCAATGTTGGCCGGTGTATTTATAGTAGCTGTTCTACTATTTTTTACAATTTACTTCTTAATTGGTTTTATTAGCAAGCAACTTCAATTTAATGAAGAAGATAAAATTACCGCCCAGTTTTGCGGAACAAAAAAATCTTTAGTTCACGGTACCGTGTTCTCTAAAATTCTGTTTCAAAACGCATCGTTTTTAGGCATTATTTTGCTTCCTGTAATGTTATTTCACGCTTTTCAAATTTTAACCATAAGCGTTATTGCCGCCAAAAAAGCAAAACATAAAATATAAAAAAAGCAGGAACTAAGTTCCTGCTTTTTTATTTGAGTGTTTAATTAGTATTATGCAGTTTGCATGTCGTGCTTACCTTCGTAAACCTCTTCTACTAATTTTTTATTAAATGCTGGTAAATCCTCTGGAGAACGACTTGTTACTAAACCTTCGTCTACAACTACTTCTTGATTTACCCATTGGGCACCTGCGTTTTCGATATCTGTTTTAATAGAACTAAACGAGGTTACTTTACGACCTTTTAAAACATCGGCTTCAGCCAACAACCATGGTGCATGACAAATTGCTGCAACTGGTTTTTTATTTTCAAAAAACGATTTTACAAAACCAATGGCTTTATCGTTTCGTCTTAATAAATCAGGATTAATAAGTCCGCCTGGTAACATTAACGCATTGTAGTTGCTCTGCGAAACTTCATCTAAAGTTTTATCTACTTTATAAGAATTACTCCAATTACCATTTTTCCAACCTTTAATTTCGCCAGATTCTAAAGACACGATATGCACTTCGGCACCGGCTTCTTCAAGGGCTTTTTTAGGTTCGCTTAATTCACTTTCTTCAAATCCGTTGGTTGCTAAAATTGCAACGGTTTTTTTCTCTAAATTTTCCATTTTCATTTGTGATTTTTTGGGTTAATATTTCTCCATTCAAACTAATGGATATATTCACCGAAACCAAATATAACGAACGGATTAACCTAGACTTAACAAGATTTGTTAAAGAATATTAAAGTTAAAAAAACAGTTAGCGCCTTTTTTTCTTGCTTTTATACTTCACCTTATTTTTTCGCTGATTAAATGGCACAGCATCATTAAAAGTATTTTTAGTTTTACCTGGCTTATTTTTACGCCATTTTTCTTCCTTTTTAGGTAGTAAAACATCAAGCAAATCTTGGCGTCCTAGTTTATTAAGCGTGTTTTTTATCCACGCCTTGTTTTCATCTTTATACCAAAAGAAAAAACGATGTTGCTCATCTTTTTCTTTTCTAGTTTTTGGGGTATTTACTTTTTTAAGCGTGTACGGATGATAACCACTGTAATAAATTACCGTAGCTACCGTCATCGGTGTTGGTGTAAACCCTTGTACTTGCTCAAGCTGAAAACCCATATCTTTAGTTTCGGCAGCAAGATTTGCCATATCTTCAGCTTCGCAAGCAGGATGGTTGGAAATAAAATATGGAATTAACTGAAGCTTTAAACCTTTCTTCATATTAATCTTATCGAAACGTTCTTTAAACTTATGGAAGTAACTAAACGATGGTTTTCGCATTAATTTTAAAACCGGATCGCTCGTATGTTCTGGCGCTACTTTTAGTCTACCAGAAACATGCTTTGTCATTACTTCTTCGGTATAATCATCTAACTCTTTTGGGTCTGCGTTTTTATTAAATTCAGGCACTAACATATCGTGACGAATACCAGAGCCTATAAACGATTTTTTTACCTTTGGATGACTATCAACCGCTTGATATAATTCGGTTAACGGTTTATGCGATGTATCTAAGTTGCTACAAATTACTGGTGAAATACAACTAGGGGCAACACATTTATCGCAGATAGATTGCACTTTACCTTTCATTTGGTACATGTTTGCACTTGGCCCACCAATGTCTGATAAATACCCTTTAAAATCGGGCATGTTAGCCACTTTATCAACTTCCTTTAAAATAGATTCTTTACTTCGACTCGCTATAAATTTTCCTTGATGTGCCGAAATAGTACAAAAACTACATCCACCAAAACAACCACGATGTATATTTATAGATGTTTTTATCATCTCGTAAGCAGGAATTGGCCCACGCTTATTGTATTTTGGGTGTGGTAAACGCGTGTATGGCAAATCGAAAGACGCATCAATTTCGGCTTCCGTCATTGTAGGATACGGCGGATTTATCATCAGTATCTTATCTCCTACCTTTTGAAAAATACGTCTTGCAGCTAATTTATTCGACTCTTGCTCGATAACCTTAAAGTTAGATGCGTAAGCCTTTTTATCTTTTAAACAAGTTTCGTGTGAAGCGATTTCAACATCTTCCCAATTTTTATTTTTAGGAATATCGTTATAATCATTAATAAGTATCGCGGTTTGGTTTACGGTATTTATATTACTAAACGGAACACCACGCTCTAATAATCGCACAATCTCGCGTAATGGTTGCTCACCCATACCATACACCAACATATCTGCTTTTGAAGTTTGTAAAATAGTTGGCATAAGTTGATCACTCCAATAATCGTAATGTGTAACTCTTCGCAAAGAGCCTTCAATTCCTCCAATTAAAACTGGAGTATCTGGCCATTTTTCTTTTAAAATTTTACTATAAACGGTTGATGCGTAATCTGGTCTGAACCCTATTTCGCCATTTGGCGTGTAGGCATCCTTATCACGCCGCTTTTTATTGGCATTATAATTACTAATCATAGGGTCCATACAACCGCCAGTTACACCAAAAAACAAACGAGGCTTTCCTAATTTTACAAAATCCTGAAGATTATCATTAACATTAGGCTGTGGTACAATGGCTACTTTTAGCCCAAAACTTTCTAATAAACGCCCAATTACTGCAGGCCCAAAGGTTGGATGGTCTACATAAGCATCACCACTAAATAGGATAACGTCGAGTTCTTCCCATCCGCGTATTTTTACCTCTTTATTTGTGGTAGGTAACCAACTAGAAAGTCTTAATTCTTCATGCATAACGCTGCAAAATTAATCAAAAATTAAATGCTTCAGCAGTTTATTACTGTTATAATTAAAGATTGTTGCAATTCAATCTTATTAAAACTTAAAGAAAATCAATCAATTAAAGAGAAATACAGACCTTAAAAATAACTTTACATACTATTTGGTAATCAAATAATTAATCGTAAATTTGCAAACTCTTTTTGAGAGAGGAATGTTTAATAATTAAAAATCAATTAGTGTGGATACATTAAGCTACAAAACGATTTCAGCCAACAAAGCTACTGTAAATAAAGAGTGGGTTTTAGTTGACGCTGAAGGACAGCCGCTTGGTCGTTTAGCTTCTAAAGTAGCGAAGCTACTAAGAGGTAAGCACAAGCCAAACTTCACACCTCATGTTGATTGCGGAGATAATGTTATTATTATCAATGCAGAAAAAATCACGTTATCTGGTAACAAATGGAACGACAAAACGTACATTCGTCACACTGGATATCCAGGAGGTCAAAGAAGTTTAACAGCTACAGAGTTGTATGGTAAAAACCCAACTCGTGTTGTTGAAAAATCAGTAAAAGGAATGTTACCTAAAAACAAATTAGGCGCAAATTTATTCCGTAATTTAACAGTTGTTGTTGGTACAGAGCACAAACACGAAGCTCAAAAGCCAAAAACAATTAACTTAAACGAATTTATTTAATGGAAGTAATTCACAAAATCGGCCGTAGAAAGACGGCTGTTGCTCGTGTATATGTTGCTGCTGGTAGCGGAAACATAACGATTAACAAAAAAGACTTAACTAATTACTTTACTACGGCTCCTTTGCAGTACAAAGTAAAGCAACCTTTAGTTTTGACTAACAATGATGGCAACTTTGATATTACAGTAAATGTATATGGAGGTGGTATTACTGGACAAGCAGAAGCTGTTCGTTTAGCAATTTCTCGCGCAATGTGCGAATTAGATGCTGAAAACAGATTAACGCTTAAACCAGAAGGATTATTAACTAGAGACCCAAGAATGGTTGAACGTAAGAAATTCGGTCAGAAGAAAGCACGTAAGAAATTCCAATTCTCTAAACGTTAATATTACCCTGAACTTGTTACAGTACCTGTTTACCAGTTACTCCAACATTTTCAAAACATTAAAACACATAAATTCTTAAGTTTTGAAGTTTATCTTCAAAACTTAAGATTAATTAAAAACAGTTATTGTTGTTACCTAGCTTGAAAAAGCAGGTTTAGTTTAGCATCTAAATGAAGCCAATAATATTGGAACATTGCTAATCAACAGAACGTAAACTATTACAAACATGGCAGTAGAAGTAAAAGAATTACTTGAAGCAGGTGTACATTTTGGACACCTTACACGTAAGTGGGACCCTAACATGGCACCTTACGTTTATATGGAGCGTAACGGCATCCATATTATAAACCTTTACAAAACAGCGGCTAAAATTGATGAAGCCGGAGCAGCTCTTGCTAAAATTGCAGCTTCTGGACGTAAAATTTTATTCGTTGCAACTAAAAAGCAAGCAAAAGATGTTGTTGCTGAAAAAGCTGGCGGAATTAACATGCCTTACATTACTGAGCGTTGGCCAGGTGGTATGTTAACTAACTTCGTTACTATTAGAAAAGCCGTTAAAAAAATGGCTTCTATTGATAGAATGAAGAAAGACGGTACTTTCATGACACTTTCTAAAAAAGAACGTTTACAAGTAGATCGTTTAAGAGCTAAGTTAGAGAAAAACTTAGGTTCTATTAGCGACATGACTCGTTTACCAGGTGCGCTTTTTGTTGTAGATATTAAACGTGAGCACATCGCGATTAAAGAAGCTCAAAAATTAAACATTCCAATCTTTGCAATGGTTGATACAAACTCAGATCCACGTCAAGTAGATTATGTTATCCCTGCAAACGATGATGCTTCTAAATCTATCGATAAAATTTTAACTTACGTTTCATCTGCAATTGCAGGAGGTTTAGCAGAACGTAAAGCTGAAAAAGAAGCAACTGCAGCTGCAAAAGCTGACGCTGCAAAACCTAAAGCTGAAGCTAAAAAAGCGGTAGCCGCTAACGAAGAAGAATAATATAACATTAACAAAACATAAATAAGTCGTTTAGTTCTTTTCTTTGTGAAATAAATTGAACGACTTTTTTAAATTATAAATTACTATGAGTACAGTAAAAGTTTCTGCAGCAGAGGTAAACAAGTTAAGAAAAGCTACCGGTGCTGGTATGATGGACTGCAAAAAAGCTTTGGTTGAAGCCGAAGGCGATTTCGATAAAGCTATAGAAGTATTACGTAAAAAAGGACAAAAAGTAGCAGAAAAAAGAGCCGACAGAGAATCTTCTGAAGGTGCTGCTGTTGCTAAAGTAAACAACGAACAAACTGCAGGTGTAGCAATTGTATTAGGTTGTGAAACTGACTTTGTTGGTAAAAACGAAAATTTCTTAGCATTAGCTAATCAATTAGGAGATATCGCTTTAAACACTTCAACTAAAGAAGAATTTTTAGCTGCAGATTTTGATGGTATGACTGTTGCCGACAAATTAGTTGAGCAAACTGGTGTAATTGGTGAAAAGCTAGACATCACTTCTTTCGAAAAGTTAGAAGCTGCTTACGTTGGTTCTTACGTTCACATTAACAAAATTGCTGCTTTAGTTGGCTTAACTGCAAAAGTTGATAACGCCGATGTTTTAGTAAAAGACGTAGCTATGCAAGTCGCTTCAATGGGAGCAACTTCTTTATCTTACAAAGATTTCGATCCTGCATATGTAGCTAGCGAAACGGAAGCTAGAATTGCGGTTATTGAAAAAGATAATGAAGAGTTAGCTAGATTAGGAAAAACTTTAAAAAATGTTCCTAAATACATCTCTATGGCTCAATTAACTCCAGAAGTTTTAGCTCAAGCTGAAGAAGATGCCAAAGCAGAATTACAAGCCGAAGGTAAACCAGAAAAAATCTGGGATAGAATTTTACCAGGTAAAATGGAGCGTTTTATTTCTGATAACACAACTTTAGACCAAGAACAATGTCTATTAGATCAAAAATTCATTAAAGACGAAAAGAAAACTGTAGCAGAGTATGTTTCATCTTATGGTGAAGTAGCTATTGCAGGGTTTAAACGTGCTTCAGTAGGTTAATACTTTTTGTTTCTAGAATTCTAGAAATTAAAATCATATATAAACCACTACTTATTTTTTAGGTAGTGGTTTTTTTGTACAAAAAATAAAAATTTTATGTAGTTTTGCTCAACTTTCAGAAAGCTACAAATGAAATACAAAAGAATCCTTTTAAAACTATCTGGCGAAGCCTT
Organism: Neotamlana laminarinivorans; assembly: GCF_020523925.1. Lineage (GTDB taxonomy): Bacteria > Bacteroidota > Bacteroidia > Flavobacteriales > Flavobacteriaceae > Neotamlana > Neotamlana laminarinivorans. The sequence goes on along the minus strand of NZ_JAJAPW010000006.1, from coordinate 107,664 downwards.
AATGGGAAACCGCCAATACGGAATTGATCCAGACCGCTTAGCCGAATATGCAAACGACATTAAAACAATAACCGACAAAGGTGTTGAAGTTGCCATAGTAATTGGTGGTGGTAATATTTTTAGAGGTGTTGCCGGGGCAAGTAATGGTATGGATCGTGTACAAGGCGATCATATGGGCATGCTAGCAACCGTAATTAATGGCTTAGCGTTACAAAGTGCTTTAGAAGATGCCGATATACCTACAAGACTACAAACAGCTATTAAAATAAATGAAGTAGCAGAACCTTTTATTCGCAGAAAAGCTATGCGCCACCTTGAGAAAGGCCGTGTTGTAATTTTTGGTGGAGGAACAGGAAACCCATACTTCACAACAGATTCCGCAGCTGTCTTAAGAGCAATAGAAATTGAAGCTGACGTAATTTTAAAAGGAACAAGAGTTGATGGTATATACAATGCCGATCCAGAAAAAGATAAAAAAGCCGTTAAATTTAACAACATTACCTTTGATGATGTTTTAAGAAAAGGCTTAAAAGTAATGGATACTACCGCTTTCACCTTAAGCCAGGAAAACAAACTACCAATTATTGTTTTTGATATGAATAAAAAAGGTAATTTACTAAAGGTTGTATCTGGTGAAAAAGTAGGAACTGAAGTTAATTTATAATTTTGGCTTAATTTTTGACAAAACATTTTTATTAAAATAACAGAATTTAATAGCTATGAACGAAGACATACAATTTATACTAGATAGCACAAAAGAATCCATGGATAATGCGATTAAACATCTAGAAAAACAATTTGTAAACATTAGGGCAGGAAAAGCTACACCAGCTATGTTAGGCAGTGTTATGGTAGAATATTATGGTTCACAAACACCGCTTAGTCAAGTAGCCAATGTTAACACCCCTGACGGTAGAACTATTACTGTACAACCTTGGGAAAAAGGCATGCTACAAGAAATCGAAAAGGGAATTATGTACGCTAATCTAGGTTTTAACCCAATGAACAATGGAGAAACTATTATAATTAACGTACCTCCTTTAACAGAAGAACGTCGTCGTGATTTAGCTAAACAAGCCAAAGCTGAAGCTGAAGACGCTAAAGTAAGTATACGTGCTGCTAGAAAAGATGCTAACAACGATATAAAGAAAACAGAAGATGTTTCTGAAGATGTTAAAAGCAACACCGAAATTGATGTACAACAAATGACGGATACTTTCGTTAAAAAAGTAGATGAACTTTTCGACAAAAAAGAAAAAGAAATTATGACTGTTTAAAAAAAGCGACCTTAAGTCGCTTTTTTTAACGACATCAATATAATTTAATGCTTAAACGTTGTATTTTTTTGTTTTTTATGCTTTTTGCTCTTTTTGCTCAAAGCCAATATGAAACTGATAATGTTGTAATAAAAAAAGATTCGTTAAAAAGAAAAGCATTTTTACAACACCTTGGTCAAGGTTACTTTCCTACTAAATACTTAAACTTAGACTTAAGATATCTTATAAAATACAATCAATACGAAGGGATTAGAACTGGCTTAGGCTTTTTAACAAACGATGATTTTTCTGAAAAATACCGCGTAAATAGCTACATTGTTTATGGTTTTAGAGATCACAGATTTAAATATAGCATTGGTGGAGGTTTTCGAGTTTTAGAAAGTACAAATACGTGGATTAATTTAGCTTACACAGACGATTTACAAGAAACTGGTAGTACTAAATTCATTACAGATGGAAGACATTTTCAATTTTTTGAACCCCGTTTATTAAATATTACTCTTTTTCACAAACACATAACAAAATCTGTTTCTTTAGAGCATGAATTACACAATAAACTATTATTGGAAACACAGTTTGCTGTTAGTAAAATTGAACCTACATACAATTATAACTTTAATGTAAATGGAAATAGCTATAGCAATTTTGATATAACTACTGCAAAAGCATCGCTAGCTTGGAGTCCTTTTGATATTTGGAAAACCACTAACGAAAATATAACACACAAACATGGTTACCCTAAATTTTCTTTGCAATACACTAAAAGTATAAAAAACGCTTTTGGAGGCGATTTTAACTTCTCGAAAATAGATTTTAAAACCAATATAAAAATTGGTGATGAGGATAATGCTTTTTCAGAAATCACTCTGGTTTCAGGATTAACAAATGGTAATGCTCCATTAACTCATTTATATCATGCCTATCCGAATAACATTAATAAAGAAACTATACTTCAACGGTTTTCTGTAGCTGGTTTAACTAGCTTTGAAACCATGTATTTCAATGAATTTTTCTCTGATAAGTTTGCTACTATACAATTTAAGCATTTTTTAAAACCTTTTTATATTTCGCAGCGCTTTAAACCACAACTAGTTTTAATAAGTAGATACGCTGTTGGAGATATAAGCAAACCTGAACAACATGAAAATATCAGTTTTAGTTCATTAAATAAGGGCTATACAGAATCTGGTATAGAATTAAACAAATTATTTTTTGGCTTCGGTTTAAGTTTAACATATCGATATGGAGGATATCATTTAGAAAATCTTGATGATAACATAGCATTAAAATTTACTTTTAATATTTCATTGTAATAACCTACTGCTAGGTATTATCAATTAAAATCTTCATAATTGTGAATAGATTTCATAACTTCTTCGTAAAAAAGAACTGCCGCCACAAGTCTATTAGTATCAGAATATGGTAAAATTTCTTTATGAAATTCCTTCGTGTCTTCTAAATACTCTGTTGTAGTTTCTCGTTGTTGGGTAAATTTTTTAACATTTGCACTACTAGTTGGTATACCTAGATTTCCCATATCAATACCAGGCTTTGAAGCAAAAGCTAAATAAGGAATAAGATGTGTAAGTGCTTCTACACGTTCGCTATATAGATTTAACAATTCTCCTTTTGGTAATGCATTTAGTTCCTTTTTGTTATGGTATTTTTTAATAATGGCATTTCTACTAATAATACTTTCTGATCCGTTTTTTTGTGCAAAAGCACTAAATGTAAGTACAAAAAAACAAAAACTTAAAAATGTAATTTTATTATTCATGGGATTGGGGTTTTAATTTGAGCCTACTCTATTTGCTTTTCGGCATACGCATTAAGTATTAAACAAAATGCTTGCCAAACTTTAAAATGCGAGAATAAAATTTATAGATTAACTGTTTTATAACCTTATTTTTAATTTTTGATAAACCCCATTTTTAGTGTTGATTTTATTGTGTTATTATTTTTGACAAACCAAAATAACTTAACCTAAAATCTTATTTATGCATAAATTATTTTTAATTATTTGTTTCCTTACAGTTACTTTACCTTCAAACAAAAACACTACAAATAATATAGATCCTGAATTTATATTACGGTCAAAAATTGCTTCACTATTAAGTGTTCCAGATATACATTTTAAAAAGGACACCAAGGTTACCATAAAGTTTGAACTAAATGAAAAAAATAAAATTAATGTACAATACGTTTTACCAAAAGATGAAAAAATAGTGAAATATGTTAATACTAGATTAAACAATAAAAAACTAAAAACAAGTTTAGACAGAAGAATATTTACTGTATCGATACTCCTCAAAAAAACAGAAGATAACTGGTAATTAGCTTTTGGTAAAAAAACCTTGTTAATTAGCTTCTTAATACTATTAGTAATACTTTGTTTTTTATACCTTTGCGCAGCTTTCAAAAAAAGGTATGTTAAAACTCTTTACAAACGATTTCTGGGATGTAACTGCTAGATTAATTTTACGCAATAAAATTGTTATTCTGGTAAGCATTGTTTTAGTAACAATTCTTTTCAGCCTCAATTGGAAAAACATGCGTTTTAGCAATACAGAAGCTAATTTATTACCAGACGATCATGCTGTAAATATTACATACAACAATTTCTTGAAAATTTTCGGAGAAGAAGGTAACCTAATTATTCTAGGTGTTAAAGACAGTACTTTATTCACTCCAGAAAAATTAAATGCTTGGAATACACTTGCTAATAGTTTTAAAAGCTATAATGAAGTTGAAACTGTTGTTTCTATTAAAGACTTAAAAAAACTTGTAAAAGATTCTGATGAACAAAAATTTAAACTTGAATCGTTTATCAAGGATTCTGTATTAACAGTTAACCAAATAAATAAATTACAAGAGGAGTTATTTAAAAAATACCCGTTTTACGATAATTTTTTATTTAATAGCAAAACAAAAACTGTTAGAACTGCTATTTACTTAAAAAAGGAAATAGTAAATACTTCAGCTAGAAAAAACTTTGTTTTAAATAACCTAGTTAAAAAAATTGAAACCTTTGAAAGTGAGAATAATTTAGATGTTCGTGTATCTGGTATGCCCTATATACGCTCTTTAAATGCTCAAAATATCGTTGACGAAATTGGTAAATTTGTAGGAGCTGCATTACTAGTTACCTCACTTATTTTCTTTTTCTTTTTCAGATCATTTAGAGCTACTTTTATTTCGCTAATAGTTGTGTCTATTGGCGTTATGTGGACATTAGGTATTATTGGCGCTTTAAATTATGAAATTACTGTTTTAACCGCTTTAATCCCACCACTAATTATCGTTATTGGTATACCTAATTGTATTTTCTTAATTAATAAATACCAACATGAAGTACAATTACATGGTAATAAAGTAAAATCATTACAACGTGTAATTACCAAAATTGGTAATGCCACATTAATGACAAACGTTACCACAGCATCTGGTTTTGCTACTTTTATTTTAACAGAAAGTAAACTTTTAAAAGAATTTGGTATTGTTGCATCGCTTAGTATTCTTGCTATTTTTATTCTTTGCTTACTTATTATTCCTATAATTTACACCTTTTTACCTTACCCAAAAGAACGCCATTTAGAACATTTAAACAAACGCTGGATTGGTGGTTTTGTTAACTGGATGGAATGTATGGTAAAACAACGCCGAATTACAATTTACATGATTGCAGTTATACTTTTAATTGTGAGCATGATAGGTATTTACCAAATAAAAATCTCAGGCAGTTTAATTGAAGATATGCCACAAGGATCGGAGTTTGTAAACGATATTCGATTTTTTGAACGAGAATTCAATGGTATTATGCCACTTGAGTTTGTTATTGATACTAAACGCAAAAAAGGTGTTTTAAAACTATCAACATTAAAACGAATGGATGAACTGGAAGATTTAATTAACGAAATTCCAGAACTTTCAAGACCGATATCTGTAGTTAGCTTAGTAAAATACTCTAAACAAGCTTATTACAATGGTAATCCTAAGTTTTACCAATTACCAACTTCGCAAGAAAATAGCTTTATTTTATCTTATGCAAAAAATTCTTCATCTAAAGTAAATTTACTTGAAAATTTTGTTGATAGTACTGGTCAATATGCTAGAATAACAACTTTCATGAAGGATATTGGAACCGACAAAATGGAACGTATTGAAGAAGATATACAAACTAAAATAAATAAAGTTTTCCCTAAAGAACGTTACAATGTTACCATAACAGGTAAAGCCCTTGTATTTCAAAAAGGCACCAAGTATCTAGTAAAAAACCTAGCAATTTCACTATCGTTAGCTATAATATTGATAGCCTTATTTATGGCCTACATGTTTCGTTCGTTTAGAATGATTGTGGTATCATTAATACCTAACTTGTTACCATTACTGGTAACTGCGGGTTTAATGGGTTACTTAGGCGTACCAATAAAACCATCTACTATTTTAGTTTTTAGCATTGCATTTGGTATTTCTGTAGATGATACTATACACTTTTTAGCAAAATACCGCCAAGAATTGCAAGCTAATCACTGGAAAATTAAACCATCGGTTTACGGTGCGTTACGCGAAACCGGAGTTAGCATGTTTTACACATCAATAGTTTTATTTTTTGGTTTTTCTGTGTTTACCATTTCAAATTTTGGAGGCACAGTGGCACTAGGCGCATTAGTTTCTGCAACTTTGCTTTTTGCAATGCTTTCCAACCTATTATTATTGCCATCACTTTTATTATCATTGGAACGAAGTATTGCAAATAAAGAAGTTTTACGCGAGCCTTCCTTAAAAATTATTCCAGAAGAAGACGAAGAAGCTTAAAAGCTATTGGTTTTAAATATATGCTTTTTTTATATTTACACTTTAAATTTAAAATATATGCAGTCAAAAACAGTTTCAGAATTACTAAACCAAGACATTTTATTTCAAGAAGTGGAAGTTAAAGGTTGGGTTAGAACCTTTAGAGCCAATAGGTTTATTGCATTAAACGATGGTTCCACAATAAATAATATTCAATGTGTTGTAGATTTTGAAAATTTTGACGAAGCATTATTAAAACGCATTACAACCGGAGCTGCCATTCAAATTAAAGGCGATTTAGTAGAAAGTCAAGGCAAAGGTCAGAATATAGAAATACAGGTTAAAGAACTTGAAGTTTTAGGAGATTCAGATCCAGAAACCTATCCTATTCAACCTAAAAAACATTCATTCGAGTTTTTACGTGAAAACGCACACTTACGAACAAGAACCAATACTTTTAGTGCTGTAATGCGCTTACGCTCCTCTCTATCGTTTGCTATTCATAAATACTTTAACGAAAACGGATTTTATTACATGCATGCACCAATAATTACAGGTAGCGATGCAGAAGGTGCAGGCGAAATGTTTCAAGTAACCAATTTAAATGTTGCCAATACACCTAAAACAGAAGATGGTAAGGTTGATTATTCTCAAGACTTTTTTGGTAAAGAAACTAACCTGACTGTTTCCGGACAATTAGAAGCCGAAACCTATGCTATGTCTCTTGGTAAGGTTTATACTTTTGGACCAACTTTTAGGGCTGAAAACTCAAATACCTCACGCCATTTAGCCGAATTTTGGATGATTGAACCCGAAGTAGCCTTTATGGATTTAGCAGGAAATATGGATTTAGCTGAAGACTTCATGAAATCCGTTATAAACTATGTACTAGAGCATAATAAAGAAGATTTAGATTTTTTAGATAAACGTTTAGCAGATGAAGACAAGAAAAAACCGCAAGCCGAACGTAGCCCAATGAGTTTAATTGAAAAGTTAAATTTTGTTACAGAAAACAACTTTAAGCGTGTAAGTTATACAGAAGCCATAGATATTCTTCGAAACTCAAAACCAAATAAAAAGAAAAAATTTAAATACATAATTGACGAATGGGGCGCAGATTTACAAAGTGAACACGAACGTTTTTTAGTTGAAAAACACTTTAAATGCCCTGTTATTTTATTTGATTACCCAGCAAATATAAAGGCATTTTACATGCGTTTAAATGATGACGGAAAAACAGTTCGAGCCATGGATATTTTATTTCCTGGAATTGGAGAAATAGTTGGTGGCGCACAACGTGAAGAACGTTTAGATATATTAAAAGAAAAAATGGCCGCTATAGATATTCCTGAAGAAGATCTTTGGTGGTATTTAGATTTACGTAAATTTGGTACAGCAGTGCATTCTGGCTTTGGTCTGGGCTTTGAGCGCTTGGTAATGTTCGCTACTGGAATGAGTAATATTCGCGATGTAATACCATTTCCTAGAACACCACAAAATGCCGAATTTTAAAGGTTCATCAATACTTTGTTAAGCTACCGCTTTTTTATATATTTGAGTAATTACCTTAAATCTAGTCATGCTTAAACAACATTTACAATTTAAATTATCGCAAAAGCTATCGCCGCAGCAAATTCAATTAATGAAATTGATTCAATTGCCTACACAAGCTTTTGAACAGCGTTTAAAGCAAGAGCTTGAAGAAAACCCAGCTCTAGAAGGAGGCAAAGACAAAAATGATGATTTAGATACAGATTTCGATAATTCTTCCGATGATTTTAACGATAGTGAAACTATTGGTAACGACGAAATAAATGTTGATGAATATTTAAGCGATGATGAAATTCCTGATTATCGCACCCAAGCTAATAATTACAGCAGCGACGACGAAGAAAAAACCATGCCATACGCAGCAGGAACATCGTTTACCCAACATTTAAAAAATCAATTAAATACCTATCGCCTTAACGAAGAAGAACGTGATATTGCTGAATTTTTAGTTGGTAGTGTAGATGAAAGTGGTTACATACGCCGTAATTTAAGCGACATTATGGACGATTTAGCCTTTACACAAAATGTTTATACCACCGAAGAAAACATTGAAAAGGTTTTAAAAATAGTACATCAATTAGATCCTGCAGGTGTAGGTGCACGTAATTTACAAGAATGCTTAAGCATACAACTACACCGAAAAAACAAAACTGCTCAAGTAGAATTAGCTATAAATATAATAGATAATGCCTTTGAGCAATTCACGAAGAAACATTACAAAAAATTACTTCAAAAATTTAGTATAACTGAAGAACAACTAAAGGACGCTATTTCGGAAATAGAACATTTAAACCCAAAACCAGGTGGTTCATATGCTGGAAACAATAAAATTGTTGAACACATAGTGCCCGATTTTGCCATTAAAATTGTTGATGGGGAATTAGAACTAACCCTTAATGGAAGAAATGCGCCAGAACTGCATGTATCACGTGAATACAACAACATGCTTAAGGGTTATAAAGACTCTAAAGACAAATCGAAATCGCAAAAAGATGCTATTGTTTTTATTAAACAAAAATTAGATGCTGCAAAATGGTTTATAGAAGCCATTAAACAACGTCAGCAAACACTTTTTGTAACTATGAGTGCAATTATGCACTACCAAAAAGATTATTTTCTAACAGGCGACGAACGTAATTTAAAACCTATGATTTTAAAAGATATTGCCGACGAAATTAATATGGATGTTTCAACGGTATCCAGAGTTGCCAATAGCAAATATGTTGATACTCCTTATGGTACGAAATTAATAAAAGAATTCTTTTCCGAATCCATGAAAAATGATCAAGGAGAGGATGTATCAACTCGAGAGATTAAAAAAATACTAGAAACAGTTATTGAAGAAGAAGATAAAAAGAAACCTTTAACAGATGAAACTTTAGCTTCAATACTAAAAGAAAAAGGTTATCCTATTGCCAGGAGAACTGTAGCTAAATATAGAGAGCAATTAGATATTCCTGTTGCCAGACTCCGAAAAAAAATATAATGGATAAGCTATTAAAAAGCATCTCATATATTTTCCACCCTTTATTTATGCCAATAGCTGGGGTAATTTTTTATTTTTCTAAGTCTCCAAGGTATTTTCAATATAACGTTGTAAAAGGTAAGCTAATAGCATTGTTTATATTAACAATATTATTACCAATTTTAATTTATTTTATTTTAAAAATTTTAAACAAAGTAAACACAATAAAATTGGAAACAGCCAGAGAGCGTGTTTATCCTTTAATAGCAAATGGTGTTATTATATTAATGATATTAAAGCATATTCTATCTCCTTCGCAAGATTTAGAGTTGTATTTCTTCTTTTTAGGCATACTTATATCAACAATGGTGTGTATAGTGCTTGCAATTGTTAACTTTAAGGCTAGCATACACATGTTAGCTATATCTGGGCTATGTATGTTTTTTATTGCTTTGAGTATACATTATAGCATAAATATAAATGCTACTATAGCTCTTATGTTTTTGTTAATAGGTGTTATTGCTACATCTAGACTTCATGAAAAAGCTCATAACTACATAGAGTTAATTATTGGTTTATTTATCGGTTTTATACCACAACTTATATTAATAAATTATTGGTTATAATATATAAAATATCAAACCGAGTTTAATATCACTCATATCAAGCTTATTTTCATCAATTGTAGCGTTTTTAAAAACAGATTTTAGACCATAATAAGCATAAAAATTCCAAGTACTATATCCAGTACTTAAATATAATCCATATCTAAATTTATTAAATTCTGATATATTAGAGTATTTAATTTCCCCTAAGTCTCCCTTGTATTTAGTGTTATTTAAAAGCATATAGCCAACTTTAAAACCTGCATATATACGCCAAAAATTGTAGTCTGTAGCTGTAGAGGTTCGCCACCTAAATTCAATAGGTAATTCAATTAAATGGTTAGAAAACTTATTTTTAATAAAATCATCTTCATCTATAATCTCATAAACAAAGTTATCCACTTCTTTATTTATCAATAAGTTTTGATTAAATGAATTAGTAGAATAACCCAAACCCAAACCTAAAGCCAGATTACGACGCTTATTTATTGGCATATCTTTTATAAAACCAATATGAAAACCAATAGAGAAACCAGATTGAGATAAATCATCCGGGACATTATTCAACACATTATATGTAATGGCAGCATAAAACTGATCTTCTTTATATAAAGAATCTATAACTTTATTTGAATTGTCTTCTTGAGACAATCCTTCAAAAAATAACAGAGAAGATATAAAGGCAAAAAAATACTTCATTTATAAACTAAAAGTATATCATTAAGTTGTTTTTTTATATGGAAATTTTAAACCGTTAAAAACAGCTGCCTGAAATTGGCTTTTCTATACAATTTCCGGCACCATAGCATACTGTTTCTGTTTCACATTCAACATTCTCTTCTTCGCAGCATAATAAATTCAAAAAAAGTATAACCACAAAAGTATATTTTAATGTAATAAGTAGTACTCTCATAATTTTACGTATAAATTAATACTTTAAATAAATAGATAGTTAATTAAAAAATTAAAAGGCGTTTTGAAACATACAAAACGCCTTTTAAATAAAATTAAGAATGTAAAATTATTGGTTAAGCACACTACCTTTTTTAGTAGTATAATTAATTTTTAAAGCATTAACTTTACGTAGTTCTTGTTTAATATCACCAACAATACCCATGTTGGTTTCGCCATCTACTTTTAACGCTGTGGTTAAAAATGGCACTAATTCTTCACGTTTTGATGCACGCTCTGCTGCTATAAATGATGCAATTTCACTAACGCTAGCAAAGTCATCATTTAATTGTATTCTTGCTTGTGAACCGTATTGCTTGTAGTTAGCACTTGGTTTACCTGCATAAATATACATTACCAAATCTTTTTTATCTAACTTTTCTACTTGATCTGCAAAAGGTAAATTATTTTCAATCTTTAAGGTATTTTGCCTCATTACAGTGGCAACCATAAAGAAGAATAAAAGCATGAATACAATATCGGGTAACGATGCTGTAGAAATTGCTGGCAAATCGCCTCCTTTTTTCTTTTTAAATTTAGACATATTTATGTTAAATTTTAATGTTATTGAACTTCAGAAAGTTTTTGTGGATACTCTTCCTTAATTTGGTCGATTTGATCCTTTAACTTCGCTTTATTACCAGGCCAATTTACATCGTTAGCATTTGCTTCCATTTCTGTAAATGACATACCATAAAGAGCTTCAGCTCTTTTATTTCTTAAAACATTATATGCCGCAACAAGCTCATTTTGTACAGAGATATACTGCTTATAAGAAGTCTCACGTTCGTTTTTTAAAGAAATAATAGCTTTTGTTGGATTATCAGAAGAATCAGGATTTCTTTTACCTTTACAGTAACTACAAGATCCATCTCCTCCATTATCTAAAAAATCTATGGCTGCTTGTCTTAAGTCTTTAATTTCCATTATTTCATCTTCAACAAGTAATTGATCATTACCATTTAATAAAACAGTAAAGATATTTTTTTGTTTGATGACTGGTGGTTCAGTTTCCTCTATTGGAGGTAATTTTCTGTTTAAACCAGAATCCACCTCAATAGTTGTTGTTACCAAGAAGAAAATTAATAATAAGAAAGCAATATCGGCCATAGAGCCTGCATTTACTTCTGGTGCTGCTCTTTTTGCCATAATTATTTATTTAATATTTTTTTTGCTCCACCTACTAACATTGATCCAATTGCTAAAACTGCTAAAATGTAAAAAGCAATTAAACCTGCTCCAACAGTTTTAGATGTAGATTCTGTTACATCTGATCCTTTTTGAATAAAAGGTTGTAGGTCTAAATCTGATCCTGATGACACTCCAAACGAGATAGCTATAATAACTAAAAATGCACCTACCGTTAGTAAAGTTTTTTTAATATCGCCAGAGAAAAGCCCTTTAATTACAAAGACTAACACAAGCGCAATAACTATTGCTAATACGGCATAAGCTACATATAGTATATTACCGCTAAGACCTTTCGCAGCATCCTCGTCTGAGCCAATTATCATTAGTGCAAAAATGGCACCAATAATGGCTAGAGCGAAAGCTACTATTTTTAATACTTTATGTAAATTCATAACTTGTTTTCGTTTTAATTATATTATTATTTTTTGTGTCTAATTAATAGATCCATTAACGTAATAGAAGCATCTTCCATATCGTTAACAATGCTATCAATTTTAGCAATAATATAATTGTAGAAAATTTGAAGAATAATAGCCACAACAAGACCAAATACAGTTGTTAAAAGTGCTACTTTAATACCACCAGCTACTAAAGATGGTTGCATATCACCTGCTGCTTCAATTTTATCGAATGCTTGAATCATACCAATTACCGTACCCATGAAACCTAACATTGGTGCAAGAGCGATAAATAATGAAATCCAAGACACGTTTTTCTCTAATTGCCCCATTTGAACGCCACCGTAAGCTACAACAGCTTTTTCTGCAGCTTCTATACCTTCGTCAGTTCTATCTAAACCTTGGTAATAAATTGATGCGATAGGTCCTTTTGTGTTTCTACAAACTTCCTTAGCTGCTTCAACTCCACCTGATGCTAAAGCATCTTCAACTTTTTGAGTTAATTTTTTTGTGTTTGTAGTAGAAAGATTTAAAAAGATAATTCTTTCAATTGCAATTGCTAACCCTAAGATTAAACATAACAATACAATTCCCATAAATTCTGGCCCACCTTCAATAAAACGCTTTTTTAATTCTTGGTGAAATGTTAAGCTTTCTTCGGCAGGAGCTTCATCTTCTTGTGTTGCCGTTACTACAGTGGTTGTAGCGGCTGTTGTGTTTGCAATTGTAGTTGCATTTGCAGTTCCGAATACCATCATTCCTGTAATGGCAAGGATAGAAAATAATCTTTTCATGTTCTAGTTTCTTAATTTTATTAGTTAAAGTGTTAAAGATAAAAAAAATAAAGTAATAAAAAATAAAAAATCAGCAGAGAGGAAGGGATTCGAACCCTCGATACCCTTTTGAGGTATACACACTTTCCAGGCGTGCGCCTTCGACCACTCGGCCACCTCTCTTTATTATTTTAAGTTACCTTAATTTTTGGAGGCTCAAATAACGAAAAAATCTTTTAACTCTAAAATTTTAAGAGTTAATTTTAAGTGATTTCTCCTCGTAAACTAGTTTCGTATATGGTTTTGAAGCTTTTACCTGAAATATTTTGTCCTAACAAGTACATTGTTTTTGCTATAGCTGCTTCGGTAGTAATATCTTTGCCAGAAATTACACCTGCTTTTATTAACTCTCTACTTGTTTCGTAATGCCCCATAATTACACTTCCACCACTACATTGCGTTATATTAATAATATGTATACCTTTTTTAATGGTTTGGGTAATTAAATTAATAAACCATGCTTCTGTTGTACAATTTCCTGCTCCGTAGGTTTCTATAATTACTGCTTTTAGGTTTTTAATATTAAAAATACTTTGAAAAACCTGAGGAGAAATGCCTGGGAAAATTTTAATTATGGCAATATTGCTATCTAGGTTTTTTCGAACTATAAGATTTTTGTTTAAACTAGACCGAAACAAATATTCTTTATTTATTTTTAAGTGCACACCAGACTCTGCCAAATCAGGATAATTTAATGAAGCAAAGGCCTGAAAATGTTCTGCATTAATTTTGGTAGTTCTATTACCTCGATACAATTTGTATTCAAAATATAAACAAACCTCTTTTATTAATGGTTTGTGGTTTTCTTGTTTTGATGCTATTTGAATAGATGTTATTAAATTTTCTTTAGCATCGGTTCTTAAATCTCCTATTGGTAATTGAGATCCTGTGAATATTACTGGTTTTGCTAAATTTTCTAGCATAAAACTTAATGCAGATGCAGAATAACTCATGGTGTCGCTACCGTGTAAAATAACAAAACCATCAAAAAGCGTGTAATTATCCTCGATAATTTCGGCCATTTGCACCCAATACTCTGGCTTCATGTTACTGGAGTCTATAGGCTCATTAAAGGATACTGTATCTATATTACAATCTAATAGTTGTAACTCAGGTATTTTTTCAAGTAGATTTTTAAAATCGAATGCTTTTAACGCTCCTGTTTTAAAATCTCGAATCATACCAATAGTCCCTCCGGTATATATAAGTAGTATGTTTGGTTTTTTATTCATTTAGAGTTATTAAATACCAAAAACAGTCTTAGAGTTTTGCGTGGTTATATTTGCCAATTCCTCTGTAGATATATTATATATAGAAGTCAATTTTTCTAAAACCTTTAGTATATATGCGCTTTCGTTTCGTTTACCACGATATGGTGTGGGGGCTAAATATGGTGAATCGGTTTCTAAAACAATGTGTTTTAGATTAATTTTATTTAAAAATTTATCAATTTTTCCATTTTTAAAAGTGGAAACTCCACCAATACCCAACTTCATGTTATAAGATATAGCTTGTTGTGCTTGCTCAAAATTACCAGTGAAACAATGAAAAATACCGAATAAATCTGTGTCTTTTTCTTTTTCTAAAATATCAAAAACTTCATTAAAAGCTTCTCTGCAATGTATAACAATTGGTAATTTATGCTTTTTTGCTAACCAAATTTGATATTGAAAAGCTTCCTGTTGAATACCTAAAGTACTTTTATCCCAATACAAATCAATACCAATTTCTCCAACAGCATAAAATTTATGAGATTTTAACATATGTTCTACATGCTGCAATTCTTTTTTGTAATTATCTTTTACATGTGTAGGGTGTAAACCCATCATTAAAAAAACATTTTCTGGAAAATCTTTTTCAAGCTGAAGCATACTTGAAGTATAACTAGAGTCTATAGCTGGAATAAAAAACCTAGAAACACCATTATTAATGGCACGATTAATCATTTCTATTCTATCTTCGTCAAATGCTTCACTGTACAAATGAGTGTGCGTGTCGGTAATAATCAAATTAATATTTTAATAGTTATAAATACGTTAGTACAAAAATAAATGTTTTCATGTTTATATTTGTTTAAATTTTATTTAATGGTTTCACTTCAAAATTATCTCCTAGAAAAAGGTTACTCTAAGGTAAAATTACACCTTACTAAAACCAATCATTTTGAAATTAAAGCTTCTATTAATAATAAATCGGGTTTATTTATTTTAGATACTGGCGCCTCTAACTCTTGTGTTGGCTTTGAAGCAATAGACACTTTTAAACTAAAAGCTGAAGATTCCATTATTAAAGCCGCAGGTGCTGGGGCTACAAACATGAGCGCTAAAATGTCTAAAAAAAATAAGGTTAAGATAGGTAAATGGAGTAATAGCAAAATCGCACTTGTTTTATTTGATTTAACTCATGTAAACACAGCATTGAAAGATCACAATTCTAAACCTGTAGATGGTATAATTGGGGCAGATATCTTAAAAAAAGGTAAAGCCATAATAGATTATGAAAAGAAATATCTATATTTAAAACTGTAAATAATAGCACAACATATTCCCTCACTAATTAATGGCAAACTCTATTGTAATTGCAGACGATCATCCTTTGATGCTACGTGGACTTACCGAATTTTTAAATTCGAAAGGATTTAATATTATTGGTAGTGCTACAGATGGCAAAAGCGCATATAATCTAATAATTAAAGAAAAACCTGATATAGCTGTTCTAGATATTAGCATGCCTTTCATGACGGGATTAGAAATCGCTGAAAACTGCAAAAAAAACGACTTAGAAACTAAAATAATATTAATAACTTTTGATAAGGAAGAAGAGCTATACGACAAAGCAAAATCTTTTAATGTTTATGGATACATTTTAAAAGAGTTTGCCATTGAAGAAATTGAAGCTTGTATAAATAGTGTAATTAACAATGTACCTTATTTTAGTGAAGAAATCGCTTCATACCTGCAAAACAACCATAAAGAACAACCTAAAGAAATTAAAAACCTTACTAAAACTGAATTAAAAATAGTTAAACTAATTGCTTTAAATAATACAAGCCAAGATATAGCCTGTGAACTTTCTATTTCTGTAAGAACAGTAGATAAACACCGAAGCAATATTGTTGCAAAACTTGGCTTGGATAATAAACCTACGTCGTTATCTATTTGGGCTAATTTAAACAAATCGTTTTTATAAAAATACGTATATGTACGTATTTTTATAACCAATTAAACAACATATCTTTACATTGCTATTAATTAGTTCTTAGGGAGAATTATAAAAAGGTTCTAAACGGTTTCGTTTAGGCCTTTTTTATTTAGATATTTAAGCAGATATTACTAAAAATAAAAAAACATCTTCAAAAAAATATTTGAAGATGCTTTTTAATTAATGGATGTAACTAATTAATCTAGAATATTTTCTGCTAAAGAGTTATTATTCTCTGCCATTAAAGCAAAAAACTTATCAATATTTGGTAAAATTATAATGCGAGTTCTTCTATTTTTGGCTCTATCTTCAGCGTTGTCGT
Organism: Neotamlana laminarinivorans; assembly: GCF_020523925.1. Classification (GTDB taxonomy): domain Bacteria; phylum Bacteroidota; class Bacteroidia; order Flavobacteriales; family Flavobacteriaceae; genus Neotamlana; species Neotamlana laminarinivorans. Next base: position 91,076 of record NZ_JAJAPW010000006.1, on the reverse strand, counting down.
TACTTGCAATTGGCTGATAGCTACTTCTACCTGAAGCTATCATTTTTTCTGGGGATACGTTGTATTTATCTTGAAGCTTTCTAACCACCGATGTTGCCCTTAATACACTTAAATCCCAGTTGTCTGAAACTTTTGCTGTACTTATTGTTCTTGCATCTGTGTGCCCTTCAATCATTACATCTAAACTAGGCTCAGAATTTATAACGTCTGCTAATTTTTTTAGTACACCATCTGCTTTAGTACTTAATTTATAGCTTCCAGTATTAAAAAGCATATTATCTGCAATAGAAATCATAACTACTGTTTCGTTAATATCTACCGCAAAATCATCATCTTCATTTATATTACTATCGTTTATAGCTTTTTCAAGGTTATAAGCAACAGCTAAATTCATAGAATCTTTTAAAGTTTTTGCTTTGCTTAATTTTTCGGAGTCTACATTTCTTAAAGTTGCACGCATTTGAGTTTTAGCATCATTTGAAATAACTGTACCGCTTTCAGCTACTTCTAATTTTGAGTTGCTTTCTTCCTTAAGAGACATTATTTTATCGTTGTAATCGGCAACACGAGCTTCTATTTTAGCAAATTTAGATTCTAAATCTTCTTTAGCTACTTTAGTTTTTAGTAGTTCGCTTTTTATTTCACCATTTTCCTGCTCAAGTGCTATATATTTTTTCTTTGAAACGCATGACAATGTAAATATGGTTACAAGTAATAAAACTAAAATGTTTTTCATAATAATTTGTTGTTAATTGTTTTTTATTAGTTACGCAGAAAAAACAATTACAGATGTTCAAATTATTATTTTATGATTTTTTTAATAATTACTCTTTTATAGTTGCAGGCTCAACTGTAGCGTCGTGTGCTTTGTAATACTCTTCTAAAAGAGTCATCGTAGCCTTAAGTAAATCTTTAGTTTCCAACAAAATACTAAAATACAAGGTTGTGTTTTTTGGACTAGACTCTTCGGTACGTGTTCGCTCTACTTGTTTTTGTATTTTATCGTTTAGTATTTTAAAAACTTGTTGTTTTTTACTTAAAACCAAACCAATTTCTTCAAAAGAATGTGAATTAAAAGATACTTTTGTTTTCTCTAAAACTTCATTTAATACAATATCTACTTCTTTTAATTCTTTTATTTGAGTGAATTTTAATTTTTTATGATTGTTATTTACGTGCTTGTAGCTAACATTAGATATGTATTCTAAAGATTGTGTGAAATCCTGAAGCAAGCTTAAAATGGTTATGTAAAAGTTACTAGCATTAGCACTAGGCTCATCTAACTTTTTAATAAAATAGAAAATGTTATCACGTAATTCTTCAATTTCGTTAGAGAGCTTGTTAATGTTACTTTTATTCTTTTTTAATGATTTTAAATTATGAGTTGCCAAACCATCTATAGCACTATTGTATATTTTGTTTCCTCGTTTAACAACATTCGCTATGTTATGAGCACTCTCTACTATTACACCTTGAGTTGAACTACTTTCGGCCTTTTTAAGACTATCTTCAGCCTTTTGTTCTTTAGCTTTTTTACTATGCGATATTGAGTTTCTAACCAATAATATTGCGGCTATAGTTAAAAGCGCTGTTAACGCATAACCTCTACCATAATATAATATTAAAGCCATAATTGCTGCCGCTACAAAAGCACTTAAAGCTGTAAAAAACCAGCCTCCAATAACATTTAAAACACCTGCTACCCTATAAACTGCACTTTCGCTACCCCATGCTCTATCGGCTAAAGATGTACCCATAGCAACCATAAAAGTTACATAAGTTGTGGATAATGGTAACTTCATTGAAGTTGCAATAGATATTAAAACACTAGCTACCATTAAGTTTACTGCTGCTCGAACTAAATCGAAAGCTGGTAAATCTTCTTTTTTAACTAGTGGAGAGATAACCGCTTTTTTAAATTGACTTTCTATTTTTTGTTTATATGAATTTGGAAGTATGTTATTGAAACCATCTGATATTGCAATACTGTACCTTACTATGCTTCTTGACAAGAAATTGGGCTCGAATCGCTCCTGCCCTTCGTCCTGCCTAGATAAATCTACAGAAGTTTTTACTACCGAGCGTGCTTTACTTGAAAACCAAAGTGTTAAAACCATAATTATACCTGCAATCAATAATAAATACGGTTTTGTTTGCACAGGCTCTGTTAATGCTAACATTGGAAAATGTTGTGGTAATATATTTGTTACAGACCAAGCCTCATAAGAATTAAAAGCAGCAATTGGCACTCCAATAAAGTTAACTAAATCGTTACCAGCAAAGGCTACAGCTAAAGCAAAAGTTCCTACTATAATTATTATTTTATAAATGTTTGTTTTTAAAGTAACCATTACCAAAAGCGACAAACAGGTAAAAACAAAAAATCCAATTCCAATTATAGCCCATGGATTATGAGAAATAAAGTCTTTAACCACATCACTCATAAACGTAGCGTTTTTTATACCTTTTATTAAAATAAAATACATAATAGAGGTTATAGCAAAGCCACTAAAAACCGCACCATAAACTTTAGGTTTTTTATTAAAATTAAAAGACAACAACAACCTTGAAACAAATTGAATAATAGCACCAACACTAAACGCAACTACCACAGAAAGCAAAATACCTAATATTATTTCTATAGCCTTTTCGTTATTTATATAGTTTCCTAAATCTAATATAGACTGATTTTTATCTGCTGTAATTTTTATTATAGCAACACTTACAGAAGCTCCTAATAATTCAAAAACTATTGATACCGTTGTAGAGGTAGGTAAACCAAGTGTATTAAAAAAGTCGAGCAACAAAATATCGGTGAGCATAACTGCCATGAAAATAATCATAATTTCATCGAACATAAACTCACCAGGGTTAAATATACCTTTTCTTGCCACTTCCATCATTCCGCTAGAAGACAAAGCCCCAAGTGCAACTCCTAAACTAGCCACTATCATTATAGTTTTAAAAGAAACCGCTTTTGAACCTATTGCAGAATTAAGAAAATTAACTGCATCGTTACTAACTCCAACAACTAAATCGGCAGCTGCTAATACAGCTAAAGCCACTAACATATAGATGTAAATATCTCCCATAAATCATTAAAAATTATAAAGCAAATGTCTCATTTTAAATTGAACTCTATGTTAACCAAATGTTATGTTCTGCTAATAAAATAAATAAAAAACAACTATATTTACGACAACTTACCACAAATTATAGACTAACAGCGTATTACAAATTTAAAAACATTAAAAACCTAAAAATCAGCTAATTAAAAGGTTAATGTAAATTTAATGTTAACTAAATGTGTTTTTATTGTAAAATTTATATATATTTGTAAAAAATTCGTACAACAATTAAACCCCAATATTATGAAAGCATTATTAACATTTGCAATGGCAATGTTCGTTTCATTGACTTTTGCACAAAAAGAAAAAAAATTAACACTAAACGAAGAGACTAACTTAATTGATGTTGTTTATTACCATAATAATGGAGAAGTTAGCCAGACAGGTTCGTTTACCTTAGATGGAAAACTAGAAGGTAACTGGATTAGTTATGACAAAGAAGGTAACAAACTAGTATCTGCTTACTACAGCAATGGAAAAAAAGTTGGTAAATGGATACATTGGGTTAATGGTAAAAAGAAGTTTGTTAACTACAATAACAACGTAGCATCTTTATAATATTAGCTTAAATATTAGTGTAAAGAAAAGGCCTAAAGCATATAAACTTTAGGCCTTTTTTAATTTAACACTTTATTATTTAGAATTTTAATGAATATCCTAAAGAAAATTCTGTTCCTGGTTGTCTTAAAGAAAATGTTTGATTCTGTGCGTTATACGATTCGTAAGCACTCTCTCTTTCATCTCCTAAAATATTATTTACTTTAAAAGATATTGAAGATCTTTTCTTTTCTCCTAAAGTAACATTAGATGTAAAATTTAAACTATGAAATGGTTGTGTATAAACATCTGGGAAAAATCCTGTACCTACAATTTCCAAAGTTTTACCTTGCACATTATAGAATAATCCTGCTCTAAGATCTGTTTCTACAAAATCATAATCTAAACCTACATTAATTAAGTAAGGCGACATACCTTGTAAATCACGAATTCTGTCAACACTTTCACCGGTTTTAAGCACACCTTCGGCAGTACGTAATTGATATTCAAACTCAGACATTTCTAGTTCAGACTTTGTATAGGATGCGTTAGCTGTAAGTTTTAAATTAGACAAAGATTCTGATAGAAAACCAAAATTTTGACGAAACTCTAACTCTGCACCATAAACTTTAGAATCACCTAAATTAGCTACAGTAAATTGTGGTGAAGCCGAACTTGTGTTAGGCATAAATACAATTTCTATAGGGTCTTTAAATGATTTATAAAATCCACTTATGGCAATCATTTGCCCTTCTTCTCTAAAAATTTCATATCTTAAATCAAAGTTACTAATGTAACTTGGACTAATAGGATCGTAAATAACTCCACCATCAGAATCAAATTTACCAAATCCATTACCTAAAAAGGTGTCATTAGTAACAGGATCGTATATTTGAGCACTAGATGCTTCTTTAAAAGATGGTCTTGCTGTTGTACGAGAATATGATGCTCTTAAATTAGATTCTTCTGTTAAAGCATAAATTAAATTAGCCGAAGGATAAAAATCTAATTCATCAATAATATTTTCTCGAGTATAAGACGTTCCATCATTTTCTTCACCTGTATAGTATTGAGAATAATATTCTGTACGAACTCCTAAAACACTTTTAAGTTTTTCTGAAAAGTTAAATTCTGCAGAAACATAAGTAGCACTTACTTGCGATTCTCCTTCGTAAGAGTTTGATGGCTCGTAAACATTCTCTAAGTTTAAGTATGTACCTTCACCAGTATCTGGAGTCCAGATATTCTCTTCTAATAGTAATAAATTACTATCCCCATTTGGAACAATTAAGTCTGTTGAAGTAAAAGAGTAATTATCAATAGTAAAATCTCTAAACTTATAAGTATGAGCACCACCAAACTTAACTTTAGCAGGTCTATTAAAAATGTTTACTTTTTTAGTAAAATCTGCTTTACCTGTCCAGTTCTCCTCCGATAAATTTCTCCATAATTGTAACGGATAACTAGAAGCACTTGGTGAAATAAAATAATCACCATCATCACTAATTTGTAATGGTGTAATTCTATGATCTTTATCGTAAACACCAGTAAAGGTAGGGGCAAATTTCCAATCGAAAGTCCAATCATTTTCTGCTCCCATATTGTGAGAACCTGCAATTAACAAATTACTAATAGAACGTTGTGTATATAATAGACCATCTTTTACAACAGGCTCGAAGGCACCAACACCACCACTGGTATTAATTTGTTGCTCTAAGAAGTTTGAGGTTGTCTCTCCATTTTGAATATGTAAAAAGTTAACCTTGTATTTAGATCGGTTAGTTTTATATGCAACCCCAACTAAACCACTTAAAAGTACAGTATTTATACTTTCAGAACCGTTACTTAATCTATTTCCATCTAATTCAAAAATGTCTTCAGATCCAGAAGTAACACGTCTAGTATAACGACCATCAATTCTTTCGTCGTAAAAAGTAACATCGTTTTTGTATGAAACGGCAACTTGATAACCTATTTTATCATCGTTTTTTAAAGCATATTGATTACCTAAAGTAAAGCCTAAATCAAAATTAGCTCCATTAGTAAAATTATCTGCTTTAAGTTGTTTCTCAAAACGATTTGTTAAGCTTGTTAATAAAGTTCTATTTTCAAAAGTACCTGGAATTGGCTGGTATCGGTTTATTGGTAAACTTCTAGTTCCATCATCGTAACCAAAAATATCTGTATCACTTCCTTCATACTTAAGCGCATCGCTATTAAAGTGCATACTAGGGTTGTAAGCAGCACCTAAAGAAATTGAATATTCGGCTTTTGTAGGAAAATCTTTTGTAATTACATCTACAATACCACCTGTAAAATCTGCTGGATGCTCTGCTGCTGCAGATTTTACTACTACAATATTATCAATAATATTTGTAGGGAATACATCCATTTGTACGGTGTTTCTATCTGGATCTAAACCAGGAATATCTACACCATTTAAAATAGACTTGGAGTATCTATCTCCAAGACCTCTTACATAAACATACTTACCGCCTTGCACAGAAACACCTGGAACACTTTTAACAGCACTAGCTACATCGCCAGCTCCAGTTTTCTTTATACTTTGTGCCGACATAGCATCTAATAAAGTAACTGATTTTTTTTGAAGCGCTAAAGCTGCAGATTCAGTATTTCGCTGTACACTTGTTGTTATTACAATTTCATCTAAAGCATTAGAAGCTAATGAAATATCTAAATTAGTAACCTGACCTGCGTTTATTACAACACCACTAATTTCTTTAGTTTCGTAACCTACAAAAGAAAAGATAATGTTATAAGTACCCGCATCTAAATCCATTTGGTATTTGCCATCAAAATCTGAAGTGGTACCTGTTGTAGTTCCTTTAACCAATATATTAGCAAATGCAAGGGGCTCATCGTTATAGTCGCCATCAATAACCTTACCAGCTAAGACACCAGTTTGTCCGTAGGCTACATTAAATAATCCTATTACAAATAGAATAAGAACTATTGAAATATTTTTCATAAATGAGTTTTATAAACAACTGCTCACCTTGTGAGCAGTTGTACTTATTTTGTTAAATAATGGTTTTTTATTAGAAGTCTACATTTTCAGCTGTATAAGTCCAGCCTAAAACTGTAGTAGTAGCTCCAACTGTTTGACTTCCTTGAGTAACAGCAGTAGCTTCAGAACCTAAACCTGTTACAGTTACAGTTTCTGCGTTGTTTTTAAATATGCTTGTAACATCTGTAACGCCTGAAGGTAAAACAATTTCCCAGTTACTCATAGTAACTAAACCAGCGTTATAGTTTGTTGCAACACCATCATTATCTAACTCAACATCAGATGAATCTTTAAATCCGTATGCATAAACATTGTTTACATGTCCTTGAGCATTACTTCTCCAATCTGCATACTCACCGTTAGCAGTTGTAGTATTACCAATCATTGTTAGGTCATTAATAGTGAATTCACCATCTAAAGAACCTTCAGGACCATCAATTTCTAAACCGTGATCTGAAGCATCACCTAAAATAACAACAGCATTTGTAATAGTACCAGAGTAAGCTTGGTCGATATCTAAAGCATCATCACCTTGTGCCCACACTAATAAGTTTGAAGCATTAACAGTACCACCGAAAAACTCGATACCATCATCTACGTTAGCTACAACTTCTACATTATCTATAGTAGTTCCTGAACCAACACCACCAAGAGTTAAACCGTTAATTTCGTTTCCTTCTCCTAATAAAGCACCACCGTGACGGATAGAAACATATTGTAAAGTACCTGAGCTATCAGCATCATCAAAAGATTCACCAGCTTCTAAGTCAACACCGTATAAACCAAAGGTATCGTCAGCAGCAATTCCTTCAATGTTTGCAAGACCTGTATCACCTGCTACCGAAATTGTTGCTTTTCCTAACATGATGATTCCTCCCCAAAGACCTCTGTGACTCTCGTCTAAGTTTGGCCCTGAAGTTTCACCTGGCTCAATTTCATCACTTTCAGAAGTAAAAATAATTGGAGCATCAGCAGTACCAACAGCATTAATTTGAGCACCTCTTGCAATAATTAATGCAGAAGATAAAGAACCTGTACCAGCCCTACCTTTTATAATAGTTCCTGGCTCAATAGTTAAAGTTACACCTTCTTGAACTACAACTTTTCTATCTAAAACGTAAACGTTGTCAGCTGTCCAAGTATCATCTAAAGCAATACCTCCAGAAACCACAATTGTTTCATAATCAGTATCACCATCAGTATCACCGTCATTGTAATAGTTATTAGTAACCTCCTCGATAACAATAGGAGTATCATCATCTTGTAAACATCCAGTAAATATTAAAGCAGATGCGGTTAAAAAAGTTAAAAATGATTTTTTCATGAGTATTAAATTTTTTAGATATTTTTTGATTTTGTTGATTTAAAATTCTGCTGCAAAGAAACTACCACACACTTAATAATGTGTTACGACAAGATTAAAGAACAGTAATAAAAAGGTTAGTTTAATGTTACCTAATTAATAATAGTTGTTTTTTAGTAACATTAAATTAACATATAACTTCTACTATATATATTTAAATAAAAAGAAGCATCATAAAAATGATGCTTCTCGGTATATATTAAATTGATTGTAATTATCTAATTTTCTGCTTTCACTAAAGCGTTTGCTAAATCTTCAAATGAAATAGTTTTAGTTTGAAGCGATACTTTTATTATTTGCTTATTAAATGCTTTTTTATCCACTATTACCTCTTTATCTTCATAACCAGTAAAAGAAAAAACTAGTGTATAGATCTCCTCTCCTAAAGTCTCTATACTAAAAACACCTTCAGAATCTGTAAATGTTTTCACTCCAGTTTCTTTAATAAAAACCTCAGCAAATGCTAAAGGCTCAGTTTCAAAATCAGCATCAACCAAAGTACCTGATAACAAACTAGTTGTTTGCGCTTGTAAAAATGCAGTTATTGCAAAAAATAAAACGAAAATATATTGCTTCATAAGTTGAATTAATAATTCAACAACAAAGAAAAAGTAAGTTTCAGAACTCAATGTTACTAAATCATGAATAAAAGTTAATCATATCTTTACCTTAATGTTAAGAAGTTTTTAGCCGTGTTTTTCACGAATATGTTATCTTGCTTTTATTAAACACCAAAACATGAACTGGGAACAATTATTATCGTTAAAACGCTTTGGCGATACCGCAGAACGTTTACGTATAACACAGGACGAAACCCGATTGGGTTTTGAAGTTGATTATGACCGTATTATATTTTCTTCTGCCTTTAGAAGCTTACAAGACAAAACACAAGTAATACCTTTATCTGAAACCGATTTTGTTCACACAAGACTCACGCACAGTTTAGAAGTTAGTGTTGTTGGGCGTTCTTTAGGACGTTTAGCCGGAAAAAAAATATTAGAAAAATACCCAGAACTACAATACGAACTAGGCTATAAAGCCAACGATTTTGGAGCTATCGTGGCTGCAGCAGCTCTAGCCCACGACATTGGTAATCCACCTTTTGGACATTCTGGAGAAAAAGCTATTGGCGAATTTTTTATAAATGGTGAAGGCCAAAAATATAAAAATGAATTAACACCAAAAGAGTATCAAGATTTATGCGAGTTTGAAGGCAATGCTAACGGATTTAAAATTTTAACTGAAAGTCGCAAAGGTCGCGAAGGTGGATTAAGACTAAGTTATGCAACCTTAGGCGCTTTTACAAAATACCCAAAAGAGTCGCTTCCAAAAAAACCAACAGCGCATATTGCCGATAAAAAATATGGTTTTTTTCAAAGTGAAAAAGAAGCCTTTATCGATGTGGCCAATAGTTTAGGCTTACAAAAACGAAGCGAAACAGACATTAGTTTTTCAAGACACCCATTAACTTTTTTAGTTGAAGCCGCCGACGATATTTGCTATACTATAATAGATTTTGAAGACGGCATAAACCTAGGACTAATACCCGAAGAATTTGCTTTGGAATATTTATCTAAAATCACCCGACACAACATTAAACCCGAAAACTACTACAGCCTAACAACACCCGAAGATAGAATTGGCTACCTGCGTGCTTTAGCTATTGGAAGCCTAATTGACGATGCTGTAAATGTATTTATGGACAATGAGGACGCCATTCTAAAAGGAGAATTCAATTGTGCACTCTTAGACAAAAGTAAATACGACGCACAAATAAAAGATATAATTAAAATTAGCGTAGACAAAATATACCAATCAAAGGATGTAATTGACAAAGAAATCGTGGGCTACGGTGTTATAAAAACCTTGTTAAACGCTTACACGCACGCCGTAAACAACACTTTTAAAAGCCAAGCTTCAAATTACGATAAGCTTATTTTAAAAAGTTTGCCCACTAGTTTGCAAACCAACCAAACCAGTTTGTACAAGCGTTTGTTAAGTGTTTGCCATTACGTCGCATCCTTGTCCGACAGTAAAGCCATTTTAGAATATAAAAAAATAAAAGGGATTGGATTTTAAAATTGTTGGGCGTTACCACAAGGGTCGCGCTTTCGCTAGTCGCTTCCTCCTCCGTCGGCGAGCTCCAACAATAGCTCAATCCCTAACGCAAAACACCGTGTCTTAAAATTAAGGCTTTATACAAATAGTCTGCATAGCTCTGGGGCTAATTTGAACAGTTTCGGTAATAGCCTTCAATTTCAATTCTAAATTTTGCATCACAGTAGTTTTATTATAAACCACAATACAAATAGTGCCATCTGTGTTTTTTGCTGCAGTGTAAATAACACCATCAACTTTATCACCTTTAACCTCAATTCTTTTAGCACCAGGACGAATAAATTTACTAAAATGACTTAATAAATAATATAACGGTGTATAAATAACCTCATCTGTAACCGGATTTATTAAAACTGGTGCACTATTAAAATTATCATAAGGGTTTGGCTGCCCCTTATTACTTAATATCATACACCATTCAACATAACCCTGTACACCATGATTTAAATCTGTAATAATGTCGTAAGCATAAGTATCAAAAGGAACAAAAACACCTGCGTAATCAGTGCTTTCTCTCCAATATTGCCCAATCGGATCGTTTGCATCAATATCAATACTCGATTCTGAATGAATAATACCTTTACTTGGCCATTTCTCTGCTAATTTATCTAATTCATCAGCGAAATAATTATTGTCCTCTAATTCGGAATTTGCATACCAGTGAAAAGCTGTTCCCCAAACATATTTTGCGGCTTCAGGATCATTATATATTGTATTAACATAATCATTCATTGTAGATTTATTATGATCGTATATCAAAATACGTAAACCTTCATTTAAGTTTTCGAGGTTTACATGTGTGTCTTCAACCAGTTGAGGCCCTAGATAATAACGCAAAAAATCACGCCCTTGTTCTGCGGTAAACCCATTACTATCCCATCGTGCATCATGCGAATGTAAAGGCTCGTTTTGAGGTGTTAAAGCCCAAATATTAATACCTTGCTTCTTGTATTCTGAAATATATTTAGAAAGATACTTTGCCCAAACACTATAATACTCTGGCTTTAAAAAACCATTTGTCATTTCTGAAGTTTCATTTGTTTTCATCCATGACGGCGGACTCCAAGGAGATGCTATAATTTTAAAATTCGCTCCAGAAATATCTTGCGCTTCCTTAATCATGGGAATTAAATCATATTCAGGCGTTACAAGCTCTACACCTCGAACTTGATCATTTTCTTCTCCAGAAAACCCTTTTAAATCTTCATTAATACTGAATGCAGAAAGTGTTTCATCGCCATCATCAATATAGGTATAGTGGTTATTAGAATAGTCACTACTATTAATATGCGTTCGTGTTAACGAAAATCCAGCACCATCAGTTGGACTAAAAAGTTTGCTCAATACTTCCTTACGAAGTTCCACAGGAATTGTTGCTAAATTCCAAGCAGAAGACTCTGTAAACGAGGCTCCAAAACCATAATATTCTTGGTGTAATTCGTTTGTGTTTAACTCTAAGTGTATAGTCTGAAAGTTATTAGATACTTTAGTATTATTATAATTACAAATTAACTTTAAGTTATCTCCAGCTTGCGAAGTTTGATAAACTTTTATTGTGTAATCCTTTTTGTTAGAGCATCCAGAAAAAACAATTACAAAAGAAAAAAATATTACTAATGGAAAATTAAATGAAAGTTTAAACGTCATGTTATTTAGTTATTTAAAAATTGGTGGTTAGTTGGTAATAAATGTATCAGCTAAAAGTAAGCTAAAAAATAAACAAATTCAAGTTAGCGGAATTAATAGTTCTTCAAATTAAAAACAGAAAAAATCATAAAAACTTTAAAAAGAATGCTTTTAAACTATTAACATCTAAACCAACTAATCGCTGTAAATCATCAACACTACCATGTTCAATAAAATTATCGGGAATACCTTTAACTTTAATGGTGTTTTTGTAATTGTATTTTGCAGCAAAATCTATAATTGCAGATCCAAATCCTCCTTTTACACTATTATCTTCAACCGTAATTATGGTACTATATTTTTTAAAGATGTCATGTAGTAACTCCTCATCAAGCGGTTTTACAAAACGCATATCGTAATGCGAAACTTCTAAATTTTCAATCGTATTAGCAATGTTGTTAGCAATGGTTCCAACACTTAAAACAGCTAGGTTTTTCCCTTGTTTTAGCTGTTCGCCTTTTCCAATTTCAATAGGTTTAAACGGTAATTTCCAATTAAGCATGTTTCCAGTTCCGCGAGGATAACGAATAGCGATGGGTTTATTTAAACCCAATTGGGCAGTGTACATGATGTTACGCAACTCAACCTCGTTTCTTGGTGCAAAAACAATAAGGTTTGGTATGCAATTTAAATAGCTTAAATCGAAAACACCATGATGCGTAGCACCATCTTCACCAACCAAACCGGCACGATCTAAACAAAAAATTACAGGCAATTTTTGCAAAGCAACATCATGAATTATTTGGTCGTAAGCCCGTTGTAAAAAGGTCGAATAAATATTACAAAACGGAATTAAACCTTGAGTTGCCATTCCTGCAGCCAGAGTAACGGCATGTTGTTCGGCAATACCAACATCGAAGGCGCGTTCCGGCAATTCTTCCATCATGTATTTTAAAGAACTTCCAGTTGGCATTGCAGGCGTAATTCCAACAATATTTTCATTTAGCTTAGCCAATTCAACTATGGTTTCGCCAAAAACGTCTTGAAATTTAGTGTAGCCGGATTTAGTTTTTGGTATAATTTCACCTGTTATGGCATCAAATTTACCAGGCGCATGATATTTTACTTGGTCCTTTTCTGCTTGTTTTAAACCTTTGCCTTTAGTGGTAATTACATGTAAAAATTTAGGGCCTTTTATGGTTTTTAATCGGTTTAATTCAGAAATAAGTGCTTCTAAATTATGCCCATCAACAGGTCCTGAATAGTTAAAATTTAAGGCTTCAAAAATATTATCTTGCTTTTGTGTGCCTTTTTTAACATTGGTTAAGTACTGTTTTAACGCTCCAACACTTGGGTCTATACCAATAGCATTATCGTTTAAAATTACGAGTAAATTCGCATTGGTAACTCCGGCATGATTTAAACCTTCAAAAGCCATTCCGCTAGCAATACTGGCATCGCCTATTACAGCAATATGATGTTTATTATCGCCTTTTAACTGTGATGCAATAGCTATACCTAAAGCTGCAGAAATGGAGGTTGACGAATGCCCAACACCAAAAGCATCGTATTCACTTTCTTCTCGTTTTGGAAAACCGCTAATACCATTTATTTGCCTGTTGGTATGAAAAACTGCTTTTCGGCCAGTTAAAATTTTATGGCCGTAAGCTTGATGGCCAACATCCCAAATAAGTTCGTCTGTTGGTGTGTTAAACACATAATGCAAAGCAATTGTAAGTTCTACAACACCTAAACTCGCTCCTAAATGGCCTTGTTTTGTTGCTACAATGTTTATAATAAACTCACGTAACTCTTGGGCAAGTTGAGGCAAGTCCTTTTGATTCAAAAGACGTAGTTCTGTAGGTGATTGTATTTGATTTAAAATTGAATTTTGCACAACGCAAAAGTACAAGTTTGAATTTGTATTTTTGCTATCATGATAAAACCTTTTGACGACACCTATTTTATGAAAAAAGCTTTGCAGGAAGCCGAAGCTGCTTTTGATAAAGGTGAAATTCCTGTTGGTGCTGTTATTGTAATAGAAGATAGAATAATTGCCCGCTGCCATAATTTAACAGAAACCTTAAACGATGTTACGGCCCATGCCGAAATGCAAGCTATTACGGCTGCAGCAAATTTTTTAGGCGGAAAGTATCTTAAAAAATGTACACTTTATGTTACTTTAGAGCCTTGCCAAATGTGCGCTGGAGCTTTGTATTGGAGTCAAATTGGGAAAATTGTTTATGGCGCTCGCGATGAAGAACGCGGCTGTATAAATTTAAACACTAAATTACACCCAAAAACTAAAATGACTGGTGGCATTTTGGCCGAAGAAGCATCGAGATTATTAAAACGTTTTTTTGTAGAAAAGCGTAACCTTAATTAATATATTTTGTCAGATTGAGCTCAGTCGGGACCTAATTGATATTTTTGTTGCGAACCTTTCGACTGCGCTCAAGGTGACAATTACCTGTTTCATTGAGTTTTTAGCTGTTTTTTATGAGTTTTATATCGAACTTAGGTAATTAGTCTATTATAATGTTGGTGGCTGCGTTAGCGATGGAATGGCCTGTTTGAGCTCACCGACGTAGGAGGTAGCGAGTAATGACAGCGCGACCCTTGGGTAACGCCCAAAAAAATAATTAAAGTTTACGTTTGTCGCCTTCACGTTTTCGCATGGCTTCTAGATTTTCTTTGGTGAGCATATAATCTTTTACATCTTTATCTTTCCAGTGGCGATAAGAAAACATTGGGATGACTACAAAAAATAAGGCAACTACACCAAAACCTATGAGCTTTTCGGAGTAAGGGACTTGTAAAACGAAGCCACAAATAATGCTTGCTAATGCTGCAAAAAAGATGATGCCTATTAAATACTTCATGCTATTAATTAAGATTTTGTAAAATTAATTAATTCTCGGCGATATACCGTAAGTAGTTTGGATTTTGACACAAAGCCCATGTATTTATTGTCTTTTATTACGGGTAAATTCCAAGCGTTTGAGTCTTGAAATTTCGCCATAATTTTTTTCATGGAATCGTTATTGTAATCGATTATATCTGGCGGGTTGTGCATTAAATCGTCTACGAAAGTGGTATTATAAAGTGATTGATTAAACATGATGTCTCGAACATCGTCCAATAAAATAATACCGACTAAAGCATTATCATCGTCGACCACCGGAAATAAATTTCTAGTAGATTTTGAAACGCCTTGGTGAAGCATATCGCCTAAACTCATTTCTGGTTTTAAGGGTATAAAATTGGTTTCTATAACTTTATTTATATCTAAAACCATAAGCACGTTTTGGTCTTTATCGTGAGTCATTAACTCGCCACGCTGTGCTAGTTTTAAGGTGTAAATAGAATGTGAAATATAGTATTTTGTTATAGCAAACGATATGGCTGACACTAACATAAGCGGCACGAAAAGTTCGTAGCCACCGGTAATTTCAGCAATTAAAAATATAGCAGTAAGTGGCGCATGTAAAACCCCTGCCATTAACCCTGTCATACCAATTAATGTGAAATTAGATTCTGAAACATGAAAACCTAAACCTATATTATTTACAATTTTAGCAAAGGCATTACCTAAAGCGCTTCCCATAACTAGTGTAGGAATAAAAACTCCACCAACACCGCCAGCACCAAAAGTAGTTGTCATGGCTATAGCTTTAAAAATTGAAATACCTAAAAGCAGCGCTATAACTATCCAGATATTATTTAAATCTAACTCGAAAGGAGTTGTACCAATAGCAGCAAGATGATCGCCTTTAAGTAAGTTGTTCATTATACCATAACCTTCACCGTAAAGAGGTGGAATAAAATATAAGATGGTTCCGATAGCTAAACCGCCAATAAGTAATCGTTTTGCTCTGCTTTCAAATTGTTTGAAAAAATTGGTAATGGCGAAAAATACTTTTGAAAAATAAACCGATGCAAAAGCGGTTACTAAACCTAAAATGATATAGAAAGCAATATCGTTTATTTGAAATTTATCGGTTAACTCGAAACGCAATAAAAAATCGGTGCCTAAGAAAAAATATGAGGTTATTACCGCTGAAACCGATGCTAACAGCAACGGAATTAAAGATGCAAAAGCAACATCTAAACTAAATACTTCAACCGCAAAAATAATGGCGGCAATTGGTGCTTTAAACATACTTGCCATAGCTCCGGCGGCGGCGCAACTAATAAGCAACATGCGGGTATTCGCATTTACGTGTAATAAACGCCCTAAGTTAGAACCTAAAGCTGATCCTACACTTACGGCAGGACCTTGCAACCCTACCGAACCACCAAATCCTGCAGTTAGTGGTGCTGTAATTAATGAAGCATAAATATTATACCTAGGAATGATGCCTTTTAACTTTGAAATAGCATGTAATGTTGAAGAAATACCATGACCAATATGCTTTTTTAACCAAGTTTGTTTTATAATATAAACCAATAAAAGACCTATAATTGGAAAAATAAAATAGAGCGAGTTTTGGTAGTTTTTAAATAAATCGATTTCGAAAAGCAACCTAATGTAATGGGTGATGTTTCTTAAGGTTACAGTGCCTAATCCTGCTAAAAACCCAACGATTACACTAAGAATATATACAAAATTTCGTTCGGAAATATGTTTGTATTTCCAAATTAAAAAATTTCGTAATAGTTGGTTAAATTTCATGAAGCCTCAAACTAATTTAAAATATCGGTTCCTAAATGTTTGTCGTCTTTATTCATGTACCAAGCTCTTATTTTTGGCATTTTTATACTACTGATTACTTTCTCGTCAGATAACAAAATGTATTCACCATCATTTTTACTTTCATCATGATAAAACTGATACACTTCCATAGCATAAGTAACCTTATTAAAATAAAAATACCAAGTGTCCTTACCAACATTTTTATCGTAAGTGGCTTTTAAAACTAAGTATGATTTTCCTTTAAAGATTTTGTCTTCAACTTTTTCATGAATAATAGTGCCCTCATCTTTAAGCTTCATTGGTAAACCGTATAGGTAGCTGTAATAGTTTTTATAAAGCAATGCGCGCTTTTTACTTAATTTGTTTGCTTTTAAAATGGCTTCGGAAGGATTTTTTTCTCCATTAAATCCAATAATAACACTATCCTTATCAACTATATATTCTACAACCTTACCTTGTGCTTCAGCTTTTACTGAAAAATATTCGTTAGGTAAATCAATATAAATTTTACTTTCTCGATTAGGTTTTTCAGGAATGTCCATCGTTATTTTTAAGGAATCGGAAAAGGTTTCCCAGTTTCCTTCTGGATCGTGATACGCAATGGCTTTATCTAACAACTCGGTTCCTGTTATATCTTGAGAAAAAACAACTAATGAAAATAAAAGTGTAGCACAAAGTAAAAGTTGTTTCATGGTTTTAATTTTTTTCAGTTTGTTTTTTCTGTACCAATTAAAAGTAATAAAAAATCCTGCATTTGCAGGATTTTTTAAAATTATGATTTTAAATTAAGTTTTAAGCTTAATTCTGTGAGTTGCTCATCGTCAATTGGTGCAGGTGCATCAATCATAACATCGCGACCTGCGTTATTTTTAGGGAATGCAATATAATCGCGAATGGTTTCTTGGCCGCCAAGAATTGCTACCAATCTATCTAACCCAAAAGCTAAACCACCATGCGGAGGAGCGCCATATTGAAAAGCATCCATTAAAAAGCCAAATTGTGCTTTAGCTTCATCTTCTGTAAATCCTAAATAATCGAACATTAAGGCTTGCGTTTCTTTATCGTGAATACGAATAGAACCGCCACCAATTTCGTTACCATTTAAAACTAAATCGTAAGCATTTGCTTTAACCGCACCCGGATCTGTTTTTAATAATTCAATTTGGCCTGGCTTTGGCGATGTAAATGGGTGGTGCATGGCGTGGTAACGCTCGGTGTCTTCGTCCCATTCTAAAAGCGGGAAATCAATAACCCAAAGTGGCGCAAATTCGTTTGGTTTACGCAAACCTAAACGCTCTGCAAGTTCCATGCGTAAGGCACTTAATTGTGCACGTACTTTGTTTGTGTCGCCAGAAAGCACACAAATTAAATCGCCTGGTTTTGCACCTGTAACTTCGGCCCATTTAGCTAAATCGTCTTGATCGTAGAATTTATCTACAGACGATTTAAAGCTTCCATCATCATTATATCTACAATAAACCATACCTAAAGCTCCAACTTGCGGACGCTTTACCCAGCTTATTAATTTATCAATTTCTTTTCTGGTATAACTATTTCCACCAGGAACTGCAATACCAACAACTAATTCGGCATTATTAAAAACCCCAAAATCTTTATGCTGAGCTACTTGGTTTAACTCACCAAACTGCATACCAAAGCGAATGTCTGGTTTGTCGTTTCCGTATAAACGCATGGCATCATCGTAAAGCATTCTTGGAAATTTATCGACTTCAACACCATTAATTTCTTTAAGTAAATGGCGTGTTAAACCTTCAAAGGTATTTAAAATATCTTCTTGCTCAATAAAAGCCATTTCACAATCAATTTGTGTAAATTCTGGCTGTCTATCGGCTCGTAAATCTTCATCTCTAAAACATTTTACAATCTGGAAATATTTATCCATACCACCAACCATAAGCAATTGCTTAAATGTTTGTGGCGATTGTGGTAAGGCGTAAAATTGCCCTTCATTCATACGACTTGGTACTACGAAATCGCGAGCACCTTCTGGCGTAGATTTTATTAAATATGGCGTTTCAACCTCAATAAAACTGGCATTAGACAGGTAATTACGAACTTCTTGAGTTACTTTATGCCTAAAAATTAAGCTGTTTTTTACTGGATTTCTTCTAATATCTAAATAACGATATTTCATACGAATATCTTCGCCACCATCTGTTTTATCTTCAATAGTAAACGGTGGAAGTTTAGCTTTGTTTAAGATAGTAAGGTCCGAAACAAGCACCTCAATATCACCCGTTGGAATATTTGGATTTTTAGAAGCACGCTCTTGTACTTTTCCCTTAACTTGAATTACAAATTCACGTCCAAGCTTTTGGGCGGTTTCCAAAACTTTTTTATCGGTTTGCTCTTCATCAAAATATAATTGAGTTATCCCGTAACGGTCTCGCAAATCTACGTAAACCATAAACCCCTTATCTCTAACACCTTGCACCCAACCTGCTAAGGTTATTTCTGTATTTGTATGTGATGCTCTTAATTCACCACAGTTATGACTTCTGTACATATCGAAATTTTAATCGTGCAAATTTAATAAATACTAAATAGTATTAGTTTTATTAATTGTCTTTTTTGATAAAACATAAAAATTGCTTTAAGTTATTTTTATTAAACGTATAAAATACGTTTAATTTTTATATGAATATTTAAAATCACACCCATAAACCAATTAAAAAATTATGTATTTATCAATTAAAACTTAATAAGACTAAAAATTCAATTGTTGTATTTTCTTATTATATTTTTATAAATCATTATCTTAGAAGAAATTAACTTAAAATAAAACTAAACATGAAACAATTTTTACAATTAAAACCCATTATGGCGTTTCTATTTTTTCTAAGCACAAGTGCCATTATTGCTCAAGAGGTAACCGGAACTGTTAAGGATGAAACCGGACCATTACCTGGTGTATCGGTAGTTGTTAAAGGAACAACCACAGGAACAACTACAGATTTTGATGGAAATTATACTGTTACAGCCAATAATGGCGATGTACTTATATTTTCGTATGTTGGATACGATACTCTAGAAATTACAGTTACAGGAACAACATTAAATGTCTCTTTAAAATCTGGTGTTGCATTAGATGAAGTTATTCTAGTAGGTTCTAGAAACCCAGCAAGAACAGCAACAGACACACCTGTTCCTGTTGATGTTATTGACATTTCTGAATTAACTTCTGCTGGACCTCAAGTAAATTTAAATCAAATTTTAAACTTTGTAGCCCCTTCTTTCACATCAAATACACAAACCATTTCAGATGGCACAGACCACATTGACCCTGCTTCGCTAAGAGGCTTAGGTCCAGACCAAGTTTTAGTTTTAATTAATGGTAAAAGAAGACACAACTCATCACTTGTTAATGTTAATGGTACTTTTGGTAGAGGTAGTGTTGGTACCGATTTAAATGCTATTCCTTCTGGAGCAATAAAACGCTTAGAGGTTTTACGTGATGGTGCCGCAGCACAATACGGATCGGATGCTATTGCTGGTGTAATCAATATTGTATTAGATAGTAGTGTTAGCGAACTTACTTTAAACATGACTACCGGAGCCAACTTTTCAAAAAACGCCAACGGGCAAACTGGTGGTGTTGATGGCGAAACCATTAATATAAGCGCTAACTATGGTATTCCTCTTGGTAAAAATGGGGGTTTTATTAATCTAACTGGAGATTTCGATTTTAGAGATTCATACAACCGAATGAAAGAATGGGAAGGCGATGTGTTTAATTTATATAATACTGTGGAGCGTTTTGCAAATGCAGACGGATATGATATCGCAAATTTATTAGACGATGATGTTGATGATGTTATACAATACGGAAACGAAGCAGGATTAGGCTTAAGCCAAACCGCAACAAAAGAAGAATTACAAGCTATTTTAAGCGCAGATAATACCGAAGCAGAGTTAGCTGCTAGAGGTTTACAACGAAGTGATTTTAATATGCGTGTTGGACAAAGCGAAGTGAGGGGTGGCCGCTTTTTTGGTAACTTCTCTTTACCTGTAGACGACCAAGGTACAGAATTATACTCTTTTGCTGGTATTAGCTCAAGAAAAGGAAACTCAGCAGGATTCTATAGATTACCAAACCAAAGTAGAACCTACACCCCTGCATATATGAATGGTTTTTTGCCTGAAATAAACTCAACCATTACAGATCAGTCTTTTGCTTTTGGTATAAAGGGAAAAATAAATGATTGGAATGTAGATTTAAGTAATACTTGGGGTAAAAACGAATTTTTGTACGTTATTGGAAACACCTACAACGCTTCCATGCAAAACGCGTCGCCATTTACTTTTGATGCTGGCGGATTTAGTTTTGCACAAAACACCGTTAATTTAGATATTAATAAATTTCACGATGATGTATTAAACGGATTAAACATAGCTTTTGGTGCGGAATATAGATTAGAAACCTATGAAATTTATGCTGGTGAAGAAGCTTCTTATGGACAATATACTGCAGACGGCGAATTAATAACTACATCAACACAAGTGGCTGCTCAAGATTTCTTTGGTGAATCTAGACCTGGAGGCTCACAAGTATTTCCTGGATTTAGGCCTACTAACGAATTATCTAGAGACAGAAATAGTGTTGCCGGTTATTTTGATTTAGAAGCCGATTTTTCTGAAGCATTTTTAGCAAGTTTTGCTACACGCTACGAAAATTATTCAGATTTTGGATCGACTATCAACTTTAAGCTAGCTACTAGATATAAAGCAAGTGATAATGTAAACATTAGAGCCGCAGTAAACACTGGCTTTAGAGCACCTTCACTTCATCAATTAAACTACAACTCGGTTTCTACTATTTTTGTTGATGGTATTGCACAAGAAGTAGGCACCTTTTCAAACGACAGTAAAGTAGCAACATTATTAGGCATTCCTGCACTTAAAGAAGAAACCTCAAAAAGTGCTAGTGTAGGTATTACTGCAAAAATTCCAGATGCTAACTTAAGCATTACTGCAGATGCTTATTTTGTTGCTATAGATGATCGTGTTGTTTACACAGGAACTTTTGAACCACAAACTGATGATAACGGCGATTATATAGACGATGCTAACGAAGAATTAGCCAGCTTATTAACACAAGCTAACGCATCGGGAGCTGCGTTTTTTGCGAATGCCATCGATACAGAATCTAAAGGTTTAGATATCGTAATTACTCACAAAGCTAATATTGGCACAAACGGAAGATTGGTAACCGATTTATCTGGTACTTTTTCTAAAACCATACGTGTTGGTGACATAAAAGCTTCTGATGTATTAGAAGAGGCTGGTTTGGTAGAAACTTATTTTGACGAGTCTAGTAGAATTTATTTAGAAGAAGCTGTACCTAGAACAAAAGTAAATTTAACTAACAATTACACCGTTAATAAATTTAATATGTTTTTACGCAATGTGTATTTTGGCCCTGTTTCTGAAGCCACTAATACAGTAGCCAATCAGCAAGAGTTTTCATCTAAAATAGTAACCGATTTATCTTTTGGTTACCAAGCTACAGATGCCCTAACACTTACCATTGGAGCTAATAATTTATTTGACATCTATCCAGATAGAGCTATTGAAGCTAATAGAAGTAGTGGGCGTTTCGACTGGTCCAGAAGGTCTCAACAATTTGGCATTGGTGGACGTTTCTTATTTGCCAGACTAAGTTTTAAACTAAAATAAACACATTCAAAATACTATAAACAAAGCCAGAGCTATGCTCTGGCTTTGTTATTTTTTTATTGATATTTAATTACTAATCGCGACCTCCAAAAACTTGAAGCGCCCAGTATAATAACGAAGCAATAGCACCAATTGCAGCAACTAAATAAGTTCTTGCAGCCCATTTTAAAGCATCAGCAGAACCTACATACTCATCTGGTGTTACCATATTTTTATTTTTTAACCAAGCCAAAGCACGGTTACTTGCATCGTACTCTACAGGTAAAGTAATAACACTAAATAATGTTGCAAAAGCCATCATTACCAATCCAGCTATAGCTACCCACTGCCCTAATCCACCAATAGCGTTTGATGCCATTAAAGCAATACCACCAAAAACAACCCATTGCGACATGCTTGATGTAACCTGAACAACGGGCACTAATTTAGAACGCATTGTTAACCACTGATAAGCTTGCGCATGCTGAACAGCATGACCAACTTCGTGAGCTGCAACAGCAGCAGCAGCAGCATTTCGTTGATTATAAACAACCTCACTTAAATTAACCGTTTTATTTTTAGGGTTATAATGGTCTGTTAATTGCCCTCGTGTTGATATAACCTCAACATCTCTTATACCATGATCTGACAACATTTTTGTTGCAATTTCGGCACCACTCATACCGTTACGTAAATGAACCTGAGAGTATTTTTTAAATTTTCTTTTTAATTGATTACTAACCAACCAACTCACAAGAGAGATAGCCCCCATTAAAATGTAGTAACCCATATATCCTGTACCAATCATTATTTTAATATTTTTAGTTTAACGATTTAAATATAACAAAAATAAAGCCAATGTTGTTAAAATGATATTCTGTCAGTATATAAATAAAAAAAACGGAAAATAGCATTGTGTATTTTCCGTTTTTACATATCACTCTTAAGTAAAACCTAAGCTTTTTCAAACTCTAAGTCAAAAGCTTCAGCTATTTCTTTATAAACAATTTTTCCGTTTACAATATTTAATCCTTTTTGTAAGGCTTTATTATTTTCGCATGCCTTTTCCCAACCATCATTTGCCAATTTAATAACATAAGGTAATGTTACGTTAGTTAAAGCCATTGTAGAGGTATAAGGTACTGCTCCTGGCATATTGGCTACACTGTAATGTACAACCTCATCTATTACGTAAGTAGGATCTTGGTGAGTTGTAGGCTTGGTAGTTTCAAAACAACCACCTTGATCTACGGCCACATCAACCATTACAGCTCCTGGTTTCATTTCTTTAAGCATATCTCTAGTAATAAGCTTAGGTGCTTTTGCTCCTTTAATTAAAACCCCACCAATAATTAAATCGGCATCTTTAATATGCTTTCTTATATTGTATTCGCTAGAAAACTCACTAATAACATTATTTGGCATAGAATCACTTACATACCTAAGTGCTTTCATGTTAATATCCATAATAGTTACTTGCGCTCCTAAACCGGAAGCCATTTTAGCCGCTTGATACCCTACTATACCAGCTCCTAAAACTAGAACTTTTGCTGGCGGAACACCTGGTACGCCTCCCAACAAGATGCCACGACCTTTAATTGGTTTTTCTAAATATTTAGCCCCTTGTTGCACAGACATTCTTCCTGCAACTTCAGACATTGGAATTAACAACGGTAACGAGCCATCTTCCGCCTCAACAGTTTCGTAAGCAATACAAACTGCTTTACTTTCTATCATTGCATTTGTTAAAGGTTCGCTAGATGCGAAATGGAAATAAGTAAACACAGTGTGGTGTTCTTTTATTAAACCATATTCTTCGGCTATAGGTTCTTTAACCTTAACAATCATTTCTGCTGTAGCGTAAACATCTTCTATGGTATCTAGAATAGTTGCTCCGGCATCAATGTAATCTTCATCTAAAAAACCACTATTAAATCCTGCATTTTTTTGCACATAAACCGTATGGTTTCTTTTAGTTAGTTCAAAAACCCCAGAAGGCGTCATACCTACACGGTTTTCGTTGTTTTTAATTTCTATTGGAACACCAATTTTCATCAATAATTAATTTAGATTATTTTATTAAAGCAATTTACAACGAATTAATTATATATTGTAATGTAAAAAATGGAAAACCTCATTTTTATTAAAATAAAAAAAATAAAAACAGAATTTTAGTAACTTTAAAAATTACAATAATTAATACTAGAAAAATTTAAAAAAACAGGCTATTTTTTTGCGTATTTAATTTTGAAGTAAACTAACATAAACGCCGAAATTACCGTTATGCTATTAGCCACAATCATTGATGGGCTGTTTATACTAATACCATAAATTAGCCACAATATAATACCCACAAAAAACATGGTTAACATGGGCATAGATAAACTTGTAACATCTTTAGTTTTCCAAGTTTGATACACTTGTGGCAAAAAGGCAGCAGTAGTTAAAAATGCGGCAACAAAACCTACAATTTCCATAATAAAAATGGTATAATTTAAATAAAAATTTGGGCGTTACACCTCCTAAGGTCGGCGTCGGGCTTTACGCTATATCTTTTTTCTCATACTTCAAAAAAAGGATGCCGCTTCAATCCCTAACGCAACGTGCAACTCCCAAATAACATATAGTTTAAAAGAAAACTAAATTTAACCTACAATATTTACAATTTTTCCTGGCACTACAATCACTTTTTTAGGCGTTCTGCCTGCTAATTGTTCTTGTGTTTTTTCGTGCGCCATTACGGTTTTTTCAATGTCATCTTTACTCATATCCATTGGTAATTCTAGCGTAAAACGCATTTTACCGTTAAACGAAATAGGGTAATTTTTACTGCTTTCAATTAAATGACTTTCATCGAACACAGGAAACAGTACTGTAGAAATAGACTCGCTATTTCCTAACTGGCTCCAAAGCTCTTCGGCAATGTGTGGCGCATAAGGCGAAATTAAAACCAATAAAGGCTCTAAAATAGCTTTGCTTGTACATTTTTGTTGGGTTAACTCGTTAACAGCAATCATAAATGTAGACACCGAAGTATTAAAAGAGAAATTCTCAATATCTTCCTGTACCTTTTTTATGGTTTTATGTAACGTTTTTAAGTTGTCTTTGGTTGGTTCTGCGTCGGTAACTTTTAGTCCGTTATCGTCTGCATACAACTTCCAAAGTTTCTTTAAGAAATTGTGCACACCCGTAATACCAGCAGTATTCCAAGGTTTGTATTGCTCTAAAGGCCCTAAAAACATTTCGTATAAACGTAAACTATCGGCGCCGTAATCTTTTACAATATCGTCTGGGTTTACAACGTTGTATTTTGATTTCGACATTTTTTCGACTTCACGACCAACTTTGTAAATGCCATCTTCTAAAATAAATTCGGCATCTTTATATTCTGCGCGCCAGTTTTTAAAAGCTTCAACATCTAACTCATCAGAAGCATTTACAAAAGACACATCAGCATGTAACTTTTGCCATTCAATAACTAATGCTTCTAAATCTAGATTATCTGTATTATATTTTTCATATAAAGCCTTTAATTCTAAAAATTTATCATTAGAAAAATTAGATTTTTTTTCAATCGTAAAATATTTTTCAATTAAATCTTTTGAATGAAACGTACTTGGTAATCTGTTAATTAATTCTTCGTATTTTTCTTTGTTACTTTCTTGCTCCTCATTTGAAATAATAAAATGAGGAACTGCTCTATAAACAAAAGCACTAGTTCCCAAAATCATACCTTGGTTAATCAGTTTTTTTGCAAATTCAGCAACCGGCACAAATCCTTTATCAAATAAAAATTTCTGCCAAAAACGAGCGTATAATAAGTGGCCAGTGGCATGCTCGCTTCCGCCAATGTATAAATCAACTTCTTTCCAATAATTTAAGGCTTCTTTACTTGCAAAGGCTTCTATATTACCAGCATCCATGTATCGGTTAAAATACCATGAACTTCCTGCCCAACCTGGCATGGTATTAAGCTCTAAAGGAAACACCGTTGTATTATTTATTTTGCTATTTTCTACAACCGAATTGGTTTCTGTACACCAAGCCCAAACGTTGGCATTTCCTAATGGTGGCTCGCCTGTTTCGGTTGGTAAATATTTTTCAACTTCTGGTAATTGTATTGGTAAATGTTTGGCATCAATCATTTGCGGCATACCGTCTACATAATACACAGGGAATGGCTCACCCCAATAACGCTGACGACTAAATACAGCATCACGTAAACGGTAATTGGTTTTGCCTTGACCATGCCCAATTTGCTCTAATTCGTAAATGGCATGTTTTGTGGCTTTTTTATAGTTCATTCCGTTAAGGAAATCGCTATTGGCAATTTTTACATTGTCTTTTGATGCGTAAGCTTCTTCGCTAATATCTACACCATCAAAAATATTTATAATGTCAATATTAAAATGCTTTGCAAAATCGTAATCGCGTTGGTCGCCACAAGGCACTGCCATAACAGCTCCTGTACCGTAACCGGCAAGCACATAATCGCCAATCCAGATTGGAATAGGGGCTTTGGTAAACGGATGCTCTGCATAAGCACCAGTAAATGCACCCGAAATGGTTTTAACATCTGCCATACGTTCGCGCTCGCTACGTTTTGCGGTGGCTTCAATATAGGCTTCAACCTCAGCTTTTTGTTCTGGTGTTGTAATTTGTAATACTAAATCGTGTTCTGGTGCCAATGTCATGAAACTTACACCAAAAATGGTATCGGGACGCGTGGTGAATACTTCAATTTGAGGCTTCTCGACTACGCTCGAAATGACAGCATCATTAGGAATAACATTAAAAGTTACCGATGCACCAACCGATTTACCAATCCAGTTACGTTGGCTTTCTTTAAGCGAATCTGTCCAATCGATAGTTTCTAGACCTTGTAATAAACGTTCGGCATAAGCAGAAATACGCATGCTCCATTGGGTCATTTTTTTACGCACCACAGGATGCCCACCACGTTCTGAAACGCCATTTACAATTTCGTCGTTGGCTAAAACAGTTCCTAAAGCCGGACACCAGTTTACTTCGGTTTCGGCTAAATAGGTTAAACGATACCCAAGTAAAATTTCTTGTTGTTTTTTGCTTGAAAAAGCATTCCACTCTTCAGCAGAAAAAACAGTTATATCTTCATCGGCAACAGCGTTTACATTGGCGTTACCTTCGTTTTCAAAAACTTTAATTAATTCTGAAATGTCTTCAGCTTTATTAGCATCTACATTATACCATGAATTAAATAATTGTATAAAAATCCATTGTGTCCATTTGTAATATTCTGGATTACTCGTACGTACTTCTCTGCTCCAATCAAAAGAAAATCCTATTTGATCTAATTGACGGCGATATGTTTTTATGTTGGCTTCGGTAGTTAATGCCGGATGTTGGCCTGTTTGAATAGCATACTGTTCTGCTGGCAAACCAAACGAATCGTAACCTTGCGGATGTAAAACATTAAACCCTTGGTGACGTTTGTAACGTGCATAAATATCGGATGCAATATAACCCAACGGATGCCCAACATGTAAACCTGCACCACTTGGGTAAGGAAACATATCTAAAACATAATATTTTGGTTTATCGCTATTATTTTCAGCTTTAAACGTTTGGTTTTCGGCCCAATATTTTTGCCATTTGGCATCAATGTCGTTGAAATTGTATTTCATCCTGTTTATTTCTACATTTTTTGAAAGCGCAAATTTACGTTTTAAAACGAAAAAGAGCCAATTAATACGAACACATTTACATAAAGCAAATTTTAATGCTATAAAAACAAGGCTTTATTATAGCAATTTGTAATTTCGCTGCATAAAACGTAATATATTGTTTAATAAAAATACTCAAGCTCATTTAGCTGTTTTTGGTGCAAATGCCATTTATGGAGCTAATTACATTATTGCCAAAGGTGTTATGCCTGATAAAATTATGCCAACTGCATTTGTTTTTATTAGGCTAGCTAGTTGCACCTTTTTATTTTGGCTACTCAAACTATTATTTGTTAAAGAACGTGTTGAAAAAAAAGATTTTATAAAACTTTTTTTATGCAGTCTTTTTGGTGGTGCTTTAAACCAAATGCTGTTTTTTCATGGGATTAATTTAACATCTCCTATTGATGCTTCTATTATACAAACTGCAACCCCTGTTTTAGTTTTAGTTTTCAGTTTATTCATTTTAAAAGAAAAAATTACATTAAACAAAATATTAGGCATTACAATTGCCGGAATTGGAGCTGTTACCTTAATTCTTTATGGTAATAATGCACAAGGGAATAGTTCGTTTTTAGGTAATTTACTAATTTTTGGTAACGCGTGTAGTTATGGCTTATACTTGGTTATAGCAAAAACTGTGATGAAAAAATATCATGCCATTACCGTTTCAAGTTGGATATTTTTAATAGGCTTTATTATTTCGCTGCCATTTAATGTTAATGCTTTTTTAGAAACAAACTTTAGTGGTTTTACTACACATACCGTTTTAACCATTGGTTATGTCGTTTTATTTACTACGTTTTTTGCTTATTTATTTAACATATTTGCTTTAAAACATTTAGCACCTTCGGTTACAAGCAGCTATGTATATTTACAACCTGTAGTTAGCTTTATTATTGTTAGCATTTTGGCTTACGTTTTTATGCAAAGCGAATATGCGAAAGATATAAACCCTATTAAAATTTTTAGTTGTTTGTTAGTTGCTGCCGGAGTTTATATAGTTAGCAAACCTAAAAAAATAAAACAGGCTAAAACAAAATAACCGCATTATCGTTTTTATTGAAAAGCGTAATTTTAAACACTTTGTGTTGTTTAGTTTTATATTTTTACGTGATTAATTTATTCATTATATGAGTTCATCGTTTGAAAAACATCAAAAACGTCGTTTAATTTCATCTTACTTTTCGGTAGTATTAAGTATTGCCTTAGTTTTATTTTTAGTAGGATTGTTGGGCTTATTGGTGTTGAATGCTAAAAAAGTTTCCGACCATTTTAAGGAACAAGTGGTTGTTACTATTTATCTAAAAGACAATGCTAAAGAAGTTGAAACCAAACAACTTGAAAAAAGTTTGGCTATGGCCGAGTATGTTAA
This sequence comes from Neotamlana laminarinivorans, assembly GCF_020523925.1. Lineage (GTDB taxonomy): Bacteria > Bacteroidota > Bacteroidia > Flavobacteriales > Flavobacteriaceae > Neotamlana > Neotamlana laminarinivorans. The sequence goes on along the minus strand of NZ_JAJAPW010000006.1, from coordinate 61,827 downwards.
ACACACAGAATACGTATCGAAAGAACAAGCGGCAGAATTTATGAAAGCCCAAAACGGCGAAGATTTTATGGATTTTGTTGGCTACAACCCATTACAAAACTCTATTGATGTTTATCTGAAAGCAGATTTTGTTACTACCGAACATCTTGAAAAAATATCAAACGAAGCCTTGACCAAAGATTTTGTTGATGAAGTAAGCTACGACAACGATTTGGTGAAACTTATGAATAACAACGTTAAAAAAATAAGCTTTTGGGTGCTTTTAATTAGTGGTATTTTTACTGTTATAGCGGTACTATTAATTAATAGTTCCATTCGCCTTTCTGTTTACTCAAAACGTTTCACCATAAAAACCATGCAAATGGTTGGTGCTACAAAACAATTTATTCGCAAACCTTTTGTTTGGAAAAGCATTCGTTTGGGAATGATTGGTGCTTTAATAGCATTAATAGGAATGGCTATAGTATTGTATTACCTTAACAAAACCTTTGCTGAGTTACAACTTTTAAGTAACTCCATTTTAATAGGTTTACTATTTCTATTTATTTTTGCCCTAGGTGTTGTTATTACTTGGATAAGCACCCATTTTGCAACACAACGTTTTTTAAACTTAAAAACCGACCAACTATACTACTAAAAAATAATTGCTTTTATTTGTAAAAAATTAAAAATTATGGGAGAACAAAAACGAAAAGAAAGCAAAAAACCAGCTTTTGTTTTTGGCAAAAAAAACTATAAATTTATGTTTATTGGTTTAGCTGTTATAGCTTTAGGTTTTATTTTAATGTCTGGCGGCGGCAGTGACGACCCTAATGTTTTTAACCCTGAAATTTTTAACTGGAGACGTATTCGTTTGGCACCTATGCTAGTTCTTATTGGTTTTGGTCTTGAGGTCTATGCTATTCTTTTAAATCCTGAGGAAAACTAATGAATATAATTGATGCTATAATTCTTGGAATTATTCAAGGGCTTACCGAATTTTTACCAGTATCATCTAGTGGCCATTTAGAATTAGGCAAAGCCATTTTAGGTGATAATTCTGTTCCAGAAGAAAGTTTACTATTTACTGTCGTTCTTCATTTTGCAACCGCATTAAGTACTATAGTTGTATTCAGAAAAGATATTTTAGATTTAATTAAAGGCGCCTTAAAGTTTAAATGGAACGACGATTTACAATTTATAGTTAAAATTGGAATTTCAATGATTCCAGCTGTTATAGTTGGATTATTTTTTGAAGAACAACTTGAAGCCTTATTTGGAGGAAACATTTTACTTGTTGGCTGTATGCTTATTGTTACTGCCTTATTATTATTTTTAGCTGACAAAGCTAAAGACACCAACAAAAAAGTAACGTTTGCAAATGCTTTTGTAATAGGTATTTCGCAAGCTATTGCCATGTTGCCTGGTATTTCACGTTCTGGATCAACTATTTCTACATCAGTTTTATTAGGAAACGATAAAACCAAAGCTGCGCGCTTTTCATTTTTAATGGTTGTACCTTTAATTTTTGGTAAAATGGCTAAAGATGTTTTAAGTGGCGATATTTCTTTAGAAAGTCAAAATTTCACTGCGCTTTCTATTGGCTTTGTTGCGGCATTTGTGGCAGGACTATTTGCTTGTACCTGGATGATTGCATTAGTTAAAAAAAGTAAACTATCTTACTTTGCTATTTACTGTGCTGTAGTTGGTGTTATTGCTATTGCAGTTGCCTTATTTAATTAATATGAAAACTGCAGAAGATTATCTAACTGGGCAAGTTTTACTTATAGATAAACCCTTAAACTGGACATCGTTTCAGGCTGTAAATAAACTACGCTGGGAAATACGTCAAGCCTTCAATATTAAAAAAATAAAAGTTGGGCATGCAGGTACGCTCGATCCTTTAGCCACTGGGCTTTTAATTATTTGTACGGGTAAAAAAACCAAAGAAATTAATACATTTCAGGCTCAAGTTAAAGAATACACAGGAACCATTGTTTTAGGGAGTACAACACCTTCTTTTGATTTAGAAACCGAAATAAATGAAACATTTCCAACAGATCATATTACAGAAGAATTAATACATCAAACCACTAAACAATTTATTGGAGATATTGAACAGTTTCCTCCAGTTTTTTCTGCAGTAAAAAAAGATGGCAAACGTTTATACGAATTTGCAAGAGCTGGTGAAGCCGTTGAAATTAAACCAAGAACCATCAATATTTCTGAATTTGAAATTACTTCCATCGAAAATTTAAATGTTAATTTTAGAGTTGTTTGTAGTAAAGGCACATACATACGTTCTTTAGCAAACGATTTTGGAAAAGCACTACAATCAGGCGCACATTTATCGGCTTTACGACGCACTAAAATTGGAGATTTTAATGTAACTAATGCATTAGGCATTGAAACCTTTATAAACACCCTAAAAGCCTGATATCGGCTAATTTCCATAATTTTACGTATATTGCGAGAACCTATTTATATTTTTAATTAAGATTTGACTCTCACAGATCAACATAAAGCCCTTATAATCACATTTTTACTTTCAGGAGTAGTTGTGTTCTGTACTTTTATTTTTGGTTTAAAACAACAAGAATTATATACTGCAGAAAGTTATTACGAACTAGAACCAGAGGAATACTTACCTGAAGATGTTAATCAAGAAATTAAAGCTTTAGAAGAATCTTCTAAAAACTCAGAAGCAGAAACTAATAACGCTTTTAACGAGGCAAAACAAAACGAACATTTCGCTCAAGCCTTTAAAACTATTGCTCCGCCAGAAGATTATGTTCCCGATCTTGAAGGTTTCGATGCAGGACCTAACACGTCAAAACTAAAGTATTCTCAAAAAGAAGCTAAATCATTAAATAAAGATGAATTAGATAAGTTTAGTAAAGTTAACGAGCTACTAAAAAAACAACAAGACAAGAATAATAATGCAAAAAGTACTATTAGCTTTTCATTAAAAGATAGATCGCGAGTTCACATACCTATACCTGTTTATTTATGTGAAGAAAATGGAAAAATAGTTGTTAATATTACGGTTAACGGCGAAGGCCATGTAACCGATACTTACATAAATAACTCATCTACCTCAGAAAATCAATGTCTAAAAGAAAAAGCTCTAGAATACGCAAAGCAATCTGTTTTTAGTGCAGATGCTAGTAAACAAACTCAAATAGGAACTATCACTTTTAATTTTATTGGGAAATAGTAGTAGATTCTGTTAATGATTTTAAAACGTCAATAAAATCATTAATTATATTTTGCCCTTTATTTTTATTGTACCAATATTGTAAATCTTCTTTAAATTCTGGCGTTAACTTACCATGTTCTGCTTTATAAGCTTCAACCATTTTAGTTGCTTCACTTGGCCTTGGGCCAAAAGTATTTAGCACTTCACCTGTTTCATCATCAATAAATAATATTTTAGGTATAGCACGTCCACCATTAGTTAAATACGCATCTATAAGCTCTAAATTTTCATCTCTTAAAACAAGTTTTAAATTAATTTTATCATTTAATTCTGCCACTTTATTTATAACTGGTAAAACATGAGCAGCATCGCCACACCAAGTTTCTGTTATAGCTAATAAAGTAATTGGCCTTTTACTAGATGCAATGATTTGTTGCTGTAAATCGTTTACTTTTATAGTTTTATCCCAACGTTTCATGCGCCTATCATTAAGCTTAGTGTAATTTATAAGCGCTTCGGTTTGTTGTGGTCCTGTGGTAGCATTATTTAAAACAAGGTTTTTTGATAAATCTCTGTAATCGCCGTAAGAAATACCTCGTTTTAAACTTTCTGATATAATAGAATTCATAATACTTTGGGTGTAAAATTCTTTTTCAAATTTAAGGCATCAATCTTTTTAATACCCTGATATTTGTCATAAATTTACTTAAAACCTTACAACTAAATTATGCAAACTAAACATAGATGTGGCTGGTGCGAAGGCGACACACTTTATGAAGCTTATCATGACAAAGAATGGGGTGTTCCTGTTTACGATGATGATACTTTATTTGAATTTTTAGTTTTAGAAACCTTTCAAGCAGGACTAAGTTGGATAACCATTTTAAAAAAACGTGAAAATTTTAGGGTTGCCTTCAATAATTTTAATTATGAAGAAATTGCAAAATATAAGCAGAATAAAATTGATGATTTACTACAAAACCCAGGTATTATAAGAAATAAACTAAAAGTAAAAGCTACAGTTACTAACGCCCAAGCTTTTATAAAAATTCAAGAAGAATTTGGCACATTTAGTAAATATATTTGGACATTTGTTGATGGAAAACCAATAAAAAACCATATAAATTACTACAAAGATGTACCAGCAAATACCACTTTGAGTGATGTTTTAAGTAAAGATTTAAAAAAACGCGGTTTTAAATTTGTAGGTTCAACAGTGGTTTATGCCTTTATGCAAGCCACCGGAATGGTTAACGATCACGAAATTAATTGTTTTAGATATCATGAAGTATAACATTATAATTTTATTATTTTGGTCTTGCTTATTACAAGCTCAAACAAAAAATGAAAAAGAAGAACGCATTCCTGATTTTCAATTTCCTAAACCTGCCTATAATTATTTTAATAACACTAAAAAACCATTAAAAAGACTAAAATTTTTTAAAGAAATTGATGGTAAAAACAAAAGTTATGAAGCTAAATTTAAGTATAACAAATTGCATTATAGCGTAGAGTTTGACACCTTAGGCAAACTTGAAGATATTGAAATTATTATAAAACAAAAACATATTCCTGAAGGCGCTTTACAACAGATTACAACTTACTTTAAAACAAATTTTGACAAATATAGTTTTATAAAAATACAAGAACAATACATTAACAAAACGACTAAAACAGATACAGATTTTATTAATTATATTCTTGAAAATCCGATTGGAAAACACACCCATTTTGAAATTATTGCAGAAATAAAATCTGAAAAAGACCGTTTATTCAAAGAATTTACTTTTAAATTTACAGGCGAATTTGAAAAATCAAGACCGATATCTTCATCGTCGTACGAGCATGCGTTATTTTAAACCTTTATTATTTCTTTTACTTTTCTTTTGTTTATCGGTTTCTGGCCAAAACAATTTAACCTTAATGGGCGAATCGTCTATTTCTGTTAGCCATAAGGCTACAAAAAATTATAGTGTAAACTTTGCTGCACGTTCACGCTATTTTTTAAATCCGGATGATAGTTTTGGATACAAACAGCAGCAAATGGATGTCTATCATTTTTCAACTTTTAAATTAAATATTAATCACGATTTAAGTTTAGGAATTTATTACCGAAACAGAGATTTATTTAACACAGGAAGTGGCGAAGTTAGATTTACCCAACAATTTAACTACAAAAAACAAAGGCACAGTTTTAGATTTGGCCACAGAGTACGGGCTGAACAGCGTATTTTAGACACAAAAACTATTTTTAGGCAACGCTATAGGTTTGCCGTAGACTTCCCTTTAAATGGTGAAAAATTAGATGTTGGTGAACCTTATTTATTTTGTGCTTTAGAAGGACTCTGGAGCTTTAGCAAAAAAGACACTCCTGAATTTGATGAACGAACTATGACTCAAATAGGATGGCAAATTTCGGAAACTTTAAAACTTCAAACAGGTTTAGAATATAGGTTGGAAGCTTTTAATGTACTTGCTAAACATAGCCTTTACTTATTAACTTCAGCTGTATTAAAATTGTAAATTTAAAGACCCAAGCATCTACTAAATAACACACAAGGGTCTTAAAGCAATTTACACTAAATTTTTAAGCAAAATATTTTTTCTTTAACCAGAAAGATACTTTTACAAGTAATATTAAAGCTGGAACCTCTACTAATGGCCCTATAACTCCTGTAAAAGCTTGACCAGAATTTAAACCAAAAACAGCTATAGCTACTGCAATAGCCAACTCAAAATTATTGCCTGCTGCTGTAAAGGCTACGGCTGCAGTTTTATCGTATTCTGCACCCATTGCTTTTGTAAAAAAGAACCCAACAATAAACATTAAACCAAAATAAATTAAAAGTGGTACAGCAATTATTAATACATCCATTGGTATTTCAACTATAAGTTCTCCTTTAAGAGAAAACATAATAATAATTGTAAACAGAAGTGCTATTAAGGTTAATGGAGAAATAGTGGGTATAAACTTTTTTGTATACCAATCTTCTCCCTTTAATTTTACCAAAATTAAACGACTTAAAATACCCATTAAAAATGGTAAACCTAAATAAATAGCAACACTTTCGGCTATGGTTGCTATTGATATGTCTACAATAGCTCCTTCAAAACCAAAAAGCGGAGGTAATTTGGTAATAAATAACCATGCATAAAAGCTATAACCAAATACCTGAAAAATACTATTCAATGCTACTAAACCTGCTCCGTACTCACTGCTTCCCTCTGCTAAATCGTTCCACACTAAAACCATGGCTATACAACGAGCTAAACCAATTAAAATAAGACCAACCATATACTCTGGATAATCTCTTAAAAAAGTAATAGCTAGAACAAACATAAGAACTGGCCCAACAACCCAGTTTAAAAGTAGTGATATTGAAAGAATTTTTGTGTTACTAAAAACCTTAGGCAACAAGGCATAGTTAACTTTAGCTAACGGTGGGTACATCATCAATATTAAACCTATTGCGATAGGAATATTGGTTGTACCTCGATTAAAAGAATTAATAAAATTTGGAAAGTTTGGAAAAAAATAACCTAAACCAACTCCAAGAGCCATAGCTATAAATATCCAAAGCGTTAAATTCTTATCTAAAAAACTTAATTTTTTCATGGTTCTAGTATAATTATTATTTTAATATTGCAATATTACGATAATAAATTTTAGACACCAAGAGATATCTGTTTATTTAAGGTTAAATCTTTTTTAAAAAATTTAAAAATTGGTCTCTTGCTATATTTTCGGCGCCTAAACTCTCCAAATGTATTGTATGCACTTGGCAGTCTATAAGTTTATAATCATTATTTTTCACAAAAGTTATAAAACCCACTTTACTCGCATTACTAACCTTAGCAAACATACTTTCCCCACAAAATACTCCGTTATGCAAATCTATACCATAAAATCCTCCTACCAATAAATCGTTTTGCCAAACCTCAACCGATATAGCGTAACCAAGTTTATGCAACTCTGTGTAAGCTTTAATCATGCTATTAGTTATCCATGTTCCGTCTTGGTCTTTTCGCTTTTGTTTTGCACAAGCCAAAATAACATCTTTGAAAGCTTTATTTTTAGTTACTTTAAACATGTTTTTTCTTATAACCTGTCGCATACTCTTAGATACTTTAATCTTCTCTGGAAACAATACAAATCGAGGATCTGGTGACCACCATAAAATTGGTTCTGCATCAAACCAAGGAAAAATACCGGAGCGGTATGCCAATAATAATCGGTTAACAGATAAATCGCCACCTACTGCCAATAAACCGTCTGTTATTGCTTCAGAAGTGTTTGGAAACCATAAATGTTCTGTTAATCTGTGAACCATAAACTATTGTATTAAATATTAAAATAAAAAACCTTTCAATTGTAAACTGAAAGGTTTTTATATTATGAAATCCTGAAAAATTCAGGGTATTGTTAAAATGGTAAATCGTCATGATCATCTTCATTTAAATCACCAGCAGGTTCAAATGCATCAGCAGGTGGCACTGGTGGTAAATTTTCTCCTCCAGCTTCGCCTTGAACTGCTTCAATTCTCCATCCTTGAATCGAATTAAAGTACTTAGTTTCTCCTTGTGGGTTTACCCATTCTCTACCTCTTAAATTAATATTAATTTTAACCTGTTGCCCAACTTTATAGTTGTTTAACAAATCGGTTTTATCTTGAACAAACTCCACCATAATATGTTGTGGATATTGTTCTTCTGTAGTTACAACTATTTCTCTTTTTCTAAAACCGTTGTTACCAAATGTTTGAGTTTCTCCAATTGCTTTTACTCTTCCTTGAACTTCCATATATCTCTATTTATTGCTTATGTAATAACTTTAATATTTTTGTGATATTTTATACAAACACCATATTAGCAACAAGTTAATGCTTTTTTATGTAATTGTTTGCATGCTCTTATCTGGGTACAAATGTAACCAATCTATACTGCAACTAAAAACCGATTTACTAACAACTTAAACAATAATATTAACAGAATTGCATTATATTACCGAACAAATTTTTTTGTTAATGATTTTAAGTAAGCATAGCAATTTATTTCGCTGGGTTATTATTCTCGCTTCTTTTGCCATAGTGTCTCTTATTTTGTGGAAAACATTTGAGTTTTTTCAACATTTTAAAGAAGAAGAGCGTATTAAAATGGAAAATTGGTCGTTTGCTCAAACCGATTTGCTAAAAACTACCAATTTAGAAATGGATTTAGGCAACTTACCGCTAAAGGTAATTACCAGCAATAAAACCACTCCTATGATTATGGTTGCCGAAGATGGCAACTACGATTTTAACAATATAGACGAAAATAGAATTAATGATTCTATAGCTGTAAAAAAGCTTATTGCTAAATTTCAAGAAGAAAATAAACCCATAAAAGTAAAATTAGATGGAAAAGTAATTAGCACCATTTACTACGGAAACTCACCACTTTTAAATAAGCTAAAATATTACCCTTTAGCTCTATTTTTAATTATATTTTTATTCGCTGCCGTCATTTATTTCTTTTACCGAAGTAGTAAAATTGCCACCCAAAACAAACTATGGTCGGGTATGGCTAAAGAAACAGCACACCAAATAGGTACACCACTATCATCTTTAATTGGTTGGACAGAAATTTTAAAGACAGAAAATACCAACCCTGATTATATTGTTGAAATTGAAAAAGATATAGATCGTTTACAAACCATAACCGAGCGTTTTAGCAAAATAGGTTCGGTTCCCGTTTTAGAAGCTTCTAATATTATTGAGGAAACTTTAACCTCCTTTGATTACCTAAAAACAAGAGCATCAAAACTCATTGAATTTGAAATAAAGATCCCAAACGAAGAAATTATCGTAAATCTTAATAAACAACTTTATAGTTGGGTTATTGAGAATTTAGTAAAAAATGCCATTGATGCCATGAAAGGCCGAGGCAAACTTATGGTTGCCATTTCGCACATAGAAAACGATATAAAAATTAACGTTACCGATACCGGAAAAGGTATTGCTAAAAAAGATTTTAATAAAATTTTTGAACCCGGGTTTACCACTAAAAAACGTGGTTGGGGTTTGGGTTTATCGCTTACAAGGCGTATTATTGAAGATTTTCATAATGGAAAAATAAAGGTTTTACATTCTGAAATAGGTAAAGGAACCACTATTCAAATTCAACTAAAACGAAAAAATTAACCATGCCAGAAACATTCATTACATTATCCGAGATTCCTTTAAAAAATAACTGTCCGGTTTGTTTTAATAATGAGGGTTTATGCTTAACATTTAAGCAAAAAATTATAGAAACTAGTTTTTATAAAAACGCTACTACAAACGTTAGTAACACTTTAACTTGTAGTAAATGCGAATCTACTATTTACCCTGTACAATGGACTGAAGATATTGAACGTGTTTTCGATTATCATAAAAAACTAAACACTCCAGATAAGGTATTAAATTACAAAAATCCGTTTTGGATTGCACTTGCCTTTATTATAATTATAATTATTGCAATTAGTGCTTACTTTAGTCTAAAAAACTAGAAGATTATTTGCTTTAAGAAGAAAAATAATTAGCACGGTTAAACCTCCACTAACATAGAGAACACCATGCCAATAATAGGTACGTGATACCCATGTTTTCCATTGTTTTTTACCGTAAATTTTCTCTGCGTAATTTCGTGTAAGTTTCCAATACAAAAACGTAATTAACAAAAAGGCCATAATAGCTATACTGATAGATAAAAACATAATAATAGTTTTTAATTTTCAATAAATTACAACTTTTTAGTTAATTTACAAATAAGACTTAATTGCCTCTGCGGCTTCTTTAAACTGTTCGGTTGTTAAGTTTTCTTTTTTAGTGAATTTGGCATCATCCATAGCATTTAAAGGAATTAAATGTACATGTGCATGGGGCACCTCTAAACCAATTACGGTTAACCCTACACGATTACAAGGTATAGCTTTTTCTATGGCTTTTGCTACTTTTCTTGAAAAGGCCATTAAACCATTAAATGTGGCTTCATCTAAATCAAATAATTTATCAACCTCTTTTTTTGGAATACAAAGTGTATGCCCTTTTGCATTGGGGTTAATATCTAAAAAAGCAAAAAAATCGTCTGTTTCGGCAATTTTGTAACACGGTATTTCTCCATTAATAATTTTTGTGAATATTGTAGCCATTTACATTGAGGGGTTTAAGCATATTTGTAAATATAAAAAAGATTCTTAACCTCGAAGACTAAGAATCTTTTTTATTATTTTTTAGTTTGATGTTATCTAGAAATTTCTACGATATCAAATTTCATAATACCACTTGGTACTTTAATTTCTGCAACATCGCCAACAGATTTACCTAATAAACCTTTACCTATTGGGGAATTAACTGAAATTTTCCCTGAAGCTAAATCTGCTTCACTTTCTGCAACCAAAGTATAAGTCATTTCCATACCATTCATTTGGTTTTTAATCTTTACAATAGATAACGCCAAAACTTTAGAGGTGTCTAACTGAGACTCGTCGATGACTCTGGCATTAGCCAAAGTTTCTTCCATTTTAGAAATTTTCATCTCTAACATACCTTGCGCTTCTTTAGCAGCATCATACTCTGCATTTTCACTTAAATCACCTTTATCTCTGGCTTCAGCAATAGCTTGCGATGCTTTAGGGCGCTCAATATCTTTAAGCTTATTAAGCTCTTCTCTTAATTTTTTTAATCCTTCAGGTGTATAATAAGATACTTTACTCATAACTTCATCGTTTTATTTATTAATAAAAGCTGAAAAATCCCGACCAATCGGGATAACATAAAAAAAATCTCGTAGAAACGAGATTGAATAACAAAAATACAAAATTTTTAATTATTTATTCATTTTTACAGTTATAACATACTTTTAATAAAAGTGTTTTATTGTAAATTGGCTCAAAATTTAAAACCACATGAAACACCTTATAACAGGTTTATTTTTTTTAATTCTTTTTAGCTGTAGCGGAAGTATTAACGAAGACGAAAATTGTAATTTTTTATTAGATATAGATGTTAATTTAACAATTAACCTTACGCTACCACAATATAGCGAGCTGTCGTTTGTAGGTAATTCTATTTATATTTCTGGTTACGGAAACGATGGCATAATAATAGCAAATACAGGTTCGGGTTACATGGCTTGGGATGCTAGCGACCCTAATTATTTACCTGAAACTTGCGGAAATATTGTTCCAAACGGCTTATTTGGTACTAGCGAGTGTGGTGATGGAAATACCTATAATTTTGTTACCGGAGAACTAAGTGGTAACGATGATGCTACATTGCAATGCGCTTTAAAAAACTATAGAATACAACAAAGTGGAAATTCTCTTTTAATTTATAATTAAATTGAAAGTCCGTTTTTTAAATTTATAAGCTTTACATTACTTGATAAAGTTTCTTGTAAAAATTGTATAGCATGTTTACTACGTGCGCCAGATTTACAATAAACAACCAGCGGTTTATTTGTGTTTATTTCTTGATATCTTTTTGGTAATTGATTTAAAGGAATATGTAACCCGCCAATATGATGCTGTTCGCGTTCCCAATTTTCACGCACATCAAGCAAGTTATAATCTATTTTATTTTTATTTAAAACACTTAAAGAAATTTCGTTTTCTGTTGAAGCTATACCACAGAAAAAATCGTAATTTTCTTCTAATGTTTTAATATTAGCGTGTTCGGTTTTATTAAACTTTAAAGTTATTTGTCGCATACTCAACACATCGAAAACCAATAATTGGTTAGCTAAAACCTCTCCTATTCCGCAAATTATTTTAATAACCTCGTTGGCTTGTAAACTGCCAATAATTCCAGGTAAAACGCCCATAACTCCAATTTCTGAACAGTTGGGAGATTCTTCAGATTTTGGTGGCGTTGGATATAAACATCGGTATGTGCCACTTCCGTTAAAATTAAAAACACTTACCTGTCCTTCAAACTTAAAAATAGAACCATAAACCAAAGGTTTGTTTGTAATTACAGCTGCATCATTAGTTAAATATCGGGTTTGGAAATTATCGCTACCATCAACAATAACATCAAATACTTTAAAAAGACTTATAGCATTTTCCTTTGTAAGTTTCTCTTTAAATACCTTAAAATTTACAAACGGATTTAACTGTTCTAAACGTTTGGCAGCAATTTCGGCCTTGGGCTTGTTAACATCGTTAACCGTATATAAAACTTGCCTTTGCAGGTTGGTTTGGTCTACAACATCATCATCAATAATTCCAATGGTGCCTATTCCTGCAGCAGTTAAATATTGTAAAATAGGGCAACCTAAACCACCAGCACCAATAACTAAAACTCTAGCTTCTTTTAATTTTAGCTGACCTGCTTCGCCAATTTCTTTTAAAATGATATGGCGATTATATTGTTTTTGCTCTTCTGGGGTTAACATCATGTTGTAAAAATTGCAGTAAAGTTAACCAAAATGTTGCCAATCTTTCCATACTACTTCTAAACCTTGACCTTTTAACATTTGTGTAAAATCTTCGGTGCTTCTTTCATCTGAAATTTCAAACTGTTCTAACGATTGTGGCTCTACAGCATATCCACCAGGGTTTGTTTTAGATTCTGAACTTATGGACGTAATACCCAATTGCACAATGTTATTTCTAAAATTTTCGCTTTCGCGAGTAGACATAGAAAGCTCTAAATCTTCATCTAACAATCTGTAAGCGCAAATAAGTTGTACCAAATCGGCATCAGTCATTTCTACTTTCGGTTCTAAACCACCCGAATGCGGGCGTAATCTTGGAAAAGAAATAGAGTATTTTGTTTTCCAATACTGTTTTTGTAAATATTTTAAATGTAAAGCAGTAAAAAAACTATCGGCACGCCAATCTTCTAAACCAAATAAAGCGCCTAAGCCAATTTTATGAATTCCAGCTTGCCCCAACCTATCGGGAGTTTCCAATCGGTAATTAAAATTCGATTTTTTCCCTTTCGGGTGATGTTTTTTATATTCCTCTTTATGATACGTTTCTTGATACACTAAAACGGCATACAAACCATTTTGCATCAACAACTCATATTCATCTTTTTCTAACGGTTGAACTTCTATAGTGATATTAGAAAAATAAGGTTTTATTAGTTTTATAGCATTATTAATATAGTGAACACCAACTGTTTTGTTTGCTTCACCTGTTACCAATAATACATGATCGAAACCTTTTTGTTTTAAGTATTTAACCTCTTTTAAAATTTCGGCATCTGTAAGTGTACGCCTTGGAATTTTATTTGTGAAACTAAACCCGCAATAGGTGCAAATATTTTGGCACTCGTTACTTAAGTAAAGCGGTGCATACATTTGCATAGTGTTACCAAAACGCTTTTTGGTGAGCTGACGACTCATTTGAGCCATTTGCTCTAAAAAAGGTTTGGCTGCTGGCGATATTAAAGCTTTAAAGTCTTCTAAATCTCGTTTTTCTGTGGTTAAAGCATGTTCTACGTCATGTACAGTTTTAGAATTAATACTGGCCAATGTTTTTTCCCAGGAATAGGTTTTTAATATATTTTTAAAAGACTGCATAGCTTAAATTTAACTCAAAAAAGAGGTTAATGGACTACTAGCTTCTGCCTGTTTTTTTACAGGAGCTAATTTAGCCTCGAATGCCATTCTACCTGCTTGAACAGCCATTTTAAAAGCTTTTGCCATAGTTACAGGGTTTTGCGAAACTGCAATTGCTGTATTTACTAAAACCGCATCGGCACCAATTTCCATGGCATGTGCTGCATGCGACGGCGAACCGATTCCTGCATCTACAATTACAGGCACATTAGATTGCTCAATTATAATTTTTAAAAAATCCTGTGTTTTTAAGCCTTTATTACTTCCTATTGGTGCTCCTAAAGGCATAACACATTGTACCCCAATTTCCTCTAAACGTTTACATAGAACAGGGTCGGCATGAATATAAGGCATAACCACAAAGCCTTTTTTTACTAAAATTTCAGCGGCTTTTAGTGTTTCAATTGGATCTGGTAGTAAATATCTTGGATCTGGATGTATCTCTAATTTTACCCAATTGGTTTCTAACGCTTCACGCGATAGTTCTGCTGCAAAAACCGCTTCTTTAGCATCGCGAACACCTGATGTATTTGGTAATAAGTTTATGTGAGGTTTGTTTAAATGTGTTAAAATATCATCGTCTTCATTATTAATATCTACACGTTTTAACGCTACTGTAATAAGCTCGCTTTCGCTTACTATCAGCGCTTCTTGCATGAGTTTAGATGAACTAAATTTACCAGTTCCGGTAAATAACCTTGAGTTGAATGTTTTGTCGGCTATTGTTAATTGCTGATTCATTGTTTTGCTCTTGTCTGGTCGAGCGCAGTCGAGACCTTATTTATATTTCGTTTATTACATAGACCTCTCGACTGCGCTCGAGGTGACAATTAATTTAATCAAATTATAATTTATACACTTGTTCTCGTGTGCTTGGGCCTCTTAACACTTTATTAAATGCTGAGATGTTATTAAAATTCTTAGTAATTGCTCCAGAAACAGCAACCCCATAAATTCCTATTTTTAATAATTCTGGAACATCGTTAATCGTAATTCCGCCAATAGCAACTACTGGAATTTTGGTGTTAAGCAATTCTAGAATAGTTTCATAACCTTGTAACCTCAAAACGGGACTTAAGTTTTCTTTGGTTTTTGTAAACCGAAATGGACCTAAGCCAATGTAATTTACTTCTTCTCTAACAAGTTTTTCGCAATCTTGAAGTGTATTAGCTGTACCACCAATAATTTGCCACGATGCTAAATGTTTTCTGGCTTCAAGAGTAGATGCGTCATTTTTACCTAAGTGCACACCATCTGCTTTTACCTCTTTGGCTATTTTGTAGTAATCATTTATAATTAACCGTGTTTGAAAATGACCGGTTATTTCTCTAGCCTTTTGTGCCGTTTCTAAAATTATTTTATCATCTAAATTTTTTAACCTTAACTGAACCCAGTCTGCACCAGATGTACATGCACTTTGTATATTTTTTAAGTGCTCGTTGGGTGTATTTCCTTGTGATATATATTGTAATTTACTTATCATTCTGTTTGTATTTTATGTGTTCCTAAAAGGGTTGTATTAGAAACTAAAAATTGTTCTACATATAGTTTTGCATTTTTACATGCGACTTCAATAGGCAATTTTTTATGAATATTTGATGCTAAAGCCGAAGATAATACACAACCGCTTCCATGTTTTTCAAACACTTTTTTTTCAAGAGGTTCTAAACTTAATTTTTCTGAAATATTGTAAAAAACCTCATCAAATCCTTTACATGTATCTCTATGTCCTCCTTTTAAATAAAGATTGATTTTATTTGCTATAAATATTATGGTTTCATCTATATTTTTACTGGGAAACAATGCCTTTATTTCGTTGTAATTTGGTGTAATAAAATAGCATGTTTCCAAAATTTGCTCTAACACTTTTAAATTTTCTTCGCGTTTAAAATTAAAACCGCTACTTGCTTGTAAAACCGGATCTAAAATTATTTTCACGGTTGGGTTTAACGATTTTAATTTTTTTACCACAACTAGTAACCGTTCCCAAGATTCTATAATTCCTATTTTAACTACAGATATAGTAAACCGCTCGAACAAAGTTTCTATTTGATTAATTATGATATTTTCATCTATCCAAACACAACTTTTAAGTGTAACATCGTTTTGTACGGTTATTGCTGTACATACCGATAAACCGTATAAACCGTGAGCTTGAAAAGTTTTTATATCTGATGTTAATCCGGCGCCACTAGACGAATCGAAACCTGCAATTGTTAATATGTAATTATTATCTATCAGTGTTTTAATGTGTTTTTAAATGCATTATTTATGTTTATAAAACTTTGTATTGGGTTTTTACTATTCCAGACACCTCCAAGTACACCAACACCTTTAAACCCTAACTTTTTAAATTCTGTAAGGTTATATTCTGTAACACCACCCATACCTACTATGGTTTTATCGATATGATTTACATTGAAGCCACGACCTTTATAGCCTTGTTTTGATATGGAAGAAAATACAGGACTTAGTAAATGATAATCGAACTCAAAATAGCATTTTTCTAGTTCTTCTGGCTCATGAAACGACGAGCTTATAGTTTTACCAAACATATTTAAATTTTTAAAATATTGCCCAGGATTATCGATATGATCTCTTCGTTTTTGTTCTTGAAAATGAATACCTTTTAAATTGTATTGATTTATTAATTCATGATGATAATGTACTACAATTCGGTTGTGATACTCTGGATTTATTTGATTTAAATATTCGCAATGTTGATTATAATCTTTATTGGGTTTTCGAAAATGATAGAATTGTAAACCATTTTGAAATAGTTTGTTTAGTATTTCAATTTCGTTTGTTATGTCTTGCTCTGGTGCTATTACAACTATCATTTTTTTTGAGTTAGGGATTCCAGTGGCATCCTTTTTTGTTTTTTCTACAAAAAAGATATAACGGAAAGCCCGCCCACGCTTTTTTCTAGCGTGGGAACTTCCTGATTATTTTACAAATATACTTCAGATCCTTTTTCTTTAAACTCTTTTGATTTTTCTTCGAAACCTTTTTTAATAACTTCGTTATCGTCTGCAATTTTATTTTCTGCAGCAAAATCGCGCACTTCCTGAGATATTTTCATGGAACAGAATTTGGGCCCGCACATAGAGCAGAAATGTGCAATTTTAGCACCAGCAGCAGGTAAGGTTTCGTCGTGATATTCGCGAGCACGCTCTGGGTCGAGCCCCAGGTTAAATTGGTCTTCCCAACGGAACTCGAAACGCGCCATACTTAATGCATTATCTCGATGTTGCGCTCCTGGGTGACCTTTAGCTAAATCGGCAGCATGAGCCGCTAATTTATAAGTTACCACACCTACACGAACATCTTCTTTATTAGGTAAACCTAAATGTTCCTTTGGTGTTACGTAGCATAACATAGCACAACCGTACCAGCCAATCATAGCGGCTCCAATACCTGAAGTTATATGATCGTAACCCGGAGCAATATCTGTGGTTAATGGGCCTAAGGTATAAAAAGGTGCTTCGTCGCAAACCTCAATTTGCTTTTCCATGTTTTCTTTAATCATATGCATTGGCACATGGCCTGGACCTTCTATAAAACATTGTACTTCGTGCTTACGTGCAATTTGTGTTAGCTCTCCTAATGTTTCTAATTCAGCAAATTGTGCTTCATCATTTGCATCGGCCACCGAACCTGGACGTAAACCATCGCCTAAAGAAAAGGCAACATCGTATTGTTTTAAAATTTCGCAAATATCTTCGAAGTGGGTATATAAAAAGCTTTCTTTATGATGTGCTAAACACCATTTTGCCATAATTGAACCGCCACGAGATACAATTCCTGTTACGCGTTTAGCAGTCATTGGGACATATCTTAATAAAACACCAGCGTGAATGGTAAAATAATCTACACCTTGTTCTGCTTGCTCAATTAAAGTATCACGGAAAATTTCCCAAGTTAAATCTTCGGCAACCCCATTTACTTTTTCTAAAGCTTGGTAAATGGGTACTGTTCCTACTGGTACTGGCGAATTCCGTATAATCCACTCGCGTGTTTCATGAATGTTTTGTCCTGTAGATAAATCCATAATATTATCGGCTCCCCAACGGCAAGCCCAAACTGCTTTTTCTACTTCTTCTTCTATAGATGATGTTGTTGCAGAGTTACCAATATTTGCATTTATTTTTACCAAGAAGTTACGCCCTAAAATCATAGGTTCTGCTTCTGGGTGATTTATGTTTGATGGAATTACTGCACGACCACGTGCCACCTCTTCTCGAACAAATTCAGGAGTAATTTTCTCAGGAATTGATGCTCCAAAATGTTCGCCTTTATGCTGTTTTCTTATTTCTGTCATCTCATCAATTCGTTGGTTTTCACGAATTGCGATATATTCCATTTCTGGCGTAATAATTCCTTTTTTAGCGTAATGTAATTGGGTTACATTCTTGCCTTTTTTGGCGCGCTTTGGTTTGTTTTTCAAATTAAAACGCATATGGTCTAAACTTTTATCGTTTAAACGCTCGTTACAATATTTTGAAGAAAAACTGTTTAACTCTTCTACATCTCCACGATCTAAAATCCATGGTTCTCTTATTCTTTCAATACCATTGTGTACATTAATATCTTTATTAGGATCTGTGTAAGGCCCCGAAGTATCGTAAACCGTAACAGGCTCGTTTGGTGTTTTTGTTTTAGTCATAGAATCCACTGTATCGCTAAGGGTTATTTCACGCATAGCGACTTTTATTTGTGGATGTAATTTTCCTTGAACATATATTTTTTTAGAATTAGGAAAAGGGTGTCTTGTAATATGACCTTGCTTTGGTGCTGTATCTTTTTTCTTCATGGGTAAGATGTTTTTTTATTTATTTTATGTTGTTTATTGGACGATTTTATCCTCCTTGAGTGGATTTTATAATGATAATATCATCGTCATTTTTTATGGTTGTTGACGACCAATTGGATTTTTTAATAACTTCATTATTTATAGCCACAGCAATACCGTTAGTTGAAACATTATAATGCTCGACTAATTGCTCTACTGATAGGTTATCAGGGATTTTACGAAGTGTTTGGTTTACTTTAATATACATAAGTTTTGTATTGATTTAAAGCAAACTTTAAGAAGTAAGATTAGGTTATTTTTACCTAACTCAAAGGTTTAGAAAAAAGTACTTTTCCCTACGTTGGTATTAACCAAATCAGGTTCTAAGGATGTTTCTCAAACTAGTTAAACTAGCTACTCCTAAAGTTTACAGAATGTAAATGATCTTTATATTTAAAATTTTAAAGTTATTCCTAATAAAAAATTTATTGTGGCTTGTGGATAATATCCTTCGTAACTTAATGTTGTGGTTTCTCCTGGTACAGACCATGTATCGTCGTAAACTCCAAAATATCCATTTGACACATATTCATTACTAAAAATATTATTGACTAACCCTGTTAGCACAATAGATTTAAATATTTTATTTGGGTTTATAACATAGCTAACATTAAAATCACTGATAAAATACGCATCTAATTTCGATGCTTTCCAATCGATATTACCCATATACTGCTCTCCAACATATTTACTTAATAACGATAATTGTAAACTTTTAGTTGGATAAAAATTAAACGCATTACCAATAACCACGTTTGGTGAAAATGAAATATTAGTATTTCCTAAGTTTACCAATTCACCATCAATAGACGATGTAAAGTCTACATTTTTATTGGTACTTAAAGCTACATTTGTTGTGGTGTTAAAAAAGTCTGTAAACTTAATGGTGGCATCAACCTCTAAACCTAAACGGTAACTTTTACCACTGGTTGCTCTAATTGGGCTTCCTACATCGTCTAACTCGCCCGTTAACACCAACTGATTTTGATAAAACATGTAATATAGGTTTGTACTAACCGCAATATTTTCGGTGTTGTGCCTCCAACCTAATTCAATATCATTTAAAGTTTCGTTTTCGGTAACACCAGCTTCAAAATCGTCACGATTTGGTTCACGGTTTGCTCTGGCATAAGACAAGTAATAGTTATTATTTACGTTTGGCTTATAAGTTAAACCCAACTTAGGGTTGAAAAAACTAAAACTAGCATCGGTAACAAACTCAACTCTATCGGAGTTTAAACCATCGGTTTCATAATTTACAAAACGGCCTTGTAAGTCTACAAAACCAGTAAGTGATTCTGCTAACTTAAATGTGGCTTTCGAGAAGATACTAAAATCGCTTTTCTTGGCATCACCAAAGTAATAATGATCTCTAATTTCTGTACCTTCAGCTAAATCGCTTCCCCAAATAACTTCTCCAAAATGATCGCCAGAATAAGTGTTGTAGGATCCTCCTGAAATTAACTCTAGCCCAGAATTTTTATAAGTTACGTTTGCATTTATTACGTAAAAATGATTATCTAACCAACGACGTACGATAACATCGGAACCCTCTTCAATTAAATTAGCAAAATCTTCTGCCGATTCTTCTGGTTTATATTGCTCGAAATATCCTTCACCTTTAGTATAGTTTAACCCAATGTTTGTAGACCAATTATTGTTTATACGCTCGTTCCAGTGTAATTGGTAATGGTCTTGCCAATAGTTATCGGTTTCGTTATCGTAAGTATACGGATTTTGACGACGATCTTCTTCTAACTCATCGGCGGTTAAACCATACCAAGCTTGGTATGTGTATTCTTTATTCCCAAAAGTTAAAGCTTTTATTAAAGTATTATCATCTTTATAAATTCCTTGAAGGAAATACGATTTTAAATCGGTAAACGCACGGTCTACATAACCATCGGAATAAATTTTTGAGAAACGCCCTGAAATTTCAAAATGATCGTTTAATAAACCAGAACTTAATTTTACTGTGTGTTTTCTGGTATTGTAACTACCAAAACTGTTGGCAATTTCACCTGAAGCTTCTTCAGAAAAAGCATCGGTAAGTAAGTTTAAACTTGCACCAAAAGCACCTGAACCATTAGTTGAAGTACCAACACCACGTTGTAGTTGTAAACTCTCTGTTGATGAAGCAAAATCACCCAAATTTACCCAAAATGTACCTTGACTTTCTGGGTCGTTATAAGGAATACCGTTAATAGTTACATTTACACGTGTACCATCTGTACCACGCACACGAATACTACTGTAACCTACACCAGCTCCGGCATCGCTAGTAGTTACTACCGATGGTAAATAATTTAATAAAGTTGGAATATCTTGCCCTAAATTACGTTTTTCTAGCTCTTGCTTACTAACATTAGAGTGTGTTATGGGAGAATCTGCATCTACACGAACAGCTTTTACTAAAACCTCATCGAGTTTTTCTGTTGTTGTAGAATCTTGCTGAACTTGATTTTGTTGTGCGTTGACACTGATTGATATTAGCAAAAATGCCAAATAAATAAAACTGTTTTTCACGCGATTAATTATAAATTTAATCGAATAAAAAGAGGTAATTATTCTTTATTACTATTAAAATGATTTGTTGAACGTAAAAACACTTAGTCGAAATTTAGCTTTAGCAATAGCATCATGAAAGATGAACTAATCGCACTCACTAAAAATGTCTACTAGACATTTTTTAACGTTCGCTTCCCTAAACAGCATTACCTGTTCCAGGTTCATTGGGTATGATCTCAGCCTATTTTTGGCACCCCTTTTTTGAGAACATTGCAAATATAAATAGTAATTATTGATTAATTGGTATTAGCCACTAACTTTTTTAACCAAGGTTAGGTTTTCTTCTATTTGCTTTTTTTTCGGCATTGTGCTTTTTATTATTTAAGCGCTTTTTAATTACCGATTTTGGAACTTTAGTTTTTATACGCTTTTTACGAACTACCAAAGCTCCTTTTATTAATTCTAAAAAACGTTGTGTTATTATCGCTTTATTTTTATGCTGACTTCTGGTTTCTCCACATTGCAGCATTAAATAACCGTCGTTATTTATTCGGTTTTTAAGTTTTTCTTCAATACGAAACTTTTGTAAATCGGTTAAAACTTGTGATGATGGTATATGAAATATTAATTCAATTTTAGAAGATACCTTATTAACATGTTGCCCACCACTACCCGAGCTACGAATAGCTTTAAAAGTGAGTTCTTGCAATAAGGCATCTTCATTAAATTTCATATTAAGCTTCTTGATGTGCTGGTTTTAATAAATCGTTAGCTGTTTTTACAGGGTTAAAAGTTTCTAACGGTACTTCAACAAAAATGGTATTCCAAAATGCCATACTTCCATTCCATAAACCAGGTAATTCTAAAGCTTTTATGTCTATTCCATTTTTAGATTTCATGGTAATAAACGATGTATTATGGTCTACATACTCCAATAGATTAAACTTCTCACCTTTGTAATTTTTTGTTGCACAAATTAAATCTACAGGGTTAAAATGGGTAGCATTACTTAAAATATCGGATTGCTCTTTATTACTTGTATCAATTTGAGCTGACTCTACAATTTGTAATGACACCGTTCCGTTTTCATCTTCAACCCAAAACGGCCCGCCACCTGGTTCGCCTTCGTTTTTAACCATTCCGCAAACGCGAATAGGTTTGTTTAATTGTGTTTTTAAATAGGCTTGTTTTTCTGAAGAAGATAAATCATCAAAATCTTCTGTTAAAACTACATTTAACTTGCTTGTTAAAAAAGCTGCTATTTCTAGCATAATTTCTTCTGAAACTGAAGCTTCGTCCATCAACTCTAAATATTTAAAAGCTTGTTCTTGAACTTCAAGTAATACGCCTGCTAATATTTTTTTAGATTCTGAAATGCTTTCGTGATGTTTTTTAACCACAACATTATCAATGTTTTTTACAAAAATTACATCGGCATTTAAATCGTTTAAATTTTCAATTAATGCACCGTGGCCAGACGGTCTAAACAATAGGCTTCCGTCGTTTTCACGATACAAAGTATCATCGGCTTTTATAGCAATAGTTTCTGTTGAACTTTTTTGAAATGAAAACGACACATTAAATCTAGTATTTGTTTTAGCTTCAATATTGGTTTTAATAGCTTCTAATTCTTTTAAAAATTTATTTTGGTGAGCTTCAGAAATAGTAAAATGCAAATTAGCTTCACCGTTACTTGATGCGTAAAGTGCAGCCTCGTAAAAATGCTCTTCGAAAGCGGTTGCTGTGTTACTTTCGTATTTATGAAATGGCAATAACCCTTTTGGAAAAAACCCATAATTCAATCCTTCTTCACCTAGCATAAACTTTACCAATTCATGACATTGCTTGTCTTTTGAAAAATTGGCAAAATCTTCTGATACCTGAGCCATTACAGCATCATAAAGTGGTGATTTTTCTAAATTTTCAGAAAATTGTTCAATCATTTTATTGTCTGTACGAGCAATAAAATCGGTTAAAGACTCTTCTTCTGGGTTATAGTCTTTTATAAAAGCAAAAAGAAATTTAAACATTCGGCTTGCTGCACCAGATGCAGGTACAAATTTTATAAGCTTTTTGTTTTTACTTTTAGTTTTAAAAGCCTGTAAATAGGCTGTTTCATTATCAATTTTTAAAATTCCATCTCCAATAGTAGCTGCTTTTTTTAAGTTGCTAAAGGCCATTCCTGATTTAATTAAGTCAATTTGTGAATTAACTTTTTCGAGTGTTAAACCGTTATTTTCAATTTGTTGTAAATCGTTTTCTGAAAAATTCATGGTTTTGTGTTTAAAAAGTTCGTTTATATGATTAATAGCTGTTTGTAACCGTGTTTGTTTATCGCCTTTAAGTAAAACGTATGGCCTATTATGTTTAATTAAAGCATCCTTAAACGCTTTAAACATTTGCACTCTACGTTCTGGTTTATCTCGTAAATCATCATCTACCCAAGGCACATCAATATATGTTAAAAAATATAAATTGTAGGTATTTTGAAGCGCGTATTTTTCTAAAATGGGGTCGCAACTACCTACATAATACGCATCGGAATACACTTTGGTTTCCAGTAAATCTGTATCACAAATTAAAACAGAATTGGTTTTTTTTACAAGTTCGTTTTCTAATTGCATTTGTCCGTAAGCAATAGGAAGTAAATCTTCTGCTTCGCAAGTTTTGCGTTCGTTATTCCATTTATTCTGCAAATACTCTCGTGCGTATTCGGGCACCCAAATAGAGTTATAATGTCTGGCTAATTGCCTAGACAAAGTTGTTTTCCCGGTGCTTTCTGGCCCAAATAAAACTACTTTTATACAGTTTGCGGGTTGCTGTTTAAGTTTTTCTTCCATGCTTTATAGCCGTAAATAGCTATTATTGTAAACACTAAATATTGTAAACTGGTTAAGGTAAAACCTTTGTAAAAATACAAGGGTACCGAAATAACATCGCCTATAATCCAGAATATCCAATTTTCTAGTTTTCGTTTAGCCATTAGCCACATACCCACAAAAAATATTGCTGTACTTAAGGTATCTATATAGGCTACCCAGCTCGTCCATTTATTAAAGGCCGTATAAACTAAATAAACAAAAACGAGGGTTGCCAAAAATATAGCTAAACTTATTTTTTTTTCGGTAAATGTTGTTTTAGCAATTGGTGTAACATGTTGGGAATCTATTTTTTTAGTCCAAATATACCAACCGTAAACACTCATTATAAAATAGTAAGCATTAATCATCATATCGCCTAACAAGCCCCATTTAGAAAGCAAATACACAAAAATTACGGTGCTAATCATTCCTGTTGGAAACACTAAAACACTATTTTTTTTTGAATATAAAACCGATAAAAAGCCAAAAATAATAGCTATAGATTCTAAAATAATATCTGTAGTTTCATATTCTGCGTATTGTCCAAATAAATAATCGAAAATACTTTGCATGTGTTTATTTTTTTATTTGATTGAAGAACGTTTCATCTTCCTCGAAAGCTGTACCAATTACAACCAAATCTGCACCTGCAATGTAAGCACTTTCTAGTTGTTTTTTACTACGAATACCACCGCCAACAATTAAGGGAATGTTAAGAATAGCTTTTACTGCTTTTATAATTTCCTCTGAAACCGCATATTTCGCTCCACTACCTGCTTCTAAATACACCAATTGCATTCCTAAAAGTTCGGCTGCTTTAGCGGTATTTGTAATTTGATTAATTGAATTTTGCGAAATAGGCTGCGTATTTGTTACCCGTTGTACTGCGATTATCTTTCCGCTTTCAATTAAAATATATCCGGTAGGAATAACTTCTAAATTGTTTTTTTTTAATTTTGAAACCGCTTCAATATGTTTACCTATTAAATACTCTGGGTTTCTGCCTGAAATTAAACTTAAAAATAAAAGTCCGTCTGCTTCATTAGTTATTTGCGTAACATCACCTGGAAACAAAATAACAGGAAGCGTAGTGTGATTCTTAATTTCTTTCACTAAAGCTTCAGTAGCATCAACTTCAACTGTGCTTCCTCCAACAAAAATATGTGTAGCTATTGATGCATTTATTTTTGCAATAAAGCTAGCGGTGTTTTCAATTAAAAACTTATCAGGATCAATTAAAATTGCAAGTAGTTTGTCTTCTTTAAAAATTGAAGATTTAATGCCGCTTAATATATTCTTGTTTTCAGCCACAAATTAGTGTATATATTTTTCAATAAGATTTATTGTATGGCGTAGGCAAAGGTAAACCCTTCAAATTCTATACATGCCACATGGTAACGGTATTTTTTTCCTTCATAATCAATCCATGCAATACTTGTGTCTTCATCATCAGAAAAAGGAATAACCAAACAATGCTGTTTAAAACTTAAACCTGGTGTAGCAAACAATTTATAAAGCGACTCTTTTACACACCAAATTTTGGTTAAATATTGTACGTAATCATTAGCATCTTCATTTAAATAATTAGTCTCATAACCAACAAATTTATGAGCAATTACTTTTATTTTTTCACGTTGTTTTTCAATATCTATACCTACAATACCATCGCTAATAACTACTGCCGAAAATATAAACGAGTGTGTAATAGAAATTTGTTTACCATCTTTTAAATGTGGCTTTCCATGTTCGTCGTAAAACAAATCGGCATCTGTGTAACCAAAAGCTTTTAGCAAATGGCGCACGCTTAAAAAACCACGTTGGTGCAATTCGCTTTTCATACCTAAAACACGCTTTAAAGTTTCTGGTTTAAGCTCTAAATCTTGCATTAAAAAATCGTACGATTCGGTAATCTTCCAAATTTTAACGGTAGTTTGTGTATTAGGACTAATGGTTTTATAAAGTGGCATGTAAAATTGTAAAACTTATTGATTATCTTTGCACTGCCTATGGCAGTTTTAGCATTTTTTGCAAGCGAATTTAACCAAATTAAGTGCTAAATCCCAAAGGCAAATCAATTAAAAAAATTAGAAAGAAAAAATATGAGTACTAAAACAATTCCGTACGTAGCAAACAAAGTAAAAGATATTACTTTGGCAGAATGGGGCCGAAAAGAAATTGAATTAGCCGAAGCAGAAATGCCAGGTTTAATGAGCTTACGCGAAGAGTACAAAAACGAACAACCTTTAAAAGGTGCGCGTATTGCAGGTTGCTTACACATGACCATACAAACCGCTGTTTTAATTGAAACTTTACAAGCTCTTGGTGCCGAGGTTACTTGGAGTTCTTGTAACATTTTCTCTACCCAAGATCAAGCTGCTGCTGCTATTGCCGCTGCTGGAACTGCCGTTTACGCATGGAAAGATATGACCGAAGAAGAATTCGATTGGTGTATCGAACAAACCTTATTTTTTGGTGAAGACCGCAAACCACTTAACATGATTCTTGACGATGGTGGCGATTTAACCAATATGGTTTTAGATAAATACCCAGAATTAGCTCCAGGAATTAAAGGATTAAGCGAAGAAACCACTACAGGAGTTCACCGTTTATACGAGCGTGTTAAAAACGGAACATTGACAATGCCTGCAATTAACGTAAACGACTCGGTTACAAAATCTAAATTCGATAACAAATACGGATGTCGCGAAAGTGCTGTAGATGCTATTCGTCGTGCTACCGATGTTATGTTAGCCGGAAAACGCGTAGTAGTTTGTGGTTATGGCGATGTTGGTAAAGGTACAGCAGCCTCTTTTAAAGGAGCTGGAAGTATTGTTACCGTTACAGAAATCGATCCAATTTGTGCTTTACAAGCCGCAATGGATGGTTTTGAAGTTAAAAAACTAGAAAACGTAGTTGCAACTGCCGATGTAGTAATTACAACTACAGGAAATAAAGATATAGTTCGTGCAGAACACTTTAAAGCCATGAAAGATAAAACCATAGTTTGTAACATTGGGCACTTCGATAACGAAATACAAATGGCTTGGTTAAACGAAAACTACGGAAACACTAAAAACACCATTAAGCCACAAGTAGATAAATATACCATTGATGGTAACGATATTATTATACTTGCCGAAGGTCGTTTAGTAAACCTAGGTTGTGCCACTGGCCACCCAAGTTTTGTAATGAGTAACTCGTTTACCAACCAAACTTTAGCACAAATCGAGCTTTGGAACCATAGCGATAAATACGAAAATGATGTGTATATGCTACCAAAACACCTCGATGAAAAAGTAGCAAAACTACACCTAGAAAAAATTGGCGTAGAGCTTACCGAACTTAAGCAAGACCAAGCCGAATATATTGGCGTAACTGTAGAAGGTCCATACAAACCAGAACACTACAGATATTAAAAGTATTAAACTGAATAATATCACACTGAGCGCAGTCGAAGTGTTTTTCAGTATCTAAAAAAATAAAATCCCAAGCTACATTTAGTTTGGGATTTTTTTTATTCTTTTTTGGGCGTTACCACAAGGGTCGGGCTTTCCGCTATATCTTTTTCTCGTTCCCTCAAAAAAGGATGCCGCTGCAATCCCTAACGCGATAAAACTTCTCGATACAATTTCTTCGTGCCTCGAAATTACTTGAAGTGACGCGACTTATATATTAATCCTGCTCGAAATACCACCACAAACTGGAATCTATACTCGATTTCATTTTATTAATATCCACTTCATCTTTTAAAAAAACAGTTAGATTTTCGTTGGCGCGGTTACGACCTATACTTTCTCTTATTTCAATGGTTTCAATTTCGTTAAAATGCTCTAAATGATTTTTTATTCTAGCATCTAGCGATTCATCGCCTAAAAAAATCTTGATGGTAGGTTGCGTTGGTGAATTTCTAATTTCAGATCTAAACGGAAGCATAATCTCATCAATTTAAGTTAAACAATCTTGATTTTAGTTGGTATTTACTAAAGTTACGAATTTATTTAATATCTTTTTCTAAATTAAAATGTAAATGAGCAACAATCAACTAGACTTAATAAACCAGCAATTACTAAAAATTGAAAACCATATACCCAAAATAAATTTAATTAACACCAAAGCATCAAAAGCATCAATTGGCTGGCATTTAGACCATAGTTTAAAAGTTTTTAATTCCGTTTGCACTGCAACAATACAATCGAACCCCGAAGATTATAAACGGACATTTAATTTCTGGCGCGCACTTTTGTTTAAGTTAAATTATATACCACGAGGCAAAGCCAAAGCGCCAAAATACGTTTTACCACCAGAAAATATACAAGAAAACGACATTCGTAATCAGTTAAAAACTGTAAAATCCAATTTAAAAGCTTTGCAAAAGTTACCTAAAACAAGTTTTTTTAAGCATTTTATATTTGGCAAACTAAACAAGAAACAAACGCTGCGTTTTTTACAAATGCACACACATCATCATTTAAAAATTATTGCCAAAATAGAATAAATGATAAAACCCTTTCTACGAATAGAAAGGGCTCAAAAAAATTAACTTCTAAAAAAATTAATCTAAATCTAAAAGAGCTAAATCGTGAAAAAAGAAGTTTTTCTCGTCGTTCATAGACACGAATAAGCCATTAGGAAACTTATTACCTAAAGCCACGGTTGTAACGTCGCAACCATCAGTTTCTATAGTTCCTAAATTTATTTCTTTAATAAAAGCATCGGTTTTTAAATCGAATATATTAAACGAGTGCGCTTGTTGATTCGATACAATTAAAAAGCCTTTGTTTTTGTATTTTGCTATGGCAATACCTTCAATATCATCAGTGAAATATTCGCTACCAAAACAACCTAATTCTTCGTTGCCCATACTTGGTTCGGCATAGTATTTACGAACGCATTGTCCTTCATCGGAATAATAAACAATACCATTTTCGTTATCTACAGCAATGGCTTCAATTTCTTTTTTTCCGCTAAAATTGCCAAACTTTCTAACCAAATTAGCGTGAACGCCTAAACTATCAGTCACCAATTCGTATTGATATAAATAGCCTGTTTTTGGCCCTGCTTTTCTGCCAACAATAGCATAAATAATTTCAGTTTTTGGCGATTTATACAACGCAATTCCCATAGGCGCATTGTGTTCCAATTCTGTAGCATCGGTAAACACTTTAAAACCTCCACCATCTAATGATTTCATATCTGGCACAGAAAACACACGAATTTGTTGTTTTTCCCTTTCGGTAAACGCAATAATATCTGTAGTTGTAGAATCGTTTAACTTAAAACCGTATTCTAAATCGACATTATTAGGGCGTTGTATGTTTTTTATGCTTTTTTCATGGATAATTTTTCCATCTAAATTAAAGGCATAAATACCGCCATTTGTTTTTTTATCGGTACCAAAAACTATACTTTTTGAGGCATCGCTTGGGTTTACCCAAATGGCAGGATCGTCGGTATCGTTTGGTGTTTTTTCGGTAATAACTGTTGGTTTAATTACCGGCAACTGTTTTTTACAAGAAGAAACAATTGCCAATAAGCTAAACCCGAATAAGAGTTTTTTCATTTTTATTTTTTAAATAAATCGTATTTTAAACCAATTGTAAAACGTTGCCCGTAATACTCACGTTGCATAGTACGACTGCTAACGCCTTGGTAAAAACGTAATGGTTGGTTGGTAATATTGTTTAAGCTTGTGTATGCGCTTAAGCCGTTACCAAATGCATATGTTGCATTAAAATCTAAGAAAAATTGTTTGTCGTAGTAACGATCTTCAAAAGCATTTCCTCCAATTTCATCGATATAAGAATCTGAGAAGTTACTTGATAAACGTACGCTTAACTTGTTGTTTGCATAACCTAAAGAAGCATTAAACATGTTTGGCGCTGTGTTTGGTAAACCTAAATCGTCGCGCTCGTCGCCATCTTCGTTTCTAATACCATTAGCATCAGAAGTTAAATGTGTGTAGTTTAAATATACGCTAAAATCTTTAGCAAAACCTGGTAAGAAATCTAGTTTTCTTTGGAAAGCAAATTCGAAACCTAATACCGAAGCATCGTCACCGTTTAATGGTTGGTACACTTCGTAACCTGTAGTGTCGTCGCCATAAGTATCATCGGTAGTTTCGGTTTGGTATGTATAAATAAAATCGTTTATTTTTTTGTAGAAAACACCACCAGATAAAATACCAACAGATTTAAAATAATGTTCTGCCATTACATCGAAGTTCATTGATGTTGTTGGATCTAAATCTGGATTACCAAGTAACACTTCGCTGTCTTCGTTAATAATTTCTGCTCTTGGAATTAAATCGGCATAATTAGGACGCGCCAAAGTGTTTGTCCATGCGAAACGGAAAACAGTGTTGTCGTTTAAATCGTATTTTAAATGTAAACCTGGTAAAATATTAACATAAGAGTTTGTTTCGCTTACAGCTTCAACAATAATTTCTTCGTCGATACCAGCATCTTCATCTTCTTCAATAAATGTTAATCTGTAACCTTCAGAATCTAAATTTGTACTTTCAATTCTAACACCAGCTAAAACGCTTAATTTGCTAGTTAATTGCTGACTTGTCATGATGTAACCTGCAAAAACATTTTCGTTTACATCAAAATTTCCGCTTTGGTATTCATCAACTAAATCTTCACCTTCAAATTGTGTAGCATCGGTTAAATTTAAACCTCCAACAAATTCTGGAGTAGCAAAGCTGCCTATTTGGTATTGGCTTCCAGCTAAAAAGTCTGAATCTGTATAATCTCTGGTTGGTAACGTTCCTAATAAATCGAAGGCTGAATCTTCTGGAGAATACTCGGTAAAATCGTTATCTCTGTTTTTGTTTTTAAAACGCCCACGTACACCAAACTTTAAAAATCCGTCTTCACTATTAAACAAGTTAACAGGTAACTTAAAGTTTACAAATACATTCATATCTGTTTCTTCGGTGTATTGATTTTCTTCGGTTAACTCACCAAACTCAAAGTTGTTATACGCTGCATCGGTAGCATCAACTGGTGAATAAAGTGGAAATTGAGAATCGTTATTGTAGTTAATAGCATATTCGCTTTCGTGAACTAAATAACGTTCGTTTAAACGCTCTTCTGAAGCTTTTGCATAAGAGGCCATCCAATCTATTTGTAAACTATTAGTCAAGTGATTTCCACCTAAGCTAAAGTTAAACATACGTTGGTCTTCTAAACGTGTGTTTTTGTTTCGATTGTTATCTATACCTGCTTTTGTTTCGCGTTTTGCTTCAACAGGAAACATGGTTAAGTTTCCGTTACCATCCACAGTAAAATCTCCAGCTTCAATGTCTTCACCATCAAGAATTTCGTGCTCTAACACAAAACGGTTTTCGCGATCGTCTCTCCAGTTGTAAATAGATTTAAAATATATGCTGTTATTATCGTTGAATTTGTAATCTAAATTTGCCGAGAAACTTCTGCGAATACGTTGTACTAAATATTGTCTAATTTCAAAAACGTTGGTGTATGGATTAACATCAACTTCTTCTAAATTATCTTCGTCGCCGTTGTTGAATTCGAACTCATCGGTCCATTCTGCTTCAAAGTTATCACTTCCAAAATCGTTATCGTTGATAGATGCAGAAACCATCCAACCAAATTTTCCGTTATCGCTTCTATCACCTAATAAAAACTGACCGTTTAAAATACGTTTTCCTGTAATTGAATTTACACCAGAACCAGCTGTTGCAGATAGGCGAAAGCCTTGAGGCGAAGTACGTGTTATTAAATTTACAGAACCACCAAGTGCATCGGCATCCATATCTGGCGTTACCGCTTTGTTTACCTCAATAGTTTGAATCATGTCCGATGGAATTAAATCCATTTGAACCTCTCTGTTATCGCCTTCGGCAGATGGAATTCTACTTCCGTTTAAAGTTACCGAGTTTAACTGTGGCGCTAAACCACGAATAACAATGTTTCTAGCTTCACCTTGATCTACTTTCATTGTAATTCCAGGAATACGCTTTACAGCATCACCAATGTTAGCATCTGGAAATTTACCAATTTGATCTGTAGATACAATATTGGTAATGTTTGTTTTGTTTTTTTGGGTGTTTAATGCTCTAGCTTGCCCGCCAATAGAATAGCTTGTAATTTCAACCGCATCAAGTTCTGTGTTTTCTGATGATAAGTGAATATCTACAGAAATTGTTTGTCCTGCAGTTACAGAAACGTTTTCGTTATAATCGGCATAACCTAAATACTTAATTAATAATGTATAATCGCCTTCAGGAATATCTACTAAAGTAAATGTACCATCGAAATCTGATACTGCTCCTTTTTTTAATTGTTCTATTACTACTGTAGCACCTGGCACAGTAATACCATTATTATCTGTAATTACACCTTGAATGTTTCCGTTTTGTGAAAACATAAAAGAAGTTAATAACAGTGCTAAAAATGATAAAAAATGATTTTTCCTCATGTTGTTGTTTGATTAATTTTAGTTGATGCAAAGCTATATTGGCAACATTGCTTTTAGCTAAAATTGATGTTAACAAACGGTAATTTACAAGTGAAATTCACCTATAAATGATAGCAACATTAACAATGCAATAACAATGGATTGATGTTTTTTTAAAAACAGCTAAAGGTTTAAAATATAAGCTTGTAGATCGTCTTTTGAAGATAGCGGAAGCTTCTTACGCATTCTATATCGGGCTATACGAACACTATCGGGCGTAATATTTAAAATAGAAGCAATGGCTTTAGACGATAAGTTTAAACGAAGTAACATGCATAAACGCATTTCGGACGATGTTAACTCTTCGTGAACTTGAGTTTTTAAATTTTTAAAAAAGCTAGGGTTTATTTGACTGAAATATGCCATGAGTTCTGTCCACTCATTTTCTTTTGATAAATCAGAATTAATAGTTTTTACAATATCTTTAAGTTTTGTTTTTACTAACTCTGGGTTTCTGCTTTTTAAATTATTTAGTGTTCTAGAAATATCGGCTAACAATTTATTTTTGTGCGCTAAGTTTAAACTGTAATTGGTTAAAGCAGAAATTTTAATATCTATTTCTCTTTTTAACGAGGCTTCTTCGGCAGTTTTAATATCTAAATCTGCTTGTAATAATTGCTGCTTATATGTTAATAGTTTTTGCTCTTGCTTTTTTCGCTTTTTTAAATGTATTACACCAATAACAAACACTAAAATTATAGCTAAACCTATTATAATTATCGCTATTTGTCGTGTTTTATTTATTTGATTTTGCTTGTTTAATATAGCTACTTGGGCTTCATTTTCTTTTACATTGTAAAGCACTTCCATAGCGCTTACCAATTGTGTGTTCTGGTTTATAAGCTGCTGTTCGCTAATTAAGTTTTGCTTATTTAGGTATTCGTATGCTTTCTTATAATCTTGAAGTTCTGCATAAGTTCTAGCCAAATCTTTAAGTGCGCTTTCTTCTTGTTGTTTATTATTTTGAGATTGGGCTAAGTTTAAAGCTTCTTTTGTTAATTTAAGGGCTTCCTTATATTGATTTTGTTTTCGGTAAACATCGGCAAGATTATTAATTATATTAATTTTTAAATCTGACGCTTTTGCTGATTCAAAACTATATGCTTTTTTAAAATAGTTTCTAGCTAAATCGTACTGCTCTAAATCCTCATAGATGCTTCCTATGTTTTCGTTTGTTAATGCAATTCCCGTGCTATCATTTAAGCTCTCAAATAATTGTAAACTCTCGTTTTGATAGCCTAAAGCTGCATTATAATTACTTTGCTTTTCGTAAACACTTCCTAAAATAGCATTTGCTGTAGCTAAACCTGTTTTATAGTTAATTGATTTTGCTATTGAAACACTACTCTGGCAATATTGTAAAGCTTCAGCGTATTGTTTTAAATGTAAATGAATAAACGCAATTTTGTTATTAGCATAAACAAAAAGTGTATCTTTTTTTAAATGAATCTGTTGTGCGTTGTGGTAATTTTTAATGGCTTCACTATCTAACCCTAAATCTTTGTAAAAATTAGCTAAATAAATGAAGTTTTTTGCGATGCCTAAAGTATCATTTTCATGTTTTGCTAAATTAAGCGCACTTTTTATAGTATTAATTTTAGATATAGCATTTTTAGACACTATATCTTGGGCGCTTAAAAGCTTAACGCCAAAAATAACAATCAGTAAAAAATAAAATGTTTTAGTAGAATTCACAATTGGTTAGTGTAAAATTCTCAAAGAAAGAACTCGCACTTTACTCAAATGTAGTTACAATATTAATTTACCATTAATAATGCAAAAAACCCTTCCTGAATAAACAGAAAGGGTTTTTTAAAATAATTTCTTAAGAAAAATTTTCTTAAGCCTCGAAAGGCTCGATAGAAACGTAAGATTTGTTATCTTTTTTCTTAGTAAACTTTACAACACCATCTACATAGGCGTGTAATGTATGATCTTTTGAAGAATATACGTTTTCACCTGGGTGATGAGTATTTCCTCTTTGTCTTACGATAATGTTACCAGCTTTAGCAGCTTGACCACCAAAAATCTTAACACCTAAGCGTTTCGATTCTGATTCTCTACCGTTCTTAGAACTACCTACTCCTTTTTTATGAGCCATTGTTTTAAGGTTTTATTGTTATACTTAAGTGATTTTGCAATTAAGCTTTACCACCATCTAATTCGTCTTGCCATTTCTTTAACTCATCCCACTTACCATCTGCAGCTAATTGAGCTTGTGCTGGCCAAGTATCAGTTACGTGGTTACCACGAACACCAGAGATAATTTCAGAAATTTTAGCAGCATCGGTTTTTGCTAATTGAGCGAAAGTTGTAATTCCAGCTTCAGCTAAAGTTTCAGCAATTTTAGGTCCGATACCTTCTACTTTCTTTAAATCATCACCTTTAGATGATTTTTTAGGAGCTGCCTTTTTAGCTTCAGCTTTTGGAGCTGCTGCTTTTGGTTCAGCTTTCTTAGTTTCTTTTTTGGGAGCAGCTTTTTTAGCTCCAGAAGCTACAATACTTTCAATAACGATTTCTGTTAAAGATTGTCTGTGTCCGTTTTTCACACGGTAACCTTTACGTCTTTTCTTTTTGAAAACTATAACTTTATCACCTTTAAGGTGCTTTAAGACTTTTGCTCCAACTTGAGCTCCGTCTATAGCCGGGGCGCCTACAGTAACATTGTCACCATCACCTAAAAGAAGAACGTTATCGAAAGATACTTCTTTCCCTTCTTCAGTTTGTAAACGGTTAACAAAGACTTTTTGGTCTTTTTCAACTTTAAATTGTTGCCCTGCTATCTCTACAATTGCGTACATAGCGTAACGTTTATATTAATTAATATTATTAAATAAATACGCCTAAACCTTAATTTAAGCGGGTGCAAATATACTGCTAATTAATTAATCTACAAACGTTTTAATGGTTTTCAACTAAATTTTTCGATTTTTTAAACAATTGCATCACTGTTAAGGTTGTTACTACCGAAGTTGCAAACCCCATAATAGCTACAACAGATGTAACCATTCCTACATTTGCATTTAAACCTGTTGCGTGCATTTTATTAATTAGTTCTGGCAAAAAACCTGGATTAATTTCGGTAGAATATACTAAAAAGAACACCGAAAAAATAATAGTGGCAATAAAGCCCGTTATTATACCAAATTTAAATGCTTCTCCATAATCAAAATTAATTTCGTCTTCTTGTTTCTTAAATTTCACAACTTCATAAATACCTACGGCAGTTATAAAGGCATTAAAAAAACTAAATGCTGGGTTTGTGTGTTTATTTACTAAAGCTAAAACTAGAAAATAAGCTATTAAAGTAAATCCGGTTATTAAACCTAACCGTAATGGAAGTGATAATTTTTTCATAATTTCATTTTTTTTGGTTCCTTTCAATTTCGGAAAAAAAGAACAGAAAAAAGAATTTTTAAGAGTTTTTAACCTATTAACCTCCTAATATTTAGTAATTTTGTATTAATTCCTATAATTTAAAGAAAAAATGAAAACCATAAAACTATCATTATTCATAGCCTTATTAGTACAGTTTGCAATTAGTTGTAAAAGTGAAGTTAAGCAACCCGAAGTTAAATCTGTTGCTATTGAAACTGAAGTTAAAAAAGAAATAGATCCAAACGCCACATATGCAAAAGCAGAATTTACTATTGATGGTATGACTTGCGAAATTGGCTGTGCAGCAACCATACAGAAAAAAATAGCTAAAATGGATGGTGTAAAATCGGCGAAGGTTGATTTTGATAAAAAATTAGCCATGGTAGAATATGATGAAGCTAAAGTAAATCCAGAAAAATTAACTAATACTGTTACCAATGTTGCAGATATTTACAAAGTAAGCAACATGAAAACAGTTGATGCTTTTTCTACAGAAAAAAAGTGTAACGACGATTGTAAAAAAGCATGCTGTACCAAAACCGAAGGCGAAAAAATGGCGTGTAAGCCTGATTGTAAAATGGAATGTTGCGCTAAGAAAGCATAACACCTACAATATTTAAACTGCTTCTTAATAGGAAGCAGTTTTTTTATGACTAATAATTAGTATTTTTGCTAAAATTAAAAAGAAAGACACCCTATGTATTCAGTTTTACAATCCGTTCATTCCTATTGGGCATTTTTAGTATTAATTGTTTTAGCTATTGCTGCTATTAACGCTGTTATAAAAACTTTAGGAGACAAAGAATATCAGGCTACAGATTTTAGAAAAGCTTTATTTACCTTAATTGTTACGCACATACAGTTATTAATTGGCTTAATACTATATTTTGTTTCTCCTAGATTACAACTATTTGCAGAGTTAGGTATGGGTGGTGTAATGAAAGACGCTTTAAACCGTTTGTACTTAGTTGAGCATCCTGTTATTAACATAATAGCAGTAGCTTTAATTACCATTGGGTATTCTAAACACAAAAAGAAATTAACATCAAAAGCAAAATTTAAGCTAATTGCTATATTTTACAGTATAGGTTTAGTATTATTACTTTCAAGAATTCCTTGGGGAGTTTGGCTAAGCTAATAACTAATTTGCTTTAATTATTATAGGTAAACTAAAAGCAGAGTTTACATGTTGTCCACGTTTTATTGCGGGGTAAATTTTAGGTAAAGAGTCTAAACTTTTTACAATTATGTCTTCTATACCAGAAAGTTCTTGGTGTGCAGCACTATCCATTTTTGTATCAGTTAGTGTTAAAACCCCGGTTTTTGATAGCTTAAAGTTTAAAATAATAGTATCTGTTATATCTTGAGTAACTGTAATTTGTTCTTGCTTTAAAAACTCCCAAATATGTAAGGCTAAACTGTTTTGAAAACAATCTTTTCTTTCCTGTTTTAGCGTAATAGAATCGCAGCTAGAAAAACTAGGGTATTCATCAACATCGTTCCAATTAAAAGCTTTTAATTCTTCGTTTAAAATATCTTGAGATGATGTTTTTTTCATCTTGAAATACTCACACGAGGTAAGTAAAAAAACAGGAAGCAGAACAAAAATTAATCTCATAAATTATAACTGAAACCGAAATGTACAATTTTTTTCGTTTTTAGTCTTTCTTTTCTCCTTCATTCACAAATTTTTCTTGTTTTAGCTTAGAAATTTTTTGTTCAACATACGTTACTAAGTCACCTTCTGGAAATTTTTCTTTTAAATTTTGATAAACTCTAATCTTTTCATCAATATCTTTATAATAATTTTCTAAAGTTATAGCTAATTGAAAATGAGCATACTCATTTGTTGGATTTTCATTTATAGCTTTCTTTAAAACTTCAATAGATTCGGTATATTTATTTTGATGGTTTAAAGCGGTGGCTAATTTTAAATACTCACGATCTAAAGGTTTATCAAGAAGCAACAGTGCATCTTGCATATACATTTCGGCATTTGTATAATCTTTTAATTCTAAATAATAAGTACCAATACTGTATTTTATTTCAGCATTTTTAGGATTGTATTTTAACAATTGTAAACTATATTTTAAAGCCTCTGGATACATAAAATGTTTTGCATAGCATAAGCTTAGTTTTTCAACAATATATTCCGATTCTTCACCTAATTCAATCAGTTTTTCAAACCAAATAATTGCATTTCTGTAATCTTGCTGCCAAAAATAATTTTGAGCTTTTAAGCTTATCAGTTTTAAATTATTGGCGTAGAATT
The DNA here is from genome assembly GCF_020523925.1 of Neotamlana laminarinivorans. Classification (GTDB taxonomy): domain Bacteria; phylum Bacteroidota; class Bacteroidia; order Flavobacteriales; family Flavobacteriaceae; genus Neotamlana; species Neotamlana laminarinivorans. Next base: position 23,707 of record NZ_JAJAPW010000006.1, on the reverse strand, counting down.
TTAAACCTTTATCTACAAAAATTGTAACTAAATGGTGTTCTCTTTTTTCTAGATGATGCTTTGCTATTTTATACAAACTTTTTTGATGGATTGTATCTAGCTTATAAGTTTTGTAATATTCATTAATTGCATTATTATTTTTTTGCTTTTCTAAAACCAACCCTAATTCATAATGAAAATTAGGGTTGGTACTATCCTTTTCAATTAGTTTTTTAAAAACTGCCGAAGCTTCATTATATTTCTTTGTTGCCGCCAAAAGCTTAGCGTAATTATATTTAATTAAAGCATCATCTGGATTTACATTAACCGACAATTTATAATAATTTAAAGCATCATCGTAACTACCCAATGCTTCGTAAGATTTAGCCATTTTATAATAAATGTCTTCTTGGTTATTGTAACTCTTATACAAAGTAATGGCTTTTGAATAATTGCCGACTGCAAATAAACTATCGGCTGAGTTTAAAACTGATGTCTGAGCCTGAATTTTAAACACAATAAAAAAGATTAAAATATGTATTTTATTCATCTTTATTCTGATCTGATACATTAAAGATTATTGGTAAAGCATAAGCTACATTTACTTTTTTCCCTTTTTCTTCTCCAGGAATCATTTTAGGTAAACTATTTACAACACGCTTTGCTTCTGCCTCTAAATCTGGATGAGATGCACGAGAGCGTACACCTATTACATTTCCGTTTTTATTAATTTTAAAAATTACATTAATACGCTGTCTTCCTGTTAAACCTTTACTAGATGCTATTTTGGTATTAAAATTATCGGCTACAAAGGCTGAAACCTGTTCTGAAAAACATTTACGTAGGTCTGTATTTGTTTTTAAATTTTCACAGCCTGGAAAAACAGGAACTTTTTCAATCACCGAAAATGGCACATCAACCATATCTTCTGTGTTTTCTGTTTTTACAACCTCAATCATTTCTTTATTTACCTTATCTGCAACCTGAAAAATAATTGGTAAACTATATGGCACATTTACACTTTTACCTTTATGTTTTCCCGGAACCATTTTTGGTAAAGTTTTTACAACACGCTTTGCCTCTGCTTCTAAAGCTGGATGTGGTGCCCTAGAACGTACAGCTATTACATTTCCGTGGGTATCAATTTTAAAAATTACATTAATACGCTGTCTGCCCGTTAAACCTAAACTATCGGCCATATTAGTATTAAAGTTTTTATTTACGTGTTCTGATATTTTTTTAGACATACAAGAACGTTTTTCTTCTACGGTTTGTAAATCTTGGCAACCTGGAAAAACAGGAACTTCATCTATTACAGAGAAAGGCACATCTATGGTTGTATTTTCAACCACCTCAACCTCTTCTACATCTATAACTGGCTTGTTAAATGTTAGTTTTGTAGACATTGTTCCATCTGTAATTAGCAATGCATTAAAATAATCATCATTTTTAATAGTATTTATTAACTTTTCTTCTCGTTGCTGTTCTGATGTAGTTAAGTTTTTTACATCGTTTACAAGTAGTCTTAACACCCCATTTCTTGTTCCATTTTCCCATCTTTTTTTAGCTTCATCTGTTTTCTTATAATCTAAGTATTCTTGATAGGTTTTGTATAACTTCGGAAACTCATTAACAGCAGAATCTGAAATAATATCATTTACAGATTGCTTCTGGCTTTTAAACTTTCCACTTCCTATATAATCATATAAAGCCAATCTTTTTGCTAAATCTGCTTTAGACAAGATATAAACCTCATTGCTTCCAAGATATTCTTTAAAAAGCTCTGGTATAGATTCTGTTTTAATGCGCTCTACTAGTTTTGTTTTATATTCTTTAATTAAACTCTTTAATAAAACATCTTGTGCATGTATATTTATTGTTGATTGATTTTCTGCTTTAAATGAAGACGATGTATACACTAGCATACCAACTACCACAGGAATTAAAATAGCATACTTAAATAAATAAATTTGTTTTGACTTTGATTTTTGTAACATAACGATTCGTTTTTTGATTAATGATTGATTGTAAAATGGATTGATGAATGATATACGCTTGGTGGCAAATACCTGCGCTAGTAAATTTTGATAATAATCATGTTTATTTTGATGCTTTATGGCCTGAGAATCGGCTGTAAATTCATGAACTGTTGTTATTTTATTTTGATATATGTAAACCAACGGATTAAACCAAAATGCAATACGAAGCAACTCAAAAAACAACAAATCGATTGTGTGTTTATGGTTTACGTGCACACTTTCATGTTTTAAAATAGTTATCTTATCACGCTCGCTTAATTCATCACCTAAAAACACATAATTAAAAAAAGAAAATGCATTTGTTGTTTTTAACAACTTAACTAAGTTTAATTTTCCGTAACGTATTTTAGAGTTATTCCTTATAAGTTGTAAAACCTTAAAAAGCTTTGCTAAAAAAAGACCAAAAGCTACAATTACACCCAAGCAAAATAAATTTTGCCATGTAAATATTGAAATAGCTTGTGTTGTTTCTGTTTCAAGAATTAAAGGGCTTAACTCTTTCACATCATTAACTTTAGGCCCTAAAAATACTTCAGGTAATGCTATAACAAATTCCTGTGCCACCGCATTTTTAAAACCAGATATTTTTATAAATGGTAAAATAAACGATAAGATTACGGTTACTAAAAGATATGCCCGATTCCAGTTAAAAAACGTTTCGCGTTTTAAAAACAAATCATAAACCACAATAAAAAACAGCTGAAACGCTATTGTTTGTAGTAAATAATGTAGCATAATTAAGGTTTTTTATTAATTTCCTTTAACACCGATTCTAGCTCGTTTACGCTTATATCGTTTTTTTTCATGAAAAAGGATACCATGCTTTTAAACGACCCTTGAAAATAACCATCAACTAACTTGTTTATAGTTTGGTTACTATAATCTTGTTGCTTCAAAATTGGGAAATAAATATGTCCTTTACCTTGCTTTTCGTAATCTACCGCTCCTTTACTCTCTAAAATTCTAACAATTGTAGACACCGTATTGTATGCCGGTTTAGGTTCCGGAAATTTTTCAATTATAGTCTTAACATTAGCTTTTTTAAGTTGCCAAAGTATTTTCATAATATCTTCCTCGGCTTTAGTAAGTTGAATCATGTTTTATCTGTATTTAATTTTTAACTAAAAATTTAGTTCATCAAATGTAACTAAAAATTTAGTTAAAACTAGTTTTTTAGTTTAAAATGTAACATTTGGCATAGTTTTTAGTCTATTTAACTATATCAAATATTCTTATTTATGGAGATTACTTTACTTATTATAAGCTTATTATTAATGTTTTTAGGGGTTCTTGGAAGCTTTTTACCTGTTTTACCTGGACCAATTACTAGTTGGTTAGGACTTTTTGTTATTAATTTTACAGATAGTGTTAATTTAAGCTCTACGTTTTTAATAACGACAGGGCTTATCGCGCTTATTATTTATGTACTTGATTATATAATTCCTGCCCTTGGAACTAAACGCTTTGGTGGAAGTAAATATGGTGTTATTGGTACTACTGTTGGTCTTATTGTTGGTTTAATAGCTCCAATTCCTGCTGGCATAATTGTTGGGCCATTTATAGGCGCATTATTGGGTGAATTATTTAATAAAAGCGATACTAAAACGGCTACTCGAGCTGCATTTGGTTCATTTTTAGGATTTATAACTTCAACTTTTTTAAAATTTATAGTTGCAATTATCTATTTCGGACTATTTATTGGAATCGTTTGGGAATATAGAAAGGTTATATTTAGTTATTAAAATGAAGAAACCCTGTGGGTCTCTCACCTCCACAGGGTTTTGTGTAAATTGCTATTATCAACAAAAAAATGAGGGATTAATTAATTTTTTTGAAGCATCATATTACAAAGATACTTAATAGTTTTGATTTACAGTTGTGGAAAACCCGTAAAAATCTTACGGACAGACACCAAAAGACACTCAAAACAAGGCAATTAAGACTAAATAAAAACTAAAAAATTATTTATTTTTTTAAATAAAGCCTTTTTTTCTTGCTTCGCTTATTAATGTTTCATCTTGACCGTCCTCCACATCAAAAATTTCTCTTAAATGTTTTTTTCGTTTTTCAACAGCACTTAAAGAAATATTTAAATGAGGAGCTAAGTTTTTAGTTTTAACACCTTGGGAGAGTAAGTAAAGTATTTTTCTGTTTTTTTCATCGATAACAATATCGCTTGTTAAGGATTTTCTAATATGTTGATTTACCGTACCACTATAAAAAGGAGGATTGTATAATACGGCCTGAAAAGCACTAGCTAGTTCGCTAGATGTTAAATCACTTTTAATTAAAAATCCTTCAGGATCAATGGTTTTTATAATATTGTGAATTCTAAAAGATTCGTTAAACATTGTAAGAACAATAATTTTTGCCTTTGGAAGTACTTTTCGAGCATATTCTGCAATGTCTTCACCAGAACTCATTTTTCCATCAGTTGATGGAGGTAAACTAATATCAACAAATAGCACATCATAATGAGTTTGTTGAACAGATTTATTGATATAACTTAAAGCTTCATCGCAATTATTTGCTATATCAATTTTAAGTTCTTGATTATCTTTTTTGGTGAATAACAAAGTGTTTTGGTAGCCTTCAATAATCATTGGATGATCATCAATCATCAATATTTTTATGCTTTGGGTCATGCTAAAGTAAAAAAAGTTCGTTTTTTTAAGAGATTAATGGAGCCTCTAAAGTTACACTTGTTCCTTTATTTTTTTTAGAATTAATTGTTATTGTACCATTTATTTCAAGTATTCTTGACTTTATGTTCTTTAATCCTATTCCTGATTTGACTTTGGAAACATCAAATCCGGCACCATCATCTTCCATGGTAATGCAAATTACATCTTTTTTCAAATTAAAACTAATATTGACCTGTGTTGCGTTAGCATGTTTGTATATGTTGTGTAAAGATTCCTGAATTATTCTGTAAATATGAATTTTGGTTTTGTTAGAAACATTGTCCCAATTTATTTCTGTGTAATGATTAAACGTATATTTTAAATTATATATTGCAGATTTACTTTCAATTAAATTGTGTATAATATCTTTAAAACCTCCCCCAGAAACAAAATCGGTGTTTAACTCATGAGATACTTTTCTTATATCTTCTTCTATATTTTTTAATTCACTTATATATTGACTTCGCGTTTGCACTGCTTCGTCTCCAGTGTTAAAATTTAAACTATCTAAACTTAATCTTGTACCAAATAATCTTCCCAAAATACCATCATGAAGCTCTTGTGATATACGTCTTTTTTCTTGTGCTCTGGCTTCCTCAATATTTAAGTTTTGAGTTAACATGAGGTTATAAATTTCTTCGTTGCTTTCTTGTTGAGACTGCTTAAATTGTAATACTTTATTTTTTTCGCGTTGCTTAAGAAATAAATATATTAAAACAGCAATTATTAAAATAATTACGGATAATGAAAAAAGAAACCTCACTACTTTTTCTTTTTCGATGTTTTCTTTCTCTATAGCTTCTGTTTCAAACTTAATACGTGCAAATTTATCACGCTTTTCACGTTCACTTTTATATAGACTATCACTTAAAGCAATATACTCTAATAAATATTTACGTGAAATTTCTCCATGTTCTATTTTTGAAACTAGTAACAACGATTTAAGCATATCATCATTATTATAAAATTCTGATAGATTTTTAGCTTTATAGGCATAATATTTTGCAGAATCAATAATGCCTTTTTTATGATAAAATTCGGCTAAACGTTGGTGTATTACAATAGCATCGTACGTATCGTTAATACTATCGCTTAATTTTATAGCTTTTAAATATAACCCTGGTAAACGATCATGTTTATTTGCAAGATCTAAAGCTTGAGCGTAATTACCCATTGCTAGAACCTTTACACCAGGATATCTATCTAACAATTCTTTATTGGCTAATATGGTTTCATATTGTTTTATTGCTGTATCATAATCGCCTAATGTAATATATATATTGGCCAAATTATTTTCGGATAAACCAATACTTCTTACATAATCTCCTTTTAAACCTTTTTTTAAATCGAGCCCAATATTGTGATATTTTATAGCTTCATCAAATTGTTCTAACTCACCAAAAAGAATTCCTAAGTTATTATAGATATACGCCTTATACTGCCTTACTTTATTAATTGGATTTAGGCTTTCTAGTAAGGCAAGCGCTTGAAATGAAGTTGTTTCACTGCCAGTATAATCTTTATCGTAGGTTTGGCAAACTGCAATACCAAACATTGTAATTGCAGTTTCATATTTTAAATTATATTGTTTAAAAACCTTTTCTGCTTTTTGGAAATAAACATAAGCACTATCGGTATTTAATAATTTTCTATAATATTCGCCAACTACATAATTTTGCTTGGCAATATTTAAAGAATCAGAAGGCTTTAAAGTTTTTAAAATTGTTTTTACCGAATCTATTCTTTTTAAACTATTATCATTTTGTGCAACAGATACATTTACAGTAACAATAAAGAAAATTATGATTTTAAAATACTTCAATATAAATTTCATTTACTATCAAATGTATTTATATTTTTAAAATAAAAAAAGCCTTACTAAAAATAGCAAGACCTTTTATTGTAAAATCTTATTTTAATTAATCTTGACCTTTTCCTCCTGTGTGTTGTGTTTCTTCTGTTTCTGGTGATTCTAATACATCTCCTTCGTCTAAATCTTGTTTAGTACAAGACGCTAATGTTAAAAAAATAGAGGCTAATAATAAAGTAGTTTTTAAGGCTTTCATATATTTCAGTTTTAAAGGGTTAACTATTTAATTTATTTACACTAAGGCTTAAAATGTTTTTAATAAAAACATCTTAGCATTAATTGATAAATGGAATAATTAATTTTTAAAACTAAAAGCTTTATAAGGCTCAGGTTTTAAGATAAGGGAATATTTTTTCGCAAAATTGAGATCAGTAATAATTAAGGGTGTAAAACTACATACTTAATTGTTAATGACTCCTTTAAAGTAGATAATAGTTTAATATATTTTTGAAATATTCGATAAAATACACTAATAATCGGTGTATATCAGCAAAAAAACAACACGAGAAGTATTAAGATTACAAAATAGATTTAGTTTTCACCAAACTAGTTTTAATTATATTGGTTTTAACATCGTCGCTTGCTGGTGTGTTGTGCATTCGCTGTATAAGTAATTGAGCTGCAGTTTCTCCAATAGTTTTTGCATGTTGCCTAATAGTAGTAAGTTGTGGCAAAGTATGGTTGGAATCAGATTTACTTGCAAACGCTATTACAGAAATATCTTTTGGAACTTTTAAGCCTAAATTTACGGCTGTATTTAAAGCTATTATTCCTGAAGAACTATCGGCAGCCAAAACAGCATCAATTCCTGGATTCTTTTTAAAAAATGATTTAATCTTCTTTTGATGGTCGTCTTTCTTCTTAATTTTTAAAACTAAAGGCTCTTGGTTTTTATGTTCTAGAATTGCTTTGTTGTAACCGCGCTCCCTAAGTTTACCAACGCTTAAATCGTTTATACAACTTATAAATGCAATTTTTTTTCGGTTTTCTCCAAATAAAAGTTGTGTTGCGTTATAGGTAGCATCAAAATCATCAACAATAACTTTATCGCACATAACATCGTGAGCTACTCTATCAAACATTACAATAGGTAAACCTTGATTAATGGTTTTTTTAAAATGCTCTACTTCGTTTGTTATTTGAGTTTCTTCGGCTACAGATAAAATAAAACCATCAACACTTCCACTAGCTAAAAGTTGTAAGCCTTCTTTTTCTTTTTTTAAAGATTCGTTAGAAATACACGTAATGATATTGTAGCCATGTTTATTCGCTTCCCGCTCTATACCAAAAAGCACTTTTGCCAAAAACCTATTTAAAATATTAGGAATAATTACACCTATGGTTTTTGTTTTATTTTGTTTTAAACTTAATGCAACTTTATTGGGTTTATAGTTATACAATTCAGCAAGTTCTTTTACACGCTTTATTGTTGCCTCTCCAATTTCTTCACTGTTGTTTAATGCTTTAGAAACCGTGGAGATCGAAACGTTTAATTCTTTTGCCAATTGCTTTAGTGTAACCATAAATACCCGAATTTAAGTGCCGCAATTTACAAAATAACTTTTTTGATTGGACGAAAAAAGAAAACCCTTAACAAAATTATGTGAAGGGCTTTACAAAAAAACTAATTCAAATTTAAATAATTAAAACATAGTTTCTCCCTCGTTTGGTTGATACACATAGTTAAACGTGTAATACTGCGAATCGCTAGAGGTATCGCTATCTAAATAATAACTTAAAATTTCAACTTTTGCATAAGTGTTACTGCTTGTTTTTACTACAATTATTTTACCTGCAATTGGTGATATAATGTGTGTGGAGTAATCGTAACTATACCAACCATTGCCAGAACCAGTGGTTATAGCTAAGCCATCGGTTTCGCTATCGCTAACAAATAACGAGGTATCTACCTCTGTAATACCATCTAAAGTTCCGGTTGCAATGTAAGCTCCTGCCGTTCCAGTTCGTTCAGGCTCATCATCTGAAACTGCAGTTCCTCCATTTACAATAATGGTTGTGCCACGAAAGGCTAAATCCCAACTATCGTCTGTTACAATGCTTCCGCTTTCAAAAGAAAAACGAGTATAATCGCCTGTAATGGTTGCTGGTGTTGTAGTGTAATCTGCCGTTTGTACTGCAGCTAAATTACTTACTGTAGCAGTTTCTGTGTCTAATAATTCTGGTTCAGAATTTTCATCATCTGTACTACAAGATGTAAACCCTATAAATAAAGCTAAAAGTGATAAATATTTAATTGTTTTCATAAGATATATTAAAATTTAATGTTGATTTTCCCGTATAAAATGCGTCCTGGTATATTGGTTATATTTTGAGTATCGGTGAAATTAAAAAGGTTATCTGCACCAATACCAACCGTGTAATTTTTATAAAAAGTTTTATTTACCGCGACATCTATAACCGAATAACCCGATACAAAATCATCGTAATCATCTAAATAAGTATTATCGTTACTGTCGTATAAAGCATATTTACTTCGGTAAGTCGCTCTAAGATTTGCATCTAAATTTATTTTCGGAATATTATAGAACACTTTTAGGTTCGCCATATGTCTAGATTGGTTATACAGCCCAAAATAATCTGACTCTTGTAGTTGAAAAGAAGATCCGCTTTCGTTTCTAGCAAAAACCTCATCATTCTTAAATGCTTCTTCGGCTTCTTTATCTTTTGCATAAAGCAATTGGTAACCTCCTGAAATTTTTAAGTTATTGTTAGGTTTCCAGTATGCATTAAACTCGGCACCTTGTGTGTAAACTTGGTTTACATTATAATAACTAAACACGTTTTGGCCGTTGGTTTTTGTTGCTATAACTTGGGTGTTTATTAAATTTTCTATTAAATTTCTGAAGATGTTTACAGATAATTTTAAAGAAGAAGCAATCTTATAATCTACACCAAAATTTATACTTATTGAACTTTCTGGATAAAGCGCATCGTCGTAATTTGAAATTGGAACTATAATATTTTCTATTTCTCCTTGTTCCTCTAATTCTGGAATTTTTGTAGTTACTGTGTTATATCCTAAAACCGTATAACCCACGGTTGAGTTTGTAAAATCGAAATACAGTTGCCTAAAATCTGGCGCTTTATAACCATAACCTAGAGAACCTTTTACCGCCAGTTTTGAATTAATTTCATAACGTAAAGCAGCTTTAGGACTAAATTGAGATTTGTATTTATTATGACTATCGAAACGAGCACCAAGAATTACATTTAGGTTTTCATTTAAATAACCATCATATTGTAAATACACGTAAGGCGAATTAAAAATTGGGGTACTTGTAAAATAAGTTCTATCTAAAGTTTCATGGCTAAACCCTAAACCACCTGTAAAAGTTGTTTTTGCTGTTGGTTTAAAATTAGCCCTAATTTCGGGGCGAACTAAAAAATGATTGTAATAACTATTGCTGTATAAGCTACCATCATTATTATTTAAATATTCTTCGGCTTTATATCTTGAAGCATAAAACTCGAAGTAACTACTCCATTTATTATTGTAATCATGATTTAGTTTTACATGTGTATTCCACTCATTAATTTTGCTTTCTCCGGCAATAGTTTCAGCAGCGACATAATCTTGATTTTGATAATAATAACGTCCAGAAGTAGTTAACGATGTTTTATCGTTAAATTGATAATTTACTTTTCCGTTTAAAGTATAATTAACAAAAGGTTCTACGGTATTTAAAGCATCTGTTTCGTCGAAATCGTACCCAGAACTACTGTATCTATTTGCAAAAAAACTAGTTGCCAATTTTTTCTTAGAATAGCTAATTGAAGAACTTAAATCGTTTGTATTAAAAGCGCCCAACCTGTAATTTAAGTCGGTTTTAAAACCTGGTTTAGGGTTTTCTGTAATTATGTTAATAACACCACCAAGTGCATCGCTACCATATAAACTAGACGATGCACCTTTTACAATTTCAATCTGTTTTATGTTGCCAACAGTAAGTCTAGAAATATCTAAAGTTCCAGCAGAACGGCCAATTAGCGGTACACCATCAACCAAAATTAAAGTGTATTGAGAATCTAAACCTTGAAGTTGAATGCCCTCTCCTCCACCAAAATCTGGAACGGTAATTAATCCGGTTTGTTCGTTTAAAATATCGCTTAACCTAATGGAGTTAGATTGAATAATATCTACTTTCGATACAATTTGTGCAGGTAAAGGAACCGAAGATAATTGCCTAACCGTTCGAGTGGCCGTTACCATAACTTCTTCTAAAGCTTCTGGTAAAGAATCTGTTACTTTTGTTTTTTCATTTTGAGCTACAGCAAAATAACTTACAAAAGTTAAAAAATAAATTATAATTTTATTTTTATTTAGACTCATTCTATTTAAATTTGTCACAAATATATAAATGTTATTTAAAACCAATCTAAATAAAATGAAAAAAATAGTTATTTTAACTTTAACACTATTATCTGTTTCTACGGTAATAGCTCAAAACAAGAAAAAACAAGATCAAGATGCTATTAAAAGCATGTGTGGTTGTTATGAAGTAAATTTTAATTTTGCTGAAACTTTCGAGTATGTTGAAGATTCAACCTACATAGCATCTAAAACCAAACATGATAAAGGTTTAGAATGGGTGCAACTTGTTGAAGATGAAGATAATAAAATATCTATGCAACATTTATTAATTGTTGGCCCGCCAACACAACCTTATATTGTAAAACACTGGAGACAAGATTGGGAATACCAAAACACCAATTTATACCAGTACAACCACGATAACAAATGGGATTTTGTACAACTTTCTAAAAATGACGTGAAAGGTCAGTGGACTCAAAAAGTATTTCAAGTTGATGATAGCCCGCGCTACGAAGGTTCTTCAACCTGGGTTCATGTTGATGGAAAAAGTTATTGGGAAAACGAAACATCGGCTCCATTACCACGTCGTGAATACACAAAACGAAGTGATTATAACGTAACTACCAGAAGAAACCGACACGAAATTGTTGCAAACGGATGGATTCACGACCAAGACAACGATAAAGTAATTCGTGAAGACGGAAAACCAGACGTAATTATTGCACAGGAAAAAGGCTTTAACACTTATGTAAAAGTCGATGATACCAAGTGTAAAGCAGCTCAAGACTACTGGAAAGAAAACCAAGCTAAATGGGCAATAGTTCGTGCCAAATGGGACGATGTATTTTCAAGAAATACCGATTTAATACTTGAAGAAAAAGTAGACAACAAAGTATTGTATAAATATTTATTCGATGCCGAAAACTACAACTCCGCAGAAACAATTAATCCAATAATAGAATCATTTGTAAAAAAATAAGATGAAAAAATCACTATCACTTTTAGCTTTACTACTTTTAGTAACTGTACAAAGCTTTTCGCAGGACAACATATTTTTAAAACGCGAATTTTGGGATACAAAACCAACCATAAAAACAGTAAAAACTAAAATAGCTGAAGGCAATAATCCTACAGAAGCCAACCAAGCCCATTTTGATGGTTTAGTTTATGCTATTTTACAAAAAGCACCTTACGAAACATTGGTGTTTATGCAACAGCAAGAAGGCAATGGCATTAATAAACTAACACACGATGGCAGAACCTATTTATTTTGGGCAGCCTACAGTGGTAACGATAAATTTATGAGCTACTTGCTTGAAAACGGAGCAAAAACCGATATTAGAGACGATCACGACTATACACCTTTAAATTTTGCAGCAAACGCTGGTGTAACAAACACAAAAGTTTATGATTTACTTATAGCAAAAGGCGCAAATTTAAAAGAAGATGTTAATCACGATGGGGCAAATGCCCTATTATTAGCTATTACTAAAGATGAAGATTTTAAGCTTACCGAGTACTTCACTTCAAAAGGTTTAAGTCTTTCTGATGTTGATGCTAACGGAAACGGTGCGTTTAACTATGTAGCAAGAACTGGTAATACCAAACTTTTAGATAAACTTGTTACTAAAGGAATAAAAGGTAACGACCAAGCTTTTACTTTTGCTGCTATGGGACAAAGACGCTCTTTTAACGACGTTAATGTTTTTAAATATTTAGAAGCTCAAGGTTTAAACCCAAATACTACAAACCACGACAACGAAACTCCTTTACACATTGCAGCAGCTCGTAGCAAAGATGTAAACGTTATAAATTATTTAATAGGTAAAGGTTTAAGTGTTAACGCTACAGACAAACATGGTAATACACCATTTTTAAATGCAGTTACCAGAAACGATTTAAGTGTTGTTAAAGCGATTTATAAAAACGTAAAAGATATCAACTTAAAAAACAACAACGGCGAAACAGCACTAATGCTTGCTGTACAATCTAATAAAGCTGATGTGGTTACTTTTTTAGCTGAAAACAAGGCCGATTTAAATGCTACCGATAATAAAGGAAATAACCTTTCATATTATTTAGTTAGTAACTACTCAAAACGTTCTGAAAAAGATTTCACTGAAAAACTAGAAACCTTAAAAACATTAGGTTACAACTTAAGTACTCCTCAAAAAAATGGTAACACTTGGTACCATTTTGCTATCGAAAAAAATAGTTTTAAGTTACTTAAATTAGCTTCAGAATTTAATCAAGATATAAACGCTAAAAACAGTGAAGGTAACACGGCTTTACTTTTAGCTGCTATGAAAGCTAAAGACGATAAAATTTTAAAATATTTAATTAAAAACGGAGCAAACAAAACTGCTACTACCGATTTTGAAGAAACAGCATTCGATTTAGCTCAAGAAAACGAACTACTTAAAGCGAATAACGTTTCTGTAGACTTTTTAAAGTAACTAAAATATAGTCATCCTGAGCGCGTTTCAGGATCTTAAAAATACACGAATATGAAATTAAAATATATAACGCTTTTAAGTGTAATATTGCTAAGCTTAGTCGCTTTTACAACATCAGAATCTACAAAATACAAGTGCATGATTCAAATGACAAATTATACTGGTCATGGTGCTTACGTAGTTATTTCGCTTATTAATCCAGAAGGCGAATACGACGAAACCTTATATGTAAAAGGTGATGATGATGAATGGTTTAACACCGTTGAAGAATGGTGGAAATTCTACGGAAAAAAACGTAATAATATCGATGCTATTACTGGTGAAACTATTGCTGGTGGCGAGCGTGCTATTGAAGTTATAAATATTGAAGATTCTAAAATTGATGCTGGATATAGCATTCGTTTTGAAACTGCAGTTGAAGATGATGAATACATTGTTGAAGATGTTCAATTCGAGCTAACTTCGGCAAACATTAAAGCAAAACACGAAGGCAAAGGCTTTATTCGTTACATTCGAATGATGCCTAATTAAATCGTTATAACGTTTGAAGCCTTAATAATCGCTTCAAACGCAAAAAATAAGTCTTAAAACATTAAGATATGACCATTTCCATTTGGAGATACAGCCATTTAGCCTTGGCTGTATCTTCTTTTGTTTTTATAATACTTGCTTCGGTAACCGGGATAATTCTAGGGTTTCAACCTATTTCAGAACAACTTCAACCCTACAACACCGAAAACCTTAACAACATTACAGTTGCTGAAACCATTGCGGTTTTTAAAGCAACTTATCCGGAAATTATCGATATAAAAGTTGATGATAACGATTTTGTTATTGCATCGGTTTTTACAGAAGATGGCGATAATTTAGAAGGTTATTTTAACCCAAAAACCGCTCAATTTTTAGGCGAAGAAATTAAACCTTCAAAGTTTTTTCAATGGGTAACCAGTTTACACCGTTCGTTATTTTTAAAAAGTATTGGTCGTTTTTTTGTTGGGCTTTGCTCCTTTTTATTGTTTTTAATTGCCATTACAGGAACCGTTTTAATTTTAAAACGCCAACGTGGTATTAAGCAGTTTTTTGCCAAAATTGTAAACGATAATTTCAACCAATATTGGCATGTGGTTTTAGGACGTTTTTTGCTAATTCCTATTTTAATTATCACAGCAACTGGTGTGTATTTATCGCTCGACAAGTTTCAATTACTTCCAGAAAACAAAACGGAACACGCAATTGATTTTGACGCTATTTCTGAAACACCAAAAGTTGAACTTACTGAAATTGAAGCGTTTAAAAACACGCCACTTTCCGAAGTAAAAGCTATAGAATTTCCTTTTTCTCCAGATGTTGAAGATTATTTTACGCTAACACTTAAAACTAAAGAGCTTCTTATAAATCAAATTACTGGTACTGTTTTAAGTGAAACTAAAGCGCCGTTAGTTAATATTTTTACCAACCTAAGTTTAAATTTGCACACCGGAAAAGGCAGCATTTTATGGTCGGTTGTTTTAATTATTGCCTCAATAAACATTCTGTTTTTTATTTATTCGGGCTTCGCGATGACTTTAAACCGACGAAAAACGCGTATAAAAAATAAATATAAATCCGATAAGGCTGACATTATAATTCTTGTTGGCTCGGAAAACGGAAGTACTTTTACTTTTGCTAACGCTTTTTACAAAGCACTAATTTCTAAAGGTGAAAAAGCATTTATTACCGAAATGAATAACTTCACAAATTTCCCCGAAGCCAAACAAATGGTAATAATAACCGCAACTTATGGCCAAGGTGAAGCGCCAACAAACGCGAATCAATTCTTTAAAAAGTTTAAAACTGAAAACATAAAAGACGATTTAAAATTTTCGGTAGTTGGTTTTGGCTCTTTGGCTTATCCAGATTTTTGCAAATTTGCCATAGATGTTGATAAAACACTTCAGCAAAAACACCAACAACTATTACCTATTTTTACCATTAACGATAAATCGGTTGAAGCTTTTAACCAATGGACCTCGCAATGGAGTGAAGCTTCCGGTGTTCCTGTTAAAATTGCAGAACAAGCTTTAACTACAAAACCCAAACAACTTAAAAAAATAACGGTTTTAAGTAAAACCAAAACAAATACCGACGATACTTTTTTACTCACTTTTAAACCCAAAAAACATCATAAGTTCACTTCTGGCGATTTACTTGCTATTTACCCAAAAAACGATCATCGCGAACGGTTGTACTCTATTGGAAAAGTAAATGGCAACATTCAATTAAGTGTAAAACTTCATAAAAACGGTTTAGGCTCTGGGTTTTTGTTTGCTTCAGAAGTAAACGAAAAAATAAAAGCGCGTTTGGTTAAAAATTCAGCCTTTCATTTTCCTAAAAACGCTTCCAAAGTTATAATGATTGCAAACGGTACCGGAGTTGCTCCTTTTTTAGGCATGCTTAATCAAAATAATAATACAGCAACGCATTTGTATTTAGGCTTGCGCACCGAGGCTTCATTTCATCTTTATAAAAATGAAATTGATGGATTTATTTCATCTGAAAAATTAAGCACATTTAACTTGGCATTATCTCGCGAAAATGAGAAACAATACGTTCAAGATCTTCTTTTAAATGATTCTGAATCTATTGCAAAAACATTATATGGCAATGGCATTATTATGGTTTGTGGCTCGCTTGCCATGTACAAAAGTGTTTTGACTGTGCTAGAAGATATTGTTACAAAATTCAACAACAAACCTTTAAGTTACTACCAAAATAAGCAGCAAATTAAAAGTGATTGCTACTAAAACACACAGCTTTATAAATCACAATTCATTGTAAAATAGCCACTACAACCAAAAAGTATACATAATTCGAAAAATTGTGTAAGTCGCAACGTCTGCTCCAAGGTTACCTTTGTCCTATTATTTAAATCATTAAAAAAATTAGGTGATGAGTACAACTAAATTTGGAAAAAAAGGGTGGACACCCGAAAGAATAAAAGACTTAAACGGAAAAACATTTGTTATAACAGGTACAACCAGCGGTACCGGTTTTGAAGCTGCAAAAATATTACTCTCTAAAGGCGCAAAAGTAGTGATGCTTAACCGTAATTTACAAAAAGCAGAAGCCACAATAGCTACATTAAAAAAAGAACTTGGTAATACTATAAATGTTACTAATATTCGCATGGATTTAGCATCGCAAGCATCGGTAAAAGAAGCCGCTTCAGAAGTGTTAAAAACTGTACCACAAATAGATGCCTTAATGCTAAATGCTGCCATTGCACAAGTGCCTAAACAAACCTTTACGGTTGATGGTGTAGAAAGCCAAATGGGTGTAAACCATTATAGCAATTTTTTATTACAGGCATTACTTTTTCCTAGAATTGAAGCCTCAAATGGGCGCATTGTAACTGTTGGAAGTATGGGTTATAACTTAGGAATAAAAACCATTCAGTTCGACGATTTAAACTGGGATAAAAACTACAATCCAAACGGTGTTTACAGTCAAAGTAAATTAGCGCAAATAATGACAGCTTATGAACTACAAGATAAATTAAAACAAGCAGGAATAACCAATGTAAAAACATATGCTTGTCACCCAGGAGCTTCAAGCACATCGTTAATTAAAACCAGCGGTAGTTTATTAACTCGTTTTATTTGGCAAATTATGAAGTTAACACCTATGGTACAATCGGCAGAAAAAGGTGCGTATCCAGAATTAATGTGTGCTACAGAACCCGATTTAGATCAAGCAGGGTTTTACGGGCCAACAGGAAAAAATTACTGGACAGGACCAGTTGGTGAGTGCAAATTAGAACCACACGCCAAAGACAAAGCTGTAATGCAAAAACTTTGGAGGGTTTCTGAGGATGCTGTGGGAATAAAATGGAATGTTTAAATTTGAATAAACCAATAACTTAAATTATGGATATTTTAAAAATAGCAACCGATTGGGCTAAAGCCGAGGTGTTCTCAACCCGATTTTTTATAATTTTCGCCATTTTATTTCTAATTTCAAGTGTTGGTTTTTGGCAATTAGGAAAAACCGAAATAGCTAAAGCTTACATAATACCAACCTTAGTTGCTGGTGCCTTACTTTTAACAATTGGACTTGGATTATTTTACACCAACAAATCTAGAATAAAACAATTTGAAAAAGCCTATAATAACAACGCTGTTACTTTTATTGAAGCAGAGCTTGAGCGTGCCGAAAGTACATTAAAAGAGTATAAAAACATAGTGTTTACTGCCATACCAATAATTATAGCAACATGTGCCTTGTTAATTATATTTTTAAACACGCCTATTTGGCGAGCAAGTATGATTACAACTATTGCAATGCTTGTAGTTATTTTATTAATTGATGGCATCGCACATGGCAGAATCGATGCTTATAATAAACAATTAATCGTCGTTAAAAACCAACTTAAAAATTAATATGCAACATTTTAAAACACTATCGGCTTATTTAGATTATCTGGAGTTACCACGACCAGAACATCCTATGTTTAGTGTGTTTACAGCATCGGGCGATGGTTTTTTACCTTGCCCAAAAGAAAGTTCGCCCCCCATTACCAACGATTGCTATTCCATTAGTTTAAAAAAAATTATAAAAGGCGATTTAAATTATGGCCGAACCAAATACGATTTTACCAACGGTGCTTTAATTTTTATTGCACCAAGGCAAGTGATGCAATGGGACGACAGTGTAGTTTACAACCAAAAAGGGTTTTCAATAAATTTTCATGAAGATTTTTTAAAAGGCACAGAATTAGCACATCAAATTAAAAAATATAGTTTCTTTTCTTACGCTGCAAACGAAGCGCTTCATTTGTCACCAAAGGAAGAAAAACAAATAGAATCTATTGTAGAAAATATTGATATTGAATACCAAAACAATCAAGACGAATTTAGTAAGGACATTATTATTTCGCAGTTAAGCACGCTATTAAAATATGCTAATCGCTTTTACGAAAGGCAATTTTTAAACCGCAAAGAACTATCAAACGACTTACTAGAACAGTTTAATAAGCAATTATCTATTTATTTTGATTCGGGTGAAATTCAAGAAAACGGTATTCCGAGTATAGAACAAATCGCGCACAAACTATCGGTTTCACAGCGTTATTTAAGCGATACGCTTAAAAAGGAAACCGGAAAAACTTCCACCGAACATTTACAACTTTACTTAATTGATGAAGCTAAGAATATGTTGCTAAATCCAAGTAAAACCATATCTGAAGTCGCTTTTGAATTAGGCTTTGAATATCCGCCGTACTTTTCAAGATTATTTAAAAAGAAGGCTGGAATTAGCCCAAAAGCATACCGTGAAAAATATAGAATGAATTAAAATTAGGCTTCTTTTTCACTTAAAAAGAAAAGCAATAAAAATAAAAATCCAATATAAGTCGTTTGAAGCCCAACATTAGCCCAATTTTCTGCAAAACAAGAGCCAACTACTAAAATATTCATTAAAACAAAAGCCGCAATAATCGTTTGTTTTGCAAACTTATTAATTATTAATAAGGCACCAATAGCTATTTCGGCAAACGGAATTATGTAAGCCAATGGTGTAACAAATAGTTCTGGCAACAATGTTTCAGAAAAACCAGCCTGCATTCCTGCTACAAATTTACTAAGCTTGGGCAACCTAACAACACCATGGAAAAAGTAATTAATTCCGAATGATAACTGTAATAATGCTACCGCAAGACCTTTATTGGTTAAATTTTTGAACATATTATTTATATTAAAAAACTGACTTAAAAACTTAAGTCGGTTATATTGTTGTTTCTTACAAAAAATGTATTCTTATTTAAAATAGCATTTTACAATCCGAATAACTTAGGTAACCATAAAGTTAACTGCGGAAAATAAGTTACTAAAAACATCGCAAAAATCATCGCTAGAAACAACGGTATTAAAGGTTTTATCACCTTTTGAATCGTTGTTTTTGCCACACCAACACCAACAAATAACACCGAACCTACTGGTGGTGTACAAAGCCCAACACATAAATTAAGCACTATAATAATTCCAAATTGAATTGGATCCATACCCAACTTGGTAACCACAGGTAAAAATATTGGTGTAAATATGAGAACCGCTGGCGTTATATCCATAAAAATACCTACAAATAATAATAGTAAATTTATAATAAGTAAAACGATGATTTTATTGTCGCTAATACCTAATAAAAGTGAGCTAATGTTTTGCGGAATATTTTCGTAAGACATAACCCAAGACATACTCATTGAAGCACCAATTAATAACATTACAATAGCTGTTGTTGCAGAAGAATCTAATAAAATTTCTGGTAAGGATTTAAGTGAAATTTCTTTATAAGCAAACCCTAAAACTAATGTGTATAATACCGCTATAGCTGAAGCTTCGGTTGCCGTAAAAACACCTGTAATAATACCTCCAATTACTATAACTAATAAAAACAAACTTGGCACAGCATCAATAAATGTTTTAAACACTTGTTTTATCGAGCTTCTTTCACCTAATTTATATTTCTTCTTTTTAGCCCAAAACATGGCTACAAGCATTAAAAATAAGCCTGTTAAAATACCAGGAATATAACCCGCTAAAAATAATGCCGCGATAGATACACCACCACTGGCCAAAGAATAAACGATTAAAACATTACTTGGCGGAATAATTAACCCTGTAGTAGACGAGGTAATATTAACCGCCGCACCAAACTCTTTGGAATAGCCTTCTTTTTCCATTTCCGGCCCTAAAATACTTCCCATAGCAGATGCCGACGCCATTGCAGAACCCGCAATAGCCCCCATTAACATAGCCCCAATAACATTTATAAGTGCTAGACCTCCAGGTAACGAACCTACAAGAGATTTAGCAAAGGCTATTAATCTATGAGCTATTCCGCCTTTATTCATGAGTTGGCCCGAGAGCACAAAAAAGGGTATTGCTAGTAAAGAAAAACTATCTAAACCTGTACCCATACGTTGCGATATGGTTGTAAATGCTGGTAAAGCAGGAATACTAGCTAACATAGTTAATACTGATGAAATGGCAATACTCCAAGCCACTGGCATTCCTATAGCCAATAACCCAACAAAACTTAATACTAAAACAATAATTGGTATATATTCCATGGCTATAAAATGTTTTTAATGTCTGAAACTTTGTAATAAATAATTAACAAACCACTTAACGGAATAGCAGCATAGACTACAGCCAAAGGTAATTGTAAAGCCGGTGAGAATTGATCGAGGATATACGTGATATAAACCAATCGCGATCCGCCAATAACCATTGCTAATAAGGCAAATAAAATTATTAAAACATAAACTAAAAGCTTTATTCTCTTTTGGGTTTTACTGCTGGAGCGTAAGGGTAACACATCGATTGCAACGTGCATATTACGACCAGACACATAAGCTGCTCCAAGAATTCCTAACCAAATCATTAAATAACGTGCTAGCTCGTCGGTAAACGAACTTGGTGTACCCATAACAAATCTGGTAAAAACTTGCCAAAGTACATTTATAACCATCACCCCCATTATGATAATCAAGGCATTGCCTAAAATTTTGTCTATTTTACTTCTTAATTCCATCTTATTTAGTGTTTTTGATACGTTGTACAAGACTATAAATGTCTTTATCCTTTTTAACAGTGGTGTAAACATCTTCTACTTTATTAGAGAACAATGTTTTGTCTGGATATATAATTTCTACACCAGCCTTTTGCACTTCGTTTAGTGCTTCTTGTTCGGCTTCGTGCCATAATTTTCTTTGGTAAACTACTGAGTTATTAACCGCAGTTTGGAGCCATTTTTTTTCTTTATCGTTTAAATCATCCCAAATATGTGTTCCTATTATTAAAACATCTGGCAATACAGTATGCTCATCTAAAGTGTAATATTTACACACTTCGTAGTGTCTAGACAAATAAAAACTTGGCGGATTGTTTTCTGCACCATCAACAACACCTTGCTGCAACGATGTGTATAATTCTCCCCAAGAAATTGGTGTTGCCGAACCTCCTAAACTGTTTACCATATTCATTGCGGTAACACTTTCCATAACACGGATTTTTAATCCTTTTAAATCGTCTGGATTGTTTACTGGTTTTTCTTTGGTGTAAAAACTACGGCTTCCGGCATCGTAGTAAGCCAATCCTTTTAACCAATATTTTGAGCCTTCGTCTAACAGATCTTGACCTACTGGCCCATCTAGAACTTGATATACATGTGCTTTATCTCGAAATAAAAAAGGTAACCCAAAAACTTTCATTCTCGGCGCAAAATTTTCCATTACACCCACCGAAACTTTAGTCATATCAAGGCTTCCTATTTGCAACAACTCAATACATTCACGTTCAGTACCTAGTTGCTGGCTAGGGTAAATTTTAATTTGCATTTTGCCTCCAGAAATTTGGGCTAAATCTTCGCTCATTTTCACCATAGCTTTATGTACCGAATGGTTTACATCGAGTCCATGTGCGAGTTTAATGGTTCGGGTATCACTTAATTGATTGCATCCCGTTAACACGGAAAAAGCAATCAAAAAAATTAGTAGTTTTTGCATTATAATCTTGTTTTAGTTTAGTGTGGTTTGGTTTTATAGTCATTAAAAATCGAAATAATTTTTAGCATTAAAGTAGCTTATATCTGCTACTATTTTTCCTATCCATTGTATTTCTTCTTTAGGTAATTCGCCTCGTTTAATTTCATCGCCTATTAAATTGCATAAAACTCGTCTGAAATATTCATGTCTTGGAAACGATAAAAAGCTTCTAGAGTCGGTTAGCATACCAATAAAACAACTAACTAAACTCATATTCGATAAGGTGTTTAATTGTTTTGTCATACCATCTTTTTGGTCTAAAAACCACCAACCAGAGCCCCATTGTACTTTTCCTTTTATACTTCCATCGTTAAAATTACCAATCATGGTAGCCATAACTTCGTTATCTGCAGGGTTTAAGTTATAAAGTATGGTTTTACATAATTTGTTTTTACTATCTAAAGTATTTAAAAATGCCGACAGACTTTCAGCTTGCGAATAATCGCCTATAGAATCCCAACCTGTATCTGGACCTAGTTGGTTATGCATGCGTTTATTATTGTTGCGTAAAGGCCCTAAATGAAATTGTTGCACCCAACCATACTCGTGATAGGTTTCACACAAAAACATTAAAATTGCCGTTTTAAACTTTAAAATTTCTTGTGGTAGTAATGTTTCGGCTTTTAGCTTTTTATTGAAAATAATATGTATTTCTGTTTCTGTATAACTTTTAAAAGGCATTTGATTTAAGCCGTGATCGCATAATTTACAACCATAGGCATTAAAATATTCTATTCTGCTTTTTAAGGCCTCTTTTAAGGCTTTATAAGAATAAATTTCTATGCCTGCGACTTCACCAAGTTCTTTTAAATAACTAATAAAAGAATCGGCTTCAATTAGCATAGCTTTGTCTGGTCTAAAAGCGGTACTTACTTTAATTTCGAAATCGCTTTTTGTTAATGCTTTATGATACTTTAAAGTATCTGTTGGGTCTTCTGTGGTACAAACAAGTTCTACATTTCCTTTACGAAGTAAGTTACGACAACTATAATTTGAGCTACCTAACATATTAGAGGTTTCCTCGTAAATATGATTCGCAGATTTTTCGTTTAGTAAATCGTTAATATCAAAATATCGAGCCAATTCTAGATGTGTCCAGTGATATAATGGATTTCGCATGGCATAAGGCACTGTTTTTGCCCATTGCATAAATTTTTCCCTATCGGAAGCATTGCCTGTAATAAACTCTTCTTTAATTCCAAGAGTTCTCATAGCGCGCCACTTGTAATGGTCTCCATTAATCCAAACTTTAGTTAAATTACAGTATACCGTGTCTTCTAAAATTTCTTTCGGTGGCAAATGGTTATGATAATCTATTATTGGTTGGTTTTTAGAATACTCATGATAGAGCTCTTCGGCATATTTAGATTCTAATAAAAAATTATCGTGAATGAATGGTGTGTTCATGTTCTAGTTGAGTTAATTTATGCTAAAGTAATTATAGTCTTTACAACTATACTTGACAAACTTTTTATATAATTTTTAGTTCACCAAAAATACAATCGATTGCATTTTCAATAAAGATCTTATAAATTTAGTAATTTATTTTGGTTATTTCTAAAATCAAATGTCTAAATTATTTTTTGTTAAAATAGAACTATTGATAAATAAATAGCCTCTATAGATTTAATAAAGATCAACTATATAAAATCTTAAATATTATTAAAAAGGGAATAAAAACAAAAAACCCTTCACAGTGTTGTGAAGGGTTTAAAAAAGGCGGCGACCTACTCTCCCACGAGTGTAGTACCATCGGCGCTAATGG
>NZ_JAJAPW010000069.1 GCF_020523925.1 Neotamlana laminarinivorans | reverse complement strand
CTCGAAACTCGCCGAAGGTGGTGTCACCGAACGGCTCATCGAGGAACTCGGCATCGACGACATCGTGCGCACGGTATCGGGCATCGACGACATCGAGCTCGCCGCACTGCTCGGTTCCGCCGAGATCGCTGCGGTCCCGTCGCTCTACGAGGGGTTCTCGCTGCCCGCGGTGGAGGCGATGGCGTGCGGGACGCCGCTCGTCGCGAGCCGTGCGGGCGCGATCCCCGAGGTCGTCGGCGACGCCGGCGTGCTCGTTCCACCCGGAGACGGTGAGCAGCTCGCGGCGGCGCTCGCG
>NZ_JAJAPW010000068.1 GCF_020523925.1 Neotamlana laminarinivorans | reverse complement strand
AAAGATAGGCCGGCTTTTAACATGATTAATGAAGCTTTAAAACGAGGCGATATAAAAAAAGGAGGTACTTTAGTAGAAGCTACAAGCGGAAACACAGGAATAGCCTTAGCATTTATATCGAAACTTTTAGGGTTAAATATGGTGTTAATTATGCCCGAAAACTCAACAGAAGAGCGTGTTAAAACCATGCGTGCCTATGGCGCCGAAGTTATTTTAACACCTGCCGATGTTGGTATAGAAGGCTCACGAGATTTAGCCTTTAAACTTAGAGATGAAAAAGGGTATACTTTGTTAA
>NZ_JAJAPW010000067.1 GCF_020523925.1 Neotamlana laminarinivorans | reverse complement strand
AAATTGTGTACCCAAAACCTGTATAGAACCCGCTTTTGTATTTACGGTAAATTTTTCGCCTTTTGTTACTTTAAAAAAGGCTTCGCCTTGTAATTTTAAGTTTCTATTGGTTTCCCATTCTTTTTTACTGAATGATAATTTTGATTGCGCGTTTAAGATAACTTCAGATTCATCTGGCAACTTAAAAGTTTCGGTTTGTGCTATTTGAGTTTCAAAAGACTTTGTATTGTTAAAAAACAAAAAATAAGACGATGTTAGCAACACAACTAAAACCGCTGCTACCTTCATAAACGATT
>NZ_JAJAPW010000066.1 GCF_020523925.1 Neotamlana laminarinivorans | reverse complement strand
CCACTGGTGATAGTTATCGTGCCGGTGCTTGGACCATCGCCGCCAAAACTATCGTCGTCTAATACTACAATGTTTACTGTATCGTCTTCATCTACACTTGCCGTATCGTCCGTCGTGCTTGGTACATCATTTACAGAGTTCACTGTAATATCTACTACTGCCGTTTCACAATCGCCATCCGCATCACAGATCTGATATGTGATTTGATCTGGACCATTGTAATCGCCGGTTGGGGTGTAATCTATCGTATCGTCCGTTGGGTCGTTTGGTGTGCCCCCATCGTTTACCGTGGCGGT
>NZ_JAJAPW010000065.1 GCF_020523925.1 Neotamlana laminarinivorans | reverse complement strand
GAAACCGCTAAATCTGTTATCCGTGCTACGTTTAATCCTGTGTTTTTATTGGTGAAATTTAGTCCTCCGTCTTTCGATTCAAGGAACAAATTTCCTTTGCCAGCAAAATAAACAGTAGACTCGTCAATTGGACTCGTAGCTATAACGGTGCGTCGTTTTCTATGAGAGTCGTCTTGTCCGGGCCAAGGGCCAGAATAATTAGAAGTACTGAAGTTTTGGCCTCCGTTAGCAGAAAACATGAGCCCTCCATTTTTTAAGCCTACATACCATCTGTTGGTATTTATTTTGGAATAAGCAA
>NZ_JAJAPW010000064.1 GCF_020523925.1 Neotamlana laminarinivorans | reverse complement strand
CCCGAAAAACCATTTGTAGCTGTATAAGTAACTGTTCCGTTAGCATTTAAAACTACTGTTCCGTTGGTTGAAGTATCATCGACAGATGTTAACGTTGCACCATCTGCCAAGTTATCATTATCTAAAAGTGTTGTGATATTTGTTGTTGTGTTTTCGGTAACTTGTATGGCATCATTTACAGCAACAGGATCTCCCAAATCTGTTACTGTTACAGTTACTGTGGCTGTTGCACAATTTGGAGTACTTAAGCCATCACAAATTGTATACGTAAAGGTATCGGTACCTATAAAATTAGATGCGGG
>NZ_JAJAPW010000063.1 GCF_020523925.1 Neotamlana laminarinivorans | reverse complement strand
TAGGGTTAGTGGTTCCGTTTATATCTCCAGTATCACCGCTGGCTAAAAGATTAGTATCGGTATTATCCCAAATCTCGAATTTTACATTTATAGGAATTCCGCCACCGCAGCTAGAAGGCGGAAGTAAATTAATCATCCACGAAGAAAACTCGTAAGTCGTATTTTCGCAAAGCCCACTAACGGTTGTTTGGTAAAATTCGCCAGCAGTAAAATCGGCATTAATAATTAACATTCTTCCATTAGAATCGCCTGGTGTATGGTCTGGAATAATATGCCACCCAAACCAATTGGTATTACTTGAAA
>NZ_JAJAPW010000062.1 GCF_020523925.1 Neotamlana laminarinivorans | reverse complement strand
ACGGAATAATAAAAAATACCAAACCAGAAGAGGTTACTTCTAAAAAATTATCGCGCGATCCATGTGGTATAGCTACCTGAGTAATTGGGTTTCTTTTGGAATTATACCAATACGGGAAAATGCAAAAAATAATTAAAAACAAGCCAGTAGCTCCAAATTTTGCAATAGGCCAAAAGTGCTTAAGTGTGGTATTCCAAAACACTTTAAAAGTAAGCTCGTTATTTGTGCTTACACGTTCTCGAGCGGCATCCATTACAGCCATGCCAATTAATGGAGCTATAAAAAATACCATTCCAAAAACTG
>NZ_JAJAPW010000061.1 GCF_020523925.1 Neotamlana laminarinivorans | reverse complement strand
CTCATGCTTTCTTGCATATTATCTAGAACATCACTTAAAAAATCTGCTAAATTATTGGCGGCAGTTACTGCAAATTGTTGATTAGAAACGCCTTGATAAACTTGATTTTCGGCTAGTAAGCTTAGAGCTTTATCGATATTATAATATACTTCTGTAATTTCGTTATTAACTTGTTCAGACAATTTTGGCTGACGTAATGAAAGTGCAAATAAGCTATCGTCTATATGCTCGAAATGCTCACGTAAGTTGTGTTGCTTTTTTAAATATGTTGCATACTTATTATGATCTGCTTGTATACCATTAAA
>NZ_JAJAPW010000060.1 GCF_020523925.1 Neotamlana laminarinivorans | reverse complement strand
CAAAAATATTAATTATAGGTGCTTGCGGGCAAATTGGTTCAGAATTAACATTTAAACTACGGCACTTATTTGGTAACGAAAATGTTATTGCTTCCGATATTAATGCAGGTAACGTAGAAATATCTAAAACAGGTATTTTTGAAATTGTCGATGCTCAAAACTATACAAGTGTAAAAAACTGTATAGAAAAGCACCAAATAGATACGGTGTATTTAATGGCAGCCATGTTAAGTGCAACAGGCGAGAAGCACCCAGAAAAAGCATGGAATTTAAATATGAATTCTTTATTTCATGTGCTTAATTTAG
>NZ_JAJAPW010000005.1 GCF_020523925.1 Neotamlana laminarinivorans | reverse complement strand
CCCACTGGTGATAGTTATCGTGCCGGTGCTTGGACCATCGCCGCCAAAACTATCGTCGTCTAATACTACAATGTTTACTGTATCGTCTTCATCTACACTTGCCGTATCGTCTACTGTTGTTGGTACACATGCAGAAACACTAGCATCTGTAGAACTACCAACACCTTGACCTAAACCACTATCTACTGCAGTAGGTATACCGCTTCCGTTTACACCTCCTGTAACTCTTCCGTTTGTATCTACATCTGAAGACATTATATTCTCAGTTCCTTCAACAGCATCTGGACAACCGTCGCCATCACTATCATTATCTAAATAATCTGGTGTATTATCTCCATCTGTATCTAGAGATGGAGTTGAAAAAGTTACCCCGTCAATTCCCATATATTCTCCTGCTGCACAAGTTGAAGGAGGTACTTGACTACCACCGCCTGTTTCAACTTCTATAATTATATTAGTTAATGTAGATAAAACATTTTCTAAATCTGTATCTGTAATCGCGCTTCCATCACTATTATTTACCCAAGAAGAGGCATCTAAGTCTATTTGAATTAATTGCCAACCTGCATTGTAAATGCCTGTTGCATCAAAAGTGTGTCTTACACTTAAAGTACTTCCCTGTAAAACAACTTGTTGTATATTTTGAGTACCATCTTGAGCTCCAGAGCCATCATAAGTTCCATTTATCCAATAATAAGACAATGAACCATTTAACAAATCTGCAGAAGAAAAAGAAGAGGCATCACCATTAAAATATGTTGGGCCACCAGCAGGATCTGTTACTAAAATATACTCACCGTCTGGTCCTGATGGAATTGATGAAAAATCACATCCTTGATTTGTTACGGCATCTGTAGAATGATTAACATCTCCCTGATTATCTCCATTTGAATTCGTTCCATATGTCCATGCCCCAGAAGCAGGTGCTGCTTCAAATTCTTCTGAAACTGAAGTTGAGGCACCTTCATCGGTATCTAAAATTCCATCATTATCATTATCTAAATCACACCCATCAGGAACACCATCTGAATCGATATCAGCTGAATCATCGAAACCGTTACAGATATCATTAGCATCTAAAATACCATCATTATCTTGGTCGCATTGGCCAAAACTATCATATTGTGAGTTATCTGCCGATGTTCCAACAGATTGCCCATTATTTACATCAACATCGTTTGGTACTCCTGTTGTACCATTAACTGTTCCTGTTAACATACCACTACCATCAACAGAGCCTACTAGAATATTATCGCCCCCTTCTAATGCATCGTAACATCCATCGTTATCGCTATCCGTATCAAATTGATCTGGAATTGTATCTCCATCGGTATCGCAAATTACATTTGGAGGGTATGAATTAGCAAAAGGAACATCCTGCCAACTACTTCCTCCATCTAAACTCCATTGCAATATAGTTCCTGACATTGCTCGACCGTCCTGGTTGGTTAATAAAACTTTAATGTAACTATTTGTTGATGAAGGAATAAAAATAGGTGTTGCTGTTCCATTCCCTACAGCTTGACCTACAAATCTGTAATCTGATGCATTTAAAGTTGGATTATTTGAACCATCATGAGCTACATAAAGCTGTTGAAGCGTGAAACGACTACCTAAAACCCTAAGTTGCGGTAAGGAACTTGGACCTGTTGTTGAAGGCACCTTAATTAATGCCTCTGTTATAATATAGTTTCCTGTAGGGTATGATGTACTAACAGATCTATAATCTGGATCTGAGGATTCATCATCTACACTTAAGCCTTGATCGAAACTTAAAACCGTACCCCCATCTGTAGAATTTACTTGAGTTGATAAATTTGTAACTACAAAATCATCATCAGGTGCATAATCTGGCTGTAAAACAACATTATTAAACCCTCCATAAGGTTCTGTTATTTCTACTCTCCAATCTGGCCCTACTGACCCTCCTGAAGCAGCAACCCAAGGATTTTCTGCAGTTTCACTGTAACTATATAGAGACCAATGTTTAACTGCAAAACCATTTGTTGTTAAACAAGATAAATTTTCTTCTGTATCTAAAATACCATCGTTGTCATCGTCTAAATCACATCCGTCTGGAACACCATCTGAATCATTATCGGCAGTATCATCAAAACCGTTACAAACATCATTAGCATCTAAAACACCATCATTATCTTGATCGCATTGCCCAAAACTATCGTATTGTGTGTTATCTGCCGATGTTCCAGCAGATTGCCCATTATTTACATCAACATCGTTTGGTACTCCTGTTGTACCATCAACTGTTCCTGTTAACATACCACTACCATCAACAGAGCCTACTGGTATGTTATCGCCTCCTTCTAATGCATCATAACAACCATCGTTATCGCTGTCTGCGTCTAAATAATCTTGTAAATTATCTCCATCTGTATCTCTAAAACACGATCCAATTCGAAAATTAGTATTTGCATTTCCGCTAGATGGCGACGCAGCTCCATAAGAGGTA
The DNA here is from genome assembly GCF_020523925.1 of Neotamlana laminarinivorans. Taxonomy (GTDB): domain Bacteria; phylum Bacteroidota; class Bacteroidia; order Flavobacteriales; family Flavobacteriaceae; genus Neotamlana; species Neotamlana laminarinivorans. The sequence continues at coordinate 217,746 of NZ_JAJAPW010000005.1, read as the reverse complement.
ATTGTTACTTCTACAACAATTCTATCTATAAAATTTGGGATATCAATAATAAGCCTATTATCGGCTGGGTCAATGTTTCCTGTTGGAGAAGTTGTTGAATTATTTCCATTTTGAAAAGCAGAGAATGTATTTAAAGAACGTTGGATATTTCCCCCCATTTCTCTTACATTATAATTTACAAGAGTAGCTCCGTTATAAAAACTAACTGTAATTGTTTCTCCTATGTCCGCTGCGTTATTTTGATCGAAATCTGTAAAGATTAAATATAAATCTTGATTGGCAGGAGAGACAGCTATATCCCATGTAGTATATTCGTTGAATGTGTTATATGTATTTGAAACCTCAAACGCATCAGAATCGGAAACCGCGTGTACATTGTTTATACTAAATGTATCTGTAAAAGTTGGTGTTACAGATACATTGTAACTTGAATCTGTAAATGTAGTTCCAGAAGGCGCCGTATCATCGACAGCTAATCCATATCGTAAACGGTCGCAATCTTTTTCATTTGTATCTAAAATACCATCGTTATCATCATCTAAGTCACATCCATCAGGAACACCGTCTGCATCGTTATCGGCAGAATCGTCAGAGCCATTACAAACATCGTTAGCATCTAAAACACCATCATTATCTTGGTCGCATTGGCCAAAACTGTCATATTGTGTGTTATCTGCCGATGTTCCAACAGATTGTCCGTTATTTACATCAACATCATTTGGTACTCCTGATGTACCATTAACTGTTCCTGTTAACATACCACTACCATCTACAGAGCCTACTGGTATGTTATCGCCTCCTTCTAATGCATCATAACAACCATCGTTATCACTATCTGTATCTAAATAATCAGGAATTGTATCTCCGTCTGTATCTGAAATAACGCAATATTGTAGTTCGTAAAATTGCATAGTTACATTTCCGGAGTTCCCATCTTCTTTACCAACAGTAATTACAATTTCTTCTACTGGCCCTTGTATTTGAACTTGAATTGCATTACCTGGAGCATTAGAACTTCCTGCTGTACTTATTGCACTTTGCCCATTTATTGTTAGGTTTGTTGTTCCAATATTTATATCAGATAAAACTGCCGGCGTGCTTCCTGAAGGGCCTGATGCAGAAAAATCTGCTCGGTCATCGTTGTCAAGTCCTCCAAATTTAAACTCGACATTATAAACAGGCTCTGAAAATGCATAAGTATAGACAGCTACATCTCCATTTGGGAAATCTGTATTTTCTGGTTGAGTATTTACATATGCTCCTGATATTCCTGTTGTTCCTGTTATACTTTGCACTCCAGAATTCCAATTAGCTCCTCCTTGAATCTCATAAGTTGCATCTACGCTAACAACATTTGAAGGGTAAAGTCCTGTTAAGCTTGCGGTGGCCGTACCTCCGTTTGTTCCGGTATCGGTATTTGAAAATGTTTGGTCTAAGTCTACAAACCCAGGAGAACAAAGCATTTCGTTTACATCTAAAATACCATCATTATCATCGTCTAAATCACATCCATCTGGAACACCATCAGAGTCATTATCGGCTGTATCATCATACCCAGGGCATATATCTGAAACATCTAAAACACCATCATTATCTGAATCTGTTGTACCATCTGTAACGGTAATGTTTACAGTTGCCGTATCACAAACATCTGGGTTTGGATCTGTATTACATACATTATAGATTACTGTAACTACAGATCCTGCCTCGGTTGCTAAAGGTGTATAAGCTAATTCACCTGTTAAATTATCTATAACAATTGTTCCTCCTGCTGTACCGCCAATTTGAGTAATTACTGTTGTACCTTCGTTGGTTAAATCGTTATTGGGTAAAAAATCATCATTATTTAATATGTTTATGCTTGTTGCTACATTTAATATAGCAACTACACTTTCATCTACAGCTGTTGGCATAAAAGGATTGGAATCTGACACATCTGGGTTTCCATCGTTATCATCATCTGTATCAACACTATCTTCAATTCCGTCTCCATCATTATCTGGTGTAACTGACAATGTGGCGCTGTTTTGAACACTGATACAAACATTATCTGGATGTGTTACTACTAATGTATAAACTTTACCATCTAAACCTGTTACATCTGATATATTTAATTCATCTGTATTTACGCCACTGTAAACACCTGCATTACTTAAACCTATACCATCTTCTTGCCATTGATAAATTAAAGCACTCGTTACATCGGTTTGACCCGAAGAATAATTGGGAGATCCTGAGGCAAATGTTTCAGTACTTGTAGCAGAGCTACTTGTTATGGTAAATGTTGTGCTATTACCCTGAAAAACAGATTGATTTTGTAAAGCAGTAGCGTCTACTACTGCTGTAGTTGCAATTTGAAAAGCGTCTCCTGGAGGGTTTGTTAATGTTGCTGGAGATGTATTGTAAGTATTTCCACTAACACCTGCGGCTGTTACTAAACCATTAGCATCAACATCTGCACTAGTTATTACTCCTCCATAGGTTCCGTCGCTATTACTATCTGTACCTGAAACCCCGTAGGCTTCATCTGCATCGTAACAACCATCGCCATCACTATCTATATCTAAATGATCTGGAGTTCCGTCATCATCTGTGTCTATTGAAGTAAAAGTAGCACCTGTAGCTACTAAAGTAAAATTATCGATTAAAACCCCTTCATGAGAACCAGAAGTAGGTGTTAATAAAATTCTGTCTATGTTAGAAGATGGCGTAAAAGTAAAAGTTGCTGAACTCCAACCTACAACATCGTAAAGACCAGCAGACCCCATTTTAGCTTGATAAATAAGCCCTGGGTTTCCGGTAGCTAAATCACCTTCTATATTTCCATCTTGATAAAGATCGGTTAAGTCAATATAATCAATATCGGAATAATTCGGTGTTCCATCACTATCATGGTCACCTTCCGTCGCTATATCGTCATTAATTGTATAAAACTCAATCTCAACTGGTGGAGTGTTATTTAAATTGTTATCAAAATCGTAAGCTGCTAAATCGAAAGAAAGCGTATACTGAACACCGGCTTGCAAAGGATTTGCTAGATTATGTATTAAAACTTCTCTAGTGTTTGCACTATCTTGATTGTAAGATGTATCATTGTTTCCATCGCCGGAATGAAAACCAACATAATAACTCCCATCTGATGCTGCAAAATCACTTCTAGTTGCGTTATCATATAAATCTCCGGTACCCCAAACGAGATCCCAATTATCCACAGCAATACCTACATTTCCAGTTCCTGGCCCTAAATAAGAGCCACCACGTTGATTTCCTATATTAGGATTATTACTTTCGAAACTAGGGTTTGCTAGATAATTTGTTACTGTTGCTGAATATCCTTCATCTGTATCTAATATACCATCATTGTCATCATCTAAATCTATAGAATCTGCTACATTATCACCATCGGTATCTTGAGCTAGCGATATTTGTGGCAAGAAAGCCAGCAAAATAAATAATAAAAAAATTCTGAAACTTGAAGTTAAAAAAAATCCCCTAAGGTTTGTTTCAAATCTTTTTAATTTGAATGCAGATAAAGTCTTAATTAGAGTAATTGTTTTATTCATATTGCCAATAATTAAATTGAAAGAAAAAATTATTATAAATGTAATATTTTACATCTAAAATAAATTTACTTATCTATTAAATTTTAAAAAAAACAGATTGTTTAAAAAATCTTATTGAATTAGAAACTATATTTTTTAATAAGTCACAAAAAAAAATTGAATTTTAAACATCAACAACAAAACTAAACAGAACTTAATTTTTTATTATTCCTTTACTTGTAGAAACTATTAAAGTGTAGTTGAACGACAAAAATGTATAGATAAGCGGTTTTTAACATTTATTTAACTCTACAACATCAATGTGTTTTTAGGCTAAATTATGTAGAATTGAAGATACAATATAAATACTATTGAATTATACGCATAAAAAAAGCCTCCTTAAATTAGGAGGCTTTTTTATGTATATAATTTATTTACTTTTTATCGGTAACTGGTGGTGTATTGAGTTTTTCACTCATTTCCATAGAGATAGCAGATCTATCAAATTTTAATTTACCAGCTAAGGTTTCAATTACACAAGAGTTATCTTTGTCGTTTAACTCTGCTATTTTACCATGTAAACCACTTTTAGTAATTATCTTATCGCCACGCTTTAATTCTGCAGCAAACTTTTTTTCTTTTTTTGCACGTTTCATTTGTGGAGCTATCATAAAAAAATAAACTACAACAAACATTAAAGCAAATGGTAATAAACTACTTAAACCTTCCATTATTAAATATTTAGTGTGCTGCCGGAGCGTTAGTTGTTTTATTTGGATCTGGCTTTACAAAAGCTGTTATTTTTACAGTTTCTTTACCTTTTTCTGTGTTTGCAGTTACTGTAATGGTTTTTGTTACCTTATTAGTACCACTACCATTAAACTTTACAGTAAATTTTCCTGCTTCGCCTGGAGCAAGAGGTTCTCTACTCCAATCTTGCGGTACTGTACAACCACAACTACTTTTAATATCTGTAATTACCAAAGGTGCATCTCCGGTATTAGTATAATTAAAAACAGTTTCAACAGGTGTTCTAGATTCTATTTCACCAAAATCGTGTTCTGTTTTTTCAAATTTAATTACTGGAAATTTTGATGCTACTGCATCTCTTTCTGCAGCTGCTGTAATATTGCTTTGATCAATTTTTTTTGTTGCATCGTCTTTACATGAAGTAAAAGCTAATGTTAACGCAGTTAAGCTTAATATGAGTTTTTTCATAATAAAATTTAAATTTATTGGATATTAAAGGGTAAAAGTAGTAATATTTTATTCTATTAAAAACTTTTTAAAGGTTCTTAACACATGTTATATTAAACCTCTTCCTACTTTGTTTAATTTGTTTTCAGCTTGATATTCTTTTACTAGCTTATCTAAAATACCGTTAATAAAAATACTACTTTTTGGTGTACTGTACTCCTTTGAGATTTCTAAATATTCGTTAATAGTAACTTTTACTGGAATTGATGGAAAGTTTAACAATTCGCAAATTGCCATTTGTAATAACACGTAATCTACATTTGCTATGCGGTCTGCATCCCAATTTTTTGTTTTACCTTCAATTTGTTTATTTAATGCCGTACGGTTTAAAAGTGTTTTTCTAAACAAATCTATAGCAAATTGTTTATCTTCAATATCTTTATATAATTTGGGCGTAAAATTTGTATTACTGCTGGCAGCTTTTACCTTTCTAAACAATTTTAATATTGCTGTATTTACAATTGGTAAATCGTCTAACCAAGTAATGTTTTTATCTTCAAGGTAATCGTAAAGTTTTTCGTTTGGTGCTACTATTTCTTTAAAAACATCTATAACAAAATCTTTATCTTCTTTGAAATCGGAAGTTCTGGTTTTCATGTAATCGTTATACAAATTACTAGAAGTTATTCCTTTAAAAATTACATCAACGTATTCGCTATCCAGTTCCCAATTATTAATCTTTCTGCCTTCAATAGCTTCTCTTAACTCTTCATTTTCACATAAAAGACTAAGTAATTGATTATTTACAAATTTTCGATTGGGATCTTTATCCTCTTTTGTTGCAAGATGTTTCTGTTGTTTTTTAACTAAATCGCTGGCGGCTCTTTTTTGAACTTCTATTAATAGCGAGAGTAATAAAAGATATAAATCTTGAATATGTTCTATGCTAAATAGCAAGAATTTTTGGTCTTTACTAAAATCATCACTTTCATTTCCTTTAAATGCATAAAGGCTTTGCATGACTTTTATTCTAATGTGTCTTCTATTAAGCATATTTACAAAGAACTTTTAAAAAATATTTTTTTTGAAAATTTTTACGCCGCAAAAATAATACTATAATTAATATAACAGTAGGATAAATATTAATTTATTATAACATTTTTTTTAAGCTATGTTTAACAATTGAATTACACCGTAAATCTAAATAATTATCATTAATAGGTTATATTTGCTCTTCTACTTTTAAAATTTCATGAAAGCATTACTGCATTTAAATAAATACTTTTATAAATACCATAACCATTTAATTATTGGTATAATTATTACCATTATTGCACGCTTATTTTTACTTTATACACCTCGTTATATAAAGGAAATATTTACAATAATTGAAACTTATTTTGCTGGCGATATTACTAAAACTGTTTTTAAAAACGAATTAATTGAAGCTATTCTATATATAATTGGGGCAGCCTTAATTGGAGCAATACTAACTTTTTTTATGCGCCAAACCATAATTAATGTATCGAGATATATTGAATATGATTTAAAAAATGAAATTTACAATCACTATCAAAAACTTTCTTTAAGCTTTTACAAACAAAATCGTACTGGCGATTTAATGAATCGTATTACCGAAGATGTTTCTAGAGTACGCATGTATGCTGGCCCTGCTATTATGTATAGTATTAACACCCTAACTTTAATAGTAATGGTTGTGTTTTATATGTATAATGCCTCTCCTAAACTTACATTATACACTTTATTTCCTTTGCCTGTTTTATCTATAATTATTTATAAATTAAGTAAAGAAATACATAATAGAAGTACTGTAGTACAGGAGTATTTATCCAAATTATCAACTTTTACACAAGAATCATTTAGTGGAATTTCTGTAATAAAAGCCTATGGCATAGAAACTCAAACCTCTAAAAACTTTAAAGATTTAGCATTAGAAAGTAAAGACAAACAAATAAGCTTAGCTAAAATGCAAGCTTGGTTTTTCCCTATGATGATTTTACTAATTGGCAGCAGTAATTTATTAGTAATTTACATTGGCGGCATGCAATATATTAATGGTGAAATTAAAAGTATTGGTACTATTGCAGAATTTTTAATGTATGTTAACTTACTTACTTGGCCAGTTGCAACTGTTGGCTGGGTAACTTCTATTGTACAGCAAGCTGAAGCTTCTCAAAAACGTATTAACGAGTTTTTAAACATAGAACCTGAAATAAAAAATCAATCGGAAACAGAAACCAAAATTGATGGTGATATCACTTTTAACAATGTATCGTTTACTTACAACGACACCAACATTCAGGCTATAAAAAATGTAAGTTTTACAGTTAAACAAGGAGAAACCCTATCTATTCTAGGAAAAACTGGTTCAGGAAAATCTACTATTTTAGACTTAATTGGTCGCCTATATGATGTAAATGAAGGTGAAATTACCATAAATAACAAAAAGCTAAACGAACTTAATTTATATAGTTTAAGAGACAATATTGGCTATGTTCCACAGGATGCTTTTTTATTTTCAGACAGTATAAAAAACAATATTAGTTTTGGAAAAATTGATGCTACCGAAAATGATGTTATTCAAGCAGCCAAAAATGCACATGTGCACAAAAACATAATTAAATTTAAAAACGGTTACAATACTGTATTAGGCGAGCGCGGTATTACACTTTCAGGGGGGCAAAAACAACGAGTCTCAATTGCAAGAGCAATAATTAAATCGCCTAAAATTTTGTTATTCGACGATTGTTTATCTGCTGTAGATACAGAGACTGAAGAAAAAATACTTAAAAATTTAAGTCAAATTTCAAAAGGCAAAACATCTATAATTGTAAGTCACAGAGTATCTTCAGCAAAAAATGCAGACAAAATTATTGTTTTAGATAATGGTAAAATAGTACAAGAAGGCACACACGAAAGCTTAATAAATGTAAATGGTTATTATAAAGATTTATATTTAAAACAGTTAAGCGAATCTCCTAAACCTTAACATTTTAATTCATTTTTTGTTGAATTTTACCCACAAAAATCGTGCTTTTGCAAAAGAAAATTTATAATTTGTTGGTTAATAAGAGTTTTTTTTAGATTTTTGGAATTACAAACAATTTAACAAACACAACTTATTTCAATCAAACCTTGAATGACATGATGGAGAAAGAGGAAATTTTTTCAAAAGTATTAAGAGCCGGAAGACGAACTTACTTTTTTGACGTTAGAGCTACAAAAGCAGACGATTATTACCTTACAATAACTGAAAGTAAAAAATTTACAAATGATGATGGGTCTTTCCATTACAAAAAACACAAAATTTATATTTACAAAGAAGACTTTGCCGAGTTTAAAGATATTTTGGCAGAAATGACTGATTTTATTATAAACGAAAAAGGTGATGAAGTTATTAGCGAAAGACACCAAAAAGATTTTAAAAAGGAATACGCTACCCCAAGGGTAACTGAAGCCGAATTAAAAGCTCCTGAAAGTTTTACAGATATTAATTTTGATGATATTTAATATAAAACACATTACAAACAAAAGCCATTAATTTTTTAATGGCTTTTTTAGTTATAAATTTCTCATTTTCATGAAAAACATTCTATTTATTACTCTTCTATTTTGCTCACTATTAAAAGCTCAAAATAATCTAGATTTATCATATTATTTAAACGAAAACATTCCTCTAGACAAAAACATCCCTACACCAGAAAGTATCATTGGGCATCCTGTTGGTAAATGGCATGTTACACACGATAAACTAGTACAATACATGTATGCTTTAGCTAAAGCTTCAGATAGAATTAGTATAGAAAATAGAGGATCCACTTTTGAAGACAGACCACTGTTGCTACTTACTATAACTTCTTCAGAAAATCATAAAAACCTAGAAAATATTCGTGAAAACCACATTAATGCAACAAATAATGATACAGAAAATAATTTCGACAGACCTGTAGTTGTTTATCAAGGGTTTTCAATTCACGGTAACGAAGCAAGTGGATCAAACGCCGCCTTGGTTGCTGCTTACTATTTGGCAGCTTCACAAGACGATTTAACTAAAAACATTCTTAAAAACACAGTTATTTTATTCGATCCTTGTTTTAACCCAGATGGTTTACAACGTTTTGCTTATTGGGCAAATACAAACAAAAGCATCAATTTAAATCCAGATCCTAACGATAGAGAATACGACGAGGTTTGGCCTGGTGGAAGAACCAACCACTACTGGTTTGATATGAACAGAGATTGGCTTCCTGTACAGTTACCAGAATCTAGAGCTAGAATTGCTACTTTTCATAAATGGTTGCCAAATATTTTAACCGATCATCATGAAATGGGTACAAATTCATCATTCTTTTTTCAACCAGGAATTCCATCAAGAACGCATCCGCTTACACCAAAATTAAATCAAGAATTAACTGCAAAAATTGGCAATTATCACGCCGAAGCTTTAGATAAAATTGGCTCTCTTTATTTTACAGAAGAAAGTTACGACGATTTTTATTATGGTAAAGGCTCAACCTTTCCGGACATTAATGGTGGTATTGGTATTTTGTTCGAACAAGCGAGTTCTAGAGGTCATATTCAAGAATCTGATAATGGTATTTTAACCTTTCCGTTTACTATTAGAAATCAATATACAACCGCTATATCTACTTTAAAAGCCGCTGTTGGCTTGCGCGAAGAGCTTTTAAAGTACCAACACAATTTCTTTAAAAACGCCAGAAACGAAGCCACTAAACAAAATGGTAAAGCTATTATTTTTGGTAACGAAAAAGATGCTGCATCAACCTATCACCTAGCCGAAATACTTAAACGTCAAAACATTAAATTTTACGACCTCAAAAACGATGTGACTTTAAGTAACAAAACCTACAAAAAAGGTTACAGCTTTGTAATTCCTAAAAACCAAAAAAACACACGACTAATAAATACCATGTTCGAAAAACGAACAACCTTTACAGATAGTTTGTTTTACGATATCTCTGCTTGGTCATTTCCGTTAGCCTTTAATTTAGATTATCAAGAAAACGTAAATGCTTCGCTTGGCAATAAAGAAGTAAAAGATTTAAAACCTAAATCTGGTCAAGTTACCGAAAAAAGTAATTACGCCTACTTAATGCAATGGCACGAATATTACACACCAAAAGCATTAAATAATATACTTAAAAAAGGGATTAGAGCGAAGGTTGCAAAAAAAGTATTTAGCCTAAACAACACAACTTACGATTACGGTACTATTTTAATTCCAGTACAAAATCAAAAATATAATAGCGACGAATTATACGAAATTTTAAAAACTGTATCTGAAGAAAGTCATATTACCATAAACGCTGCAAATACCGGATTAACCAGTGGTATAGACCTAGGAAGCAGAAGTTTTGAAACCGTTAAAAAACCTGAGATAGCTTTATTAGTAGGTGAAGGTATACGCTCTTACGATGCTGGTGAAATTTGGCATTTATTAGATACCAGATATAACATTATGGTTACAAAATTAAACACAAAAGATTTAACCAGAAAAAATCTTAACCGTTATAATACCATTATTTTCCCAAGCGGATCTTTAAATAAAAGTAATACTGAAAAAATTAAAACCTGGATTGAAAATGGTGGTACTTTAATTAGTTATTCTAATGCTTTAAAATGGGCTAATAGTAACGAATTAGCGAAGTTTGAATTTAAAAAACAAAAGCAAATTGCAAAAAATATAAGTTACGAGCAAAAAAGTAATTTTTCTGGAGCGCAACTTATTAAAGGTGCTATTTTTGAAGCTGAATTAGACCGATCGCACCCTATAAACTTTGGTATAAAAAATGATAAAATTGCACTTTTTAAAAGCACTAATATCTTTTTAAAAGCCGATAAAAACAGCTATAATAACCCAATTAAATACACTAAAAACCCGCTATTAAGTGGCTATATATCTAAACCTAATTTAGATAGTATTAGTGAAACCGTGCCGTTTCAAATTAAACGTTTAAAACAAGGTAAAATAGTTGCCTTTACAGATAACACTAATTTTAGAGCCTTTTGGTATGGCACCAATAAGTTGCTAATGAATGCTATTTTCTTTAGAGAAGAACTTTAAAATTTTAAGACACTACAGTTCCATTTTTCACCTTATTTTCTGGGTTTAAAAGTATTACATCTTTGGCATTAACAGCGCCTAAAACTAAACACTCGCTCATAAACTGAGCGATTTGTTTTTTTGGAAAATTAACAACTGCAACTATTTGTTTGTTTAGTAAATCATCCTTAGAATATAACGTTGTAATTTGAGCTGATGATTTTTTTATTCCTAAATCACCAAAATCAATTTTTAATTGGTATGCTGGGTTTCTTGCTTCAGGAAAATCCTTAACTTCAATAATAGTTCCTATGCGTAAATCTACTTTAGTAAAATCTTCAAAAGTTATCGTCTTATTCATTTTTTAAAAATACAAATAATCACGAAATTTGAATAAAATTTAAAAGAAATGGCTAATACACCTTCAAATATGCTTCCTTTAGGAACAAAAGCTCCCGATTTTAATTTACCAGACACTATATCAGAAAAGCAGATTTCGCTTAAAAAGTTAAAAGGTAAAAACGGTACAGTAATTATGTTTATTTGCAACCACTGCCCTTTTGTTATTCATGTAAATAAAACAGTTGTAAATTTAGCTAACGCTTACGCGGAAAAAGGTATAAGTTTTATTGCTATTTCTAGTAACGATGTTGTTAATTACCCACAAGACGCTCCAGATAAAATGAAACTTCATGCTAAAGCAAACAATTATCCATTTCCGTATTTGTATGATGAAAATCAAGAAGTAGCAAAAGCTTACGATGCGGCTTGTACACCAGATTTTTATTTATTTAACGCTGAATTACATTTAGTTTATAGAGGTCAATTTGACGATTCAAGACCAGGGAATAACTTACCAGTTACTGGAAAAGATTTAAAACATGCCATAGAATGTTTGCTAAATAACACAATAAACGAAACCACCCAAAAACCAAGTATAGGTTGTAATATTAAATGGAAAAAATAGCTATAATTTTAGTTGCCAAAAACCAACATTTTGCCATTCTCCAAATTTAAAACCAACTTCCTTTAACTCGGCTACTTGTTTAAATCCTAAATTTTCATGTAACTTAACACTACCTACATTTGGCACAGTTAAAACACCTAATACGGTATGAAATTGTTGTATTTTAAGCTGTTTTAATAGTTGTATATATAGTTTTGTACCAATTTGCTTACCATGTACGTTATGTTTAACATAAACCGTGGATTCCACAGTGTCATTATAAGCTGGTCGAGGTCTAAATTTACTACCATAAGCATAACCAAGAATTTGGTTATTTTCTTCAAAAACTAAAAATGGAAAATTATTATTTATACCTATTAGCTTCTCTTGAAAACTTTTAAATTCTGAAATCTCCAAATCGAAAGTAGCTGTGGAGTTTAATACGTAATAATTATAAATTTCAAGAATTTGGGATGTATCTTCAACTTTAAAAGGTCGTATCACTATTTACAAAATTAAATCCAGTTTTCACGTTTTAATAAATTCTCAATATGAGCATAATGATGGTTACCATGCCAAGCATATTTACCTACATTAAATGCCAAAGTATATTCTAAATTATCCTCTGGATGAATAAAAGATTTTTGTAAATCTGCCAAACTTAAGCCTTTTAATAAATATACCAATTTTACATGAATGGCTTTTAAATGATTTAAAGACATTTGTATAGGTGCTGTTTTTGAATCAAAAAGTTCAGCCCATCTATCTTCATAATAAGCCTTTATTAAAGGTTTATCCTCGGTTAATGCCCATTTAAATCGTAAATAACTATTATGATGGCTATCTGAAATATGATGTACAACCTGCCTAACCGTCCAGCCACCTGGCCTGTAAACCGTATCTAATTGATTGTCTGTTAATACTCCTACAAGTAACTCTAACTTATTTGGTAAGGTTTCTAATTCTAAAATCCAGCTATCAATTTCTACTTTTGTTATTTTTTCAGGGCCATTAAACTGCCCTATAGGATATTTTAATTTCTGTAAATCTTCCACAATTATTATTATTTTACTTTTTCCTTTAATAATTTTTTTGCTTCTAAAATAGCTTCGTCCAAACAATTAAAATGCTTTATTTTTTTCTTAAAAAAAAGTTTTTCAATGGTAGAATTTAATGTTCCTACATTGTTTGTGGAAACAACATAATAAGATTTTAATGAATAACTATATTTAAAAAACTTAAGCCAATCTGAGGCTATTACAGAATACGTATTTACTCTATTACTTATATAAATTATATCTGAGCCATCTGTTCCTAATAAATTCACTACATCATCAACCATTAATTCTGCATTTTGCCAATTAATTGTTTGTCCTTCATAAATTTCTCCAACAACAAAACCTTGAAATAAAAATAATTCACCAAAGGAATATTTGACCTCTTTTATGACCTCTTCATAATAACTAGAATCTCTTACATACTTCATCACACATAAATTTCATTTTTTCAATTTAAAGAAAATAATTAAATAAAAAGCACCTAATAATTACTATTAGGTGCTTTATCTATGTATTTATAATATTTCTACTTAACGTCCATAAGTTCTACATCAAAAACTAATGTTGCATTTGGTGGAATTACGCCTCCTGCACCTCTTGAACCATACCCAAGATGACTTGGTATTACTAATCTTGCCTTGTCTCCTACTTTTAAAAGTTGAATTCCTTCATCCCAACCTGAAATAACTTGCCCCATACCTAATGGAAAATCTATAGGGGAATTTCTTTTGTAAGACGAATCGAAAACAGTACCATCGGCTAATTGACCTTTATAATGTACAGATACAGTTTTGCCTTTTTCGGCTTTTTTTCCTGTACCTTCTTGTATAATTTGGTAACGTAAACCGCTATCTGTTTTACTAAAACCTGTAGCTAGCTTATCTAGCTCTGCTTCAGCTGCTTTCTTCTCTTCTTCAACACGCTTTTCTCTGGCTCCTTCAAAAGTTCTAAAAGCTTCAACGGCATTAAAAGCTTCTGCTTCTTCACCTACTTTTACTATTTCTAAAGTTTCAATTACATCACCTTGAGCAATGGCATCAACAACATCTTGACCTTCTACAACTTTTCCAAAAACGGTATGATTATTATCTAACCAAGGTGTTTCTACATGTGTAATAAAGAACTGGCTACCGTTTGTTCCTGGTCCTGCATTTGCCATAGATAGAACTCCAGGGCCGTCGTGTTTTAGATCTGGATGAAACTCATCATCGAACTGATATCCTGGATTACCAGATCCTGTACCTTGTGGGCAACCTCCTTGAATCATAAAATCTGGTATAACTCTATGAAATTTTAAACCATTGTAATATGGTGTGCCTTGTGGTTTTACCTTATTCTCTAAGTTTCCTTCTGCCAAAGCAACAAAGTTACCTACTGTTCCTGGTGTTTTTTTATATTCTAGGGCTACTAAAATTTCGCCTTTTGTAGTGTTGAATTTTGCGTATAAACCGTCTTTCATTTTTTATTTTTTTAGGCTGCAAAGATAATTTTTTTAGTTGTAAGACCGAAGCTTAAACAAATAAGTTTTAGGGATACATATATACAACTAACTTTAAATAAATAAGCTAAATTTTAATTTGCAACCTCACTTATAAATTTAATACGGTATAAACGCAACTCTTCATCATCATAATCTCCATCAAATTCATCTATAGCCATATTAATATTATCGGATTCTGATTCCATGAAATAATCATGAATTTCTTCTTGTTGATCTTCATCTAGTATCTCATCAATCCAATAATTAATATTTAGTTTTGTTCCAGAATATACAATGGCTTCCATTTGTTTAATAAATTCTTGCATGCTTAAACCTTTTGCTGAAGCAATATCATCTAAAGGCAGCTTTCTATCTATATTTTGGATGATATAAAGTTTATTTACAGAGTTTGATCCGGTTGATTTTACAACTAAATCATCTGGCCTAACAATATCGTTATCTTCTACATATTTAGCTATTAGCGCTACAAAATCTTTTCCATATTTCTTTGCTTTACCATCTCCAACACCATGAACATTTGCTAATTCAGTTAAACTTATAGGATACTTTAATGCCATATCTTCTAGAGATGGATCTTGAAAAATTACAAACGGGGGTACACCCAATCTTTTTGCATTCTTTTTTCTTAAGTCTTTAAGCATTCCCATTAATACCTCATCGGCTGCTGCACCAGAACTTTTTGAGTTTGTTATTATGGCATCGTCTTGAGTTTCGGTAAACTCATGATCTTCAGTCATCATAAATGTTACCGGGTTGCTTATAAATTCTTTACCTGCATCGGTTAATTTAATAACCCCATAAGTTTCAATATCTTTACGTAAATATCCAGATACAAGCACTTGCCTTAGTAAAGCCATCCAGTATTTTTTATCGTGGTTTTTACCAGCACCAAAAAAGGGTTGCTCGTTAGTTTTATGAGAATTTATTAAAGCGTTTTCGCTACCAACTAAAACGTTTACCAAATCTTTAGATTTGTATTTTTCGTTAGTGTTTTGAACAGTTTCTATAAGCAGTTTGGCTTCATCTTTAGCTTGATGCTGTTTTTTAGGATGGCGAACATTATCATCCATGTCTCCCCCTTCACCTGTTTCGTTATCAAACTCTTCTCCAAAATAATGAAGTATAAATTTTCTACGAGATACAGATGTTTCAGCAAAAGCTACCATTTCTTGTAATAAAGCTTGCCCTATTTCTTGTTCAGCAACTGGCTTTCCAGACATGAACTTTTCCAGCTTTTCAATATCTTTGTAAGAGTAAAATGCTAAACAGTGTCCTTCACCTCCATCGCGACCCGCTCTACCTGTTTCTTGGTAATAACTTTCAATACTTTTAGGTATATCATGATGAATTACAAAACGTACATCGGGCTTATCTATTCCCATACCAAAGGCAATGGTTGCAACAACAACATCTACATCTTCCATTAAGAATTTATCTTGGTGACTAGATCTTGTTTTGGCATCTAAACCTGCGTGATATGGCACAGCGTTAATACCATTTACTTGAAGTACTTGAGCTAACTCCTCTACTCGTTTACGACTTAAACAATAAACAATACCAGATTTACCTTCGTTTTGTTTTATAAAACGTATTATATCTGCATCTACTTGTTTTGTTTTTGGCCTTACTTCGTAATATAAATTAGGCCTATTAAAAGATGCTTTAAATGTATTTGCACCTGTTATACCTAAGTTTTTTATTATATCTTCTTGTACTTTAGGCGTAGCGGTAGCGGTTAAACCAATAATAGGTATATTGTCTCCTATTCTACCAATTATACTCCTTAAATTGCGATATTCTGGTCTAAAATCGTGTCCCCATTCACTAATACAGTGTGCTTCATCAATAGCTAAAAACGATATTTTTACAGTTCTTAAAAACTCTACATTTTCGTCTTTAGTTAAAGATTCTGGAGCAACATATAACAATTTAGTTACACCGTTAACGATATCTTCCTTAACACGTTTTACCTCGGTTTTGTTGAGAGACGAGTTTAAAACATGTGCAATACCTTCTTGATTTGATAGACCACGAATGGCATCTACCTGGTTTTTCATTAAAGCAATTAAAGGCGATACAACTATAGCCGTACCCTCTTGCATTAAAGCCGGCAACTGGTAACATAAAGATTTACCACCACCTGTTGGCATTATTACAAAAGTATGCTGCCCTGATAATATGCTTTTTACCACACTTTCTTGGAGACCTTTAAACGCACCAAAACCAAAATATTGTTTTAGTGATGCTTGTAAGTCAGTTTTGTCTACAGACATGAATTGTTAAAATTAATTTAATGTTTAATTACAAAATGTACTATAAAATTTAATAATACATTTGGAGAACCCTCATTATTTTTTTCGTTAGTTTTGTAGCGAAAATCTAATTTACATAAAAATTAAATTTTGCATATATAAAGATAACAAAATCTTTAGAAATGCCATAAAATATTAAACTTTTGAACGACAAAATATCTATTGTTAACATTGCAAAACAAACTATTGAAGCTGAAGCAAGCGCTATTTTAAACTTATCAAATTTAATTACTGATGATTTTGCTAAAGCCGTTAAACTTATATATAACTCAAAAGGACGTGTAATTATTACAGGGGTTGGTAAAAGTGCTATTATTGCTAGTAAAATAGTAGCTACTTTAAACTCTACAGGAACTCCTGCTGTGTATATGCACGCCGCAGATGCTATACACGGAGACTTAGGCTTAATTTTAAAAGACGATATTGTTATTTGTATCTCAAAAAGTGGCAATACACCTGAAATTAAAGTTTTAGTGCCTTTAATAAAAAGTACAAAAAATAAAATGATTGCTTTAACTGGCAATACAGAATCATTTTTAGCAAAGCAAGCCAATTTTGTATTAAATACTTTTGTAGAAAAAGAAGCTTGCCCTAATAATTTAGCACCAACAACAAGCACGACAGCGCAATTAGTTGTGGGAGATGCTTTAGCTATATCGTTGTTAAAATTAAGAGGTTTTTCTAGCCAAGATTTTGCCAAATACCACCCAGGAGGATCGTTAGGTAAAAAATTATATTTAAGAGTAAAGGATATTGCAAGCCAAAACGAAAAACCACAAGTTAGTAGTAGCACAAATATTAAAAATGTAATTATAGAAATTTCTGCAAAAATGCTTGGTGTAACTGCAGTAGTTGATAACGAAAAAATTGTAGGTATAATTACCGATGGTGATTTACGAAGAATGCTTGCAAAAACCGACGATTTTTCTAAGTTAACAGCTAAAGATATCATGGGTAAAAACCCAAAAAGCATTAATTTTAATGCCATGGCTGTAGATGCCTTAGAACTTATGGAAATTAATGATATAACACAATTACTCGTTGAAGAAAATGGTAAATATGCTGGCATTGTACATTTACACGATTTAATTAAAGAAGGAATAATTTAATGGCAAAACAAAACATAAACGAGATGTCTTTTTTAGATCATCTTGAAGATTTACGCTGGCATTTAATTCGTATTTGTATAGCAGTTGTTATAGTAGCTACGCTAGCATTTATTTTTAGCCGATTTATTTTCGACGATATCATTTTTGCACCGCTAAAAATGAGTTTTCCTACTTACGATTTCTTGTGTGAAATAGCCACATTTATAGGAGTAGACACTACTTTTTGTGCCGAAGAAATACCAATGATTATACAAAACCGCACCATGGCAGGGCAATTTTCGGCCGATATTTGGACCGCTATTTTAGCTGGTTTCGTAATTTCCTTCCCATATATAATTTATCAACTTTGGCATTTTATAAGCCCAGGATTACATGATAACGAACGCAAGCATTCACGTGGATTTATAATTATTTCATCTTTATTATTCTTTCTAGGTGTTTTATTTGGGTATTATATTGTTACACCTCTTTCAATTAACTTTTTAGCAAATTATAGCGTTTCTGAAGTTGTAGATAACCAAATAGACATTAGTTCCTATGTAGCCTTAGTTCGATCGTCTGCATTGGCTTCAGGATTAATTTTTGAATTACCTATCATCATTTATTTTCTAACAAAAGTTGGTTTAGTAACTCCAGAAATTTTAAAAACCTATCGCAAATATGCTTTAGTAGTTGTATTAATTCTTTCAGCTATTATTACACCACCAGATATTGCCAGTCAGGTAATTGTGGCCATTCCTATTTTAATATTATACCAAGTAAGTATATACATATCTAAAATAGTAGTAAAAAACCAAAAAAAAGCACAAACACAAGTCGCCAATAAATAATTTAATTTTACGTTATTGTAATTATGATTTTAAGAGCCGATAATTTAATGAAGTCCTACAGTGGGCGAAAAGTAGTAAAAGATGTATCACTTAAAGTTGAACAAGGTGAAATTGTTGGGCTTTTAGGCCCTAATGGTGCCGGAAAAACAACATCGTTTTACATGATTGTTGGACTTATTAAACCTAACGGTGGCCATATTTTTCTTGATAATACCGAAATTACAAAATACCCTATGTATAAGCGTGCACAAAATGGTATTGGTTACTTAGCACAAGAAGCTTCTGTTTTTAGAAAATTAAGTATAGAAGATAATATTTTAAGCGTTTTACAACTTACAAAACTTAGTAAGAAGGAGCAATTACATAAAATGGAATCGTTAATTGAAGAGTTTAGTCTTGGCCATATTAGAAAAAACCGTGGCGATTTACTTTCTGGTGGCGAACGTAGACGTACCGAAATTGCCCGTGCCTTGGCAACCGACCCTAGCTTTATTTTATTAGATGAACCTTTTGCTGGTGTAGACCCAGTTGCTGTTGAAGATATTCAACGTATTGTTGCACAACTTACTAAAAAGAATATTGGTATTTTAATTACCGACCATAACGTACAGGAAACTCTAGCAATTACCGACAGAACATATTTAATGTTTGAGGGTAGTATTCTTAAAGCTGGTGAACCGGAAGAATTAGCTAACGATGAAATGGTTAGAAAAGTTTATCTAGGTCAAAACTTCGAGCTTCGTAAAAAGAAAATTAGAGACTAAATACAATATTTTATTATGAAATTAAATGAAATCTATTTTTATATGATTTTGTTTCTATTTCAAATTTTTAGCCTAATCATTCTAACTTGCAGCGAAGATTTAAAAGAGAAAAACATCTGTTTAATTACACAAAAGTTGCTCTTTTTATCTTTTCCATTGGCTGTATTATGGAAATCTTCAACTGGAACTATTTACATAATTTTGAGTGCATTTTTTTCACTGCGCTTCCTCTGCTCCTAATTTTTACTATAAAAATATTAGCCTTTACCTTTAAAAGTACATTCAAAAAAGAACCTTTTCAGCTTTACAGAAACAAATTATCCGATGGTATTTGGGTGAAAAATAGAGGTAACCTAAAAAAATATCACTTTTATTACTCCTTTTATTCTTTAACCATTTTATTAGTGCCAATTTTCTCATTAACTCTATTATATATCGCATTATTCAAATAAATAAATAAATACAACTTCTAGAAGTTCTTATTTCATATAAACTAAACAAAAAGCTATTAAACAAATACAAAAAAGCTCACTATGTAAAGTGAGCTTTTTTTTAAAATATAATATATAATTTTATTTACCTTTTTGTTGTTCTGCCAACAGTTTCTTCTGGTAACGACCTTGTACAACATCTACAACAACAAGCACAAATAATACAAAATAAAAGGTTGTTTTACTCATTGGCACTATGTGGTTTCCAAATAATTCTAAATATGCTAAATGCCCGCCCTCGGTAACTAGCATTATTCCAACTATAAATAAAATGAACAAACCAAGCACCTCGTACATACGGTTTTTAGCTAAGAATGCAGATATTTTATCAGCTAATAATAACATTAATAAACCACTACAAACAATAGCTATAGCCATAATTACAAACGCGGTGGTTCTATTTTCTATATCGCTAGTTAAACCAATAGCCGCTAAAATAGAATCGAATGAAAACACTAAATTCATTATTACTATACTAGTAATTACTGCATTCGCCGACTTTTTTCCTTTAGATGAAGCTTCCTCATCATGTTGATTAAAATCTTTTATGGAAATCATGTGCCAAATTTCTTTGATAGCTGTATAAATTATAAAGCCACCACCAGCTAAAACTATTAAACTGTGGCCATTAAATGCAAATTTTGCAATATCTTTTATTTCTGCCGTTAAAAATGAAAATGGTTCTTGAAAAAAGTCAATTACCGATACTAGAACAAACAATAAAACTATTCGTAAAACTATAGCTATTAAAATCCCCTTTTTCCGTACCGACTTTTGTTGATCTACTGGCGCTTTTTTACTTTCTAAAGAAATATACAATAGGTTATCAAACCCTAAAACAGCTTGTAACATAACAAGCATTAATAGCGTAAAAATGTTTTCTAACATAAGAAGTTTTTAATTTGATGTAAAATTATTTAAAATTGAGAGGCTAATATATAGTAAAATGATTAATGGAATAGCTGCAAATTGTAAAACAATTATTAATACCAGGCTTAAAATTAAAAAAACATAGCGCACAACATTATCTGCAAACCCAAAGTTTTTAAACTTTAAAGCAAATAATTTTACACTGGCATTTAAAATGTAGCAGCTAAATACAATTACAGCTAATAAAAACCATTTATTTAAAATTATACCATTTATAATATCGTTATTTTGATATTCCATTATTAAAGGCAGAGACAAAATAAGTAGTGCATTTGCTGGTGTTGGTAAACCTTTAAAATAATTTTGTTGCTCCTCATCTATATTAAATTTGGCTAACCTGTATGCAGAAGCTAACGTAATGCTTAAGCCTAAAAAAGGCATTACATTAAAAGCATCCCAACTTGAGTGGGTTATTTCTAACAGCTTAAACATTATTAAGCCGGGAACCACACCGCTTGTAACAACATCTGCAAGCGAATCTAATTGAAGCCCTAATTCACTTTGTACATTTAGTTTTCTGGCTGCAAAACCATCAAAAAAATCAAAAAATATACCTAAAAAAACAAAAATGGCTGCTATTACAAAATCATCTTTAACTGTAAAAATAACAGCAATACATCCGCAAAATAAATTTAATAAGGTTAATGTATTAGGTATAGCTTTTCTCATGATTGTTTATTTATTGCGTAAAAATAGCAAACTAATTCCGTCTAAAACAATAAGTAAAAAAATTTCAAGTTTATAGGTTTAAATTTTATGTGCATCTTTGTAAAAAAAATACAATTGAAAACTAATTTAACTGCGTTTTTTCTATTTATATCTGCCGTGGTTTTTGCTCAAACTGCTAAATATTCAAACGAATTCATGAATATTGGTGTTGATGCAGCTGCTTTAGGCATGAGTAATGCGGTTACAGCACATTCAAATAATGTAAATTCAGGCTACTGGAATCCTGCTGGTCTTTTAAAGTTAGAAGACAATCAATTAGCTTTGATGCATTCTAGTTATTTTGCCAATATTGCTAATTACGACTATATAGCCTATGCCATGCCTTTAGATAAACAAAGTGCTTTTGGTATATCTTTAATTCGTTTTGCTGTAGATGACATTTTAAATACTACCCAACTTATTGATGAGGAAGGAAATATTAATTACGATAGGATCAGCCTTTTTTCAACAGCAGATTACGGATTAACTTTTTCTTACGCCAGAGCTTTACCGCTTCAAGGATTAAATTACGGAATTAACGCCAAAGTTATTAGGCGTATTATTGGCGATTTTGCATCGTCTTGGGGTTTTGGTTTTGATGCTGCTATTCAATTTGAATCAAAAAACAACTGGAAATTTGGAATAATGGCTCGTGATATTACAACAACATTTAATGCTTGGGCTATTGATGAGGAAGAATTTGCAACCGTTCAAGATGCTGTTGAAGGGCAAAACCAAGAGTTACCTGAAACTACAGAAATTACAATTCCTAAACTACAAATTGGAGTATCTAAATTAGTAGATTTTGATTACGATTACACACTGTTAACATCATTTAATTTAAATGTTAGGTTTGAAGAAAATAACGATATTATTTCTACATCTGCAGCTAGCATTAATCCTGCTTTAGGTTTCGAGTTTGGGTATATTGATATGGCTTTTTTACGCGCAGGCGTTGGAAACTTTCAAAATGAATTACAGCTTGATAATAGCGAGCAATTAACCTTTCAGCCTACTTTTGGCGTTGGTTTTAAATATAGTGGCATACAAATTGACTACGCATTTACAGATATTGGAGACCAAAGCGTAGCACTATATTCCAATGTATTTTCTTTAAAGTTAGATTTTAGTATGTTTAGATAAAACTTACTAAACTTCAAATTATTATAAAATGAAAAAATTATTACTTCTATTCTTTATTTTATTTGCCTCTGAAATAATTTTTAGTCAAAATATAACCTTATCAAACAAAGCCGAAGTAAGTATTTTAACTGTGGGGCCAGGAGATAACTTAAGTGATGCCTTTGGCCACAGTGCTTTTAGAATAAAAGACCCTGTTAATAGATTAGATGTAGTTTACGGCTATGGCGAATATGATTTTGATACGCCTTTTTTTTATTTAAAATTCGCACAAGGCAAACTCAATTACTTAATTAGTAAAACTAAATTTAACCGTTTTTATTTAGTTTATCGTGATTACTACAACCGTTCATTAAAAGAACAAGTTTTAAACTTAAAGCAAAATCAGAAACAGGATTTATACAATTTTTTAGTTATAAACTACAAACCCGAAAATCGGGCTTATTTATACGATTTCTTTTTTGATAATTGCGCAACCCGAATTAAAGATGTTGCTCAAAAAGCAACCCATAACGCCATTGATTTTAACACTCCTAAAAACTATACTGAAGCCTCTTTTAGAGATTTAATTCAAAATAATTTAAACTGGAATACATGGGGAAGCGTTGGTATAGATATGGCTCTAGGCGCAGTTATAGACCAGAAAGCCACCCCAGAAGAACAAATGTTTTTACCCGAAAATATTTATCGTTTTTTTGAGAGTGCTAGCATTAACAACGGAAAGCCTTTAGTAAAAAAAAGTACAACTTTATTTAAGCGAAAAGAAACTAAAACTGCTAATAACATATTACTTAGCCCAATAAGTATTTTAAGTACTATTGCTTTTGTTATTTTAATTTTAACTTATAAAAATTTTAAAAACCACCAGCAAAGTAAATGGCTAGATATAATATTGTTTAGTATTACGGGATTAGCTGGAATTATTATGATATTACTTTGGTTTGCAACAGACCATAGTGCTACAAAAACAAATTACAATATATTATGGGCGTTTCCTTTAAACATATTTGTTATTTGGCAATTAATAAAAGTAAAACCAGCCAAATGGTTTGTAAATTATATTAAGTTTTTAATAATTATGCTATGCCTACTTACACTACATTGGGTAATTGGCATTCAAATATTTTCTAAAGCTTTACTGCCTTTACTAGTAGCACTATTTATTAGGTGGATTTTTTTAGTTAATCACTATTCAAAAAAGAGTTAATAAGTGGTAATTACTGGCCTCTATAGTATATTACTGTGCTAAATGTTTTCATCAAGATTATAGCATCCAATAAAAAACTACGATGCTTTATATAATACAAATCGTATTGTAGTTTTAACAAACTATCATCAACAGACGCTCCATATCGAGACATTACCTGTGCCCAACCTGTTAAACCTGGTTTAACTATATGCCTTGTTTCATAAAAAGGAAGCATTTCTGATAATTGCTTAACAAAAAAAGGGCGCTCTGGCCTAGGACCTATAAAGCTCATTTCACCTTTTAAAACATTAATGAATTGCGGCATCTCATCTAACCTAGAATGTCTTAAAAATTTACCAAATGGTGTTATTCGAGTATCTCCCTTTTTTGCCCAAACCGCACCTTTGGTTTCAGCATTTTTTATCATGGTTCGGTATTTAATAATTTTAAATAGTTTTCCATTTTTGCCAACACGTTCTTGAGTGTAAAATAATTTACCTCTGTTACCAAAAGCATTACCTATTAACACTATTGGTAAAAACAAAATAGCTACAACAATTCCTAAAACTGAAACTACGATATCAAAAAGCCTGTGAAAGAATAAATATAATTTGTTTTCATTACTTCTACTAAACGGAAAATATTTGTAAAAATCTTTACCCACATACTGTACAGGTACGCGTTGAGTTAAGTTTTCATATACTTGAGTATATTCCTTTATTGAAAAACCCGACTCTAACAGCCTTATAAGTTGAAAATAAAGATCTGGTGTTATTGTTTCTGAATTATAACTAGCAATTACAATCTCGGAAACACCTTCTTGTTTTAAAACTTCATGAATTTCGTCTGGCTTATATTCTTTTATATTTTTAAACTTTATAGTATCATCTTGATTTTCTTCACAGTTTATAAAGGCTACAATTTTGTAATTTGGATCTGCTTGCTTAAAAGCATCAATTATAGCTTCAATATTTGAAGTTTCTCCAACTATAAGTATTTTTTTAAAAAATCGTGGCGAAACAACTAGTGTACTATAAACCAATCGCCAAATAAACAATGCCAAAAGAATTGAAAAATAAAAGAATATAATTTGTAACCTATTGCTAGGTAAAAATGGAGTAAAAATAGGTGTTAATAAATAAAATAATACAGTTGTTGATGCTGTTAATACAACTCCTGAAGCTATTTTTTCTATAGCACTGGATTTTTGCAAATCATAAATCTCAAAAATGCTTCCAAAAAGAGATAGATATAAGATGAGAACAAAAACCCAAGTCCAATTTTCCTTAGAAATAGTAAAATAATCAAACTTTAAACTATTACTTACAAAAAAAAGCATCAACAAAACCGAAAGAATATCAAAAACTCTTAGCAGAATTTTACGTTCGGATATATTGAAATGAATACTTTTTTGTGGCATGATATATTAAAATAAATCGTTGTAAATATAAGAGTATTTATACAATAACTTAAGTTAATCTAATAGATTGACCCACATATTTTTAACAATATCCCAACTATAATTTGTTACTTGAAATCTTGCATTTTTTACTAAATCATCTTTTAATTCTTCATTATTAAATAATATTTTAATAGCTTCAACAAAAGGTTCTGTTAACTCTGGTTTTACCAAAATTCCTGTTTTATTGTGTTCTATTAAAAATGGCATCCCCCCAACATTTGTTGATATTACGGGCAAACCAAGTGCCATAGCCTCTATAACACTAACTGGCATGTTATCAAAATTTGTAGTATTTATAAAAATGTTATAATCTTCAGAAAGAGCTATCCATTCTTTTTTTGTTAATTTACCAGTAAAACAAATATTTAATCCTTCTTTTTTAGCCAGCTCTTTGGTTTCTTTTAAAGAACCATCTGTATCAGGACCAACCATACAGAGCTCAGCATTTATTCCATCGTTAATTAAGGCCTTAAGTATGTAAACTGCTAATTTAGGATTATAAATTTTTGAAAAAGATCGCACCCATAATAACTTAGGGTGTATTATTTTTCTATTTTTAAATGAATACTTTTCTAGTTCAATAACATTTGGAATGCAGATAATATTCTGATAGCCTTTTTGCAAAAATTCACTTTGAATAAAACCAGAAGGCGCAACATTTTTATACGCGTTTTTAAATATAGCTTTTGAAAGTTTAGGTGAATATTGAAGCCTACCAGCAAGCTTACCTCCGTGCAAAATTGGAATATATTTTAGTTTTATAAACCTACACAATTGACTAACAAACAGTGCATAATAAAAATTTAATGTACTATAAGTATCAATTAAAACATAATCTGTTGTTTTTCGATATTTCCAACACACAAAAAGCATATGGAGTAACCTATTTATAATGTTAACCTTATTTGAAGCTGAAACAACTTTAAACCCTTCTTTTCTTAGCAACCCGGACAATATATCTATTGTTGATACATTAGATTTTGACTTGCTATTAATCTGATTTCCTATATAAAGAATGTGCTTCATATATTTATTTTAATGATTTTCTAACTGGTAATTTAAGTTTACGTTTAGTTTTAAAACGCACATCTAATAAACACAATCCATACACAAAAGCCGGAGCTGCAATACGCATTGCCGAATGGTTTACTGTTAAAAACCAAAATAAATAAAAGGAATAAAAGAATACATTATTCTTATTTTTAAATCGAAGAACCATCGGAGCTAATAACAAAATTAAAAAGGCAAAAACACCAAATAAACCATGTTCTGCTAAAATTCTACTTACCTCGTTGTGAGAAGCCGCTAAGAGTCCTTCTTTCTGTTCACGAAGCACTTTTATTTTTCCAACTCCAACCCCAAAAACAGGATTATTTAAAAATTCGTTAAACTCAAACGATATTAAATCACTCCGTCCTGTTGTAACATCTTCTTTTTCTCTACCTAAAGCGTCTCGGTTTGCGTATCTATTTTCAATTAAACCTCCTGTTTGTAAGGACGAAATTAACCAAACCGATAAAGCCAAGGCTGTAAAAATAACCACCAACCTTGTAATTCTAAATTTAGCTTTTATATTTACTTTTTTAAAGTAAAAAAACAAATAAGCGGCAATCATAAACAACGCTGTTAAAATACCACCACGACTAAAGGTAACAACACCTCTAAAACTCATGGCTGCCAAAATTACACCCGAAATTATTTTAAGAAATAGGTTGGGAGATAACATAAAAAAACGAGCCGTGAGCACAAACATTCCTAACCCCAAAACAGTTGATACTTGATTGGGTCCAAAACCACCAGAAGCAGCAAAATTCGATCCGGTACCAGTAACAGTTGCTCTTACATCTGGGGTATAAAAAAACAAATAAACAGTCATGGACACTAACGGTAATGCCATATATAACAAGACTATATTTAAATTTTGAAAGCTAATTTTTCGTTTATAACAAAATAAAGCAACAATACCTAAACAAACGGGGCCACTAAGGTTAAAGGCTATGTCGGTTCTTAAATTAGACCCAGGACTAGAGTTAAGTCCGGCTACAATAATACCAGGTAGCAGCAAAAATAAATACATGATATACCCAATAGGTTGACTTGGCAATCTGGTAGTAAAAAGCCCCATAAAGACAAATAAAATAACCAAATATTTAGACGCCTCGTACAAGAAATTTCCACCAGTCATTCTAATAAAAACTTCTGAACCTACAACATAAGCGCATGCCAACAAAACTTGTACTGGTTTTTGAGAAGGTTTTGCTGTTAAAATTTGATTTGCAAAATACACGCAAATTGCAAATAAATACACTTTAGATAAAAAAGAAACTGCATAAATAGCTAAACCCAATAACACATGAAATCCTATTTTTTTTATGTAACTAAAATTGTTCAATAAAGAATTTGTTTATACGTGTTTATTATTGTTTTAATTTGAGAATTCTCAGAATAATTTGCTTCAATATGTTTTGAAAATGCGGAGCTGTGTTCTTGTTTTAAAGCTTCGTTTTCAATATACATTAAAATTGCTTTCGAAATCTCTTCTACAGAATTTGGTGAAACTAAGCTCGCATTTTTTTTATTTGAAACCACATTTCCTATTTCACCAACATCGGTTGCCACAACAGCTAAGTTAGCAATACCATACTCTAAAAGTGCAATGGGTAACCCTTCAGATACTGAAGACAGTACTCCTATTTCACACTGTTTTAAAATATGATAAACATCGGGTTTTTGCTT
This sequence comes from Neotamlana laminarinivorans, assembly GCF_020523925.1. GTDB lineage: Bacteria > Bacteroidota > Bacteroidia > Flavobacteriales > Flavobacteriaceae > Neotamlana > Neotamlana laminarinivorans. The sequence continues at coordinate 189,746 of NZ_JAJAPW010000005.1, read as the reverse complement.
ATATAAAAACACATTGTTTTCAAGATCTTGCTTTTGGATTTCAGATTTAACCCTATTGAAATAATCGTCGTTAAAACTTTTACCGATACAATGTAATGTCCAATTTTCATGTATTTCTGTAACTGTTTTAAATGCTTTAATTAGCGTAATATGATCTTTTTGTTCTCTAAAATTAGCTAAGCATACCACTCGTTTTCCCGTTTGTCCTTTTAAATCGGTTATTTTTAACGTGGTATTTAAGGTTGCGAAATTAGGCAAATACGATACACTTTTATGTTTTATATTCGTTTTTATCCAAATTTCTAAAGTGGTATTTACTGCAAAAATATGAGAAAACAATTTTGAACATACTTTTAAAACATTATGTTTTCGTTCGCTTAAAAACTCGGCATTTCCATAATGATCGTGCCATACTATTTTTAAACTTTTATTAAACAACCTTATTATGCTAGCTAAGAAAAAAGAGGAAGAATGCGCATGAATAATTTCAATTTGATTCGTTTTTATATACGAAATCATTTTTTTTATAGCAGCAATATCTATCGCTTTTGTTTTGCCAAGAAAAAGGTAATGAACTTCTGGGTTAATTTCATTTTTTAATAAACCTTCTTTTCGTGTTGCACAAATGGCAGAAAATTTAGTTTCTTTAGCTAATGCATTGGCTAAATTAACAGCAACACGTTCTGCTCCACCAGTCTCTAAAGAATCTATTAGTTGTAAAACCCGCATTTATGCCTGTAATAATTTAACAATCTCGGTCTCAAAAGTGTTTAAAGTGTAGTTTTGCGACCATTTTGATGCTAATTTAGACATTTCTTGAAGTACTGTGGGTGTATTTAAAAGCGATTCAATTTTATTGACCGCAGATTTTTCATCGGGACTAATTAAAATACCTCGATTACCTTCATCTAACATATAAGGCACACAAGAAATTGTGGTTGAAATAGGAATCGCTCCAAAAAACATAGCTTCAGCCAAAGCTTTTGGCCATCCTTCAGATTTTGAAGGTAAAATTAAGAAATGAGCTTCCTTTAAAGCTTCCTTTACAACATTTTTATCTCGATTTCCTAATAGTTTGATATGTTCTGATAAACCTTGTGCTTCAACATAAAGTTGTAATTCTTCTTTTAAAATGCCTTCACCGTACAAATCAAAAGATACATTGAATCCTTTTTCAATTAACAATTCAACAATTTTTATCGCTAATAACGGGCGTTTCCCGGACACTAAACTGCCTAAAAAGACAAATTTTAAACCAGAAGTATATTGGCGAATTAATGATGCTTCAATTTCATTTTCTGTAAAAGTCGCCGTGAAAAAAGGTTTAATGTTTTTGGTTTGATTTGGCCATTTTCCATAAACTAAAACCTGCATATTTTTGGTTAACAAGGTACTGCTCAAAATCTTTTTTTGAAGCTTATAACTTAATGGTTGACTAGACTTTGGATCCCAGTTCCCCGCATATTTTGCTGTTTTAGGTATTTTAGGAAAAACCATTTGCACCAAACACCCGAACAACCCAATATTTCCAGGGCATCGCAAATGTAAATGATTGGCTTTTTTACTTGCTTTAAAAATGGCCCATACAATTTTAGGCAGCTTAAATATTGCCGAAAAGGCATACTTTAAACTTGTAAACTGAATGGCTGGAATTCCTACAAACTTTATATTTTTATGCTGATATGCAATATCAATTTTAGAAATAGCTTCAGACGTTTTTGGTGCAACAATAATAACTTCATCTACATGTTTTAACCAAATATTCATTTCACGAACATAAGGCGCATACCCAAAAATGCTTTGTCCTTGAAATTTGTGTTTAACATGTGTGATGATTACGAAGGTCATTGTTATTCTTCAGATAATTCGGTAACTTTTAAAATACGCGCCAAATAGTTTTTAGGATGGATATAATTTTTACTCCAAATAAAATTAGCTTCACACATTTTTAAATAGTTTTTATTTTGCAACAAATACTCAATTTTATCGGGAATTTCGTTGTAAGCCGAACGAGAAGATACTTTTGAATAATTTACACCTTCATAAAAGTCATCAATACAAACGTTTAAAGGTGTTGTTACAACTGCTTTACCAAATAGTAAATACTCTCCAATTTTCCAACCTGGAGTATTTTTTAAACCATCGTCCGCAATACCTATATTAAATTTCGACAATTTTTTTAAATAACTCTTTTTATCCGATTTTGAAGATGGTAGTACTAAATCTAAGGCTAATTTATTTGATAAATCATCTGCATACAAACCAACCTCCACGTTGTTAAATTCCTTTTTTAATAATCTACATGCATTAATTCTAAATTCATTTTGTATGGTTCTCCGCTCTTTTTCATCGGGGTTAGGATTATTATCAGGATTCCACAATCGGGTATAATAAATGATTTTTCCACCAAAATCGGAAACTGTTTTAGGATAATTTTTAACATCAAGAGTTCCATGCCCTGAGTTTGTAAACCAACCAAAAACATCTAAAGCTCTACCTATTTCTGTTCTATTAAATTTATGAAACACCAAATCTTTATTTAATTTTAACAAAAGCTGATAACTTTTATAAGCCAGAGGAACATTAAAATTTAATGGATGTACATTTAAGGATTGATCCCTTTTTAACAATGAACGCTTAAAATAATAGTCGAAATTATCTGAAGCATCAATCAACTTTGTATCATCAGAATAATCGAAAAGAATAGTGTTATTATGTACCGTTAATTTAGCCGAATTGTATTTAATTTTAGGGTTATACGAAATATTAACCCCTATTTTGTTCGCTCTACAATAGTAAAAATAAGAATATACTAAATGTGTTAAATGGTGTGTCCAAACGGATAGTTCTAATTTCACTGTTCAATATTTATTTTAGGTAAAATATTAAATTTTCATCTTTCTTAATCATTCTAAAATCAAAATTTGAAATTGCTTTAAAAAAAGACTTTGATGCCCCTGGCTTTAACCCATCATGTAACTCTATTATCAGCACTTTTGTTAATTTTAACCATGTTTCCCAGTTATTTTTAAAAAGTTCCCTTTCCGAACCTTCAATATCTATTTTTAAAATATCAATTTGATTGATATCATAACGCTCAACAATTTCGTTAATAGATATAGCTGAAACAGTATTATTATCTTTATTAAGTACTTCTTTTACAGTAAAATCCCAATTCCCTGAGTTTTTTTCAACTTTTAAATTAGCGGTTTTATTCCATATACCGTAATTCAAACAGATTATATTCTCATACTGCTTTGTGTTTTTTAGTAGCATTTTAAAATTTGATTCTTCTGGTTCAATGGAGATAATTTTTGATTTAGGAAATTTATTTTTAAAAAAAATAGTTGCTAGACCTATATTTGCACCACAATCAATTATAACTTTTGGTTCCAAATAATAATTAAGTTGATAACTCTGTGCCAAAAAAACTTGATAAAACACGCCTAAATCACTTGTTTTATTTCTCAACTCAATAGGAAATTTATAATTTCTTAATTTGACATTCAATATTTCGAAGTAATTAAAATTCCTTTTTAATAAAAGTATGATTCCACTTATTCCTAACACTTTATAGTGTTTAACAATTGTATATAAAATCTGTAGCATTAATTTTTATTATCAAGTTTAGGCTTATTAAAAATCAAACTAAACCATCCTATTATTCTACCAAATGATTCTGTTAAAGCCTGCTTTTTATCTTTTGTAGTTATTACATTAACCAGTCTAATTACTGTTAATAACAACCCGGTAGCATGCCATTTTACTCTAGCTATAAATTTAGGTTTATTATATTTTACACGCCAAACGTACCAACCATTTCTAAGCACCATTTTACCATATTTATACTTATTTGGTCGTCCTGAAACATCGTGATAATGACTTAATTGCGCCTGTGTATTTACATATAATTTACCAAGTTTAGCTAAACGTAAACTAAAATCGGCATCTTCATAAAGACCATAACCTTCAAAATAAGTAGAAAAGGCCAACTTACTAAAAACTTCTTTTTTATAAGATGACACACCACCCATAATTAATTCAACCTCATAAATATTACCAGATGGCGGTAAAAATCCAATAGATCTGCCGTGTGCAAAAGTTGGTAAAAATCCTGGTTTAGCGTCTGGCAACAATCCAAATTTTCGACGCAATCTAAATCTCGATGGTTCGCTCCTGCTCCAACCTTGAAAATAAAACAAATTGGGATTATTTGCAGTGTTGTTTTTTTTCCAAACCACTTCATTTTTAATATAACCTCCAACTGCCAAAGCATCTGGTTTTTGTTTATAAGTGCTAATTAAAGCTTCAAAATAATTAGAATCTAAAACAATATCATCGTCTAAAAAACAAATAATATCTATCTCCTTTGCTACTTGAGCTACTCCAAAATTACGTTGTTTGGTTAAACCACGATGCTTATCATCTACAAGAAAATAACTAAGATTATTAAACTCATTATCTTTTAAAGTTTGCTCCGTTTCTTTATTTATAGAACCATCAACAATAATAATTTCATCAGGATAAAGCGTTTGCTTTTTTACCGATTCTAGTAACGATAATAAAGCCGTCGGCCGCATATATGTACAAACAATTAACGAGAATTTCATTGCTTAATCTGGTTTAATTTGTTTGCCCATAATACACTTTCGCGCCATTGTTTTTTAAATGTTTTAAAATAGATTATCGGGTTTTTTATGGATTGACTTTTATAATATTTTAAAAATAACACTAATTTATAACCTAAAAGTTGTTGCAGTGTGTTATGCTGTAATTTATAGTACATAATTGTTGGAGACGGTTTTGGGCTATATCCCTGTTTTGTCCAAATATTTATGTGCTTTTTTCTAAATCCGCCAATTGGAGCTTTTAGGTGAACTATTTCTGGTTCGGGAAAATAAATAACATCAACCCCATTGTTTCTTAATTGCATGCCATAATCGGCATCTTCACCAAAATTAAACTCGTAAACCATATTAAAATACAACTCTTTTAAAGCCGTACTTTTTACCATACTACAACCAGAACCAAAAGTACTCCATTGTTTCTCATTAAAATTTTGTTTTTTATCGTTGGTTCTTAAACAAGAAAAAGTCACCGCTTTAATATTAGCTGCTTGCATTTTTTTGAGTGCCAAATCGGTAAAATTAGGTTGAATTCTAATATCGTCGTCGGCAAAAAACACATAATTTGAAACTACTTCATTCAACGCTAAATTTCTAGCATTGCACGCCCCCGTTTTATGGATAAATTTATGACAAATTATAAAAGGCCAATTTTGATTGCTTAAATAATCGAGTTCGGAAGCACTATTTTCGTCTGGGTTTTGTTCAATGATAATTACTTTTTTAGGCAAAATAGATTGCCGTTTTAAATCATTTAAAAAATCCAATAAATAAGTTTTCCTTCCTAAAGTTGGAATAATAACATCGATACTTGAAGCAGATGCACTATTACTTTTTAAGACTTCTAAATCTATTTTAATCGAACCTTTTAATTGACTAACAAACAAACTTTTAAAAAAGGCATAAAGCGGAAATTGCTTATTAAAAAAAGTAATATTAAACATTAAAAAGAAACTCCAAACCCATTTATAATGCTGTTTCACAAACTTAAAAAGCATGGTTTTTGATGCCTTTTTTCGCTCTTTAACTAAACCTAAATTCAATAATAATTTTGGCTCTGAATAACAAAACAAACCGTTACTCATTCCTAATTTAGCCATGGAATTTAATGCATAACTAAACGGTGCGTCTAATTTAATTATGGATTTAAATTTTAAAACTTGGGATGCATGAATTGCTCCAACTTCACTACTCATTAACCAAGTTGGATATTTTACATTTTTATTCACTTTTAAAAACGGAGAATCTTCAACAAAACCAATTGCTTTAGGTAAATATTGAGATTTCCCATAAGATAACATCATATTTTTCAAGGAAAATATATCTTGAAAATCATCAATATTTAAGTTTTCTTTTTGCTCTATATGACACCAAATTAGAACTCGATCCGAGAAAATTTCGGCTAATTGAAATAATGCTTTGGTTGGTTTATCCGAAGGTATATCAATTGTGTTCTTCGACGACAAATCGACAACCTCAACGACATGATTTTCATTATGGAATAAACCTATCATGATTTTAAAAGCGATTTATAATAGTTTAAATTAATATCGGCAATTTTATCGATATCAAACTTTTCGGCAACCTTAACTCTTGCCTTCGCACCTATACTTCTACATAAATCTTCATTATGAAGTAATTCTGATATTTTTTCGGCATACAAATCGGTTTCTTTTGGATGAATTAAAAACCCATTTTCACCATCGTCAATTAATTCTTGTGCCCAACCAATGCTTGTATTTACCACAGGTTTTTGCAATGCCATTGCTTCAATAGTTACCATACCTAAGGTTTCGGCAAAACTAGGAAAAACACAAACGTGAGCCTGTTTTATTTGTTGTTGCACGTCGTTGTACGGCAGTTTTCCTAAATATTTCATGCGCTTTTTAGCCTTATCGGAAAACAATTTCTCCATTAAACTAAAGGTGGATTTTTGCCCTGTTTTAATATCTGCACTATCGCTCCCAATTAAAACTAATTGTGCTTCTGGGTTTTGTTCTACTACCTTATTAAAAATTTTAGCCAACTCGAAAACACCTTTTTTCCTAATAATGGTTCCTACATATAAAATAGTGTTTTTAATGTAATTTTCTGGCGATTCATTTGTAAAATCACTTAATGATACCCCGTTAAAAATCGTTTCTATTTTAGATGATTTTAGTCCGAAAATTTTACGTGTTTCTTCACCTGCAAAATTTGTAGGAGCTATAAAAGCATCAGCTTTTCGTAAGGCTTGTTTTTCAAAAACAAAGTTTTTAAACTTTTGTTGTCTGCCTTCTAATTTACAGAAATAGGCATCGCTTCCGTGTAAACGAATAACTAATGGTACTTTAAAACGCATAAAAGCGGTAATTCCTGTCCAATCTGGTGCTTCTAAAACAGAAATCTGTTTTTCTGAAACTATTTTATCAGTTTGATTTTGAATGTATTTACGACTGAAATACCATCCTAAATAAGAAAATTTCTTTTTTGCGATACAATGAATTTCAACGCCATTATCGGTAAAAACTTCTGAAACATTTTGATTGTAAACTAACACATAAACAGCAACACCTTTTTTAACCAATGCCATTGCAAGGTTTTTTATGCTCGTGCCAATTCCAGCAGCATGAGCAATTTTTTCGTGCGGATATTCGGGTGTTATAAAACCTATTTTCATTTTAAAATCGCTTCAAGTGTGTTCCAAATAGTTTCTGAAGCTTTTGTAGGTTGTTTTCCTGCTACGATTTTAAACCATTCTTGTCCTTCTTCAACATTCGATAATTCACCATCTAAAATCTGCTGTACTATACCTTCTAAATTTTTTTTATCGGTACAAAAAACAGCTGCTTTATCGCTTGGCATACTTCGAAAATGAACGTATTTGTAATTCTGACCAATATCGCGAATGCCTTTTTTTAACTGCGGTTGCTCATAATTATAATAAATACATGGTTTATTATGAGCCACAAAATCGAATACTGTAGACGAGCATACATTGGTTACAAACTCGCTATGTTCACAAACATTGTAAAGCATTTTAAAATCTTCGGGCGTTGGTAAAATTTGGTTCCATTGGCTACCAACTTGCTGCCAAATGGGGTCGATTACCTCAATAATATCTTTATTCGCGTTAATTACAGCATCGTATCGCGGTGTAAAATCAACAGGGCATTTTCTGTAAATTACACCTAAATTATACCCTTTACTATTTAAACTTCTACATGCATTTGCTAAATCCTCAAGGTAATATTGATCGAGTGGAGATGTGGTTTCATCGTCTCCAGAATAGCAAATATATTTTTTATTGATATCAAGATTATGCTCAGCAAAAAAAGCCTCTTTAGTTTGTTTTAACGACGCATCGAAATGTGGTTCGAACTGTGGCGTACCCGTTACAAACACTTGTTCTTCTTTTACAAACGGATAATATTTAAGCTGTTCCTTTTTCATTAAATCGCTCCAAACACAGTAATAATCGGTTTCAACAACTTGCATCGCTTTTGGTACGTTATCCCAAGAGTATACAAAAGCAACCGTTGGAATTCCTAAATCTTTAGCAGCTAAAAGCGCACTAATAGATTGTGTGGCGCGTTGGGTTGTACAAAACACTAAATCTGGTTTATGTTCTTGTAACTGTTTTTTACAATACGCATATTTTGATGTTGAACGCTCTAACTTATTTATTTTTTCCCGTAATTGAGTTATCCCTTTTGGAGATGAATATTTCCCAACTAACCATTTTGTAAATAAACTACGGAATATATTTTTTGCTCCTTTATAGTTAAAAGGAAATTTATAAGTTGGGTAAACGGCATCATTAAATTTATCTCTCGACACATTTAATTCGGCGCGTTTTCTTGCTCTGGAATAAATAGAAAGTAATTTATGAGCACTTTTATCTTCAATCTTAACTTCGTTAAAGCCTAAACTGTCTTTTAATGAAAATATGGTGTTATTCCAGTAAGTTATATCGAAACCTTTTTGCTCTCCTATTTTTTTAAAATCGGTGAAAGCAAAATTTCGTAAGCCTACTCCATCTGGAAAAAAAATGAATACTTTTTTAGACATTTCCTTCTTTTTTAAACGGGCAAACAGCCATTAATTTATTACACAAATCATCAACTAATTCTGCATTTGGAAGCGTTTGTTTATTAGTAAACAAACTTTCTAAATCTGGAATGTCCAATTTAGTATTTACAATTTCTGGTTTATACGATTCGATTAAAACCGACTCGAAATAATCTTGATATTTTACATCATCGCCAAAAACATCATCAGAAAATTTTTGCCATACTGCAGGAATACCGTAAGCATGCGCTACAATAATGCCGTGTAAAGACGAGGATACAATTTTATCACAGGCTAAAAACTGATTTGTAGTTTCTTCAATATTGTTAGTCATTAAATCAATTAACAACACTTCCGATGCATCGGAATAAAAATCCTTTACTTTTTTAAAATCGTTGTAATGAGGTATAATTCCAAATTTATATTTCTTTTCAATTTTCGGATTATAATATTTTGGCAACAATAAAGCCGGATCGCCATAAACTTCTGGAACATGGTATCCTTTTTCTATTAAAAAACGTCTGGTTTGCGGTCCTCGAACGGCTAAGAATTCAGCATTTTCTACATGAAATTCTTTAGCAATAATACCACTACCCCAAACTATACAATTACTTGTTACATGAGTAAGAATGCTTCCTATGGTAACATAAATAGGCTTAAAAAAATTAACAAAAGAAAACGCTTTAGGTTTTACCCAAACCGCTTGTTTTCCAGATATTTTTTCGACTAAATATTTACCAAGCAAATCGCCATAATTTTCTTTGGCTTTGCCTTGTATTTTAATTTCGTTCCACCAAAACAAACGTATGTTTTTAGATGAACTCATGTTAACCTTTTTGATTTTTTAATTTTTCGCGCTGCACTTGTTCGATAGGTAAAATATCGGCATTTTTAAATCTTAAAGCTTTGTAAACCGCCTTTAAATCGCGAGATAATTTTCGCATGCCCATAGGTTCTAACGACGCTGCATGATCGGTTCCTTTCCAGGTTCTATCAAGCGTGTAATGGCGCTCAATAATGTTAGCTCCAAGGGTGTAAGCCGCAACATCGACAGCAATTCCTAAATGATGCCCAGAAAACCCAATGTGTTTAACTTGGTCTCCATATTTTTCAATAAGCAGATTAATATCTAACAGACAAACATCATCAAAAGGCACCGGATAACCCGATGTGCAATTGTAAAGTACTAAATCTTTATTACGATTGTGAGTTTTAAACAAGTTGACTAAATCTTCAATTTCTGTTTTAGTAGTCATTCCTGTTGAAATATGTAATTCACCTTTATAATTTTCGCATAACCATGTAAGCATCGTGGTGTTGTTATTACATGCCGATGGAATTTTAATAAATTCTGGGTTTAATGATGCTATTTCTTTTGCTGAAGTTAAATCCCACACCGAAGTTGAATACGTGATACCAACTTCTTCGCAAAATGCTTTTAATTCTTTATGCTGATTTACATCGAACTCCAAAAATTCGCGGTGTTCTCCATAAGTTGAACCGTATGAATTTACCGGATTTGGATGCGGCGTATTGTATTGGTCTTCAGTTAATAATTCCTTATTATTTCGCTTTTGAAACTTAACAGCATCAACATTACAGAATATTTTTGCAACTTTAATAAGTTCTTTTGCTATTTCCATATCGCCTTTATGATTGCAGCCAATTTCGGCAATTACATATGGTTTTTTGTAGGTATTCATTTTGTTTTTGGTTTAAAACCTTTTTTAATGTTTATTTTTAGTAGATTCTTTTTATTGGGCTTCGACTGCGCTCAGCCTGACATATTGAAACAACTATTGCATAGAAAATTAAAATCGTTTATTATAATTCATAATAAATCCGCAAGCTTCACGAATGGCCCCAGCTCCGGAATTATTAGATAAAACCACATCGGCATGTTGTTTTACAACTGTTGTAGCGTTATTGGGTGTTAGCGACCAACCCACACTGCAAATATTGGTTAAATCGTTAACATCGTCGCCTACATAGGCTACATTACTTATACTAATTCCTAAATCTTTAGTAATGCTTTTAAGTAAAGTATATTTGTCTTTTACACCTAAATACACATGTTTTAAGTTTAACTTTTCCATGCGTTTTGCCACTAGTTCCGAGTTTTCTGACGTCATTATCATTACCATAACATCGTACTGACGCAAAATTTCAAGTCCCATTCCATCACGCATATCGAACCCTTTAGTGTGTTCGCCATCTTTGGTATAAGTTATGGTGCCATCGGTAAAAACGCCATCAACATCTAACACTAAATGCGTTATTTTTTTCGATTCTTTTTCACGTTTTTGGCGTTCCATAAGGAGTTGTTCAACCACAATCCAATCGGTTTCAGAATCTATTTCTTGCAAACTATCTTCGGGCATTTCTACCACAGCAACTTTATCGCCTATTCTATTTTTACGTTTCTGTAAAGTTTCTTTTGTTACCGTATAAACAGCGCCGTTTTCTATTAACAAGCCTTCAAAATCTTGCCTTCTTGAACGATTTAAAGGATTATAATTTAATGGTTTTCCATTTTTATCCCATAAAAACCGATGTGTATTAACAACGGTTAAAGCTGAATCAAAATCATCATTTAATTTACTTAAGCACCTATTTATATCTTCCGATTTAGTAAATGGTGAAGTGGCTTGTAATAAACAAAAAGCATCAAAATTAAAGTTAATAGCTTCAGCATATTCTAACATGGCAAATTCTGTACTTGCACTGTCACTTGCGCTAGCTTCGCTTCTCAATAAGGCTTTAACTTTGTTGGTCCAGGTGTATTCCTTTTCAATAAAAGAAATAATATCGTCGTCGTCGGTATAAACAACAACTTCATCTAAATTAGAAAAAATTGCCTCGCCTAAAACCCATGTAAACAAGGGCCGCCCAACCATTTTACGCTTGTTTTTATTTGGAATACCTTTAGAACCTTTACGGAGTGGTATAAAACCAATACTTTTCATAAAATTCGATTTTCACTATTATGCTAAAATACTGTTTGTTTTTAAAAGTATAAACAATTAGGGTGCTATTGAGCCGTATTTTTGTAAAACCGACAGTTTAATCGTTTCTCTATCCAATTTTTGCTTTAATTCTTCTTGATTAAATGTATAAGCAGTATTTATTAACTCTGGAGATATTAAAGCGTTTGTAAGTAGTTTTTCAATTTCTGAGGCATTTTTGCAATCGTTAATTAACAGTCCGTTTTTATTAGGTGTTATAATCTCAGAAGTGACATTTCCAGGATTAGATTGAATTGGAAAAGCGCCCATAATTATAGCTTCTAGCAAAGTATTTGGCATACCATCGGAATTACTATTCCCAATATAAATTAAGGCTTTCCCCATAAGCTCAAGTACATTTTCATGATTTATGCGACCTAAAACTTGTAAATTCTCCCAGTTTTTTAAATTTGAATTATCGACAAATTGAAACACCTCGTTGGGTGCACCAAAGACAATAATTTTAAATTGTTTTAACTGGTCTTGTAGATTTATTATGGCTTTTAAAACGTTAATTGCACGACCAGAACGTCCTTGAAAACCTTTTATTAAAATGGTTTCTCGCTCCTTAATTGGCAAATGAAACTTTTGCACATGCTGTAAATTAAAACCACCACCACCCGGAAAAACGCCTAAAAACTCACCATTAAATCTGTATTGTTTTGCTATTTCATAATCGCGATTACAATCGGTAAACAAATAATTAACGCGTGGCAAAACTTGTTTTATATTTTTTAAATAGGATGGATTATTTTGAAAATAGAACAAATCGCTACCCCAAGATGAATATATCCATTTTTGGTTTTTATGCTTCATCATGACTTCGTAAATAGGCGCACATGCTAAGTAAATAGCAAAGCTATGGACAACATCGGGTTTTACTTCATTTAAATACTTTTCAAATTCTATCGCCGTGTTTTTCTCGTTAAACCTTTGAACAAAATTATAAATTTTAGGAAATCGTTTTTTTAAAAACACGCGCCCCGGATAATTGTATTTTAGTTTCCAATTGACACGTTGTTGCACCCAATTCAGTTTTTCTACAGGAGCACTCATTCCTGTAATATCGAACCAAAACACCTCATGACCAGCATTTTTTAATTGATCTGTCCATCTAAAAAAGTGTAAGGTTGGTATAGAAACCATTAATATTTTCATGCTTCGCAATACATGGTTAGCTCAATTTGGTTTTCTGTTCTATCAAATTGATATTTATAAGGATTATTTCTAAACTTAGTAATTATTTCTTCTAAAATGATATTATTTATAGTTTCCATAGATAATACAGGAATGCTTTTTTTACCAAAAAGTTTCTTCATATTATTTTTTTGCTTTTCGCTTGAAGGGAAATCGGTAATTTTAAGCTGAATAGTTTCATCTTTAATATTATGTAGATGCGCTAAAAAGGCTTTTAGTTCTAGGTTGGAAGCTTTTATATGAAATACTTTATCACATGCATTATTCAATTGATTATAATGCTTTGTAACAGGAAGCTTTCCCCATTCTAAATCCTGATTTACTTGTTTTTTTTTTGAAGCTTCAGTAAAATTCATATAAGCATGATTGATGCGCTCTAACTGCGAATGAAACGGATGTTTACTTAATTTACTTCTGTAGGCTTTTGGATGCCACTGATGCTTCACTAAAATCTCTTTATCATAAAAATTAACCGACAACCCTTGGTTTTTCATTCGGATATGTATATCGGTATCTTCGGCGCCCCAACCATGATAAAACTCATCGTAACCATTAAGTTTTTTTAATACTTCGGTTGGAAACATAGTATTTCCTGTAACCTCATTATTACCCGGGAAATCAACTTTATAGTCAATAAACTCTTTATTTAATTTAGATTCTTCTTCCGATAAAAAACCGTATAGAAAATAATGAACTTCACTAGGTTTTGCAAGTGTATTTGCTGTTTTAATAAAATCTGGATGAAACATCAAATCGATATCTCCAACCATAAAATATGGTGTTTCGCAAGCTTTTAAAGCAATATTTATAGCGCGACACTTGTTCCATAATTGCCCTGAAACGTCGCAGGATACAAAATTAATTTTAGGAAAATCTTGCAGTAATTTTTTTAAATCTTTTAAATAATTGGCATCCGAACCATAATCGACCAAAGTACACACAAAGCTCTGTTCGCTTTGCTTTTTTAAAGATGTTAAACATTGTTTTACAATGCGTAAATCTCTATTTCTGTTGGTTAATACCATGGATATGTTATCGGTTGCTGTATGCTTCATTTAAATTAACTTTACCGATTTTAAAACGGAATAAACATAAAATTTAACAAACCTAAGTTTGTTTTCTTGTTTAAATATGGTTTTCAAAAATAACGCAAAGGCTTTAAAATATTTTTTTTCGCGATTGTATAAACTTACCAATTGTTTCTTTTTATCGTTTATACTTTTGTTAATAATAGCCTTTTTATGTGAGAAAGCATCATCAGATGCTATATCTTTTAAAATATTAAGATTAACGGTTTCAATATCGCTTAATGTTTTTCTAAGTTTTGCAGACACTCCAATTTCCATTCTGTACACTGCAGTAAAATCATTTAAAAAATGAATTTTTCCACCATTTTTTAAAACCCACAAATAGGTTGGCCAATCGCCATAAGGATATTTTAAAATCCAATTTGGTAAAGGTGCTTGCTTTGGTATATTCCTAAAAAGGGTTGTTACCGACGGTAATACATTTTTAAAAATTAAATCGCTAAACTCATAATAAGGTTTGCTGTGTTCTTTTTTTTCTTCAACTAAGGCATTGTCCTTAAATAGTTTGTGATAATTGGTACCAACAATAGCAAAATCTGGATTGGCTTCTAGAAAATCGACTTGTTTTTGTAGTTTAAATTCATCAATCCAATAATCGTCACCATCACAAATGGCAATATATTTACCATCACACTGTTTTATGGTTTGTAAATAATTATTTATTAAGCCTATATTTTTCCCAACCGAGGGCAAAAGTTTAATTTTATCTGGATATTTGTTTTGATAGTCTTCGCAAATACTTCTAGTGTTATCTGTACTGCAATCTTCACCTATAACCAATTGAAACCTAAAGCTTGTTTTTTGCTCCAAAATACTATTAACAGCTTGAGCAATACAATGTTCTTGGTTGTATGTGAGCATGAAAACACTAACGGTTATTTGCGATGCAGCTGTCATATTTTTTTAAAATAGTTTTTCAGTTTAAAAAAAGCATCTTGTTGGTTATTAAAAGTGTAACCTAACTGCTCAATATCATCTTGATATAAATCTGCAAACTCCAATTTTATATCATCAAAGAAGTAATTGGAATAATGTTTTTTCTTTGTTTTAGCTTTATTTATGTGTAAATTCTGCTGTACTGGTAATTTTAAAACCTCGCAGATGTGTTTTAAACTTTCGTTATAATTTTCAAATTTCCCGATATAATCTGGTTTAAAATCGCCCCTTAAATCGAAAAATTCGGTTTGCTGTTTGGTATGGTCGCCACGATAATACAATTCGTGCTCATGCGTTAAAACCGATTTAAATTTACCTTGTTTTAATATGTAATTTTTAAATGAATCTTTTATTTTTCGATCTTTCATTAACCAAAAATAATCTGAAACAGCTCGATCCCAAGGGTTTCTAACAAATGTAAATTTATAGTAAGTTTTCCACACGTCTTCCGTAATTAATTCGGTTTCCAACAATTGTTTTGCTGTAGCGTGTTGTAAAAAAAACTTACGTTTTGGGCACCAACCATAAAGCTTGTTATAATCTGCGTTTTTCCAACTAATATTCGCTTCGGGAAAAAACAAATATTTTATAGTTGTACCTCCACATTTAGGAATGTGTATAAAAATACATTTATGCTCATGGCTAATCATTATGCTGCATTCTATTATTTTTAGACTTATATGTTATTTCAGATTTATTGAAATATGAATTATAACAGGCATTTATCCAATGTTTGGAATCTGGTTTAACATCTTCGAAGAAAATAGTTTCTGGAAACACCGTTAGCTTTGGTATTACAACCGTTTTATCTTTTGATTGTTTTATGATTTTGTATCGCTCGTTTAATGCTTTGTTGTAGGCATAAGCTTTCCCGCTAAATAAATCGGAATACGCAACTCTAACATTGTTATCGCCTCCTAAACGAAAAAACACCAATGCAAAAAGTGCTATTTTGGTCCATTTTGATAATTTAATAAATGGTTTTTCTTTCTCTTTTAATTTAAAAAATAAGATAAACGATACATAAAACACACCTAGTAAAAAGAAAAAGTAAACTAAATTAACCACACGAAACGGCACCCATTTTAAACTATAATAAACAGGAAAAATACCAAGAATTAGAAAACTAAATACAATTAAAACAGGAAAAAACAATTTTACTTTAAAAACATCTGGTGTTTTAATTTTAGAAGCGGTTTTCGCAAAAGAATTAAAGAACAATAGTAAAACAACTATTATACTTGGTAGCCAATCGCCTAAATGCCTTTTGGTTGCTTTTAAGGTTTTTAAAACCGAATACATAAACTGCTGGTTTCCTGGATATGTTGTTGCCCGAGATGCCGAACCAGGAGACAATAACACAAAGGCTGAACACGCTAACATAACCACAAATAAAGCTAACATTCCTGAGTCGATTTTTCTATATTGAAAAAACATATAAACTATAGCAAAACCAATAATGAGATTAACAAATACCAAAGTAATTTCGTTAGATCCCATTATAAAAAAAGCTAAAAATATTGCCGTAATAACGAACTTTCTATTTTTTGTAGTTAAATATCTTATTACGTAAGAAAACATAAATAAGGCCAAAATTATTGATAATTGATAAGTAACAGAACCAGCTAACCAATAAAACCCTTGCGTAGGTGAAGGCATTTGCGCTAAATATAAAGCAACCGTAATAATTGCAAGTAAGCATTTGTTTTTTGTTGATAAGGTTACAAAAATGGAAGACACTAAATGATAAACTGCTATAAATAAATTAATCAATAACAAAACGGGCACCAATTTATAAACTACAAACGAACCAGAAATTAAATTAGGAATACCAAGAATTAAAGTTGGTAAATAACGTCCAGACCAGCCAAAATAAGCTTCTTTTTGCAAGCCAAAATAGCCTAAATCTCTGGCGTAATTACTATAACAAAAATCGTCGGCAGATGGGTTATTAAATACGGATATTAACAAAAATGGAAATACTACAACGCTACATAAAATTAAAATAACATTTGTACTTTGAAGATATTTTTCTAGAATCTGTTTCATTTTTTTATTTAAATATAGTCTACAAATCCTCTATATATAACCAATCGTTATCTAATAACACACAATTACCATTAACATTTCCAAAGGCTTTTAAAACGTTATACTTATACGGAAAAAATTGTAAGTGTAAATCAAATGTGAAACGATAAGGCCTTTGCTTAGGCAAAACAACAATTAAACGTTTTGCTGCAACGCGCCTTAGTTCAGTAATACACTTTTCTAAATCTAAAACATGCTCTAATGTATGTGTAGAAATTACGGTGTCAAAAAAATTATTTGGGTATTTAATATCCTCGATAATACCTTCTTGAAAAGATATATTTTTTGAGTTTTTTAATTCATCTGGTATTACAAAATCGATTCCTACAACCTCGCAACCTTCTTTTTGCTGTATTTTTTTTGCAAGATAACCTCTTCCGCAGGCAATATCTAAAACTTTATCTCCTTTAATTTTATTTAAGATATACTTTTCACAACTTAAATTAAGATCTGTTTCTCTTTTTATATGAACACTCGCCAACTCCTTATAATAATTGGCCATTTCGGTAGAATTAAATTCCCAGGCGTTTTCCTTAAAATTTAAAAATAATTTCCCTTTTTTACCAAACAAAAGCAAAAACAGCGGACTCATAATAAACCTAGAATCTCTCACAAATGGTGGTAACAAATTGTCTAAAATCCAATTTATTTTATTAGTAAAATCTCTTGACAACTTCATTTTTATCTACTTGTATTTTTTTGTAAAATGATATCTAAAAGGAATCAGCAAAACATCTTTTAGCATTAAAATAGAATCTTTAAGTAAGCTTATTGTCGAGTTTTCGTTTCCTTCAAATTTTACAGGAATACGCTTTATATCAAACTCTTTTTTATACGACAGATAAAGTATTTCTATATCGAAACCAAAACCGTTAACAGCCAATTTTGGAAAAATTTCGTTCGCCACCTTTTCTGTAAAGCCTTTTATACCACATTGTGTATCATTAATTCCTGTTACTACAAACCGAGAAACAAATCCTGTAAAAATAAAACTAGACAATTTTCTTGCAAAAGTAATGCTCGTATAATATTGCGAGTGTATAGATCGGCGATTACCAATACATACATCGAATTCTTTAAAATCGAGATAATAAAGTATTTTTTCTAATATTTCGAAGCCGTACGGAATATCGGCATCTGTAAAAATTCTATAAGCACCAGTTGCCTGCATCATTCCTTGCTTTACAGCATAACCTTTTCCTTTATTTTTTGAGTAAGAAACCAGTTTAATGTTAGCGTTCTGTTCCTTTATATAATTTTCGATTATTATTTTAGAATTATCGGGACTACCGTCGTTAACCATAATAACCTCAACCGAATAATCGATTGATTTTTGCCAATTGGAAACCTCCTGAAGTGTCTTTAACACAAAAGTGCTGGCATTATAAACTGGAATTATGAGGCTAAGCTTTGGTTTCATTCAAAAATTTATAAGTAAAAGTTTAAAATTTCGGGGGCTTATTAAACATAAATTTTATCAAAAAAAGAGTTTTTTTAAAGATGTACCAAAGATCGACTAAAAAGTTTTTGAGTAATTTAAAACTTCCAACCACAAAACCATTAAAAATATTTTTCCAAGTCACATTATCATGCCACAATTGGTAATTCCCTACAACATCGTTTTTAAACCTAAAGTATAATTGTGCTTTGGTTCTTGTTATTTGGTAACTAAATATTGATGCCACAAAATCAATATCGAAACCTGCTTTTAGCACACGTACTGTCCATTCTTTATCTTCGAAAGTGGCAACATCTTCTCGAAAAGGTATTTGCTCCCAAACCGATTTTCGAAATGCCGAACCAGAAAAAATTAAGCCCGATTTATTAGGATCGTCCTTTACTGAAACTTGATTTATATAATTTCTGTAATCGTTAGGATGATGCAAACAGCGTAAGCCTGCTAAATTGGAATTGGCTTCAAATTTCTGTTTAATTAATTTAAAAAAATCGTGACTTACAGGGTAAGCGTGTGCACTAAACATAACTACAATATCGTAATTTGCTCTTTTGGTTACAAAATTTGCGCTTCCGCCGTAGCTAAAATTTTCAATGGTTACAAAACGTGCACCAAATTGTTTCGTTACGGCTTCACTGGCATCGGTAGATTGGTTGTCTAAAACAATAATTTCACCTATATCGTCACAATAACGCTCGGTTAGGTTTTTTAAGGTAAACTTTAAAGCTTCCTCTTGATTTTTTGTTCGAATTACGACCGATATCATCTATAAATATTTTTATTTTTTAAACCATTTTAACGGTTTTGCCAAAACTTTCGCAATTTTAAATTCTAATGAATGTTTTATTTTTTGCTCGCTTGTACTGTGTTTATTTATTAAGTAAAATAAATATTTTAATGTGGTTTCGTATTTGTCAATATAAATTTCTTTGTGCTTGTTGTACACATATTCCATATTTGCTAACCTATGATTTTGCAAAGTATCGATAAGCATAGACTGCTTCTGCTTGCGGTAGTAAAACAGAAATTCTTCAACGATTTTAAACTCCCAACCTGTTTTGGTAATGGCTATCCAAAACTCCCAATCTTCAAAACCTTTTTTCATGGTTTCATCGTAACCTCCAACGGCTTCCCAACATTGTTTTCTATACAGAGAGGTTGCGATTAAAATATTCTCGTAAAGTAAAGCATGATAATTCGCCCCTTTAGGCTTTAACTCGTGAATAATATTATTCCTGCTACCAAAAAAGAACTTACTATAACACGACGCTACCGCTAAATTTTGATTATTCTCAAGCACAGGCACTAAGGTCGTTAAAAAGTTTTCATGTATTAAATCGTCGGCATCTAAAGGTAAAATAAATTCACCTTTACATTTTTTTACACCTGCATTTCGAGCACTTGATAAGCCACCATTTTCTTTTTCTAAATACTTAAATCGATTATCCTTTGTTAGCCACTGTTCAGCTATTTGAGCTGTGTTATCTGGACTGCCATCGTTAACAATAATACATTCCCAATTGGTATAAGTTTGGTTTAAAACCGATTGCAACGCTTCACCCAAAAAAATTGCATGATTATAACAAGGCACTATTATGGAAACCAATGTATTCATTAAAATTTATTTAGAAAACCTAGTTTAACCAATAACTTTATAATTCTAGATTGTCGTAAATTGTTTAGCGTTTTTCTAAAAGTTACAACATCGTCTAAATCTTGCATAAATGCGGAATAATTACTATTTAAAACGGTATTTCGCTCTTTAAACTTAATTTCCCTATACGCTGCATTCGAACTTATACCTCCAATATAAAAAGTTGAAAGTACATTATTTACATATTTATAAGATATATTGTTCTTGCAAATGGCATCGATAAAGAATTTCCAATCTGAAACCACTTTAAAATCTTCTTTAAAAGAATTGGTTTTAGCAAACACTTCCTTTTTAATAAAAGTGGCTGGATGTGGCAAGGTATCATTTAAAAAATATGAAAATGATAATGTTTTTGGATAGGTTTTTATGAATTGCTTTTCCCTTTCAATAACTTGAAGATTAAAATAGATGATGCCTTCACCTGTAAGTGTACTAAGGTTTTCTTTTAAAACCCCGTCACTATAAAAATGATCTCCCGAATTTAAAAACAGTAAATAATCGCCTTTAGCTTTTGCTATACCTTTATTCATGGCATGATACACGCCTTTATCTTTTTCGCTTACCCAATAATTAAATTTTTGTGCATTGTCTTCAAGATACTCCTTACTACCATCGGTTGATCCACCATCAATAACCACATACTCCAACGCTTGAAACGTTTGTTTTGTAACACTCTCAACAGTTTTTTTTAAGCCTTCGAGGTTATTGTGGTTTATGGTTATTATGGTTAGTTTCACTATAATTTTAATTTAGCAAACTCTTATAGAGATTAATGTAATTTTGGGCTTGTATATTTATATCGTATTTATCAATAGCGTTTTTCCGAATTTCGTTAGCCATAAACCGATTGGAATTATCAAGAAATTTTTCAATTTCGCATTTTAAGGCATTCGCCGAAATTTGGTTTGCAATATAACCGTTTTCCTCGTCTTTTACCATATCTAAAATACCTCCCACAGGAAAACCTATAACTGGTGTACCGCACATTAACGACTCTAAAACAGTATTTGGTAAATTATCCATTAACGAAGGGATAACAAAAACATCGGCTGCCGAATAAGCAACACTCATAAGTAATTCATCGTTAATAACGCCCAGTTCTATTACATTATTTGTAAAATTAAGTTTTACTTTTTTATGGCCTACTGCGCACAAAACAACATTTTCGTTTTTTAAGAGATTAAAAGCTTTAACTAAAAAATCGAATCCTTTTCGGTTTGTATTATTTAACGACTCTGCCACAAAAAGAATTACTTTTTTATCCTGAGGTAACTTTAAAAGGTTACGAGAATAAACCTTGTCTCTAATATTAAAGATTTCTTTATTTAATCCGTAAGCAATATGTTTTACTGTTTTACCGTGAAGTACTGGGCTATTTAAGGCTTCATTTTGCAACCATTTAGAAGGCGCAACTAGAGTGAGGTTATTTACCGAATTAAATATTCTGGTTTTATAATTTTTGTAATATGCATTGGTTTGATTTTCTAACTCTGTATAATCTCTATAAATAGGATTTCCGTTGTTATTAGCTCCAATAATAGTTTCGGTATAATGTTCACCTCCTGTAAAGGTATTCATGTCGTGCATAGTCCAAACCACAGGTTTAGTGTTTTTACCAAAAAATGATTTTAAATCCAAAAATCCTGAAACCCAATGTAAATTAACAACATCAGCTTCTTGATACCATTTATTTTTTGTTATATCGAATTCTGAAAACGGAAAACTAAACAATTCTAAGCGCGACGAACGTTGCTTAAGAAATACTACTTCATTCGATTTTTTCTTGAGATTGTAATTTTCTAGTAATTTAAAAAGCTTCTTTTTTACCCGTTTGTAAATATTTATTTTTTCTGGTAAAACTTTAAATGTTTGAGGAAGATTTTTATGCTTTTTAATTAAAATTACTTTAGAATCTATACCATTATTTAACAATCCTTCATGCAACCTTAAACATGCGTTTGCAGCCCCACCAATATCGCTAGTATTTACAATTAAAACTTTCATTTTTCTTTAACAAAAACAGCAATTATAGTATGGCCTTTTATAAACTTTTGAAACACTTTAACAATTCGCCTAAACAATATTTTAAATTTATAACTTCCAAAAAACCTACGTAATAATGGCATTCTTTTAAACCTAAACGCTATACTTGAATTTATAAACCAGTCTAAATGATAGTCTTGTAAAGGTTCATAAAAAACGCTATCTAATTTAATATTATAAATATTAGTTAAGTATTTTAAAGAATTTATATCCCAAAGCCCCATATGATGAGGAGGTGCATTTAATATCCCTCCATGATTAAACTTTATAAATGAATTATTATTAGGAACGCTAATTAACAGCTTCCCTCCTTTTTTTAAACATGAGATTTGCGCCTCTATGAATGAATTAACTTCCGATATATGCTCAAGAACTTGAAAAGAACATACAAAGTCGTAATATCCCAAATTAGTTTTAGCATGATTTTGAATACTCTCGTTCTTAATATTTACGCCAATAGACTGCCCTATTTTCACACTATTTTCGTTCAATTCTAAGCCAGTAATATTATAACCTAAGTCATTAAGTTTTTTTATAAAGCCTAATCCTCCCGAACCTATTTCTAATATCTTGTAAGTTTTATTTAGCAAGCTTAAAGTCTTTTGATTTTCCCATTTCCACGGCATATAATACCAGTCGTAACTTTGTAACTGCTCATAAAAAAAACCATTTCCTGCAACATTATAAGGATAAAAAAAACGATAACCAGATAACTCACATTTATACAATGTAATTTCTTGCAAACCAATAAAATAACTTGAAACATCTATATTTAAATGCTTCTTATAATCTTTAATCAAATTTTCGACACAAATTACTCTATCAACTTTAACCTTAGCATTGTTTAATAATGGAGAAAGAATGCTACTCATCATTTTTTTTAATTATTCTACTTTTTACTTTCTTTACTATTTTTAACTTTAAGATTAATTTAGCAAATACAGACTGAAGCTTAATTACTTTTTTAGTTTTTGGAAATTGCTTACTTACAATTATTCTTTTATTTTCTAAACTATTTTTTTTATTTGCACTTTTAGTATCGCTCAAACAGTGCACCCCAGACCCATCAAAACCAATATTTTTTATTAAGGGTAATTTGGGGTAAATATAATATCCTTTTTGAATAAACATAGAAGTATAATAACGAATAGCCCAAGAATTTATATTTCCATTTTTCTGCTCGGTAAGCATCTGAAAAAAATCTAAATTACCATAATTAAGTTTCTTCTCATAATTATTTCTTTTAATTGTATCATACAATTCGTATGTATTAAAATTTATTTTTTCCCATTTATCCTTCCAAGTAGCAAAACTCCAAGAACATGAAATAGGTAAAAAATAAGTTTCTGAATCTACATACTTTATAAAATCATATCGGTGCCCAGATATACCATAAACTTTCTCTGACCCTTCATAAACATTTAAGGCATCATTCATAAATTTTAAAAAAAACTTTCCTGAAACAATATCATCTTCCAACACGATAATACGACCATGTTTATTTATAACTTCAGTTACCCCTAAAATTATCGATTGGGCTAAACCGTAATTTGATTTTCTTATTTTTACAACTACAGATTTAAACCTATTTTCATTCTTGGCAATAAATTGAACAGATTCAATTTTTTTCAAATCTAATTCTTGCATATTAGGTTTAGCTCCATCGCAAAATATATACAAATTGCTATGTTTAGCATCTGCATTTAACGACAAGGCTTCAAGAGTTTGCTGCAAATGATCAGGTCTGTTATATGCAAAAATTAATATTGGGGCGAGGTTCATTTTACGTTACTTTATATTATTTTAACCAACCTTTAATTCTTTTTTTAATAGGCTTGGGAATAGGGCTTAAAATACGAGTTCTTAAACTATTTGCTTTATAAATATTTAGTGAAAAATAGGTATTTGTATTACTCTTATTCTTTTTTAAATAATACTTTTTAAACGTATTACACACCAATTTAAACAGTTTTGTTGGCACCCAACTTAAGTTTAAGCTCATCATTTTAATATAGGACGAACTTTCTTTATGATAACAAAAAAACTCACCTTGTTTGTTAAAATATATTTTTTTTAAAAATTGATTTTTTAAAGGCTCGTTATAAGTTTCATAACCATGATTCATGCAAATACAATCGTCGAAAGACTCATTATTTATAATAGCATTTAATCTGATACTATTTACATTTTCTTGGTTTTTATATGCCGTATAAGCGCGCATTTCGGTAAATGCATAATTAGGATGCTTTATAAAATCTTTTCGCTGGATGTTTAAGTAATTTTCATCTAGAAACAGTTCGTTTATTTTCTTAACATAACCATCTATTACTTTAAAAGAAGACACAAATCCATTTATACATTTGCCATTACATTGCTCGGTGCAATCATAATCAACAAATTTATATTCTTGTTTTTGTACATTAGTTAATATTAAATTATCCGAATCGAAATGCCAAAATGAGTTTATATTTTTTTCTTTTACAAAGCCATGAATGTAAAACCAACGCTTAAAAACAAAGTTGGTCCAAAATTCTTTTCCATGTTTAACTCCTGCAACATGTTTATAAACCTTATCGAAAGTTTTTATTTCGTTTGTTGTATAAAAATCCTTAAAATGGTAATGCGCTACTTTGGCTTTTTTGGCAATATGCTCGTTCTCATTATCACCTAAAAGCACTACATGACTTCCAGGATTGGTAAGTTTGGCCTGCTTTAAGGTATAGTACAAATAATCTGAATTACCATAATGACAAAACAAAATATAACAGGGGTTTAATTTGTTATCTATCATTTTTTAATCAGATTTACAATTGGAAAATATTTAAGATTTAAATTAGAAAAAAACAGTCTAAAAGACGACATAAAAATTTTAACCCAACTTAACAATTGGTTAAAAAACTTATTTTTTTCGCCGCTATAAAAAAACCACAAATAACTTAATTGTTTATCAATTCGAGTAAGCGACACATTGTTTTTTGCACTCCAAACAATAAGCGATTCGTATGTTTTGCCATGATATTTCGAATATACTTTTCTATTACTAAAAACATTATTTTCATGAACCCCTCGTAAGGCTGCGGCTTGGGTTACAACACCAGCAAATAATTTACATTTTAAGGCAAGCTTGTAAATAAAATCGGTGTCTTCGCCTACGGTTAATTTACTATTAAACAAACCAGACAACCTAATGGCTTCCTTTTTTAAAGTTAATCCGTTCAAATGTAAATGGCCTTTTCCCAACATAAATGCTTCAAATATTTCATTAGGGCTAATGCCTTGGCTAAGGGTACATAAATTAGTTTTATTGGCATCATTTTCACTAACATTACGGTAATAATGAAACCCAACAGCATTATAAACACCGTCTGCTTCGTTTTGTGTTAAAAATACTTTTGCATCCGTTTTAAATCTGTTTTCTAAATAAAAATCGTCTGCATCTAGAAACGCGATATAGTTTGATGATGCTTTTTTAATCCCAAGGTTTCTGCTAGTAGCGCGTCCTTTATTTTTTTTATTTTTATGATGATGAATTTTTACTCTTTCATCTTCGATTTGTAGGGTTTTTAGCAATTTCAATGAGTTATCGGTACTACCATCATTTACCACTACAATTTCGGCCACTTCAGGTTGTTGTAATGCCGATCTTACAGCTTTTTCGATAAAGCGCTCGCAGTTATATACTGGAATAATTACAGAAACTTTAAAACCTAACTTCATTAAAACTTATTAATTAATCCTAGTTTTATTAACCAGTTAATTTTTCTTGACTTTCGCAAAGTTCTTAAAGTACGTTCTAACTTAAATTTATACTTTAAATCGTTTAAAAGAAGCGGGAAATCTTGTTTTAAAACAAGCTGTCTTTCCTTTTCCATAGCTTCAAAACTTCCTTTTGATGAACTTACACCACCTTCATAAAAATTTGAAAACACCTCATTAACATGCTTATAGCTTGCATTATATTTTATAAGTGCTGTGATAATAAATTTCCAATCGGATACTAATTTTAAATGTTCATCATAAGCCCCCACTGTATTAAACAATTCTTTTTTTATAAATATAGATTGGTGCGGAATAGTATCATTATGTAAATAAAAGAAACTCATTTCACTAGGCACTTCTATTACCCATTTTTTATTGTTTTTTATTCTATTGATATTAAAATATACAAAACCTTCACCAGATAAATATTTTGCAACTTTTGCTAATGCACTATCATTAACCAAATTGTCGCCACTATTTAAAAAAAACAAATAATTGCCTTTAGCTTGTTTTATGCCTTTATTCATGGCATTGTAGATACCAGTATCTGGTTCGCTAACATAATAATTTAAGTCTGTTTTATACTGCTCAATTATGTGTTTGCTACCATCTGTTGAGTTGCCATCAATAACAATTAACTCATAATCATTAAAGGTTTGGGTTTGTACACTTTTAAGCGTACGTTCTAAACCTTGTTTATTGTTGTAATTAATTGTAATTATTGATATTAGCATAATGCAATTTCCTTAATTATTAATTTTTTAAAAAGAATCGAAATTTCTTTTTTAACCAAGTTCTAACTAAGAAATTTTTATGATATTTTTTTAATTCATTTAATTCTTGAATTTCAGGTAAATGGGTATTTATAGCTTCTTTAATTCCTTTGTTTACAATTGATTCGTACTTATAATTGGTAAATTGATTAAAATTTTGATAAATAAAAATCATACCATACACTTTAAAATACCCTTTATGCTTAGTTGAAGCTCCGGTATTGTGCAACCTATAGCAGCCCATAGTGTTAGTAAGATATTTAAATTTCCCTCTTAAAGATAAAAGTAATAAAAAAGGAAAATCACCACTTATGCACCGAAAAAACCAATTTGGCAGCTCAAAATCCTCAAGGTTTCTAAACATTATTGAGCAGGTAGGAACAAACCATTTCTCAATAATATCTTCAGTTTTAAACACTTCCTTTTGAGTGTTTTTTATCATTAAAGTTTCCGTTGTTTCTTTTCCTCGCGAATTTAAAATAGTTACGTTGTGAAAACAGAGTACAAAATCTGAGTTATTATTTAAAAAATCAACCTGTTTTTGCAGTTTTAGTGGGTTTGTCCAATAATCGTCGCCTTCACAAACAGCAATATATTTACCTTTTGCTCGAGGAAAGTTAAATCTTGGATTCATTCCTGATTTAAATTTTGATTTCTGATTTTCGGTTTGATAAATTGGCTTAAAAATTTCAGGATGTTTTGCTTCGTAAGCTTTTATAATATCTGTACTAGAATCGGTCGAAGCATCGTCGTGAATTACCACTTCAAACTTAAAACTGGTTTGTTGCATTAAAAAACTATCCAGTGTTTGTTTTAGGAATTTTTCATGATTATAAACCAAACAACAAATACTTACTAGTGGTTTTGCAACATCAACGCTTTTAAAGTTTTGGCTCATATTTAATTAAACATTTTGAATTTCTAAATACTTATTATACCAAGCCTCCCGCTTTAATTTTTCTTCGGTTGGAATTAAATTATAAGCTGGTTTTTCATGGCGTTCTTGTTTTAATAAAACATCATGTAAACTACTAAATGATTTTTCGCTTAACAGCTCGAAATCTTTTTCATAGCCTAAAAAACTCATCTCTTCATTACAAACATACTCAATGTATTGTATTTGGTCTTTAGTTAATTTGGCTTTGTATTTTTTAGAATTATTTTTTAGAATTGCTTTGTTTAAATTTTTCCAATTATCGGTTTTCTCGGCGTTTTTAACCGACATATTATTTTTATGAAAACTTAGCATTTCAGCTTCAAAATTAATACTTAAAAAATCGCAAATATTTAAAATACTTTGTTCTTGATCTTCAATTAACGCTTCATATTTTACAAGTATAATTTTATTATTTTTAGTGAATTGTTTAAAAAGTGAAATAGTACGTTCTTGATTTTTTTTCCAAATATTTGCAGCTCTTACTAAATCGCCACGATGAACTGGAGAGTTAAACCAGGATAAAGCCATATCGCGTGGGTCTCGAACTAACCAAATATATTTTGCATTTTCAAAATTCTCGTTAATATACGGAGCCAAATTAAAGGTATTAACCTCTTTAATAAATGCATGCGTTTTTAAGTGATGTTTGGCTTCTTTGTTATAAATATATTTAACTACCGAAGCCAAACTTCTATTTGTAATATTTAGTAATTCGGTTTTATTAAAATTAACCTCCCATATGCTAATTTTTAAATTAAACATTTCTAAAATGTCACTTATAAATCTATTCCAATTAGCGTCTTCTTGCAAATTGCCATACTTACTCATTACAGGATAAAAAATTCGTAATAAATGTGGCGGAGTTGGGCCACAATATTGCGAATGGGCATCAATTATTTTGGTTATTAAATTGCTTCCTGAACGCTCTGAACTGATTAAAAAATCGCACCTCATAAAATAAATTTTTTCAATTCTGTATTTTCTAAATCACGCTCTATAAAGCTAATAATTTCAGGAGGTAATTGCCTCCATTTTTTTTCCTCTTTTTTGGTTTTAAAAACACTGTACGCGTCTGTATTGTTTACTTCATTTTTACTTAAAATAAAATTTTGAGTTGATTTTGAATAGCTTAAATTACAAAAATCGAATAAAGCTTTTACTTCAAACTCTGTTTGGTTTAATAGGTTTTCATATTGTATGAGCTTAAATCGATTTTTAAATTGTTTTTCTAACCTTAAGAACATTAATGAGACTTCTTTCCATTTTTCGTAACCATTAAATTCTTCAATTTTATTTAAATTTTTTTTCTTGGCATAGCGCCATTCTTCCAAAACCTGCCAACCTAAATCTTTTCTAAATTCTCTTGGAGCATTTAACCAAGAATAAACTACAGCTAACGGATTACGAACAAGACCTATTACTTTCAACTCCTTGTCTTGTTTTAAAATATGCGCTAAAATATGATGATATCTTACTTCTTTATAAACAATAGCTTTAAATGAGGCTTCTTTGTTAAAAATAGGAAGCTTACCATCTTTCCTAGCTTCAACCTGATTGATAAAATCATCACTTGATTTGGATATATCTGTAAAAAAATCTTGAATATTTTGATTAGTTGAACTTGTTGAAAGCCTGCCTTTAAAGGCATAAGAAAATAATGGTTGATATTTATAAACAACATCTGGGTGACTATTAAAAATCTCACCAAGCCAGGTTGAACCAGAACGAGGCACACTATGCACGGCTATTTTTATCACACTAAAGTATATTTTGTTAGCATGTCTCTTATTTCATCAGGACTATTAAACATCATTACATCTATAATTGAAAGTCCTTTTATAAATTCACTATTAGAAAATTGATTGTATTCTGGTAATTCTGGCTTCAAGAATTTTAGAACAATCTCGTCTTTACTAAACATTTCTTTAGAATAAATAGCTTTTCCCCCTATTGCATTTATATAAACGTTACATTTTTCTATTTTACAAATATTAATCAACCTGTCTTCTTTGCTAAACACTTCCAATCCAGTGTAGGCTTTTGATGATATTTTTAAATTAACATCTAAATCTAAATAATTTAACACCTCCTTAATGCTTAAAATACTAAGTTCTGAAATTGTTTTGCAATTTGATTCTAAAGCTTTATTAAACAAATGAAATACATCTGAAAAATAAGGAGCTTTTGTATAAGCATGTTTAATTGTCTCTTTTAAATTTAAATAGGTCTTACTGTCTTTATGTAAATAAACGTCTTTTATTAACTTATTTTGACTTATATTTTTACAAGGAAATGTTATTATTTTGCCCTTTTCTTGAACTAATATTTTATTTCTATTAACCCAACCTTTTTTTATGAAATTAACATCATCATATAAAATAAATTCATCTACTGCATTAATTAATTGAAAATACCCTAAATAAGGAAAAACATACGGTTGAATGATTGCTATTTTATGCTCCATAGTTATTTAAACAAGAATTTATAATTGAAGTAATTTGAACTAAATCATTTTCTTGTAAACCAACATATACTGGCAAACATAAAACAGTCGTTGAAATATGCTCAGCAATGGGACACAAGCTTGTTTTTATATAAGGCAATTTCTCTAAACTAGGAAAAAAATAACGTCTTGCGAAAATATTGTTTTCCTCCAACTTCTGCTTTACCTCAATTAAAGTGCTTTCATTTTTAAAAATTATTGGGTAATAAGCATAATTCCATTTAAGTCCTTCTCTTATTTTTTGACGCCTCAAAACATTAAAATTCAAACTTACATCATAAAAATTACATACTTTTTTTCGTTCTTCTATAATGAAATTGACATAAGGCAATACAGATAAACCCATTGCGGCTTGCAACTCACTCATTTTGGCATTAATACCTAAACCATGAAATTTTTCTGGGCCATTATGGCCAAAATTGTGCCTAAACCAAAGCTCTTTTTCTATTTCTTTATTTTTACAAAATAAGGCACCGCCTTCACCCGAATGAAATAGTTTTGTTGCATGAAAACTACAAGTGCTAACGTCACCATAATGAAAAATAGAATTGCCTTTATAAGTAACCCCAAAACAATGGGCTGCATCATAAATTAACTTTAAACTATGCTTTTTCGCTATTTTTTCTAACACTTCTAAATTACAGGCATTACCATAAACATGTGTGGTCAAAATAGCAGTAGTTTTTGGGGTTATAGCGGCTTCTATTTTTGTTTCATCAATAGTTAAATAGTCTTTATGAATATCGACAAAAACAGGCGTACATTTTTCCCATACTATACTACTTGTGGTCGCCACATAACTAAAAGGTGTTGTAATTACTTCACCGCAATTTCCAAAAGCATTTAAGGCTATTTGCAGTGGTAATGTGCCATTTGTCGTTGGTATAACAAAATCTACATTTAAAAAGCTCTGTAATTTTTTTCTAAACTCTTTAAATAATTCGCCATTATTTGTTAACCATTGGTTTTCCCAGATACGCGATATCAGCTCTTGAAATTCTTCTTGTGGAGGTAAAAAAGTTTTAGTTACAGGTATCATTAATATTAACTAATAAAATCATAGGTTGCTCTTAATAAAAAAGGTTGCCAAACTTCTTTTTCATGAATAACTTGAAATTCTCCAATGTTATTAATTCTAAGCCTTGGTTCATTCGTCATTCCACTTTTCATAACCAAATTAAAATTATATAGCCCTTTAGATAATTGCAGATCACTTACATCAACAAGAACTCTCATACTTTCGTTTTCAATTGAATTAAATTGGCTTTCTTGTAACATTGCTATTGGGCGTTGCTCCTTATCAGATATAATTATAACAATGCAAAATGTTTCCTTTTTAATTTTAGTTGTAAAATTAATATCCAATTTTAAGTTTCCTCCCCAATTAATAACTGGAAAGCCATTTATTACAGACTCTGTTTTAATTTTAAAGCTATCTAAGGTTAAACTATTATCATCAAAAACTACATTACTATTGTTATTTGTAAACCTGCTATAATATTTATCAATCCCTTCGCCAATATCCTCTCCTACATATTTTGGCTCACCGTTTTCCATTAATATTATTTTGTTACAAATTCGTGAAACCATGGGCATGCTATGGCTTACAAAAACGACCGCTGTATTAGGTAAAATAGTATCAATAGTCTTAAAGCATTTTAATGTAAAACCCAAATCTCCAACCGCCAAAACCTCATCAATAATTAACACATCGGGTTCCATTTGGGCTGCCACGGCAAAGCCTAAGCGCACTTTCATTCCACTACTATAGTTTTGCACTGGCATATCTATAAACTCCCGTATTTCGGCAAAATCTATGATGTCTTCTAGTTTATCATCAATTTCTTTACGTGTAAAACCTAAAATAGCTCCATTGTTATAAATATTTTCCCTACCACTCAAAATGGGGTTAAAACCTGCGCCTAGTTCTATAAGTGCTCCTACTCGGCCTTTTATAGTAACTTGACCAGCATCGGGGTTAATTAAACCATTTAAAATTTTTAAAAGTGTACTTTTTCCTGCTCCGTTATGCCCAATTAAACCCAAACATTCCCCACGTTTAAGCTCAAAGTTGATATCCTTTACTGCCCAAAACTCTTTAGGGCGTAATGCCCTTTCGTTTTTACTGCTTTTTACGCCACTTATTAAATCTTTTACGCCATACCAAAGGCTTGTTTTTAAGTCTTTACAAAACTTTTTACTAAGCCCTTCTACTTTTACTAATACCTCATCATTTTCCATACTAAGCTAAGCACTTAAACGTTCTACAATAACAGGAATAGACAAACGGTACCATACCAACCCCAAAACAAGAATAGGCAAACTAATTAAAACAACACCCAAATAAGGCATTAAATAAGTAAAGGTGCCTCCAAATAAAATGTCGCGAGTTATACCTATAACATAGGTAAGCGGATTTAATTCCATTATAGTTTTCATGAGGCCTGTATCTGGCAGAGCATAAACTACCGGAGTTACGTACATAAAAAACGATAAACCCAGATTTATTATTTTACCTACATCATTATAAAGCATACTAAACGGGGTAACAATTAAACCCACAGACACGCCTAACAAAATAAGAGATAATAACCCTAATGGGAATAGCAATAATGTAAAGCTAAAACTAATTTTGTAAATAAGCATTAAAACAAAAAGTAAAACTATTTTAAATAAACTATTAAATAGCATTTTGTATATGCCCGATAAAATTAGGGCTTCTTTAGGAAAGTTTATTTTACTTAATAGGCCTCTGGCACTATTAGTACTGCTGGTAGGCATCATTAAAGCCTCTTTAAAAATAGACCAGATTAGTGTACCAGAAAATACATAAACGGGATAACTTATACCAGTGTCAGATAATTGTACAGTACCAGAACTACTTAAAAATATCCACACAATAGCTGTAGTTATAGGCATAATAAAGGCCCAAATAATACCCAAATACGATTGCCTGTATTGGGCTTTTATGTCGCGTTCGGCTAACTGTCGTGCTAAAAACCGCGATTTGCATATATCTGTAGCACTACCTTTTAATAGCTTAAAAAAACTAAGGCTATTTTCTTTTTTATATATACGGGTTTCCATTTTAATTCAACTCTAATCCTTCTTTCTACCTTTTTAAAAACCAGCTCTTGATTTTACCAACAATACTATTTGTAGATCCGTTATCATGGTAACCATTACCATAAGTACCATAACCGTAGCCGTAGCCGTAGCCATAACCATAGCCATAACCGTATTTCCCTTTTTGGTTATAACCATTATAAATAAAACTTAGGTTTTTTATTTCACCTTTGTCGTACTTTTCATTTACCAAACTTATCATTCCTTTTTTAGTATAATCTTGTCGTACTACGTAAATACTAGCATCGACATAATCGGTAATTTCTAAAGCATCGGCAACTAAACCTATTGGAGGGGTATCTAAAACTATATAATCGTAGGTCTTTTTTAACGCCTCAATAAACTTATCCATATTATCATTCATTAATAATTCCGACGGATTTGGAGGGATAGGACCAGATAAAATAACATCTAAATTTTCAACCTCAGTACCTTGAATAATATCATTAAAGTTTTTTTGTCCTATTAAATAATTTACAACACCTGTTTCGTTGGTAAAATTAAAATCTCCAAAAATTTTAGGCTTTCGTAAATCTAAACCTACCAAAACTGTTTTTTTACCACTCATAGCAAATACAGTAGCCAAATTTATAGAACAGAAAGTTTTTCCTTCGCCACTTACAGACGAGGTAACCATAACCGTTTTAGCCCCATCTACCTGATGCGTTTTATAAAAATATTGTAAACTAGATCGTAAAGCACGAAACCCTTCGGCAATTGTAGATTTTGGTTTTAAATGTACTATTAAGTTTTCATCTAAATCATTTTTACCAACCACACCCAACATTGGTATTGTTGATATTTGCTCTAATACTTTAGGATTGTGAATTTTATCATCAAAAAAAGTAATTAAAAAGGCTAAAAACACTAAAGGTAAAATGCCTCCTAATACAGCAAAAATATAACGTGAACTCAATTTTAAATCAATAGGTACCGCTCCGGTATCTTTAGCGGTATCTATAATTAAAATATCAGACACACTTGCAGATTTTATAATATCCGCCTCCCCGCGTTTAGCTAAAAACATGTTATAGGTTTTTTCGCTTAAAGAATATTGACGTTGTATATCGAATAATTCTTGTTGCGCCTTGGGTAATTTTCTTATTTTCGATTCTTCAATAGCTATTTTAGAATTGATAATTCCTATTTCACGTTTGGTTTCGTTGGTTACAGAACTTATATTCTCTAATATAACTTCTTTTAAACCATCTATTTGCCGGTTTAAATCAGCAAAAATAGTAGCATCATTTCTAACCGTTGAACTGTACTTCGATTTTTGTACAGACAAAGCATTTATTTGACTAATATTACCTAAAATATTTCCATCGTCTATACCTGCCACGGCTGGGGCTGGTATGTTTGTAAAAGAATCACTAGTCTCTAAATAATTTTTTAAACTAGCGTAATACGCCAATTTTTCGTTTTGTTCCTCTTTAGCTATTTCTAAACCATTTATTTTCGAGTTAATTAACGCCCCTTCTTCAGTTAAATTAAACACTCTATTTTGTTCTTTATACTTATTTAAAGAGTCTGCATTCAGGGTAAGTTGAGATTTTACACGCTCTAGCTGATGGTCTATAAAATTAATAGTATTGGTAACAAACTGATTTTTTCTATCCAACTGTTCTTCACTTAACACCTCTACAGTTTCGTTTAAATAATCAACAATTTTGGCTTTATTAACATCAACCATACTTAAATTTAAAATAGCTGAGTTTTTAGGATTATTTATAGTAAGCCTATTTCTGTAACGCGCAACAATACCATCAAAATTATGGAATTGTAGGTAATACGCATCGCCTGTGGTAACTTTGCGTTTATCGCGCAATGTAATAGTACCATTTAAAAATGGCAACTCTATAACATCGGTAATACGAAACTGTTTTTTAAATTCCCCTAAATTAACCGTAATGGTTTCTTTTGTTTTATCTGTATAATTTTGGGTTTGTATAGTGTTTACTTCAAAATTAACGTAAATCTCCACCTTATCGTCTTTTAAAAAAGTAACACGAACAGGCGTATTTAATACCTGGTAGCTATTGGGAACAAGCTCAAACTTAAAAGGCGCATAGGTATAAACATCGTCTTTTCTAAATCGAGACTGCTTTAAATAACTTAAATAAA
The DNA here is from genome assembly GCF_020523925.1 of Neotamlana laminarinivorans. GTDB lineage: Bacteria > Bacteroidota > Bacteroidia > Flavobacteriales > Flavobacteriaceae > Neotamlana > Neotamlana laminarinivorans. Next base: position 154,382 of record NZ_JAJAPW010000005.1, on the reverse strand, counting down.
ACTCTAAATTATCTACTACTTTTTCGTGTAACGATCTCGACTTTAGCGAATTCATTATAGTCTGTACTTTTCCAGACACTCCTCCCCAGTTAAAGGTTAAACTCGTGTTTGACGTAAACAGAGGGTTCGATTCGTCTTCTACAGAAATTTGCGTGCTTAATCGGTAAGATTGCTGTGTTCTAATATTTTGTTGATATACAATAAAAACACCAATTCCTATTAAAATTATAAACCATTTCCAATAGCTTAAAACACGACTAATAAAGGCTTTTAAATCAAAAGTAAAACCTAAACCAGACGATTCGGATGTTTCAAACTCTTCTTCCATCTAAAATCTTATAAATTTTTTGTTAAAAAATATGTAGATACCAATACCGACAATATAGATGATATGGTTGTTATATTTTGTATTGCCGTTTGCCCTACACCAAGTGCTTTACGTTTTAAAGGCTTTACCAAAATTATATCGTTTGGTTTTATAAAGTAATATGGTGATTGCATAGCCTTAATATCGGTTAAATTGATATGATGTATTTGTTGCCCATCCGGATATTGCCTTATTATAAGCACATCTTTTCTATCTCCCGTCTCATTTATATCACCAGCATTCGCAATCGCTTCTATTATATTTACACGATCTTGTTGTAATACGTGCACACCTGTACCAATTTCGCCAATGGTAGTATATTTCAGCCCCGACAACTTAACGGTAACAAAAATCTCAGCGGTTTCTTTAAAGTATTGTTTTAATAATTCGCGCTCTACTTTGTCCTTTATTTCTGGTATGGTATAACCTAAAACATTCAATTTCCCTAAAATAGGAAACTCAATATTACCATGCATATCTACAGTAAAGCCACTAAAATACAACCCTCCACTACCTGAACTCGTGCCTTCAATTGGATTAAAAATATCAACCAACTCCTCATCTAAAGCCTTTACATTAATGCTTAAAATGTCGTTTACCTGAACACGGTAAAGGTCTGGTAATTGATTTAATATTAAATCTTCTGCATTAATATCACCTTTATCTTGTAAATACACCAAATCTCGGTTCGTAATGCATGACGATAGTAACACGCCTGTAAAAAGTAATAAGATTACTAAAAATCGGTTCATTTTGGTTGTTTGAATTATGACAAATATAAGTTTTAGGGATTAACAATAAAACATATAACTGCTTTTTTGGTTTTTTATGCGTTATTTGTAAAAAATTTACACCTTGAATTACTTAACAGTAGAAAATATTGGAAAATCTTATGGCGAGTTAACCTTGTTTGAAGATATTTCTTTTAGCGTACATAAAGATCAAAAAATTGCCTTTGTAGCCAAAAATGGCACAGGAAAAACATCCATATTAAAAATTCTTTCTGGTGAAGACACGCCCGACTCAGGAAATGTTATTTACCGCAAAGACATTAAGGTTTCCTTTTTATCACAAGACCCCAAATTCGATAAAAATTTAACTATTGAAGAAACCATTTTTGTAAGCGACAATCCCATATTAAAAGTTATTGCCAATTACGAAAAAGCCCTATTAAACCCAGAAGAAACCGAAGCTTACCAAAGCGCCTTTGAAGCTATGGAACGTCACCAAGCTTGGGATTTCGAAACGCTTTACAAACAAATTCTTTTTAAACTTAAACTTGATAATTTACAACAAAAAATAAGCACGCTTTCTGGCGGACAAAAAAAACGGCTTGCACTAGCCAATGCTTTAATTAACAAACCCGACTTAATTATTCTAGACGAGCCAACCAACCATTTAGATTTAGAAATGATTGAATGGCTTGAAAGCTTTTTTGCCAAAGAAAATATTACCCTTTTTATGGTAACGCACGACCGCTACTTTTTAGAGCGGGTTTGTAATGAAATTATTGAACTAGATGAAGGCCAATTATACACCTACAAAGGCAACTACTCGTATTATCTAGAAAAACGAGACGAACGCATTGAACGAGAAGCTGTAGAAACGGGAAAAGCCAAACAACTCTTTAAAAAAGAACTAGATTGGATGCGCCGACAACCAAAGGCACGAACTACAAAATCAAAATCTAGAATTGATGATTTTACCGATATAAAACACCGTGCACACCAGCGCCGTAACGATCATCAAATTCAGTTAGAATTAAACATGGAGCGTTTAGGTAGTAAAATTCTAGAATTTCATAATGTATCCAAAGCATTTAAAGATAAACGCATTCTTGATAAATTTGAATATACCTTTAAAAAAGGCGAACGTGTTGGTATAATTGGTAAAAATGGTACAGGAAAAACCACATTCTTAAACATTTTAACCCAAACAGCGCAACCCGATTCTGGTAAAGTTGTAAAAGGCGAAACGGTAAAATTTGGCTATTACACCCAAAATGGCATTACTATAAAACCAGAACAAAAGGTTATTGATGTAATAAAAGAATTCGGCGATTTTATTCCTTTAAAAAAAGGCAGACAAATTAGCGCACAACAACTTTTAGAACGCTTTTTATTCAGCAGAAAAAAACAATACGATTTTGTTGAAAAACTAAGTGGTGGCGAGCGTAAACGTTTATATTTATGTACCGTTTTAATTCAAAATCCTAATTTTTTAATTCTCGATGAACCAACAAACGATTTAGATATTGTTACTCTAAATGTTCTAGAAGAATTTTTATTAGATTTTCCAGGTTGTATTATCGTAGTATCTCACGACCGCTATTTCATGGATAAAATTATAGATCATCTTTTCGTTTTTAAAGGTGATGGAAAAATTGAAGATTTCCCTGGAAACTATACAGATTATCGTGTTTACGAAGATAGCCAACCAGAAGCTACTACAATAAAAGACGATAAAAAAGATAATAAAACGTTAAAACAAAACGAAGCTTCAAAACTAAGCTACAACGAGCAAAAGGAATTAAATAATATAGAAAGCAAATTAAAATCGTTAGCTTACGATAAAAAACAACTTGAAGATAAATTCTTAAACCCCGATTTAACACAAGATCAAATTAATGCCCTTTCTGAAGAATTACAAGGTATTATAAATACTATTGAAACAAAAGAAGAACGTTGGTTTGAATTAAGCGAAAAATTAGAAGGTTAAAGTTTTAATGCATCAAATAAAACAATACATAAAATTTTTATTCAGGTCTACCAATCAACATGGTGTGCACTCTCCTTTTGTGTATAATTTGGTAACGCAATGTTTCTATAACAAAACAAAATATACAGATTATAAAACTATTTTAAATTACAGAAAAGCGCTTTTAAAAAATAGCAATATATTAAATGTTACCGATTTTGGCGCAGGTTCACACACTTTTAAAACTAGTGAACGTAAAATATCTGAAATGGCAAAATATGCAGGTTCAACTTTAAAAAGAGCTAAGTTACTTTACAGAATTTGTAAATACTTTAAACCTGACAACATTTTAGAAATAGGAACGTCTTTAGGTATAAGTACCCATGCCATGAGTCTTGGCAATTCAAAAGCCAAAATAACGTCTTTAGAGGGCTGCCCTAATATCTCACAATTCACATCAAACCTTTTAAATAACAACAACGTTAACATAGTTACTGGAAACTTTAGCGAAACACTTAAAACGCAAGACAATAAACCATTCGATTTGGTGTTTTTTGATGGCAACCATCAAAAAGAAGCCACTTTAAACTATTTTAAAACCTTACTAGAAACAGCTCATAACAATTCCATTTTTATTTTTGATGATATTTACTGGAGTAAAGACATGGCCAAAGCCTGGGAAATTATAAAACAACACCCAAAAGTTACAGTAACTATCGATACCTTTTTCTGGGGTTTTGTCTTTTTCAGAAAAGAACAAGTTAAACAACATTTTACCATTCGTTTATAACATATATTGCTTTTTTATGAGTTCGTTAACGTAAAAATTAACAAAAAAATGCAATATTCATATATATGAAAAAGAACTCTCACAACTCCAAACGAAAATTTTACAAGAAAAAACGATTTAAAATTATAGCTAGCATAGTAATTTTACTAGTAATTGCTCGGTTAGCTTTACCATACATTGTAAAAAACTATGTTAATAAAACATTAGCCAACATACCTGAATATTATGGCCATGTTGAAGATATTGATATATCGCTATATCGAGGCGCATACACTATAAAAGATTTATACTTAAATAAAGTTAATGCGAAAAGCCAAGTACCTTTTTTAAATTTCCCAAAAACTGATATTTCTATAGAATGGAAATCCTTATTTAAAGGAAGCATAGTTAGCGAAATTATAATGTACAACCCACAAGTTACTTATATTCTAGAAGACCAAGAAGCTACAGTTAATGGTGAACAGGCCGAACTAGACGACTGGACAACAGCTATTACAGACCTTGTGCCTTTAGAAATTAACCATTTTGAAGTACATAACGGTAAAGTAGGTATTGCCCAAATAACCACAGAACCTAGCTTAGATTTGTATATGGACGATGTAGAGTTTACTGCAGAAAACCTAAGAAACGTAGTTGAAAACAACAACAAACTACCATCTCCCATTTCAGGTTCTGGTGTAAGTATAGGTAATGGTAATTTTAATATAAACGGCGCTATTAACTTAATTAAAACCATTCCAGATTTAGATATAGATTTCGAGCTTACTAATGCCAGCGTAACTTCGGTAAACGATTTTACTAGACATTATGGAGGTATCGATTTTGAATATGGTAATATTGATGTTTTCGGCGAAATAGCAATTGCTAACAGTTATTTAAAAGGTTATATAAAACCAATGCTAAAAGACTCCAAACTTATTGGTAAAGACGATGGTATTTTAAGCACAATTTGGGAAGGGTTTGTAGGTTTATTTAAGTTTATTTTAAAAAACCAAGGCACAAAAACATTAGCCACTAAAGTTCCACTTGAAGGCGATTTAAATAATGTAAACGCAGGAATATTCCCTACTATAATTAATATTTTTGAAAACGGCTGGATTAAAGCTTTTAAAACTGAAGTTGATAAAGATATTAAGTTTAAAGATGCTTTAAACAATGCCAAAAAGTAAAATGCAACAGCTTTATATTTTGCTGTATTAGTAATTTAAATATAAATTTGAAGCTATGAAAATTTACACTAAAACTGGCGACGCAGGTACAACTGCTCTCTTTGGAGGCTCACGTGTACCCAAACACCATATTCGTATTGAAAGTTATGGCACTATAGACGAGCTAAACTCACATTTAGGTTTAATTCGCGACCAAAACATTAATGATAATTACAAAAAAATTTTAATCAACATTCAGAATAAATTATTTACAATTGGGGCCATTTTAGCAACAGCGCCAGATAAAGCAACTTTAAAAAATGGTAAAGATCGCTTAAATATTGAAAAAATAACCGCTAGCGATATTGGGCTACTAGAACAAGAAATGGATACTATGAATGAGGCCTTACCACCTATGACGCATTTTGTTTTACCTGGCGGACACCAAACCGTGTCATTCTGTCATATTGCACGCTGTGTGTGCCGCAGAGCCGAACGTTTAGCTGTAAGTTTAAACGACTTAGAACCTTTTGAGCCTAATGCTTTAATATACTTAAACCGCCTTTCTGACTATCTTTTTGTGTTGGCACGAAAGTTGACCTACGACTTGCAAGCTAATGAAGTTAAGTGGATTCCCGAAAAGTATTAAATTACAACTTAAACATTATAGGGTTTCCCTTTTGCGCTAGGGATTGAAACGAATAGCTTTTGGCGAGGCGCGCATCGAGCCAAAACTTGTAGTGTAAAGCCCGACCCTTTTAGGGTAGCGCCCAAATTAATAGCTTTAAACGTTCATAATATTATTGATAAAACGGTTTAATTTGATGTTTTTTGCCCAGAGATGCATTAAATATTAATATTTTAAACCCTGTTAAAACTGTTGATTGTCAGTAAAATTGAACCTGTTTTTTTAAAAATTAAAATAATTCATTTTTTTCTTGCTTGTTTAAACTAAAAATTTATTTTTGCAGAAAATTAAAACGAACACAACATGTATTGGACATTAGAATTAGCATCTTATTTAAGTGATGCACCTTGGCCAGCGACTAAAGACGAATTAATAGATTATGCTATTAGAACAGGTGCTCCTTTAGAAGTAGTTGAAAACCTACAATCTATTGAAGACGAAGGCGATTCGTATGATTCTATTGAAGAAATCTGGTCTGATTACCCAACCGATGAAGATTATCTTTGGAATGAAGATGAATACTAAAGAAAAGTATAAATTATAGTTAAAAAGTCTCGTTTTGAGGCTTTTTTTTATTCAAGTAGTTATTTAAAATAATAACAAAATGTATCTTTGAACATGTTTCATAATACATAAAATTAAAATAATAAACACCTATGTTTCTCATTTAATGTAGAAACAGTAAAATATATAAACATGAGTTTTTTAGATTCTGTATTAAAGGTATTTGTTGGCGATAAATCTAAACAAGATGTAAAAGCCATAATGCCTATTGTAAAAAAGGTAAAAGCTTTTGAAAGCGATTTAGAAGCCTTATCGCACGACGAACTTCGTAATAAAACTGCTGAGTTTAAACATAAAATAGCTGAGGCTAACAAAGCTATAGACGAGCAAATTGAAAACTTACTTAAAGAAGCAGAAAACACTGAAGATATTGATGCTCGTGAAGATATTTACGACCAAATAGATAAACTTAAAGACGAAGCTTACAAAATTACAGAAGATGTTTTAAACGACATTTTACCCGAAGCATTTGCTGTGGTAAAAGAAACTGCTAAACGCTTTGCAAACAACACATCTATTAGTGTTACAGCAAACGAATTCGATAGAAGCTTATCTGGTGAAAAAGATTACATTACCCTAGAAAACGATAAAGCTACTTGGGCAAATTCTTGGAATGCTGCAGGAAAAGAAGTAACCTGGGATATGGTACATTACGATGTGCAGCTTATTGGTGGTATTGCTATGCACCAAGGTAAAATAGCAGAAATGCAAACTGGTGAAGGTAAAACGTTGGTTGCTACATTACCTGTTTATCTTAATGCCTTAGCTGGTAAAGGTGTACACTTAGTAACGGTTAACGATTATCTTGCAAAACGTGATAGCGCGTGGATGGCTCCTATTTTTGAGTTTCATGGCTTAACAGTAGATTGTATTGATTACCACAAACCAAACTCTGCCGCCAGACGAAAAGCCTACAAAGCCGACATTACTTATGGTACAAATAACGAATTTGGTTTTGACTACTTACGCGATAACATGTCGCACTCACCAGATGATTTAGTACAACGCCCACATAACTATGCTATTGTAGATGAGGTCGATTCTGTTTTGGTTGACGATGCTCGTACACCGCTTATTATTTCAGGTCCAATTCCGCAAGGCGATCGTCACGAATTTACAGAGCTAAAACCTAAAGTAGACGATATTGTTGGTGTACAACGTAAATACTTAACGGGCGTTTTAGCCGAAGCTAAAAAACTTATTGCCTCAGGCGACACTAAAGAAGGTGGTTTTCAATTACTTCGTGTATACCGTGGTATGCCTAAAAACAAAGCACTTATTAAATTTTTAAGTGAAGAAGGCGTTAAGCAATTACTACAAAAAACCGAAAACTTTTACATGCAAGACAACAACCGCGAAATGCCAAAGGTTGATGCTGAATTGTATTATGTTATTGAAGAAAAAAATAATCAAATTGAATTAACCGATAAAGGTGTTGAATATATTTCTGGTAAAGACGACCCTAACTTTTTTATTCTACCCGAAATAGGTATTGAAATTGCTAAAATAGAAGAGCAAAACTTAAGTAAAGAAGAAGAAGCTGAACTTAAGGAAGACCTTTATAAAGATTTTGGTATAAAATCTGAGCGTATTCACTCTTTAAATCAACTTTTAAAAGCGTATGCCTTATTTGAAAAAGACACAGAATATGTGGTTATGGATAATAAAGTAATGATTGTTGATGAACAAACTGGTCGTATTATGGAAGGTCGTCGTTACTCTGATGGTTTACACCAAGCCATTGAAGCTAAAGAAAATGTTAAGATTGAAGACGCCACACAAACATTTGCTACGGTAACACTTCAAAATTACTTTAGAATGTACCGTAAACTGTCTGGTATGACGGGGACAGCCGTTACCGAAGCTGGCGAATTCTGGGAAATTTATAAACTTGATGTTGTTGAAATACCTACTAACAGACCCATTGCTCGTGATGACCGTGATGATTTAGTTTACAAAACAAAACGTGAAAAATACAATGCCGTTATCGAGGAAGTTACACAACTTTCTAAAGCAGGTCGTCCTGTTTTAATTGGTACAACTTCGGTAGAAATTTCAGAATTGCTTGGTAAAATGCTTAGTATTCGAAAAATTCCGCACAACGTATTAAATGCAAAACAACATAAAAAAGAGGCTGAAATTGTAGATCAGGCAGGTAAAAGTGGGCAAGTAACTATTGCAACTAACATGGCTGGTCGTGGTACCGATATTAAATTAAGCGACGAAGTTAAAGCCGCTGGTGGTTTAGCCATTATTGGTACAGAACGTCATGATTCGCGTCGCGTAGACAGACAGTTACGTGGTCGTGCTGGTCGTCAAGGAGATGTTGGTAGCTCGCAATTTTACGTATCGTTAGAAGATAACTTAATGCGTTTATTTGGTAGCGAACGTATCGCTAAAATGATGGACAGAATGGGCTTAAAAGAAGGCGAAGTTATTCAACATTCTATGATATCGAAATCTATTGAACGTGCACAGAAAAAAGTTGAAGAAAATAACTTTGGAGTTCGTAAAAGATTACTTGAATACGACGACGTAATGAACGCCCAACGTGAAGTGGTATACAAACGTCGCTACAATGCTTTAAACGGTGAGCGTTTGCGTGTAGATATAGCGAATATGATTTTTGACACTGCTGAAAACATAGCAGAAACAAACAAAGGCGCTAACGATTTTAAAAACTTCGAGTTTGAATTAATTCGTTATTTCTCGATGAGTGCTCCTATTTCTGAAGCTGAATTTGGAAAGCTTTCTGCTCAAGAAATCACATCAAAAGTATACAAAGCAGCTTTCGATAATTACCGTGAAAAAATGGAGCGAAATGCAGAAATTGCGTATCCAGTTATTGAAAATGTTTATGAAAATCAGCGTGATAAGTACAAACGTATTGTTGTACCATTTACCGATGGTGTAAAAAGCTTAAATGTTGTAACCGATTTAGAAAAGGCTTACGAAACCAAAGGAAAACAATTAATTACCGATTTCGAGAAAAATATTACGCTTGCCATTATTGACGATGCTTGGAAAACGCATTTACGTAAAATGGATGAGTTAAAACAATCCGTTCAATTAGCTGTTCACGAACAAAAAGATCCGCTTTTAATTTATAAATTTGAAGCTTTTGAATTGTTTAAAGCTATGATTGATGAGGTTAACAAAGATGTGATTTCATTCTTATTTAAAGGTGAATTACCAAGCGAAACTCAAGAAAACATTCAAGAGGCTAGAACTAGGCAAGCCGAAAAAGTACAAACAAGTAAAGAGGAAATTCCTAACCTAGACGAGCGTGCTGCCCAAAGTAGAGCTGCAGGCAATACGCAACGTCAAGCAGAAGTTGTTGAAACTATTGTTCGCGATAAACCAAAAATTGGTCGTAACGACCGTGTTACAATAAAACACGTCATGAATGGTGAAAGTAAAACTGTAAAATACAAACAAGCAGAACCTTTAATTGCCAAAGGCGACTGGGTTTTGGTTGAAGAGTAATACGTTACACTGTCATTCTGAACTCGTTTCAGAATCTAAATTCAAAATAACAAACACCTGAACAAGCTCAGGTTATCATAAAAAATCCCGAGAACAACTGTTTTCGGGATTTTTTAATATTGAACGCAACCTTTTTAATCAAATATCGTCTTGGTAAAAAAACAAGATGAAAAAAATATTAATATTATTTACTCTGTTAACTATTTCAATAAGTTGTAAAAGTAGTGACGATAATATAGACTGTGCTGCTGTATCTTGCGAAGCTTCTTCGTATTACATAAAAATAATAGATTCTGAAACAGGAAATAATTATGTAACCGAAAACAATATTACTGATAATAATATTATAATTAAAAATACTGAAGATGAAGCTGTTTATTTTTACATAGTTTCAACGAGTAATGAGGATTACAATAATACAATATGTATAGGTTTGCATACATTAAACAATGAATCTATAATTATTGATAATTTATCGGAATTAGGAACATCATATTCAACAACAATTAACGACACTAATAGCTGTTGCCCTAATATTTTAATTGAAGACTTTGCTGTATTTACAGAATACAACTATACGTTTGATTATGAATTAAATATTTTAACTATTTATGTTTAATTAAAACACAACTAATGTTTATAGTTACTATTTCTCCTACCATAAATGTTTTCTTATACTTTTCTGCTCCTAAACCATAATCAAAACGATTTAACTCAAATTTACCCTCAATTATAATACTATCAGTATTTTCGTTAATAATTAAAGGAATAGTAACATCTTTTATTACGCCATGCAACGTCATTTTACCTTTAGTAATATACTTATCACTAGATTTTACTATGCTTTGAGATTTGTAATTTATTGTTTTATATTTTTCAACATGAAAAAAATCTTCATTTTTTAAATGTTCATCTCTCTTTTTACTTTCTGTATTAACTGTTGCTGGATCTATACTAATATTAAAGCTTGAAGTTGATAAGTTATTTTTATCAAAAACCACATCACCTTTCATTCCAGATAATTTACCTTCAACAGTATTCCATTTCATATTGTCTATACTAAATCTTACAACAGATTTATCTTGATCTATTGTTTGTGAATTTGTTATACCCATACAAAAGAAAAGGCATAAAATAAATGTATACTGTCTCATATTAATTAATTTATTTAAGTTGATATTTTGTAAACTTATATAACAAATTTAACAAAGAAATAAAGTTTTTATGTAAAACTGAGTTAACAGGATAAATACATACTTATAAAAAATTATAATGAGAACTAATTTAATTTTAAAAGTAAATTAGGATCTGGACAATTCGTTTTATAAAACTCTAAATCTTTAACACTACTAACACCTGGGTAATCTCCAAAATTTTCTTGTAAATCTTTTATTATTTGAAAATGTAAATGTGCCGGGTAATTACCGTTTACACTATCATCTCCCAAAGTTGCAAGTTGTTCGCCTTTTTTAAAAATTTGACCTACTTTTAAATTTTCAATAGATTTTAATGATAAATGCCCATAAAGCGTGTAAAAAACAACATCATTTATGTTATGCTTTAAAATTATGGTAGGCCCGTAATCGCCGTAATTAGTATTATTTTTAAAACTATGTACCACCGCATTAAATGGTGTAAAAATTGGAGTTTCGGCTTCAATCCATAAGTCAATTCCTAAATGAATATCTCTTTCATCTTGAGACTGACTGTTAAAATGGTTACTTCTCTTATAAATATTTCGTTTTTCTAAATAACCACCAAAAGCAACTTTAGCATCATTATTAGCTATATGTTTATTTATATATTCACCTAATGCATTAGTACAACCAACATCTATGTTATTTAGCTCATCATTACTTTCAGATAAATCTAAAGTACAATATTCAGATTTTAAAATACTTACATCTAACACATTTGTAAACTCTGGGCTTATGCCCTCAATAAATTCATGAAAATTAAATTTCTGCATATACAAGTTTATCAATTTAATTTGAATAAAAAAAGCACCCGTTGAAGGTGCTTTTTTTTTATAAGTTTTAAAACTATTTTATTTAACTAATAACTTCACCATAAAGGTCAAAATCTTCGGCTTCAGTAATTTTTACGGTAGTGTATTCGCCTGTTTTTAAATAAGTTTTACTGGCATCTATTAAAACTTCGTTATCTACATCTGGCGAATCAAACTCTGTACGGCCTACAAAGTAATTACCTTCTTTTCTATCGATAATAACCTTAAACTCCTGCCCTATTTTAGCTTGATTAAGCTCCCAAGAAATTTGCGATTGAATTTCCATAATTTGGTTCGCACGATCTATTTTAACTTCCTCTGGCACATCATCCTCTAAATTATAGGCATGTGTATTTTCTTCATGAGAATATGTAAAACAACCTAAACGCTCAAAACGCATATCTTTAACCCATTGCTTAAGCGTTTGAAAATCTTCTTCTGTTTCACCCGGATATCCAACAATTAAAGTCGTTCGAATAGTCATTTCTGGCACTTTTGCTCTAAATTCCTGTAAAAGCTTAGTTGTTTTAGCTTGTGTTGTACCACGACGCATACTCTTTAAAATAGCATCGGAAATATGTTGCAACGGAATATCAAGATAATTACAAATTTTAGGTTCGCGATTCATAACATCTAACACATCCATTGGAAAACCAGTTGGAAATGCATAATGTAAACGAATCCACTCTATACCTTCAACCTTTACTAAAGCTTCTAAAAGTTCGGCTAAGTTTCGTTTTTTGTATAAATCGAGTCCGTAATAAGTTAAATCTTGAGCTATTAAAATTAATTCCTTAACGCCATTTGCAGCAAGTTTTTCTGCTTCGGTAACTAAATCTTCAATTGGTGTACTGCGGTGTTTACCGCGCATTATTGGTATAGCACAGAAACTACACGGCCGATCGCAACCTTCAGCAATTTTTAAATAAGCGTAATTTTTAGGTGTTGTTGTTAAACGCTCTCCAATAAGTTCATGCTTATAATCGGCACCTAAAGCTTTTAACAATCCTGGTAATTCGGTTGTACCAAAATATTGATCTACGTCTGGAATTTCTTTTTCTAAATCTGGCTTGTAACGCTCCGAAAGACATCCTGTTACAAAAACCTTATCAACATCGCCAGCTTCCTTTTTTTGCATATACTCTAAAATGGTATTTACACTTTCTTCTTTGGCATTATTAATAAAACCACAAGTGTTAATTACCACAATATTGCCCTCTTGTTCGTGTACTACATCTTTACCGCTAGCTTTTAATTGGCCCATAAGCACTTCGCTATCGTAAACATTTTTACTACAACCTAAGGTTACAACGTTAATTCTGTTCTTTTTAAGAGTTTTTGTACGCATACTTTTCTATAAATCAGGGCGCAAAGATACAACTAAATTAAACCTTTTATATATTTGAGGGTCTTAAAATTATAATCTACCTTATGAAAACTGCTATTAACCTAATTATTTGTTCTTTATTCGTCTTACTTTTTTTCGATTGCTCAAGTAACGACTCAGATACCGAGCCTGAAAATGAAGATATTGAAACTACTATTTATTTCCCACCGATTGATAACGATACTTGGGAAAGCACGTCTGTTACAGATTTAGATTGGAATGAAGACGAACTTCAAAATTTATATGATTTTTTAGAAGAAAACAACAGCAAAAGTTTCATGATACTTTATAAAGGAAAGATTGTAGTTGAAAAATATTTTAACGATCATGATGAAGACACAAACTGGTATTGGGCAAGCGCAGGAAAAACTTTAACCACCGCTATTACAGGAATTGCACAAGAAGAAGGTTATTTAAATATAAACGATAAAGTTTCAGATTATATAGGAACAGGTTGGACAAGCGCTACAGCTGAACAAGAAGCATTAATTACCAACAAACATTTATTAACCATGACTTCTGGTTTAGATGATAGTGATGATGATATTGCTCCAGAAGACCTAAACTACCTCGCCGATGCAGGAACACGTTGGGCATACCATGGTGTTTTTTTAAAACTACAAGACGTTGTGGCAACAGCTACAGGAAGCACTTGGAATTCCTATTTTAACAGCAAACTAAAAGACGAAATAGGAATGAATGGATTTTGGTTTCCTTTTGAGAGCACCAATGTGTACTGGAGCAATACCCGAAGTATGGCACGTTTTGGTTTGCTAATGTATGCCAATGGTAAATGGGAAGATTCTCAAATTATTCCTGAAGATTTTTTAAATGAAGCCATTAATACCTCGCAGACTATTAATGAAGCTTACGGTTATATGTGGTGGCTAAACGGAAAAGCAAGCTACCATTTACCACAAACGCAATTTGAGTTTAGCGGCGAACTTATTCCTAACGCACCAAACGACATGTATGCTGGTTTAGGTAAAAACGACCAAAAACTTTACGTTATACCCAGCAAAAAATTAGTAATTATTAGAATGGGAGATGCCGCTAGTGAAGAGAATTTTGCACTCTCTACTTTTGATAATGATTTATGGGAAAAAATTAACAACCTCATCAATTAACCAATAAAACACTACTAAACAATCTATTACAAATAAGCGAACACGACTCTATTTGTTAATATTTTGTTAATTTTTAGTACTATGCGTAACAAAGTACCTGTTTTTAGACATATATTTGTATAAGAAACTATTATATGTTTTTAATCAATCAAAAAAAATCATGGTAACATCGCATCAAAAAAACATCGCTACATTTATTCACTTATCTACATTTAGCCGGTTCTTTATTCCGTTTGGCAATTTTGTAGGCCCACTAGTATTATGGTCTATAAACAAAGAGAAAAGTAATTTTATAGATATGCATGGTAAACAGGCTATTAATTTTCAAATAAGTATTTTATTATATGCTGTTATTCTGGGGACACTTTCTATTCCGTTTTTTATTTTCAAATTATTTAATGGCTTAGATGTTATAGATTTTCATGGCTTTAACAATTTTCATATTAACGTTGGTAAGCCTTCTCCTCTACTTTATTTAAGTGGTTTTTTAGGCGCAGTTGCTGTTATTGCCTTTATTATTGAACTGGTATTAATTGTAGTTGCAAGTTTAAAAGCTAGAGATGGTGAGTTGTATGAATATCCTTTAACTATTAATTTTTTAAAATAAGAAATAACACACCAGTTACTCCTTTATTTTTAAAAAGGACACTATAAACCCAATACTAAAACTTATAACTAACTAAAAGTTTATAAAAACTATGAAGCGCGTTAGGGATTGCAGCGACATCCTTTTTTGAGGAACGAGAAAAAGATATAGCGAAACATTTATGTTCATGAATTCAAAAATACAGAATAAAGAATCATGAATAAAAGCCCGACCCCGAAGTTTCGAGGGTAACGCCAAAAAAAATAAATTTCATCAAAATCAATCAATCAATCAAAAAATGAACAGTTTTAAAAACATTAAACGCATGACCTTATGAAGATAGAGAACACCAAAGCACAGATGCGAAAAGGCGTTTTAGAATTCTGCATACTTTCGGTTTTAAAAGACGAAGATGCTTATGTTGCAGAAATTTTAGACACCCTAAAAAATGCTAAGTTGCTGGTAGTTGAGGGCACTATTTACCCTTTACTTACACGACTTAAAAATGCGGGATTATTAAGCTACCGCTGGGAAGAATCGACCTCGGGACCACCTAGAAAGTATTACGGATTAACCGAAACGGGAAAACTATTTTTAAAAGAATTAAACACAACGTGGAGCGAATTGCACAACGCTGTAACTATTGTAACTAGCCAAAAAACAACCAAAAATGAATAAAACAGTCAACATAAATTTAGCAGGTATATTTTTTCATATAGATGAGGATGCTTACCTAAAATTACAACGCTATTTGGAGGCTATTAAACGTTCGTTTACAGACTCGCAAGGGCGATCTGAAATTATAGCCGATATTGAAGCGCGTATTGCCGAACTTTTTAACGAGCGTGTACAAAACGACAAGCAAGTTATTGGTATTAAACAGGTAGATGATGTTATTGCCATTATGGGGCAACCGGAAGATTATATTGTAGACGACGAGATTTTTGAAGACGAGCCACAACCTGTAAAAACGAAAAAAACAGCATCGAATAAAAAACTTTTTAGAGATTCTGATAGTGCTTATGTTGCAGGTGTATCGTCTGGTTTAGCACACTATTTTGGCATTGATGCTATTTGGATTCGTTTAGCTTGGATATTATTAATTTTTGGACTAGGAACTGGGGTTTTATTATACATTTTACTTTGGATTTTAGTACCTGAAGCCAAAACGACTGCCGAAAAAATTATGATGACCGGCGAACCGGTGAACATAAGTAACATTGAAAAAAAAATTAAAGATGGTTTTGAAAACGTAACAGAAACAGTTGGTAAAGCCGCGAAAAATGTCACCGATTCTGTTACTAATGCCGCGAAAAATGTAGATTTAAAAAAGCAATCGAATAACATAAAATCGTCTTCGCAAACTTTTTTTGATGCATTAAGCAATCTTATCATGTTTTTTGTAAAGCTTTTTGCAAAATTTATTGGTATACTCTTAATTTTTGTTGGCGCCGCTACTTTAATTGCGCTTATTATCGGACTTTTATCGGTTGGTGTTGTAGATATTATTCATATCCCGGGTTTAGATATGGTTGAAATTGCCAACACAGGAAACACGCCCATTTGGTTGGTATCTATTTTTACCTTTTTTGCAGTTGGTATTCCGTTTTTCTTCCTGTTTTATTTAGGCTTAAAAATTTTAGTAACCAACTTAAAATCTATTGGTAATTTTGCGAAATTTACGCTACTAGGCTTGTGGTTAATTTCTGTAATTGCTCTTGTTGTAATTGGGGTTAGACAAGCCAGCGAACATGCTTACGACGAAAGTTTTAATAAAAAAGTTGAGCTTCCTGTTACCGCAAATGATACACTTACCGTAAAAATGGTTAGTTCCGATAGTTTTCACTCTAGTTTTAACCGCAATAACGGTTTTAAAATTAAGCATAACGAGGCCGGAGAAAAAGTAATTTACTCTACAGATATTAATATTAGAGTAAAATCGACATCCGAAGATACTGCAAAACTAATTATTGAAAAACATGCCGATGGTAGCGATTACGATATTGCTTTACAACGTGCAAAAAACATTGTTTATACTTACGAGTTTGAAAATAACACCTTATACCTAAACGACCATTTAATTACTCATGTTAAAAACAAATTTAGCGACCAAGAGGTTTATGTTTACTTGTATTTACCAGAAAATGCCGTGGTTTATTTTAGCCAAAGCACAAAATCGTTTTTATCATATTACCGCAATAGCAACAATTTGGTGTCTCGCGAACTTACAAACCATTATATAAAAATTAATGCTGAAGCATCTGAATGTTTAGATTGCCCTGAAGAAGATGATTTTGAAATTGAAGTACATACACCAAAATTAAAAATAAATGATGATGGTATTGAAATTACAACCGATGGCAACGAAATTAAAATTGATGATGAAGGCGTTAAAGCAACCTCTGAAACCGTTAGAGTTAACATTAATTCTGATGGTATTGAAATAGATTCTGACGAGGATAATTAAAATCATCACAATTCATCCTGAATAATTTACAATTCAGAAACCAAAATTATAAAATGCATCAATCCTTAAATATATTTGACTAACAAATTAAATCAATTAAAAAACGAACAATCATGACCACTCTAATCAAAATCATTGTAGCTGCCATAATTAGTTTAACGTTATTCTCCTGTAAATTTGATATGGGAGAGCGCGGTAACGGCAATGTAGTTACTAGTAACAGAATGATAACTGAAAGCTTTACAACCATTAAAGCCACCGAAGGTTTAGACGTATATTTAACACAAAGCAACACCGAAAGTATTGTTGTTGAAGCCGACGAAAATTTACAAGACCTCATTTTAACCGATATTGAAGACGGGGTTTTAAAAATACACTGTAAAGAAAGTATTGGTTACTCTACAACTTTAAAAGTTAATGTCAATTTTAAAAATGTTAGTAGCATAATATCTACAAGTGGTAGCGATGTATTAGCAAAAACACCTATAGTTACAGAACATTTAAGTTTAAAATCTAGCAGCGGCAGCGATATGAAACTAGAAGTAAAAACCAATAGCCTAAATTGCAAAGCAAGTAGCGGAAGCGACATACGCTTAAGCGGAAGCACACAAACACTTACAGCCGAAGCCTCAAGCGGAAGCGATATTAGAGCGGCAGATTTAATTACAAAAAGCAGCGAAGTAAAGGCTTCTAGCGGTGCTGGAATAACAGTTAACACAACCGAAACACTAATTGCTAAAGCTTCTAGTGGTGCAGATGTAAATTATTATGGAAACCCAAAAACTGTTGATAAAAGCGATAGCTCCTCAGGTAGCATTGTGCAACGATAAAACCAAACAATCAATCAAAAAAGGAAGGCTTCAAAATATTAATTTTGAGGCCTTTTTCAATTTAATTCAACATTGTTTCATTTACAACTGAAAATGAACAACTTATATTTTAAAATAATAAAATTTAATATTTATATTAGAGTGCATAATCTAAACACTACACTAATGCCATCCTTTGCTAAACCAAAATTTAGTTTTCCGTTTCGATTAATAGATGAAATAAAAAACTTAAAAACACATAAAACACACAGAGAAATTCCAGAAAAATTAGAAGATAAACTCCTTGTTGCTTCATGGAACATTGCTAACCTTGGCTTACAAGACAGACACACCGACCATTATAAACTTATTGCCGAAATAATTAACTGGTTTGATGTAGTTGCTGTGCAAGAAGTAAATGCTAATTTGGAAGGTTTACGCAACATTGAATCTGAACTACCAAGTTATTACAGCTTAATATTTTCTGATAGAGGTGGCAACAACGAACGATCGGCTTTTATATATGATAACCGAAAGATTAAATTATTGGAACTTGTTGGCGAAATTGCCGTAGCGCCAAAAGACCATAAATACATAAAAATTAAGGGAATTACTGAAACCTTTACAGGTTTTGATAGAAACCCTTACCTATGCTCTTTCCAGTGGCAAAACTTTACTTTTATTTTAATTACGGTGCATTCCTTTTCCGGAAGCACATCAAAATCTGATTTAAATAGGCGCGCGCTAGAAGCTTATGCCATTTCTAGATATGCCGATTTAAACCGAAAAAACAAAAACGCTTTCTCGAAAAACATAATTGCTTTAGGCGATTTTAACATCCCAAAAGTAGAACCTGGCGATGTTGTTTATAATGCACTTTTAAGTCGTGGCTTACTGCTTCCCGATCATTCAACTAAAGTATACTCAAACATCTCAAATGATAAACAATTTGACCAAATTGCGTTTCTTCCAGACATAAAATCTAAAATTGTAAATAATGGTGTTTTTGATTTTGATACTGCCATTTTTCCAGAACTTTGGCAAAATGAAACATCCAAAAACTTTCGAGCCTATTTAAGATATTATATTTCAGACCATCGCCCGCTTTGGATGCAATTAGATCTTTAACCAAAGATAACTTTACTTAAAACAAAATTAAGATAAAAAATAAAGGCTTCAATATAAAATTGAAGCCTCTTTTGAGTTTGGTTTTTCTCTAACTATATAATTTGTAACTCAAAAATTTTATCCATTAGCATCCATTTTTCACCTGGTTTTGCTGCTGGTAATGCCTGTTGATATTTCCACATTAATGTTTCCCATTCTTGTACTTTAGGATTATTTAAATCCATTTCATTTTTCTTCTCAAACGAAAATGTATCGTTTACTTCCATTATCATAAACAACCTATTTGCTACCAAATAAATATCCAAAGCTTCTATTCCAGAATCTTTTATACTTGCAATAATTTCTGGCCAAACGTTTTTATGATAGGTTTTATAAGCTTCAATTAAAACTTCATCATCTTTTAAATCGAGAGCAAAACAATGTCTTTTCATTTAAATAATTTTAAGAAATATTAGCTTTAACCTCATGCTTATTAAACACATGAAATCCATACCATGCTATATATGCAAAACAAATTAATGGCAGTATAAATGAAAAGTTAACTTCTGCTACACCTAAAATTAAAGTGTCTGCTACCCCGTTACCTCCAGCATCAATTATCATTCCTTGTAACATTGGTAATAATGCACCACCTACAATGGCCATTACTAAACCTGCAGAACCAACTTTAGATTCTTCTTCATTTAAATCGTTTAAAGCAATACCGTAAATAGTTGGGAACATAAGTGACATACAAAATGAAATACCAACTACACAATATAAACCAACAGTGCCGCTTATAAAAATAGCTCCTGCAACAAAAATAGCTGCTAGTAAAGCAAAGAACATTAATAATTTTCCTGGGCTCATTACACGTAACATAGCTGTACCAACCACACGACCAACAGCAAATAAAATAAAGGCTACAAATTGGTAGGCGAAAACATCTATTTTTTCGTAACCTGCTACTCCGGCATTTGCTAAGTCAATGGCTTCTGCATATTGGTAAATATATGTCCAAGTCATAATTTGTGCACCTACGTACAAAATTTGGGCAAAAACACCTAAAACATATTTAGAGTTTTTAAACAACCCTTTAAAAGTAGCTCCTAAACTAGGCATAGTACCTTCTGCTTTACTTTGTGGCATTTTGTTAACTAAAAACAACACGAAAACACCTAAAATAACTAAACCTAACACAACATAAGGATCGCGTATTACTGCTAAATCGGCAACTCTAACCATTGCTCTTTTTGACTCGCTTAACGCGGAAAAATCGGCAATATCATCAGACTGTAATTTGTCATAAACAAAATACTTTGCCACCAACAAACCTCCTATTAAACCTACTGGATTAAATGATTGTGCTAAGTTTAAACGTTGTGTAGCTGTTTCTTTAGCCCCCATTGCTAAAATGTATGGGTTTGCTGCAGTTTCTAAAAAAGCTAAACCAAAGGTTAATATGTATAAACCTAAACAGAAAAACCAGAACATTTCTGTAGTTGCAGCAGGATAAAATAATAATGCTCCACTAGCATAAAGCCCTAAACCTATTAATACCCCAACTTTGTATGAATACTTGCGCATAAATAAAGCAGCAGGTAAAGCCATACAAAAATACCCGCCATAAAATGCCATTTGTACCCAAGATGCTTGTGTGTTAGATAGCTCTAAAACCTTTTTAAAGGCATTAACCATTGGGTCTGTTACTGCATTTGCAAAACCCCACAAGGCAAAAAGAGAGGTAACTAGTATAAAAGGTAAAATTATTTTTTTTGATACAACGGGAGTTTTTTCTGTATTATTCATTTAATCAGTTGTTTTCTTATTATAGTTTTTGGTTTTTATTCTATGGCTCTATCTAAATGCGTGTAACCACCATCTACATAAACCAATTGCCCTGTGGTATGGCTAGATTTGTTTGATAACAAAAAGGCTACAGTATCACCTAACTCTTCTGGAGTTGTCATTCTTTTTCCTAAAGGAATATTTTTTGTGATAGATGCTAATTTTTCTTCTTTATTAGGAAATGTGTTAATCCATTTCTCGTACAATGGCGTATAACATTCTGCAATTATAAGTGCATTTACACGTATACCATAAGGTAGAAGCTCAACCGCCCATTCACGAGTTAAAGCATTTCTACCGCCGTTTGCAGCTGCATAACCAGAGGTTCCTCCTTGTCCTGTATCGGCTGTTTTCGAGCCTATGTTTACAATAGCTCCTTTGCTCTTTTTAAGTTCAGGCAAGGCATATTGAGCCATTAAATAATAATGTACAATGTTTCGTTTTAATGATTCTATAAAACTATTAGCATCACCACTTTCTAAACCAACGCCATCGTTAACGCCGGCGTTATTTACAAGACCATCTATTCGGCCGTATTTATCTATAGTTGCTTGTACTGCGTTTTTACACTGTTCTGGATCTGTTAGTTCTGCAATTGCATAAAAAACTTCTGCGCCTTGTACTTTAAAGTTTTTAATAACCTCATCTACACTAGCTTTATTTCTTGTAATTATAACAGGTATAGCTTCCTCTCTAATTAAAGATTCTACAATACCTAAGCCAACTCCTTTAGAGCCACCAGTTACTATAATTACTTTATCTTTTAGTTGTAAATCCATTAATTTAGTTTGTTGATTAGTTGTTTAGCTTATATATTCTAGCTGCATTATCTCCCATAATTTTACTAACATCTTCTTTTGAGAATGCACTAAAATATTGTTCTATAATTTGAAGCACATCTTGGTATTCTCCTGCCAATAAACACACTGGCCAATCGGAACCAAAAAGTAATCTGTCTGTGCCAAAAGCTTCAACAACTACATTTAAAAATTCGTAAAAATCTTTTTCTTCCCACTTAAAATCTTGTGTTTCGGTAATCATTCCCGACACTTTACAAGATACATTTTTATACGATGCTAAACGCTTAATATTAGTTTTCCAGTTGGTATTTGCTATTAATCCTTCTGAAATTTTTGGCTTCGCTATATGATCTAGAACAAATTCTTGCTCTGGAAACTTAGCTACCATTTTTATTACATTTTCTAATTGATTTGGAAAAACCAAAATATCGTAAACTAAGTTATATTTACTTAATTTGCTAATTCCGTTTAGAAAATCGTTTCGTAAAACAAAATCTTCTGTTTCAGCCTGTACAATATGCCTAACACCTTTAAATAATTTGTTTTGCGTAAAATGCTTTAATCTTTCTTCCACGTTTTCGTTACACAAATCTATCCAACCAACAACACCTTTTATAAAAGGATTATTTAAGGCACATTCTAATAAAAAATTAGTTTCCTTTTCAGATTGATCTGCTTGAACGGCAATGCAACCATCAATATTATTGGCTTTTAAAATGGGCTTTAAATCCTTTGGTAAAAAATCCTTTCTAATAACCAACATAGAATCGTCAATCCAGCTATCTCTAACTGGATTGAAAATCCAAAAATGTTGATGTGCATCAATACGCATTATTTGTATGCTTTTACGTTTTGTTTTGAAACTCCTAAGCCTTCAATACCTAACTCCATAACATCACCTTCTTTTAAATACATTGGTGGGTTTAAACCTAAACCAACACCAAATGGCGTTCCTGTAGAAATAATATCTCCAGGTAAAAGCGTCATAAATTGGCTAATATGGCTAACCACATGTTGTACGTTAAAAATAAAATCTGAAGTTGTACTATTTTGCATTACTTCGCCATTTAATTTTAACCATAAGTTTAAGTTATTCGGATCCTCTATTTCGTCTGTTGTTGCAATAAACGGACCTACTGGAGCGAATGTATCGCAACCTTTACCTTTACACCACTGCCCAGATTTTTCTATTTGAAAAGCACGCTCACTTACATCGTTATGTAAAACATATCCTGCTATATGATTAAAAGCATCTGCTTCTTCTACATATGATGCTTTTTTGCCAATTACAATAGCTAACTCTACTTCCCAATCGCTCTTTTCACTGTTTTTTGGAATAATAACATCGTCGTTAGGCCCAACTAATGCTGTTGTAGATTTAAAGAATAATACAGGTTCTTTTGGAATTTCCATACCAGCTTCGGCAGCGTGTTGTGCATAGTTTAAACCTACACAAACTATTTTTGATGGTCTGGTTAATGGCACACCTAAACGTACATTATCATCAATTTCTGGACAACTAGCTTGGTTAGTTTCTAACCACTTTGCTAATTTCTCGATACCGTCGTTTCCAAAGAAATCTTCATTGTAATCTTGCCCAAAAGCAGAAACATCAATTTTAGTTCCGTTTGCTAACTGAACCCCAGGCTTTTCTTCGCCTACAGCTCCAAATCTTATTAATTTCATTTTAAATTATTTTTTTGAGTGTTTTATTAATTTCCGTT
This sequence comes from Neotamlana laminarinivorans, assembly GCF_020523925.1. Classification (GTDB taxonomy): domain Bacteria; phylum Bacteroidota; class Bacteroidia; order Flavobacteriales; family Flavobacteriaceae; genus Neotamlana; species Neotamlana laminarinivorans. Next base: position 130,779 of record NZ_JAJAPW010000005.1, on the reverse strand, counting down.
TAAGGTTACAAATCCTCCATCGATTGCGTAGTTAGAACCTGTAATAAATCCGGCTTCATCTGAACATAAAAACAATACTAAATCGGCCATTTCTTGTGGTTTACCCATTCTGCCAATTGGTTGCGTTTGTGATAACTTAGCAAACATTTCGTCTTCTTTTCCTGGATAATTTTTTTTGATAAAACCATCTACAAATGGTGTATGCACACGACCTGGAGCTATACAATTACAACGGATACCATCTTTTAAATAATCTTTAGCTACGGAATAGGTGATGGTTAACACCGCACCTTTAGTCATAGAATACGCAAAACGATCGTTTATACCAACTATTGATGCAATAGATGCTAAATTTAAAATAACCCCGTTACCTGATTTTTTTAAGGCCGGCAAACACGATTTGATACAGTTATAAACACCTTTAATGTTTACATTGTATAACCTATCCAAATCTTCTTCTTCGCAAGCTTCAATATTTCCAACGTGAGCGATACCCGCATTGTTTATTAAAATATCGATGTTTCCGTTTTTTGTAATGGTTTCTACAATGCTATCTACATTAGTTTTACTGGCAACATCGCATTTATGTGCTGCAGCTTTACCATTTGTTGCTTCAATTTCTTTAACCGTTTCTTCGGCTGCTTCTAAATTAAAATCTAATATATGTACTTCGGCTCCTTGCTGTGCAAAAGTTAACGATATGGCTTTACCTATACCGCTACCGCCTCCAGTAACCAAAGCTACTTTGTTTTTTAAACTAAATTTTGACATGTGATGTTAGTTGGGTTAATATTTTATAAGGACATTCCGCGTTTCCATGGAATAAAATCGTCTTGACGCAATTGCTTAGCTTTTGTTAATTTACCGCTAGCTACCTCGATTACAAAGTCTAGCAACTGCTCGCCAGCTTCTTCAATAGAGGTTGTTCCTTCTATAATTGTACCTGCATTAAAATCTATAATATCAGGCATTTTATTGTATAATTTTGAGTTGGTAGATACCTTTACAACTGGTGTAATTGGGTTACCTGTTGGTGTACCTAAACCTGTGGTAAATAAAATAACATTACACCCAGAACCTGCCAAACCTGTAGTAGACTCTACATCGTTTCCTGGCGTACACAGTAAATTTAAACCTGGTTGAGTTACTTGCTCTGTGTAGTCTAGAACATCTTCAACTGGAGAACTTCCTCCTTTTTTTGCAGCACCAGCAGATTTAATAGCATCAGTAATTAATCCATCTTTTATATTTCCTGGTGAAGGATTTGCATAAAAACCTGCTCCTAAAGCATCGGCCTTAGCATTGTAAGTAGACATTATTTGTGAAAACTTTTTAGCGTTTTCAACCTTTGTACATCTATTAATCATTTCCTGCTCAACACCATTTAACTCTGGAAATTCTGACAACACACTTGCACCACCAAGAGCCACAATTAAATCGGAAACATATCCTAAGGTTGGATTTGCAGAAATACCTGAAAAGCCATCGGAACCACCACACTCTAAACCAATAACCAATTTACTTAATGGCGCTGGTTTTCGTTCTATTTTATTAGCTTCAATTAAACCAACAAAAGTTTTTTTAACGGCTTCGGCTAAAAGTACTTCTTCAGAAGCTATATGCTGCTGCTCTAGAACATAAATAGGTTTTTTATGTTCGGGCGACATTTTATTTAAAGCATCTTGTAAAATACTAGCTTGTGCATGTTGGCAACCTAAACTTAAAATGGTTGCTCCAGCCACATTTGGGTTATTAATATAACCTGCCAATAAATGACAAAGCGCCACAGAATCTGAAGTTGCACCACCACAGCCACCTTCGTGAGTTAAGAAATGAATGCCATCTATATTTGGAAATAATGGATTCTTCTCCTTATGTTGAGAAGATTTTAAAATATCTTTATTTAAAATGGCTTCGGTTGAAGCTCCATTTTTATAATCTTCAATTAAAGCATCAACATCTAATTTTAAATGCTGCTCTTTACTGAAACCCAATTTTTCTAAAAGCGCGTGTTTTAAAACCTCAACATTTCTATTTTGGCAAAACACTAACGGTATAATTAACCAATTATTCTCGGTTCCAACTTTACCATCTGCCCTGTGGTAACCTTTAAATGTTTTAGTTATAAACTTTGAAAAATCGGGTTGCTCCCACTCAATTTTATTTTTTTCGTTGTTAGCTGCGTAAGTTTCGGTATCGTGCTCTAAATTTGTAGTACTAATTAATCCGCCTTTGGCGATATCTTTTTTAGCTCGTCCAACTAAAACCCCATACATATAAACGGCATCACCTTTTTTAAAGGCTTGCGTAGCAAATTTATGTTTTGCAGGAATAGTATCATTGAGAATATAATCTTCAGAATTTAGAGACACTTTCGTGTTTTTTTCTAAATCTCTTAAGGCTACTATAACGTTATCTTTAGGATGTATTTTTAATACCGTATTCGCTGTACTCATTAGTCGTTGGTTTATTAAAGCAATATTACTGCCTAATAAAGATTTTGTCTAATTTTAATTTGACAGATACTAGTATTATTTTTGCCTTTAAGTAGACCTCACATGAGTTATTGCAAAAATACCTTACAAAAAAGACCTAAACAGAATAACTTTTTTCCTCTTCAGAAGCTTCCGATTTATAGTTTTTTAAAAATTCTGAAGGGGTACAATTCATAATAACCTTAAATTGCCTATTAAAATTTGAGATATTCTTAAAACCGGACTCAAAACAAACAGCTGCAATATTAAATTTGCTCTCAATTAATAGTTTACAAGCATAGCCAACCCTAATTTCGGTTACATATCTAGAAAATGTTTTTCTGTTTACACGCTTAAAATAACGACTAAAAGCTGATGCATTCATGCTAGCTATTTTTGCAGCTTCCTCTAAATTTATGTCCTTATTAAAGTTATTAAAAATATAAGCTTGTACTTTATCTTGAACCTTACTTTTTGTTAACCTAAATGAATTTACAAAACCATGACTGGTTAATTTTTGAGTGTTTTTATGCTTAGCAAGTTTGTTTAAAACATTTAAAAAGGCAATGGTTTTATTAAAACCATCTAACTCTGGTAGTTTTGTAATTTCGTTAATTAAACGATTGGGTACTTTTAAAAATTTAAGTCCGAATTTAGCACGCTCAAACAATTCTAGAAGATGAATCATTTCTGGTGTTTCAAAAAAATAACTACCTAAAAAATCTTTTTTAAAATGAACCGATACTGCTTTAGCTTTTAATTGAGAACCTTCTTTAAAATATTCTGGATCGTTTTGCCACATATGCGGCAAATTTTTACCGATTAAAACAATATCTTTTGGTTTAAATTTCTCGATACTGTCTCCAACAAAACAAGTACCTTGACTTTTTAAAATAACTACCAGTTCCATTTCTGGATGATAGTGCCAAACTTTTAAAAAATTTGGATATTCATTAACTCTAGCACTAAATGAGCTGTTGTTTAAACTACTTCTATCAAGAAAATGTAACTTCATAATCTAACACGTCTGTCTTTTTAATTTGGCAATTGGTAATGCAAAATTAAACAGATTGTTAGACTTTACAGCACAAATACGCTTTAAGATTTTATTTGATACACTTTAAAATCATCTACAGTCATATGATTTTTTACTGTTCTAAATCCAAAATAGCCCGATGTGTAAGGTGCTTCGTCTTTATAATTAGAAAATAATTCACCATTTCTGTAATACTGAATTATCCCATTATTTGCTACAATTTTTATATGATACGTTTTATTGGGTTCTAACATATATTTAGAATCACTTAAATCGTGTTCTGGTAACAGTGGACGTTCGCCAGTGCCCGTATACCTTCGAAATCGGGTTGTTTTATTGTGATTGCCCCCAACACCCATATAATATAATTGTAGACTATCGTAGTTTGAAAATTTACCTTTGCGTTGGGCGCTATTAGCAAATAAATTGCCAGGATTTTTCGGGTCTGTAGCCATCCAGAAACAATTTAAATCTGAAACTCTATCATTTAAACCACCATTTTGAATAATAACCACATTGTATTCTATTATTATAGGACCTGTAAATTTTTCTTTTAACCAAACAGTACAACCTTTAACATCGTTAATCTCTAACTTTCCGTTGTTTAACTCTACTGTACCTCCTTCCATTTGTTCTATCTGCCAATCGGTTAAATCATCATCAAAATCATTTTCATAAATTAATGATGCTTCGACTTCAGCTTCATTAATTATAAAGTTTTTTTCGTTTTGGCAACCCGAAACAAAAACAGTAAAAAATACTGTGGCAATTAAAGCCGCAATTAACGGTAGTTTTAAATTTTTCATGGTTTTTATATTAGTTAACTTGTTTAATTAGAACCAAACTCCACGGCGTTATTTCATGGTTAATAGTTAACACGCCATTATTGTTTACTTTTATAAATTTAGTTTTCATGGTGTTTGCATAAGCTTTCATAGTTTTAATTTGAGCTCGTGTTGGCGGCTCTGGTTTACCCATAGATTCCCAAAAATTGTGAATATTACCGTGATCTTTATCTAATATTTCAATTTGAAATAAACTATCTGGTTTTAAATTAGTTAAAGTTAATTTTATTTTTTTAGAAGTACCGTCTTCACGCTTATTGGTACCCGACGGTACTGCATTTTCATATTCTTCTGGGTAATTATAAGCTAATGCTACAATTTTATTGTCTTTAGAATTTTTACTAACAAATACATAATCGTCTTTGTACAATTGTTGATTTCCTAATTGGTGTAACATACGATAGGCATGATAAGATGGCTTTACTAAGCCTTGATAATTTATCATACCAAAACCCCCATGAAAAATACTGGATGCGCCTCCTTTTTCTTCAAAAATATCTGTAAAAGTCCAGAATGCTAAAGAGTTTGTTAAGCCAATACAGTCTAAATTTGATTTTACAATGTATGCTGCAGCAGGTAAACGATCGTGCATGGCATCTCGACTGCTTGGGCTAGTATTCCATTCTGTTAAATGTATTTCTGCATTTGGATATGCACTTTTTGCTATAGTTTTATTAAGCCATACTAAATCTTCTTTTAAAGAGTGTACGTAGCGAGTAAGCCCACGACCTTTACCTGTTTCTGGATTAAAAGCATAATCTGTTGGATATGGATGTGTAGACACAAAATCTACTGGTAAATTTTCTTTTTTACAGTATTTTAAAAAATCTTCAATCCATACGCCGTGCCATTCTAGGGCATTTATATCTTCAATTTTAAATATTTCTTCTGAGACATGATTGTTTATAATTTCATTATCGAATCGAGCATCGGGAACAAAATTACTTGTAGAGGGACCTCCCACTTTTAATCGCTCATCAACACTTTTTATAGCCAAAGCAGATTGCTTATACAACTCGAAATATTGCGATTTTGTTCCGTGCCAAAAAAAAGGATAAAGATTGGGTTCGTTCCAGACCTCAAAATACCATGTAAGCACCTCATTTATACCGTAACGATCTACACAATGTAGCGTAAAAGCTTTAATTAATTCGTGCCATTGTGTAAAGGTATCTTCTTTTGGAGTTACTTTAGCTTTCCACCAGAAAACAGTTTTAGAATTTTTAGCAGCCATACTAGTTGGTAAAAAAGCTAATTCTACAAAAGGCTTTACATTTAAATCTAAGAGTCTATCAAAAACATCATCAATATATTGCCAATTATATACGGTTTTTCCATTTTCTATAATTACCGGAAACATATCATCGTGAAACAACCCATGAAATCGTACATACTGGAAACCACAATTTTCTTGTACTTGTTGCATTTGCTCTAGCCAACCAGCTCGCAAAGCTTCGTTTGCTCTACCAGCTCCAACCATTTTACTCCAATAATGATTAAATATTTCTCCTTGCTTAGTTGCATCGATTTGAATATTATTTTGTGCGTTTAAACGGTAAAATGCTGTTGTTATAATAATGCTTAAAATTATTTTTTTTAAAAAACTCATTTCATATAAAAGTTTAATTCTTTGTTATGCAATTTGCCAAAAGTTTTAAATTTTAGATATAAATAATGAACCATAAACTATAAATAATGTATCTTTTCTTACAAAAAAGCCGCATCAATTTTGCATTGATAACGGCTTTTTCTAAATAAACTAAAATACTTGCTTACAGTAAATTTATTGTTTTACTATACGCATAACAAACTCTCTCCCTTGAGTTGTAATTTTGAATAAATACATACCAGCATTTAAGCTAGATATATTTATTTTAGACAAATCATTATTGATATTTTTACTTATTAAAATTCTTCCATTTAAATCGCTTACTTTAATTTGTGCGTTTAAACCTTCGGTGTTTTTAATTGAAATAACTTGTGTTGCTGGATTTGGATAGATTGCAAAACCTAAACTATTTACATAGATATTATCAGTACTTAAAGACGAATTATCTGAAATATTTGTAAACTGAGACCATCCATCTGCCATACTATAATTTGAAACTCCAGTAGGTGTAGGCACTTCTAAAGAAATATCTGAAACTAAACCACTACTAGGCGTGGTATTTAAATCGAAAGCAGTTGCTCCTGCGGCTAAAGCTGGTGGTGTATCTGTACCCACTGTTAGTAACGACAAATCTCGTAATCTATAAAATGAATTAGTATCTACCTCTGTAAGTGAACTTCCTAAATTTAAACCTGTAATATGTGTTCCATCTGCTGCATCAGGCCCCACGAAAGCATAAGCCCCTAATATTTCAATTTTAGGTAAATTTAAATTTCCTGTTAGTTTTGCCATTCTTCCTAACCCGTTAGAAGCTATACTTTTAACCTCACTCAAATCTAGAGATGTAATAATTGTTTCTCTGAATGCATTAGAGCCTATATACTCAATGTTTTCTGTGTTGATTGATGCTAAACTGTAACATTGAAAAAACACCTCGTTACCCATAATTTTAACTGAAGTTGGTAATGAAACTGAAGCAACACTAAGGTTTTGATAAAATGCCTTATCTGCAATAGCTGTTATTGTATATGCATCGCCAGAATAAGCAGCACTACCTGGAATAATATGAAGTGTTTCTGTAGTACTATTTGTTCCTGTTAAAGTTGCTGTATCGGCTCCTGTTATTATAAAATTATAATCGCCCTCAGTAAATGTAACACCTAAATTTTCTGGTATGGTTCCTTCTACAATTGTAAAGTCTTGCCAAACAGCTGCATTTTCGTAAATACTAGTAGTGCCTACTGGCACATATAATGTAATGGTTAAACCAGAAAATGCATCGTTTGCTATGGTTGGTAAACTTCCTGCATCGTTCCAGTAAACTTCAACGGCTGCAATATTAGTATCGCTAAAAGCTACACTTCCAATACTAGTTACCGTTTCCGGTATTTTAATATATGTAAGTGCTGTTCTTCTAAATGCGTTATCGTGGATGGTTATTGCAGAAGCAATATCGACTTCTGCAATGTAACTTTCCCAAAAGGTATAACCGTTTATTTCTGTTGCAGATGACAAGTCTATTGACAGCCCATCAAAACTTGCATTTCTACTTAACGAATTTGCTTCTGTTACTAAAACACTTGAATAGTTTGTAGACACTAAGTTATCGGCATTTCTAAAAGCACCATTTTTAAGTGTAGTAACAGTACTTGGAAGTGTAATATTAGTAAGTGTAGCATTATCTTTAAATGCATTATTATTTACCTCAACTACTTCATAGGTGTAAGTACCATCTGTTACTGTGGTTGGAACTGTAACCACGGCTCCCCCACCACCTGTTAATGTTACTGTGTTTGGTGTACCTACACTAAGAACCTCATAGTTTAAATCTCCATCTGTAAATGTATCTCCAACAGTTTGAGCACATAATGTTGTGGTTACCATTATAGCAAACACAAATAGTAATGTTTTTTTCATTATAATTAGTTTTAAAGTTTAGTTGGAATAAATATCTTAAAGTGATGTAATTCGCACTATAAATTATTGTTCAATCTATATAACAAAACAACCATAAAACACAGTAAACACATACAAATCAATATAATACAAAAAAACCTCCCAGAAAGATTAATTTTAGCTTTATGGGAGATTCAAACTGTTTTAAGTTTTAAAATAAAAACTTAAATTTTGGTTGGAAAAGTACCTTCGGTTGGGTTGCTCTCAAAAGTATAATCAGAGTTTGCCGAAACCTTATAAAAAGTTGTATACGTAAATGTACCTTCTGATATAAAATCTGGGATTATGGTTGAATCTTCAGATTCATCTACTTCAATAGTTAACTCAGTACCATCTTCACTGCTTGTGTAGGTTATTACACTTTTTACCAATAAAGGGTTTACTACCTCCTCTTCATCATCGTCATTTATGGTTCTATTCGATTCCCATGTAATGATTGTTTCGGTTTCAGAATATAACCTAATATCTGAATATAAGCGTGGTGCTAAGCCTTCTACATAAGAAGCTCCTAAAACAGTTCCAAATACATCATACTTAATAGACTCATTACCGTATTCATCTTCTATATGTACAAAATATTCTGCACCACCTTCTTCTAACTCCACTTCTGCTTCGTAAATTTCTGGAGCAAATAATGTTCTGTTAACATCTATTGAAGCTACTTGTTTATCATCATCATCTGTAAGATCATCATCAAATAACGCTATAACAATTTTATTTATTTTAGGATCAGCGTTTACAAAAACTTGAAATGCTATTTTATTATAGCCTGTTTGAACTATAGCTACAGAGTCTGGTTTAGCAACACTTACTACTGCCTCTGGAATGTATTCATTATACGTTTCTGTTAAATCTGTATTATCGCACGAAAAAAACACAGAAACACCTGCTGTACTAATTGCAAAGATTTTTATAAACTTATTTTTTATATTATTAATCATAAATTTTAATTTTAATGTTATCTGTTATCTCCATAAAACTCAACTTCAGTTAAATGTAATAACGTACTTTTACGATCTTGATTTACTTTTTGAACAAATCGGATGTAACGAACCTTTGGCATATCTGGAGAAATTTCGAAATTAAACCCTGCAGTTGCTGCCTCTTCATCTTCCGTAGTATTATCGTCATTACTTAAAGTTCCTGAAGGTTTAACTGGCCCCACGTTTTCTAATAGTAATGTCCACCCGTCAAATGTTCCATCTGCATTCAATTCATCTGTACCCCATAAATCAAATAAATGAGGGTTACCATGACGCCACATATAATTACTAAGCCTAGGCCAATATTTAAAACGATATAACTGTACTAACTCACCAATATCTATGGTAAACATAGTTGGATACATATCGATACCATCATATGACCAATCTGCATATTCTGGTAATTCTCCATCTGGATCTACCCATCCTGGTGGTGTATGAAAACCATTACCCCCTGATGAACCATTATATAAATTAGGAAGGATCCATCCGTAAGCATCTGGAGTATCATGCTTTTGGTAAACAGCTTGATAATTTGCTCTATCAAAAAGTTGAATATAAAGCGGGGTTAATGTTGTTCTAATTTCCGGACATCTATTGTTATATCTGTCTCGTACAATAATTACAAAATTTGTTTCTACGGCATCAAGCCCTAAAACTAAACGTTGCCCTGTTGGTCCTTCGGTATAAATAGCATCTTTAAAAATTAAATTTCCACTTGCATCTTCAATATAAACTTCAATTGTAACTAGACCTGTTTCTGGATTTTCCCAAAAAAGCTGAATACCCCCATAAGTTGCTTCTGCGTAAACTGTTTCGCATACAAATGTATAAGGTGGGGCTTCTGGACTAATAGTTACCATTGTAGGTGCAGATCTATTTTCTGATTGATCTACAGCATATAAATTTACATTATACTCCTCGGCATTGGCAAAACCTTCGACAGTTAAAGAGTTATTAAATGCTGAAGATTTTACACTTACAACTTCGCCATTACTAGCCCTTTGATACTCTGCGACTACATATAATAAATCATCATCATCAGGAAGATTGTATGTTATTTTAGATCCTCCGGAAAAATTTTCTACTGCATTAGCCTCTACAGTTACCATTCCTGGGGCTACACCATCATTAGCCACAAGTGACTCGGTATTGTCCTCTTCACAACTTAAAATAAGTGCAAAAGACATAAATAACGTTAGTAATTTTAAATTTTTCATCTTAATTAATTTAGTATTTCTTATTAGTTTTTACCAACCAAACGCCTGATCTAAATTAGGGTTTGCTAAAATATCTGCTTCTGATATTGGCCAGAAGTAATCACGAATTGAGAACTCGGTATATCCATAGTTTTCAATATTATAAAACCTTTCGGTTGTAGCTTGAGAATAATCCCAACCATTCATTGGTGTACTATTTAAATATTCGTGTGCTTTATACCATCGTCTTAAATCCCAAAAACGGTGCCCCTCAAAAGCTAACTCAATTAAGCGCTCGTCGTGAATAATATCTCTTAACCCATCTTTAGTTGTTGGTTTTGATGGATTAGTTGAATATGAGGCCCATGAGCTTACTACGCCCTCTAGCCCAGAGCGCTCTCTAACTTGATCTATGTATTGATACACTTCTGTTGAGGGGCCTTGGGCTTCGTTTAAACATTCTGCGTATAACAAATATAAATCTGCTAAACGGTATACTGGCCACGAATAATTTTCGGCTGTATAACTATCGTTAGCAATAAAAGATTTATAGTGTACTAATTTTTTTGGCCAATATCCTGTTTGGTTATATTGGCGTTCGTTTATATAACCAGAAACACCTCCGTTTTTAGCATTTACAACAAACAAACTGGTATCATCTGCCTCATTATTAACATCGTAAGACAATACCCCATCTGCTGCTAATGATGCATAAAATCTTGGCTCTCTATTTAAATGCAAACCTATAGTTTCGTAACCTTGTTGAACATAAAATTGATTTTCTACATCGCCAGTTGTTAAATTGTATCTTCCAGCATAATCGTAAGAAGTATCCTCGTCAATAGGTACTCCGTTTATGGAATAAAATTGTTCTGCTATATGCAAAGGTGCCGAGTAATAAGAATTTACTTGACCTGCGGTTTGCCCTACCCATGCAGGATCTATTCTAGGGAATGCTACATTTTGAATATTACTTGTTGTTGGATTATAGGCTTGACCCCAGATAATTTCGTCGTTCCATCTATCTGTAATGGCTCCTCTAAGATTCATTTTATAAATGGTTTCATCTGATAAATCGTAAGATGAATTGAAAGTATATAAATAGTGTCCTCCAGCATGTGCGTAGTCTATAGCTTCTTTACAAGCATCTGCCGCTAATTGCCATTTATTTTCATCGTAAGTTTGATTGATATAGGGTGTACCTTCTTCGTCTGTCCATGTAGAATAAACCGAATTTCCATTAAATTGAGGACTAGCACTTAGCGCTAATACTTTAGCCTTTAGCATTGCTGCAATTGGCTGTGTTGCTCTTCCTAATTCGTCGCCTTCTAAAAATATTTGCGATGGTAAACCTGCTATAGACTCATCTAATAATTCTACAACATAATCCACAACTTCATCTACGGTATCTCTACCTATTCGCACAGAAATAATATCTTCACTTACTTCAATATTTTCATCAATAATAGGTATTGGTCCATACATTCTTAAAAGATGAAAATGGAAATATGCTTTTAAAAATTTGGCTTCTGCAATCCATCTGTCCTTTTCTTCTTGTGTCATATCTGGCACATCATTTATTCTGTTTAAAAAAATGTTACAATCTCGTAAAGCAATATGAGGTGTAATGCGATTACCATCTCCCCAGTGATCGAACAATGGAGATGCTTTAGATTGTTCACCTTGTGAAAAACTCATTGCCGTCCAGGTTTGGTGTGTCCAAATTTCATCTCCGCCAACTAAAGCTACATTATCATTATAATCTGAAAAACCTGGTAAATAACCATATAATGTAAAAAAGAACTTTTTTGCATTGGTTCTGTTATTAAAAACCAAATCGAAGGTTGCCACATTGTCTGGCACGATATCTATATAGTCTTCGCATGAAAACACAAGCAAAAACACCATAGAAAATATTATTTTATGTATTTTTTTCATATTTCTTTTTTTTAAAGATTAACTCTTGCTCCAATATTTAAGGTTCTTTGTAATGGATAATTTAGTCCGTTACCTCTTAATTCTGGATCCCATAGTTTAAATTTACTCCAGTGAACTAAATTTGTTCCGCTTAGGTATAAGCGCACGTTGGCTTGACCAAAAATATCACCTTGGTCTGGTGTAAAATTATAGCCAATTTCTACCGATTTTAGTCTCATAAAAGCACCATCTCGCATCCACCATGTGCTTGTCTGGTTATTGTTTTGAACTGAGTAGCTGGAAAGTCGGGGCCATAATGCATATATATCTTGATTTTCTTCAGACCAATGGTTATCGGCAAATGCCTGCAAAATTTGATTTTCGGCTATAGCATCGGGTAAATAGTCTCCAGAACCATCGGTATCGGCAAAAGGAGTTAAACCTTCGGAGTCTATAAAAAACGAGACATTATCTAAACCAGCAAAAAACGCAGAAATATCGAAGTTTTTATACCCTAATGAAAAACCAAAGCCGTAGCTTATTTCTGCTTGAGTTGGCTCGCCTATTGGTACAATATCTAGAGTTGATACTATGCCATCTCCATTAATGTCGGTATATTTAATATCTCCAGGCATAACTTCACCAAATTGCTGTTCTGGAGAATTGGCTACATCGGCCTCATCAATAAATAATCGTTCTGCTACTAAACCATATGCTTGATTAAAAGGATTACCCAATTTTGATAACCAAGGTGTTGCAGATAAATCTGGCTCTTCGTAAACAGTAAATTTACTATGTGTTTTTACAAAGTTTGCTGTAGCTTGCAACCACCAATCTTTATTAAAATTATGATTAACAAGTAATGTTAACTCGAAACCTCCAGATTTACCTTCGCCTAAATTGGCAACAGGTGTAGATTGCAAACCTAAAAATGTTGGAATATCTGCACGTGTTTGTAAAATATCGGTGGTTTTTTGTTGAAAATATTCTGCTTGTAATTGAATAGCGTCTTTAAGTAAATACACCTCTATACCATAATTTTGCTTATAAGCTCTTTCCCAAGAAATATATGGGTTTTCGTATCTATCTATTGAAACGCCAGTTTCAGAATCGCCACCAAAAGTACCAAAAGTGGCTCCGGTACCATTAAAATTAATTTCTGATAAATAGAAGAATCTATCGTTTCTGTCTCCAATTTGTGCGTTACCCACAACTCCATACGATCCTCTAAGTTTTAATCGACTAACAAAATCCCAATTCCAGAAATCTTCATTAGATACTACCCATGCCGCTCCAACAGAAGGGAAAAAACCAAATCTGTTTTCTTCGGCAAAACGTTCTGAACCGTTATAACCAAAGTTACCTTCAATAAAATAACGACGATCGTAATCGTAAGTAAAACGCCCTGAAACGCCTATGTTCCTGCTAGGTAACGATTCTTGTAAATTATCGGCATTACCATCTACAGCTTCTCTTGCAATACCCACTAGCAAACCACTAATTGTATGCTTTTCTTTAAATGTTTTATCGTAGTTTAATGCTGTTTCAAAATATATATTTCTGCTTACAACTCTATCATCTGGAAATTGTACAAAATCTAAATACTCTGTACCGCTATCTGGGTTTAAAGGTGTTAATTGATAAGTATCTGTTGCTCTATCATAGTTATTATCTGATATGGCATAATAATATGGATTATACTGTCTTCGAATATTATATGAAGATGTATTTGTTATGTTTCCTAAAATTCTCCAACGTAATCCTTCTGTAATACCAGATAAATCTTGTTTTAACTGTAAACTTAATAAACTTACATTTCTACTATAATCTCTGTAACCACGTACTAATTCGGCATAAGGGTTTAAATAAGAAGCCAAAGTACCATCTCCTGTATCAACATTACCAAATAGCAAATGTTCTCTGGTGGCATGTGCTTCATCTGGTGCATAGTATGCTGGAAAACGTACTGGATTAGTTCTTGTAATCATGTTGTAAACTTGATTTCCGGTAGGAACTGGACCTCGGTAATCATCAACTGTTTGGTTTAATTGAACAATAAGTTCTGTACTTGGTGTTAAATCGATATTAACATTAGACCTTAGGTTATATACTTTATTATCTATGTTATTATTAAAATTTGCTTTATTATCTACTTTTAGAATACCATTATCTTGAGCAACAGAACCAGACACGTAATATCTTGCTATTTTACCTCCTCCTGAAACACTAAAATTTAAGCGTTGATTTCTGGTAAAATCCTGAAGAAGCTCATCTTGCCAATCTGTTACAGGATACACATAAGGATTTGTTCCAGCTATTGTATTATCTATTTTATTTTGTAAATAAGGTAGCGGAAGATTAATGTTAGGCGAAGCATTTCTGGTATTAACAGCCTCCATATGTAACCTCATATAGGTAATAGGGTCTGCTATTTCTAAATTTTGTGTTGCTTGAGAATATGTGGTTTCATATCTTACAGATACTCTAGGTTTTCCCAATTCTCCAGATTTTGTTTTTACAGCAATAACTCCATTGGCACCACGTGCACCATAAATTGCTGTTGCAGTTGCATCTTTAAACACAGAAAAACTTTCAATGTCGTCTGGAGATATTCTTGCTAAATCGTCTGCTGTTAATTCAATATTATCTATTAATATTAATGGTGACGAATAATTCCCAAAGGTTGTAGCCCCACGAATAAAAAATTGAGCATTGTCTGAACCTTGACCAGGTTCGCCTGAACTTTGAAAAGCAATTACCCCAGGAACACGACCTGCAAAAGATGTTGTTAAATTACTTGAAGGAATTTTTAAATCTTCTGGTTTTACTTGCGTAATAGCTCCTACTACAGCCTCTTTAGTTTGTGTTGAAAACCCCACAACAACAACCTCATCTAACCCAGTAAGATCTTCAATCATGGTAACATTTACTGTTGGGAAATTGCCTACCTTAACTTCTTGGGTTTTAAAACCTATATAAGAAAACACTAACACGTCTCCTTTTGTTGCTTGTAAGGTAAAATTACCATCAAAATCGGTTTGAACCCCTCTATTTGTACCCTGAACTAAAATATTTACTCCTGGCAAAGGTATTCCGCTTTCATCAAGAACAGTTCCTGTTACTTGAGCTTGTTGTTTACTTTCATCTGTGATATTATTTACTGAAGTTTTAAGTGCGGTTTCCGTAGTGGCATATCCGTTTATTACAAACAACGAACATACGGCAACCGACTTAATTATCTTTTTGCTCGATTTGTATCGTGTATTCATCGAACAGATTAAAGAATAAATTTTATTCATACTTTTTGGTTTAATAATTAGTTTAATTGGTCTAGTCTTAATTTTTAGTTTTTCTATTTTTTTTTTACATATATTCTAAAATTTTATTTTATAATTTTTTAACAAATGGTTAACAAACCAATACTCCAAACTTCTTTAAAAACTAAATGAACATTAATAAATTTAAGTTCAAAATATATAAATCATGATTCTTATATAGCTACAAACGCCTTATAAGCACCTAAAAATGTGCATTATGCATACTTAAAACTTAATTAACAACTCTAAACACATAAGAATTTATACTTTCCGGTTTTAAACTTAAGTTAACAGTTGATTGGTTACTTTTGTAAATTAAACAATCACCATTTAAGGGTGTGCTATCTGTCCAGTAACGCATATTTATTTCACTCAAAAACTTTGAATTATCTAGATTAACTGAAACTTCGTACTTATTTTTTGAATTATTTAAAATCCAGAACACTATTTTGTTTTCTTTCCGAAAGGCCATTGTATATACATCTGGCATATTATTAACTACGGATGTTAGATACCTGTAATTTAAAATGTTGTTAGAAAATTGCTTCATTATAAAATAGCCTCGAAGCCTTTTTCCTTCTCCATTTGCTGGATAATAAATAGCTCTGGTTTCTTTGTTTATGCCACGCGACCATATTTCAAAAAATATTTCGCCGCTTAGTCCAGCTTTATAAGCCTCGGACTTATCTATATATTCTTGTAATTGTTTTTTTATAGGGCGCTCTGATCCATAGGTTGGAGAACCTGATCCTGTGCTCGATTCGTCATCATATAACTTTTTATCTAAACTATTTGTATTGGCTATAATTGTTTGCCACTTTTCTTGTCCTTCATTTTTATAATCGTGTGTACAAAATGAACTATAGAGGTGTTCTGTTTTTAATGCCTTGATAGCATTTAGATATTTAATACCCTGTGAAATACTCCAAAACCCTTGATCTGATATTTTTGGCATTTTTATTCCCCGAAGGTTACATTGTTGTTGCAGCTCGACAATTATCTCACTTCCAATTTTTGGTTTAATAAAAGAAGTCCATTCTTTTGTAATAGATAATGTATTTATGGCTAAATTTTCGTGCTCCATAAACTCTAAATAGTCGGCTAAAAACGTTGCATATTTTTTTACATCTACTGCTTTAGTTTTATAATTCACTATCCAATCTGGCATATTGTTTTTATTTCCGTAGCCATTGTAATCGGTTCGCATAGTAGCAAAAAACTTAATGTTAGGGTTTAACTGTTTTATTTGCTTCATGGTTTGTAGCTGCTTTTTATAAAACCCCATTTTTTTTTGACCTTGCGTAAGCTCTTGATGCTTATCGTACTGCACTCTACAATAGTTAAAATTTATATCTTTAAATCCCCAATTAATAATTTCATTTTTATTTTTCGCGTTTTGTATTGCTATTGAACTACGCTCAATATCTGCCCCAATCATGTCTATTACTTGCTTGTAATTTGTTGTATTTATTGTTATGGACTGACTTATTGATTGTATTGAAATAAAAAAAAGGATAACAAAATATCCTTTTTTAAATTGAAACTTATATTTACTAAGTATTTGCTTATTCATAATAAATTGAGTTACTGCTTTATAATTCTTTGAGTTGAATTAGTACCATCCTTACTTATTTTCACGAAATACATACCGTTTTTTAAGCCTGACAAATCAATATATTCATTGTTTTTAATCACATCTTTTTGACGAACCTTGGTACCTAAAATATTATAAATCGATATTTTTGAGTTTTCAGCATTTGTAACATAAAGCAAATTATTAGCTGGATTAGGATACAGCTTTATATTGTTTTTAAACTCAAAATTATTTTTCGATAATGTTACTGGCGCATCTACGCCATAAACCTCAACTTCGGCCAAGGTAATTCCGGTGTCGGTAGTTTTTGATATAGTTACCTCTTTACCTTTAACACCACCAATATCTATACTCCACATTGGGTTAGGATAACCAGCAAAAAACTCGCTATAAACCACATTATTGTTACTATCTTTAATTTCTAAAGTAATATCTGAAAGTCTACTTTCGTAACCTCCTGTTCTGTTATAAATATTTATAGTTTCTATATTATAATTGTTCTGTAAGTCTACTTTCCACCATTTTAAAGAGTCAGTTGTTCCATGTGCAGAATGTGAAACAGAACCACCACCAAAGTTTCCATTAGTATTACCATCTATAGCTAATTCTGCACAACCACCGTAAGGACAAGGATCGGAATCTATTGATTGTGAAGCAATACCGTATAAAACAGCTAAATTAACTGGATCTTGATCTGCCTCAACAAGAGATACATTGATATTGTTTAATTGAAAAGCATTATTTGCACCTCCAAAAAGAACTTTCATAGCCTGAACGCCTTGATTTAAATGTACCTGATTTGCTACTTCATAATCTTTCCAGTCGGTTAAACCTGTAGAGTTAGCACCCCCAAAAGGTACTTCAACTTCGGATGTTACATCTTCTCCATCTAAATTAAATTTTATTTTTCCGTTGGAATTTTCTGAAGCATAACGAATTCCTATACTGTAAATGCCATTAGCTGGTACATTTATGGTATAAGTTAGCCATTCGCCACCTTCTATGTTAGTTACACAATAACCGCCTTCGCTACATACTTCTAAATCGACAGCTTCATCGGTTCGATACTCGCCACCTTCATTACTATTCGAATTATCACTATATGTTCTATCTTGACCATTTAATACAAAATAATCAAAATTCTCTGCCTCAATAACCGTAGACAAATCATTCATTTTATACATTGGCAAACCATTACTATCGAAACCACTAATTGGGTCTCCAGGACTTACTCTTCGAAATTTTAAGCCCCCAAAACCTGGATGATCGGTCACTGTACCTTCTCCTTCTACGCCAATTTGAGTAGTTAAATATTCGAAACCTCTTTGTAACCATTTATAATCGTCGCTTGGTAAGGTTTGTAATCGATCACGATAATGCGCTAAATTCATTTCGTAAACAGGCTGAAGATTGTGCTTAGCGCGTTCCCTATATTCTTCACCTGTATTACAAACTAAATAAGGGTTTATTTTTAATGATGTCCATCGACCAGAACGATCGCTTCTCTCAATATATTCTCCTGAAGCTACTGTTGGCTCCCATGGCGTGCTTTGGTCTGGATATGAATTATCGTAACTTAAATTATAGCGATAATAAAATTCTAACCCCAGAAGCGGACGATTATTCAAATGACCATATAAATCATCGCCTTGACTCCAAGCCATTTCTGCCATAACTGCTATAGTTGAAACCCCTGCAAGCCCATGAGCTTGATCTCTTGAAGATTCTTGACATTGGCCGTTTTCATAAATATAATTACTAATTACTTCGTTATAGCCGTAATCTGTAATTGTGGTTTCAAATCCATTTTGAGTAAACTCATCAAAATACTCGCAACCTTCTAACTGATTATTGTTTATTGGAGGTCCAGATGGATAAGCTACATCATCAACCCTATGTGTGTAGCCTTGTAGATAACGTAATGCTCTATCGTACATAATCTCATTATCTAAAAATATCGCCATTGCCATCATAGTTCTCATACAAAACAATCCTTGGTTACCGTGTCTTGCTGGATCACCTTGATAAACACGCCAATAAAATGTTATATCGTTACTTGCTATCGCAGACGTAGGCACTGTAGTATTTGAGTAACCAGGATATACCAACATATCTTTAAACTCTTGAATATCGGTTTCTACCCATCCATCATATGTATGTTGTATAATTTCGGCCGCTTCAATAATGCGCCAAATACGACCAGAACTTAGTGGTACTGTCATGGTATTTCTTTTTAAGCCTTTCCAGGTATTAAAAATTTCTATGGCTTTTTCGGCATGCCTTGAGTCTCCAGTTATATACCACATTAAAGCATTATAATATGCCGCGGTACCATCGTTAATAAACCAACCATCGCTAGTACTGTTATATTCGGTGGTTATTGCTGGATCGACATTAACAGAGTAGTTATATTGCGCTTTTGAGTTATTACTTAAATTTTGATAAGTAGTTGCCCAAGGTTCTACACCTGCTTCAACCATAGCTTTCATGCGGTCTAGATCTGATAATTTATGAGAAATCCCTGGATGAACAAGTTGAGCTTGAGAAAAATTAAATATGCACAAAGCTAAAGCCAGAATGCTTAATAGCTTCTTATTAAAATTAGTCATGATGAAATTATTTAGTTTAGTTGGTAGCGTAATATTATAAGATTATTAAAGTTTATATTTTAAACTAGAGTTCTTTATGTATAAATTATGGTTCGTTTAGAAAATAAAACGCATAAAAAATGCTGTATCTCTTAATTGAAATACAGCATTCTATTTTTAATAATAAATAACTAATTAATTTGTGGCTGATTCCATAAGCGATAAGGATCGCCATAGTGTACCATTTGTTCTAGCAACAAAGCTTCCATTTCTGCAAGCTTATCGGCATATTTAGGATTGTTCGCTAAATTGGTTAGTAACTCGCCGTCTTTACCATGCTCAGGTAAATATTCAAGCGGATTTTCAGCCAAATTAAACAACTGTGTTTCTTTTACTTGCCCTTCTAACACATCGTATTTAATTAGTTTCCAATCTCCTTTTTTAACGGTTCGCATACCTGGTTTGGTACCACCACAATATACGCCGTACATAACCTCGCGCATAGATTCTGTTTCACCATTTAAAACCGAAGTAAAACTATTACCCTCAACAGTTTCAGGTATTTCAATATTTGCCAAATCGCATAACGTTGGTAACACATCTAATAAATAAACGCTTCCTTTTACACGTTTTCCTTTAGGCAAATTAGGTCCTTTTACAATAAACGGTACGCGCCATGTATGTTCATATAAGTTTTGTTTTCCTTGAAGTCCGTGACGACCAATAGCCATTCCATGATCGGCAGTGTAAATAATATAAGTATTATCCAACTCGCCCATGGCTTCTAATTTGGCTAAAACTTTATTAAGTTGAATATCGATATTTTCTGAACATGCAAATTCTCTACCCAACTCGTTTCTAATGGTATTTTCGTCTCGGTTTTCCCAAACGCCACTTACACGCGTTTCGTCTCGTAAATTAGGATGTCCATGATGAAACGGGTGTTTTTCTAAATAATTTTCTGGTAATTGTGGTTGCTTTTCGTTTAATGCTGGTAACGCATTTTTATCGCGATGATTTACAGCACCATATTTTTCTAGCAATTCTGGTGTCCCATCTCTCCTATCGTGTGGATGTGAAAACCCAAAGTAAATAAAAAACGGATCGTCTTCTTTGGTTTTTTCTCTTTGGTTTAAGTAAGTTAATACTTGTTTGGCGTGCCAAGGGCTTCCCGTTTCATCGGTTCCGCCACGTTTTGTTGCATCATGAAATACTGTAAATTGCTTGTTTGCTCCGGGATACGAGTTGCCTTTTTTACAAGTACGCATGGTTTTATAACCTGCACGATTAAAAATGGCACCAATAGTTTGCTCATCGATTTCATGCGGATCGGTTTGTTTTTGAAATTCTGCACTTGGTGGTAAATGCCAAAGTGTGCGCCCAGACATAATCATATGGCGCGACGGTGTACAAACTGCGCCATTCATTGAGCCCATATGGCGAACTTCTTCGAACACGATACCTTCTTCGGCTAATTTACTAATTGTTGGCGTTTCTAATATTGACGCTGGATTATAGGTTTGTAAATCGAAAGGTGATTGATCATCAACTAAAACAAACAAAAAATTAGGTCTTTTAGCTTCTTTTTTCAAGTTAGCATTTAATTCAATTTTATTTTTACAACCTAGCAGTCCTAAAAACATAAACAATAAAACCGATTGAAATATATAATGTTTTTTCATTCGTTTTAATTTATGATTGCTTTTCTATAGTGGCATAATAGGCTCCAATTTCCACACCATCTTCTAAAGTAAACCAGGTCTTTAAATGTGTTTCTCCTTTTTCTAATTCTACTTTATACTCAACATATTCCTCATCAAGATTTACTGATTTAGACTTTTTAATATCTTGAATTTCTATTCTTGAATTTTTAATATTTAAAGCCTTGCTTTTTTTACTTGCCGTTACACTTGTTCCTTCGAGTGCCGGACGAAGCGGTGCTTTGGCGCCCAATGGCAAATGTGTTTCTTCTGGCCAGCGACGTAATTTTATAGTGTAAGTTCCAGCTTCTTCAACCTTTACTCGCCAAAAGCCATTATTTATTTGCCCTGTGCGAATGTGGTCTTGTTTCCAAGGTGTAAAGGTTTCGCTATGCCAATCGTGACAAAACAAGGTGGTTGGGTTTTCGGCTTCGTTACCTACAATAAAAAATGGTTTCTCAACAAAAGTAGGTTCTATTTCTGCCCACCATTTATCATATTCCGTTTTATATAATTCAACTTTTTCTGGGTATTTATCGGCTAAATTGGTGCGCTGCTCTGGGTCTATATTTAAATCGTATAATTCTGTTCCTTCAACAAGTCGCCAATTTTTATGCATTAATGCAGTACGTTTCCAAGGCACAGGGTCTGTAGAAAATTGTGTGTTTACGTAAACTATACGGTCGTCAAAATTAGAATTATCGCCATTCATTAAAGGCACTAAACTTGAACCATCAAATTTTAAATCTTCTTTTAATTCTAAATCACAAAGCTCTACCAATGTCGGAAATATGTCATAATGCGCTGTTAAATCATTAATATCTTTACCTACATTTATACCTCCATTTTTCCAATGGATGTAAAATGGAACGCGGTGACCACCTTCGTACATACTCGCTTTTACACCTCGCATACCGGCGTTATTTCCTTTGGCTATAAAACCATCTAAACGATCTTGCCCTTCTCCCATTTTATTTCCGGCAGCAGAACCATTATCTGAAGTAAACACTAAAATAGTATTATCCATTAAGTCAATCGACTTTAAATAATCGACTAACTTACCAAGGTTTTCATCGATATTCGTAATCATTCCATAAAAAGCGGCGTTAGGAATATTTTCGTTATCCTTATATGGATCTAAATATTTATTATCGACCCAATACGGTGAATGCGCTGCATTTGTTGCTAAATAGCAAAAGAACGGTTCGTCCTTATGTTCACCAATATATTTCTTAGCATTTTCGAACCAAACATCGGTACAATAGCCTTCAAACTTTTCTAACTTTCCGTTATGCACATAGGTGTCGTCAAAATAATCGTTATTCCAGTAATCCATAGTTTGTCCTACGCCCCCGCCATTATTCATTAACACCTCATCGAAACCTTTATCTTGTGGACGAAACGGATAATTATCGCCTAAATGCCATTTACCAAACATAGCGGTATTATAGCCATTATCTTTAAACACTTGAGCCATTGTTTTTTCTTTTTCAAGAATAAGCGAACGCCCTTTAATGGTAAAAAATACACCGGTTCTGTAATTATGATGCCCCGTCATAAATGCGGCACGAGTTGGCGCACACGTTGGGCTAACATGAAAGTTGGTTAACCGCGTGCTTTCACTGTGTAATTTATCGATATTTGGTGTTTTAATCCATTCGTTACCATGGGCTGCAATATCGCCGTACCCTACATCGTCTACCATAAGCACAATAACATTTGGCTTATCTGTTTTAAGTATTTCGATTGATTCTTTTTTATTGGGTTTGCAGCTTACAACAAGGAAAATGGTTACTATAATTAATCTAGCAAATAAATGTTTTTTTTTGCTATTCTTCATAATCATTAATTTATTTGTTCTATTTTATTTCCAGTTCCTAAATCGGTTACCTTTCCTAAAGATTTAACTTTAACTCCCGTACTTTTATTAGATAAAGAAACAGGGAAAGAGGTTTGATTATTTAGTTTAAAATTATAAGCTTTAAAATCGTTTTGATGCGGAAAGTTGCCATTTTTAAGGCGTATATTATTTTTATCGCCACCAATTTTAATGGCTAAGCCTTTACAGTATACATCTTTAGAAGCTGTAAATATTATATCATGCTCGCTCCCCCCAATATAAGCTACAGACCCTGAACCATTATAATATGGAACAGAGGCTGGTAAAATAGTAATATTAGCATGATAATTTTTGTCTTTCTCGTAGGTTGTTGAATACACCGGGCCATAAGCGCAATCTGCACTACAATTAACTGCTATTCCTGATCCTAATGAAAATCCGTTTTCGCAAGCAATAGCTTTACACCCCTCAACATATTTTTTTCCAGTAGCGTGTGCAATAGTAACACCTGTTCGCATGAATTTTATAGTATTATTAATTATGGTTGGGTTAGATGTTCCTCTTCTAATTTCCTTACCATCAATAATAGTTTCACCTGCGTTATAAGCTCTAATCCCAGCTTCTCCAGTACTTAACATATAGCCTTTTGGAAGTTTATAACCCCAAACTGTCATAAAATTTACATCAAAAGCTGGTCCCGAAGTTTCGGCTAACATATCATCGGTTTTACGCACTTCTCCAACTACATTGCAACCTTCAATTATTGGATTATTAGCCGCTTGCATGAATATACAATGCCCGTAACTTTTATGAATAAAATTAGAGTTTTTTAAATGATTTGATTCTCCCCGAATTAAACATGCGCTGTGTTTTCTGTGCGGAATAACTGCCTTACCGCCTTTGCCAAATGCATCACCATAGCCATAAGGAAACGAACCTTTTGTTGTAACATTAAAACCTTCAATTAAATTATGTTTTCCATCCATAACAACATTAACTGCTCGTCTAGCTGGTGCATCATGCACAGAACCAACATCGGCCATGGTTAAATTTTTAAGAATATTGTTATTACCGATGATTCGCAATTCGTGTATTTGATGCTTTCCAAAAGCTTGTAACACCTTTGTCTCGATATTTAAAGTTACACCTGAAAAATCGTAAGTACTATTATTTCCTTTAAAAAGCAACAATACTTTACTCGTGTTTTTTAGTTTGACTTCGTAGTTGTAAAGTCCGTTTTTTACATCTTCTTCGGTAATAGTGTAAACCCCTGGATTTAACTTCACCTCAGCGTTATCATCATCTAAATACGGTAATAATTCCTGTAAAGAGTTTACTTTGATTTGAGCATATACTTTTGAATAAAAAATCAGAAAAACACTAAGTAATATATACAAATAGGTAGACTTTACCATATTTAGTTTATTTGAAAATATCATATAAAATTAAGTTTTGTTTAGTGTTGATAAAATTAATTTATGCGTAATATTTAGATATAAACTATTATTCAAAAGCTATCAATTATACTCCAAAAACTTCTAAAATATTATTCGATTATTTGTAAATATAAATCGTTAGTTTTTTCTCTTAATTTTTTTAGAGTGTTTTGATACTCTATGTTATTAGCTAAATTATTTTGCTCTAAAGGATCCTTTTCTACATCGTACAATTCTTCTATTTTAGGTTCGTGCTCGTAATACACAAAATATTTCCACTTTTTAGTGCGCACACCTCTTGCTCGATACGATTTATTATTTTTAATTAATTCTTGATTTAATGCCTCTGGATTATTACTGTTTTTGGCTTTAAACATATCTACTAAAAACAAATCTTCCATAAACACAGTGTCTCGCCATTGCGACAAATCTTGAGTTTGGTTTAAAACCTTTGTAATATCTCGACCTTGCATGATATTTGCCGGCTTTAAACCAGCCATTGAAACTATGGTAGGCGCCATATCTACTGAAGAAATCAACGCATCTTCTCGCCTACTTTGCGCTGAAGCTGATTTTCGACCATCGTAAATAATTAGTGGTGCTTTAACCGACTCGTCGTACAACAAACATTTATCAAAAAGTCCATGCGAACCTTGAAAACGCCCGTTATCGCTAGTATAAATTATTATAGTGTTATCGAGTAAATTTTTCTCTTTTAGTTTTTTAATTAGTTTCCCCACTTGGTCGTCTACCGAGTAACCTTGTGTCGCAAATCGGCGCACTAATCGCTGATATTGCTCGGGTTTTGAAGACCTGTTTCGATGCAAATAAACACCACGAGCATTTTCTTTTACAACTTGTGGCAATTTTTCATTATCGCCTTCAACGTAGTTTTCAGGAACCGAAAACTCCTCATTTTTAAATTGCTCAAAATGAGACATATACATGTGTTTATCGGAATCATGCTTTACCGCATAAAAACTCACCGATAAGCAAAACGGCTGATCTTCTGGTTGCGTATCAATAAACCTTAACATGGCTTCGCCAGTTTTTAAGGTTCTACCTGTATTTGTTCTTCCTGGTTTGTAAATTTCTTTAAGCGCTTCATCGTTTTCCGGCCATAACACTAAACCTTTAGTTGGGCGTGTTTCGCTACCCGCAAAAAAATCGAAAGTTTGCCCTAAATTTTCTTTGTAAAAATGTTCTTTTGGAATACTAGGTCGTTGTCCATTTTCGGTAACTGTAAAACCTACTTTACCAACAAAACCAGTTCTGTATCCTGCATTTTTTAGCATGGCAGGATAAGTTTTAGCTAAATCGGTTTGAGACAAAGTGTAATTATCTGGAGCCACAAAACCTACGCGATGATTGGAATTATAACGCCCTGTCATCATGGTAACTCGACTTGGCATACAAATAGCTACGGCGTAATATGCATTATCGAAAACCACACTTTTTGCTGCCAAACTATCGAGGTTTGGTGTGTAAAACTCAGACCTTCCGTAGCATCCCATATTATCCCAACGCTGGTCGTCGGTCATTAAAAAAATAATATTGGGTTGTTTGGATTTTTGAGCTTCAATATTAAAGTTTACCCCAAAACACGTAAAAACACAAAGAAGAATTAAGATTAATTTTTTCATTTTTAAAACTGAATTGTAAGTTCTTCTCCAACAAAATATTTTTGGTCGACACGACTTTTTCCAATCATTTGAAACGTAAATTCTATTGGCGTATTTTTAAAATCGTGATAATCACCTTCACCCTTTTTTACGGTTAGGATTTTGGTAGATTCTGAATAAGAAAATTCAATTTCAGAATAAGAACCATCCTCGTAATTATAAGATGCTCCATCATCTAAATACATGGTATATTTAGCATCTTCACCAGGATAAACCATTATATTAATTGGTTTCTCAGTACTATCGGTTACATTTTGCACTTTAGGCCCAATTGGTAAAATACTTCCAGCTTTTACAAAAATTGGTGTTTCATCAAGTTCGGCATTAACCGTTATTTTTTGGTTTCCTTCAACTTGTTTATCGTTCCAGAAGTTGTACCAAGTCCCTTCTGGCAAATACATTGCTTTTTGGCGTTGTTTGTATTCTGTAACAATACCTACCATAATAGATTCTCCAAATAAAAACTGATCTTTTATACCCCAAACATTTTTATCGTTTGGATATTGATATGCCAATGGCGCCATTATTAATTTTCCGGTGGTAGTGGCTTTCCAAGCATCAGAATAAATGTATGGCATGAGTTGGTAACGAATATCGATAAATTTTCGAGCCATGTCTTCAAACTCTTGATTGTATCGCCAGATTTCGGTTTCCGATTTATAACCATGAATTCTAAAAATAGGACTAAAGGCCCCAAATTGAAACCAACGCGTTAATAACTCGATAAATTCTGGATTGGTGTATTGGTTATCGAAACGTGGATTAATTGATTTTGAATCTCTAAAAAAGCCACCAATATCGTGGGTCCAATATGGAATACCTGCCATGGTAAAGTTAAGTCCGGCAGAAATTTGCTCTTCTAATTGTTCCCAAGACGCTTCAACATCGCCAGACCAAGATGTAGCACCGTAGCGTTGCTGTCCTGCATAGGCAGAACGTGTTAAGTTAAACACACGCTCGTTTGGGAATTCGTTTCTGCGACCTTCATACATAGCTCTTGTAACCTCTAAGGAATATGGATTTTGAACCTCATTAAAACGACCAACAGCAGTCATTTTAGTTGCATCGGTAACACCTTCTGGCTCTGTGCCGTCTAGCCAAATAGAACTCACACCTTTTTGAAACATAGAGTCGCTAATCATTTTATAAAAACGCTCGCTTACGCCTGTATCATAAATATCTACATAATTAGAACTCTCTATTTTTTTTAGATTATATTTTTCTTCTAGTGCTTTATTTTTTACTTCCGGCCAAACCGAAACCATTAGTTTTAAGTTTAATTTTTTTAACTCATCGACCATGGCATCTGGGTTTGGGTATTTAGCAGGATCCCATTCTGGCCCCTTAGTTCCTTTTGGCCAATAAAACCAGTCTTGCACAATATTATCGAATGGAATTTGACGCTTGCGCATTTCGTTTGCATTTTCTAACAATTCTTCTTGGTTATGATAGCGCTCTCGACATTGCCAAAAACCATAAGCTGTTTTAGGAAATAATGGTGCTTTTCCTGTAAGGTTTTGATATTCTGAAATTACCTTTTCTGGGTTATCTCCTTGAATTAAATAATAATCGATGGCGTTTCCTTGCGTGCTGCTAAACACGGTTTTGTTAAAATCGGGCGTGTTATAAAATAATTTCCCTGGTATTTTAGCGCCTGTATTTTGAAATACGACGTTATAGGTTTTACCGGCTTCTAAATATTTTTTCCCAGAATAACGACGCGGCATCCAAATGGTTTCGTAGTTGATGATGTCGTCACCATCGATAGTTACTTTTATTTCGCCTCGCATTCGTCCATTATTATCACTTAAAGCTAAAAAGGTATATTCACCGGTTTGTGTTGGCGTAAAGGTGGTTTCACGAATATTTTTAGATATATTTTGTTTTGATATATGCGATGCTACATCTTCCTTCTCGCCTTCTATTTTTGTTTCCTTATTCTTTGGAGCGTCTGGCAACACTTCCGCGGAAGCGAACTCAATTTCATTTTCAGGCATATTAAAATCTGTTAAACTATAATTATGCCAATAAATACCGTAACCTTTTGTTGAAACCAAAAACGGAATAGCAATTTCTTGATTGTATTGTTGCAAACGAATGGGCACGTTTTTCCAGTTCATGATGCCACTTTGAAACTGCCCTAAACCGTAAAGCGCCTCGTCGCCAGCTGTAAATGCTTGTGAAACCGGATGAGAAACTTCTGGATTTAAGTTAATGAACGTTTTTTCGTTTGTTTCTGAAACTAAACTCTGGCTATTTTTAGTTTTATAAACTATTTCACCTTCAGTACTAATTTCTATTT
Source organism: Neotamlana laminarinivorans (assembly GCF_020523925.1). GTDB lineage: Bacteria > Bacteroidota > Bacteroidia > Flavobacteriales > Flavobacteriaceae > Neotamlana > Neotamlana laminarinivorans. Next base: position 102,301 of record NZ_JAJAPW010000005.1, on the reverse strand, counting down.
TTAATACTTCAGTTTCAATACTTAAATTATCTGTCGACTCAGTAATGCTCCATTCCACATTTTGCGGTTCTAAAACTGTTACATAATCGGGAATTGAAGTTGGCTCACTCCCTAATTTCATTTTATTAACATGAATAATGGCTTCATTTATTATTTCAACATCAATAATTACACTATCATTTTCAATACTTACACCGTGAGCTGTTGTTGTGTATTGATGCTTAAATTTTGAATGGCAACTTGTAAACAAAACGACCATTGACAATAAACTTAAAATTGAAATTTTACTTAACATGTATAATATTTAGTTTGGTTTAGTCATAATTAAAACATTTTACATTCCTGTAAACCTATTTAATTTATAACAATAATAATCGTTTAAAACATTCTCCTCTTTAAACCATGATGCATTAACTATAAAATAATGTTGATTTTAATTTAGACAACTCTATAAACGCTATATAATTCTAATAAATATTGATTTTCGTTTAACTAAATGGGTTATATTTTACAGCCATTGAGTCATAAATAAAAAACATACATAAGCTTTATTTGTTCTTTTATAAAAACTAAATAAGACCAAATAAAACTAATTATTATGAGAAACATTACTCAATTAATTTTGTGTTTGATGCTGCTTATTGCAGCCAAATCTGGAGCTCAAACAACAATTAATTCTCTTGCAGAATTAAAAGATAGGTTAGACGAAGATAATGGCAATTTTGTTATGACGCCAGGAACCTATTATTTCAATACCAGTAACTGTGGTGAGGGCAAACTTTTTGATGATCCTAGACTATTATTATTTACAGGAAATAATTCAACGTTTGATTTTACAGACGTTAAGTTTGAAATTGATACCGAAATTTTCACCTTGTATGGCAATGTAGATATTATAGAATTTTGGCCAGTAGGTAGCAACAATACTTACAAAAACTTAACCCTTGAAGATATTGGCATGACTGTTCCTACAAAAGGCGCAGGCACTTTACACCTAGATGGGGCAGACAACTTAATAGAAGGCTTTAAAACAACCACAAGAGGCTCTTTTCCTTATGGCTACGGAGATACTTTTGGTAAAGGCGGTGGCTCTGTAATTGCTCATAACAAACATGCAGGCATGTTAGTTAGAGGAGACAGAAATCATCTAAAAAACTGTACAGTTATTATGCGTGCTTATGGTCATGGTATTTTTGTACAAGGCTCTCACGACGCTATTATTGAAGGCTGTTATGTTGAAGGTGAATTAAGAACAGTAGGCGAAATGCTTCAAGAAGAAGGTACCGATTCTCCTGCCGACAATGTCGATTTTGAAACCGTTTGGGACTTCAATTTAAAAGATCATACAAGCGATTATACTTTTAGCTTACAAGAAGCTGGAATTAGAGCATATTCAAACGGTGTGGTTTACGATAGTGAAGGAAACCCAACCGATGAAACTGCAAGACAAACCTTGAATACTACGGTTATAGATTGTACCATCGTAAAAATGCGTGTTGGTGTTAATACCGGCGCAGAAGGTGGCGATAATAAACGTATAGAAAACTGTACCGCTCTAGCTTGCGAAGGTGGTTTCTGGCTTGGTAACGACGGCGATGTAATTAATTGTTTTGCAGATGCTTCTGTTGGACCTATTTTATCGGAAGACATTCATCGCTCGAACGCCACTTACGAGGTTACTATTTTAGACAATTACATACCTAAAATTGGAAATACTCCCTACTTTTTTGCAGGTGGAACAAATCACAATATTACTATACACGATGGCACAACATACTATAATCCGGATATCCAAATTGTGTTAGGAGGCCATAGATACGCGAATAGATTTTTAACAGGATCTGTTGAACCGCCACCATCTCGAAGTGCCGAAAATATTACATTTACTAATAACACAAAATATCCTGTTATTTTAGAAACTGCAACAAATTGCGATATTTATTCTTGTGGCCCTGTTACCGATAATGGTTCTGGAAACACAATTACAACCTTAACAACCTGTGATTATATTAGACCTTGCGATAACCGTGCAGACAATTTGCAGGCCGAATGTTACGACAACATGCTAAGTATTGGCACTCAAGATATAGCAGGCGACACCAACGAACGTGAAGTGTATGGTATAAATTCTGGCGATTGGATAAGTTTTAGCTCCATCGATTTAACAAACATGGCGTCGGTAACAGTTAAAGCTTCTGGTACAAAAGACAATGTGTCGTTACAGGTTAGACAAGGCAGTGCAACAGGTACGCTTTTGGCTACAATTCCTATTTCAAGCACTGGTAATTATTTAACTTACCAAGAGTATTCTGCTAATTTAAACCAAACTATTACTGGTACAACCGATTTATATTTTGTTGCAAATTCGCCCTCAGATACTGGATGGCTTTTTAATATTGATGTCATTAAGTTTGTTGAAGACCCTTGTACAACAAGTTATAATCCGTTTTTCCGTTTAAGCGCCGAAGATTATTGTGATGGTAATGGTGTTACAATTGAAAACCTTTCTATTTTTAACGATGTAGTCAGCGATATAGAAAACACAGATTACATAAAATTCTCGAATGTCGATTTTGGGTATGACGATGTTTATAATGCTATAGAAATTCTGGCTTCAGCAACTTCAAATGGTAAAGTAGAAGTTAGAAGCGGTGCTGTAGACGGTACTTTGCTTGCAACAATATCTGTAGAAAGCACCGGCGACTGGAACACATACGATGTATTTAAAAGCTATACAAGTAGTGAACTAACAGGAATTCACGACATATATTTTGTATTTACTGAAGGTACAGGAACATGGTTAAAGTTCGATAATTTTTATTTTCAAAATGACGAATGCTTTGGTGTTTCATATGATGCTTATACTCAAATAGATGCATTAAGCTATTGCGGTATGCTTGGTGTTATACCAATAAACGACGAATATCTTGGTGGTATTCATGATGGCGATTGGATTCGCTATAGCAACGTAGATTTTACGTCAACAAGTCCGGCAGAAATCACATTAAACCTTGCGGGACTTAGTACCACTTCAGGCTATATAAACGTTATGTTAAGTCACCCGTACGATGGTACCATGATTGCCACAGCTACAGTACCACAAACTGGTGGCTGGGAAGTTTGGCAAGAAGTAACCGTGCCTTTAAACCAAGAAGTAACAGGTATTCACGACGTTTATATTTATTTTGGCAATAACGAATTTAATATTGATTGGTTTGAATTTCATGCAGAAACCGAAGAGTCAATTAATTTAGCATTGGCTTCAAATGGTGGTATTGCATCTCAATCGAGTACAGCTTACGAAGGTGAAGCAAGCAGAGCAAACGATGGAAATACGGATGGAAATTTTGGAGGAAATTCTGTTACTCACACAGAACACGGTGCCGACGGTGTCCTTAAATGGTGGCAAGTAGATTTAGGAGCAGACAAAACCATTAATGAAATTAAAGTATATGGCAGAACAGGAAGTAATTATATTGATGATTTAAATAATTTCACTGTAGAAATTATCAATGCTAACGGCGATGTTACTTTTTCTCAATTTTATGCCACTTACCCAAGTAGCCGCCCATTAACTATTGATGTTGGAACAACAGTTGGTAAAATTGTAAAAATATCTAAAACTTCGAATAGAGCTATTTCTCTTGCGGAAGTAGAAGTTTACGGCAGCAATACTTTAGGCACTAATAGCAAAACATTAAACCAAATAAAACTTTATCCTAACCCAGCAACAAATATTATAACCATAGGGAATGCAATAAATACTAAGGTTGAAGTTTACAATTTACAAGGAATATTAGAGTTGCAATTTATAATTAATAAAAACGAGCATAACTTATCATTGCAACAACTTAATAAAGGAATACATTTTTTAAGGTTTAAAAATACTCAAGGAACTTTGGTAAAAAAACTAATAAAAAATTGAATGATTATGATAAAACAAGAAAACCGAAATATTAAAATATACATTCGGTTTTTCTATTTTCTACTCATAAATTTATGATGCTTTGATTACTTTTAATTTTGGAGTCATAACTTTTTGTGTGTGCACTTCTTTGTTAACATTTGAATTTTGAAGATTTTCTGAAATAACTTGGAAAAATTCATAATTATCAAAAGGTTTAATTATATAGTCGTTAAAACCGATTTCATTACAATTTTTGCTAACATCATCAATATCTGCTGCTGTTAAAGCTATAATAGGAATTTCATTATTAAATCTTCTAATAGCTTTAGTTGCATCGTTACCATTCATTACTGGCATGTTTATATCCATCAATACCAAATCGTAATGATTATTTCGAACTTCCTCTAGAGCTTTTTCACCATTATCAACTATAAAACATGTATAACCTTGCTTAGTTAATAAGCTTCTGGTAACTACTTGGTTTATTTTATTATCTTCTGCTACTAAAATTTTAATTTCAGCACCAGTTTTTAAAGCTTGTTTTTCAAAGGATTTTGTTTTAGGCTTATTTATTGTGTTCTGGGTATCTACATTAAAATCTAGCTCAAAACTAATAATAGTACCTACATTAACTTCACTCTTAACCTTAATATCTCCTCCAAACAAATTAATAAGGTTTTTGGTTATAGAAAGCCCCAAACCTGTACCTTGATAATTTAAATTACTTTCTTCTATTTGAGAAAAATTTTCAAAAATTGTATCAAACTTTTCTTTGGGTATACCTATACCGTTATCTTCAACCTCAAAGCGTAAACCTACTTTAGCATCTTCCTTGCTTAATAATTTAACATTTAATTTGATAACACCATTAGTGGTAAACTTTACACTATTACCTATTAAGTTTATTAATATTTGAGATAATCTAACTTTATCACAAAAGATGTATTGTGGCACATAATTATCAATAGATAGTAACAGTTTATTATTAGTTTCTTCTAAACGATAATTAAACGTATTCACTATATTCTGCAGCATTTCTGGAAGGTTAACTGAAACATTTTTGATTTCAACTTTTTCAGCTTCAATTTTACCTACTTGTAATATATCGTTAATTAAATTCAGTAAATAATCACCTGAATATTTTAAGGAATTTAGGTATTTTTTATCACTATCATTTAAATCGTTTTTTTCTAATAAAAGAGAAGTAATTCCAACTACACCATAAAGCGGTGTTCTTAACTCGTGTGATACATTAGAAATAAATTTACTTTTTAATTCTGCCGATTTAACGGCTTCATCTTTAGCTATTTCTAGTTCATTATTTTTAATTTCGAGCGTTTTATTTAATTTTCGTTTTGAGACATAACTACTGTAAACAATTAGTACGGATAGTAATAATAATACTAAAGTGATAATAACCGCATTATTAATTTTTTTAAATTTGTTTGCAACTTGGATTTGCTCGTTTTTTTCGGCATATGCTTTTTCTGCATTATTTTTATAATCTTCGATTAAGAATTTTGATTTAATTAATAAATCTTGTTGGTTTTTTTTCTTATTCTCAAATATTTCTTTGAATTTGTTATGTTCTAACAAGGTTAAATAAGCCTCTGTGCTTTTACCAGATTTTGCTAAAGACATTGATAATTGCATATAAACTTTGCTAAGCAAATTTAAGCTCTCTGATGTATCGCTAAGTAATGGAATTGCCTTTCTAAAATGTTTGGTAGCATTATTAAACAATTCTTTTTTTGCATAGTATAAACCAAAAACATGATTGTAATAACCTTGATAAAAATTGTTTATTTTATCTGCTTCTACATATTCATTAATTTTTAATAAACTTAATAAAGCATCTTCTAAATTACCTTTAGAAATTAACAATTCACATAAATTTAATCTTGCTTCAAAATAAACCTGTTTTGTTTTATGCAAATCATTTCCATTAAGTTTCGGGTAGTTTGCGGCATATTTTAAGGCCTCATTAAAATAATGGGTAGCTTTTACATAACTAATTTCTTTTGTATAAATTTTTGCCAAATTTAAGTTGATATTAGCATATAAATAATCATCCTCCAAATCTGTTAACGATTTTAATGCCATACCATAATACAACTTTGCCGAGTCGTGGTTTTCCATTAAATTATAAATATTTCCAATATTAAAATTGGCTATAGCACTACCATAGTGATCTTGAATGGAATCGGATAACGTTTTGGCTTGAACAAATTCTTGAAAAGCTTTTACAATATTTTTATTTTCTAAAAATTGAGAAGCAGATGAAGTTATATTATCAATTTTCTTGATAATTTCCCTTTCATCATTGGCAAACGCCAATATTGAAAAGCTAAGAAAACAACTAAGTAGAAGAGTTTTCATTGAGTAGGTTGTATTTTACGATTTGGTATTTCAAATATACCAAATCCATATAAATCAACTCAATAAAATCGGTAAATGGCTAATAGAATTGGTAAAATGTTAAAATAAACTTAAAAAAATAATGAAAAGATTACATTTTACGCTTTACTGAACCAGCGAAATCTTCGATATCATCTTTTACTTTATCTATTTCTTTTTTTACGTCAGAAGCAACACTTGTGTCTATACCACTATTTTGTGCTGTTTTGGTAATTTCATGTTTAATATCGTTAGTAGCGTCTTTAAGTGTGCGCATACCTTTTCCTAAACCTCGAGCTATTTCGGGTAGTTTATCTGCGCCAAAAACCATTATAGCAATAAATAAGATAAAAGCTATTTCTGGACCGCTTATAAATAATAATGTAGGGTTTTGTATCACGATGCAAATATAGGTGTTGTTTTGTTAGAATAAAAAAAGCCGATTATAAAAAATCGGCTTTTAAATATTTTTTAATACTTTTTATTGTTTTACGTTATCCTTAAACTTGTCAAAAGCATTTTGGTTATCTCTTGGCCAAGTATTATTTGAAGTATCAACATCGGCAGTTTCCAAATCTGGGTCTACAACAAAGCTTGTAATGGCTTTTGTTGTTTTAAATACCTTAGTTACTTCTTTATCGTTAAATCTCCAAATTTGAGCTGGGAATGTTTTTCTTTCCTTTGTTCCATCTTCGTAAGTTATGTCTAAAATAATTGGCATTACTAATCCGCCTGGTTTTTCAAAAGTAACTTGATAAAAATGTTTTGGAGCTTCTTTTAATTGCGCTTTTTCTTCTTCAGATAAACTAGCAATGTACTCATTTAAAACTGAAAAATCTGAAGCCGATTTAGCATTAGCAGGAACACCATTTTTAGCTTCGGCATAATAAATTAATTTATCTTTATATTCTTCAAGATTCATATTATAACGCTTCGCTTGAGCTTCTGCTTCTTCAGTTGGCTGATCTGTTAAATAATATTCAGTAACTTTTTTAACCCCAATATCGGTATAATCTGTTGTATAAAACCAACCTCTCCAGAACCAATCTAAATCCATACCAGAAGCATCTTCCATAGTTCTAAAGAAATCTGCTGGAGTTGGGTGTTTAAACATCCAACGTTGTGAGTACGTTCTAAAAGCATAATCGAACAATTCTGGGCCCATTATGGTTTGACGCAACATATATAAACCAGCAGCTGGTTTAGTGTATGCATTAGGACCAAATTTATATACATAGTCTCCTTGAGACATAATAGGAGAAATATAGTTTTGATCGCCGCCCATGTATGGCACAATATCTTTAGGTAAGTTTCCTGTAATGTAATTAGGATCATAATCTAATTCGGCTAATGTTTCAACAAACGAGTTTATACCTTCGTCCATCCAAGTCCATTGGCGCTCATCACTGTTTACAATCATTGGGAAAAAGTTATGACCAACTTCGTGAGTAATTACCCCAATCATTCCGCGTTTTAATCTTGCTGAATATGTTCCATCTGGATTAGGGCGACCGTAGTTAAAACAGATCATTGGGTACTCCATACCTTGTCTTTCAGAGTGTACTGAAATAGCCTTGCTGTATGGATAATCGAATGTGTATTTAGAGTATTCCTCTAAAGTATTTGCTACCACTCTAGTTGAGTGTTCTTCCCATAATGGATTTCCTTCTTTTGGATATAAAGATATAGCCATTACAGTTTTACCGTTAATATTTACGGCCATAGCATCGTAAATATATTTTCTGGATGATGCAAATGCGTAATCGCGAACATTATCGGCTATGAAATGCCATGTTTTTGTTTTTTTGCTTCTGCCCTTTTCGTTTTCTTCTGCTTCTTCTTGAGTTACTATAAAAACTGGATCTTTAAAGGCTTTTTTAGCTTGTTCAAATCGTTTAAGTTGCTCTTTAGTGTAAACATCTTTAGGGTTTTGTAATTTTCCTGTAGCTTCTAATATATGATCTGCAGGTGCTGTAATTTTAACATCATAACGACCAAACTCTAAAGCAAACTCGCTACGCCCCCAAAATTGCATATTTTGCCATCCTTCTACGTTATTATAAACACACAATCTTGGAAAAAACTGAGCAATAGTATAATTTATGTTTCCATCTGGAAAGGTTTCTAAACCAGAACGTCCGCCATCAACATTAATGTCGTTAATATTATACCACCATTTTATGCTAAATTTAAAAACTTCTCCAGGGGCCAAAGGCTTAGGTAAGTTAATACGCATCATGGTTCTATTAATAGTGTGTGATAATGGAGATCCATTTTCGTTTTTAACATATTCAATATTAAAACCACCATCAAATCTATCTTTTAAATTGGCTTTTGTAAAAGATTGCGGTCCGTTAAATGGCGTTCTAAAACTTTCTTCATTAGCATCAGGAGTTTTAGAGTCTTTAGCTCTCATATTTTGATCTAACTGAAGCCATAAATATTCTAAATGGTCTTTAGAATTATTGTGATAAGTTATTTTTTCTTCACCAAAAATTTGATTCTTTTCTTCATCTAAACGAATATCCATTACATAATCCACTTTTTGTTGGGTGTATTCGTAACCCGGAGCTCCAGAAGCCGTTCTTGTGGTGTTTGGTGTGGCCAGCAAATCTTTCATTTGCCTAAATTTGTTTTGGTCTGTATGACCTTGTGGTTTCTCTTGCTCCTGTGCCATTAAAGTAGTGCACACAAAAACAAACGAAAACATTAAATACGTTAGTTTTTTCATTATTTGATTTTTGAGTTATTTTAGAATTTTGATAAAATGATGAATTATGTTAATTTTTTGTTATCAAAACCACCCGAAATTAATAAAATTTAAGAGCTATCACTCTTTTTTAATTAAAATTTAACACGAATTTTCGATTTGAATTAGAAAGCACTTTACTTTTCTGTTGGTCATTAATTTTAGTTTTTACAATATTTTGTTGTTCAGAATATACATTAAACAAAATAGTGTTGGTAATACTTAAAGATTTTATGTTTTTGATACCTGGAACCTCTAAATAACACCTAACTATATCACCATCGTATTCTTTACCTATAAAGATGAATTTTGATTTTTCTGTGTTAATATTTAGAATTATGTTTTCGCGAAGATAGGTTTCAATAAAGCTATCGGCCTTTTCAGGTTTATTTAAACCTGTTAAGGTAATAGTGTCACTATATTTTTTTCGAAGGGCTGTTTCTAAATCATCAACAAATACTCTTGAGGTAATTTGTAATGCTTCCTGTTTTTTTATGTAGTTAACTTGCGTAACGCTAATATAATATTTGTGTACTGCAGTAAAAGCTAGAAGTGGCACAACACACAACATAAAAATTATATGCTTTATTTTCATGAATTAATATTTGTTGCTAATGTAAAATTTTATAACCAAAATGTGTACCATATTAAATTTATTTAGCATTTATAGCTTGGTTATTTAAGTAAGCTTCGTACTTTTCTTTTAAAAAATTTAGTATTTCAAAATCTGGCTTATTAGCACAACTCTGTGTAAAAAGTGGATCATCTGAACAGAAGTAAAAAAAATCATTTTTTAAATTATCATCTAACGGAAAGGCATCAAAAAACAAGGTTCCTAACCTAGCTTTAATACTTTGCATTAAGGCTTCTTTCTGTTCTAATTTAACTCTATTTTTTAACATTTTTGTTCGCCCAGAAATTCCATTTATAATAGGATTTAAAGGCAATCCACCACCAATTAATCCAACTAACATTATGGGCTTAAACTCGCCTGCTTCGGCCAATCGGCGTTCGCTTTGGGTTGCTATTTTGCCTTTATAACCAGGAATTCCAACGTCAAAAAAATTTATTGGAGGTTTACCTTTTACATTTTTCACATCAGATAATAAGTCGCCAGTTAAAACGTTACCTACCAAAACTTCGTCTAGCTCGTTTACTTGCTCTTCTAGAGTAATTACTATACTTTTTAAGTTCAAAATTTTGGGAGTTATTATTATCTCTTTAAGAGTGTGTTGAATTGAAGAAAACTGCAGTGTATCGTTAAGTTTGGCTACAACTTTAAATTCGCCACGTTGGTTAGTAATGGTATATTGGTTTGAAGTTTTATTAAAAACGTGTATATTTTCAACATTACCATTACTATAAACTGTGCCTAATAACTCAACATTTTGAGCCAACATTTTTTTTACCCCAAAACACAAAATAATAATTAAAGATAGCTTAATTCTTATCATCAGTATTTAAAAAACGTTGACTTTCAACTAATAAAAATTCCAATAGGAATATTTCATTTTTAGGTTTAAAAAGTTCTCTATCTATATTTTCAGTTTCTAAATGCTTTAAAAAGTCGTGAATTTTATCTTCAGGAATATTAAAATTTTCATTTAAATAACTAACCGTATAAATATCTAAAACATCTATTTCCTCATTATTATCGTCATCAACAACAACTTTTTTGTTCTTTTTTTTAGGCTTAATTTTTACAAATAGTTCAAAAATCTCAACAAAATTTGGCAAATAGTTTAAAGCATTAGGGTTTAAAGTTGCTGTTAAATGATCGCGAATTACCTGGGGGTCAACAGATTTATCTTCACTCATGCTAAGTGCATCCATATTCCCCATATCTAACTGCTCAATTTTCACCATCTTTACATCGCTAATATCGGTTTCTAAATTTCCACTTAAACCAGATTTAACAGTAATTGCATTTAATTGATTTACTTGCTCAATTAACTGAATTTTTAAAGTTTTAGTCTTAACAACATCCTCATCTACAACAACCGTAACAGGCTGAAATTGTAAGGCCGAAATTTCAATAATATCATTTAAAGCTACGTTAATAGTAAAAACGCCAAAAGCATCAGTAATTGTTCCTTGATTTGCCGATGTATTGTAAATTGTAACAGCCTCAACATCGTTAGACTCAGAAAAAATTGCCCCAGTAATTGTAACTCGTTCTACAGTTTGAGATAAAACAATTGTTGGTATAATAGCAACTAGTAATAAAAGTAATTTTGTTCTCACGCCTATTTTTTTTGTACCATAAATTACGTCTTTTTTATCTTAAAAAAAAGGTAATATCACGGTAATATTTTGTTAAAGCCAATAAATAATTAAGTTTACAAAAAATAAAACACATGAAAAATTTAATAATTGCTAGTACCTCTACAATTTACGGCAGTGGCTACCTAGATTATATATTACCAACCCTTGCAAATCACTTTAAAACAGCTAAAACCATATTATTTATACCATATGCGCGCCCTGGAGGCATCTCGCATAACGAGTATACAGCAATTGCAACAAAAGCATTTAAAAAAATAAATAAAAACGTGGTTGGCATACATACCTTTAAAAACCCTGTAGAAGCCATAAACAAGGCCGAGGGTATTTTTGTAGGTGGCGGCAACACTTTTGTTCTTACAAATCAACTTTATGTAAATAAACTTATAACACCATTACAAGAGATGTTAAAAAATGGCACGCCATATTTAGGCACAAGTGCCGGAAGTAATATTTGTGGCCTTACAATAAAAACCACAAACGATATGCCTATAGTATATCCGCCAAGTTTCAATGCCTTGGCTTTGGTACCTTTTAATATAAACCCTCATTATTTAGATCCTGACACAAGTAGTAAGCATATGGGAGAAACCCGAGAAACCCGAATAAATGAGTTTCACCACTATAATACACCACCAGTAGTAGGGCTTCGTGAAGGCAGCTGGTTGCAAGTAAGCGGTAATGCCATAACATTAAAAGGCGAACTAACAGCAAGAATTTTTGAACACAACAAAAAACCATACGAAGTAAATCCCGAAACCAACTTAAGCAACTTAAATTAATTTGGGCGTGCCCCATAAAGGGTCGGGCTATACGTTACAAGTCCGCGCTCGTAACTCGCTGTGGGCTTTCCACTACTATCCCTCAGGCGGGCATTTTGTAGTATAATAGCTTAATCTTATCAAACACCTCTTTTAATTAATTAGTTATAAGCACACTAAAAATAAATATTAAGGGTATTTAAATGCAGGGAATACAGTTTGCCAGTTATATTACAGCCAAAAAATTACTACTAAAAAAACATAGTATTTAACAATCAGAAATAAAAAAACTCTGTTGAAAACAACAGAGTTTTTTTGAGCGGGAGACCGGGTTCGAACCGGCGACATTCAGCTTGGAAGGCTGACGCTCTACCAACTGAGCTACTCCCGCCTTTATAAGTGGCTGCAAATATAAAAACTCCTTACAATTCTGCAAAACTTTTACAACTTTTTTAAAAAATGATACCCTAAAATTTTAAAACCTTCATTGTAATAAAACTTATGCGAAGCGTAATTTGTGGTATAAGTATTCAACTCTATAGCCTCAAAACCTTTCGTTTTCAAATAGTTATAAATCCATTTGAAAAATTGTTTACCAATACCCTGTCCCCTAAATTTTTCTTCAATAAAAACATGATCTACCTCTGTACTTTTACCAGAATAATGGCGCGTGCAATACCATAAACCACAAATACCTACTAACTCACCTTTAAAAAACACCCCAGCACACTCATAATTTTGTTCAGTCATCTCTAAAATTCTTTCTTTTAAAACCTCTTTAGAAATTTTAAAATCATTCAATTTTTCAACCAAAGGTAAAATATTCAGAATATTTTCTTTTTCTATAATCTTAAAATCAAAACTCATCTTTTTTTTCGTGGCAAGTTAATAATTAAGCAAAATATTTTATGTTTGATCTATTAACTTTTAATTCTAAATACTATCAATACTCCAAAATATATTATAAAATTAATTTCAGCACAAGAAAGTTATCAAGTTCGTCATCCTGTTTTACGACCAGGTCGTGCCTTTGAAACTTGTATTTTTGATGGCGACACACTTGAAACCACCTTTCATTTTGGTATTTTTTTAAATAACCAATTATTGGGTATTTGTTCATTATTTAAAAACGAACATAAAAACCTTAGCGACGCTCATCAATATCAACTTCGCGGAATGGCAGTGTTAGCAGAACAACAAGGCAAAGGCCTTGGAAAACTAGTTTTAAACTATGCCGAAAGTTTTATCAAAGCTAAAGGAATAACTACCATTTGGTGTAATGCCCGAGAGGTCGCCACTAAATTTTACACTAATTTAGGTTATGAAATTTTTGGAGAACCTTTTGAAATAGAAAAAATAGGCACACATTACGCTATGTATAAACCTTTACAGTAGTGACTTTAATTATTAGTTTGAGTCTAAATTTATATAAACTAAATTTTGTAATTTAATTGCAACTTATTTAACAACATAATGAGAGGAAGAAATTTAAAATTCAGGTTATTAATTGGAGCAGCCATTGCATTGTTTTTTGTTTTTAAGCGTTGTAGCCAACAAGAAGTAAACCCTTATACAGGACGAACGCAAACCATATCTATGGAGCCAAACGAGGAAATTGCCATTGGTTTACAAAGTGCACCGCAAATGGCTCAGCAACACGGTGGTTTACACGAGAATACACAATACCAAGCTTTAGTCGATAATGTTGGTAACAAACTAGTAAATAGTAGTATTGCCAGAGAAACACCATACAAATATGAATTTCATTTACTTAGCGACCCTAATACCATAAATGCTTTTGCCTTACCCGGCGGACAAATTTTTATTACTTACGCTTTGTTTTCTCAATTAGAAAACGAAGACCAATTGGCAGGGGTTTTGGGCCATGAAATTGGCCATGTTTTAGGCCGCCACAGTGCCGAACGTATTGCTGAAAGCGAATATTGGCAAGGATTAACAACAGCAGGATCTGTTGGTGCAGACATGGGTGGTGTTGTAAGCGGTATAGGACAAAACACTTTATTAACTAATGGGCGTGACGACGAATTAGAAAGCGACGACTTAGGCGTAAAATTTATGATAAAAGCGGGTTACAACCCACAAGAAATGATTGGTGTTATGGAAATACTAAAAGCAGCAGCAGGACCTAACCGTGTACCAGAGTTTCAAAGTACACATCCCGATCCCGATAATCGTATTGAAAAAATACAAGAGTCTATAAACAAATACAAAAATTTATAAAACAAAAGCCTTGCAAATGCAAGGCTTTTTTCTGAGTGACTAGCTCGAATAACTAGAAAACGGTATACCATTTCCTATTTTTTCTTTTTCTTAGATAACTCTGCTTTAATAATATCGGCAGTGTCCTTGGCACCGTGTAATTTAGCATAATGTAATGCTGTCATTTTTTTACTTGAACATTTCGCTTTTAAATCGGCACCGTGAGTTATAAGTAACTCTAAAATTTCAGTTCTGTTAAATTTTGCAGCGTACATGGCTGGAGTCATTCCGTTTGAACGTTCGTTAACATCTGCTCCTCTTGCTATTAATTTTTGTACCGTTTCTAAATCGCCATGTGCAATAGAGACACAAAAAGAATTCACTTTAAAAAAATACTCGTAATTAACAACGTTAAGGTCTTTAGAAACTGTTTTTGCATTAACACTGGTTACACCTAAACTTAATGCGATTGCGGAAATAATGATTGTTTTTTTCATGATGAAAGATTTAATGATTTGTGATTGTTTTTTGATTTACTTAATAGACGCCTCTTTTTTTCTATTGTTACATAAAAAATATCAAAAACTCATTTTTTAACAATTATTTCACACATTTACAAATAGTTACAACAACATCAAATCCCGCACACACCTTAGTATTTATAAGACTTTTATAAGTGTTTTTTACGAAACTTAGTTATATTTGTTTCAAATTAAATTTTATTAAAAATGAACAAAAAAGTTATCTTAATGATACTTGATGGCTGGGGAAATTCTCCAGATCCAAAAGTTTCTGCTATAGACCATGCCAACACACCATTTATAGATTCGCTTTACAATAATTACCCTTATGCAACACTTCGTACCGATGGCTTACACGTAGGTTTACCTGAAGGCCAAATGGGAAACAGCGAAGTAGGACACATGAATTTAGGAGCAGGACGAATTGTATATCAAGATTTAGTAAAAGTTAACTTAGCTGTTAAAAATAAAACACTAAATAACGAACAGGTTTTAGTTGATGCCTTTAATTATGCAAAAACAAACAATAAAGATGTGCACTTTTTAGGATTATTAAGTGACGGTGGTGTACATTCACATATCAATCATTTATTTGGCTTATTAGATGCAGCTGATGATTTTGGTTTAGAAAACACATATGTTCATGCTTTTACAGATGGTCGCGATGTTGATCCAAAATCTGGATACGGTTTTTTAACCGAACTAGAAGAACATCTAGAAAAAGGTAAAGGAAAAATTGCTTCGGTAACAGGCCGTTATTACGCCATGGATCGTGATAAACGTTGGGAGCGTGTTAAATTAGCTTACGACGCCGTTGTAAAAGGTATTGGTGAAAAATCTAAAAACGTTACAAATTCTATTCAAAAGCAATATGATGATGACGTAACAGACGAGTTTATAAAACCTATAATTATGGTTGATGAGAAAAATGAACCCGTTGCAAAAATTAAAGATGGAGATGTGGTTATTTTCTTCAACTTTAGAACCGATCGTGGTCGTGAATTAACTGAAGCCTTGTCGCAAACAGATTTTCATGAGCAAAACATGCACAAACTCGATCTGCATTATGTAACGCTTACAAATTATGACGATACATATAAAAATGTAAACGTAATTTTTAATAAAGAAAACTTAAAAGAAACTTTAGGTGAAGTGCTTTCTAAAAACGGAAAAAAACAAATTCGTATTGCAGAAACCGAAAAGTACCCTCACGTAACCTTTTTCTTTTCAGGAGGTCAAGAAGCTGAATTTGAAGGTGAATCCCGAATTTTACGAAACTCACCAAAAGTAGCAACTTACGATTTAAAACCTGAAATGAGTGCTTTCGAGTTAAAAGATGCCTTAATACCAGAACTACAAAAAGGGGAAACCGATTTTGTATGTTTAAATTTTGCAAATGGCGATATGGTAGGACATACTGGAGTTATGGAAGCTGCCGTAAAAGCTTGTGAAGCTGTAGATGAATGTGTAAAAGAAGTTATTACAACAGCTTTAGACAACAATTACACTACTATTGTAATTGCAGACCACGGTAACTGTGAAACCATGATAAACCCAGATGGTTCACCAAATACTGCGCACACAACAAATCCGGTGCCAATTATTTTAGTAGATAAAGACATTAAGGAAATAAAAGATGGCATTTTAGGTGATGTAGCTCCAACTATTTTAAAGTTAATAGGTGTACCACAACCAGAGGCTATGACACAACATCCGCTTGTATAATTTATAACAATACCTTAACCCTAAGTCTATTTCAATGAATTTAAATAAACAATTAATTATTGCTGTCGATTTTGACGGCACTATTGTAGAGGATGCCTACCCAAAAATAGGAAAACCAAAAATTTTTGCATTTGAAACCTTAAAAAAGCTTCAAAGTGAAGGGCATCGTCTTATTTTATGGACTTATAGACATGGTGAACGACTTAACGAAGCCGTAAAGTTTTGTGAAGATAATGGTATTTTCTTCTATGCCATTAACAATAGTTTTCCAGAAGAAAAATTTAGCAACGATGCTAGTAGAAAAATAAACGCCGATGTTTTTATTGATGATAGAAACATTGGCGGTTTTATAGGTTGGGGTAAAATTTATCAAATTATTACCAACGAAACACCCAATATTCCCGAAAAGAAAAAAGGCTTTTTAGGTTTATTTAAATAGCCTAATCGTAACAATATTGTATCTTTGCCTTTTATTTTTAAAACCATGATAGTAGTAAAAACAAAAGAAGAGATCGAGTTAATGAGAGAAAGCGCCCTAATAGTTTCTAAAACTTTAGGCGTTTTGGCAAAAGAAATAAAACCTGGGGTTACTACCCTACAATTAGATAAAATTGCAGAAGAGCATATACGCGATCATGGTGCTATTCCTGGTTTTTTAGGACTCTACGATTTCCCAAACACTTTATGCATGAGTCCAAACCAACAAGTGGTTCATGGCATACCTAACGATAAACCTTTAGAAGAAGGCGATATTATATCTATAGATTGTGGTGCTTTAAAAAATGATTTTTATGGCGATCATGCCTACACTTTTGCTGTGGGTGAGATTGATGCCGAAACCGAAAAACTTTTACAAGTAACCAAAGAATCTCTTTATGTTGGTATTCGCGAATTTAAAGCCAATAATCGTGTTGGCGATGTTGGTTATGCCATCCAGAAATATTGCGAAGACCATGGCTATGGCGTAGTTCGTGAACTTGTGGGCCACGGCTTAGGTAAAAAAATGCATGAAGACCCAGAAATGCCAAATTACGGCAAACGTGGTAGAGGCAAAAAATTTGTTGAGGGTATGGTAGTTGCAATAGAACCTATGATTAATTTAGGAACGCATCGCATAAAACAACACAGCGATGGTTGGACTATTACAACCAGAGACAATAAACCAAGCGCGCATTTTGAGCACGACGTTGCTTTAGTTGATGGAAAGCCAGAATTACTATCTACCTTTGCTTACATATATGATGCATTAGGAATAAAAAGTGACGAAGAAAACGAATTTAGACAAGAAGCATTAGTTTTATAACATGACTTACATTCAAGATATACAAAAAGAGTTAGAACCTTTATTATCAGAATTAAACAATCATAAACTTTATAAAAATTTACAAACCATTGATGATGTTAAAATCTTCATGGAACATCATGTTTTTGCGGTTTGGGATTTTATGTCTTTATTAAAAGCCCTGCAAAACAAATTAACATGCATAACATTGCCATGGACACCTGTTAAAACGCCATCAACAGCACGGTTTATAAACGAAATTGTTTTGGGTGAAGAAACCGATGTAAACGAGCTTGGTGAACCTAAAAGCCATTACGAAATGTACTTGGATGCCATGACTCAAATTGATGCAAACACAAACCAAATTGAAGCTTTTGTAAAAAGTATTTATAATGGTACAAGCATTAAAGAAGCTTCAAAACAAACCAAAGTAAACTTAAAAACTTTAAAGTTCGTTGAGTTTACTTTTAATGTTATTGCATCAGAAAAAGCACACCTAATTGCTTCTGCTTTTACTTTTGGGCGGGAAGATTTAATTCCTGATATGTTTTTTCAAATTATAAACAAATCAGAAACTAAAGACAAATCTTACAGCAAATTAACTTATTACTTAGAGCGTCATATTGAATTAGATGGTGATGAACACGGGCCTTTATCATTAAAAATGATAGAAGAGCTTTGTGGAAATGACCAAACAAAATGGGATGAAGCTAAAGAAATAGCTATTGAAGCGATTAAACAACGTATTGCTCTTTGGGATAATATTGCAAACTTAATAGAGGCTAATAAATCCATTTTAGCATAATAATTTACCTTTTGAAATCTCTTTTTAAGCTCATATTAAACCTTATTCCTAGGCCTTTATTAATTAGGTTAAGCTATTTAGCAAAACCGTTTTTAGCTTTAATGTTAAAAGGAGATAGATACACTGATCCTATTGATGGTAAAAGTTTTAAATCGTTTTTAGCTTACGGTTATGTAAAACAGCGCGAAAATATTTTATCGCCCTCTACCCTATCTTTAGAAAGACATAGGTTGTTATGGTTGTATTTAAAAAGTGAAACATCGTTTTTTTCTAATAAATTTAAAGTACTTCATTTTGCTCCAGAACAATGCTTTTTAAAACGTTTTAAAGCTTTAAAAAATATAGATTATACCACAACAGATTTACTTTCACCTATAGCCGATGTAAAAGCAGACATTTGCAATTTACCTTTTAAAGATAATAGTTACGATATTATTTTCTGTAATCATGTTTTAGAACATATTCCAGACGATACAAAGGCCATGCAAGAACTTTATCGCGTAATGAAACCCGGTGGTTGGGGCATTTTTCAAATACCGCAAGATTTAAACCGAGACGTTACTTTTGAAGATAATACTATAACCGATAAAGCCGAACGCGCTAAAATATTTGGACAATACGACCATGTTCGCGTTTATGGTAAAGATTACTTTGACAAACTTAGAAGTATTGGTTTTACTGTTGAAGAAGTAGATTATACAGCTAAACTAACTAAAGAAGACATAGATAAATATCGTTTAGCAAAAGGTGAAATAATTCCCTTGGTTAGAAAAAACTAATTAAAAATGACACAACAAACATTTATAATAACTGGTGCCTCTTTTGGTATGCTAGCTATAATTTTAGGAGCTTTTGGTGCTCACGCGTTAAAAAAGTTATTATCTGAAGATCAATTAAAAAGTTTTGAAACCGGTGTAAAATATCAAATGTATCATGCGATAGTTTTACTTTTATTGGGCTTTTTCCATAATTTTTCAACCACAGTAATGTATTTATGTTTTACTATAGGAATTATTTTATTTTCCTTTAGTATTTATGGCTTAGTAATAAGTGATGCTAAAGAAAAGAAATTAAAATTTTTAGGGCCTATTACTCCAATTGGAGGCTTACTTTTTGTTGTTGGTTGGTTATTAATAATTTTGCAAGCTATTTAAGCTTACAATTATTCAGGAAAACCATTTAAAGCAAGTGTTTCTATTTCATTATTTTCATTTTCAAAAATTAAAAACACTTTTAATTCTGGGTGATGTTTTAAAAACTCTTTAATTTTATTTACACCCATGGCTTGAAATGCGGTTGCGTATGCATCAGCAACCATACATCTATCTGCGATTACAGATACACTCAAAACATTTGTTTTAGTAGGGTATCCTGTATCGGTATTGATAATATGGGCATATCTACTACCATTATCATCTATTTTAAACTTTCTGTAAGTACCTGATGTAGCCATAACTTCATTATGCAATTCTATAGCTTTTAAAATAGATTGCTCTCCGTTAAAATTAGGATTTTCAACACCTACGCGCCATGAAGCATTTTTTTCAACGTTTTTTCCTTTAACTCTTACCTCTCCACCAATTTCTACAAGATAATTTAATATATTTTTAGACTCTAAAAATTCACCAACAACATCAACCCCATATCCTTTCGCTATGGCATTAAAATCTAAAAAAGCATCTTTAGGTTTGGTTATTTTTTTGTTAATTTTAAAAATCTTATCAAATCCTACAGACCGCATCAAGCTATCAATAATTAAACTATCAACACTAATAATTTTATGTTCAGAACCAAAACTCCATGCATTAACCACAGCCCCTATAGTAGGGTCGAAAGCACCTTCAGTATTATAAAATATTTCCTTTGAGGTTTTAAAAACCTTATCGAAATGCTCATCGGTTTCAACAAGTTCTTCTCTGTTTATTTTAGAAATTATTGAATTATCTTGATAATTAGACAAAGAATTGTTGATTACAGAAAACAAACTATCCAACTGACTTGTATAATTTGTTTTAGCATCATAAATAATGGAATAAGTGGTTCCAAAAACTGATCCTCGAAGTTTTACATTTTTAGGCTTTTCATTTTTACAACCTAATATTAACAAACAAGTTAAAACAAGTATTTTTTTTATCATTTAATTTAAATTGGTATCTAGTACTTGAATACCATTGTATTGTAATAAATATTCTTCGTTTAAATAAATAGGTGTTTTAGTATCCGTTTTACTACCTAAGCCTACACCTGCATAAAGTACTTTAGCGTTATTTTGTCGGGCATGTTTTTTAAAAGTCTCCATCCATACAACATCATAATTATTTGGGTTTTCTGGTAATATGACTGCCCTAACAATTACAAAATAATATTGCTTGTTTTTATCTATGCAAACAAACTGAGGATGTTTTTTAAGCTTACTATTTATCGCAACAAATTCAAAACCACGATTTTCTAAATCTTTACCTACATGATTCATTGCTAAATTATGTAATTCTTGCTGACTAAGAGGCTTTTTCATGCTGCGAAATTAAAAATATTTTTTGATGATAATGTAGTGTTTTTAAAAATTTATTAATTAATATTAAATTTTAACAACTAAAACATTATAAAAATTTAATATTCTTGTATTTATAATAATTTCATTATCATGAAATTATTTCTAATTATTATGTCAATAAAACGCTTTGTTTCTTCTATTATTTATAATCTTTAAGTTATAAACATTAAAAAATTAGCTCTAATAAAAACTAAACATTTATAAATTACTTAACATTAAAAGTTAATATCAAAACTCAATAAATCTTATATTTATATTATAAACCTACAATGGCTTTAATAATTTACCTTAAAAAAGGTATTATTTTTTAGCAAGATTTATAATTTGCCTCATTTATTTAGTACCATACACTTACATTAAATGCAAATACAAATACTATAACTTAAGTATTATAAAATGTTTGCAATAAAATAGGTATCAAATAGTTTTACTATTTAAATAATTATAAATTGAAAAAGAAAGAATACATATCAAAAGAATTATTTGAAATTATTGAGCGTTATATTAAAGGAGATATGACTCTTAAGGAATCTCAAGATATAAATCAATTGATTGAGTTAGATGATGAATTTAAAAACAATGTAGAGGAAGTAAAAGCATTTATAAGTAAAACTGAAGAAAAAAAAGAAGAGCTTAATAATTTAGTAAACAATGTTGAAACACAACCTGCTAAAAAAAACAATTACAATTTTATCCATTTAAGATTCAAACAACTTGCCTTAGCTACAGCATTTATAATTGGTTTTGGTAGCATTTATTTTTTTAGTTTTCCAGAAAACGAAAAACTTTACACAAAATATTACACACCTGCACAAAGTTTACCTAACCAAAATAAAAAAAGTGACGATATAGAATTTTTTAATGCTATGGATAAATATAATCGAGGTGAATATAACGCTGCAATTAAAACATTACAAAAATTAGCTCTTAAAAACCCAGCAAACGACACCCTAAACTATTTTATTGGTGTAGCACATTTAGCTAACAAAAATACAGATTCTGCAATACCCTTTTTAGAACGCACCGTGCAATCAAAAAAAACATTTCCCTTAATAAGTGAAGCTAATTATTATCTAGGATTAGCCTACCTAAAAGAGGGAAAAACTAAATTAGCCAAACAATTCTTGAACGAAAGTAACACAGAAAATAGTAAGAAATTAATTTCAAAACTATCTAATTAAAATTAAACTAAATTTTTGTTATATTAGTAAAAAACATTAAATGTATAGTAATTCTCGTTTAGATAGGGCCATAATAAAATTATATAATGCATTTAATTCTAGTAATTTAAATCCTGAATGTTGCAAACAATGCGCAGTAGGTAATATTTTAGATAATACAGATAGTTGGAAACATTTTTCAGATAATCATGGCTCAACAAACTTAAATTACATTGGATCTGTTAACCAACGCTTAGGAAAAACTTTTAATGGGTATACACCTTTAGAGCTACTTAAAATTGAAGTTATATTTTTAACTGCATGTGGCTATGAATTGCCATTTAAACATAACCACCTAAAGCCTAAAAACCCTACCGATACACATATTTTATTTTCTGCACTTTGTGAAGTAATTGAATTTTTATGTGATTTAGATAATATTAAAAATGTATTAGATTATACAAATCTCTTTAAAACTGCAACTGTTTTAAAAGAAAAGAAAGAAATAAACACTAAAAACCACACATAAATTCATCACTAATTAATAAGAAAAATAAATACATAAATGCATTTTAGCGGTTTTTTATGTATTTCATCTTATTTTTTGATAAAAATTCATTACATTGCAGCTTAAAATTTACAAGCCCCTAAGACATGAAAATCCCACGTGATGTTATTACAGAAACAGATATGGAATTTTTCTTAAATTTTATTCAAGATTGTGCAAAAATAGGCACGTGGGAATATAATATAGAAGAACAAACAGTTTCTTGGAGTGAAGAAACTTATAAAATTCATGAACTTCCCCTAAGCTACAAACCCAATATTACGGAAGCTATAAACTTCTATAAAGAAGGTTATAGTCGAGCAATGATTGCAAAATCTTTTAAAAACTGTGTAGAAAACCATAAAAACTACGATGTAGATTTACAAATAATTACTAGTAAAGGCAAAGAAAAATGGGTTAGAGCCATTGGTAAACCTATTGTTAAAAATGGCGATTGTATAAAAATAATTGGGCTTTTTCAAGATATAGATGAAAAGACAAAAAATGAAAAAGAATTAGCATACAGAGAACAAGTATTACAAAAAACCTTTGATCATGCTTTAGTTGGTACTGTTATAATAGATTTAAACGGAAAATTTATAGACGCAAATCATAGCTTTTGTAAAACATTTGGATATACTAAAGAGGAAATAAAAACATTTACTTTTTACGATATTACACACCCTGATGATATAGCAAAAGGAAGAAAAGCCGTGATGGATCTTATTAATGGTGAAATTAACTGTTTTAAAACTGAAAAACGCTATTATCATAAATCAGGAAAAACTATTTGGGCATCTATTTCTGGAACTATAATTAGAGATAACGATGGCACTCCTCTTCATATAGTAACACAAATAAACGATATTACTCAACTAAAAAAAGGCACTCAAAAAATAATTGATTTACTAGATACCACAGAAAACCAGAATAAACGTTTATTAAATTTTGCTCATATAGTTTCACATAACTTACGATCTCATTTTTCTAATTTAGATATGCTTCTAGATTTAGAACAAATGGAATCTCCTAAAGATTCAGAAAATCAAATTTATCCGTTATTAAAAAAAGCTGTAAAACATTTAGGTGAAACAGTAGACAACCTAAACACAGTAGCGTCAATTAACACTAAGAAAGATATTCAGCTAGAATCTTTAAATTTAAAGCAAGCGTTTAATACCATCCTGAATAGTTTATCAGCCCAAATAATTGCCTCAAAAGCAGATATAAGCCTAGATATAGATTCTACAATACACATATTAGGAATTCCAGCATATTTAGATAGTATAATATTAAATTTCCTAACAAACGCTATAAAATATAAGAAACCCAACGAATCACCAAAAATCGAAATTAAAACAGATGTAGTTGACGATTATGTAATAATATCAATTAAAGACTCTGGACTAGGTTTAGACCTTGAGAGATATGGTGAAAAACTTTTTGGTATGTATAAAACTTTCCATAGAAATAAAGACTCAAAAGGCATTGGTTTATTTATTACAAAAAATCAAATAGAAGCAATTGGTGGAAAAGTTGAGATAGAAAGTGAAGTAAATGTAGGAACAACTTTTAAAATTCACTTAAAAAAAGCTAGTAGAGATTAAACTTTTTAGACCAAAAAATAAATTATAAATATATCATTAATTAATATATCTATTTTCATTGAAAAAAAGTTTTAAATACATTTAAAAACAAAGTTTATAAACAAAAGCCTTGATCTTATTCATAAAAAAAACCAACTCTAAAGAGTTGGTTTTTTTTATTATAATGTATTAATTAGTTTAACCACCAAAGTCATCAAATCGGATATGTTCATCTGGAATACCAAAATCTTCACCCATTTTTTGAACTGCTTTGTTCATTAATGGTGGCCCACAAAAATATAATTCAATATCTTCTGGCGACTCATGGATACTTAAATAATTATCGATTACACAGTTGTGAATAAATCCAACAAAACCATCTCCTTCTTCATCATGAATATCTTTTTTAACCTTCCAGTTATCTTCTGGTAAAGGTTCAGATAATGCTAAGAAGAATTTAAAGTTAGGGAACTTACGCTCTAACTCATAAAAATGCTCTAAGTAGAACAACTCACGCTTAGAACGTCCACCATACCAATAAGTAACCGTTCTTCCTGTTTCTAATGTTTTAAATAAGTGATATAAGTGCGAGCGCATTGGCGCCATACCAGCACCTCCACCAACGTAAAGCATTTCTGAATCACTTTCGTTAATAAAGAACTCTCCATAAGGACCAGAAATAGTTACTTTATCACCTTGCTTTCTTGAGAAAATATAAGATGATGCTACACCTGGATTTACATCCATCCAACCGTTTTTATTTCTATCCCATGGTGGCGTAGCAATACGTACATTAAGCATAATATCACGCCCTTCTGCAGGGTAAGAAGCCATAGAATATGCACGCTCTACAATATCATCATTTTTCATTACTAAAGGCCATAAACCAAACTTATCCCATTCTGCTTGAAACTTATCTGGAGTTTCATGCTCTTCTGGATGCGCTGTAATATCTATATCAGCATATTTAATTTCGCATTTAGGAATTTCAATTTGAATATATCCACCTGCTTTGTAATTCATATCCTCTGGAATACGAACAACAAATTCTTTAATAAATGATGCTACATTGTAGTTACGTACAACTTCTGCTTCCCATTTCTTAATTCCAAATACTTCTTCTGGAATTGTAATGTTCATGTCTTGCTTAACTTTTACTTGACAAGCCAAACGTGCACCATGTTGTAATTCTTTTCTTGTAAAGTGAGGGGTTTCGGTTGGTAAAGCTTCTCCTCCACCTTCTAAAACATGACACTCACATTGTATACAAGTACCACCACCACCACAAGCCGATGGTAAGAATATTTTTTGATTACCTAAAGTTGATAATAAACTACCACCCGAAGCTACTTCAATTTCTTTTTCACCATTGATAGTAATTTTTACTGGACCAGATGGCGATAATTTTTGTTTTACAAATAATAATAACGCCACTAACAACAATGTAATTACTAAAAAAGCACTTACTGTTGCAATAACGGTTCCTAATGTTCCTGCTGCTAAAATCATATTACTTTATAACTTTTATGTTGTTAGCGACTTCAATGTCTTTTTTTGAATCTTCCTTTTTCTCAATTTTGGCAGCTTTTTCTTCTGCTGGAGCTTCTTCATCACCTCCTGTAAGCATTCCTCCAAAACTCATAAAACCAATGGCCATTAAACCAGTAATAATAAAAGTAATACCTAAACCTCTTAATGGAGCTGGTACGTTAGAGTAACGTATTTTTTCTCGTATTGCTGCAATCGCTAAAATGGCTAAAAACCATCCTATTCCAGAAGAAATACCATAATTAAATGCTAAGCCTATAGTTTGAATTTCGCGAGATTGCATAAATAACGAACCTCCTAAAATCGCACAGTTAACAGCAATAAGTGGTAAAAATATACCTAAAGAGTTGTATAAAGATGGTGAAAACTTTTCCACCACAATTTCCACTAATTGTACCATAGTTGCAATAGTTGCAATAAACATGATAAACGAAAGGAAACTTAAATCGTACTCTGCATATTCTGCCCCTAACCATTTTAAAGCACCAGGTTGTAAAATATACTGGTCTAACAACCAGTTTACAGGCACAGTTACTGCTAATACGAAAACTACTGCAGCACCTAAACCAACGGCTGTACTTACTTTTTTAGATACCGCAAGGTAAGAACACATCCCAAGGAATGTGGCAAATACCATGTTATCGATAAATATTGATTTGAAAAATAATTCTATATGTTCCATATTCTTTATTTTGATGAGATTCTGAAAACAAGTTCAGAATAACAAGTCAATTAGTCTTCGATTAAATCTTTATTTCTACTACGTTGTACCCAAATAATAATTCCAACAACAATTAACGCCATTGGCGATAATAACATGAAACCATTGTTTTCGTAACCAATAGCATATAATCCTGTTTTTTCAATTGGATCTCCTAAAACTTTAAATCCTAATAATGTACCAGAACCTAATAATTCTCTAAAGAAACCTACTATAACCAGAATTACACCGTAACCTAAAGCATTACCAATACCATCTAAAAACGAACGCCATGGTCCATTACCTAAAGCAAATGCTTCAAAACGTCCCATAATAATACAATTGGTAATAATTAAACCTACAAATACAGATAGGGTTTTACTTAACTCGTACGAGAAGGCTTTTAAAACTTGATCTACAATAATTACCAAAGCGGCAACTACAACTAGCTGAACGATAATTCTAATTTTTGAAGGAATAATGTTTCGCATTAACGAGATTACCACGTTACCTATACCTAATACAGCCATTACAGACACAGCCATTACAATTGATGCTTTTAACTGAGCAGTAATTGCTAAAGCCGAACAAATACCTAATACCTGTATAGTAATTGGGTTATTATCTGCTAACGGATCGGTGATTAACTTGGCATCTTTTTTTGATAAAAGTCCCATACGTTTTAGTTATTTTTAAGATTATCGAAATAAGGTTTGTAAAGCTTTAAATCGCTTTTTATCATTGCTGTAACTCCATTACCTGTAATAGTAGCTCCCGCAATTGCATCAACCTCGTTATCGGTTTTGTTTTCATTTTTTGGATCGGCATTACCTTTTGCAACATCTACACCTTTAAAGTTTCCGTTGCTATCTAATAAATGTTCTCCAATAAAGTCATCCATAAAAAAGCGCTCTTTAATATTTGCTCCTAAACCAGGTGTTTCTCCTTTGTGATCGAAATAGGCACCTTGAATAACCATATTTTTATCTACAGAAACATATCCCCAAATGGCATCCCATAAACCTTTACCATAAATTGGAATAACATAATATGTTTTACCATCTTTATCGCCTAAGAATATAGGTAGCTTTCTTTCATCTGGATTATTTGTTCCTATAGTTTTTTGCTTTTTAATATCGATAAGGTAAGCTTCAGCATCTTCTGTTACATTTCCATTTTGCATTACCAATTGCTTAGTAATATATTTTGAAAATAACTCTTGAGCTTCACCTGCATCAACAAACACAGCACTACCTTCATCATTATTATTTACTCCCATGGCATATAGAATGTTTTGTTGTTTTTCTATACGTTGGTTTTCTGATATTTTTGGAGCTAAAGATGCAGCTGTAAATGCTAATAAAGCTCCTACAATAATTACCATAGCAATGGCAAATATTATGGTATATACGTTACTATCTGTTTTATTACTCATCTTTTTAAGCTGTTTTAACTTTTAAACGTTTCATTCTTTTCTTAACGTTTCCTTGTACCACATAATGGTCTATAGTTGGTGCAAACACATTCATTAATAGAATGGCTAACATTACACCTTCTGGATACGCTGGATTGAACACACGAATTAAAATTGAAATGAAACCTACCAAAAATCCGTAAATCCATTTTCCTTTATTTGTTTGAGACGCTGTTACTGGATCGGTAGCCATAAAAACAGTACCAAAAGCAAAACCACCAATTAATAAATGATGCCAAAAAGTTTCACTCATTAATCCATAAAACTTGCTACTTTCTGTTATCCAACCAGAACTTACTACTCCATTGAATATTAACCCCATTACTAAGGCTCCAACAACAGATGACAACATAATTCTCCAGCTTCCTATTTTAGTAAAGATTAAAAATAATCCTCCCAATAATATTAATAACGTTGATGTTTCTCCAACCGAACCAGGTATAAATCCAAAGAACATATCAGCTACAGAATAACCTGCTACATTGCTTTGTGCTAAACTACCTAAAATAGTTTCACCTGAAATAACATCTACATTTGCACCATTTGCAACCTCTTGAGCACGCTCTACAGCACCGTGAACCCACACTTTATCTCCAGACATCCATGTTGGATATGCAAAGAATAAAAAAGCACGAATAGTTAATGCTGGGTTTAATATGTTCATTCCAGTACCACCAAAAACTTCTTTACCAATAACAACACCAAAAGCAACTGCTACAGCAAGCATCCAAAGTGGTAAATCTACAGGAACAATTAATGGCACTAGCATTCCTGTTACTAAGTAACCCTCTTCTACTTCGTGTCCTTTAATTACCGCAAATAAAAATTCTATAGCTAAACCAACACCATAAGATACAATTACTAAAGGCAAAACTTTAATTAAACCAATGTAAAAGGCATCCCATGATAAGAACTCTACAGGAGTTCCTACTGCAGCAAAGTGCTGATAACCCGCATTAAACATACCAAAAATTAAACATGGTACTAATGCCATAATAACGGTGTTCATTGTTCGCTTTAAATCGTCTGCTGCCTTAATATGCGTACCACCATGAGTAGTTTCGTTAGGCAAGTATAAGAACGTATGTAATGCGTTAAAAGCAGGAGCCATTTTGGTTCCTTTATACTTTTCTTTTAAGTTATGTAAATTACTTTTTAAACTCATTATCCTATCTCTTTAATCATTAAGTCTAAACCTTCTCTAATAATTTTTTGATGCGGTTGTTTAGACACACAAACAAACTCGGTAAGTGCAAAATCTTCTGGAGCTACTTCATACATACCTAACGCTTCCATTTCATCTAAGTCTTTATACATACAAGCTTTTAGAATTTGCATCGGAAAAATATCTAAAGGAAAAACTTCCTCATAGTTACCAGTTACAACAAATGCGCGATGTTCACCGTTTGTATTTGTATTTAAATCGTACTTTTTATTAGGGCTTAACCAAGAAAAAGTTAAAGCTCTTGAAGTAGATATTTTGTTAAATATTGGTTTGTTCCAACCGAAAAAATCGTAATCATCGCCTTCTGGAATTACAGAAATTGTATTACTGTAATAATCTAAAGCACCATCGGCTTTAATTTCTTTACCTGAAAGCACATTACCTGAAATGATACGATCGTTTCCTGATTGCTCTACACCTTTATCATAAATCATTGTAGAAACTTCACTACCAATAATAGTTTTAAAGTATCTTGGCTTCTGAACTGAAGAACCAACCAAAGCAACTATACGCTCTGCATTAAACTTACCAGTTAATAATAACTCTCCAATAATAACTAAGTCTTGCGGATTTACTGTCCACACAACTTCGCCTTTATTTATTGGATCGATTTTATTAATTTGAGTCCCTACATTACCTGATGGGTGTGGCCCATAAACCTTATGCAATGTAATACCAGATAAACCTGCAAGTGGTGAGTTTGATGTTTTACCAACAGACACATGCACTTTACCTTCAGTAAGTTTTGCTAAGGCTGTAACTGCTGCTTGTAATTCGGCTTCTTTACCCTGTAAGGTAAAATCCAAATCGGCAGCAAGCGGTGCAGAAGCATAACCCGAAATAAAAATGGCTTTTGGTGCCTTTGCTGGGTTTGCAATTACATCGTACGGTCGTTGTTTAATAAACGGCCAACAACCTGCTTGTAGCAAATGCGATTTAACACTTTCCGCTGTTGCGCCATCAACATCAAACTTACCATAATCTTCAAAAGTTTGTGGTTTGCTTGCTTCAATTTTAATAGCATCAATGCGTCTTTTTGGTCCACGTACAACCTCAACAACTTTACCTGAAACTGGCGATAAAAACTTTATCGCTTCGTTGGCTTTATTGTAAAACAAAACACCACCTGCGTTAACAGAGGTTCCTTCTTTTGCAACAAGTTTTGGAATAACACCGTGGAAATCTTCTGGCCTTATGGTGCAGTAGTTACTAATAACTGCTTGTTCTACAGTTTTTTCAGCTTCACCATTAAGTTTAATGTCCAGACCCTTTTTAATACGAATGTCGTTTGACATATTATTTTTTTGTTGAATTTATTTTAATAAAAATCGCAGCAAAAATACGAAGTAATTCATATAAATTCTATTTATAATCACATCAATAATTTATTTATATTTATTCTAAATAACATTTTAGTCTTGGGCATAGATTTTGATTATCTTTACTAAAATTTTTATTTATAAAATGACTTTTTTAATCCGTTTTTACATAGCATTTTACTTTGTTTCTTTTGCTGCTTTTTCTCAAGTAAATGAAGTTAACCCTCCAGAATACATTAAAACCATAATTTTTAAAGGTAATACCGATTTATCTCAGCTGCCTATCGTAGAGTTAGGAGAAAGCATTGAGATATCTTTTGATGCTTTAAACGGAGATGAAGAGGACTACTATTACAAAATAGAACATTTTAATCACGATTGGACACCATCTCAACTTATGAAACCTGAATTTCTTGAAGGTTTTGATAATCAACGCATCAGAAATTACGAAAACTCATATAACACCTACCAAATATATTCACATTACACACTTACAATACCTAACCAATTTACAAAAAGCCTTAAAGTTACTGGCAACTATATTATTTCTATTTTTAATAATGATGATGAATTAGTGTTTTCAAGAAAATTCATGATTTATGAAAACAAAGCAAACGTTGGTGTAACCCTAAAACGATCTAGAGATCTGGCATTTATAAACGAAAAACAACGTGTCGAAATTTTAATAGATCCAAAAATTACATTAACTAACCCAAAGCAAACCGTAAAAGCTGTAATTATAAAAAACAACAATTTAAAAACAGCTATAACAAACATAAAACCGCAATTTACCGTTGGCACCCAACTTATGTACCGCTACGATAAGGAAACTAGCTTTTGGGCAGGCAACGAATACCTATATTTTGAAAACAAAGATACTCGTGCAGCAAATACTGGTGTTCAATACATCGAGTTAAAAAACCTATACCACAGCTATTTATACACAAACACACCTCGTAATAATATACCTTACACCTATTTCCCAGATATTAATGGTAATTACACTGTGTTAAATTTAGATGCCAAAGATTCTGATATTGAAGCTGATTATGTTTGGGTACATTTTTCATTAAAAGCAACCGAAAACCTAAAAAACAAAGCCATATATGTTTACGGTAATTTTAATAATTTTTCTATTGATAATAATACAAAAATGAATTACGATGCAAACCAAAACATTTTTTACAAAACACTATTATTAAAACAAGGGTTTTACAACTATAAATATGTTTCGCAAGAAAAAACTACGTTAAACGAAGGTATTGTAAGTGGCAATTTTTATCAAACCGAAAACAATTACAAAGTAATTGTATATTATCGCAATTTGGGTGCACGTTACGATCAAATAATAGGATTAGGCGAAGGCACCTCGGTAAACATCTCAAATTAAGTACCGTTTAACTAATATTTAAGCCTATTCGTTAAAATAATAATCCAAGCAACAATAAATTTCGTATTTTTGCTACTAAATACATTGATTCATCAATAGTTAACATGGTTCAACAAGTTACAAAAGGCATTAAAATTTCGGTCGAAACAACTTTCGAAGGCTCATTTTATAAAAACTATAAAATTCAATATGCTTTTGGTTATACCGTAACAATTGAAAATCAAAGTAAAGATTCTGTGCAACTTAATGCACGCCATTGGGAAATTTTTGATGCCTTAAACAATATAGAAATTGTATCTGGTGAAGGTGTTATTGGTAAAAAACCAGTAATAAAACCAGGCGAGTCGCACACATATACCTCTGGTTGTTTATTATCATCTCCATTTGGAGCTATGCAAGGGTTTTACAGCATGGTAAACTTTACAACCACTAAAAAATTTGATGTTACCATACCAACATTTAAATTAAGCGCTCCGTTTGCAGTAAATTAATTTGGGCGTTCGGGCGGGCTTTACGCTATATCTTTTTTGTAAAGTAGCTTTTAAAATTTTTCAAACCACGCGCAAACAATAATACAAAAGTAATATTGGCAAATTATAACACTACAAAAAAGGATGCCGCTTCAATCCCTAACGCGTAAGTAAGTTTAGGCTATTCTATTAAATTTATAAACCTTACCGTTTTGTTCAATATTAAAAAATTTACAATTGGAGTAATGAACAAAATTATAGTTTAACCCAAAATCAAAACTAGTATCTTCAACCTCAAAAACAGCATCAACATCAATATTTCCATAAGGCGAAATTCGTCTAAATCGGTACCTACTATCTTTTTCAGTATTATGCAACTCAAACCATGCACCAGCTGCAATACCGGATAACCATTGTGCATTTTCATGCAAACCCGAAACAATTTTTGGTTTTAAAGACCCCACTAAATTAACTTGGTGATTTTTTAACCTATCTAAAAAACATCGTAAATTTTCACTTTTTTGAGAACCTTTAAATATTGAAATTTCACCAGTTTCTGCAACTTCATAAACTGCACTTTCTGTATTTGCTAACAACACATTACCAACAGTACTTGGCGTAAACCATAACGATTTTTTCAAAGCTTTTTTAACATTACCATCTGTAACCGAAGCTATTAAACTTTCCGTTACAAAACGTGCACAATTACAAGCGTTTTTTATAAAAGCGGCATATCTAATAAAATGTTTGTTTTGCATTTTGGTAATGTGCGTACGTGCTTTTAAATAATTAACTTTAGTACACACCGACGCTACAAGTTTACCTTCTCCATGAGTTAACTTTGGCTTAGTAGCAAGAAACTTTAAAATTTCATTTAAATTAATTATTTGATTTTCTTGAATTATTGCTTGAATAGGAAAATGTAATTCATTATCGGTATCTTTACCTCTAACCCGTCCTGTTGGTTCCGGAGTAATATACCTACCAAAATCATGATACTCTAAAATTCCGGTTTCCTTATTTATTAAAACTAATGCGGCATGTCCTGCTCTTAAATAATCTTTTTTACCTATACCAATAAACCTTAAAAAAGGAGAATACCACTCATCGGCAACCATAACAATAGTTTCAGGATAAGCTAAGGTTATAATAATTCCTGTATTATTCATTTATAGGCTCAGGAAATTTAAACTGTTCTTTAGAAACAAATTTATTACGAACGTTTTCGTACCTCATTTCTACTGTTGTTCCTGTTTTACAAACTTGAGTAATACTTGTGGTTTTTACAAAACCACGATTAATTACCGTACCGTATTCGTTATTATCTTTTCCTGCGTATTTATGAAAATCAAGAATATTGTTTGCAGAATTTTCATTAGTTTCTACAAATTCTTTAAACCATTCTAATCTTTCAACTTTCATACTTGTAGTGTATAAAGTTGCCGAAGACCAAATTTTAGGCTCTAAAGGTAATTTTTCAAAGTACTTTTCTAAGCCATCCCAAACAAACTGATAAAATTGTAAACCATCGTTCCAATCTGCAATCACTAAAGTAAATGGTTCAATTCCTAAAAAATTGTAATCATTAAATATATTTATAATATGTGGGGCTACCAATAACTCTTTAACCACTATACCTCTACTCTTCCTGTATATAGGTTGTCGTGTATGGAGTTTAAAACCTCCATTAAGCAAACAAATTAGCCGATTGTTTTCACTAACACCTACCCAAGTACCCTCAGATAATTCATCCTTTGGATATAACATTTTTTTTCCATTAAAATCGTAAAAACTTGGAGGCAAAGATATTCTACTAGGCGCCTCATCTCGGTTGGAGGTTAAAATAAAATCATTATCTCCTTTAGGAAATATAGAAACTGTACACATGTTACAAATAAGCTTTTAAACAGGTTAGCAGTTTACAAATATAAACTAAATATTAACACATTTTTGGGGAAATACAATCATCATTATTCATTTAAAAATTCGTAATTTTGTGGCTCAATTAATGAATTTTCAATAACAAAAAACAACAAATCATGGGAAAAGGCTTTTTTAACGTACCTATTGCCGTAAACGAACCTGTAAAATCTTATGCTCCTGGAACACCAGAACGCGCAGAAGTACTTACTGCATACAAGGACATGTTTAATAGCAAAATTGATGTACCACTATATATTAATGGTGAAAATATCGAAACAGGTAACACTAAAGAAATGTCGCCTCCCCATGACCATAAACATATTGTAGGAACGTTTCATTTAGCAGAAAAAAGTCATGTTGAAAACGCCATCTCTACAGCTTTAGAAGCTAGAAAAACGTGGAGTTTAATGCCTTGGGAACAACGCGCTGGTATATTTTTAAAAGCTGCCGAGTTAATTGCCGGTCCTTACCGTGCAAAAATTAATGCTGCAACTATGATTGCTCAGTCTAAAACCATTCACCAAGCCGAAATTGATGCGGCTTGCGAGTTTATAGACTTTTTACGTTTTAATGTACAGTTTATGACTGATATTTACATGGAGCAACCAGAAAGCACAAGCGATGCTTGGAACCGTATTGAATACAGACCACTAGAAGGTTTCACTTATGCTGTTACACCATTTAATTTCACTGCTATTGCAGGGAATTTACCAGCATGTATGGCTTTAATGGGTAATGTTGTTGTTTGGAAACCAAGTGATAGCCAAGTATATTCAGCTAAAGTTATAATGGATGTATTTAAAGAAGCTGGTGTACCTGCCGGTGTAATTAACGTGGTATTTGGAGATCCAGCAATGATTACCGAAACTGTACTTGCAAGTCCAGATTTTTCAGGTTTACATTTTACAGGTTCTACCTTTATTTTCAAAGAACTTTGGAAACAAATAGGTAACAATATACACAACTACAAAACTTACCCACGAATTGTTGGTGAAACTGGTGGTAAAGATTTTATTGTAGCACATAAATCGGCTAATGCAAAACAAGTAGCAACAGCTATTTCACGTGGTGCTTTTGAGTTTCAAGGGCAAAAATGTAGTGCAGCTTCTAGAGCTTACATACCAAAAAGCATTTGGGCAGATGTTAAGCATTTTGTTTTAGAAGATATTGCTTCTTTTAAAATGGGTTCTCCCGAAGATATGAGCAACTTTATTACTGCTGTAATTCACGAAGGTTCTTTCAATAAATTAGCAAAATATATTGATGGTGCTAAAAACGATACCGATGCCGAAATTATAGCTGGTGGAAATTACGATAAAAGCAAAGGGTATTTTATAGAACCTACGGTAATAGTAACAACAAACCCAAAATACACAACCATGTGTACCGAACTTTTTGGACCTGTAATTACTATTTATGTTTATGAAGATGACGCTTACGCGGAAACTTTAAAATTAGTAGATGAAACTAGCGAGTATGCCTTAACCGGTGCCATTTTATCAACCGATAGATATGCAATTACACAAGCTACTGAAGCTTTACAAAACAGTGCAGGTAACTTTTATATAAACGATAAACCTACCGGAGCCGTTGTTGGTCAACAGCCATTTGGTGGTGCTAGAGCTTCTGGAACAAATGATAAAGCAGGTAGCGCACAAAACTTATTACGTTGGGTGTCGCCAAGAATGATTAAAGAAACATTTGTAACACCAACCGATTATCGTTACCCGTTTTTAGGCGAATAATTAATAACAATTATCTTTATATATAAAGGCCATCTATTCAAGATGGCTTTTTTTTATTTGGATATTTTAAAACCTAAATTGAATTAAAAACAAATTGACTTTCTTTACCGTATCTTTGCCTAAAATTCTTGTATGTCATTTTCAAATTTTAAGTTAAACAAACCTATTTTAAAAGCAATTGATGAAGCGGGTTACCTTGCCCCTACATTGGTTCAAGAAAAAACAATTCCTTCTGTTTTAAACAATAAAGATGTTATTGTTTCTGCACAAACAGGTACAGGTAAAACAGCTGCTTTTGCTTTACCTATTCTTCAAAAGTTTTTCGATTATCAAGATGCACCTAAAAAAGGCAAAAAAGTTAAAGCTTTAATTGTTAGCCCAACGCGAGAATTGGCCTCTCAAATTCAAGATAACTTTAAAACTTTAGGAAAATATACAAACTTAAGATCTACTGTAATTTTTGGAGGTACATCTATAGAACCTCAAAAAGATATTTTAAATAAAGGTGTCGATATTTTAATTGCAACACCAGGTCGTTTACTCGATTTACACAAACAAGATTTACTAAATTTAGACTATGTCGAAACTTTAGTATTAGATGAAGCCGACTTAATGTTAGACATGGGCTTTATTGATGATGTTAAAAAAATTGAACGCCTTTGTACAAAAGAAAAGCAAATTTTATTATTATCTGCAACCATACCTGCAAAAGTTGAGCAACTTGCCAACACCATTTTAAATACTCCAGAACGTATTGAAGTTGCTACAAATTCTTCAACTTCAAAAAACATTAATCAAATTTTATATTACGTACCTAAACGTAATAAAATGGAATTATGTTTACACTTACTTCGAAACACTATTAAAGGTAGTATTATAATTTTTAGACGAACCAAATTTGGAGTAAACAAACTTGAACAAACATTAACTAAAAACGGTTATAAAGTTGATAGTATTCATGGCGATAAAACACAAAATTTACGACAAGATGCTTTAAATAAATTTAAAAATGGCTACGTTAATATTCTTATTGCTACAGATGTTGCGGCACGTGGTATAGATATTAATGAATTGGATGCTGTTATAAATTTCGATTTACCTAACGTACCCGAAACCTATGTGCATCGCATTGGTAGAACTGCTCGCGCTGGTAAAACCGGAACAGCTTATTCGCTATGTTCTGCTGATGAAAAGAGTTACATTAAAACTATTCAACAACTTATTCAATTAGAAATTCCTATTGAAGCAGAACATCCATATCCATTAGATCCAAAAGCTAAACCTCTTGTTCATAAATCTAAAAAAACAGGTAGTAAACATAAAAAAGGACGAAAAAGTACAGCTTCAAAAAAGAAGAAAAAGCGCTGGTATTAAACTTTATTTTATAGGGAAATTAAAATAGGTTTTAGGAAAAGGCTCACCGCGTAAAGTGAAATGCCACCATTCTTTGGAGTAACTTCTAAATCCGTGCTTTTGCATAACACGCTGAAGCAATATTCTATTATCATGCTGCTTTTTGGTTATTTTGCCAAACGTAACCCACGATTGTTGTCCAAAAAAATCAAATGGACTTCCCATATCGATAGGTGTTCCTGTATTAGCATCAATTATTGTTAAATCGACTGTACTTCCTCTACTATGTCCAGACTTAGAAGCGATATAACCGTTTTTAAACAAATTCTTTTTGTTTTCCTTTGGATAAAAAGTTGATTTATTTATAGTATCATCTAATACTCTAGCCCATTTAACAAAATGATTAACGGCTTCCTGCGGTCTGTAACCATCATAAACCTTTAAACACAAATTTTGTTTTTGAAGTTCTTCTTGCACCAATTTTAAAGCTTCAGCCGCTTGTTCAGTAAGAATTAAAGTGTTACCGTAGTAACCGTTAACATGCTTTCCTAAAAAATTATTAGTTGTATTATACCTTAGTTCAACATCCAAATCAGGAATTATATCTTTTACATAAACAAACCCTTCAGGAAGTTGAGCAAAACCTTTAAAAGTTAAAACACATATTAAAATAAAAATCTTATACGTCATAATAATGCTAATTTAAAAATTAATTAAGGCATAATCAATAAACCTATTAGTATACTTGATTTTATTGCATAAAAAAACCGAGTTCCCTCAAACTCGGTTTTTTCTCAATTTGCTTCTTTACTTATGATGGTTAGATTTGGGGATAACCGCATCAACAACATAATGCAAATATTAATTAATTAATCCATTGAACTAAAAAGTGTGTTATTTAGTACACAACAAATATATAATTCTTAAAACATGAATAACGACGAAAAACATTGTTATTCGATGAAATGTACTTTTTTTTAACATTTAAAATCAAAAAAACGCATTTAATCGATAAAAAACATATTTATAAGCTAAAATGTTTCTCTAAAATTAATTCTAACCAATAAAAAAACACCTTATTAAAAGGTGTTTTTTATCTAACTAACTAACCAAAATTTGAATTACAATCTAAAGTTTAAAGTAACCACTCAATAAACTATTATTTGAATGTAATTACTAACTAGTAATCAATTCTCGTGCCAAAAACTTAAAACCTGTTTTCCATTAGTATTTATTTAACAAAAAAAGAACCCCTAGTGTTATTTAATTAAAAACCGATTAGTATTATTATTTAAATTATAAGATATTTGCTAACCTTAAAACAAAAATTAATGAAACATATTTGGTTAATAGCTGTAACAGCTCTTCTATTTTCTTGTGGTAAAACAGAAAACGATTTAATTGTAAAAGGAAATATAAAAGGTTTAAAAAAAGGAACCGTTTACCTAAAAAAAGTACAAGATACAATACTAATAACAGTAGATAGCCTTGTATTAAATGGTACCTCTAACTTTGAACTGCAAGCAAGCTTAAAATCTCCTGAAATGTTCATTTTAGATTTAGATAAAAAAAGTACTGAACAAGATCGTATTCAGTTTTTTGCTGATAAAGGAGTTACCGAAATTAACACAACTCTTAAAAATTTTGTTTTTGATGCTAAAATTAAAGGCTCTAAGCAACAAGAAATATACGAAGAATATAGAGCGATGCTTTCTAAATTAAAAAACAAGCGTTTAGAGCTTATTAAAGAACAATTTGAAGCGCAACGCAGAGGAGATTCAATAGCCAATGACTCTTTAATAAAATTATCTAACTCATTATTAAAAAGGCAATACCTATATACTGTAAATTTTGCACTTAACCATAAAGACAGCGAAGTTGCTCCATATTTAGCACTTTCTGAAATTTACAATGCACAAGTAAAGTATTTAGATACTATTAACCAAAGCCTAACTCCAGAGATAAAAAACTCTTTATATGGAAAAGAGCTTGATGCATTTATTAAAGAAATAAAAGAAAAAGAGTAATTGCTATAGTGCATAAACAACTCTTATAAAACAAAAAACCTTTCAAATTAAAATTTGAAAGGTTTTTTTTCGCAACACGTTTAAGTGTTTTGAGCCGATGGAGGGACTCGAACCCACGACCTGCTGATTACAAATCAGCTGCTCTAGCCAGCTGAGCTACATCGGCGTAATTGCGGGTGCAAATATAATCGCAAAAATTAAATTTGCAAGCACTTTCTAAAAAAAATTAACTTAATTTATTAATCTTTTCTATTAACGCCTTCCCTTTTTCTTCCAGTTCAAGGTTAATTGCCTTAAAATGAGCCTTTGGGGTTTCTACATCTTTTGCATTTACTTTTGCTATTAAAACATCAAACGTTTCAATAGCTTCATCAATTATTGCTTCGCTCTCTTTTGTATCCTTATCTGTATTTTCCATTTCCCATACGTAAACAGCTTCAATAATATCCCCTAGAACATAATTTATGTCTTTTTTTAAATCTCTAACATTTGCCATAATATAAATTTTAATTTAATGCAAAATTACATTTAAAATAAATATAAAACTCTTTTTATTTTTACAACTTATAAAGTTTTTTATTTACCACTATAGGTAACGAAATTTCGTGGAGTTTCGTACAGTGTTATTTGTAAATCTAGATGCTTTGATAGTTTTGGTTTTAAAATGTTGTATATAACAACAGCTATATTTTCGGCTGTTGGATTTAGTGTTTTAAAGACTTCAACCTCTAAATTTAAATTTTTATGATCGAAAGTTTGCTCAATTTCTTCATAAATTAAATCTTTTAAAACCTTCATATCTATAACAAAACCTGTTTCGTTATCTATCTCTCCTGTTACACTTACAATTAACTCGTAATTATGTCCATGAAAGTTAGGGTTACTACACTTACCAAAAACAGCTTTATTTTTATCGTCGCTCCAAGTTGCTCGATAAAGTCTGTGAGCAGCGTTAAAATGGGCTTTTCTGCTTACTGTGGCTTTCATGGCTTTGTAATATTTATGTGTTTATAAAACTTTTCAAAAATAATTTTAAACCACTCGGTATAAGTATCTGGATTTAAATTAATATCATTTTTTACGGCTTCTAAAGGCATCCATTTCCAAGCTTCAACTTCATCTGTATTAATTTCTGGGGCATCGTTAAAGTACCCTAGCATAATATGGTCGTACTCATGTTCTGTTAATCCATTTTCAAAAGGGGCTTTATAAATAAATGAAGTTGTTTCTTCTAACTCGGTTACAAATCCCATTTCTTCAAATAATCTACGTTTTCCAGCTTCTATATTACTTTCACCTTCACGCTGGTGGCTACAACATGTATTTGTCCATAAGCCCGGAGAATGGTATTTGCTAAAAGCACGCTGCTGTAACATTAATTCATGCTTATCATTAAAAACAAAAACTGAAAATGCACGATGTAATAATGCTTTTTCATGAGCCTCCATTTTACCCATTAATCCTATTTGTTCATCTTGTTCATTTACAAGAATTACTTTTTCTTCTTCCATAGTAAACAAAAATACCAAGTAAAATTTAAACTAACAATGTATTTACTAAATTAAAAAGCCCTGTAAAGTTCTACAATATTTGGTGTATTAAGTAGTATATTTGCATCCCATTTATTTAAAATTTTATGAGTTTTTTAAAAGAAATACAACGCAGAAGGACTTTTGGTATTATTTCTCACCCAGATGCAGGTAAAACAACATTAACAGAGAAGCTATTACTTTTTGGTGGTGCTATTCAAGAAGCTGGCGCTGTAAAAAGTAATAAAATTAAAAAAGGTGCTACTAGTGACTTTATGGAAATTGAGCGCCAACGTGGTATCTCGGTGGCTACCTCTGTTTTAGCATTTGAGTATAACGGTACAAAAATAAACATTCTAGATACACCTGGACATAAAGATTTTGCTGAAGATACCTTTAGAACTTTAACAGCCGTAGATAGTGTAATTGTTGTTATTGATGTGGCAAAAGGTGTTGAGGAACAAACTGAAAAGTTGGTTGAAGTTTGCCGTATGAGAAACATTCCTATGATTGTGTTTATTAATAAACTTGACCGTGAAGGTAAAGATGCTTTTGATTTGTTAGATGAAGTTGAACAAAAACTAGGTTTAAAAGTAGCTCCTTTAAGTTTCCCTATTGGCATGGGTTATGAATTTAAAGGTATTTACAACATTTGGGAAAAAAATGTAAACTTATTTAGTGGAGATAGCCGAAAAAATATTGAAGAAACTATTGAAATTTCTGATTTATCTTCTCCTGAATTGGATGAATTAATTGGAGAAAAATCGGCTAATACCTTAAGAGAAGAAATAGAGTTAGTTGAAGGTATATACCCAGAGTTTAATAAAACGGATTACTTAGAAGGCAATCAACAACCTGTATTTTTTGGTTCCGCATTAAATAATTTTGGAGTTCGCGAGTTATTAGATTGTTTTGTTGAAATAGCACCAAAACCAAGAGCTAAACAAAGTGAAGAACGTTTGGTAAAACCAGATGAAAAGAAATTTACAGGCTTTGTTTTTAAAATTCATGCAAACATGGACCCAAATCATCGTAACCGTTTAGCTTTCGTTAAAATTGTTTCTGGTGAATTTAAACGTAATACGCCATACCTTCATGTAAGAAATAATAAAAAACTTAAATTCTCGAGCCCAAATGCGTTTTTTGCTGAAAAGAAAGAAATTGTAGATATATCGTATCCTGGAGATATTGTTGGTTTACAGGATACAGGGAGTTTTAAAATTGGTGATACCTTAACAGAAGGAGAAATTTTAAACTATAAAGGCGTTCCTAGTTTTTCTCCTGAGCATTTTAGATATATAAACAATGCTGATCCAATGAAATCGAAACAGCTTTTTAAAGGTATCGATCAATTAATGGATGAAGGTGTAGCACAACTTTTTACTTTAGAACTTAACGGTAGAAAAGTAATTGGTACCGTTGGCGCTTTACAATACGAGGTAATTCAATATCGATTAGAACATGAATATGGAGCAAAATGTACTTACGAAAACTTAAATGTTCATAAGGCCTGTTGGGTAGATCCAGATGATCCAAAATCTGATGAATATAAAGAGTTCTTAAGAGTTAAACAGCGCTTTTTAGCAAAAGACAAGCAAGGTCAATTGGTGTTTTTATCAGACTCTCCATTTTCACTGCAAATGACACAGCAAAAATACCCGAGTGTAAAATTACACTTCACATCGGAGTTTGAATAAATTTAATTTCAATAAAAAAAAGCCTTTAAAATTAATTTTAAAGGCTTTTTTTTATGCTTGTCCTGTTGGTCCAAAATTTAAAGGAATTGGAGGTTGCTCGTAATCTTTTATTTCACCATGTGCTTGCTCAAAACGTTGTACATTGTCGTTTAACGCTTTTAATAATCGTTTAGCATGTTGTGGTGTTAATATAATTCTAGATTTAACCTTGCTCTTAGGTACACCCGGCATTATGTTAACAAAATCGACTACAAATTCGGATACAGAATGATTAATTATGGCCAAGTTAGAATATGTACCTTCAGCTACTTTTTCATCTAACTCTATATTTATTTGCCCTTGTTTTGGTTTATTCTTTTCGTCTGCCATTTGAAACTATTTTTTAACTTTAAATAAAAGTTTTATTATTATAAATTCATTAAAAAAAGCCTTCACGTTTATACATGAAGGCTTTTATTTTATAGATTCCCGCCTTCGCGGGAATAACAAAAATTATTAATTATAATTTAATTCTTGTTTTACTTGCATCATTTGGTCGAACTCTTCTTTCGAACCTACAATAATGTCGCTATACTTACGCATACCTGTACCTGCAGGAATTCTATGACCTACAATTACATTTTCCTTTAAGCCTTCTAAAGTATCTACTTTACCAGCTACAGCTGCTTCGTTAAGTACTTTTGTAGTTTCCTGGAAGGATGCTGCAGAAATAAAAGATTTAGTTTGTAGTGACGCTCTTGTAATACCCTGAAGAATAGGTGTTGCTGTTGCTGGTTGTGCATCACGAGCTACAACAAGATTTTTATCTTCACGACGTAAAATTGAGTTTTCATCACGTAATTGACGAGGTGAAACTATTTGCCCTTCTTTAAGATTAACAGAGTCTCCAGCATCTTCAATTACCTTCATACCGAAAATATCATCATTTTCCTTAATAAAATCAGCTTTGTGTGCTAATTGATCTTCTAAGAATAGAGTATCTCCCGAATCAATAATTCTAACTTTACGCATCATTTGTCTTACAACAACTTCAAAATGCTTATCGTTAATTTTTACACCTTGTAAAC
Organism: Neotamlana laminarinivorans; assembly: GCF_020523925.1. GTDB lineage: Bacteria > Bacteroidota > Bacteroidia > Flavobacteriales > Flavobacteriaceae > Neotamlana > Neotamlana laminarinivorans. The sequence goes on along the minus strand of NZ_JAJAPW010000005.1, from coordinate 58,337 downwards.
GGTAAACTTCCTGTACTTCGTTTACTAAATATTGTTGTACTGCTGAAGGCCCTTTAATGTTTAATATGTCGTTAGGTGTTACAGAACCATCAGAGAGCGGCATACCTGCTTTTACAAAATCATTTTCTTGTACAAGAATTTGATTTGATAATTTAACCAAGTATTTTTTAATCTCGCCTAATTTAGACTCTACGATAATTTCACGGTTACCACGCTTAATTTTACCAAAAGATACAACACCATCTATTTCTGAAACAACAGCTGGGTTAGATGGGTTACGTGCTTCGAATAATTCGGTTACACGCGGTAAACCACCCGTAATATCACCAGCTTTAGCCGATTTACGTGGTATTTTTACTAAAATTTTACCAACATTAATTTTCTCTCCGTCATCAATCATAAGGTGTGCCCCAACTGGTAAGTTGTAAGAGCGAATTACTTCTCCATTTCCATCTTCAATATGAAGGGTTGGGATAAGCTTTTTATTTCTAGATTCTGAAATTACTTTTTCTTGGAAACCTGTTTGTTCATCAATCTCAACTTGGTAAGTAATACCTTGCTCGATGTTTTCATATCTTACTTTACCAGCAAATTCTGAAATAATTACACCGTTATATGGATCCCAAGAACAAACTACATCCCCCTTACTTAAACTAGCACCATTTTTAATATTTAGTGTAGAACCATAAGGAATATTATTTGTACTTAAAACAATGCCTGTTTTCTTATCTATAAGTTTAAGTTCTGATGTTCTAGAAATAACAATATCAATATCGTTACCTTCGTTATCTTGACCTTTAACTGTTTTTAAATCTTCAATTTCAGCTACACCATCAAACTTAACTATAAGTTTATTTTCTTCTGAAATGTTTCCTGCAATACCGCCCACGTGGAAAGTACGAAGTGTTAACTGTGTACCAGGTTCTCCAATTGATTGTGCCGCTACAACACCAACTGCTTCGCCTCGCTGAACCATTTTACCAGAGGCTAAGTTACGACCGTAACATTTAGCACAAATACCTTGTAAAGCTTCACATGTTAATGGTGAACGAACTTCAATAGACTCAACAGGAGAATCTCCAATAGTTTTAGCTATTTTATCATCAATTAATTGTCCTGCAGATACCAATAACTCATCTGTTAAAGGATTATTTACATCGTTTAATGATACTCTACCAACAATTCTTGCCTCTAATGTTTCAACTATTTCATCGTTTTTCTTAAGTGCTTCAACTTCGACACCTCTTAATGTACCACAATCTTCTGAATTGATAATAACATCTTGAGAAACATCAACTAAACGACGTGTTAAGTAACCTGCATCTGCAGTTTTTAATGCAGTATCTGCAAGACCTTTACGAGCACCGTGAGTAGAAATAAAGTATTCTAAAATTGAAAGCCCCTCTTTAAAGTTAGAAAGAATTGGGTTTTCAATAATTTCACCACCTCCGGCATTTGATTTTTTAGGCTTTGCCATTAAACCACGCATACCAGTTAACTGACGAATCTGCTCTTTAGAACCACGAGCTCCAGAATCAAGCATCATAAACACAGAGTTAAACCCTTGTTGATCTTCGCGAATACGCTTCATAGACAACTCGGTTAATTCAGCGTTAGTTGATGTCCAGATATCGATAACTTGGTTATAACGCTCATTGTTAGTAATAAGCCCCATGTTGTAATTACCTGTAATGCCATCTACTTTAGTATTGGCGGCATCAATCATAGATTGCTTTTCTGGTGGAATAATAATATCTCCTAAGCTAAATGATAAACCACCTTTAAATGCAAAATTAAATCCTAAAGTTCTAATCGCATCTAAGAAATCCGCAGTTTCGGGAACAGATGTTGCTTTTAGAATATCACCGATAATATCTCTTAACGACTTTTTAGTTAGTACTTTGTTGATAAAACCAGCTGCTTGTGGTACGTGTTGATTAAATAACACACGTCCAACAGTTGTTTCAATAATCATTCTGTCTAACTTACCTTCTTCATTAATATCAATCGTACGGACTTTAATTGATGCATTTAAGTCTACACGCTTTTCATTAAAAGCAATTTCTACTTCTTCTGGAGAATAGAATGTTAAGCCTTCTCCTTTTATTGGTAAATCTGGTGTAGACTTACGCTCTTTAGTCATATAATATAAACCAAGAACCATATCCTGAGAAGGTACTGCTACTGGCGAACCATTTGCAGGGTTTAAAATATTATGCGATGCCAACATTAATAATTGACACTCTAAGATTGCCTCTGGACCTAAAGGTAAATGCACCGCCATTTGATCACCATCGAAATCGGCGTTAAATGCCGTACAAACTAATGGGTGTAATTGTATTGCTTTACCTTCAATTAACTTAGGTTGGAAAGCTTGAATACCCAAACGGTGTAATGTAGGAGCACGGTTTAGTAATACTGGATGTCCTTTAAGAACATTTTCCAAGATATCCCAAACCACAGGCTCTCTTTTATCTATAATTTTCTTTGCAGATTTTACAGTTTTTACAATACCTCTTTCAATTAACTTTCTAATTACAAAAGGCTTGTAAAGTTCTGCTGCCATATTTTTTGGCAATCCACATTCAAATAATTTTAATTCTGGACCTACAACAATTACCGAACGTGCCGAGTAATCTACACGTTTACCAAGTAAGTTTTGACGGAAACGTCCTTGCTTACCTTTTAAACTATCTGATAAAGATTTTAACGGACGATTAGAATCGGTTTTTACTGCTGAAGATTTACGTGTGTTATCAAATAACGAATCTACAGATTCTTGTAACATACGCTTTTCGTTACGTAAAATTACTTCAGGTGCTTTAATTTCAACTAAACGCTTTAAACGGTTGTTACGAATAATAACACGACGGTATAAATCATTTAAATCTGAAGTTGCGAAACGACCACCATCTAACGGTACTAACGGACGTAATTCTGGCGGAATGATTGGAATAACCTTCATAATCATCCATTCTGGTCTGTTTTCGCGGTTGTTGTTAGATTCACGTAAAGCTTCAACCACTTGTAAACGCTTTAAAGCTTCTGTTTTACGTTGTTTAGACGTTTCAGTGTTTGCTTTATGACGTAATTCGTATGATAAAGTCTCTAAATCTATTCTAGCTAATAACTCGATTAAACACTCTGCTCCCATTTTAGCTATAAACTTATTAGGGTCGGTGTCATCTAAATATTGATTGTCTTGCGGAAGTGCTTCTAATATATTTAAATATTCTTCTTCCGTAAGGAAATCTAATTTTTGTAAAGGCTCACCTTCTTCATTTTTAGCATTACCTGGCTGAATTACTACATAACGTTCGTAGTAAATTATCATATCTAATTTCTTAGAAGGTAAACCAAGTAAATAACCAATTTTGTTAGGTAAAGAACGGAAATACCAAATATGTGCTACTGGCACAACTAAGTTAATGTGTCCTACTCTATCGCGACGTACTTTCTTCTCTGTTACTTCAACACCACAACGGTCGCAAACAATACCTTTATAACGGATTCTTTTATATTTACCACAAGCACACTCGTAATCCTTTACAGGACCAAAAATACGCTCACAGAACAAACCATCTCTTTCTGGTTTGTGAGTTCGATAATTGATAGTTTCTGGTTTTAAAACCTCGCCACGAGATTCTGCTAAAATAGACTCTGGTGATGCTAAACCAATTGAGATTTTATTAAATCTCTTTACTGTATTCTTATCTTGTTTTCTTGCCATGTTTTTTAGTCTTCAGCTTTCATCCACAGTTTATATTTCAATCTAAACTGTGGATGTTAACTATGTTTTTTTACTCCTCTAATCTGATATCTAATCCTAAACCTTTCAATTCATGCATTAATACATTGAATGATTCTGGTAAACCAGGATCTGGCATTGGCTCACCTTTAACTATACTTTCGTAAGTTTTTGCTCTACCAATTACGTCATCAGATTTTACAGTTAAAATTTCTCGTAAAGTACTTGATGCACCGTATGCTTCAAGTGCCCAAACTTCCATCTCACCAAAACGCTGACCACCAAATTGTGCTTTACCACCAAGAGGTTGTTGAGTAATTAATGAGTAAGGTCCTATAGAACGTGCGTGCATTTTATCATCTACCATGTGTCCTAACTTTAACATGTAGATTACACCTACTGTTGCTGGCTGATCGAAGCGCTCACCTGTACCGCCATCATATAAATATGTATGTCCGTAACGTGGTATCCCAGCCTCGTCTGTTAATGCATTAATCTGATCGATAGTTGCACCATCAAAAATTGGTGTAGCGTATTTTCTATCTAATTTTTGTCCAGCCCATCCAAGAACAGTTTCATAAATTTGACCAATGTTCATACGAGATGGTACACCTAGTGGGTTAAGTACTATATCTACAGGAGTTCCGTCTTCTAAGAATGGCATATCTTCTTGACGAACAATACGAGCAACAATACCTTTGTTACCGTGACGACCTGCCATTTTATCACCAACTTTAAGCTTACGTTTTTTAGCTATGTAAACTTTAGCAAGTTTAATAATTCCTGATGGTAACTCGTCACCTACAGAAATAGTAAACTTCTCGCGACGTAATGCACCTTGTAAATCGTTTTCTTTGATTTTGTAATTGTGAATTAAATCAGCTACTAATTGGTTTGTATGCTCATCGGTAGTCCATTTACCTGAAACTAAATGCGCATAATCATCAACTGCATTTAACATTTTTAAAGTGAATTTTTTACCTTTTGGTAATACTTCTTCACCTAAATCATTAAAAATTCCTTGAGCTGTTTTACCGTTTACAATAGAGAATAGTTTTTCAACTAAAATTTCTTTTAAATCGTCAAACTTTCTGTCGTATTGTGCCTCTAAAGCTAAAATATCATCTTTGTCTTGAGCTCTCTTACGTTTATCTTTTACTGCTCTAGCAAATAATTTCTTCTCAATTACAACACCATTTAATGATGGAGAAGCTTTTAAAGATGCATCTTTAACATCTCCAGCTTTATCACCAAAAATAGCACGTAATAATTTTTCTTCTGGAGTAGGATCGCTTTCCCCTTTTGGTGTGATTTTTCCAATTAAGATGTCGCCAGGTTTAACCTCGGCACCTACACGAATCATACCGTTTTCATCTAAATCTTTTGTGGCTTCTTCTGAAACGTTAGGGATATCATTAGTTAATTCTTCGTTACCTAATTTAGTATCTCTAACCTCTAAAGAGTACTCATCAATATGAATAGATGTAAATATGTCTTCACGAACAACTTTTTCTGAAATTACAATCGCATCCTCAAAGTTATAACCTTTCCATGGCATGAAGGCCACTTTCATGTTTCTACCAAGAGCTAATTCCCCTTGCTGTGTAGCATAACCTTCACATAAAACTTGACCTTTTGTTACTGTATCACCTTTAACAACAATTGGCTTAAGGTTGATTGAGGTACCTTGGTTCGTTTTTCTAAATTTGATTAATGGATATGTTTTAATGTCTGAATCGAAACTTACTTTAGCTTCATCTTCAGATCTATCATATCTAATTTTAATTTCGTTTGCATCAACATATAAAACTTCTCCAGTTCCTTCTGCATTAATTAATACTCTGGAATCTTTAGCAACCTGACGTTCAAGACCTGTTCCTACAATAGGAGAATCTACTCTTAATAATGGTACAGCTTGACGCATCATGTTAGATCCCATTAAAGCACGGTTTGCATCATCATGCTCTAAAAATGGAATTAAAGAAGCCGAGATAGAGGAAATTTGGTTTGGAGCTACATCAGTATAATGTAAATCAGTCGGTTCAATTACAGGGAAATCACCTTCCATACGTGCAATTACCTTATCATGTAATATCTTACCATCCTCATCAACATTAACAGTTGCTTGAGCGATTAACTTTTCCTCTTCTTCTTCAGCACTTAAGTATGTTGGTGCATTTTTAATATCGACTACACCATTTTCAACTGGTCTATATGGGGTTTCAATGAATCCCATTGAATTAACTTTAGCATAAACTGAAAGTGAAGAAATAAGACCAATGTTTGGTCCTTCTGGAGTTTCAATAGGACAAAGTCTTCCGTAGTGTGTATAGTGAACATCACGAACCTCGAAACCTGCCCTTTCACGAGACAGACCACCAGGACCTAATGCTGACAAACGGCGTTTGTGAGTGATCTCTGCTAATGGATTCGTTTGGTCCATGAACTGAGATAACTGGTTTGTACCAAAGAAAGAATTAATTACAGAAGATAATGTCTTTGCATTAATTAAATCAATTGGAGTAAATACTTCGTTATCACGAACATTCATACGCTCACGAATAGTACGCGCCATACGAGCTAAACCAACACCAAATTGTTGAGATAATTGCTCACCAACTGTACGTACACGACGGTTAGATAAGTGATCAATATCATCAATCTCTGCTTTTGAGTTGATAAGTTCAATTAAGTACTTAATAATAGTTATGATATCTTCTTTAGTAAGCACTTGCTTATCCATACCAATATCTAACTGTAATTTTTTATTCATTCTATAACGACCTACTTCACCAAGTGAATAACGTTGATCTGAAAAGAATAACTTGTCAATTATACCACGAGCAGTTTCCTCATCAGGCGGTTCTGCATTACGTAATTGACGGTATATATGTTCTACAGCTTCTTTTTCTGAATTTGTAGGATCTTTTTGAAGGGTGTTATGAATTATAGCATAATCGCCTTGTTCATTAGATTCTTTGTGAAGCAGAATTGTTTTAACATCAGCTTCAATAATTTCTTCAATATTATCTTTATCTAAAATAGTATCACGATCAAGTACAATTTCGTTACGCTCGATTGATACTACTTCTCCTGTATCTTCATCTACAAAATCTTCATGCCATGTATTAAGTACACGAGCAGCTAGTTTGCGTCCTAGATACTTTTTAAGACCTGTTTTAGAAACTTTAGCCTCTTCAGCTAGATCAAAAATTTCTAATATATCTTTATCTCGCTCGAAACCGATAGCACGGAAAAGCGTAGTTACAGGTAATTTTTTCTTTCTATCGATATAAGCATACATTACTTGGTTTATATCGGTAGCGAACTCTATCCATGATCCTTTAAAAGGAATAACTCTAGCTGAATATAATTTAGTACCATTTGCATGAAATGATTGCCCAAAAAACACACCTGGAGAACGGTGTAACTGTGAAACAACAACACGTTCTGCACCATTTATTACAAAGGTTCCACTAGGTGTCATGTAAGGAATAGTACCTAAATAAACATCTTGAACAATAGTTTCAAAATCTTCATGCTCTGGGTCTGTACAATATAACTTTAATCTAGCCTTTAGTGGTACACTATAGGTAAGTCCCCTTTCTATACACTCTTCAATAGAATATCTTGGTGGATCTACGAAGTAATCTAAAAACTCTAATACAAATTGATTACGAGAATCTGTAATTGGGAAGTTTTCCATGAAGGTATTATAAAGACCTTCATCTCCTCGTTCTTCTGATTTAGTTTCTAATTGGAAAAAATCTTGAAACGATTTAATTTGAATATCCAAGAAATCTGGATATTCCGTTCTATTAACAATAGAGGAGAAATTTAATCTTTCAGCTTGTGTTGACAACATCAATGGACGGAATTTTGATTAAAAAAATAGTTAAAGTGTTCTTTAAACACTTGGGTAAAAACAGCTCTAAATAGCGCTGAAAAATAGTAATTTATTTGCTATACTTTTATATACGCAAAATGGTCTAGGTGTTATCCCGCTATTTAGCGGGATATACCTAAACCTTTGTTTTTAAGAGTAGTAAAGCTTACTTAAGCTCAACTTCTGCTCCAGCTTCTTCTAATTGAGTTTTTAAAGCTTCAGCTTCATCTTTAGCTACACCTTCTTTAATTGGAGATGGAGCATCATCAACTAATCCTTTAGCTTCTTTTAATCCTAAACCAGTTAATTCTTTAACTAATTTTACAACTGCTAATTTAGAACCACCAGCTGCTTTTAAGATTACATCAAATTCAGTTTTTTCTTCAGCAGCGTCACCACCACCTGCAGCAGGACCAGCAACAGCAACTGCAGCAGCAGCAGCAGGCTCGATACCATACTCATCTTTTAATATAGTAGCTAACTCATTTACTTCCTTAACTGTTAAGTTAACTAATTGTTCTGCGAAATCTTTTAAATCTGCCATTTTTCTATCGTTTTAATAGTGTTTTTTAATAATATAATTGTAATAAAGTGCGTACTCGCCAATACTATCCCTCTTTTTCAGATAGCGTTTTAATAATACCTGCAATTTTTCCTCCACTTGATTTAAGTGCTGAAACAACGTTTTTAGCAGGCGATTGTAATAATCCTACAATTTCACCTAATAATTCGTCTTTAGACTTAATTTCAACTAAAGCATCTAATTGCTCGTCGCCAATGTAAATTGCTTCCTCAATAAAAGCCCCTTTAAGCAAAGGTTTTTCTGACTTCTTGCGGAAGTTTTTAATTAACTTTGCAGGCGCGTTACCTGTCTCTGCATACATTACAGATGTATTACCTTTTAAAACTGTAGGAAGCTCTCCAAACTCTTTATCTGAAGCCTCCATTGCTTTTGCTAGTAAGGTATTTTTAACAACTGCCATTGTTATGTTTGCTTTAAAAGCAGCACGACGTAAGTCAGATGTTGCTCCTGCGTTTAACCCAGAAATATCAGCTAAATAAATATTTGCATTATTGGCTAATTCTGTAGTTAACTCCTCAATAACTTGTGATTTTTCTTCTCTTGTCATAATAAAAGTTTTAACTTAATTAACCAATTTTTGGATCAACAGCAATACTTGGACTCATTGTAGAAGAAATAAAAATACTCTTTACGTAAGTACCTTTTGCAGTTGTTGGTTTTAATTTTATTAATGTTTGTAATAATTCATTTGCATTTCCTGCAATTTTATCAGCACTAAAAGATGCTTTTCCAATAGCAGCATGCACGATACCTGTTTTATCAACTTTAAAATCGATTTTACCAGCTTTTACTTCGCTAACAGCTTTTGCTATATCCATAGTTACTGTACCTGTTTTTGGATTTGGCATTAAACCACGAGGACCTAATACACGTCCTAAAGGACCTAATTTACCCATAACACTAGGCATAGTAATAATTACATCAACGTCAGTCCATCCACCTTTAATTTTATCAAGGTATTCATCTAAACCAACATAGTCTGCTCCAGCTTCTTTAGCTTCTGCTTCTTTATCTGGAGTTACTAATGCTAATACTTTTACGTCTTTACCAGTACCATGAGGTAATGAAACCACACCACGTACCATTTGATTTGCCTTTCTAGGATCTACTCCTAAACGTACAGCAATATCAACTGATGCGTCAAACTTTGTATTGGTAACTTCTTTTACTAAGGCAGATGCTTCATTTAATGAATACACTCTTCCTTTTTCAATTTTCGCTAAAGCTTCTTTTTGCTTTTTTGTTAATCTTGCCATTTTGTAATGTCTTTAATAGATTAAGATGGGAATTGACCAGTAACAGTTATCCCCATAGATCTTGCTGTACCAGCAACCATACGCATTGCAGATTCAATTTCAAAAGCATTTAAATCTTGCATTTTATCTTCTGCAATAGCCTTTACTTGGTCCCAAGATACTTTAGCTACTTTTTTTCGGTTTGGTTCTCCTGAACCTTTTTTCACCTTGGCCGCTTCTAATAATTGTACTGCAGCTGGAGGAGTTTTTATAACGAAGTCGAAAGACTTGTCTTTATAAACAGATATAACAACCGGTAATACTTTACCAGCTTTATCTTGAGTTCTCGCATTAAATTGCTTACAGAACTCCATAATGTTAACTCCAGCAGCACCTAAAGCGGGTCCAACCGGTGGCGACGGATTCGCAGCACCTCCCCGAACTTGTAACTTAACTACTTTACCTAATTCTTTTGCCATTTTTAATAATTTAGTTTGATATGATTTAGTTTGGAAGCAAAAAACATATCATTATATAGTGTAACAATTATTATACTTTTTCAACTTGCATATAACTTAATTCTAATGGTGTCTTTCTTCCAAAAATTTTCACCATAACTTCAAGTTTACGCTTCTCTTCATTAATGTTTTCAATTGTTCCATCAAAACCATTAAAAGGTCCATCAACTACTTTTACCGTTTCACCTTTAGTGTAAGGAATAGCTACATTAGATGTTTCTTCTACTGCCAATTCATCAACTTTACCTAGCATTCTGTTTACTTCAGATTGTCTTAAAGGCACCGGATCTCCTCCTTTTGTTTCTCCTAAAAAACCAATTACATTTGTAACAGAACGAATAATATGAGGTACTTCACCTGTTAAATTAGCTTGAACCATTATATATCCAGGAAAAAAAACTTTTTCTTTATGTATTTTTTTTCCATTTCGAATCTGAACTACGCGCTCTGTAGGAACTAAAACTTGGTCTACATAATCTTGCATTCCTAAACGTGCTATCTCATTTTCTATGTATGTTTTAATTTTGTTCTCTTGACCACTAACTGCACGAACTACATACCATTTTTTTTCACTTACTTCAGACATAATCTTTTTTAACTTTTAAATGTTATCCAATCCATTGAAAGTAAGCCGAAATAACCTTACTAAAAACTGTATCTACACCCCAAATAGCAAGTGAAAATATAATAGAAAACACAGCTACTAAAACCGTTAAACTTTGTGATTCTGCCCAAGAAGGCCATGTCACATTATTTTTAAGCTCTGCGAATGATTCCTTTATATAATTTACAATTCCCATAATGTTATTTTTTTAATAAAAACAAGTTGAACCTAAATTCAACCTGTTTAATTTCTTCTATTTCGCACGGGAGGAGAGACTCGAACTCCCGACACCTGGTTTTGGAGACCAGTGCTCTACCAACTGAGCTACACCCGTATTTATACTTAAAGGTATTTCGTGTTAACGAAACACCTTTAGTATAAAATATTTCGATTTGTTAATCTAAAATTTCAGTTACCTGACCAGCACCTACTGTTCTACCGCCTTCACGAATTGCAAAACGTAAACCTACATTCATTGCAATTGGTTGAATTAATTCAACAGTAATTGTTAAGTTATCACCAGGCATTACCATTTCAACTCCATCAGGTAAAGAAATATTACCAGTTACATCAGTTGTACGAACGTAAAACTGTGGACGGTAGTTATTATGGAATGGAGTGTGACGCCCACCTTCTTCTTTTTTAAGGATATAAACCTCAGCTTTAAATTTAGCATGTGGAGTTACAGACCCTGGCTTAGTAATTACCATACCTCTAGATATTTGAGTTTTCTCAATACCTCTTAATAAGATACCAGCATTATCACCAGCTTCACCTCTATCTAATATTTGACGGAACATTTCGATACCAGTAATAGTAGAAGTTAACTTCTCTGCACCCATACCAATAATCTCTACAGGATCTCCTGTGTTTGCTACACCAGTTTCAATACGACCAGTTGCAACAGTACCACGACCAGTAATTGAGAATACATCTTCGATAGGCATTAAGAATGGCTTATCCATATCACGTACAGGCTCTTCGATCCAATCATCACAAGCTTGCATTAACTCTAACACAGTATCAACCCACTTTTGCTCACCATTTAAAGCTCCTAAAGCAGAACCAGATATTACAGGACCATTATCTCCATCATATTCGTAGAAAGATAATAAATCTCTAACTTCCATATCAACTAACTCTAATAACTCCTCATCATCAACCATATCAACTTTGTTTAAGAAAACAACGATACGAGGAATACCTACCTGACGACCTAATAAGATGTGCTCACGAGTTTGTGGCATAGGACCATCTGTAGCAGCAACAACCAAAATAGCACCATCCATTTGCGCAGCACCAGTTACCATGTTCTTTACATAATCGGCGTGACCTGGACAATCTACATGTGCGTAGTGACGATTTGCTGTTTGATACTCAACGTGAGACGTATTAATAGTAATACCTCTTTCTTTTTCTTCTGGAGCATTATCGATTTGATCGAAATCTCTAGCTTCAGATAAACCTGCATCAGCTAATACTTTAGTAATAGCAGCTGTTAAAGTTGTTTTACCGTGATCTACGTGTCCAATAGTACCTATATTTAAATGCGGTTTTGAACGATCGAAAGTTCCTTTTGCCATGTTAAAAATAATTTAATCTTAGTTATATAATAATATTAGTGTATTCTAATAATTTTTCATCTTCTTTGATATAGAGCCAATGACGGGATTTGAACCCGTGACCTCTTCCTTACCAAGGAAACGCTCTACCCCTGAGCTACACCGGCTTAAATATTAGAGCGGGAGACCGGGTTCGAACCGGCGACATTCAGCTTGGAAGGCTGACGCTCTACCAACTGAGCTACTCCCGCAATTATTTTATCCATAAAAATGTGGGGAGAGCAGGATTCGAACCTGCGAAGACATAGTCAGCAGATTTACAGTCTGCCCTCGTTGGCCGCTTGAGTATCTCCCCAATTTTATATTTTCACTCTTTTTAAGAACGTTACTAAAAAACAAGTTTTTTAGATTTATTTGAGCCGATGGAGGGACTCGAACCCACGACCTGCTGATTACAAATCAGCTGCTCTAGCCAGCTGAGCTACATCGGCTTTTTAATACTTTTTAGCATATAAAAAAAGCCCGTTATTTCTAACGGACTGCAAATGTAGAGATTTATTTTTTTATTCAAAACATTTTTTTAAAAATTTTACTATAAATAAGCTCTTAATTTTTCTTTTCGCTTTTTTAACTGTCTCTCCAGTGATGCAATTGCGGTATCTGCTCCTTCTTCGAAAGATTTACATTGTTTTTTTACCACAAGACTATCACCGGGAACGCTTACTCTGGCTTCAAAAATTTTGTTGGCTTTATCGCTAGTGTTTTCTACTTTTAAAAAAACATCAGACTTAATAACTTTATCATAAAACAAATCTAATTTATCCATTCTTTTTTGAATAAATTCAATTAACTTTTGATCTGCATTAAAATTTACGGATTGCGTGTTTACTTTCATCTTAAATAATAAGGTTTAGTTAGACAATAATTTAATACTATTTTTTACTTCTAGGATGCGCTTTTATATGCACCTTTTTTAATTCTGCTATACTATTATGAGTATAGACTTGTGTGGCAGCTAAACTAGAGTGACCTAGAAGTTCTTTAACAGCATTTAAGTTTGCACCTTGATTTAATAAATGAGTAGCAAAAGAATGTCTTAATATATGCGGACTCTTTTTTACTTTTCTAGATGCTTTACTAAAATAATCATTTATTATTCGATAAACAAGTGTTTCGTATATTTTAACTCCTTTTTTTGTAAGAAATAGATTATCTAAATCGATTAACTTAAACTGCTTATTACGTTCTTCTAAATACTCCTTTAGTGTTAGCACTACAGAATTTAATAACGGCATTAATCTTTCCTTATTTCGTTTCCCTAACACCTTTAACGTTTTATTATGTAAATCAATATTTGATACTTTTAACTCAACAAGTTCTATACGCCTTATACCTGTTGAATAAAATAGTTCAATTATTAACTTATCTCTTAAGCTTTCAAAACTTTTATCTGCATCAAAACTATTTAACACTTCACTTATTTCAGATTCAGAAAATGGTATTTGCACCTTCTTACTTGTTTTTAAGGCTTTATGTTTTACTAAAGGGTTAATTTTAATTTGATTGCTTTTTATTAAGTATTTGTAATATGTGTTTAATGCTGAAACTTTACGGTTAACACTTCGGTTAGTTATACCAGCTTCTACCAAACTAACTATCCAAGTACGAATTTGTGCGTAGTTAACATTATTTATTGATTCGTCTTGAAATTCAGTAAACACAAATTCTGAAAATGCTGTAATATCTTTTTGATATGCCTTTACTGTTAATCTGGAGTACTTTTTTTCGAGTAATAAATATTCTGAAAATGCTGAAATAGACAAGATTTGGAAGTTTACTTTAAATTTATTGTACTAAAGTTACACATCTTTATACAATTGTAAAGATATAAAACAAAAAAATCCCACTTGTAACTAGTGGGATTTTTAATATTGAGAGTTTAAGTATTATAATGACTCTGCATCTCTAAGAGTTTGGATATATTGCGCTTTTTGTAATTGCGCTCTACGAGCAATAGATGGTTTGGTAAACTGCTTACGATTTTGTAATCCACGCTTAGTACCAGTTTTATCAAACTTACGTTTGTAACGCTTTAAAGCTCTATCTATATTTTCTCCTTCTTTTATTGGTATAATTAACATAGCTCTTAACCTCCTCTCTTTTTCAGATTTTGTGGGTGCAAATATAAAAACTAATTTAAAATTTACAATTTAATTTATAATTTTTATTAAATCACTGTTTATTAGCCCTTAAACTTTGTTTTTATAACATTTAAAACAGCATTGTTTCCTTGTGCTATAGCATGGTCTAAAGGCGTTTTACCTTCACTGTCTTTAATGGTTATATCTGCATTTGCATTTAAAAGCAAATTAGCTAATTCACCCGAACCAAAAGTAGCTACAAAAGTTAAAGCTGTTGCTTTGTTATAATTTTGCGCATTTACATTCGCACCAGAATCAATTAAAAGTTTTGCTTCTTTTACAAATCCTTTAAATGCAGCTCCCATAAGTGCCGTGTTACCGCTGTTATCTTTAGCATTTACATTTGCCCCTTGCGCTATTAAATATTGAGATACTTCGGTTTGATTATTATATACAGCTATTATTAACGGCGTAAACCCCATATGGTTTGACTGATTAACAATACTTTTATCTTTTAACACCATGGTTTTAATAGTAGTCAAATCTCCGTTTCTTACTAGCGAAAAAAAATCGGTTTGTGAGCTTAACGTTTTAAATAGTAAACATGTTATAATTAAAATAATTTTCGTTTTCATAGCAATTCTTATTTTATAAATTTTTGTTTTATGATGCTGAAAGATACTTTTTGGCTTCAATAAATTTATAAGGTTTATCATTTTTCAACCTTCTATTATTATAATTATTAACCCAGGTTATATAACTTTTCACCTCTTGATTAATGATATTCTCTACAACAGGAATAGCGTTATTTTGCATACCATTAACCTTATTTACTTCCTTTGATATATCTTCTATATTATAAATAGGATTTACAACTCCTAAACTATCACTCACATTAAAAGGCACTGCTAAATCTAAATAAATACGATTTGTTTGATTCAATTTAGTATTGCACATAATGTTCTTTCTATTACTTACTGCTGAAATTATAGCATTAAAATCTTCTAAATTATTATTTTCAACATCATCCCAGTTAACAATATTTAGTTGATATTTTTCAGCAATTTCTTGAGCTTTTATATGCGTTCTGTTAGAAATATAAACATTGGAGAACTGTATTTTTTTAAGATATTTTAAAATATCTTGAATCATATCTCCAGCTCCTATTAATAGTACTTTTCCGTTTTCAATATTATTTGCATTAAAATAATCTTTAACCAATTTTAAAGTTACATATGAAGTAGATGTACTTCCTGTAAAATACAGTGTTTCCTTTGTTATACGTTTATGACTTTTAAATACAGCCTGAAAAGCTCTTTCCAGCAAAGTACCTTGCCTATTTTGCGCTACTGCTTCTTTATACGCAATACGAATTTGAGTAATAATTTGTTTATCACCAATAATTGATGACTTTAAACCACTTGCAACTGTTGCCAAATGTTTAACCGTAGCAGCTGTAGTGTGATGAAGTGTAAACAACGACTTGTTTAAAGCTGTATTATGTAATGTTTGGGCAAAATTTACTAAAACATCTTTTATAATTTCTGGAGTTCCATTACTGGTTTCAATATACAACTCCATTCTATTACAAGTACTTAAAATTGCTATGCCTTCCACATTAATTTTTAACCTTAAAGCAGTAATTAGTCTTTCTTTTTCAGAAGATGTAAACGCATAAAACGCTCTTTCTGAAGCTTTACTTGTTTCGTGTGTTATGCCTATGTACAATAATTTTTTCATCATCATTTTAAACCTCATTTAAAAATTCTGCGAAACTATAAGCTTCGCAGAATAATAATCAACTCAACTTTTAGTGTTTACCACCCATAAAATCGCTCATTGAAAAACCAAGTGCTTTTGCTAAACTCATTCCATAATTTCTATCTGCTTTATAGAAATAAGTAATCATGGTTTTTTGTGTATTTTTATCTTTTACCTTAGCTAAATCTCCAGCCAGATTACTTATTAAGTTTTCTTGCTCTTGCTTTGATAATGATCTGTAAAAATCTCCAGCCTGACTAAAATCGTTAGTTTTTGTAATTTTTTGCTGAGTAATTGTTACATTGTTTAAAGTTTCTTGAACATATTTATATTTCTCGGTATCTGAAACAGCTGTTCTAGAACTTGGTTGATAGTTTACATCTGGGTTATCAAACTCATCGTTTCTTGAGCTTGAAAAACTATCAGAATTATAGTTAACCACTTTTTGTTTTGGCTTATTCACTTCAATTTGCTGAAAGTTTGGACCTAAACGGTGTCTTTGCGTATCGAAATAAGAGAATAAACGCCCTTGTAATAATTTATCTTCTGAAGCTTGTACGCCTGGAATTAATGAACCAGGAGCAAATGCGATAGACTCTACCTCTTGAAAATAATTAACAGGATTTCTATTTAACGTCATCGTTCCAATTTTAATGCGCTCAATTTTATCAGCTGGCCAATCTTTAGTAGCATCTAACGGGAAGAAATCGAAACTATGTAAATCTTCTGGTTTAATTAGTTGCACGTACAAATCCCATTGTGGGTAATTTTTACTATCAATAGCATTACGTAAACTTATTGTGGCATGTTGCCAATCTTTACCTTGTTGTACTTCAGCTTCAGCTACTGTTAAATTTTTCTCACCTTGTTTAGATTCCCAATGGTATTTCACATAAGTTACCTCACCTTTAGCATTAATCCATTTATAACCATGAACACTACTACCATTCATGAATTGATAACCTGCTGGAATTCCGTAATCTGAATACACACGAGTTAACATATGCGTGGCTTCTGGAATATGCGAAAAGAAATCGAAAAATCTGTTTGGGTCTTGTTTGTTAGTAACAGGGGATGGCTTTAAAGAGTGCACCATATCTGGAAACTTAATGGCATCTCTAATAAAGAAGATAGGTAAATTGTTACCAACAATATCGTAATTACCTTGCTCTGTGTAAAACTTTACCGCAAAACCTCTTGGATCTCTTGCTGTTTCTGGAGAACCTTTACCATGAATTACTGTAGAGAACCTTACTGCTAACTCTGTTGTTTTTCCAACTTGCTGAAAAGGTGCCGCAATTGTATACTTCGACATATCTGCAGAGGCTTCAAAAACTCCAAATGCACCTGCCCCTCTTGGGTGTACAACGCGTTCTGGAATACGTTCTCTATCAAATGCTGCTAATTTTTCTATTAGATGAATATCTTCCAATAAAACAGGACCGTACTCACCAACGGTTTTTGAGTTTTGGTTATCGCCAACGGGCGCACCAAAGTTAGTTGTCATTTCTTGTGCTATAGCAAAAGTTGACATTAGAATAGTTAAAAAAGTAATGCTGATTTGTTTCATGTTTAAATTATTTTTTGGCAAATTAAAGCAGAGCTACTATATTTATCAAATAGATAATTAAACAACTAATATTTACAATATAAATAATGACGATTCAACAATTAAAATATATAGTGGCATTAGATAATTTTAGAAACTTTGTAAAAGCTTCTGAGAGTTGCAACGTAGCACAACCTACATTAACCCTACAAGTAAAAAAATTAGAAGACCAGATAGGATTAATTTTATTTGATAGAACTAGTCAACCTTTAAAACCAACACCTTTAGGTAAAGACTTTATAAAAAAATCTAGAGACATTTTGGTTTTAATTGATGAATTAAAAGGCACTGTTAATGATGAAAAAACAAATATGAACGGCACCTTTAGTATTGGCATAATACCAACACTTGCACCTTACTTATTGCCTTTATTTATAAAAGAATTTTTAGAAAAACATACACAAACAAAACTCAAAATACTAGAATTACACAGTGAAGACATTATAGAAAAATTAGAAAAACAACAATTAGACATTGGTATATTAGCGACTCCTTTAAACGAAAAAAATATTATTGAAACCCCTTTGTTTTACGAACCCTTTTTAGTTTACACCGATAATATAAAATCTATAACAAAAGGAAAAAACAAAATAAGTAGCGAAGACTTAAAACCCGAAGGTTTATGGCTATTGGCAAAAGGGCATTGTTTTAGAGACCAAATGCTAAAATTATGCGAACTAAAAAACGTAGAGTTTGAACGCAATATTTTAATGGAAGGCGGCTCTATTGAAACATTAAAACCCCTAATAAATAAAATTTCTGGTTATACTTTAATTCCTGAGTTATCATACAATGAAGCTACTGATAAAAAACATATTGTTAGATTTGAATCTCCAGAACCCGTTCGAGAAATTAGCATTGTAACGCACAAAAACTTTACAAAAGAAGCCTTAATTACCGCTTTAAGAAAATCAATTTTAAAACACACACCAGAAGCCTTTAAAAAGAATTCTAGGTTTGTTAAAATAAATTGGCGCTAAAAACAACTTAAAATTAAGTTGCTGGTTTGTATGATTTATTATCTATGATAATTTTTGATAATATTTCTCGAAGTATTTCTGATGTTCCACCACCAATTGGACCTAACCTGCTATCGCGAAGCAGTCGTGCCATTGGGTATTCTTCCATGTAACCATAACCACCTAAAAACTGTAAACATTCGTACATAACCTCATCGGCCATTTTTGTAGATTTTAATTTAGACATAGTAGCTTCTTTAACCGCATATTCTCCTTTGTTTAATTGGTTAGCTACAGCATAATTAAAAGTTTTACAGAATTCCATTTCGGTGTACAAATCAGCAATTTTATGTCTTAAGGCTTGAAACTGATTGATTGATTTACCAAATGCCTTACGCTCCTTCATATAGTCCAAGGCATACTCTAAAGCAAATTCTGCGCGAGCATGGGCATTAATTCCCATAATTAAACGTTCGGATGCAAAGTGTTGCATGATATAAGAGAAGCCTTTGTTTTCTTCTCCCATTAAATTTTCAACAGGTATTTTAACATTATCGAAAGCTATTTCACCTGTGTCTGATGCTCTCCACCCTAACTTATCTAGCTTTGTTGCAGAAACACCAGGAGTTTCTCTATCTATAAGAAATATACTTATGCCCTTATTTCCTAATTCTGGTGTGGTTTTAGCTGCAACAATTAAGTAATCGCTATAAACACCATTAGTAATAAATGTTTTAGAACCATTAATAACATATACATTACCGTCTTTTACTGCAGTAGTACGCATTCCTGCCACATCACTTCCACCAAAAGGTTCAGTAATACAAAGACATCCTATTTTTTCACCAGCAATACTTGCAGATAAATATTTTTCTTTAATGGTTTCGCTAGCTTCTGCATTTAAATGCGTCATGGCCAAATATACATGAGCCCAAACTGCTGCAGCAAAACCGCCTGAATTTATTTTTTGAAGTTCTTCAAGTAAAATAACTGTGTAAAAAAAATCTAAACCTAAACCCCCATAAGTTTCAGGATAGTTTATCCCTAAAAAACCCATTTCACCTAACTTAGTCCAAATAGATTTATCTATTACACCTGATTTTTCCCAATTATTAATATTCGGTACAACTTCTTTTTGTAAAAAGTCTTTTAAACTCTGTCTAAAAAGGTTGTGTTCTTCAGTGAAGTATATGTTATTCATTTAAATAATTTTCGGTTTGCAAATATAATTCAATTATCTCAAATTTATTTACAGGAAAACCATTTACTTTTTTTAGATCTTGGATGGATTTAAAACCATTAAGAGAATTTCTATACGCTATTATTTCATTTGCTAAATCGTAATCGATATGCTGAACGGTTACAAAATCGTTAACAGTGGCTGTATTGACATTTATTTTTTTAACTACTCGAGGTGTTTTAACCGTGAACTTTTGGGTAATCCTTTTTGTTACTTCAGGCTTCAACCCATACACATCGTTTAGCTGTACATCGGCAATAAAACCACCTGGGAATTTATTTCTAAACCTTACTATTCGTTTCGCGTAAACTTCTCCAACACCAAAAACTGTTTGCAATTGTTGTGCTGTTGCTTTATTTAAATCTTGCTTTTCTTCTTTATTTTTGTTGAAGCGTGATTTGCTATTTGGTTGTGTATCTCTATTTACCCAGTCTGGAAACTTAAAATAAGGTGATATTTGATTTAGAAGAGAATCTGATACTTGTGTTACTTCTTGAAATTGTTTAGCCGAATTAATCCATTTACCTTGTTTTCTAAAAGCTAATAATCTATCAGTTTCTTCATTAGTCATTCCTAAATTAGAGCCTTTAAAATCTGAAATGTAATTAGGATTAAAAGGGTATAATTTAGGTTTACTTAACTCTAATTTTATTTTTTTAATAGAATCGTATTCTTTTTCAAAGGCTAGATATTCTTCTGGGTTTATTGGTTCACTTTCGGCAGAAAAATCAATAAAAAAATAAGCACATTGTAAACCAATAATAATGGTTAATAAAAGCAAAATCCCATTTCGCTGTTGTTTAGTAAACTTGAAATGGGATAGCATTAGAGTTGAGTTAGTTAAAGTTTAATCTTCAATAGCATCTACTTTTAGCTTAATAGCATCAAGATAGCGATTTAATTGTTTTTTAACCACTGGGAATAATAGGAATAAACCAACCATGTTAGGGAAAATCATAGCGAAAATCATCGCATCGGAGAACGACCAAATTGACCCCATACTGGCTGCTGCACCAATTACAACAAAGGTTAAGAATAATATTTTATAAACTAAATCGGCAACTTTACCTCTTCCGAATAAAAATTTCCATGATTGTAATCCGTAGTATGACCACGAAATCATTGTTGATACAGCAAATAATACTACAGCTATAGTTAAAAATATATTAGAGTAAGGAATATATTGCGCAAATGCTTTAGATGTAATACCTGCACCTTCAAAAGGTTCACCATCTATAAACACAACACCTGAACCGTCTCCACCATACTCAAAAAAGCCTCCAAAGTTAAAAATAATAATAACTAAAGCCGTCATAGTACAAATTACAACAGTATCAATAAATGGCTCTAATAAAGCTACAAGTCCTTCTGAAGCAGAATATTTTGTTCTTACCGCAGAGTGCGCTATTGATGCCGAACCAGCTCCAGCTTCGTTAGAGAACGCCGCACGTTTAAAACCTACTAGTAAAACTCCTATTACCGAGCCTACACCAAATGCTGTTGGATTAAATGCTTCTTTTACAATTAAACCAATAGCATCATCAATTAAAGAGAAATTACTAAAGATTATATAAACACAAGCTATTATATACATTAAAGCCATAAAAGGCACGACTTTTTCAGTTACCGATGCTATACGCTTAATACCTCCAATTATTATAATACCAACTAAAACAGCTAATACTAAACCTACAATTGCACCTGCTGCAGTACTTTGCCAGTTAAAAAGCTCTTTAATTACTATAGTTGCTTGGTTAGATTGTGCTGCGTTACCACCACCAAACGAACCACCAATACAAAATACTGCAAAAATACCTGCTGCAATTTTCCCTAAGGTTTTAAATCCTTTTGATTTTAACCCTTTACTTATGTAATACATTGGACCACCGTAAACAGTACCATCTTCACCTACATCGCGATATTGAACACCTAAAGTACATTCTACAAACTTAGTAGACATACCTAAAAGACCACAAATAATCATCCAAAAGGTTGCTCCTGGACCACCTAAAGCAATAGCTAAAGCTACACCCGCAATGTTACCATTACCTACTGTACCTGAAACCGCAGTTGCTAAAGCCTGAAAGTGAGACACTTCCCCTTCTGAGCTTTCATCTCGTATGGTATCAACAATATCGCCATCTACAGCTAAATCGTCTTCTACACTTACTAAATGTTCTTCTATATCTACATTAGTTAAATCTTGACCTTGAGCAATACCATCTTCACCATAAAGCTCTTGAGCACCGTGCTTTTCAATATCTTCATATTTACCACGTACTGTATTTATTGCTGTCCAGAAGTAACGAATGTTTGGGAAACCAAAATAAATAGTAAAGAACAAAGCGCTTCCTACTAAAAGTAATAATACAAATGGAATTGTAAATTCTTCCCCTTGATAAATAGGAAAAAACACAACGTTTTTAAAAAAGTTAGCTATTGGAGCAAAAGCTTGATCTATTTTTTGATCGAGACCAACTTCTTCTTGTGCAAATGTTAAAACTGGTAAAATTAATGTAAGAACTGTTAGAAGATTCTTCTTCATAATATAGAAATAAGTTAGTTTTTATTTAGAGAATAATGAGTAATTGCTGGCAAGATGCTAAAAAAAAATGGCATTTTAAAACATTGGTTGTTAAAAATGTAATTTTACTGTTCTATATTATATTCTGAATTTAATGTATTTATTTGCTCTGGACGACCCAAAACAATTATTTTGGATTTAGGCTCTATTTTTAAATCGGCTTCTGGATTTACAATATATTCTCCATGAGCATCCTTATAACCAATTATGTTACAACCTGTTTTACGGCGTAAATCTAGATCCTTAATTGTTTTGTTAGAATTATTTGTATTGAATAATTTTTCTACAGCTACTTCTTCTATATTTATGTTTGCCTTACCAACTATTGATAAATTATCAATAAACTCCATTAAGCCAGGAACAACAACTAACGATGCCATATGGTCGCCACCTATTTTATCTGGTAAAATAACATTATTGGCCCCAGCAAATTTTAGCTTATCGTAAGATGATTCTTGAGACGCCCTACTAATAATATTTATTTTAGAGTTAAGTTGTCTTGCCGATAAAACTACAAATAAGTTATCGGCATCGTTGGGTAATGCGGAGATAAAGCATGATGCACGCTGTACACCAGATTGTATTAAAATCTCATCTTCATTGGCATTACCTATTACGTATGGAACCCCGTCTAGCTCTAAACGTTCTTCCATTTCTTTATCTTTTTCAATAACTACAAACTCTCGTTTATATGCCATTAATTTTTGTGCTGCTTGCCTTCCATTTCTACCATAACCACAGATTACAATATGTTTTTGAAAAGCATCTATTTTTTTTTGCATTTTTCTATGTTTTAACTCTTCAACATCATTTTTACTTATTATGTACTCGGTGATAATAGATAGTGCATAACCTACAATAATTACGCTTGCCAATATTAAAAAAACTGTAAATATTTTAGCTTGATTATCTAACGGAACTACCTCGCCAAAACCAACGGTAGTCATGGTTATAACCGTCATATAAAGAGCATCAACCCATGTATATCCCGAAATTATTTTATAGCCTGCAACACCAATTAATAAAAGAACAATTAGCAGAAGAACGGCGGTGTATATTTTGGTTCTAAAAAATTTTATTAATGGATTCATATAAAACTACAAGTCGAAAACCGAAGAGCGTTTGGTGTATACTAAGTCTTTTATTTTCATCCAAAAGGCTAAAAATAAATATAAAGCGAAACCAAAACCTACTGTTACAAAGGTTAAATACATGAATGTGGTTCGTACTACTTTTGCACGAATTCCCAACCTATCGGCAATACGTTGGCATACGTAATAGCCATGCTTTTGAAAAAAATATACTGGTTTATAAAATACATTCATATTGCAAGTTAACACTAAGTTTTTTGGTTTAAAAGTTTATTATTTAAAAACGCATTACCTATGGCACATTTTAGGCATAAATTAGTATTACAATAATTTGTTTTTAAATGAATTAACGCTTGAGAGTCTAAAGCTGTTTTAGACACAGGTTTTAATTTATTATATGCAGAAATTATACTATTTTTTTCTGATGCAATTGATGATATTAATGAAACTATATCTTCATTGATGTTAATACCTTTATGCTTAGCATAGCAAAATTTAATAGGAATAATTGTATTTATTAATAGTAAATCGATAAAAGATTTTGAAACTGACTTTTTTATCGTTTTTGATTCTTTATTAAATGTGTAATGCGATTTCCAAAAACTTGATGTTTCAACTTTTAATAACTCATAAAAGTCATTTATTACATTCGTCTCTATAATTTTTGAAAATAAATTGCCATGCAAGTTATAAAGACTAGCCATTTGTGATAAACGAATTGTTGGAAAATTTGGAGGCCTTAATCTAAAAAATTGTACTGGAAGAACATTTATATTGCTTAAAGTATACTTACTTTTTAAAAAAGCATAATCTTTTACTAAATTTATATAATATGAATTTTCTATGTCTTCTTCCAATAAACCCGCTTGACCAAAAAGTAATGCTTCTAATAAATTAGTACTATTTTGTAATTTTCTAATCAATGAAAAATCTATGGAATTCGCTAGACTAAAAAAAGCTTCACCGTTAACCTTTAATCCAAAGTTTTTAACCAACATTTTAAATAAAACGGCTTCCCAATCGTTTTTTGAAGTTTTTAGCAAATCTTCAATTACACTTGTTTTTTGCTCTATTCTTTCAAAATACAATCGTTCTTTCCAGTTATTAAACGTAAAATCGTCAATACTAGAAAAACTATTTTCACAGTTAATCCATCTGCTATCATTTAAAAATAACTTCTTATAACTATTAATTAAATTAAAGTCTACAACATCTTTTAACTGTAAGGTAGCTATAGGTAAATTATTTTTTGCAAAAACTTCGGTATCGTGTTCCCAAACCACATGTAAAATAACATTTTTATAAGCATCGTCCTTTTCATGATTGTGCAAAAACCAATCTGATGATTTAACATGAAGTTCAACATTTCCTGCCCAAAGCTGATCTCCAATTTGGATTTGTGCATTAAAAAAGTCTGGCCCTGAATTAAAATTATGTTCTCCAACATTTTTAATTGTAATTGCTTCCCCAGAAACAGTTTTTAATCCGGTTATAATAAACTTTTTGTATTTCCATATGTAGTGTAGAAAATCTTCTCGCATAGCTCTAATTTAAAAAACTATATTATATTTATCTTAAAAACGGCATATTTTTTGCTCAAGAATAGCTAATGAAAAAATTACTACTCCTACTAACAATATTTCCATTTCTTGCTTTTGGACAAGTTAAGAAAATGTATCGCGAAGCGTTGAGAACGTCTAATTTAAAAGAACGCATTTCTATTTTAAATGAGGCTATAAAATTAGAGCCACAATATTACGATGCTATTTTCCAGCGTGGCTTGGCTAAAAATAATTTAGGTGATTACAGGGGGGCTATTGCAGACTATTCTAGAATTATTATTAATAAGCAAGATGCCAATACATTTTTTAACAGGGGGAATGCAAAATATAGTTTGCAAGATTTTAGTGGGGCTAAAGCCGATTATGCAAAAGCTTATTTTCTTGATGATGATTTTATTGATGCACTTTACAGTTTAGCGTGTGTTAAATTAGATTTAGGTGAATTTGAAAACGCGATAACAGACTTTTCTAAAATTTTAAAAATAGCTCCAGACTTTGCTAAAGTTTATATTTTACGAGGTCATGCACGAAAAGCTTTGAAAGACTATGAGATCGCTTTAAAAGACTACAATACAGCTATTTTAATTGAACCATCTATTGAATCTTATTACAACCGGGGTATATTTTTTATGGAACTTAATTACTTAAAAGAAGCTAAAAACGATTTATCTATAGTTTTACGCGCCGACAAAAACAATGCCTACAGTTATTTTTACCGTGGAGCTGTTAATTTATTTTTGGGTTTATATGATGATGCTGCTTCAGACTTTAAAAAAGCTAAAGATTTTGACACCATGGATTTTGACACATATTTAGGCTTAGCCATGGCTTACCAAAAATTAGGTAGTTTAGAGCAAGCGTCTGTATATCTAAAAAAAGCAAATAGCATAATTGCACCTGGTGAAGCCATAAATACTATTGAAGATTATAAGTATACTTTTTGGCATCAAAACTATTATCATTACTTTAATAACAGTATTAACGCCATTGTTAAAGCACAATAATTAGCCTTTGTATTTTAATGGTAAGTGTACTATTTTCTTAGTTTCAAAAAAAACTTCCTCAAAAAAATCTGGTAAATCGTAAATAGTAGCTGTTCTATACGTTTTAAGTTCTTCACTTAAATCACCACCTTTTAAATATAATATACCATTTTTTAAATCGTGATTTTGTTCTTTTTTTATTTTTCCTTTTACCCAATGTACAAAAGTTGGCATTGCTGCTACAGCTCTACTCACAATAAAATCGTAGGTATCATTAATTTCTTCAACACGAGTGTGTGTAGTTTTAACATTGGTTAAACCTAAGCCCTGAACAACCTCATTTACTACTTTAAGCTTTTTAGCAATACTATCTACCAAATGAAACGAACATTCTGGATATAAAATAGCTAATGGCACCCCAGGGAACCCTCCTCCGGTACCAACATCCATAATTTTACTTCCATCTTTAAATTCCATTACTTTTGCAATACCTAACGAGTGTAAAACGTGGCGTAAATACAACTCGTCTATATCTTTTCTAGATACTACATTAATTTTTAAATTCCAGTCTTGATAAAGATTTTCTAATTGTTTAAACTGATTAATTTGAGTCTCGGTTAAATCTGGAAAGTACTTTAAAATGAGTTCCATTTCTGTTAAATTTTCAACAAAAATATACTTTTTAAATACATTATTTTACTAAAAAACGTTATTAGTTCAGTTCGTTTATAACTATATTTGCACCGAATATGGTAATTCGACCTAATTTGAATACTATATAAAATTTTTATCATGACTAAACAGACATTATCGTTCTCTAGAACGGATTCAGCAAAATTCTTCAGAACATTAAATAAAAGAGTTAACAATTACTTTAAAGAAAACAATGTTAAAAAAACCGGAAACTGGAAAATATGGGTTAAAACCATAGTTATGTTCTCTATTTTCTTAGCACCTTATTTTTTAATACTTACATTAAATATTCCTGGTTGGGCACAGTTATTATTAACTATTGTAATGGGTGTAGGTATGGCAGGAGTTGGTATGAATGTAATGCACGATGGTAACCACGGCGCTTTTTCAAATAAAGAATGGGTTAACCGTTTAATGGGTAGTAGCATTTATATACTTGCAGGAAATGTTTATAACTGGCAAGTACAACACAACGTTTTACACCATACTTATACTAATATTCATGGCCATGACGAAGATTTAGATGCTGGCCGCATATTACGTTTTACAAATCACTCTGAGTGGAAATGGTATCACAGATTCCAGCATTACTACTCTATTCTATTATATGGTTTATTAACTATAAACTGGGCAATTACTACAGATTGGCAACAAATGCGTCGTTATATGAAACGTAAACTGTCTTACGGTAAATTCCCAAATCCTGTTTGGAATTGGAGTAAACTGGTTATTTCTAAAATAATTTATGTTTCTATTTGGATAGTTTTACCTCTTTTAATTTTAGATATTTCTTGGTGGAAAGTACTTTTAGGCTTCTTTTTAATGCATTATACAGCTGGTTTAATTTTAAGTGTTGTGTTTCAATTAGCACACGTTATGGAAGAAGCCGAAATGCCTTTACCTGAAGAAAACGGCACCATGAAAAATACTTGGGCAATACACCAATTAAAAACTACTATTAATTTTAGTACTAAAAACAAAATTGTTAATTGGTTTACTGGCGGATTAAACCACCAAGTGGAACACCATATTTTCCCGCACATAAGTCATGTTCACTATACAAAAATCGCAAAAATAGTAAAAGAAACTGCTAAAGAATTTAATTTACCTTACAACGAATATAAAACAACACGTAAAGCCATTATCTCTCATTTTAAATTTTTAAAACAAATGGGAGCTAAACCAGCTTTAAACGTTTAACCAACTTATTTACATTTAAATGCAACTATTATCTGATAGAATTTTAAACATGGCTACCTCAGCAACGTTAGCCATGGCAGCAAAAGCACGAGAATTAAGAGGCGAAGGCAAAGACATTATTGGTTTAAGCTTAGGCGAACCAGACTTTAACACGCCAGATTTTATAAAAGAAGCCGCTATTCAAGCTATTAACGACGATTACAACTCTTATACTCCTGTTGATGGTTATGGCGAATTAAAAGATGCTATTATAACTAAATTTAAACGTGATAATGGCTTAACTTATGCTCCTGCTCAAATTGTTGTATCTACAGGTGCAAAACAATGCTTAGCAAATATTGCAGGTGTTATGCTTAACGAAGGTGACGAAGTTATTTTACCTTGCCCGTACTGGGTGAGTTATTCTGATATTGTAAAATTAAACGGAGGTGTTCCTGTAGAAGTTAAAACATCTATTGACACCGACTTTAAAATGACCGCAGCGCAACTGGAAGCAGCTATTACACCAAAAACTAAAATGCTTTGGTTTAGTTCACCTTGTAACCCTAGTGGTTCGGTATATAGCGAAGCTGAACTACGTGCTTTGGCAGATGTTTTAGTAAAACACCCTAACATTTATGTGGTTTCTGATGAAATTTACGAACATATAAACTACAAAGGTGGTCATGCCAGTATCGCTCAATTTGAAGATATGTATAACAACACTATTACAGTAAATGGCGTTTCTAAAGCCTTTGCTATGACGGGTTGGAGAATAGGTTACATTGGTGCTCCAGAAAAAATTGCAAGAGCTTGTAATAAATTACAAGGGCAAATTACAAGTGGGGCCAACTGTATTGCACAACGTGCAGTAATTACTGCTTTAAACGAATCGCCAAGTAAAGTGCAATACATGATTGACGAGTTTAAGGTACGTCGTGATTTAATTTTAGATTTATTGAATGATGTAGAAGGCTTTAATACCAATACACCAGATGGTGCCTTTTACGTATTCCCTAACATTTCGCATTACTTCGGAAAGACTTTACGTGGAAAAACCATAAACAATGCTACTGATTTTTCTTTATATCTATTAGAAGAAGCTTTGGTTGCTACAGTAACAGGTGAAGCTTTTGGTAACCCAGATTGTATTCGTATTTCATATGCTGCTTCACAAGAACAAATTATTGAAGCTATAAAACGTATTAAAGAAGCTGTAAGTTAATTTTTAACTGAAGCTGATAATTTTAGACAAAGACCTTTAAGATTTAAATATACTTAAAGGTCTTTTTTTATATAAAAATATAATACCCCAACAAACTAAATAGTAACATTAGCAATAATGTTATAAAAACAATTTTCCTTTTATAAACTCTGTTTTCCTCAATAGTTTGCTGTTTTATTTTGTTTAATAATGCTGGTGTAGATTTTGGAAAAGATTTCATTTTAACACCTTCGTAACTTCCAGATAATACTTTTTTGTCTTGTCGTTTTGATAATAATCTTCTATTATTTTTTAACGAATTACTGGCTGCTGCCATTGCACCTTCTCCTCCCATAATTTTATAGTTTTAATTAACAAACAATAACACACTGTTGTAATTATAGGTAGCACTTTTTAAAAAATGTTACTAAAAGCCAATAAAAAAACCGCTAAATTTAGCGGCTTTGATTAAAATATTATAAAATGAATTAAGCTCTTAAAGGCTGATTCATTATTAAATCGATATAATGATTTACTTTGTTTTTAAGTTCCTTTCTAACCGTAATAAAGTCTAAGAAACCATGCTCTAATAAAAACTCGGCAGATTGAAAACCTTCTGGTAAATCTTTTCCAGTTGTATCTTTTACAACACGAGGGCCTGCAAAACCAATTAAAGCTCCGGGTTCGCTAATGTTTATATCGCCTAACATAGCAAACGATGCTGTTGTACCTCCAGTTGTTGGGTCTGTACACAACGAAATATATGGTAATTTAGCCTCGGCTAACTGTGCTAACTTAACAGATGTTTTAGCTAATTGCATTAAAGATAAGGCTGCCTCCATCATGCGAGCTCCACCAGATTTTGATATTACCATTAATGGTAATTTTTTCTTTAAAGCATAATCTGCAGCACGTGCTATTTTTTCGCCTACAACACTTCCCATAGAACCACCAATAAAGGCAAAGTCCATACAGGCTACAACTAAATCTTTTCCTTTAGATTTACCTACACCTACTCTAACTGCATCTTTTAAATTTGTTTTTTCTTGAGCAGATTTTAAACGATCTGGGTATTTTTTAGTATCAACAAACTTTAAAGGATCTTTAGATTCTAGGTTTGCATCTAATTCTTTAAACTTATTATCATCAAAAAGAATTTCAAAATACTCTTTACTACCAATACGTACATGATAACCATCTTCTGGACTTACATAAAAGTTTTTTTCTAACTCTTCGGTATCAATAATTTTTCCTGTAGGTGATTTGTACCAAAGCCCTTTGGGTGTATCTTTTTTCTCTTCGGTGGTTGTTGTTATTCCTTTTGTTTTTCTTTTAAACCAAGACATATGATTTATATTTTTTTACAGATTATAAAAAATCTATTAAGTTTCAACTTTGTTAGTTAGTTTGCTTTTACAAAAAAGCCTGAAGACAAAATTAAACCTTTTTTTGCTTTTGAGGTAAAACTACAGTACTTTTTATAATGTAAACTCTAGTAATTTTAACCTATTAAATTGGTTGAAAACAAATTATACAAAAAAAGATTCTGTTTTCACAGAATCTCTTTTATCAAAAACATTTAATTTCTTACAACGTATTAACGTTATTTAAATCTTCAAACGCTTTCTTTAAACGCGCTACGAAAGTTTTTTCTCCTTCTCTTAACCAAACACGTGGATCGTAGAATTTTTTATTTGGCACATCGTCTCCGTCAGGGTTACCAATTTGTGCTTTTAAATATTCAGCTTTTTCACCCATGTAATCACGAATACCAGTCATGAATGCATATTGTAAATCGGTATCGATATTCATTTTAATTACACCATAGCTAATACCTTCTCGAATTTCTTCTACTGAAGAACCAGAACCACCATGGAATACAAAGTCGATGTGGTTATGACCTACTCCATATTTTTCAGAAATATATTCTTGAGAATTTTTTAAGATTTTTGGAGTTAATTTTACGTTACCTGGTTTGTAAACACCGTGTACATTACCAAAAGCTGCTGCAATGGTAAAACGAGGACTTACTTTACTTAACTCTTCGTAAGCGTAAGCTACTTCTTCGGGTTGTGTGTATAGTTTAGAATCGTCTACATCACTGTTATCTACTCCATCTTCTTCTCCTCCAGTAATACCTAATTCTATCTCTAGAGTCATTCCCATTTTGCTCATTCTTTCTAAATAGGTTTTACATATTTCTATGTTTTCCTCAATTGGTTCTTCAGAAAGATCAATCATATGTGAACTGAATAAAGGTTTTCCAGTTGCTTCAAAATGTTTTTCACTAGCATCTAACATACCATCTATCCATGGTAATAATTTTTTTGCACAGTGGTCTGTATGTAAAATTACAGGCACTCCATAAGCTTCAGAAAGTGTATGAACATGTTTTGCTCCAGCTACTGCACCTGCTATTGCTGCTTTTTGGTCTTCGTTGCTTAATCCTTTTCCGGCATTAAATTGAGCGCCACCATTTGAAAATTGAATAATTACTGGAGCATTTAAATCTCTAGCTGTTTCTAATACACCATTAATAGTATCTGAACCAATAACATTTACTGCTGGTAAGGCATAATTGTTCGCTTTTGCGTGTTTAAATATTTCTTGAACTTCATCGCCTGTAGCAACTCCTGGTTTAATGTTGTGTGCCATGTTTATGTTTGATTTTATTTTTTTAATTAGTCTTACTTCAAAAGTAATCAATTTTTAACAATTTAATTATTGCTAATTACTTATTTAACCCTAAAATAACCCTAAAACGTTGTAGTAAATGTATTTTTAAAAAGGGTAATTAATACCTATATTGTATACCGCATTGGCAAAATTATAGTCGTTAAACCAACGGTTTTCATCTTGGTATGAAGGATCGTAGGTTTTAAAACCAATATCGAAACGAAATACAAAGAAACTAAAATCGTAACGGAGCCCAAAACCAGAGCCAATAGCTATGTCTTTTAATGAAGTAAAACTACTTAGTGTTGCACTATCATCGTCTACATTATCTAATACATTCCAAATGTTACCAGCATCAACAAATAAAGCTCCATTTAAACTACCAACAATGTTAAAACGTTGTTCTGCACTTACTGCTAGTTTAAAATTTGCTTCATTAAATTCGTAAGTGGTTTCTAAACTTCCCGGACCTAAACTGTAGGCTGTCCAAGCTCTATTATCGTTTGGCCCTCCTGCAAAATAACTTTTAGAAAAAGGAATGCTGTTAGAGTTTCCGTAAGGTATTGCTATACCCAAAAAGCTTCTAAATGCTAATACGTTATTTCTACCTAAATCCCAATGCTTTATATAATCGATCTCGGCTTTTGTATATTGTGAAAATGCAACATTTAAAATTTCGAAACGATTGTCTGCATTACGCTCGAAACCCATTAAATCTGCAGCTGTTGCAAATAAATTACCCGATACTTCTAACTTTGCTTTAAATATAGAAAAATCGTTATCAAATAAATTCGTTCTACCATCATTGGTAAAAGTAAAACTTGAGGCTAGAATTAAGTTATTTTCGGTTAGCCTTAATTTTCTTTCATTAATGTTAGATACGGTAATATAATCGTCGTCATCTGATGTTAAAGTTGTGTTTCCAGATAAAACATCATCAATAAACTCATCAGCTTCGGTTGGGATACTTAAATCGTCATCATCTGTTACATATCCAAGATCCTGAGCTATATCATTTAAGTTGCTATAGGATGTTGTATATACCGAAAAATAATTGTCAATATTTAAGTTTTTTACATATTGAATATTAAAAAAATCTAATCGGTTGGAAATTTTTGAATTTGGATACCAATTATAATTAAACACACCGCTAAAGCTTTGTTTGTCTAAACCAATATTAGTTTGGCTTGTTGCCGATAAACTAATTTGTGTACTTGGCGACATGTATTTTGGTATAAAAGGCTCGGTATAAAACGGCGAAAATAGCCTTGGTATTGTTAGCTTAAAATCTACGCCATATTCATTTATATCGAAAAATGGATCTTCATCACTATTTCTATTAGCATCGGTAGAAGCTCCAATTGATGCTACCCCTGATATTTCGAATGTTTCTGCTCCGCGAAATATATTTCTAATTTTTAAACTTGGGTTTAATGAAAAACCAACTATTTGTATATCACTTTGTGAAGCATCGGTGCTAAAACCAAAATTAAACTTTTTTAAGGGTGTAAGCCTAATAGTATCGCTTAGTCTATTTTTACCTTTCTCTACGTATTCAATATTGGGGTATTTAAATGTTCGGAGTTCGTTTAAGTGCCTGTAAGTTCTCGTTTTATCTAATTCTTTATAAACTCCACCCGGATTAATAAATACAGCATCGGTTAAAGCCTTAGCGTTATATTTAATTTTATCGTAAGCATAAATTTTAAAACCGTTGTATTTTATGGAGTCGTTAAAGGGCTTTCCTCTGTTTTCAAAAGTATAATCTGTTATTATATTTACATCGCTAACTTTATATATTTTAAAAGGTTCTCGTCGTGTTGAATCGGGTGTTCTTATTGCTCTGTTTAAAATATTAATACCAACGTTAACCTTATTATTGGTTCCAATGGTATCTATAGTATAGTTTATGTAATCGGATTTAAAATGATAAACCCCAGAATTTCTTAAAGCACTAGAAATACGATCGCGCTCATTATTAAAATTATCGGTTTTATACTGTTCGAAGCGCTTTAGTAACGATTTTTTCTTTATTTCTTTATATAAAGTATCAACAATGGGCGATTTTATATTTGCTGTTATAGTATCTAAAACATATGCTTTTCCCGTATTAATATTGTAAGTTACCTCAGCTTTTTTATTTTCTTTTTTATCAATTTTATAATTAGCATCAACATCAAACCATCCGTTATTAATGTAATAATTGTTAAATCTTGTTACGGTTTTACTCGCTTTATCTTCGTCAACAATTACGGGTGCTTCGCCTGTATTTTTTAACCAAGTATTAAAATCTTTTTTAGATTGAATATATTTATCGAATTGCTTTGTTGACAGAAAGTTTTCTAACCGTTGCTTTTTCTTAGTATTTAAAAAAATATTTTCATTTATAATTGAATCTATGTTAGGTCGTGCTAAATTATAAACATGCAAACGTAAGGGTAAATTTATTAAAGGGATTTTAACGTTAGATTGCTGATAAAGTAAATTATTTAAAACCTCTGTATTATTTTTTTCATTATTAACTTTAATGGTGTTTTTGGCTAATAAATAATCGTTTTCTGCAACTCTTTTAACACTATCGCAGGACGAAAAATAATTAAAACAAATGCTTATAATTAATATTTTTGAGAGTCTATTTTTCAAACGTAGTTATAAAGGTTTAGTAGCTTTTTAAAATTTATAATCCTTAGTTTTGCAGTCAAAAATACAGCTTTTAAAAGAAAAAATTACTTAATTAAGTAATCAAGTAACATAACTTATTAATATTTGCAATTCTTAACCAGAATACATTACTATGCTTTCAAAAAGTCAAATAAAATTAATAACTAGTTTAAAGCAAAAAAAGTATAGACAGCAACATGGTTTATTTGTTGTTGAAGGCTTAAAAACTATAAACGAATTGCTTCAGTCTAGTTTTGAGCTCTTCAAAATTTACACCACAGAACACAACAAATTTGATGCCAATAGTTACAATACAGACAAGGAAATAGTAATCACTTCATCTGAATTAAAACGTATTAGTTTTTTATCTTCACCCAACACTGCTTTAGCTGTTTTTAAAATACCCTCCTTTAAAAAACCTGAAAATTCTGGATTAATTCTTGCCCTTGACGACATTGGAGATCCTGGAAATTTAGGTACTATTATTAGACTTTGCGATTGGTTTGGTATTAAAAATCTAATTTGTAGTAATCAAACGGTAGATTGCTACAACCCTAAAGTTATACAAGCAACAATGGGATCGATAACTAGGGTAAATGTTAATTATGTAGATTTACAGGAGTATTTAAAAAATACTAACTTACCCATTTATGGTGCTTTTATGGAAGGTGAAAATATTTACCAGAAACAAGATTTAAATAACGGAATTTTGGTTATGGGTAATGAGGCAAACGGTATTAGCACAACTATTGAAGCTTTTATTTCAGAAAAAATATCTATACCACGGTTTGGTAGTTTACAAGCAACCGAAAGTTTAAACGTTGCTACAGCAACAGCTATTTTATTAAGTGAGTTTAAACGAAGAGATTAAACGTACAATAATTTTTGTTAGTGTTTTTATTGAAATGTGAAATTTATAAATACGCCACGAGTTTTCATACTAGCAATATTACTAGTCCACGGGCTGTTTGGGTCTTCGTCTCTTACTAACTCATCACTAAGGGCAAAAACACCTCGTACCGATGGTGTAAATTTAAAATTATGTAAATAAAAATCTATACCAAACCCAAGCTCATAAAAAAAGGCATTTTTAGTCATTCTAAACTGTCCACTACTATTATCTTCTGGGTTACTTTCGTTGCTAGATAAATTAATAGCTGTAGAAACACCACCAACTACAAATGGCTTAAAGTTATTTACACGCTTTGTAGAAACTTTTAATAACAACGGAAAATGTATGTAGGTTGATTTTACTTCACGAACCAAATCATGGCTTCCTAAGTCTGCAAAATCTTGAAAATACTCTTCGCTATAATTTAACTCTCTGGTGGTTATAACCAACCCTGGCTCTAAACGTAAATCTAAAAACTTATTAATTCTTAAATTTCCAATAAGTCCTACATTAAAGCCTGCAGTTCTTTTAACATAAACATCGCGTAAATCTTCGTAATAATCAAAATTAAAATCGTACGAACTTAAACCTAAGTAATAGCCCCAACGTAGTAAATTATTATCGGTTGTTCCTCTTCCTTGATTGGCATCATAGGTTACTTTTTCCTTTTTAAAAAGTTGTGCTTGAGAATTTTGAATAACAAATAAAAACGCTACAACTGCAAAAAAATGCTTCATATTATCACTTCGATGATTTATAAATAGTTGCCACACCCAAAGTTTGTGGAAAATCTTTAACATCTATAAACCCAATTTTTCGCAAAATATTGTTTAACGCTTCTCCGTAAGGAAAAACAGAAGCCGATTCGCTTAAATATTTATAAGCACTTCTATCTTTAGAAAATATTTTACCAATCATTGGCATTATATGTTTTGTATAAATATTGTACCCTTGTTTAAACGGTGTTTTGGTTGGCACAGAAGTTTCTAAAATTACAAACGTACCTCCAGGTTTTAAAACTCTTAAAATTTCTTTTAATCCATTTTCTAGAGTTTCAAAATTTCTAACCCCAAAGGCTACTGTTATAGCATCAAAACTATTATCTTCAAAAGGCAAATTTTCACTATCGCCTAAAACCATATCAATTTTATTCTGTAGGGCTTTCTTTTTTATTTTTATTTTACCCACCTCAAGCATACCTGCACTAATATCTAATCCTACTATTTTTGAGGCCGAAGTTTGCGATAAATTAATAGCTAAGTCTCCTGTACCAGTTGCTATATCTAAAATAGAATCTGGCTTAGCTGCCTCTACCATTTTTACAACTTTTTTACGCCACTTAACATCTATACCAAAAGAAATTACACGGTTTAACCCATCATAATCTTCAGAAATAGTATCAAACATTTTTGCTACCTGTTCTTTTTTTCCTAGGTCGCTATTTTTATAAGGTTTAACTTTTAACAAACTATATATTTTTTATGCAAAGATAACCTTTTATAAAACTAATGCACAAAGGCTATTAAGGAATTATATCGAATTAATTTTATTCAAAAAACCTAATTGTACTATATTTGCACTACTTTTTATTATACTGGAAAATGAAAATAATTATTGCAGGTGCTGGTGAAGTAGGATTTCATTTAGCCAAATTATTATCTTACGAATCGCAAGAAATTACGCTAATAGATGTAGATAAAGATAGCTTAGCCTATGCCGATACGCATTTAGATATTAAGGTTATTCGAGGCGACTCTACTTCTAGAGCTATTTTAAAGGATGCGCAAGTAGAAAACAGCGACCTTTTTATAGCTGTAACCTCAAGTGAAACAACTAATATTACGGCTTGTGTTTTAGCTAAACAATTAGGTTCAGACAAAACCATTGCTAGAATTACAAATACAGAGTTTATTAGGCATAAAGAAGAGTTAGGCTTTACCAAATTTGGTATAGACGAGCTTATATCGCCAGAATCTTTAGCTGCATCAGAAATTGAATTATCTCTTAAACAATCTTCTTTTACAGATGCTTACGAGTTTGAAGAAGGCGCTTTAAAAATGGCTCGAATTGTTCTATCTCGTTCGGCTTTATTTGTTGGTAAAACAGTTAAAGAAGCTGCTAAAATTTTCCCTGAAATTCATTTTGTTCCTATTGCTATTCAACGTTTTGGGGCACAATACACAATTATTCCTAGAGGTGATACCAAATTTCAAAAAGGGGATACCGTAGTTTTTATAACTACAGAAAACGGAGGCGAAGAGCTATGCCGATTAACCGGTAAAGCTAACCGCGACATTAAAAACGTAATGGTTTTAGGTGGAAGCAAAATAGGGTTTAAAACCGCAAGAGATTTAGCTGAAAAAGGTTTTAATGTTAAACTTTTTGTTGAAAATAAAGAACGTGCTTTTGATATTGCTGACGATTTACCCAAAGTTCTTGTAATACATAGCGATGGTAGAAATGTTCAATTATTAGATGAAGAAAACATAAGCGACATGGATGCCTTTATTGCTGTAGGTGAAAACTCTGAAACTAACATTATGTCTTGTTTAGTAGCTAAGTCTAAAGACGTAAAAAAAACGGTAGCTTTAGTAGAAAACATGGACTATTTTGAGTTATCCCAATCCGTTGGTATTGAAACTTTAATTAATAAAAAACTTCTGGCTGCTAATAATATTTTTAGATATATTAGAAAAGGTGAAGTTGTTGCCATGACAAAGCTTAACAACATGAATGCTGAGTTGTTAGAATTTGAAGTTAAGGCATCATCTGAAATTTGCAACAAATACATAAAAAAATTAGATTTTCCTCGATCTGCCATTATTGGCGGCGTAATTCGAGATGGTATAGGACAAATTGCTCTTGGTGATTTTAAAATTCGAGAAGGCGACCGTGTAGTAGTTTGCAGCTTATTACAATCTATTAAAGGCGTAGAAAAATTATTCCGCTAAAACCTCAAAATGAAACTTAATTACAAAATCATTTTTTACTTTTTAGGCTCTCTATTATTGTTTAATGGGGCGTTTATGCTACTATCTACTCTAATAAGCTTTCTTTATAAAGATGGCGTAACTGGCCAACTTGGTTTAGCAGGTATTACCACTTTGTTTCTTGGTGTTATTGTTATGTTTTTTACAAAAAATCATATTAAAGAAATGAATAAACGCGAAGGTTATATTGTAGTAACTTTCGGTTGGATAATAATGTCTTTATCAGGTTCTTTACCTTATATCTTTACAGATAGCATACCAAATTTTACAAATGCATTTTTTGAAACCATGTCGGGTTACACCACTACGGGTGCTTCTATTTTAAATGATATTGAAGCCGTACCTAAAGGCGTATTATTCTGGCGTAGCTTAACACACTGGATTGGTGGCATGGGTATTATTGTATTGGCAATCGCCATTCTACCGCTTTTAGGCATTGGTGGCATGCAACTTTTTGCTGCTGAAGCTCCAGGCCCTAGCGCAGATAAACTTCACCCAAGAATTACAGATACAGCAAAACGCTTATGGCTAATTTATTTTGGATATACCGCAGCAGAAACTTTATTTTTAAGTTTAGCAGGTATGTCGTTTTTTGATGCTATAAACCATGCGCTTTGTACACTATCCACCGGAGGATTTTCTACAAAAAATGCTAGTGTGGCTTACTGGAACGACCAACCTATTATTCAATACATAATAATCCTATTCATGTTTTTAGCAGGAACTAATTTTGTATTAAGTTATTTTGCTTTCAAAGGAAAAATTCAAAAGGCGTTACGTGATGAAGAACTTAGGTTATATTTTAAATTTATATTAATTTTTACCATCATAGCATCTGTTATTATCTATTTTAAAGCCGATTTAACAGAGTCTTCTATTAATCATCCGATGGTTTGGGGAAAAGCAGAAAGTGTTTTTAGGCATGCTTTATTTCAAATCATTAGTGTAATTACAACTACTGGTTTTGTTTCTGCAGATTATACCTTATGGACTCCATTTTTAATGGTATTCTTTTTTGGCATTATGTTTCTTGGAGGTTCTGCAGGAAGTACATCTGGAGGTGTAAAAGTAGTACGCCATTTAATTTTAATTAAAAATGGATTTTTAGAATTTAAACGTGCATTACACCCAAACGCTATTATACCTGTTCGATACAATAAAAAAGCTATTGAAGGCGGTATTGTATTTAATATTTTAGGCTTCTTTATTCTGTATATGCTATCGTTTATAATTGGAGCCTTGGTGTTTTCTATGTTTGGTATAGATTATAAATCGGCAATTGGTTTAGCCGCATCTACTTTAGGAAATGTAGGACCAGCTTTAGGAGATTTTGGACCTGTAAATAATTACGCCGCCATTCCACTTTTAGGGCAATGGTGGGCCTCGTTTTTAATGCTAATAGGGCGTTTAGAGCTCTTTACAGTACTTATATTGTTAACTCCTTTTTTCTGGAGAAACAGGTAGTAACTACAAAATAGTTTCAGCATTTTTAAGAAAAACATTAAATGTGGTTCCTATATTTACATCACTTTCAACAGTAATTTTGCCTCCCATTGATTCTACTTGTGTACGGGTAATAAATAACCCCAAACCAATAGCATCTTTATTTCTATGAAATGTTTTATACATTTGAAAAAGCTCTTTACCATGTGCTTCTAAATCTATACCAATACCATTATCTTTTATAGAAAAAACTATAAAATTATTTTCTGTATAGCTAGATAATACAACCTTACCTTGTCTTTCTTTACTTCTATATTTTATAGAATTCGTTATAAGATTTAATATTATACTATCTAAATAAGCAGGTATAGCTTTTAAGTGATGATCTGGATTAATGTTATTAACTATTTCAAAGTTATTCTTTTTAAGTATTGCACTAACGTTGTATATAGCATTTTTAACATACAACTGTAAACTTAACGATTTCATTTTAGTTTCGGAGACTGCTCGAATTTTGGCTATTTCAGACAAATGGGAAACCGTTTCATTTAAATTAAGGATAGATTCTTTTAAATATTTAAAATTATCATTTTTTAAAATTAGATTCGCATCTTCCTCTTCAATAAATCCAAATAAAACTTCTAGATTTGATGCGTGAGTTCTTAAATTATGGGTTATAATATTAGCAAAATTAGACAATCTGGAATTTTGTTCTTTAGCTACATCAAGCATAACTTCAAAATCTTTATTTGCAGATTTTTGATTAGAAATATCATGAATTTGAGATATGAAATGTAACGGTTTTCCAAGTTCATCCTTAACTAATGAAACTGATAAAAGTGCCCAAATAATATGACCCGCTTTGTGAAAATAACGTTTCTCCATTTGGTAACTTTCAATCTCATTATTTAATAGAGCATGCATTTGGGAAAGATCTTTATCCAAATCATCCTTATGAGTAATATCTTGAAACCTTATTTTGTATAATTCCTCCTTAGTATAGCCAAGAGTTTTTTCAATGCTGTCATTAACCTTTATCCAATCGCCCTTTAAGCTAACAATGGCAATACCTCCGTTAGCATAATTAAATATACTTTCAAAAATCTTATATGTATCAAGCTTTACGCTTCTTTCCTTACTAGCCATCGCATGCCAAATGTAAAAAAATTTAACATAAAAAAGTTACCGTTTGTCGTTTTTTAACAAGATTTATACTACTTATAAAAAAACCACAAATAAGTAAATAAAAAAGCAATTAATTAATTATATTTGCCGCTTGAAAGAAAGCCTTTCATGTACATAAAAATCATTTTTAAAATATTAGCATGTATTTAACTAAAGAAGTAAAAGAAGAAATCTTCGCAAAACACGGTAAAGGGTCAAACGATACTGGTTCTGCAGAAGGTCAAATCGCGTTATTTACGCACAGAATTAACCATTTAACAGAACACTTAAAAAAAAATCGTAAAGATTTTAACACAGAGCGTTCGTTAGTAAAGCTAGTAGGTAAGCGTCGTTCTTTACTAGATTATTTAATTAAGAAAGATATTTTAAGATATCGTGCTATAGTTAAAGAATTAGGTTTAAGAAAATAATTAAAAAAGAGGCTTCGCGCCTCTTTTTTTAATTTATATACACTCGTTTCGGGCGAGTATAACTACCGAAATTGAAGAAGCTTTTACAGTTTTTCATTGGTCTACAACAACAACTACACAACAACACAACGACCATTGTTTAACATGTTTCAAGCTAAAGTAAGCTTGAAATAAGAATTAAAATTTTATGATTCCACAAACATTTAAAGAGGTTATAGACCTTGGTGATGGTAGAGAAATTTCCATCGAAACTGGAAAACTAGCAAAACAGGCTCACGGCTCTGTTGTAGTACAATCTGGAAAATGTATGTTATTATGTACAGTTGTTTCCAATTACAAATCTGCTGATGTAGATTTTTTACCATTAACAGTAGATTACAGAGAAAAATTTGCCGCTGCGGGTAGGTATCCTGGTGGTTTCTTCAAAAGAGAAGCAAGACCAAGCGACGGTGAGGTTTTAACAATGCGTTTAGTAGACCGTGTTTTACGTCCACTGTTCCCAAAAGATTACCATTCTGAAACTCAGGTAATGATTCAGTTAATGTCTCACGACCCTGAAGTTATGCCAGATGCTATGGCAGGTTTGGCTGCATCTGCTGCTATTCAACTATCAGACTTCCCATTTGAATGCCCAATTTCTGAAGTAAGAGTTGGTCGTATCAATGGTGAATTTATTATTAATCCTTCTTTTTCTCAGTTAGAAGAAAGTGACATCGATATGGTTATTGGTGCTTCTGCCGATTCTGTTATGATGGTTGAAGGTGAAATGGATGAGATTTCTGAAGAAGAAATGACTGAAGCTATTAAATTTGCTCACGAAGCTATTAAAGTACAATGTGAAGCACAAGTAAAATTGGCTGAAGCCTTCGGGAAAAAAGAAGTTCGTGAATACGAACCAGAAAGAGAAGATGAAGAATTAGCTAAGAAAATACACGATATGGCATACGATAAAGTGTATGCTGTTGCTAAAGCAGGATCATCTAAACATGAAAGAGGTGCTGCATTTGCAGAAATTAAAGAAGAAATTATCGCTAGTTTTTCTGAAGAAGAAGTTGAAGATTACGGCGGATTAATTTCTAAATACTACTCGAAAGCAGAAAAAGCAGCTGTACGAGATTTAACATTAAATGAAGGTTTGCGTTTAGATGGACGTAAAACTACAGATATTAGACCAATTTGGTGTGAGGTAGATTATTTACCATCTACACACGGTTCTTCAATATTTACTCGTGGAGAAACTCAAGCTTTAGCTACAGTTACCTTAGGTACAAGTAGAGAAGCAAACCAAATAGATATGCCATCATATGAAGGTGAAGAACGTTTTTATTTACACTACAACTTCCCTCCTTTCTCAACTGGTGAAGCACGACCAATTCGTGGAACATCGCGTCGTGAAGTAGGACATGGTAACTTAGCACAACGCGCCTTAAAAGGCATGATTCCTGAAGATTGCCCGTATACAGTACGTGTGGTTTCAGAGATATTAGAATCTAACGGTTCTTCTTCTATGGCAACTGTTTGTGCAGGTACAATGGCAATGATGGATGCTGGTGTGCAATTAAAGAAACCTGTTTCTGGTATTGCAATGGGATTAATTTCTGATGCTGATTCAGGAAAATACGCTGTATTATCTGATATTTTAGGTGATGAAGATCACTTAGGTGATATGGACTTTAAAGTAACTGGTACTGCAGACGGTATTACAGCTTGCCAAATGGATATTAAAGTAAAAGGCTTATCATACGAAATTCTTGTGAATGCTTTAAAACAAGCACGTGATGGTCGTTTACATATTTTAGGTAAAATTACCGATACTATCAAAACTCCAAATGCTCAAGTTAAGGATCACGCACCAACAATGATTACAAGACGTATTCCTAACGAATTTATTGGAGCTTTAATTGGTCCTGGTGGTAAAAACATTCAAGAATTACAAAAAGAAACTGAAACTACAATTGTAATAAACGAAGATCCAGTAACAGAAGAAGGTATAGTTGAAGTTTTAGGTGTAGGTTCTAAAGGTATTGATGCTGTTTTAGCTCGTATTGATGCTATGTTATTTAAACCAGAAGTTGGAAGCATTTACGAAGTAAAAGTTATTAAAATGTTAGATTTTGGTGCAGTAGTAGAATATACTGAAGCTCCAGGAAATGAGGTTTTATTACACGTAAGTGAATTAGCTTGGGAACGTACAGAAAACGTATCCGATGTTGTAAATATGGGAGATGTTTTTGATGTTAAATACTTTGGTATAGACTCAAGAACGCGTAAAGAAAAAGTTTCCAGAAAAGCTATTTTACCAAAACCAGAAGGTTGGGAAGAAAGACCTAAACGCGATAACAACCGTAGTAAGGATAATAAAAATCGTGACCGTCGTGACGACAGAAAACCAAGAAACAATAACAGAGACTAGTATTGTTTTATAAATAGTTAATAAAAGCCTCAATTAGAAATCTAATTGAGGCTTTATTTTAGAGCTATGTTAAATAATTCTAAAATATAATCTAAATAACAACTCGTAGCGTAAATGATGGTGTAAGAAAAAATCACAATCAACGCTATGCTATCAAATTTACAATCTACAAGTAATAAAATTAAATCAGGGAATTATTCAAACCTAATAGTTCTAACTAGTACATTTTTACTCATCTTGCTAGGCATCTCATTTTTTTATGTTTTTCATGAAGACTTTATAGAATTTAATGAGCAAAGACGTAGCTCTACTCTTGGTTACTCTTTTCTAATAATTGCTTCTGCCCTATTTATTTATAAGGCTTTCTTTTTTCTATATA
Organism: Neotamlana laminarinivorans; assembly: GCF_020523925.1. Taxonomy (GTDB): domain Bacteria; phylum Bacteroidota; class Bacteroidia; order Flavobacteriales; family Flavobacteriaceae; genus Neotamlana; species Neotamlana laminarinivorans. The sequence goes on along the minus strand of NZ_JAJAPW010000005.1, from coordinate 14,146 downwards.
TGTTTTTCAAATATTTTAAATACAAACCTATTGAAGCTGTAAGCAATAAAGAATTACCAAAAATTACCGTAATAGTTCCTGCTTATAATGAAAGTCGACAAGTTTTTGACACTTTAATGAGCTTAAACAAAAGTGATTACCCTAAAGATAAGTTTCAATTAATTTCTGTTGATGATGGCAGTAAAGATGACACTTGGCAATGGATGCAAAAAGCAAAAGCTATTTTAGGTGAAAACTTAGAGCTTCACCAACAACCAAAAAACATGGGTAAACGCCATGCGTTATATTACGGATTTAAAAAAGGAACGGGAGATGTTTTTGTAACTGTAGACAGCGATTCTATTGTTACAGAAGATACTTTAAAAAACTTGGTAAGCCCATTTATAAAAGATAAAAACTGTGGAGCTGTTGCTGGAAACATTAGGGTATTAAACAATAGCAAAGAATTGCTTCCAAAAATGCTAGACGTAAGTTTTGTATTAAGTTTTGAGTTTGTTCGATCTGCAGAAAGCACACTAAAATCGGTTTTTTGTACTCCTGGAGCTTTAGCTGCATATAAAAAAGAATCTGTATTAAATTGTTTAAACGATTGGATTAATCAAACCTTTATGGGACAGCCATCAGATATTGGTGAAGATCGTGCCTTAACTAACATGATACTAAAACAAGGAAAACATGTACTTTTTCAAAGAAACGCAGTAGCTTTTACCAATGTACCAGATAAATACACTGGTTTATACAAAATGTTTATACGTTGGGGAAGAAGTAATGTTAGAGAATCTATTGAAATGTCTAAATTTATTTTTAAAAACTTTAGAAAAGGAAATAAATTAGGTAGCAGGTTATTGTTTATAAGCCACGTTAGTGAGTTAATAATGAGTTTTCCGTTTTTAATTTTCATGCTATTTTTTGTTGCTGTACATCCACTTTTATTCCTAGGGTCTACATTGGTTACTATTTTAATTTACTCAACATTTTCAGTAGCATTTTATTCGTACAGATATAAAATTAAAGAAGCTATTTGGGCATATACCTACAGTATTTTATACACGTTTAGTTTATTCTGGATTACACCTTATGCTATTGTAACTGCAAACCGAAGAGGTTGGTTAACTAGAGGTCTAGCTGAAAAAAAGTAAAAATTTAATAAAAATAAAAAAAGCTGTAAAACATTAGTTTACAGCTTTTTTTATTTTTATTACAATTAGGCTAAGACTCCAAATTAATAATAAACCTATCTACCTATGGTATATTTTTATTTTTCCTATATCGCTGAAATTTCAACTTGTTTTTAGGCGTCTTTTAAGTTAATATTATCTCAATTCACCTTAGCTTAATATATTTGAAAAAATTATTTCAAGGCTAAATAACAAAACGCAATAAACAATTGAAAGAACTTTAATTATTTTATTTGGAATAGCATTTATAGCTATTATAAAGTATTTTGTTTTAATTTCTGTCTGCCCATTATACACAAACTAAATAAGGTAGATATATTTATAAAATACACCTACCTTATTGATACAAGCATCTGTTAAAGTATTAAGATTTAAATTATCTTAATTTTTCATCACTTTTTTAGATTCTATAATTTCACCATTTTTATTAAATAGCATAATTATATATATTCCATCTTCAATATTAATATCGTACAGAACTTCGCCATTAGAAGACTCAATATTTGATTTCTCATAAACTAATCTTCCATAAATACTAAATATTTTTATTGACTGCTCTGGGGTGTTTGTAGTATCATCTATTTTAACAATTAAGTTAGTTTTAGATGAACTTGTATATGCAATAATGGATGATTGAATACTTTTATTTGAAGATGTTGGTAAAAAGTCTGGCCCTTGACCATCATTATAATCTGAACCACTACCGTCTTCACATTTTGCTCTAATTTGCCATTCGTAAGTAGAACTTGTATTAACATCAGTTAATGTTACACTCCCTGTATTAATACTCTCTACGTATCTCCAATCGGAATCTCCTGTTTTCTTATAGCGTACGTTATAGTGGTCTACACTAGAATAGTAATCCCAATTTAAAGTTACACTATCACTCGTTAAATTGCTAACATATAGTCCTGTTGGTGTATCACTACATGATGGAGTTACAGAGATTTCATCTGAAGATGGTGGTAAAAAGTCTGGCCCTTGACCATCATTATAATCTGAACCACTACCGTCTTCACATTTTGCTCTAATTTGCCATTCGTAAGTAGAACTTGTATTAACATCAGTTAATGTTACACTCCCTGCATTTATACTTTCAACGTATCTCCAATCGGAATCTCCAGTTTTTTTATAGCGAACATTATAGTGGTCTACACTAGAATTATAATCCCAATTTAAAGTTACACTATCACTCGTTAAATTGCTAACGTATAATCCAGTTGGTGTATCACTACAAGCTTCTGAAGATAAATCAGATGTCGTTTTAAAATTAGGTCCTGAACCATCTAAATAATTAGATCCAGTCTCATCTGCACATTTTGCTCTAATTTGCCATTCGTAATCTGTAGCCTCATTTAGGTCTGTTAAAATAACACTTTCTACTCTAATAGAAGATTTAGTAATCCAGGTAGAACTACCTACCTCTTTATATCTTACATTATAGTGATCTACAGTAGTATCAAAACTCCAACTTAAAGTTGCCTCGGTTTTCGATACGTTAGTTACTGTTAATTCTGTAGGAGCTGATGCATTACAGTTTGTTTCTGCTGAAGTTGTTTTAAAGTCTGGACCTTGAGCATCTGAATAATCAGAACCAGTATCATCAGCACATTTTGCTGTAATTTGCCATTCGTAATTTGTATCTTCATTTAAGCCTGTTAAAGTAATGTTTCCTGATGTAATAGAAGATTCAATTACCCAAGTAGAACTACCAACCTCTCTATACCTAACGTTGTAATAGTCTACGGTATTATCTAAATTCCAGCTTAGAGTTGCTTCGGTTACCGATACGTTAGTTACTGTTAATTCTGTAGGAGCAGATGCATTACAGATTGTTTCTGCCGAAGTTGTTTTAAAGTCTGGACCTTGAGCATCTGAATAATCAGAACCAGTATCATCAGCACATTTTGCTCTAATTTGCCATTCGTAATTTGTGTCTTCATTTAAGCCAGTTAAAGTAACACTTCCTGCTGTAATAGAAGATTCAGTTACCCAAACAGAACTACCTACTTCTCTATATCTAACGTTATAGTGATCTACAGTAGTATTAAAATTCCAGCTTAAAGTTGCTTCGGTTTTCAATACATTATTTACTGTTAATCCTGAAGGAGCGGTTAGACTACAAGTAATTGGTGTAACAATAGCTTCATCTGCATGATCTACATACATATCATAAACAACTACTTCTCCATAATTATCAGGATCGTCTGTATCATCTCCTTCTTTTGAAGGATTACTTTGTGTGTAATTACCAACTTTAAAATAAGCATCATCATATTCAATATCCATTAATACAGCATCACCATCATCTTTCACTAAATAAGAGGAGGCTGTACCGTTTTGGTATGCTGCTTTTAAATTACCATCTTCACTATAATATACATAGTGTTTATCATCTAGTACTTCAAAAATAACCTCATGCAAAGTTCCTAATTGATAATTATTAGTAATTGTTACATCACTTCTTAAAACACCTCCATTAAAACTTAAAAAAAGATGTTTATCTTCAAGTCTTACAACCAAAGCATCATCAATTCCTTCAGATTTGTTTCCATGAATTTGTGTTGCCACTAATTCGTTTACATTAATAGGTAGGTGAGTAATTGCTTGTTTTACGTAAATAACATGCCTACCTTCTGTAGTCCAGTATTTATCTGAATCTCCATCAATTTCTCTTTCTCGTAATTCAGAACGTATGTTGTTAGAGTTTGGAGTAGTACCATTATCAGATCGTACAGGGGCATAAAATACAATTCCATCATTAGAAGAATTTACATAAAAAAACTCATTGTTATCTTCTCCGCATAAGGTTTTATCTTCTTCACTAGTCGGATAAGTGATTTTCCATTGTTCGCAATGCGCATAAGTAGTATTATTGACTGTGTTAGAATTCCATGCATTTAATAAATCAGAAGGCACCAAATCACTTTGAGCCTGAACTTGACTAATGAATGTAACTGATAACAACAAACCAATAATAAAGCTTTTTAATGGTTTCCTAAGGTGTCTTTGGGGACATAATTTTTGTTTCATTTTGTAGGTTTTATTTATACAAAGAGATTTACGACTAAAGCCGATTTTTAGATGACGAAATACATATTTATATAAATTTTAGTACAAAAAACATCGTTCTGTTATTCTTATAACAAAACCATAACGATATATTGTTAAGAAATAAGATTAAATAACTTGAATTATCTAGTTGTAATTTTAAAAGAATACATTACAATTAATATCAAAAAACTCCTACATGAACTAATCTCCTTCTTTTATTTAAAACAAAAAGTTGTATCGACGAGTTTAATTTTAGGTAACGTGTGTATGAAGTTGTGTTTTTTAAATAGCAATAAACTAGTTAAACAAATAAATATCAATACTTTTGCAAATATCTCAAAAAATTAAACTGAAATTATATCGCTTTAATTTGATTTCAAATAAAAGTAAAAAACAAAAAACACCGATAATAATATAATTAACAGTGTTTTGGTTATACCTATTTTTAGGTTAGTCGGGATGACAGGATTCGAACCTGCGACCACACGGCCCCCAGCCGTGTACGCTAACCGGACTGCGCCACATCCCGATTTTAAGTGCTCAAAGAAAATAATTTTTTTTATATGTACAAAACAAAAAAGGTAGTCTTTAAAAAACTACCTTTTTTGTTTATTTATAACTTTGTTTGTTAGTTATACGTAGAAGTAGAAACTTCAAACGAAGCATCTTTAGCTGCTAAGTAGCGTTCTGCATCTAATGCTGCCATACAACCTGTTCCTGCAGCTGTAATAGCTTGTCTGTATACGTGATCTGCTGCATCACCAGAAACAAAAACACCTTCTATATTTGTTTTAGATGTTCCTGGTTTATTTATAATGTAACCTGTTTCATCTAATTCTAAATAATCTTTAAAAATATCTGTGTTAGGTTTGTGCCCAATTGCAACGAAAAATCCGGTTATATCTAATTCTTGTTTCTCTTGAGTTTTGTTATTAAATACACGAACTCCATTAACTACTTGTCCATCTCCTAAAACTTCTTCAGTTTCAGTATTAAACAAAATTTCAATGTTGTCGGTATTTTTTACTCTATCTGCCATAATTTTTGATGCTCTAAACTCATCTTTACGAACAAGCATGGTTACTTTTTTACAAAGTTTAGATAAATAGTGTGCTTCTTCACATGCTGAATCTCCTGCTCCAACAATTACAACTTCTTGGTTTCTGTAAAAGAATCCGTCACATACAGCACAAGCCGAAACTCCTCCACCTAATTTTAAATATTTTTGCTCAGAATCTAAACCTAAATATTTAGCAGAAGCTCCTGTTGATATAATTACAGTATCGCAATGAATTTCTTTAGTTTCGTTTACCCAAACTTTATGTACACCTCCAGAGAAATCTACTTTAGTAACCCAACCATCTCTAATATCGGCTTCAAAACGCTGTGCTTGTGCTTGTAATTGTAGCATCATTTCAGGCCCAGTAACACCTTCTGGATAACCTGGAAAATTTTCAACTTCGTTAGTAGTTGTTAACTGACCACCTGGCTGAGTTCCTTGATATAATACTGGATTCATATTCGCTCTAGCTGCATAAATAGCAGCGGTATAACCCGCAGGCCCAGAACCAATAATTAAACATTTTACTTTTTCTATTGTGTCTGACATATTGAATTTCTTTTTAGATATTACAAAAGTAGTTTTTTTGTTAGAAACCTAACAACTAAATTATAAACAGTTCTTATTAATTAATAATAAATAGTTATAAAAAAAGCCTCGTGAAACGAGGCTTTAAATATGAATAAATTCTTTTTTATTGAATTTGAATCTTAGCACGGTTATCTTCTATATCGGCAGATTCTTTTAAAGCATTGTATAATTTACTTGCAACCGCACTTGCTTTTTGTTGTTCAACACGATTAGCTGAAGCTTGGTAATTTTCTAATTCTACTGCTGGTGTTATTTTAGTTACTTGTACCATATAAACACCATTTACTCCTTCTATAAGTCCTGAAGTTTCACCTTCGCTTAATCCAAAAGCGGTTCCAACCACTAAAGGCTCTCGACCTGCTCCAGAAATTGTTGGTGTTTTCATGTTAATACCTGTAGCTGTTCTAACACTTGTTCCTTCTGCAGAAGCTAAAGCTTCAAGCGTATTGGCTTTAACTCTTTCACGAATAATTTCTGCTTTCTTTTCTTTTTTAATTTTAGGAAGAACAGTTGCTGTAGCCTCTTCAACAGACATTAATCCTGCTTTATGTTTAGCTACTAATTGTGCTATTACGTAACCTCCAGTTATGTTAAAACGTTTTACATCTCCAACTTCTGCTTCTACATCAAAAGCCCAACGCACTATAGGGCGTTGGTTTCCTATTCCTGGAATAGCTTCATCTAAAGCTTTTATTCCATTTACAGGTTTTACAGCATATTTGTTTTCTTTGGCAATAGCATCAAAATCTCCCTTTGCAGCATTTATTTCAAAGTTTGATGCATCTCTAAACAGCTTATCTGTGGTTTGTTCAGACGGCTCTATTTTTCTTGCTATTGTTCCTACTTGAATAGCTTTCTTTTTATTTTTTTGACCTTCTATTTCAATAATATGATAACCGAAAACAGTTTTTACAACCCCTAAATCTCCAACGTTACCTTCGAATTCGAATGTATTAAATTCTGGAACCATAGTGTTGTATGGGTGCCAATCGTAACGTCCTTCTTTAGTTAGACTTCCTTGGTCTGAAGAAAACGTTGTAACAAACTCAGAAAATTTAGATTTGTCTGCTTTTAATACGGTTAATAAGCTATCTGCAGTAGCTTTTGCTTGAGCATCGGTTTGAGTTACATCTGGTGCTGCACTTTGTGCTCCTATAAATGGTATTAAAATGTGACGTACTTTAGCTGAGTCTGGTATTTGTTTTACAGCAATTACTTTAGATATTTTAAAATATCCGTTGTCTTTATAAGGTCCGTAAACTTCTCCTTCATTTAATTTATAAATACTATCTGCAACTGCTGTTGGCAGGCTATTTTTGAATATAAAACGCTCGTCAAATTTAATATCTGAAGCTGCTGTATGATTTATATAATCTGCATTAGTTTTAACCTTTGAAAAAGCAACAACAGTATCTTTTCTTCCTGTTTCGTCAACAAATCTTCCATTTTTATATGAAGTTAATTCCTTGATTATATTGGTTTCGTCCTCAACTGAAGCTACTTCTTTAAATTCTACAAAACGAATATCTCTTGAAGCTTCAACTTGAAATTGTTTTTCATGATCTTTAATATAGGCAGATATTTCAGATTTAGTTACAGTAACTGTACTGTCTGGTATTTTACTGTAAGGAATCTGTACATATTTTACATCTACTTTATTACCTTCTAATTTATGTTCTAATTTCCCTTCGTTTAAGGTGCCTGTTAAACCTGCTTTTACTAAGTTGAAATAGTTTTGTTGAAGCGCGTTTGCTGCTACTTGATTTTCATAATTAATCCAGCTTTGGTAACCAGCTTCAGATGTTTCTTTTAAGTTTGCGATGTATTCATTTAATTTGTTTTCATCAAATAAACCTGCTTCATTTAAAAATTCTGGACTAGAGGCTAAAGCGGTTTTAAGTAAATCTCGCATTTGGTCTTTCTCTACAGTAATACCTAAAGCATCGTATTGTGTTTCCATAACAGCTTGACGTACTTCTTGACTCCAAACTTGATTCATTACCTGAGAATTGGTTGCATTTGGTCCCATTTGACGTTGAAGTGCTTCTACTTTTTGAAGAAAGTCTTCACGAGAAATTTCTTTACCATTAATTGTCGCAACTATATTTTGCGACTTTGAAGTTAATGCATCAGTGTTTTTAAACAAATCTGCTAATACAAAAGAAAATAACGCTAATGCAATAATTAATATTAAAATTAGTGAGCGTTGTCTTATCTTATTTAAAACTGCCATTTGAAAATTTGATTTTTTTAAACCCTTTTTTTACCTAGGATTACTTATTAAGTTGGTTGCCAAACATTATATCTAGCAAAAATATCGTGCGCGAAAATACCATTTTCTATTCAATAATAAAAGTAGTAGCTATTATTTTAATTTTCATCTAAAACTTTAACTTCAACTAGGTCTATTTTAGTATTTGAAACTTCTAAAATAGTAAACTGAAATTGTTCTATTTTAACTACTTCGTTTTGCTGTGGTATTTCTTCTGTGTGATTAACAATTAAACCACCAAGGGTTTCGTAATGTTCGCTTTCGGGTAAATTTAATTTGTAAGTTTCGTTAATGTAATCGACTTCAAGACGTGCTGAAAATTTAAAGGTTTCGTTGTTAATTACTTCTTCTATTAAATCAATAGAATCATGTTCATCTTCAATCTCACCAAACAATTCTTCAACTATATCTTCAACCGTCATTATACCAGATGTACCACCATATTCATCCAAAATTACAGCAATACTTTTACGTTTTTTTGTTAGTACACCTAATACATCTTTAATTAATACGGTTTCTGGAACAAACTCGACAGGAAGCATCATAGCTTTTATACTTTTAGGTTTTTTAAACAGTTCAAAAGAATGTACGTATCCTAAAATATCATCAATAGTATCTTTATACACTAAAATTTTGGTACAACCTGTTTCTGTAAAAAGAGCACTTAAATTTTTAATAGAGTCGTTAATTTCTACAGCTATAATTTCGGTACGTGGCACCATAACCTCACGTGCTTTTACATCTGAAAACTCTAAAGCATTTTGAAATATTTGAATTTCGGAATCTACATCATCAGTCTCTTCAACAGATTCCATTTGTTCACTTATATAATTTCCTAACTCTACTTTTGTAAATGCCATTTGTATTTGGTCGCCTTCAGTTTTAAAAAGGTGTTTTAAAATAATATCCGAAATCCAAATAATAAAATCTGATATAAAAGTAAATAGCATATAAAATAGATATGCTGGTATTGCCAATGCTTTTATTAGCGTATTAGCATATATTTGAAAAAATACCTTTGGTAAAAACTCGGCTGTAATTAATATTACTAAGGTTGAAATTATAGTTTGTGATAGTAAACTTAAATCTGTGAGTAAGTAGTTTAAAAAGTTACTACTAACTGGTAATAACGACTGAAACCAATTTACTAATAAATCGCCCATAAAAAACCCATAAATTACTAAAGCTATATTATTACCAATAAGCATAGTAGTAATAAATTTTGAAGGTTTTGCCGTAATTTTGCTTAAAATTTTTGCTAATACACCATCTTGCTTTTTTTCAATTTCTATATGAATTTTATTTGATGACACATAGGCAATTTCCATGCCTGAAAAAAAGGCTGATAATATTAAGGAAGCTATTATAATAACAACGTAAATACTCATTTACTTTGAGTTATCTCTATTGTCGTACTTTTTACTAAATTTTCTTCTGAAGAAAAAAATAAAAACAGCTAAAACTGATAAGCCAATAGATATGTAGGCTCCTGTTGGGTTATTTCCAAATTTTGTGAAGGCATCCCAAAGAAATAAGACTGCAAATACTAAATAAGCATATTGGAATATTTTATAATATTTCATGAATTGAAACGAATTATTTTATGCGGCAAAGATACTTAATTTTGAAGAATGCTAAGCGAAAGTTTTTAATCTTCTTCCTGTAGCGTAATTATACCTGTTACCTCTAGTACTTCTGCGTTAGTGAACTTTGAGTTAGAATCGAAACCATTACCATTTATAAGGTCTTGCTCGGTTTTAAACGATACGGGCTTATTTGTATACAACCACTCTTTACTTTGGTCGTAATAGAGTTGATCGGTTTTTAAAACTCGGTTATCATGTGTTGTTATTACCACGTTACTGCGCATATCAATTAAATCGGTTTCGGTATAAACATACGCATAATCTGCAACAATAGTACTTTTACGATTCTCGTTATCATAAATATATAAAGTTGCTCCGTCGGTAAATTCATGAAACGGGAAGTCTCTGTTAGTATAATCGAATAACTTGGTACTTATTAAGTTTGCTTTTACTCTACCAGAATCTGTATATTTTAAGTTAGAATTATACTCTTCGCCAATAGGTTCGTTTTCTGAAATTCCTATTTTCTGAACGTTTGATAAACTATTATTACAAGAAAAAAACATAGCCACAGCTGCTGCTATGACTATGTTTTTAATTATATATTTATTTTTTTTTACCATTAAATATTTGGCACTTTAACTGAAGAACCAATCCAACAACCTATTTTAATAGTTTCTCCTGCACGACCAGAACTAAAAACATCTTGCTTAGAAGGCGCAAGGGCAGTATATCTTTCTACAGATTTAGACCCCATACTACCAGCTTTTTTTGCTTCATCTGCTGCTAACCAATATACAGCTCTTTTATTAAACTGAGTATCCCCACAACTATTGGCACTAGATGCATACATGGCAGCTATAGAAATATGTGGTGATTTATCAGATGGATTTAACTTTAAAGCTTGTCTATAAAAAGATCTAGCTTGCCCATATCGACCTTTACCTTTAAGTTTTAAACCAATACGCTTGTTTAATTTAGCTTTTTTAAAGTCGTCTGTCTCTAAACTAATAGCTTGCTTATAAAAAGCTATAGCTCCGTTTGAATCTCCATCTTTATCTTTTAATATACCTAAATAATAAGCAGAATTAGCAGAAGGGCTTAACTCGTGATATGCATTTACTAACTTAAAGAATAAAGGATCGTCAGTACATTCCTTTTCACTCATTTTACCAGCTGCACGTTGTAACCAAACAGCATTATCTTTGTTTGCTTCAAAATCTTTTTCGTAAAGAGGAATTAAATTATCACAGTTTGCTCTATCTCCTAATTTACTATCAATACTTCCTGAAACTTGATCGTAGGCATTTAAATAACTTTCATAATATCTTTTGTAATTCTTTTCTTTACTGGTATAGGTTTTTCCTGTAGAATCTTTGGCTATAAGTTTATTTAAAGATTCAGAGTAGTTTCCTACTTCTTCTTCAACTTTTTCAACTACATCATCATATTTATTAAATAAATCGGCAGCCGATTTCTTTTTAGCATCATATAAATCAACCATTAAAGAAAAATATGTATATAAGCTCTTAGGGTTTTTAAACGACGCTTTATCTTCTTTAAAAGCGGCATCGAAAGCAGCGTATAACTCTTCGTTTGTTTTACCTAGCTCTTTTCTATTATCATATAATAATTGACCTGCTTTAGCAGCATATTCTCCTTTAGGTGTTTTACTTGCAAAATGCTCTGCGCGTTGCTCCCAAAGTTTTAATAAATCGTTTATAAAAGCAACTTTTTCTGCTCCTGAAGAATTATCTATTTTATGATTTAGAATTTTTTCTCCATCTATATAAATTGCATTGTTAAATTTTGGGCAGGTATTTCTAACGGCCATCCAGGGCTCGTATGCTGCATCATAATTTTTAGCTTTTACATACTCATGAAATATTGATAGCTTCGCCATGCATTCTTCATTTTGTTGAGCAAACCCATAGTTTAACCCAACAAATAAAATTGCTAATAATAGTGTAAATTGTTTCTTCATGATAATTAAATAAATTTATGCTGTTAGTCGTGTTTTATTTTCCATAATTTATCGCTCAAAGATAAGGTTAATTAGAAACTATCAAAACACTTGTTTATATTAAACTTTAGCTTAAAATTAATTCATTAATAATTTATAGTCTAAAATTCCTTTTTCATTAACATATTACCAAATTACGTGCCAAAAAATTTCAATTTATATTAAATTTTAAATTAGAATTACTAATTAGTTAATTTTAAATCTAAAAAATAATTAAGTCCTTCTAATAAAAAATCTGGTAATACAGTAACTTTTGTTTCTAAATTTTCACACAAAAATTCACAGTCTCCTCCTGTTAAAACAACTTTTAAATCTTTATAATTAATTTTATACTTATTAACAACACCTTGTAACTCACTTAAAACGCCATGAACAATACCAGAATGAATGGATTGCGTTGTTGAATTACCTATAATATGCTTAGGCTTTTCTGGTTTTAACAACGGTAATTTAGCTGTAAAATTATGCAAGGCTTGGTAACGCATTTTCAAACCTGGTGAAATAGCGCCTCCTAAATACTCATTTTGGTTATTTATAAAATCGAAAGTTATACAAGTTCCTGCGTCTATAATTAACACGTTTTTGTTTGAAAAGTGTTTTATTGAAGCTAAAACTAAAGCTAATCGATCTACCCCCAAAGTATATGGTGTTGCGTATAAATTTTTAAATGGTAATATTGATGAAACCGACAATTCATGCAATTTAAAATTCTGATTTAAAAATGTTATGCTGTTTGGTTGAAGTTTTCCTACGGAAGAAATTATAGCTACATTAGTATCTTCATAAGTTTCTTTAATTTGTGCTACAGCGCTAAAAAACGTGTTTTCTGTAATTACTTGCTTAAATAATAAAGTTCCATTATTGAAAATAGCTAGTTTAATAAAAGTATTTCCAACATCTATAATTAATTTCATACCGTAAAATTGGCAGTAAATTTATAAAACACGAAAATAATAATACTTGACTTTAACATAAATTATTAAAATTCAAATAAATATAATTTAACTGAAAAATAATTTAAATTTTTTGCAATTTTATTTTGGCAAATAACAAAATTGAATATATATTTGCAACCGCTTTAGCGAGGTACCTTAGCTCAGTTGGTAGAGCAAAGGACTGAAAATCCTTGTGTCCCTGGTTCGATTCCTGGAGGTACCACAAAAAAATCCCGAAACATTTGTTTACGGGATTTTTTTATTATATAAATTATTTTCCAATTTGCATACCAACATTAACTAAAAAGCAATCTGTAGAGACTCCTTCCAATAAACCAAAACCTTTTCTATATTTAATATCAAAGAATGGCTTTTTACTTTTAATATTAACCGTTTTTAGTCCAAATCCAATATCAATTATCAATTTTTGAAAGAGGACTTTATTCAAATTCTTCTGACGATCTTTTATAAACAGATAAAAATTTAACTTCTAAATCTCGATTATATTCATATGCTAAAGAATAATTAAAAAAAACACCTATTGAAAGTATGGGATTAAATTTTCTTTTATTTGGCAATTCATATTTAAACAGATTATCATTATTAAATCCATATTGTTCATAATTAATATTATTATAATAATTTGTACAAAATATTTCTTCTGTATAGATATTAGATTTAGTTTGTTTAAAGTAAGAGAAAACACCCTCATATTGTAAAAAAGCTTTTCATTCAATCTAGTAAGATGAATTTTATAATATACTCCTATTGCTGGTGCTATTGAAAAGTTAAAGTTACTATTCCTAAAATAATACTCATAAGTTACATTATTATCTGAAATAGAGAACACATTAAAACCAACAAGTAAACCAAATTTGTTTTTAATTTTTGATATTGATTTTTCATAAACTAAACATATTTGGCCTAGGCAAACTTCATTATGATAGTCCTTCGTAATATCAATTAATGATTTATCTTTTAGCGCTATATTTTAAACGTTTTTTATTATTCTAGGAACTTTCCTTGAAAAAATGTTTTAACGCTCCTATATATTCCTTATTTTCTTTAATATAAGTTACACCAACAATTAATACAGTTTTCTCATTATTTTTCAGTTCATATAATACATCATTACCTTTTGAAACGTAATAATGATCTCCTTTATCTTCTCTATAATAATAAATATTATTAACCCCATTTACTAGATACTCTAAAATTTAACACCTAATTATTTACTTAAAATGCTAACCATAATCAACACATAAATATTCTTTATTTTTAATAATGTGCAAGAAAAAGTCAAATTTTATATGAATGCTTAACTATATAAAATCTTAAATATTATTAAAAAGGGAATAAAAACAAAAAACCCTTCACAGTGTTGTGAAGGGTTTAAAAAAGGCGGCGACCTACTCTCCCACGAGTGTAGTACCATCGGCGCTAATGG
>NZ_JAJAPW010000059.1 GCF_020523925.1 Neotamlana laminarinivorans | reverse complement strand
AACTTACTAAAATGTTAGATAGGGGTATAGACGAGAGTGGTATGTCTACAAAAATAGTATTGGGGGAAGCAGCCGATTTACGTTGGTTATACTCAAACTACAATAAGTCAGAACGAGGTAATCAAATCGACTTTTTTTTCGACGAAAAGAAAGAACTAAAGCATCTAGATAATACAATTACAGGTCATAGCTATTTTACAACTTGGCCAGTAGATAGCCTAATTGGTATACGAAAAAAGTTGAAACATAAACTAAATGAATATCAAGGTCTTGATTATTGGCAAAGTGAGTTTTGTATTCTAGAAAAA
>NZ_JAJAPW010000058.1 GCF_020523925.1 Neotamlana laminarinivorans | reverse complement strand
TAGTGTGGTGACATTAAACCCAGACGGCACATTAAGTGTAACCCCAGTAACGGATAGCACAGAACCAATCAACTTCACCTATACGGTAGAAGATGAAGACGGTTTAACGGATCAAGGTCAAGTCGCTATCACATTCGATCAATTACCTCCAGTAGCGGACGATGAAACGATAGGCAATGCGACGATCAACACGGATGTACCAGTTAACGCATTAGATGGCGATAACGATCCAGATGGCGATAACAATAACATGGTGATTACGGAAGTAGACGGTACACCAATCAGCGTTGGTAACCCAGTAACTTTAA
>NZ_JAJAPW010000057.1 GCF_020523925.1 Neotamlana laminarinivorans | reverse complement strand
AAATTTACAACATTAACAAGTACTGCAGTTCCTTTGCCTATTGAGAATGTAGATACCGATCAAATTATACCAGCACGCTTTTTAAAAGCAACTAAACGCGAAGGATTTGGAGACAACTTATTTCGCGATTGGAGATTTAATGGTGACGACACACCTAAACAAGATTTTGTTTTAAACAACCCTATTTACAAAGGAAAAATATTAGTAGGAGGAAAGAATTTTGGTTCTGGATCGTCTAGAGAGCATGCTGCTTGGGCAGTTTACGATTACGGTTTCCGTTGTGTGGTTTCTAGCTTTTTTGCAGATATT
>NZ_JAJAPW010000056.1 GCF_020523925.1 Neotamlana laminarinivorans | reverse complement strand
ATTTCGCATGCCATGAAAAACGCAGTTCACGGCATTATTTTTAAAGGTTTTGCTGGAGGCGGACAAGGGTGCACATCTTTCAGCCCATTATTAAAAACAGCTAAAAATGCTTCTGATCATGCCGCTTTTTTTGAAGCTTTTTTTGCAGATGGAGGCGACTACCTAAGATATGTGTCTTCTGCTACAGATGGCAATATAGCTCCTGGAGATCGACTTAAAATAAGCCGTCGTGAATATAAAATTGGAGCCGTTGTTAATGTACAAACAGATATGCTTAGAAAACGATTAGAAGAAGAAGGCATTATTAGAGG
>NZ_JAJAPW010000055.1 GCF_020523925.1 Neotamlana laminarinivorans | reverse complement strand
AAAAGTAAAGTATAATTTTTTGAATTAGTCACTTAAAAAATCTTTGCTGCCTCCTTTTTTCAATCTGCATAGACTAACTCAAATATAATACACAATGAAAAAAAAGTTTAGTAGATTGTTAATACTATTAATGGTATTAACTGTGCAATTTTCGTTTGCACAAGCAAAGACTATTTCTGGAACAGTAACTGACAATAGTGGACTGCCACTACCAGGAGCTACAGTTTTAGTTAAAGGCACAAATTCTGGTGCCTCAACAGATTTTGATGGGCAATATTCAATTGAAGCAAATCAAGGTAGTACACTTGTTAT
>NZ_JAJAPW010000054.1 GCF_020523925.1 Neotamlana laminarinivorans | reverse complement strand
TAGTGCACCTCTAAAAATAGATACGCTTGAGGAAGCTATGAAAGATGCCGATGTGTTTATAGGGTTATCTATGGCCGATCTTGTTACTCCAGATATGCTTTTAGCAATGGCTCAAAACCCAATTGTTTTTGCAATGGCAAATCCAGACCCAGAAATTAAATACGATTTGGCTATAGCTACGCGCAAAGATATAATTATGGCTACCGGCCGTTCAGATCATCCTAACCAAGTAAACAATGTATTAGGGTTTCCTTTTATTTTTAGAGGTGCACTAGATGTTAGAGCCACAAAAATAAATGAAGCCATGAAAATG
>NZ_JAJAPW010000053.1 GCF_020523925.1 Neotamlana laminarinivorans | reverse complement strand
CTGCCGAATTGTAAGAAATAAATTGAATATTACCACCATCGCTAGCAACAGCAGGTTTTACATATTCTTCTAAAATATTTACAATTTGTTTTGAAACATCGTCTAGAGCTTCAAAATTACTATCTATTTGTTTTGTTGTTTTTTGAAGTGTTTCTAAAGCTTCGGATTTTACAATTTCTTTTCCTTTTTCAATATAGTCTTTAATAAACTCGCGAAGCTGTATGGTAATATCTTGCCATTCTGCAACATCGTATTTTGTAATAGATACATAGTTTTCATCAAGAAATACACTTTTTACAAACGGAAAGTGAAAC
>NZ_JAJAPW010000052.1 GCF_020523925.1 Neotamlana laminarinivorans | reverse complement strand
AGTTATGCGAAGTAGCTGTATTGTTTTTATAATATCAATCATTTTTTAATTAAATTTTAATTTTCAATTTATATTATCGGGTATCTCCGTATACTCTCATTTCGGCAATGGCTAAACGCCCAGAACCAGCCCAGTTTTCTAAGTTATTAATTCTAAGGTACCTATATTTGGGCGCTGTAATAGGGATTGGCCAATTGAATCCGTCTTGAGCAAATTCTATATCCTCGTTGTTCTGTTGGGTAAGAGGTAGTCCTGATGGTTTAATTACTTCGAAGGTTCCCAGCAAATCCCAACTGGCCCAACTACCGTCGGTAT
>NZ_JAJAPW010000051.1 GCF_020523925.1 Neotamlana laminarinivorans | reverse complement strand
AAAAGAATAAACCCAAAATAATCTAATATATAGAAAATGGGAACAATAACGACATATCCAAATACAAAGGCTTTGTATGTTTTTAAAAACTGAATCATAACTCAAAATTACCAATGTTATCCTATTTGTACAACTATTTGGATAGACGTTACTGTTTTTGGTTTAAACACCTATGTTTTTAGGATAAACCTTATTTTGAGTTTAATTCGTAACTGTTGCCGTTTTACTTACTATTTTCCATTCATTAGTGTTTAATCTTTTAAGCAAAAAGAGATCTACATAACGCTTGTTGGTGTTTTCAAAAACATACAAAGCCTTTGTATTA
>NZ_JAJAPW010000050.1 GCF_020523925.1 Neotamlana laminarinivorans | reverse complement strand
CAGCCCGTAAAATAACAACCGGCAATCAACTATACTTTGGAGATGATGAAACCCTAGTCGCAGAAGTTATAGATAATACAACATCAAGAGGGCGTACCTTACGCTTTTTATACGATGGTTCATACAGAGAATTTCGTTTAAAACTAAACGAATTAGGAGAAACACCACTACCAAAATACATAAAAAGAGATGTAGAACCAGAAGACGAGTCGCGTTACCAAACCATATTTGCAAAAAACGAAGGCGCAGTAGCAGCACCAACAGCAGGGCTTCACTTCTCAATACATATATTAAAACGCTTAGAAATAAAAGGCGTAAACTTTGCAGA
>NZ_JAJAPW010000004.1 GCF_020523925.1 Neotamlana laminarinivorans | reverse complement strand
AAACTAAACAATAAACCTAGGAAAATAATAGGGTATAAAACTCCTAAAGAAATACTCGAATTTGAAGAAAAAAATGTAGCTTAGTAACACTAAAAATTAAAAACGCTTTGTTGCGTTAGAACATTGAGTGCACGAAATATCTTATATTAAAATCAGAAATATATTTAGTTTTTATTATTAAATTATTTATCATTAAGATAACTCTATATGATTGAAAAAATTAAATTTAAAAAAGCCTCTGAAAAAGAAATGTTCCTCTATTGCTGTTTAGGAGAAGCTCTTTGTGCTGTGCAAATTATCGAAGATGCCTTGAGTCACTCGATTATTATCAAAAAAACAGAGCCTTCTCAAAAGAAAGAAGCGGACAATCTTTTAAAAAAACAACGGTTTTATACTTTTGGTAGAGCGATAAATATTGCGAAAAAAGAAGCCTTGATTCCTGAATCTTTAATGATTGAATTGAGTGATTTACTAAAAGAAAGAAACTGGCTTATTCATGAAAGTCTTATAGAAAACAAAGATGAATTCCTGTCAGATTCTTTCTTTAAAAAACTATCTAAAAAAACAAAAGACATATCATTAAAAGCTAACAAATTACAAATTAAAATTGAATTGGATTTAATTGAATATACTGAAAAGAAAGGAATTGATTTATCTGAAATCAAAAGCAAAATGAACAAGCATTACGGAATATAGATATTTAAAGGATATTTAACTGCAATGCACAACACCGTGTATAATTAATTGCTTTTTAAGTGCTTACTTGCGAAAATTCCTGCGGAATTTTCTCGAGTTCGTAAAAGTTTGCTAACTTAGTTGCTTAACCACGCAACTAACATTTGTTATCTGGAATATTATTATCAGTCACTTTTTTTCCCAATATATTTAGTAATTATTCTCCTGGTGGGATATTAGAAATTTTATGGTCTATTGGCATTGAAGAACAGTTCTATTTATTTATTGCCCCATTATTCCTATTTCTACCATTAAAAAGAATAGTATTGTTTTTAAGCATGTTTACTTCCATATATTTTTTATTATACTTTTCAGAATATTTGGTTTTCCTAAAAAGATACAAAATGCTTTTCTTTTATTTTTCGTTTGGCGGTTTATGTTCTATTATTTATAATCATAGACTTTTTCAAACTTTAATTAAAAAATTAAGGTATCCAACACTATTAATATTTATAGCATATTTTACAACAGAAATATTTACAAATAACTTTAATCCATTATTTTACAATCTTTTTAGTTTCATCTTATTTGGTTTGACGATTTCCATTTTAGCCATAAAACCAATTAAAGCACTTGAGAATAAGGTAATGAATCACCTTGGTAAAATATCCTACGGAATATATATGTATCACGCAATAGTTATGCAATTGGTTGGATTATTTTATTTAAAAGTGATTTCAAAACTTGGTTTTCAAAATACTTTAGATATAATAATAATCAATATTTGTATAATTTTTATTACAATTATTGTGTCACATTTTTCATTTAAATATTACGAAAGTTTTTTTTTGAATTTGAAAAATAAAGTAAATATTAAACGAAAAACAGGAATAAAAACATTGCCTAAAAATGGATATAAGTAATAGCTTGTTCTTATCTACTTCTGAAAATCCTCGCGGATTTTCATTTTAGAGTATACTTACCTATAAACCAAGCAGCTACTCATAATTAATACCTTTAGAATATTCTAAAAACCAAAAATACGAGTTTTTCAAATTTGATGCAGACAAAGTGAAGAGCGCAAGCAGCCTGTCGTGTCGATGAATTTTGCAACACCTTATAAGGTTAATTGCTTCTGATTTTCCTTTCGGAAAACCCTCGCAAATGTCTTACCTTAGTTTCTTAATCTTAAAATCCTGCAAATTTTAAGCGCAACTAATCTCATACAAATACGTTGTTAAGTATATAAAACTAAAAAATAATTAAGATTTGCGAACATTTCATTTTGAAAAAGAAAAATATGGATTTGAACTTAAAATGGACTTACATAGATTCGAAACAAATCCTAATGTATTTTTTGAAGAATCTCCACATACTACCGACTTTTTTGAAATTTTTATTTTCGAAAAAGCTAAAGGACATATTAACTTAAATGGCCATAGTTTAAATATTGAAGAAAACTCTTTATTTTTTATTTCTCCTTACCAAAAAAAAAGCTGTAAAATAGAGCTTTTTGACATTAAAGGTTTTCATCTTGTTTTTCAAAACGATTTCTTGTCTAGTTTTTTTGATGATAAACTTTTTGTATATAGACTTCAATATTTTTATAATTCAAAGTATCCGCAATACTTGCAACTAACAAAAAATGAATATCATAAAATTCAATTTGCGCTAGATGAAATTATATCTGAAATAGCAAATTTCCAAAATGATAGCCTTCATATTATCAGGTCTCTTTTGTATTTCTATTTATCAAAGTTAAACAGATTATTTTCAAAACATTACAAAATTTCAGATAAAACACATGGCAGTTCTGCAGTTTACAGATTTAAGGAAATGTTAGAATTAAATATCCGAAAATTTCATTCTGTAGATGAGTATTGTAAGCTACTTAATATTTCTAGACAACACTTAAACAAGGTTATTAAAGTGTACTTTGGATGCACTTCCAAAGAAATTATTCATTTTAGATTGCTACAAGAAATTAAAATGGAGTTACGGTATTCCAATAAAACTATTTCTGAAATTGCTGACGCTTTAAATTTTAGTGAAGCCAATAATCTTACACGATTTTTTAATAGACTTGAAGGAACTACGCCTAGTATGTATCGCTTAAATTACCAAAACGATAGTAATTTATCATAAAACGATATATTCTAAACAAGAGTAAAACTCAATCTTTGCAAGTATTAAAAAATCAATAATACTATGAAAAATTTATTCTATTTCAATTTATTTGTTATCCTAATTAGCTTGCAATTATCTCAAGCACAAAATAAAACTAAGGTCATTCCAATGAATGCTTCAAATTGGCATATACCTAAAGGAACATCTTCTTTTGAAACATTTGACAATAGAGAAACACTTCTTTTAAATGGTAAAGCTTTTTTGAAAAACAATGAATTTTCAAATGGAACTATTGAAGTTGATGTTTATGCCAACAATAAAAGGAGTTTTGCAGGTATTATTTTTAGAAAGCAACAAAATACTATGGAGGAAGTTTATATGAGACTTCATAAATCAAATCAAGCAGATGCTTTACAATATTCGCCAACTTATAATGAAGAATTAACCTGGCAATTATATAAAGAATACCAAGCTAATGTTAACTTTAAAACTAAAGGCTGGAATACCTTACGCATTGAAATAAACGGTAAAAATGCAACTATTTTTGTAAATGATGAAAAAGTGCTTACCATAGATAATCTTAGAACAACACATAATAAAGGAGAAATTGGTCTATTTGCATTATTTAATAATAGATTTTCAAATTTTAGATTTACCAATAAAGATGTTATTAATCAAAATAAAACAAATACTCAAAATAACATAAAACCTAACATTATATCACAATGGAATATTACAAAAGGGTTTCCAGTTGTTGAAGAAAAATTAAACTTCAGCAGCTTTTTAAAAGAGAAATATACAACTGTATTAACCGAAAAATCAGGTTTACTTCCATTGTCAAAATTTATTAAAAAACCATCAGCTGGCAACTTCGAAAAAAATACAGAAGTCTATGCCGTAGCTTCAACTAATATTGAATCTAATAGCAACAAAACGATACTATTTTCTTTTGATTATAGTGATAAAATAATCGTCTATCTAAACGGAACAGCCATTTTTAAAGGTAATAACGCATTTAGGTCTAAAGGAATACAATATCAAGGACATATAGATATTAATACTAACAAATTATATTTAAACTTAAAAAAAGGTACAAATACACTTCATTGTGTAATTATTGACAAAGCAAATGGTTGGGGCTTAATTGGCAAATTTGAATAATATGTTTTACAACAATGCATATATTTTATTTCTAGTTCTAGCCTGTTTACAAATATTCCTGCGGAATATTCTATTCAGTTTTTATTTGCTAAATTACATGCTAAACCACTCAACGAACCAGATACCAAAACTCAGACCCAAGCAAGAATTCTCAAATGAACGAAATCAGAAAGTTTATTAATAATATTTCTCCTATGAGCGATTCTGATTGGTATTTTTTCTCCTCTAAATTAAAAAAAGTGAGATTTGAAAAAAATACAACAATCTTGAAATTAGGAAAAATAGAAAAACACCTATCTTTTATTTCTAAGGGAGTGATTCGTTTTTATATACCCAAAGAAGCATCAGATTTAACGTTTGGTTTTTTATTTGAAAATGAATTCGTAACCGCCTATGATTCTCTTTTAACACAAACTCCTTCTGAATACGAAATTGAAACGTTGACGGATACTATATTATGGCAAATTTCTAATAAAGATTTACAAGAGGTCTATCAAAAAACAAATAATGGAAACCTTATTGGAAGAAAGATGGCTGAAACTATGTATTTGATAAAATCACAAAGAGAACTTTCTTTATTAAATAAGACGGCAGAAGAAAGGTATTTAAATCTATTCTCAGAAAGACCACAATTAATAAAACACATTCCATTAAAATATATTGCTTCATATATTGGTGTTACTCCACAATCATTAAGTAGGATAAGAAAACGTATTACTTAACTTGAGTTAATTATTTTCATTGAGTATTTGTAGACCTTTGTCATTTAATAATTAAAAAACATGAAACCTTTAATTGTACTTTTATTAAGCTTTCTAATCTCTTTGTTTGTCATAAAAATTATGAATAAGGAGTATGATTTTATCTTGTCAGGAAGACTTGCAATGGCAATAATGCTTGTATTTACAGCTATTGGACATTTTGCATTTACAAAAGGAATGTCTATGATGATTCCTAAAGTTATTCCCTTTAAATCATCATTTGTTTACCTTACAGGAATCTTTGAAATTCTATTAGCAATTGGTTTATTAATTCCTAAACTAAAAACTATATCTGGATGGACGCTTATAATCTTTCTTCTATTACTGTTACCTGCTAATGTCTATGCAGCCATTAACCATGTGAATTACCAAAACGGAACCTTTAACGGTAACGGTCTTGTGTATTTATGGTTTCGCATACCTTTACAAATATTGTTTATTATTTGGACTTATGCTAGTAGCATCAGAATTTAAATACAAAGCTTAGCAGCTAACATTGGTTATAATTAATACGGATTTTTGCCTTTAGCCCAAAGTTTAGTGTAGTTTTATAAAGTCGCGAAATCTTTTGATTTGGCTAGAAATTAATTGCTTATTAACTCCCGCACCAATACTAGCCGAAGCCGCTACAAAAAACAGCTACGTAATCACTCATGAGTTGTGGAATACGACAGAATTATAAATCGAAATTTGATCAAAGCAATACACCGATTGTACACTCAACTCTGAATTTTAAATTCTGAATCTGAAAACTGGTACGCGAAAACTGGTAATGAAGTTTGCCAAAATACTCAATAAAAATTTGAAAATGACAGCTTAAAAGCATACTCATTAAAGATAAGGTTGAAATAAAACATCAAATAACTACGTTTCTAACATTTTAAAAAAACAATGCCGAACAAGCAATTAATTTTTATTTAACTTTATTCTATAATTTGAAGCTTATAAATGTTAAGCGATGATGAAAAGAAGCTTTTGTTGAAGAAGGAAAGATTATGCTCGCCTCTTTTAACCTTAACGGAAAACAATTTATGTGCAGCGACAGCCTTCCTATTCACGAATGAGATTTTACACTTGCGGTTGTTAATTACACTGAATGTAAAAATGAACTTAAAAACCTGTTTGAAAAACTATCTGAAAACGGAAAAAGTTTCATGGCAGCTAAACTTACAGTAGGCATTTTTTGTTCTTTAACATTAAAAACCTAATAGAATAACAACAACTTATGCGTAATATTTATGCATTAAAAGTTCTAAAAAAACTCACTATACTGAAGGACTCGAAAATCGAAAGTATTAAAATTAGGATTTTTGGCTTTTAATTGACGGTACAGAGGTATTCTGCTTATTGAAATATTAGCAGCTCCTGAGCTTGAGGTTAACGAAACGGTTTTTATTTTACGTGGTTTTTGATAAGATTCTTCGACTGCGCTCGAAATGACATTTTCTTTTTTTGCAGATTGCTTCCCTTCACTCACAATTACAGGTAGATTGAATTGGTGAATTCGCGGCACTTCGTTATTTACTAGCTTTAGTTTTAAACCATATGTTTTTAAATGTTTTCTGAAGAAATATTCGGGGCCATTTTTACTATTTCCGCCGGTAAAGAGCAGTGTATTTACATTTGGGAATTGTTTTAAATAACCCACAATATTGCGAAGTTTGATATTTTTCATTCCCAAATCTGAAGCATCAATTTTTTCGCGTTCGCAACTAGCAACGATATCGCAAACACCAATTTTATGTTGTATTAAAAAGTTTTTACGCTGTTGTACGGCTTCGTTAGAATTATCATATCTCAAATTTAGCTTATGAATTTTATCAATAAATAACCAAAGGGAATTGTAATAACTTCCGTAGCAAAAATCGACATCTTTTTCTAAAAGTGCTCCTGTAGAAAATCGTGGTGGCGGCAATGTACCTACAATAAGTTTTTCGGTATCGGGTAGTATAAATGGCTCGTATGGATGCTTGTGTTTAAACACGAATAAACTTGACTTGCGTTGTTATTTTTTGTAGTTTATAATAAACAAAAATATAGTAATAAAATGGGAAAAGGAGATAAAAAAACAAAACGTGGTAAAATTAACCGAGGTACTTTTGGTGCAAGACGACCTAGAATAAAAAAGAAGCCTTCTGTAGAGAAAAAAATAAGCGTAACGGGAAAAGCTACGCCTAAATAATTAATTTAATTCTTTTAATAATTTTTGAACTTCTGATATGGTTGACCTGTATAAGCGTTTGTTAGTCTTAGTCATATGCCGCGATTCATTAAAAATTTCATTTAATACGTCTTTAGCTTCGGTTTCTTTTTTTATTTCTAATAAAAATTTAGCCAGAGCTAATCGTTCTTCGTAAAACGAATACCTTATATCTATAGCTTTTAAATTATATTCTGCTTCTTCAATTTTATTTAATTGTTTAAGCGCCATACCATAGTAATACTGCGATCTAGATTTTTTAAACTCACTGTGGTCTTTTATTTTTTCTGCATAAAAAATTACATTTTCAAAATCTTGAATACCAACATATGCTTTTATTAATTGGGTTGTTGCATAAAAATTATTTTGCGATTTATCTTTTAAAGTTTCTTTGTAATGCTTAATGGCATTGCTATAATCTTTAGTTTCTAAAAAAGCATCGGCAAGATCTATTCTATTTTGGTAAGTTTCAGAAAATTCTAGTTTATTTTCTAAATCTTTAATTTTTTTTGTAGGGTTAATTATGGTTGTTATTTCAGAAGTAATTTTTTCTGCATCACGCTTATTGTAAACTTGGGTTATTAAATAAATAATACAACCAACCACAGGCAAAAATAAAATTAGAAAAATCCAATAATAGGGAATTCTATTTTTGTACATATGGTATATGCAATAGCCTTGAAGTAGTAAAATAAGGTAATAATACATACTGTGTTTTTCGTAATATTACGAAAATAAACTACCTGATAAAAACCAAATCGTTTTCTTTTGACATTTCTTCGCTAAATCCGTAACCTTCGTAATTAAACCCTTTTAAATCTTCAACAGTTTTAGCGTTGGTATCTACAATATATCTCGCCATTAATCCGCGTGCTTCTTTGGCGTAAAACGAAATTACTTTGTATTGCCCGTTTTTAAAATCTTTAAAATTTGCTGAAATAATTGGCGTTTTTAATGCTTTTCTATCTATAGCTTTAAAGTATTCGTTACTGGCTAGGTTTAAAAATAATTCGCCATCTTCTAACTCATCGTTTAAGGCGTTGGTAATATCTTTTTTCCAGAATTCGTATAAATTCTTTTTAGTACCAACTGGCATTTTAGTTCCCATTTCTAGGCGGTAAGGTTGTATTAAATCGGTTGGTTTTAATATACCGTAAAGGCCAGATAAAATGCGCACTGTGTTTTTAAAAGTATCTATTTTTTCTGTTGGTATGGTATAGGCGTTTAAGCCTTTATAAACATCGCCATTAAATGCATATGCTGCAGGTCGTGCATTTTCTGCTGTAAAAGGTAATTCCCAGGCTTGATTACGTTCGTAATTTAATTGTCCTAATGCATCTGAAATACTCATTAGGTCTGATAATTTTTTGGCAGATTTCTTTTTTAACTCTTTATTTAAACGTTCTGATTGTTTTAAAAACTGTGCTTCTGTAAAGTTTTGTATTGGTAATTCGCTTTCAAAATCTAAAGATTTAGCGGGTGATAGTACAAGCTTCATAATTCTTTCTTTTTTTGATATTCAAATTTACAATTACTTGCTTGCTTTTATATAGCTTCTTCAATATTATTTACAATATCAATATAAGTTTAATTTATTGCTAAGCCTTTACTATAAGGTTTAACTATTCGCATTAGGGATTGAGGTATTGTTGGAGCTCACCGACGCAGGAGGTAGCGACTACCGAAAGCCCGACCCTTTAGGGTAATGCCCAAATTATTTAAGTAAATCGTATGGCTTTTACTGGAGATATTTTTGTAATTAAATAAGATGGCACTAAAAGCATAATTAAACATAATATTAAGGTGCCAACATTTAATGCAATTATGTAACCTACACTTATAAAAACTGGAGCTTCGGTAACGTAATAAACACTTGGGTCTAGAGGAAAAATTTTAAAGTATTTTTGAGATAATAATACCGCCAAACCGATTAAATTACCCCAAAATAAACCGAGTAAAATTAAATAGGATGCGTTGTATAGAAATAGCTTACGTATGCTCCAATTGTTACTACCTAGGGCTTTTAAAACGCCTATCATTTGTGTGCGTTCTAGAATTAAAACGAGTAGTGCGGTTATCATGTTTATACCGGCTACTAAAATCATGATTCCTATTATGCCATAAATGTTTTTATCGAAAATACTTATCCACTCGAAAATTGATGCGAATTTGTTTGTTACAGTTTCTGTATTTAAGGTTGATGGTGTGTTTTGGTAAACTTCTATGCCTTTTCTATCGATTTTTGAAAAATCGTTTATAAAAACTTCAAAGTTGCCAATTTGGTCGGTTTCCCATTTATTTAGTCTTTGTATATGACGTAAATTCCCGATTAAAAACTGCTTATCTAAATCTTGAAATCCCGAACTGTAAACGCCTACAACTTTACATTTTACATAGTTTGGTAACTTTTCTGGGTCGTTTTTTGCAAACACCATTTGAAACTCGTCTCCTACTTTAAAACCTAGTCTATTGGCTAAATACTCCGAGATTAAAACTTCTTCACTCCATTTTTTTTGCAAGTTTGGTAATACGCCATCTATTAAAAACTCTTTAAAATATTGCCAATTATAGTCTTCTCCTACGCCTTTATAAACTACACCTTCAAAATCTGTTTCGGTTCTAATTACACCAAATTTTGTTGCAACACCCTGCACATGGGCTATACCGTCTACAGATTTAAACTCTGGATAAAATTCTTGATTTTTTGAAATTGGAAATACACTTTCTTGCGAGTTATTACTATCGTAATTACTTATAGTTATATGCCCGTTAAAGGCTACAACTTTATCTCTAATTTTTTGTTGAAGCCCTATACCTGTAGCTATGGCAATCATCATAACCACAATACCTATAGCTATTGCAGCTATACCAATTTTTATTATTGGCGCCGAAATACTACTTTTATACGCTTTACTACCAATTAAGCGTTTTGCTATAAAAAACTCGTAATTCAAAATATATATGATGCCTTTTAAAGTTTTCAAAAATACTGTTTTATTCTCTATTGTTCTCGGGTTTGTGATGTTAATTTCCTGCGGATCTAAAGTAAAACAGGATAGAGTTTCGGCCGATGTAACACCTTTAAAACAAGTTGTAACTGACACCAATATTGTTATTGGCGCCAACCAAACCGAGCTGTATTTACCTTTATTGCAAAATAAACGTGTTGGTATTGTAGCCAACCAAACTTCTGTAATTTTTAAAAATGAAACTAAATATGTTCATTTAATAGATTCTCTAGTTTCTTTAAAATTAAACGTAAAAAAGGTTTTTGCGCCAGAACATGGTTTTCGTGGAAAAGCTGATGCTGGCGAGGTTGTAAAAGATGGTTTTGATACTAAAACCGGATTACCTATTGTTTCGCTTTATGGCAGCAACAAAAAGCCAAAACCAGAACAATTAAACGATTTAGATGTTGTTATTTTCGATATACAAGATGTTGGCGCCCGTTTTTACACTTATATTTCTACACTGCACTATGTTATGGAAGCTTGCGCCGAAGCTAATATTCCTGTTATAATTTTTGATAGACCTAACCCAAATGGGCATTATATTGATGGCCCTGTTTTAGAAACAAAACACCAAAGTTTTGTTGGGATGCATCCTATTCCGGTTGTTCATGGCATGACTATTGGCGAATATGCACAAATGATTAATGGTGAAAAATGGCTAAAAAACAATATTGAATGTGAGTTAACCATTATTAACATGAAGCATTACAACCATAAAAAAGCATATAGTTTACCTATAAAACCAAGCCCTAATTTACCAAACGATAAAGCTATTAACCTTTATCCTAGCTTATGTTTTTTTGAAGGTACCAATGTTAGCGCCGGACGTGGCACAGAAACGCAATTTCAAATATTTGGTAGCCCATTTTTAAATACTGAAGTCTTTACGTTTCAATTTACACCCCAGCCAAATGAAGGTGCAAAATATCCTAAACATAAAAATGAAGTATGCTACGGAAGCGATTTAACCTCAACAAAAAACTTAACAACGTTAAACTTAAACTGGTTAATTGAGGCTTACAATAACTCTACAGATAAAACTAAATTTTTTAATAACTTTTTTGTAAAACTAGCAGGAACAGAAAATTTAAAACAACAAATTGAAGCTGGTTTAAGCGAAGCCGAAATTAAAAACTCGTGGCAAGATAATTTAAAAACCTTTAAAAAAATTAGAGAAAATTATTTGTTATACGACTAAGCTCTTAAAATAAAATTTAATGAAAAAAATAGCTATACTAGCGCTGCTTTACACATTGGTTTGGGGCAGTTCGTGTAAAAGTTCGGTTGCCACCATAAAAGCAAACCCCGAAACACCAAAAGATTTTGCTACCAACTTTTTAATTAATGAGCGTATTCCTGGAATGGCCATTACCGTAGCAAAACATGGTGACATAATTTGGTCGGAAGGTTTTGGTTATGCCAATATTGCTAAAAAAATTAAGGTAAAACCAGACGAAACTCAATTTAGAATTGCTAGTATTTCAAAACCTATTTCGGCTGTTTGTATGGCCACTTTAATTGATGCTAAACTTATAGATTTAGATTCTAGCGTGTACGCCTATTTACCTACTTACCCAAAAAAGAAATACGATTTTACTATAAGGCAAGTTGGAGGGCATACGGCAGGAATTAGGCATTATAAAAATAATGAGTTTTTGTTAAACGAACCATTAACTATTACTCAAGGTATAGATATTTTTAAAAACGACACCTTACTTTTTAAGCCACAAAGCAACTACAAATACAGCACATATGGCTGGAACTTACTTAGCGAAGTTACGCAAACGGTTGCAAAAACACCTTTTGATACTTATACGAAAAACGTCATTTTTAGTCCGCTAAAAATGCTAAACACAAGCTTAGACTATTGTAATACTGATATACCTAATAGAACGCTATTTTACAGAAAAAATGAAAATGGTAAAATTGAATTGGGCAGCCCTGTTTGCAATGAATTTAAAGCTGCTGGAGGTGGTTTTATTTCAACATCTGAAGATTTAATTAAATTTGGAAACGAAATAATACATCCAACATTAATTTCTAAAACTGTTTTAAGTGAATTGTTAACACCTCAAATTTTAGATTCTGGAAAAAATACACATTACGGCGTAGGTTTTTCGGTAGATTTATCTAAAAACAAAACACCCAGATTTGGACATTCTGGTGGTGGTGTTGGCGCATCAACCTTACTTTTAATTTACCCAGAAGAAGAGGTTGTTATTTCTATTGTTACTAATTTGTCTAACGTTCCTGTTTACGATTTAGGGAATCAATTAGAAGCACTTTTTATTAATTAGTTTAACATATTTAATAGTACATTCGGGTAATCTGTAATTATACCATCTACTTTGTAATTAATCATGGTTTCCATGCTTTCTAAACTATTAACCGTCCACGGAATTACTTTGTAGTTTTCACGTTTAAAAGCTTCAACATTATTAGT
The DNA here is from genome assembly GCF_020523925.1 of Neotamlana laminarinivorans. Taxonomy (GTDB): domain Bacteria; phylum Bacteroidota; class Bacteroidia; order Flavobacteriales; family Flavobacteriaceae; genus Neotamlana; species Neotamlana laminarinivorans. The sequence continues at coordinate 536,520 of NZ_JAJAPW010000004.1, read as the reverse complement.
ATTTAAAAGCTTGTAATACGGACTAATAATTTCGGGTTTGTAACTTAAACTATTAAGTTTTGTTGTAATGTTTTCATCTTCATCAATTAAAATAGCAACTTTCATTTTTGGCGATTGTTTTTTAATTTCCTCTAAAACCCGTAAATCGAAACTTTGCAAGTTAGTTTCCGCGAAAGCGTTATTAGCTTCAATCACTTTTAAAACAAGGGCCACAAATTCTTTTGGTTTTGGCGTAAAAACTTCATCAAAATTTGGTTTTGCTTTTATTTCAATATTAAATTTAATTTCAGGATTTAATTGTTTTGCCATTTTAAAAACCTCATCTAACGATGGTTTATAAGCTTTCAATTTTTCTTGCTCTGGAAATCGTGGATGCATTTTTAATCCGCAATCAAATTGCTTAATACTATCAAAAGTCATTTGATATAAATTATACTTCATATCATCTTCCTCCGGAATTGGGTTTCCTTCAATATCTAAACAAATAACTCGGCTTAAAAATGGTTCGTGAGACACAACAACAACGCCATCGTGACTTACTGCTACATCAAGTTCTAAAGTATTTACGCCTAATTCTATGGCTTTTTTAAATGCCGGCAAGGTGTTTTCTGGCATTAATCCGCGGCAACCACGATGGCCTTGAATGTCGATATTTTTTGAATTACAACTCACTACAACTATTGCTAAAATTAAACCACTTAAATACTTCAAAACTAATCTGGTTTTAAGGTTTGCTGCTCGTACTTTTTAAAAGGCTGTACTAATAAGGTTTTTATGTTGCTATTGGCCGCTTCATCTGGAAAAACATCTACGCCGTAAACAATTTTATCGCGATCTAGCTTCATGAAAGTTCCAAAAAGCCTATCCCAAACCGAAAAAATATTTCCGTAGTTAGAGTCTGTAAAAGGTAGCCTGTAATGGTGATGTACTTTGTGCATATCGGGAGAAACAATAACGTAGCTTAGCCAATCATCTATTTTTCTTGGTAATTTTATGTTGGCATGATTAAATTGAGTTGCCACAACAGATAACGATTGATATAAAAACACAATAGCAATAGGTGTTCCAATAATAAAAACACCTGCTAACGTAAACAAATAACGTATTAAACTTTCTAAAGGGTGGTGTCTGTTTGCTGTAGTTGTATCTACATTGTGGTCGGTATGGTGTACTAAATGCACTTTCCATAACAACTTGGTTTTATGCTCAATTAAATGCGGTAAATATGCTCCAATAAAGTCTATTAAAAATATACCTAAAAGTGCGTATAGCCACAAGGGCATTTCGGGCAACCAGTTAAGAATACCAAAGTTATTTTGCGTAACCCAGTCGGCCGATTTTAAAAGTAAAAACGCCAATGGTAAGTTTACAACTACTGTTGTTAAGGTAAAAAATATGTTAGGAATAGCGTGTTTCCATTTTTTATAGGGCTTACCAAATAACGGCATTATGCCTTCTAAAACCCAGAAAAAAGTTAGGCCTCCAATTAAAATAATAGCTCTGTGATGAGATGGTATAGTCTCGAAATAGTTTAATAATGCTTCCAAAGTAATTTAGTTTAGTTTTTAAATATAACTATTTTATCCTTTGTTTCATGGCTTCAACTATGTTAAAAGCTGCCGGACAAATAGCCACATTTTTTAAAGTTAAGTTGGTTATTTGCTGAAATTTTTTCCGGTCGGTATGCGGAAACTCTCGGCATGCTTTTGGGCGCACATCGTAAATAAGGCAGTAATTATCGGCATCTAAAAACGTACATGGCACACTTTGCAGTACATAGTCATTTTCTTCGTCAATTCTTAAATATTGATCTATAAACTGTTGCTGTTTCATTTTAAAATGTTTAGCAATACGCTCAATATCTTTATCTGTAAAGAGTGGACCAGTTGTTTTACAACAATTGGCACATTGTAGGCAATCGGTACGCTCAAATTCCTCTTCATGTAGCTCTTGCATCACATAATCTAAATTCTTTGGTGGCTTTTTTTTAAGCTTTGCAAAGAACTTTTTGTTTTCGTTATGCTTATCTTTGGCGAGCTTTGGAAGGTCTTCTATTTTAGGTTGAATACTCAAAATTTAAAATTTTAGCAAAACTACTAAAAGCAAACTAACTTTGTATTTTAATACTTGAATTTTGAATTTGAAAGACCTTTTCGGAAAAGCTTTACTAGATTACCAAAACGGAAATTATACCGAAGATATTATTACTTCTACAAGTATTTCTGATGAAGATGAATTGCCGCTACCCTATTTATTTAGAAACTATTCTGAAATGCCTAAACTCGAACAACAAGCCTTAAAATTGAGTAAAGGCAAGGTATTAGATGTTGGTTGTGGTGCAGGAAACCATAGTTTGCATTTGCAGCAAAAAGGTATAAATGTGAAAGCTATCGATGTATCGGAAGGTGCGATTGAAGTTTCAAAAATACGCGGTGTAAAAAATGCCGAAGTTTTAAATATTTTAAACGAAACCGAAACATTTGATACCGTTTTATTATTAATGAATGGTACCGGAATTTTTCAAGAACTTACTCAAGTTTCCAAATACTTAACGCATTTAAAAAGTTTGCTAAACACTAACGGGCAAATTTTAATTGATTCGTCTGATATTAAATACATGTATTTAGATGACGATGGTGGCTATTGGCAAGACATGAATGCTAGTTACTACGGTGAACTCGATTATTTTTTAAGCTATAAAGGTGAAAAAGAAACCCCAATGAAATGGTTGTATCTTGATTTTGACACCTTAAAGTTAGCCTGCGAAACTGTTGGCCTAAATTGTGAACTAGTTCTTGAAGGCGAGCATTACGATTATTTAGCACGTTTATACTAATCTTACTTAGGTTCTCGCAAAATTTTATTCATTTTTCGTCCCTTTGCTAATTCATCAACAAGTTTATCAAGGTATCTGGTATGTTTGGTTAAAACGGTTTCAATCTCTTCAATTCGGTAACCACAAATAACACCTTTTATTAAATCTGCATTAGGGTTTATGGTTGCACGCTCAAAAAAGGTTTTAAACGTTACCTTTTCATCAATTAGTTCTTGCAATTTATTAGAATTAAACCCTGTAAGCCATTCAATTACCTCATGCAGCTCTGCTAAAGTTCTTCCTTTTTTTTCAATTTTAGTTACGTAATGCGGATAAACCGAAGCAAAAGTCATATTAGCTATACGCGCATCATGTTCTGGAGTTGTATTAGCCATAAATTTTAATTTTAGTTATTTTCAATATCGCTTATGTGATGTTCTAGTGCTTTAACCGAAATTTGTATTTCAACAATTAAAAGAGATAACGAAATAATAAGCAACAGCAAAGCAAAGCCAAAAACCCAAACCGCAATAAACTGCTGTTCTATATAAATTAAAAACATTGTTAACACACAAAACAATAGGCTACTTATGCCAAAAATTTGCATAGAACGTGTTAAGTAAAGTCGCTTTTTAATGTTCTCTATTTGTGCTTTTAAAACAGAATCTTTTTCCTTTTTGTACCTATCATGCAGATTTCTTACTATAGCAGCGTAGGCTAAAAACCTATTAGTATAAGCCAGCATAATTAGTGAAATAGCAGAAAATAATAAAGCTGGTGTTGTTAAAGTAAGTTGTTCCATATTTATGATATAAATTGGGTAATATAATATGTTCACTTTAAAATAAACAAATTTACAGTTTATACAATTTAAAACTAATTTGTTTTAAACAGTATTATTTAAAATCAAAAACAAAAAAAATACAAACGACTGTTAATCTGTCATTTAAAACAAATTAAATTGCGAATAATTGTCATAAATATGTTAATTAAATTTTAAAATAAAAGACAAAATATCAGACAAATTATAATGGTATTCAAATTGCTTAAATCATATTAAAAAATAAATCTTATTGTATAACTTAAAAACATATAAAATGAGCAACTTAGTAACATTACCGAAAAACGGAAATTTAAGCAAACACAACAAGGTATCAAATTTCCCATCATTATCAAGTTGGTTTGATGATTTTGGCTTTTCAGACTTTCCTTCGTTATTAACATCAAACTTTAACACAGGAATTACATTACCTAAAGTTAATATAAAAGAAGAAGCTGATGCTTTTATTGTAGAAATGGCAGTTCCTGGATTAAAAAAAGAAGATTTTAATATTGACATTGACAATTATAATCTTTCTATATCTGCAGAATTAAATGAAGAAAACGAAGAAGAAAATAAAAGCTATACCCGCAGGGAGTTTGGTTACTCTTCATTCAAAAGAACATTTGTTTTACCAGAAACAATAGACGAAGCAAAAATTAATGCATCATATAACAATGGTGTTTTAAAAATACACTTACCAAAGCGTGAAGAAGCAAAACAAAAACCTGCAAGAAAAATTAAGATTTCTTAATATTTTTGTTATTTATTGAAAAAGTCGCCTAAAATGGCGGCTTTTTTGTTTATTATTTAATTTTAATTCCAGGTGTTTTTTTAAAACATGACCAAAATCATAGTTACAAATGTACTTATCTTCTACTTTTGAAGTATTAAATTTTATACGTCATGAAAGCTAAAAAAAACCCAGAATTAGAAGTTGGAAGAAACAGTAGTTTGTATTTCGCAATAGGTTTAAACTTAATGTTACTATTGTCTTGGAGTGCACTTGAGTATAGAACGTATGAAAAGGATGACTATGTAATGGAAGTTCTTGATGTTGAGTACAAGATTGAAGACGATATTCCTATTGTAAAAATGAACACGCCAACACCACCGCCACCACCTCCAGCAGCAGCGCCAGAGGTTATTGAAATTATAGAAGACACTCAAGATGTTGAAGAAACAATTATTGAAAGTACCGAAATTGGACAAGATGATGCTGTTGAAGATTTTCAAGTTGTTGATGTTGATGCTGTAGTTGTTGAAGAAGTTGAAGAAGAAGTTGAAGTTGCTTTTGCTTTAATTGAAGATGTACCTGTTTTCCCAGGATGTGAAGGTTTAAATAAAGCACAAACCACAAAATGTTTTCAAGAGAAAGTACAAAAACATGTTCTTGATAATTTTAGATATCCAGATGCCGCTATGCAATTAGGTATTCAAGGTCGTGTTTCTGTAGTATTTATAATTGATTCTAAAGGTTATACCACCGGAATTAGATCTAGAGGTCCAGACAAAATTTTAGAAAAAGAAGCTGAAAGAATTATTAGTTTAATGCCTAAAATGAAACCAGGCAAACAACGCGGCAAACCAGTAAAAGTTACTTATGGCGTTCCTATTTATTTTAAATATGAAGCTAACTAAAGTAGCCTAATTAGTGTTCAACATGAAAAACTAAGACCAAAAAGTCTTAGTTTTTTTTTGTTTTTACCCAATAATAATCAGTCAATATACAATTCGGCATAAAAAAATTACATTTCGGTGGTTCCTTTTTTTAAAAAACAGCGTTCATTATAATATTTGTGGTGTTGTTAAAAGCTAGATTTACTACTTTTAAAAAACATAAATACAAAACCACAATGGCAAAATCGATAAAAAATATATTAATAACATTTATTATAGGCTGCATTATTTTTGTAATTGGCACTCTACTTTCTGGTGGTTTTAATTATGAAAGTATTAACGAAGCTGCTACGAGTTTTTTCTTTTATCAATTATATGCCTTTGTATTGGGCTACAGTAACATGTTGTTTTTCGATTTTTTAAATCGTAAAAACTGGAAAAAAACCGAAACCATTAAGCGCATCATTATCGGCATTATTGGATCTACACTTTTAACAATTTGCAGTCTATTTTTTTTAAGAATGGCTACAGCAACTTTAATGTATAATATACCCTTAAATCAATTTTTAAAAGGCGAAAAAATAGCGTATTATCAATTTGGCCTTTGGGTAACCTTAACAATTGTTGTTATTTTTCATATTATTTATTTCTACAATAAATACCAACAAAACCGAATTAAGGAGCAAAAAGTAATTGCTGGTACGGCAAGTGCAAAATTTGATGCTTTAAAAAATCAACTAGATCCGCATTTCTTGTTTAATAGCTTAAACGTATTAACCAGTTTAATTGAAGAGAACCCAGAAAATGCACAAAAATTCACCACTTCTTTATCCAAAGTATACCGTTATGTTTTAGAACAAAAAAACAAAGAATTAGTAACTGTAGATGAAGAATTAAAATTCGCTAAAACCTACATGTCACTTTTAAAAATGCGCTTTGAAGACAGTATTATTTTTAATATGCCAGAAAAAGCAAGCAATCCAGATAGTAAAGTTGTACCGCTATCGTTACAATTATTATTAGAAAACGCCGTAAAGCATAATATGGTAACTAGTAGTAAACCTTTACACATTAATATTTTCGAGCAAGATGGTAATTTAGTAGTAGAAAACAACCTACAACCAAAACAAATAGTAAAAAAAAGTAGCGGTGTTGGCTTAAATAACATAAAACAACGCTACCAATTATTAACACGTAAAAACGTATTCATTAATCAAGAAGCAAACCGTTTTGCAGTTGCAATACCAATGCTTACAAAACAATTATCAGTTATGAAATCAATCAATTCAAAATCAAATTTTAGCGACAGTTATGTGCGCGCACGTGACTATGTAAACGAACTTAAAGGTTTTTATTATAGTCTACTGAGTTATTTTGTAGTAATTCCTTTTTTAATTTACATTAACTACAACACGTATTGGGGTGTAAAATGGTTCTGGTTTCCTATGTTAGGCTGGGGAGTTGGCTTAGTTTTACAAGCTTTTAAAGTATTTGTTAATAATGGTGCTTTTGGCCGTAATTGGGAAAAACGTAAAATTGAACAATTTATTCGTGAAGAAGAAAACAAACGTTGGAATTAAAATTTAAAGTTATGCAAAACACAGATATACAACCTTACAATAACGAATTTAAAAATAAAGAATTTTTAAAAGAAGAAGCTTATCTTCGAGCTAAAGAAAAGGTAAAAAAAATAGTAGGCTTTTATTGGCACTTGGCTGTATTTATAGTAGTAAATGCCTTTATAATATTTACAATTGTAGTTAATGGTGGCAGCCTTTGGCATTTTGGAACTTGGGCTACACCCTTATTTTGGGGCATTGGTTTACTGTTTCACTTTTTAGGAGTTTTTGGTGTTACATTCCTATTTGGTAAAGACTGGGAAGAACGCAAAATTCGCGAGTTTATGGAAAAAGACAAAAACAACTGGGAATAAAAAATTAACAAAACTAACCAACCACAACCATGAATGTTATAATTATTGAAGACGAAAAACCTTCGGCAAGACGCTTACAACGTATGCTAGAAAAACTTGATATTAAAACAGAAACACTTTTACATTCCGTTGAAGAATCTTTAGAATGGTTTAGCAGCAACCCACACCCTGATTTAATATTTTTAGACATACAACTAAGTGATGGCCTATCGTTCGAAATTTTTGAAACCATAAACATAAAAACACCTGTGATTTTTACTACAGCTTACGACGAGTATGCGCTGCAAGCGTTTAAACTTAACAGCATTGATTATTTACTAAAACCTATTGACGAAGATGATTTAGCCATAGCTGTAAAAAAATACAAGGAACGCCAACCACAAACACAAGCCGTTACTCTAGATTTTAACGACATAAAAAAACTACTAGTAAACCCCATAGATCGTGAGTATAAAAAAAGATTTTCGGTAAAAGTTGGACAACATTTAAAATTAATTTCGGTTGATGATATAGAGTGTTTTTATAGCGAAAATAAAGGCACTTATTTACATACTACAGAAGGTAGAAATTATTTATTAGATACAACTTTAGAACATTTAGAAAACGAACTAGAACCAGAATCGTTTTATCGTATAAACCGTAAATTTTACGTAAATATAAACGCTATAAAAGATATGGTAAGTTACACCAACTCGCGGTTACAAATAAAACTTAATAGTTACAAAGACCAAGATGTAATTGTAGCGCGCGAACGTGTTAAAGATTTTAAAGCTTGGTTAGAGTAACTTTGTTTTAAAATTTAAACAGTAAAAATAGTTTTAAACTGTTCGAAAACTATAATCATGTTTTTACTTGGGATTTCGCCTTTAGGTTTCATTTCACGAGTATAATAAGCCCAATGGACTTTTTGCCAATAGTGTAACGACTTATCTCCCTCACCTTCTATTATGGCATATGCTTTAGTTATTTTATTAAACGGAATATACTCTATTTTTACTGTTTTAATTATTGCTCTAGCTTCACCATTCCAGTTGGTAATTATATTTAAATCGCCAACTTTAGGCAATGCATAATTATAAGCTTTAAACCACCAAAGCGATGTAGATGTGGCTTGTTTAATGCCTTTTAGTACTAAATTGGCGCAATTATTAGCATCGGTTTTATTATCGCAAAAATACCAGGCTTGTGGTTGAATTGTATTTTTATATTCTGGGTTTTCTGCTAAAAAACTATTCCATAAATTATGTACGGTTTGGTTATTAAACGTTTTCATGCATACAAATTAACACATTTTGTTTTACGGCCGCGTTAAGGATTGCAGTGGAAAGCCCACAGGGAGGCACGACCGAGGACTTGCAACGTAAAGCCTGACCCCTTGCGGGTAACGCCCAAATAATTTAAATTATATTACAAGATGATATCATATATATAAAACCCTGAGCTAAATTCAGGGTGACAATTAATGACTTAAAAATCGAATTTATAAGTTGCTCCTGCTAAAACCTGAATGCCTTGTACTTGATAATTTTGCCATTTTTGGTAGGTGTTATTTACTAGGTTATTTCCTTTGGCATATACCGAAAATTTGTCGTTTATATGATAACCAACGTGTACGTTAGCGTCGAAAAAACTATCTAAAGTTACTGTTTCTGGTGTTGCTGTACTTTCTAGCTCTAATTGGTCTTTACGCTCGCCTACGTAAAATAAATTAGCACCTGCAAACCAGTTTTGGTCTATTTGATAATCTAAAAATAATGAGCCTTTTATATCTGGTAAATTCCAAGCTTCTTCTTCGGTTGTGGTATCGTAAGCAAAATATTCTGCTTTAATACCTAATGTAAAATTACGATTAACATCTACATTAAGTTCGCCTGCAACACCATAAGAATCGACATTATCGTAAGCTATACCAAAAGAATTTCCGTATTGGTAAGCTTCGGTTGCTGTTACATTGTTAATTGTGTTTGTTTTAAATAATGCTCTACTTTTATCGGCTTGGTAGTGTCCGCTAATACTGTAACTCATATTGCTTGAAAGCTTTCCTTTTAAACCTACAAATGCATTATAAAGCGCATCGGTTGGCTGCACATATAAAGTTGGTGAAACAAACGGATTTTCGTTAGCAAAATCGTAATATGAGTTTTGTTGTAAATCGCCTTGTACACCACCGTAAACTATTAAAACATCGTTTACTAAACGATAAGTTACTGTAACGTTTGGATACAAGTAAAACTTGTTGTCGCCATTTTCTGTATCGTTTAAATAATAGGTAGAAACGCCTAGATTTAGGGTTAAATCGTCTCGTTTTAGCTCGTATGTTGGCGATAAACCAACAAAAAAGTTACCATAATTAAGGTTGTTTATACCAAAGTAATCTGTGTCGAAGCTTCCGCCTAAGTAATCGAAAGTTAGCTTTGTTGAAATTTCAATATCATTAATTGGCACATCTACTGCCCCATTAAGTACAAATCTATTTTCACCAGAGCCTTGGTTATCGCCAAACCTGCGAAATTTAAAGTCTAAGGATTTTATATAGGTATCTTCAAAAGTAATATCGCCACCAAAATGTGCGTTGTAAAATGAGTGATCTACTACGGGGTTATTTGCTTGGGCAATTGCTACTTGATCTTCTGTCACACCATACCAATTATAAATTTGGTACTGAAAACCACCATCTACACCCCAAGAATAATCTCGTGAACGGTTTGTATAATTAACGTTTACTTTCGAGTTAAGAAAATGATCGTCGAACTCAACACCTTCAATTCCCCCTTGCGAAGAATGATGACTTACATAACCACCCACACTTTCGTTACGATTTAAAGCATGATTTAAGTATACTTCGCCTAAAATTGTAGTATAAGTGCCCACACCTAACGAGGCATAATTATCGAATATTTTTTCTGGTTCACGCTTTTCTACAACGGCTGCTTTACCTTTTGCTGGTGTAAAGGTTGAGGCAACAGGAAAAGAAAATATATTATACTTTACTTCTTTTTTAGTTTCGGTTGTAGCATCATCTAACTTTGGAGTTTCTTTTACTTTAAAAGCATCGGAAATTGTAGGTGCATATGGCTTAACAACATCTATAACTCCCGTATTTAAAGTATCGCTAGTTCTGCTTTGTGATAACACTATAGTTGTAGTTAAAAGTATTACTACGGTTAAAATATGTTTTATGTGCTTTCGCATGAGTTTTGCTTTTTTATGTTTTAAGTTTTCGCTTTCGCTGAAATCTTTTGATTTTATTTTGATTGATACGTACACTTTTAATATTAAGTGATACAAACTACTTAATCTTCGGTTTCGATTGATGAGTTTGTTTTAGCTTCCTGATTTTTAATTGCCTTTAATTCTGCTTTGGCTTCGGCAACGACATCGGTAAAATCTGGAAAATTTTGTATTACACTCTCTAATATATAAGTTGCCTGAAACGCATCGTTTAAAGCATAAAAGTTTTTAGCCATTAACACTAAACCTTTTGCGCTGTAATATTTATAGCCCGAAAAATCTTTGGCTAATTTTTGAACAGTTGTGTTAGACGCTTCGTATTTTGCTTCCTTATTTTTAAAATAGGCGTTGTAGTAAAGTGCTTCGGCCGCGGTTTCGCCAGTAGCTACTTTTTCTACTTCTGCATAAGCTGTTTTTGCTTTAGCCTCATTATTAGTTTTTATTGCCGAACGCGCTATAATTACGTGCGCATCACTTTTAATTTTATTATCAATTTTTGAACTGTTTAATACTTTTTCCGCGTAAGCGACAGCCTCGGTGTAATTTTCTAATTGATAATTGGCTTTCATTAAATTAGATTGCGCAAACACTACGTTTTGTGGAAAATTAGCTTCGTTCTCTAATCTTGTTAATACCGGAATGGCTTGTTTCCAGTTTTTCTTTTCTAATTGATATTGAGACAAACGCGTTAATGCTTCTTCGGTATATTCGTTTTGCGAAGCTTCAACTATATACGTGTAATGTGGCGCCGCATTTTCTAGCAAATCTTTTTTATAGTATAATTGAGCAACATAAAAATGAGCTTTTAAGGCATGTAACCCATTTGGAAACTGAGCTAAATATTGATTAAATTGTTTAATGGCTCTATCTGTATTTCCATCTACATATTGTTTTTCTGCAGATTCGTAAGTGGTATTATCTAAATCGGTATCGGTTACCTCAACATAATCTAAGGTTTTTACCCATGCTGCATACTCATCAACCTGACCTAAATCTATATAAATTAACCTTGCTGTTGATACGGCTTGTACAGCTTCTGGCGAACCTGCATAATTACTAGCCACACTTTTAAACTTAGTTAATGCCTCTTGGTTTTGCGATGCATTATAATAAATTAAACCTTGACGTAATTGCGCTTTCGGCACAAACGAACTCGTTTTATACTCTTTGCTTAAAATGTTATATGTAGTATGAGCTTTATTTATATCGCCCGATTTTACATAAGAATTCCCTAGCTCGTACATGGCATCGTCACGAAGTTTAGATTTTGGGTAATTTTTAATAAACGCTTCGAGTTCGTGTATTTTTTTTGAAGATTGCCCCGCATACCCAACACTTAGTGCTTTTTGAAAAAAGGCGTAATCGGATTCTATCTCGTTTAACTTAATAGCTTTTTGGTATGCTGTAACTGCTTCATCGTATTTACTAGAAACAAAGTAACCATCGCCTAAACGTAAATAAGCATCGTTAAGTCTTACTTTATCTTCTGTATGATTATTTATAAATTGATTAAAATACGTTGTGGCTTGCGTGTAGTTTTTTAACTTAAAATATGTATAGGCTAAATTATAATCGATATTCTCAAATTCTGGAGTTTGTGAAGCTTCGGCCATTTGGCTAAATTGTTTTAAACCAATTAAAGCATCATCGTAATCTGTTAAGTTATAATCTGCCTCTGCCTTCCAGAATGTTGCACGAGCTGTATATTGTGCTTCTAAAGATTCTTTTAACGATGCATCGAATAAATTTTCTGCCTCTAAATAATTGCTTTCATTATACAGCTCTAACCCACGATAAAAGGCTACTTTTTGGTATGCTACTTTATTGTCGTAACTATTTTTTCCTTTTAAAAGTTTTAAAGCTTCGGTGTAATTTTTAGAAGTAATGTAAGAATCTATTAATAACGTTTCTACTTCCTCACGGTAACTTGTATCTGGATATTTATCTAAATAAGCCGATAAAACTTGTGGTGCCGATTGGTAAGGGTTACCAATTTCGTAACTAATTTTAGCATAATTTAACCACGCATCTTCTTGAATTTTTAAATCGAAATCCATTTCTGATGCATTTTTAAACGCATTTAAGGCTTCTTGTTTTTTATCTAGGTGAACATAACTTTCACCTAAATGATAGTAAGCGTTTTGTGCAATGCTATTTTTACCATCAACAATTTTATTAAACTCGTTAATAGCATTTTGGTAGTCTTTTTGTTTGTAATAAGTGTAACCTAATTGGTAATAATCTGTATTATTCCATTTTGCAGTTTTATCTCTACTACCCTTTCTGCCTTTGTAAGCTTTTAAGTAAGGTAATGCTTCTGCATAATTTTTTAAATTGAAATAACTCTCTCCTATAATTTTTGAAAGTTCTGAGATTTCGTTTTCGTCGCTAGACTCTATTTGATTTTTAGCTAACGCTATCGCTTTTTCAAAATTCCCTAATTTAAAATTCAAATCGGCCTGGTAATACGATAGTTTTTCTCTGTATCGTTCTTGATCGCTTACTTGATCGAAATATTCGTTGGCACGATCGTAATCGTCTCCTTCATAAGCCATAAAACCAATATAATATTTTGCTTGCGAACCGTATTCTTTAGAGCTTTCTACACGGTTTAAATATTTTTTAGCATCCTTATACTGCTTAACTGTAAATGCTGAATATCCTTTATTAAAATAAAATTTTTCTTTTTCGCTTTTCCCTAAAGCATTTTCATTTACTTTATCGTACCATTTTATAGCATAAGCATATTTTGAATTCTCAAAATAATAATCGGCCACATCTACATAAGCTGTATTCCGTTTAGTACTTGTAGGGTATTCTGCAACAAAGTTCTCAACTAATTGGTCGGCATTTTGTTGATTTAATCTTACTGCACAATTAGCAATATAATAAGCACAATCGGACTGTAAAATTTCTTCTTCAGCTGTTTTTTTTATACTGCTAAATAGTGATTGGGCAGCTAAATATTGTTGATTATTATATAGAGATAGCGCCTTTTGATAATCGACTAAATTACTAGTGTAAGTCGCAGATTGTTGTGCCCATAATGCTAAGGAAAAACTTATAGTTACTATGAGGGAAAGTATGTTTTTGTAAATCATTTACAAATCTTTTTTTAGTTTGATGATTCAAAGATAAATTAATATAAAAAGTATAACGCAACAATTAAGATAGAATTATAAAAACGGGGATTAAATGTTTAAAAAATTATTTATATCTATTGGTATACAATTATCTTGACAATAAAAATTTGTAATTAAGGTTTGTTATGTTAAACTATAAACTTTAAACTTGTACTTCTAAACTAATTTTACATGTCTGATCTTATTTTACAATTAAAAAATGCATCAATTTTTCAAGGAGGCAGTCTCGTTCTATCTAAAATTAATTTAGAAATGAATAAGGGTGATTTTGTTTATTTAATAGGAAAAACAGGATCTGGTAAAAGTAGTTTTATGAAAACACTATACGGTGATTTACCCTTAACAGAAGGAGAGGGCAACATTGTAGACTTTAACCTAAAAACATTAAAAGAGAAAGAAATCCCCTTTTTAAGAAGAAAATTGGGTGTTGTTTTTCAAGATTTTAAACTATTACCAGATAGAAACATAACCGATAACTTATTATTTGTTTTAAAAGCCACTGGCTGGAAAGACAAAGATAAAATGAATACGCGTGTTACAGAAGTACTAACCAAAGTAGACATGAACACAAAAGGCTTTAAATTTCCACATGAAATTTCTGGCGGAGAACAACAGCGTGTAGCTATAGCAAGAGCTTTACTTAACAACCCAGAACTTATTTTAGCTGATGAGCCCACTGGAAATCTTGATCCGCAAACCAGTATAGAGGTTATGGAGGTTTTGCAAGATTTAAGTAAAAATGGGAATACCATTTTAATGGCCACACACGACTATGCTTTGTTGCTTAAATACCCAAGAAAGACATTAAAATGTGACGATAATCAGGTTTATGAGGTGGTGCAACGTAAAAGTTAAATCTTTTTTAAAATAAACTTACTCATTGCCAAAATAAAAAACAATGGCATAAAAAGTCTAGATGATGCTTTTGTTTTTAATTTAATTTCTTCTTCATATATTGAATAATTGTATTGTTTTGATAGCCCTTCTGTTCCGCAATTAGCTACTATCTCATCAATTATCACAACGGGCACTTTTTTTTTCCAGAGAGATAGGTTAAAAGCATAATCTGCCAAAACTTTATAACTAATATCGTATAAATTCTGGTTAAAAATAGAATGATGATAAAACATCCCCTGATGTGGCAAACAATTTTTTATCCAAATTTTATTTTGCCAGGTACTTTTAACTAAACCATTATTTTTTTTTACAAAAACAGAGTCCTTTTCATTAAAACTATAGACGATATTTCCTAACAGCAACTTAACATTTTCATTGTTAAAATAAGAACGTAATATTTTTAAAACATTTATATTATAGAAACCGTCATCGACCCCCATAAAATAAAGCCATTTACCTTTAGCTAATAAAATCCCCTTATTCATAGCATCATAAACACCTAAATCTGGCTCAGTGATTATGGTAAGGTTCTTAAATTTTTTTTGTAAGGCTGTAGTATCAAGTTTAGCACCCCCACCATTAATTACGATTACCTCAAAAAAAGAACTTGTTTGTTTATAAACTTCTAAAATGCATTTTTGAATTTTTGAAGCTTCATTTTTTGCAGGTATTATAATTGATAGTTTCAAGAAAATAAAATAAGTTATATTTGGTTTGAAATATAAGTTTTAACGATATTTAAAATCTACAAATTCTCTCTATGATTCCTTTAATATCTGTTGTAATTCCTCTTTATAACAAAGCAAAATATATCGAAGATACACTAAAAAGTGTAATTAATCAAACATTTAAAAATTTTGAAATTATAATTATTAACGATGGTAGTACAGATGATAGTGTTGAAGCTGCAAAAAGAATAAATGATTCGCGAATTACAATATACAACCAAACCAATTTAGGGCTCTCACAAGCTAGAAATAATGGAATAAAAAAAGGACGAGCTAAATATATTGCGTTTATTGATGCAGATGATTTATGGCTGCCAAATCATTTAGAACAGCTATTTGAGTTAATTAAAAAATACCCAAACAGAGGTTTATACTGTACAGGCTATAGTATTAAAAAATCTGACACTATTTGCACTCGTGCCTCCTTTAATGGCTTACCAAAAAACTTTAAGGGAATAATTCCTAATTTTTTCAAAAATTCTTTGCATCACTGCGTAGCATGGATAGGTGCTATTTGTATTCCTAAATTTGTTTTTGAAGATATTGGTTATTTTGATACCGACATTTACTCTGAGCAAGATACCGACATGTATATTAAAATAGCTTTAAAATATGAAGTTGTTCTAGATAACAGTTATTGCAGTGCCATTTACAACAGAACAATAGATGATAACATGTATAGTTTTTCTAATAAGAAAAAAATCCCTAAACTTCTGTACTCATATAAAGAGATTGAAAGCACAAATAATGATTTAAAAAAATACATAGATATTAACAGGTTTTCTACTATTATTTTCTTTAAACTTTCACTAAACAAAAAATTAGAAAAGGCTCTTATTAAAGATGTTGATTTTAGTAATTTAAATACGCTTCAACAAATGTTAATTTTACTACCAAATAGTATAGTACAAATACTGTTTCGCATAAAAAACAAACTCAAATTAAACACACTAATTGTTTTTAAACAATAATAATGTTATTTACTTATAATTTTAACCCACTGTTTTAATATTTTTTCTTCGGAAAACATTAATTCATCTGATTGCAAATTTCTTTTTATTGAAGCATAAAAGACATCATCAAGCAAAAGTTTATCCATTGCCTTTGTTAACTCTTCTTTGTTTTGTTTTTCCACAAGAATACCGTTAATATTATGCTTTATAATTTCGTTTGGACCACTATAGCAATCAAAGGAAACACATGGGGTTTTTAAAGCCATAGCTTCAATTAAAACCATTGGAAAACCTTCCGAGACACTTGACATTACTAAAGCTTTTGCATTTTTAATATACTTTTCAGGGTTATTAACAAATCCTTTTAAATGCACATAGTCGTCTAAATTTAATCTGTCAATTAAATTTGCTAGGCTCCGTTTTTCTTTACCTTCTCCTAAAATTAAAAGCTTTATGTTGTGAGAAGAAAGATTAGAATTTTTATAGCACTTAATTAAAACATCAAATTGTTTTATTTTATCTAAACGACCTACAGCTATTATATATTTTTCTGGTAATTCTTGTAATTCTACCTTCTTGTTTTCTTTAAACATAGGGTAATTATAAATAACAGTACTATTTAAGGACAACACGGAATTTAAAACATCCTTTATTTCTTTACTTACAGTTACTATCTCCCTATTCTTAACCAACGTAAATCTTGTTAATGGTTTTTTGTTAATAGTTGAAAAATATAAATTTAATTTGTAAGAGTGCACACAATAAACTACCGCAGCTTTTTTAAAAATAAATTGAGCAAAGGCAAATTCTTTTAAAAATTTATCGCGTACTCGATGATCTAAAATAACATCAAAATTTTCATATTTCACAAAGGTTCTTAATTTTAAAAAAGATGTAAAAATTGAATGTGTCGCTTTAATTTTACCAAAATTGAATATTCGCCCTTTAAAATTATAGTCTATATTATCGTTCATTAAAACTATAACTACTTCGTAACCTTTTTTAGAAAAGGAAACCGATAGGTTTGCTACCATTTTTTCGGCACCACCAGAACTTAAACTATCGGTTAAAAGACAAATTTTGGGTTTCATTAATTAGCAAAATAAGTATCGAAATTTATAGAATAATCTACAACCTTCCTTTCTGTTTGATTAAACTCTTTACTAAAAATACTATTGCCATTGGTAATACTTTTATGAGATACGCCAAACAAATGGGTTATACTTTCAAAAGTATGATCACTCATAAATTTTCTATTAGCATCATACTTAAAGTCCTTTGGAAACTCAAAGGTATTTGAGGTCCATACTAGAAACGGAATTTCGAACATAGTTTTAGTTAAACGTTCTTCATTTCTGCCAAAAAAGTCTGTCCCTTCATGATAAACGTTTTCACCATGATCTGAGAGGTATATTAATGCACTTTTAGTATTTATTTTTCTTAAACCTTCTATTAACTCATGTAATATAAAATCGTTATACAATACGGCGTTGTCATATTCCGCTATCGTTTTTTCATGCAAGGAACTACCGGAAGAATTAACAAATTTATTAAACTCTAACGGATATCTATTTTTATAATCAAAATGCGTCCCCATTAACCTTACAAATACAACTTTTTTACCAGGCATGCTTAAAATTTCATTATAATCAGGAAGTAAAACTTCATCTAAAACCATAGTATGTTTATCTATTAAATGATTATAAAATTTAAATGAATGTGAAAACGAAGCTATCTTACTTATTGCATTGTCATGATAACTTATTGCTCTTTGGTTAGACAGCCAATGAGTTTTGTATCCTGCACTATTAAAAAGTTGAACAATATTTATTATATCCTGCTTATCAGTTGATGAACTTAACGAAGTAAGTATTTTAGGCACACATTTTAACGTTAAAACATCTGTAGAAATCACATTATTATAAACCAATAAACTATCCTTTATTTTACTTAAAAACGGTGTAGTAGGCTTATTATAACCATAAATTTCCATATGCCTTATTGTAGTAGATTCACCTAATACAAAAACTAAAACCTCATTATTTGAAGTGATATTTAAATCACTAGTTAAGATATTTGAATCTAGTTTTACACTATTTTGCAAATCGTAATATCCATAAACCCCTCGAACAATATTATGATATGCATTCTGTTCAATCAATCCTGTTAACTTAAGGATAACAATAATTAATAGCGGATTTATTAAACCTAAAAAATAGTTACTTTTATATTTTACACTGAAAACATATTTTTTAAGAATAAAAAAGAAACCTATTAAAACTAACAGCAAACCAATAATTTTAAAATTTATATAAGAAGACATAAACTCACTTAATTCTTGCTGGTTAGATTCTATTAGCAAAAACATATAAGACGATGTAAAATTTGAAGAAACGGCGATATAAGAAGTTGTTTCCAACACTATATAAAAAACATAAAAAAAACATAAAATGTTTAATAATATTTTATACCTCGAAACCATCCTAAAGGCAATAGACGCAACAATAACAAAAAACAGAAAGTCTTCAAGAATATCTCGCCATTCAATTAAATCTAAATCAATAAAAATCAGTAGAAAAAAGTATTTAGCTAAAAGAGGTAATAAAAACAATAATAGTTTTTTTAATAATTTATTCATGGTTACTTAATTTATTTTTTCTAAACACAAATAAAAACAAACAAACCGCAATTAAATACAAAATTATGCTAATTAAATATCCGTATAACACCCCAAAAAGCTCAAACTTAGGCAAAAAGTTAATACTTAAAAAATAAAAGGAAACATATAAAACAGTATCGGAAATTAAATAATATGTAGTAATTTTTTTTGCATGAAATTGGTAAGCAAATGAAAATGCAATTACCTTAATAAAATCGGCCACTAATTGCAAATAAAAATAATTGGCAATGGGCAAAAAATCTTTAGTAAGAAATAGTTCTATTACATTATATTTAAATATGAACAACAAAAAAAAGGCTAATCCCATTAATGGAATTATAACTTTAAAATAAGATAACATAATATTTTTATAACCTAAAGTTGTTTTATTTGTTGTCAATTTGGGTAATAAATACAATGTAAATAAGGAGCTAAAAAACATCATATAAAACATTGAAATTTTGTTTAAAGCCTCCCAATAACCAGCCATATTTATATTTAAATTTTCAATTATTGCATTTCTTATAAACAAATAATTAAAGCTTAATAACAACGCCGAATAAATAGACATAAATATATAAGTCGACATGTTTTTTAGTATAACTACTGAAATGTTATTTATACTTTTAAAAGCACAAAAAATCAATTCACGAATTTCTCTAAAAAAAAACACCGTAAAAAAACTTACTGAAGGCACTATTAAACTCGATAATAAAGCACCTTTTAGGTTATAATAATAAACTAAACAAAAAACTACTAAACCATTAAGAAGGTTAAACACACATACTAAAATGGTGTAGATTTTAATTTTTTGAAGTCCATTAGCTATATAAAGACATATGAAATTAAAAGAAAGTAAAGGAAGTAAAATAGCTAAATATTTAAACACATATGCATAATCTATTGTTTTTAATGTATACAGAGAAATTGAGTCTGAGAAATAAAACAACACAATAAATACAGCAATGCATAAAATTAAATTTAGAAAAAAAATATTAGCTAAAATTAAAACTAGCTTATCCTTATTAGTTTTGTTTTCAGAAACGTATTTAATAACACCACTTTCAAAACCAGTTGTTGTAACTCCCAAAACACCTTGAATAACATTTTTAAAATTACCAACCAAAGCATAACCGGATGGCCCTAAAAAAACAGCTGTTACTTTCGAAACTATAAACGAGGAGAATATTTTAACAAAAACAATAATACTATTTGCATAAATAGCTTTAAATAAAGACTTACTTAAAGTATCCTTAGCATTTTCTTTATTAATAAAATTTAGAAATTTCAATCTACAAATTTTCTTTATAATCTTGTTCAGCCCCAAAAAACGAGGTACTAAAAATAAGTAGAATTATAGTGTAATACATAACATAACTTACAAAATGAGCAACAACAGCTCCCTTAACACTCCCCAAGGTATTTATAAAATATACACTTGTTATATAAATATTTACAATTAAAAATGCTTCAGTTAAAATGTAGTGCCAAAACATTTTTTTTGCCAAAAACTGATAAGCAATTACTATAGACAATACCTTAATAAAATCACCTAATAATTGCCATAAAAATAAGTCTTCAATGGGCTGAAATTCTTTTGTAAAAACACCTAAAACAATATATTTTTTTAATAAATATATAAGCAACATCCCAGCAATTAATACTGGCACTATTGTTTTATAAAAGCTCCAAACTTCGAGCCTAAAAGCTTTTACTGTTTTAATATCTTTAAAACGTGGTAATAAATAAAGAGAAATTAAAGAACTAATAAACATTAAGTAGTACTTTGATAATCGTGTAATTGCTTCCCAAAAACCAGCTTCTTTGTAACCTATATTTTCTATAATATAAGACCGAATACCAATAGTTACTAATGGTAATAATACAGCTGTAAAAAGTGCTATTACCGAATAAAAACAAAATTTCCTAAAAAACTTAAAATCTACTTCTTTCACTTGTATTTTAGGCAACATACTCTGCCTATTTATAATAGCGACAAGTGTTATTAAAAAAATAATTGACTCAGCAATAGCAACAGAAATTAATGCGCCTTTTAATTTTTCTTGATAAATTAAAATTAAAACTATAGATACACTTAAAATCTGCCCAATTATATTTAGTATGATTAATATTTTATACTTTGAAAATCCATTCATTATTGAAAATGAAAACATATTTAAAGCATAAAAAGGCAAAGCAATAGCAAATATTTTAATTACGTAACCAAATTCATTATAGCTAGGAAAAATAATATCATTAACCCACTCAGAACCAAAATAACAAAAACAAGATACTATAATTGTAGTTATAAAACCTACATAATACACCGTTGAAAGTGTTTTAGTAAGCGCTTTGGAATTTTCTTTAAACGCAGCTACATATTTAACTATACCTTTGTAAAGACCTAGAGTAGCCAAAGATTGAAACGCAGCTACAAAATTTCTTAAGTTACCAATTAAAGCTAAACCAAAAGGCCCCACCATTACAGCTATGGCTTTGGAGGTTAGTATACCTGCAATTATTCTGGTAATTATCGCTACCATATGTAACGATGTTATCTTCACTAAAACTTTATTGTTTATATATGTTATTAATTGCTTCAATTAATATATTTTAATTTAAAAGACTAAATTTTGTAACGAAAAAAACAGCCTAATATTCTTAAACGCTTTAGAACGTGCTTAAATATACAAATCATTTGCATTAATCATAATTTTAAACCTATGAGATATTAATGTTATCGTTAAAAAGTAAATTATATCAATCTTGTAATATATTATTAAAAACAAATCAGAATAAACAATTAAGTCACAAAACATTCAAACAAAAAAAAGTGACTAGTAAAAAACTAGCCACTTTTTCTATGTATTTATAAAACTTTTCTAAATCGACTTATTACGTTTTCTATCTACTTCTTTTAAGTATATTTTACGTAAACGTAAGTGGTTTGGTGTTACCTCAACGTATTCGTCTTTTTGTATGTATTCTAAAGCCTCTTCTAAAGAGAATTTAATTGCAGGAACAATTTTAGCTTTATCATCGGCACCTGCACTACGTACGTTACTTAACTTTTTAGTTTTAGTTACGTTAACCGTCATATCGTCTTGACGCGAATTTTCACCAATTACCTGTCCTTCATAAATATCTTCACCCGGATCTATAAAAAACTTACCTCTATCTTGTAATTTATCAATAGAATAAGGAATAGCTGTACCATTTTCCATAGATACTAACGAACCATTTTGACGCTCAGGAATACCACCTTTTAATGGTTGATACTCTTTAAAACGGTGTGCCATAATAGCCTCACCAGCAGTTGCTGTTAGTAATTGGTTACGTAAACCAATAATACCACGCGATGGTACAATAAATTCGCAAACCATACGCTCACCTTTAGCTTCCATACTGGTCATTTCACCTTTACGCATAGTCACTAACTCTACCGCTTTACCCGAAACGTTTTCTGGTAAATCAATAGTCATTTCTTCAACAGGCTCACATTTTACACCATCAATTTCTTTTATAATTACTTGCGGTTGCCCAATTTGTAATTCGTAACCCTCACGACGCATGGTTTCAATTAAAACCGATAAGTGTAATACACCACGACCAAAAACCATAAATTTATCGGCACTATCTGTTTCTTCAACACGTAAAGCTAAGTTTTTCTCAAGCTCTTTGGTTAAACGCTCTTTAATATGTCTAGAGGTTACAAACTTTCCGTCTTTACCAAAGAAAGGCGAATCGTTAATTGTAAAAAGCATACTCATTGTAGGCTCATCAATGGCAATGGTTTTTAAACCTTCAGGGTTTTCAAAATCGGCAACAGTATCACCAATTTCAAAACCATCTAAACCAACAATAGCACAAATATCACCTGTTTGTACTTCATCAACTTTAATTCTTCCTAAACCTTCAAAAACGTGTAATTCTTTAATTCTATTTTTTACAATAGAACCATCACGCTTAACCAAACTAATTTGTTGGTTTACTTTAAGCTGACCTCTTGTTAAACGGCCAATAGCAATACGTCCTGTAAAGCTAGAGAAGTCTAACGAAGTAATAAGCATTTGTGTTGTTCCTTCTTCAATTTTAGGTTCTGGAATATGCTCAATTACCATATCAAGCAATGGCTCAATATTTTCAGTTGGCTTTTGCCAATCTTCGCTCATCCAGTTATTTTTAGCACTACCATAAACTGTTGGGAAATCTAACTGCCACTCTTCTGCACCAAGCTCGAACATTAAATCGAATACTTTTTCATGAACCTCATCTGGCGTACAGTTTTCTTTATCAACTTTATTTACAACTACGCAAGGTTTTAAACCTAAATCAATTGCTTTTTGTAAAACAAAACGCGTTTGTGGCATTGGCCCTTCAAAAGCATCAACTAACAATAACACACCATCGGCCATATTTAAAACACGTTCAACTTCTCCACCAAAATCGGCGTGACCAGGCGTATCAATAATATTAATTTTAGTGTCTTTATAAATAACCGATACGTTTTTAGACGTAATAGTTATTCCTCTTTCACGCTCTAAATCGTTATTATCTAAAATTAAATCGCCAGTATTTTCATTTTCTCTAAATAACTGACAGTGATACATAATTTTATCAACCAAAGTTGTTTTACCGTGGTCAACGTGCGCAATAATTGCAATGTTTTTTATAGTAGCCATAATAGTGCTTATTTTAAGGGCGCAAAGGTAGTTATAAATTATCGATATTCAACACATTTTTTTTATTTGGGCATTACCCTTTGCAACCCACTAACATTTTAACCTAACACAATGTTTATTAATAGGTTGCAAAGTGTCGCGCTTTCACTACTCGCGCTCTGCGAGGCGCTCAAACATTTAGCCTGCGGTAAGCGCAGTCTAACCGTTCAATCGCTAATGCGCATATTTGCCAAGGTAAATTTCTTAAATCGTAAAATCGAACATATTAAATTCGGGCATTAATAGTATCTTTGTTCTATTAAATTTTAAACTGCACATGAAGCTTCAAGACATCCCTAAAATAAAACATACAAGTAATACTAATTTCTTTTTATTATGTGGCCCTTGTGCCATAGAAGGCGAAGACATGGCTATGCGTATTGCCGAAAAAGTAGTAAACATAACCAATAAATTAGAAATCCCGTATGTATTTAAAGGAAGTTTTAAAAAAGCCAACCGTAGCCGAATAGATAGTTTTACAGGCATTGGCGACGAAAAAGCACTTGAGATTTTGGCTAAAGTTTCAGAAAAATTTGATGTACCAACCGTTACCGATATTCACGAAGTTAGCGATGCAGCCAAAGCCGCTCAATATGTCGATGTTTTACAAATACCTGCCTTTTTAGTTCGGCAAACCGATTTGGTTGTTGCTGCTGCCCAAACTGGTAAAGTGGTAAACCTTAAAAAAGGACAATTTATGAGTCCTGAAGCCATGAAACACGCCGTACAAAAAGTAAAAGATGCAGGTAGCGATAAAGCTTGGATAACCGATCGTGGTACCATGTTTGGCTACCAAGACATGATTGTAGATTTTCGTGGTATTCCAACCATGAAACAATACGCTCCTGTGGTGTTAGATGTTACGCATTCTTTACAACAACCTAACCAAACTGCTGGAGTAACAGGTGGTCGTCCAGACATGATTGAAACTATTGCCCGCGCCGGTGTAGTAAATAATATTGATGGTTTGTTTATCGAAACGCATTTCGATCCTGCGAACGCAAAAAGTGACGGTGCCAATATGTTGCATTTAGATAATCTGGAAGGTTTACTAACCCGATTGGTAGAAATTAAAAAACTAGTAAGCAGTTTTTAAATAAACCAGGCTTTTTTACTCGCTTTAAGTTTTGTTGCAGCTGCAATTAATAAAATTTCGAATGGCTGTTGATTAAAATCTTCAAGACTATAAACTTGCAACGATCTTACTTGTTTGCGCTTATTGTCGTTTTTTAGTTCTGGAAACTCAGACTCGAATAAAATGCCTTGTACAAAAGCCACATCAACATAAGTTTTTCCTTTTAAAACATTTAGGTAAAGTAGCGGCTTTTTATCAATACGATAAAACGGAATTTTGTAACTGTAGTACTCTTCTGCTTCTGGTAAGGTTTTTAAAATAACACTTCGCAAGTAAAGCATTATAGACTGGTATGGCTCTTTCTGATTTATAAAGTAAGCATCAACCGGTTTCATCTAATTTAAAAGTTTCATTTAAAGCTATAAATTTCGAATATAAAGGCTCGTGGGTTTCTTTTGAAATTTTAAAACAATTTTCATCTACAAAAAAATCAAAAACCACACATTTGTAATCTTCGCAACACTCGGGTATGTTATTTTCAATAATAAATTTCATGGTCCTCTTTCTAAACTCATACTCTATTTTAAGTTTTGTGCTCAATACCTCATCGCTAAACGAGCTAGTAGAATTCCAATTAATTTTCATTGCTTACCAAGTTTTTACAGAAAACAAACATATTAATTTTACATTAAATTAACAATTATTTAACACTAACTAACATCTAGCATATTTTATAAATCATTTACTTTGTTTTTCAAAGTACTCTAAGAATGGAATCAAAAAATTATTTAAAAGACATATCAGAAATTAAAAACCTAATGAATAAATCTTCTCGATTTATTTCATTAAGTGGATTATCTGGTATACTTGCAGGCATATATGCTATAATTGGTGCTGCTACGGCATACTTTTTAGTTAAAAACTCTGATCGGGGTTATTTAATTTTAGACGGTTATATTTTTAAACTGTGCATGTTAATTTTGGCATTAGTTGCTATTTTAAGTATTGTAACGGGTATTATATTAACCACTAAAAAAGCAAAAAAGCAAGGAGCAAAAATTTGGGATACCAGCTCCAAGCGACTTGTTTCCAATTTTTTAATCCCACTCATTACGGGTGGTACTTACATTTTAATATTGCTTTATCAAGGTAAATATGGCCAAACAGCAGCCTTAATGTTAATTTTTTATGGCTTAGCTTTAGTAAATGCGTCAAAATATAGTTTTGGTGATATTAAATATCTTGGAATTATAGATATAATTTTAGGTTTGGTTGCTGCCACCTTTCCTGGTTACGGATTTTGGCTTTGGGTTATTGGCTTTGGTATTATGCATATTATTTATGGTGCTTTAATGCATTTTAAATACGACAGAGTATGAATAAGAACTTTTCTGTAATATTAATTGGTATATTAATCGGTATTATATCCGTAATTATATTTAAAAACCCAGATTATTTATTTGTTGGTCTAATATATAGTGCAGTAATATTAATTTCTGGAATTTATTATCATACTAATAAGGTGTTTTATTGGCTTTCCTTTATTTGTATAATACCCTTGGCTTTACTATTTTATTTTCAATTGGTTAACCGTTTGCTTTTTTTATTAAAATACGTTCTTAACATTAAAAACGCTCCGGCATCTCCTTTGGCTTTCCTTTATGGAATATTTTTAGAATTACCTTTTTTAACTTTAATTTCGTTTTATTTATATAATTTTTATTCACATTTTCGAAATAAGAAAACTAGACTACAAACAGAAATATGAGCATTATAAATAACATAAATAAAGCATTCGACCACAGGATTAGATTAGGCATAATGTCTATTTTAATGGTTAACGAATACGCCGATTTTAAAATGCTTAAAGAACTTCTTGAAGTTACCGATGGTAATCTGGCTAGCCATACAAAGGCCTTAGAAAAGGTTGAATACATAAAGGTTGAAAAACAGTTTATAGGCAGAAAACCTAACACACGCTACTCTACCACTAAATTAGGTGAACTCGAGTTTAAAAAACACATAAACGCACTAGAAAAACTAATAAACAAACAGTAATATATTTTTTTCACTTTTAACTTTGAAATACAAAGTACTTTAATAAATTAAAACTATGAACGAAGAACAAAACACACCACAACCTAACCGATTATTTAATTGGTTAAAAACATCAATAACCTCACGAATGTTAATGATAGGCTTTTTAACCCTTGTATTACTTATTCCTTTGGTATTTATTCAAAACTTAATACATGAACGTTCTTACAGACAAACTACAGTAGTTAATGAAATAAATAAGCAATGGGGAAACGAAGTATTTATTTACGGCCCGATTTTAAAAGTGCCTTACAAAAGCTATTCTGAAAAAACAGTTACAGATAAAAAAACAAAACAAGTTTTTACAGAAACCAATGTTATTGTAAAAAACGCTTATTTTTTTTCTGAATCTTTAAACATAAATTCCAGCATAAACCCAGAAACTAAACAACGAGGTATATATAAAACAGCCGTTTATAATAGCGATATAAACTTAACAGGAAGTTTTACAAAACCAGACTTTGGCGAAATTGAAGTTAATGATGATGATATTCTGTGGGACAAGGCTAAAATAATTATTCAATCATCTAACGTTAAAGGCGTAAATAAAGCTAACCTAAAATTAAATAAAACAGAATATAAGTTATCGTCTAAATACAACGGGCAAAAACAAACAGACTACAATAATGCTTCCATACATACACTAGAAACCAAAACATTAAAACGTTTAAATTTTAACAGCCCCATAGCATATAACATAAACTTTAATATAAAAGGAAGTAAACAAATACGTTTTATACCAACAGGAAGACAAACAGAAGCTAGAATAACGTCAAATTGGAAAACAGCGAATTTTATTGGTGAATTTTTGCCTTACAATGGCGACAAAATTAGCAACTCTGGTTTTGATGCGAAATGGAAAATTTTAGATTTAAATCGTCCGTTTTCCCAACAACATTTTAACAGCTTGCCAAATTTAACAGCCTTTTCTTTTGGTGTAAATTTTATGATTCCGGTAGATGAGTACCAAAAAAGTGAACGTTCTGCTAAATATGGCTTTTTAGTTATTGGTTTAACCTTTTTGGTTTTTTTCCTTATTCAAACACTTAGTAAAATAAACATACACCCTTTTCAATATTTAATGATAGGGTTGGCTTTAACCATGTTTTACACATTACTAATATCTATTTCAGAGCACAGCTCCTTTTTAAAGGCCTACCTTATAGCAGGCACTTCGGTTATAACCTTAATAACACTTTACTCTAAAACCATATTAAAAACACTTAAGTTTCCGCTATTCATAGGAACTTCATTAACCACACTTTACGCCTTTATTTATGTAATTATTCAATTAGAAAATTATGCGCTTTTAGTTGGTAGTATTGGTTTATTCTTAATACTAACAACAGTTATGTTTATATCTAGAAAAATAGACTGGAACAACGGTTAATATTATTAGTTAATTAATAAACCTTGTTTAAAAACATATTAAAATTAGGCAAGGTTTATCTTAAAATTTCAAGTATTATGGAAAACATAAAAGAATTATCATTTAATAAATACACAGCATTAAGCACGCTTTCAATAACATTATGCTCTAGCTTTTTTTTACTTCTTGTAAGAATGAAACTAGCCCACTCTTTTCATTACTTATTTTTAATATGGAATTTATTTTTAGCAGTCATACCTTATGCCATAACCACTTATTTAAAACGCTCCCCCAAGCGACAAAACGTAGGTTTGGTGTTATGGCTTTGTGGCTGGCTGCTTTTTTTACCTAATGCCCCATACATTGTAACAGATTTTGTTCATTTAAAATACAACCATAGTAATTACTTTTGGTTAGATGCTTTAGTAATTTCTGCATTTGCTTTAAGTGGTTTACTATTGTTTTACTTTTCGTTATTAGATTTTAATAAAATAATAGCAAAAAAACTTAACACAGAAAAAGCAAACTACCTATCTATTTTAATATTATTCGCATCTGCATTCGGGGTGTATTTAGGTCGATTTTTCAGGTATAATTCTTGGGACATTGTTAGCAATCCTATGAATTTATTTATTGATATTGCAAACTTATTAGTTAACCCAGAATACATGAAAGAATCTTGGATTTTCACAATAACCTTTGGTGTATTTTTATGCGGTGGCTTTTGGGTGTTTAAAACACTAGAACAACAAAAACGACCACATTAATGTTGGTCGTTTCTATTTTTTTCTTGAAGTTTTCTTACTATGGTTGCAGCCATGTTACGCGGTATAAGCCTTGGTAGTGTTGCTAAAAATTTATTAAATGTACCAGGTATAGCATAAGGTTTGCCTTTTTGCATGGCTTTATAACCATATTCTGCTACCGATGCGGCGCAACCCATATTAAATTTAATTTTGTTTTCGCTAGTGTTGGCAGATACTGTTTCTTGAAAGGCTGTTTTAGTTGGCCCTGGACATAATGCGGTAACGGTAACACCTGTGCCTTTTAACTCGTTAGCAATAGCTTCTGTAAATGATAACATATATCCTTTTGAGGCGTAATAAATAGACATTAATGGCCCTGGTTGAAAAGCTGCTAAAGATGACATATTTAATATTTTACCAGAACCGCGTTTTACCATACCTTGCAAAGCCAATTTTGTTAAATGTGTTGCCGATAACACGTGTACGTTTAGCATTTGTAACTCGCGTTCCCAATTGGTTTCTACAAACGAACCAAATAAACCAAAACCAGCATTGTTTATTAAAACATCTAGAGGTTGGTTTACGGTTTCCATTATTTCTATGGCTACATTAGGTTTACTTAAATCTTTTGCTATGGTTATTACCTCAACACCATGACTTTGCTCTAACTCACTTTTAACATCTTTGAGCTTATCCTCATCAATATCCACTAAAAATAATGTGTACTTATCTTTTGCTAATAAAATGGCTAATTCGTAACCTAAACCTGAGGCTGCACCTGTTACTAACGCAGTTTGTTTCATGTAGTTTTAAAATGTATTAAAAACAAATGTATTCTTTTTAGGTTATAAAATCAATTATAATTATTACATGCCTAGTAATGGTATGTGTTTTACTTTATGATATGTTAATGCAAGGGTAATACATTGCTTTATTTCTAACTCTGGAAACGTGCTATTTAAGTTAAATATAATAGCTCGGTTTGCTTGAAATGTTAATGTGTTTTTATATAATATTTTAAATGTTGATACCAATTGCGTAGTACATTGAAAATACATAGCGTACTGATTAGGTGTTTTAGGTTTCCAATCTATTCGTAAGGTGCTTCCGTTTTTTGTTAAATAACTTGGTTCTCCCCATTTTAAGGTTTCTTCTAAGTGTTTTAAATCTTTTATTTCTGAAGCTGTTTGTAAAACTAAACAGCGTAGTTTATCCATTTTTGGTTTTACATGTTCTGGATAATTATTGAATACTTGAGTTACTTTTGGGTGACTGACAATTTGCATAACCTATTACATTGGAATACTTTTTGATGTAATTTACTTATATTAAAAAAGGTTTACAAACTTTTTAATATCTTTGCCGCCCGCGTTAAGGATTGAGGTATTGTTGGAGCTCCTCGCAGAGAGCGACTACCGAAAGCCTGACCCGAT
Organism: Neotamlana laminarinivorans; assembly: GCF_020523925.1. Taxonomy (GTDB): domain Bacteria; phylum Bacteroidota; class Bacteroidia; order Flavobacteriales; family Flavobacteriaceae; genus Neotamlana; species Neotamlana laminarinivorans. The sequence continues at coordinate 506,280 of NZ_JAJAPW010000004.1, read as the reverse complement.
AGGGTAACGCCCACTTCTCGATACATCGCGCTTAAGATGCGACACTTGAAGTGACAAGTTAATTAATGCGTTCCCGAATTTAGTTGGGAATTAATTTAATTACGAAAAATTAAAATTTACTATTTAATTATGGGGTCGACTGGTTTTGACAGCGAGATTAATTGAACGGTAAGCACGTCGTGTAATGGCATTGAAACACGTAAAAGGCTAGACCAAATTTTAAACGGCGAGAATAACTACGCTTTAGCTGCATAATCTGAATTATAGTAAGATTGGCCTAGGTACACAAGGTGTACAAGCTTTATGTCTCCGGAAAGCCTTGATTGACGGCGTTCCATTTTGAGGCATCGTAAATGTCAATATAGTTTAAGTGGTGCTTTGATGCTTAAGCGAAACTAAAGAAGCTAAGTTGTAAGTAGGTTGTCTTTAACCAGCTTACAATCGAAAACCTAAGAAAAGAATAAACGTGTAGAAAGCCCTTTGGTTACTTGTTTGGACGAGAGTTCGATTCTCTCCGACTCCACATTTAACGCCTTAAAACGTATGTTTTAGGGCGTTTTTTTTATTAAAAACTTACTATTTCAATCGCTTATCAATAACCAAAACAGGTTTTCTGCTCATTTTTGGGAAGCGTATTTTTTCTATTATTTCCTTTGGATGCAATTCTATTTTTGGAGTCACTCGAAGTTTAGCTCTAAAATGATCTTTTATGGCGTTTAAAAAATCTTTAGAATTATTAGTGGTCGCTATTTTTATACAAATTTCATCGGTGCCAATATTGTTATGGCTTATCTCGATAACGTAACTTTCAACCTCGGTAAAATCGTTTAAAATATTATCCATTGCTGGCGGATACAGCGTGGTGCCTTTGTATTTAATCATTTGTTTTTTTCGGCCAACAACTGGACCAAGCCTTGTGGTAGTGCGCCCGCATAAACAAGCTTCGGTGTGCGCTTTTACCATATCGCCAGTTTTAAAACGCAATAATGGCATACCTTCTACCCCAAGAGTTGTAATGGTTAATTCGCCAACCTCACCTGTTGGCACAGGCTTGTTATTATCATCTAAAATTTCTGTAATAATTAATTCTGGATGCTGATGTCCACCTTTGGAATGTTCGCACTCGGTAAATGCCGTATTCATTTCGGTTGAAGCATAAGTGGAATACAAATTAATATCCCATTTTGCTGTAATTTTTTCGGCTAAAGTATTTAAGGTAAAATCTTGATTTCGCAACGATTCACCTATACAAATCGCGCCTTTTACTCCTGATTTATTGACATCGATACCGTGTGATTCGGCATATTCAATAAGTTTCAATAAAAATGATGGCACCACAATTAAATAGGTAGGATTGAATTTTAAAATAGAATCCCATTGCAATTCTGGAACACCTGCGCCTACACGAATTATGGTTGCACCTAATTTTCTAACACCTAAAAAATAGGCTAAACCTGCCATAAATCGGCGGTCTATGGTGGTCATAAGTTGCACAACATCGCCTTCTTTTACACCTGCGCAAGCAAAGGAAATGGCTTCGTTATAAGCCAAACGATCTAGATCTTTATCGGTTAAACCAAAAATTACAGGGTCGCCCAAAGTACCCGAAGTGGTTACATAATCGCGAATTTTATGCTTTGGCACACATAAAAAATCGTCGTTGTACTTTTGTAACTCGTCCTTTGTTGTAACTGGTATTTTTATTAAATCTTCTAAGGTTTTTATATTAGAAACATCAATATTATTTGCAGCAAAAACACGTTGATAATAAGCCGAATTTTTGTTTAAATAAGCTAACAACGCTTTTAATTTTTCTTCTTGAAAAACTTTTATTTCCTGTGGAGATGCTTTTTCTATATCGGGAATCATTTACAACTTCCTTTTTATTTTTTTAATATACGTTTTTATACGCTCCTGGTCTGGAACCGTTGTAACTTCTTTAGTTAAGGCCGCTTCAAAATTAAGCAATGCAGCCGTATAATATTTCTTTTCATAAAAATACTTTCCTACTAAATAATACGCTTCCCAAAAATTGGGGTTTAACTGCTTAAACACCTCTAAATCGTTCGTGTTAATATGTGTGTTATTTGATATTGCTTCTGATAACTTTCTACTTTCAACACCATAATTTTCATAATTTTTATAAGCTTCAGAATATAAAAACGGATCGGTTTCAATGTTTAATTTTGAAGTTTGATGCGACTGAAAACTTGAATCCGCTTCAGTAAAAACTTCATTTAAATTATAAGCTACAAATTCACCCAAATTATATGGGTTTGAAGACACCCAAACCAAACCTTGTTCCGGCTTAAACACCACGCCATGATGCGCAAGCAACTGATTTAATGCCTTCTCGTTACCATAACCTAATGCCAAATTATTTAAACCATCGCGATCGCGCAATATATTAACAGCCTTTTCTGGCGTTAATTTATCGGTTTCATTTATAAGCTCTTGTAAACGTTCGTATCTGTATTTTGAGTGGCTTTCTTGAATATGTTCGGCATTACGCTCATCGGTTTTATAAGCGTTACTTTGAAAATGATTAGTACATATTAACTGATTAGAATTTGGCACTTGATACACTCCGAAATTTTTAGGAGAAACCTCGATGGTTACAGCATTTTTATCTGCAGCGCTTCCTATAAAAATAGATTCTGAAACAAAAACTTGACGTTTTTTAGCTATAGCTACAGCTTCTTCAATGTTTGAAGCATACTGCAAAATTTCGCGTGTTAAAATAGAAATTGGTGTTTTTGCCACCAGAGGAATTTTAGACTTTCCAGCATTTATTGTTACGGTTAAGCCTTTTTCGTTCATTCCAGAAACAACACCAATCATCCCTGGCCAAGTTACAGACATAAAATTGTAACCACTTTCGGGTTTAACAAAGGCTATTATTTTTTGTTTAGCAAAATCATCGCCTGCATAAAAATCTAAATTCCGCGCTATTAGCATACTGCCATCGCTGGTTTTATCGCCCCAAACCGCAAATGATGAACAACCAACTAAAGCTAAATCTTGAAAGGCATGACCAATATCGTGTGCTCCGTGCAAGTACAAAATGCGCAAATAATCGTCGGCAATATAATCGTAATCATCACCAGCGTATTGGGCTAATCCATAAATTTCGGTTTTAAATTCTTCAGGAATATGCAAATACATTTTACGGTTGTACCATGCCATTAATTTGCGCAATAATTTCTGCTTAAATTTTGAGGGTACCATCGTTTCTACTTTTCCTAAAAAATAAGCTTCTTGTTTAGCAAATAATTCTTGGGTTAACCGTCCTGTTTTTAAACCTAATTGCAACGGATTTCCGCTAACCAACAATTCCCATTGGCCTTGTTTGTTTTTAGTTAGATAGTTATCGACTAAAGCAAAAGTAGAATCGTTTACAGTTTTTCGAGTTGGTATTTCTGAATTAAACTGAGATACATCTGGCTTATCGTGAAGTGATTTAGATACACCACAAGAAACCAAAAGCACAATTACTGCTGATATGCAAAATGCTTTATGTATTTGCCCGAATAGCAATTTCATGCCAACAACTAGTTTATAGTTTTAGATATTTGTGTTTCTTCGTTAATTTTATCGACCAAATAATCCATTCCTAAAATTTCCGAACAGGTTATAACGCCTCCAATAGTAACGCCTAAAATACCATGCATATTTAAACTTTGTCCTGTAAAATACAAGTTTTTAATTTTTGTTTTAGGTGAAACAATAGATTGTAATGGCTTGTTTATATCTTTTACATAACCGTACATAGACCCGTTATGGCTGCCAATATAATCGCGGTAAGATAGCGGTGTGGACGTGTAATATTCTGCAATACAACTTCTAATATTTGGGAATTTCTTCTCTAATTCGTCTATTAATTTTTCAGCTTTTTTAGTTTTAAAAGCTTCATAACTTTCACCTCGGTCGTTTTTCTCTTTTACTGTATTAAAGGTATCGCTCCAGCTTTCAACTTCATCAAAGCGCATGTAGGTCATAACCGTTACGCATTCGGCAAATTCCTCGGTATTTTTACCAACACCAAAAGACATCATATAACCTTCTGGCCAAGTTTCCTGAGTGTAATCTTGAGAATCCCACATTTTATTTACATCGCGAAAATGATAAAAATTATGGTTATAATATTTAAAACTATCTGGTTTAAAAACAATATACAAACTAAAAGGCGCTATGGTGTTTTCTATTGAATTTATTCTGTTTACATAGGCCTTTTTTAAAGGGCTATCGCCCAACATTTGCAAGGTTAACTTAGGCTCTATGTTAGAAATAAATGTATCTGCGCTTACTACTTTTCCGTTTGCACAAATTACCTCTGTAACTCGGCCTTCTTCAGTTTTAAAATGACTTACTTTATGATTTTTATAGGCTTCACCACCAAACGATTTTAACTGCTTAATAAGCAATTTAGTTATTTGGCTACCACCATTTACGCAACGGTAAGCGCTTTCTATATACGAATTAACCGATAGCGCATGCACATACAATGGTGTGTTTTCTTTATAGCCTGCATACAAATAATTTGTTCCTGCAAGAACACCTTTTAGCTTTTCGTTATCTGTTAAAGCATCAATAAATCCTTTTGCAGATTCTTGATAAATTTCTATGTCATACGGATTTCCTTTTTTTACCGAATACAAAGGAAACTTTTGGCAAACCTCTATCATTTTATCACAATAGGCTATAATTGCTTTTTCTTCTTCTGGAAATTTTTCAATAAGTTTTTCTCTAAAATTATCGTAGCCTTGTGCATAAGGAAATTCGCCTTCATAATTATCAAAACTAACCACATCGAAACCATCAATATCTAAACGCTTGAGCTTTAAACCATCCATGACACCTATATACGAGAAATACTTGTGCAAGTTTTGTCCTTCAGCCAAACCTCCAATATAATGCACACCTGTATCGAAAATGGTTTTATCTCTTACAAAGGTTTGCAAATTACCACCAAATTGTTGGTTTTTTTCCAGAACACATACGCTTTTGCCTTCTTTAGCCAAAATAATAGCACTAACAAGACCTCCTAATCCGCTTCCAACAATAACTACATCGTAGTGTTCTTTCATTTAAATTTGATTATTTTTTTAATATAACGAGCTCTTTTTCTTGTAAAAACAAGTTAAAACCATGTGTTTTAATTAACATTTGGCTTAATGTACAACTTTCTTTAAGCAGTACCAATGTTTTAATATTTTCTAATGATTTTAATTGATAAATATCAATTTCTGAATCTATTATTAACACCTCTGAAGTGCTTAGTTTTTCTTTGAAGGCTTCAAAAGTACCAGAATAATCAATTTTATAATGTGTATTCGATAAATATGAATTTTCTAGAATTTTTCTAACGCTCTCATCTTCAATATAGCTTTCTATTTTTAGTGCTGCATTATTTAATGCCATTAAAAAATCTAACTGACCGTTTTTATCTGAAATATGAGAAACTTGTTTGCTTTCGTGAAGCTGTTGTAAAATTTTATAATACTGATTTTTATAAGTTTCTAAATCTGTTTTAACCCATTTGTATAGCGCATCGCCTTTATATCTAAAATCGCATAACACCAAATGATGAAAATAGGTTGCATCTTCGCTTTCCTTTCTAAACTTAAAAAATTCTGTTTTAAAATGCTGACTAATCAACTTGGTTCTTGCTCTAGTTGTTTCACCAAAAGAAACATCGTTAGCCTTTATTCGTTCTAATACTTTAATGGTAATTTTTCCTTTTCTAATAATAAAATCGCCTTTGGAGTTAACTTCAGAATTACCATGAATCATAATAGGCAACACATCTAAATTAAATTGTTCTGCTAAATAAAATGCGCCTTTGTGAAACCTATTTATTTTATTTGTAAACGAACGAGAACCTTCTGGAAACACCATAATACTATAACCTTGTGCTACTTTTTCTTTTAATTGCTCTAATCCGTTTTCTATACCTTCAGACACTGGAAAATATCCAGCTAATTTCATGGCTCTGGCATAAACTGGCGAGTTATAAACCCAGTCGTTTACCAAAAATATAATTTTTGAAGACACCATTTCAATTGTTAAAGTATCTAAAAATGAGGTGTGATTTGCTATGATTATGGCTGGATTTTCAAAATCTTCTTTTACATCATTAATAATATACTTAGGTACAAAAGGATTTGATTTTAATACCGAGGTTAAAAAGCGAGAGGTTAACTTATGAAATGCTAACATATAAGCTTCTTTTTTAGAGGGGCGTATTTTTATGAAAATTGTTGCCACTACCGAAAGACAAACCGTACCCAAACCATAATACGTAAACGACATGGTGCTGTGTAGTAACTCGAACACCGTTTTTGGTCTAGATGTTTTACTTCCTATTAATAATTTAAACAATAGCGGTTGTATCGTAAATGCCATAATCATGGCCGATAAAATACCGATTAAAGACACTACTGAAATAGTATACAAGGCAGGGTGTTTAGCAAAAATAAGTACACCAACACCTAAAATAGTGGTAATTACAGATAAAATTATAGATGTTTTGTGGGTGTTTAACACCGGTTCTCCAGTACGATATTCATGCAATAATCCATTGGTTATAAATATGCCATAATCGATACCTAAACCAAAAATAAATGAGGAAATTATTATATTAAAAATATTAAATTTAATACCCAAAAGCCCCATTAAGCCAATGGTTACAAACCATGTTAAAGCAATTGGCACAACGGTTATAAAGGTTAAAGAAAAACTCTTGTAAGCCAGCAATAGAATGATAACAACTACTATTAAAGAATATAAAACTAAATGATTAAAATCGGTTTTAAGATTTCCTAAAAATTGTTCGTTAATGCCTTTTCTGTCGATAACAACAACATTTTTAACAGTTTTAAATTGATTTGAAAACGCCTCTACATTAGCTTCATCGAGTTTTACTAAAGATGATATGGTATAAAAGTTTTCGCTTTCGCTGATAAAATCATCAACATTTAAAACATTTAATTCTGAAAATTTTGAAGGCTGAATAGCTTGAAAGTCTTCATTAATTAAATTATAAAATTTCTGATGCGTTTCTGGCTTAAATCCTAAAGTTTTACCGCTTTCTATTAAATTTAATTTTACTGAATCCTTATCGTTTTCATTCCAAAATTGTTGCCATTGTTTTATTTTTTCCTTCTGATTTTTCTCAGATTGTACCAAAGCTGCAACCGAACTAAAATCTATAATTTCTTTATTTTTCTTTAATCCATTTAATAGATTAAAAACGGAATCGTTTACTCGTAAAGCTTCTTGTAATGTATTACCATGAGCTGCTACATAAACCGATTTGGACGCCACATTTGTAATTTCCTCTAAATTACTTTGCGCTTTCATTAATTTAGGCGGCTCAAAATTTAGCTTACTTAAATCTTTATTAAAACCAACCTTATTATAAGTAAATAACGACACCATTATTGCCAAAGCAATAACTATAAAAGCAAATTTATTTTTATGAAAATTTATACTTGCAAAAGCATCAATAACCGTATTGGAATAATTTTTTGATTGAGATTTTTTATATAAATGCGGAATTAACAACAAAGCAAAAACAGAAGCTCCTAAAGCACTTACACCTGCAAATAAGCCTAAATCTTGAAGCGCCTGCGAATCTAAAAACAACAAACAGAAAAAAGCTAACGAGGTGGTTACACTACTCATTAAAACTGGTTTTGTTATTTCCTTGTAAAGCGATTTTATATTGTTATTATCGCGAATATGAGTAAGAATATGCAATGCATAATCTAGCGTTACACCTAATAAAACCGAACCAATACCTAAAGAAATAGCCGATATTTTTTCACGGAACAAAAACAACACAGTAATTGCCAAAAGTCCGCCAAAAATGGTTGGAACAAATAAAATAATTGGCAGCAAGAGCTTTCTATAAAATACAATGAGTATTACCAAAAGTATAGTTAAGGTAATGCTAACCGTAAACTGTATATCGTGTTTTATTTGTTTGGCGTTTTCTACAGCTACTAATGCACCTCCAAAATAATCAACACTAACTTTACCTTCAAAACTTGAATTTAAAGTGTAGGCTAAAGCATATAAATTTTCGGAAAGTTTAGCATTTTGTGCCGTTTCACTCGATTTTAACTTTGGTGAAATAAATAACAGAATATGTTTTTTATCGGCGGTAAGCAAATAACCGTTAGATAAATTAAAATCGTTTCCAAGACTTAAACTTTGTAGTTTTTTCAATCCTAAAAAAGATAAACCTAAAGGATCTTTTACTATGGTTTTCTTTAAAACAATTCCAGAAGGCGATACCAAGGTTTTGTAGTTATTTTTAGTAATGGCTGCTAAACTATCTTTTCTTAATTTGTTTTCAATAGTTTTATAATCTTCAGCATTTAAAAAAAGTGGTAAATTGTTGTAAACAAAGTCGAGTGTGTTTACGGTGGCTTCATCATCAATTTTACCCTGAATATTATCAACATATTGACTAGAAGTTGCATTTAAACTATCTAAAAAAGCATCAGCAAATGCGGTTAAATCATTTAAATTGCCTTCATTTTCTAAAGCTATATTTACTATAATTTTATCGGCAAACTTCATCGATTTAAACACTTTACTAGCGTTTTCGTTGCCTTTATTTATTGGAATAAGTTTGGTAATATCTTCTTCAAACTCAATTTTAGTTGACACAAAAATTAAGCCTAACAACAGTATTAAAAAACCCGTAAAACCAAGGGTTTTATTTTTTTGGATCGTGTTATATATGCTGAAGAAAATCTTAGCCATTATTTACAATTACGTTTTTATTTCTAACTAAATTAAACAATAAAAAACTGAGTGCAGTTAACACTAGCGAAGCTATAGTTGCTAAAACGAAACTTCCAACAATGTAGGTTTCCAGGTGTTCTAGAATCACGAAATCTTTAGTTAAATCGTCTAGTTTATAACTAAATTCTACACCGTAAATGTACTGCCCTATTTTAGAGCTAGAATAAATTATAAAAGGTATAAACGGAGGCAAACTAACATTGGAAAATGCAAAGGCAATGGTTTTATTCAACTTAAAAAGCATGGCTAAAAAAATAACTGTAACCGTATGAAATCCCCAAAGCGGCGATAAACCAATAAAAACACCTAAACCAACCGAAAGTGCCTTCTTTTTTGCTGAATCTTGGCTTCCTAAAAAGTCTTCTAAAAAAAAACGTTTAATGCCTTTTTTTTTTAATCTGCGAAATAAATCTCGAGGTTTTATGTAAAGTACAGTTATGAGAACTAAAACTGTGTTTAATACACTAATTCTGGCAAAATCTATTGTTGGTCTAAAATGCGAAACCCGTTCACTCATATCATACAACACTTTTACAGGCATGTTTTTAACTTCAATTCCTGCCCAGGCTAAACGAACAATAACTTCAATTTCGAACTCGAATTTATTAGTGAAAAATTTACGTTTTTTTATAGCGTGTAATGGGTAAAGTCGGTAACCAGATTGTGTATCTTCTAATTTTATTCCGGTTTCAAACCAAAACCAAAAATTAGAAAATTTATTACCAAAACTACTTTTTTTAGGCACACCTTCTTGACTCATATTTCTTGAACCAATAAGCAATAAATTTTTATCTGGATGCGCTTCTAAAGCATTAATAAAACTAGGAATATCCTCAGGAAAATGTTGCCCATCAGAATCTATAGTAATGGCAAAATCGTAACCTTTAGTAATGGCAAATTTAAAACCTTCGCGTAGCGCTTTTCCTTTTCCTTGATTTTTTTCAAAGGCTATAACATCAACCTTTTCGGTGTAATTTTCAAGAATATTTGGCGTGCTGTCTGTAGAACCATCATTTACAACAATTACGTTGTTAGAATAGTTTAAAACGCCATCAATAACCCGAACCAATGTTTTTACATTGTTGTAGGTTGGAATGATTACGCAAATGCTGGTTTTGGTTGATTGGTTTTTCATTTGCTTTTATTTTACTGAAAGTGCTTATTTTTTCAAATTACATTGAAATTTCGGCCTTTTCTTCATCAGTAAAAACTTTCGATTGCAAGATATAATCTTCTATATAATTTTTCAAATCACTATCGGAAATACTTTTTAAAGCATTTAAAAGTTTCGTTTTATCTTCAGTAATATGCTTATTATATCCTAAAATTTTAGGTGAGTTTTCTTGAATACTTAATCTAACTAATCGTGATTCTAAATCGTTCGGGCTTTTTTCAATAGCATGTTCTACCCACGAAACGCCTTCAATAAACCCTTCTTTTTTATCTTTAATTTTCTCAGCATTTTTAGCTTTTAAGGCAATAACCGCGCCTTTATAAGCAACCAACGCTGGTTTATCATTTTTTGTTACAGCCGCTAAGATTTTATCGAGTTGCTCTGTTTTTTCTTGGCTTGCGGCCGATTGTTTGTACGTTTCTCTAACCGATTTTAAATCGATTTTTTGTGGTACAACAACCAAAAACAATAAAAAAGAAATTAATAGTTTCATTTTAAACCACTTTTAAATTCATACTAAGTTTAAGTGCAATAGTATCGTTAAACTTGGTTACGTTTTTTACTTTATAAACGCCTTCAACTTCGGTAATATTTAAAATAAACTCTAAATCTGGAGTAACTTCTGGATTAATAATTTCCATGAATTTTACATTACTAGACGATTCCATAAAAAGCGATTTTTCAACCACTTTACTAGTAATATCTTTCACTATTTGCATAATACAAACACCCGGAGTTACAGGGTTTCCAGGGAAATGACCTTTAAAAACCTCATGGTTTTTATTAATAGTTACAGCAGCTATAGTTTGCCCGTTTTCGGTTTGTATACTGTTTATTATATAGAAATCTTTTAAAAGCATATTTAAAATTTAAATTTATAGATAACACCTAACTGAAATACCTTATTTAACTGATTTTCGTCATTATAGTTATTTGTATCGTCATTGTTATCATCATAATCATTATCGTTAAACAAATCAAGATCTACTAAACCTTGTTTTATTCTTGCTTCAACAACTAAACCAAACGGAAACTCGTAACCTAAACCACCAAATATGCTAATATCTATTGGAGATAAGTCGTAATCAACTTCATCATTTACAATATTTACCCAGTTATAATCCACGTTAACATCTATACTTGGGCCAACAATTAAATGCAAACCTGTACCTTTTGCTATAAAAAACTTATTGGCCAACCCTAGCGTGACGTATTTTAAATCGATATCCTCTTGATCTGTATATAATGCTTCGGCGCCTTGAGTACCATAATATATTTCGGGCTGTAATGCATAAAATTCTGTAAATTTTAATTCACCAAACACACCAATGTAAAACCCCGTTTTGCCTTTATAAGTCTCAGCTTTAGTAATTTCTGAAAAATTAGCTCCAAAACGAAGTCCTGGTTTAAATGTTACTTGCGCAAAACTTATTGAAACCAGTAAAAAAAGCAGCAAACTAAGTAGTTTATTTTTCATTATTTATTGATTTAAGGCGTTTAGTTTAATGTGTAATTTTATAGATTGATGCACAATCTCAATTTGTTGTGCAATATTATTCTTTATTTTGCTGAATAAAAAAATTGTTTTAGCCTTTTGATGTTTTACTTTTTCAATTTTAGATAAATCTGAATTTAAAAAATAATAGTACAAATCGGTTTTAGCACTTTCGGATTTTAAAACATTGAAGTTATCTTTTTTGAAAGCTGCCGTTACCGGAAGATTGGACTTTATTAAGGTTGAAAAATCTTCTTGCAAAATATTAATCAGCATTTTTTTATTTAAATCTTCAAGTATATAGTTTACTTTGAAGCCATCATCAGCAAAAGAAAAATCGAAAATTTTGTTACCAAACTCGGTAGTAAACGCCACACGATGATTGTTTTCTGCAAGTTTTTTTACAATTAATAAACCTCCAAAATTATTACCATAAACCGTTATATTCGATTTGTAAACATAATCGGTTACTTTGGAGTCGAAATACTTATTTTCAATTGATTTTGTTACAACGGGTTCACTTTGCAACTCGTATTTTTTACTATACGAACCACATGAAACCAACACAAAACAAAAACTAATTATTAAAAATCGCATTGCTAATTGTTGAATTTAATACACGGTTTGTAAATGCAATTTTTGTATAATCGCCTGAAGACTCAATCATTTTTATAGTCTCAACATCGCCTTTTTCGCTAAAAACTATATGGAAACTTTTTATGAACTCACTCATTTTTGAGTCTTTAGGCTCAAACTGAACTAAGCTACCTTCTTCAATATTAAAATAAGTAATAGCAAACTGCACATCATCAAACATATCGCCTTTTACACTTTTAACGATTAAATTATTAAGCTCTGTAAACATTTTACTCGAACCAACATCTACTTCACTTTTACTGCCTTCGTTATTTATAAATAGGGTTTTATTTTTAAATATAACGCTGTATTGAAACGGCTTTACGTAAGCCCACTTTACAAAATCGGGCGATTTAAAATGTAATTTTCCTTGTGTTACTATATCATTCGATAAAAAATCGAGATGCTTATACTGCGTAAAATCGCTAACAATAGTTTTAGTTTGCGACGCTCTATTTTTCACTAAAGCTTTTAATGTTTCGGCTTCGGTATTTGTCATTTTTTGCTGCGCACCAACTAAAGATGACATAAACAAAAAGACCAATAAAATTTTATTCATAAGGTTGTAAATCGCATAAAGCATCAACAGTTACCGATGCTAAATTTTTCTTTTGTAAAAATAACAATAATTGTTCCAAAACGATGAGCGATTTCTCGCTAGTGTCGTGCAACAGAATAATATCGCCTGCTTTTAAGCATTTTGTTATTCTATTTAAAACAGATTCTGCACTTCTTGAAGTTGTATCGAGCGAACGCACATTCCAACCTACCGAGGTTAAACCTAAAACCTTCACCGCTTTAGCTATATTAGGGTTTGTTACTCCAAATGCAGGTCTATAAAATTTCATTTTTAGTCCTGTAATTTCTTCAATCACTGCATTCGTTTTCTTTAATTCTGAAATGACTTTTTTGGTAGAAAAAAATCCGAAGTTATTCGCATGTGAAAACGTATGATTGCCAATGGTATGACCTTCGGCAATAATTTGTTTTAAAATTCCTGGATAATTTTTAGCCTGTTTACCAATACAAAAAAAAGTGGCTTTTGCATTAAACTGGTTTAAAAGCGATAATACTTTAGGCGTGAACTCTGTATTTGGGCCATCATCAAAGGTAATTGAAACTGCATTTTTAGATGTTTCTGCATTTGAAAGTACCGATTTTAAATGATAATTCCAACCAATTAAACCCGAGCCTAAACCTGTAATTACAAACCAAATTACAACTACCAAAACCATGAAAATCCAACTGCTATTACAAATAATTAAACCAAGTAAAGCAATACAACTAACAATGCTTATGGTTTTAAAATTTAGCATGATTTTAATAAAGTAAAACTATGATTTTGCCCACGATACTGGTTATAAAGCAATACATTTTTTATTTCTGAAGGCATGTCGCCTTTTAAAACCACAGCTTTTGGAATGGTTTGTGATTTTAAAACTCGGGCAGCAAGCCAAAACCCAAAAGAGGATGCGGTATGAAACTCGCCCGACAAATGTTTGTAATATAATTGCGGCGTGTCTTTTAAGCTATTTTCGACTAAAACATCGTAAAACCCATCGAATTCTACATCGCCATTACAGCCTAAAACAACAGTACTTAAATCTTGCATGCTGAGATTTTGTTCTTTTAAAAACGCTTTAAGCTCTGTTTCTAATTCATCGGCTTCCAAAGTGTTAATTAGTTTCACACCAACAACCTCAGCGTAGCTCGTTTCAGATTTTTCATTTGAAATCACAAAGAAATTAGCGCCTTCGCTAAATACAGCACCTTTTGATTTATTTTCCAGTAATTTTGAAGCCTCAACAACTTCAGATTTTATATGATTTACCGCTTTATGAATTTCTATAGTATGTGGTGCCAATTCATCTACTCCACCTATTAAAATAGAATGGCTTTCCTTTAATTTTAATTGTAAAAGCGCATCTAACAAGGCCGATTCAAACGAAACGGACGCATGCACATAGGTAAAATTGTAACCCTTGCAACCTATATCTAAAGCTATTTGGCCACCAACTGTATTGTGCGTAGATTGTATAAACGGTGTTGGTGTTAAATATTGCTCGTCATTATCTAAAATAGCACTTAAAAACTTTTCGGAATCGCGCACACAACCCATTCCAGTTCCGGTAATAATGGCATCTACATTTTCTAAATTTGCTTCTTGTAAAGCGGTTCTTGAGGCCGCAATTCCCATTTTAATGCCTTTTGCCATACGTCTTGCAGCTGCTGGTGAAATAAATGCTTTATAATTAACATCTATTGCCGGAATAACGTTTTCCGTATAAAATTCAACTGTGTTTAAAAACTCAGAATTATCAAACGTATTTTGAGCAGAAATACTTCCTAAACCATTTATGTAAACCTTTTCCATAACTACGCTTGTTTTGAAAATATTAAGGTTGAACAATTCCCACCAAAACCTAAAGAGTTTGATAAAATGTTTGTTATCGGTTTTTCCTTTAACTCCAATTCTGGCACAAGATTAAATGCCGACATGGGTGTTTTATAATTTAAATTTGGATACAAAACGTTATGCTGTAAAGCCAATACCGAAAACACAGCTTCAATACCACCAGCAGCAGCTAAAGTGTGTCCTGTAAATGGTTTTGTAGAACTAAACGGCGGCATTGTATTAAACACGCGTAAAAAAGCTTTTCCTTCAGATAAATCATTATTTCCCGTAGCTGTTCCATGCGCATTTACATAATCTATCGCTTCTGCATTTAAATTTGCCACTTTTAAGGCTTGTTTCATAGCTAAAGTAGCACCATCGCCATTCTCTGATGATGCGGTTTGATGAAACGCATCGTTGGCATTACCATAACCTTTTAAATAAGCCAATACGTTTTTATTTTCAGCTTTAACAACAGCATCAGATTCTAACACCAAAAAGGCGGCAGCTTCACCTAAATTTAAACCTTTTCGGTTTTCATCGAAAGGTGTGTTATAGGTGTCTGATAAAATCATTAAACTTTTAAATCCGTTAATCGTGAATTTCGATAAACAATCGGCACCACCAACAATAACACGATCTAATTTACCAGATTTTATAAGTCTTGCTCCCAACATAATGGCATTTGCAGCCGAAGAACAAGCAGTACTAATAGTTGTTACCAAACTATTTTTAAGCCCTAATTGTTCAGCTATTTTTTGGGTAGAGTCGCCCGCATGATGGGCTTCAATATATTTTTGAACCGTTTTATCTTCTAAATACTCGTAATAGTATTTCTCGGTCATGTCCATACCACCAACACTGGTTGCTGATATTAAACCGGTTTTGTATTCGTTTATATCAGAAATACAAGCACTTTCAACAGCTTCTTTAGCAGCAACAGCACCCAACAAAGCGGTTCTTGAATAATTATTGGTTTCGGGTAATTGCAATAGGCTTTCTAGTTGGCTATTGGTATAAGCAATTTCACCAACCATAATTTCGTTTTTATGATTGGTGTTAATTTTAACCACGCGACCAATGCCTGTTTTACCAGCAAAAAGTGCTTCGCGATTTTCGTCTATATTGTTTCCAATAGCAGATATAATACCCATACCTGTAATTGCAACGCCTTTACCCATTTTTGTAATTATTTTGTACGGTGTTCTGCAATGTATGCAGACATGGTGTTAATACTTTCGAAAATAGCACGACCTTGTTTTGGGTCGGTTAATTTTATGCCGTAAGTTTTATCGAGCATTACAATAAGCTCTAAAGCATCAATAGAATCTAACCCTAAACCATCTCCAAATAACATATCGTCATCAGCAATTTCAGCGGGTGTTATATCTTCCAAATTTAATTGTTCTACAAGGCTTTCTTTCAATTCTTGTTTTAAAGCTTCCATAATTCGTTATATAATGTATTTATTTGTTGTTCTGTATGTTGTAAATTTCCGTTGGGAGTTACAAGATATAAAAAGGCTTCGTAATCTTCATCATCTACATTTACCCAACCGCATAAAATTTTATCGGCCTTTTTATCGTCAATTAAACTATTCGTGTAATTATAAAAATAGTTGGTTTTAAAATTTTCGAATACAAAGAAACTGTTTTCTGAGTACAATTTGTATTTAATACTAATTTCTCCCAACATAATATTTGGCAAGGTATACACAAACACCGCAGGACTTGGGTAATAACTTGCTTTATCTTGAATGCTGTCTTGGTGTTTTCTATCGGTATCTAAACTCGATGCTTTATTTCCCATAACCAAGGCTATATTTTCTTGGTTTTCTTCGGAAATATTTTCGTGTTGCAACAAAACATCGGCTGCTAAAAAGGCTAACTGACTTAATTTATCCATTTTAAAAAACTTGGAATAATTAACATCTAAGGCTTTATAAGCTTGCTTTAAAAATTTTGATTCTTCAGCTTCAGCTGAAAACAAAACAGTTCCGTTAAGGCTAATTTTATTTTGCTTAACATGGCAATAAGACGATATTTTAAACTGATTTTTCATTATTAATTATCAATCTTATTTTACTTTTTTAAAAATAACCGCCGTGTTACAACCGCCAAAACCCGAAGCTGTTTTTAAAAACGTGGACAACGGCTTTTCTACAGTGTTTTCAATAACATTTATAGGTTGTGTTACACCCATTTCTGCAAAACCTAAGGTTTTTATTAGCACATTTTGATTTAAGGCGTACATACCTATTATGGTTTCTAGTAAACCTGATGCGCCTAGTGTATGTCCAAAATACCCTTTCAAACTATTCATTGGTGTTTTTTCTAAACCCAAACGGTTTAATGCAATCGCTTCCATTTCGTCGTTATACATGGTTGCTGTACCGTGGGCGGAAATATAATCGATGTCTTCTGAAGTTAAATTTGATTGCGCTAAAGCCGATTCTATACTTCTGTACAAGCCTTCGCCAGTACGCGATGGTCCTGAAATATGATTGGCATCGTTACAAGATGCTTCACCTAAAATTTCAACGGCTTCGTCACTTAAATCGTCTTCATTTTTAGTAACTAGCGCGCTCACGGCTACTTCGCCAATATTAATACCTATTCTATTTTTATCGTATGGTTTACAAATTTCTGAGCTTAATGCTTGAAAGGAATTGAAACCCGATAAAATAAACTCACTAACCAAATCACCCGCCACAATAAACACATGATCGAACATGTTACTTTTTATGTAACGTTTAGCCACCGCAACCGACAAAACACCAGACACACAAGCGTTTGATAACACTATAGGTTCCGTTTTAAAATCAAAATAATGGGCTACATTTTTAGCTAAAACATCGAGATAAGCACGTTCCTTTGGGAAATCGTTTTCAGCATCTAAAGCATCTATATTGCCTTTTGTTGTTGAAATAATGAGGCCAACACGATCGGTTAACGCAATGTTAGATCGACCTAAAGTATCTTGAAGCGATGTAATAAACATCTTTTCAAGTTTGGTATATTTTTTTTCTGTTTTATTGTTGAAAGCTGCCGTTAACGCATCATCATCAACTAAAGATGACATAAAAGGTTCTGGCATTACCGAAGTATCCTTAATTTGTTTCAATCCGGAATTACCAAGCATCACTTCTTTCGCTACCGAAGCGCTATTGAAGCCTAAAGATGAGATAATGTTGCTATATGACAAATATACTTTACTCATCTAGCAAACCTACTTTTTTCTTCCAATCTGTAAAAAAATCTGGTGGTGTTAACCACAATTCACCTTGCCCTATTTTATCTACAAAAACTTGAACAGTTTCTCCGGTGCAAACCAACTCATTTTCTTGGTTGTAAATTTCGTAGCGAAAAATCATTTTTGCGGCCGAACTATCTACAAAAATAGTTTTTATTGTGGCTACATCGCCATATTTTAAAGGGCGTTTATGTTTGGTTTTCGATTCTATTATTGGTGTTGCAAAACCGTATTCTTTTTGATCTAAATATGAAATACCATGATGCCTTCCAAAGTTTTCTCTACCATCTTCGAAATACTGAATATAATTTCCGTGCCATACAATACCTAACGGATCGGTTTCTACAAACCTTACGCGCACTTTACTTGTATGTTCTATTTCTTTTGGTTTAGACCGCATGTTTCTTTTCGTTAAAAAATATTGACAGTAATGTAGTTACTATAAAAAACAATAACAACAATGCTAATTCTGGCAAAATACTGGCTAAACTGCCGTTGCGTAAAAACACATCGTAATAGGCATTTAATCCCCAGTTCATAGGCGAAATATTCGATAATACTTGCATAAACTTTGGCATTATAAAAACGGGCACCCAAACGCCTCCAATCGCTGCTAAAATAACTACAAAGGTAGCTCCAAATGGCGCCGACTGTTCTTGGGTTTTTGCAATAGTTCCAATTAAAACACCTAAGCCAATTGCTGCTAAGCCTGCAAAAATACTAACTACAAACAACAATGGCAACCTGCCAGAAACATCGAGTGTCGGTAATCCAATTTTGGGAAATACGAATACACCAACCGCCAGCATTAATGCAAATTGAATAAGGCAAACCGCTAAATACACAACCGTTTTACCACCTAAAACCGTGGCATAACTTACTGGATTTGTACGCAACCTAACAAAGGTGCCTTGACTTTTTTCCTTTACAATATTTATTGATAAAGGTACAATTATGAAGAAAATGGCAAATAACGACCAAGCAGGCACATTATGTTGTGCGGAGTTTGGGATAAATTCTTCATTATCCTTTTTTGGAAGTATTTCTTTAAACGTTACAAAATTATCGGTTTTAAAAACGACATCGTCTGGATTATCACTTAATTGCTTTTGAAAACTGGTATAAATGGTTTTCATTTCAATTTTTGATATCATTTTATCGATACCATTTTTAACCGAATTTTTAAATGATACTTGTGTTGCAGGATCGAAATATAAGCGTACTTCTTTACTTGTAACCTCTGGTTGTTCTGAAGCATTGCTTTCTGAGTCTATTCCGAAATTTTGCAGTAAATTATCAACGTTGCTATTTACTTTTTTATTTAAATCTGAAGTTAAATGAGTTGGAATTATTACTGCCAATTGATAATCACCACCAAAGACCAAATCTTTCGCTTCAGCTTCAGTAGCACTCATAATAATTTCAAAAGCTTCCGAAGATTGCAAACCTTCTAACATGGTTTTGGCAACTTCACCTTTATCATTATCAACTACCAAAATAGGAATTTGAGTATTTTCGATGGTTTTAAAGGTGCTATCTTGAATTAAAGTAATTGTAATTATTAGTACCAAAGGCATTACAAACAAGATGATAACACTACCAAAATCTCGTTTTAACAATAAAAATTCCTTGTATGCCGATGCTAATAACTTATGCATAATCGCGAAGTTCTTTACCCGTTAAACTTATAAATACATCTTCAAGGTTATGTAACTCATCAGATTTATTAATTAAATCCTTTGGCTTTCCTTCAATAATTATTTTTCCGTGATCAATAATTGCCACTTTAGTACAAAACTGCTCCGCTTCATTAAGATGATGCGAGGTATAAATTATAGTTGTTCCGCTTGCGTTAAGCTCTTTTAAAAAATTAATTATCACATTTTTAGACTGCACATCTACTCCAACGGTAGGTTCATCTAAAATTAAAACTTTAGGATTATGCAAAATACTCGCTAATAAATTAACGCGACGTTTCATACCTCCCGAAAAAGTATCAATTTTCTTGTTTGCAAATTTCTCAAGGCCTAAAATTTCTAGGTGACTTAATATCTTTTGGTTTAGCGATTTACCTTTTAAACCATACATGCTACCGAAATATTTTAAATTCTCGAACGCTGTTAAAGTTGGGTACAACGCATATTCCTGTGGCACAATACCTATAAGTTTTTTTATTTCGGTTTTATGCTGTTTGTAGTTTAAATTATTGATGGTAAAAATCCCCGAAGTTGGTTTTACCAAAGCACATAACATAGAAATTAAAGTGGTTTTTCCCGCGCCGTTTGGCCCTAAAAGCCCAAAAATTTCTTGATCGTTTATAGACAGACTCAAATTAGACACCGAATAATTATCGGCACCTACATATTTTTTTGAGATTTTATCTATTACTATCATTTTCTATTTTATGGCTATTTTTAATGCTTTAAAAAACACTTCTTCTTTATCTGCTAACTCAAATAACATTTCTGAAACCTTATCGTACGATCCCGTTGTCGCTTTACGATTTTTGTATAAACGAGAGGCTTCCAAAGCAAAATCTCTCCATAAATCGCCAATTACGGTCATTTCCTTAGAGAGCTCCATGAGTTTTTCATTATTTAAAATGGCACTCGATTCTTGTAAAAAAGCCGCAAAAATATAACGAAAGCCACCACCACCGGTACCTATTTCTTCTTGCATACGAACAATTTGCCCCAAATAATGATTGGCTACTTTTATACCTTTTTTCTTTGGCCACTTTTTAATAAGTTTTGCCACCATTCGAATGCCTTTTACACCAACTATGGGTATTGGTGCCAACATATCTCGGCAAGTTTGTTTTATACCTTTTACAATGGCTTTTTTATATGGAATCTCACTTTCTTTTGGAAAAGAAATTGGGTAGTAAATTTGTCCGTTTGGTGCAAATGGCCCTTTTGCAAAACGTGCTTTTTCAAGTTGCTTTTCGTCTAGTTTTGCAACGTTTTCAATAACTGGGTCACTTACTAAATAATCAGATCCTTCTTTGCCATAAACCACAATATTGTGGGCATTAAAATGAAAACGGTAATGATCTGGCAAGTATAACAAATGGTAAATACCCACCTGTAAACCAACCGGATTGTTATTTTTTATATTGTCGTCTAAACGTTGTTTGGCTTTAGTGGCACTTTTAAATTTTTCGCGTTTAAAGGTTACACCAATGCGTTTTGCAAAACGCTTAAAAATTAAACCTGGCATAACACGATACGTTACTGCTGGCCCGTGATTTACTTTTAAAAATGGGATATAACAATAAATTAAGCCAGAACCTATTCCAAAAATCATAGGTTCGCTAATGTTTATACCATTATGCTTCATTAAATTAGAAACTACACCATTTTCGCAGTGTGCAGATTGGTGATGTTTAAAATCAATCTTCATTTAAATCTCCTTGTTTTAATTGCTGTAAACTTATGTTAAAAGCATCGGCGTATTTTTGCAATAATTTATCTGATAGTTTTTTAAAACGTTTCGGGTTAAAATGTCGTTTTACTCGAAATGGCCAAATACCAACGTAACCTGCAAGAATGGTAACATCCATTCGGTTTAATTCCATGTAATATTCAATAGGACTTGTTTCGTTATTTAGTACACGTTGTTTAGCTTCTTCGGCGCGCTCTTTAATATCTTCAATAGCATTGTTTAAAGCAATTGTTTTTGGTGTCCAACCACTACTTTTTGTAGTTATGTAATTACCATTTTCGTCGGTCGCGTAGCATAATTCTTTTTGATTTATAGAATCTAAACTACTTTTATCCTGAGGAACTTCGTTTGCTTTCATAGCTTAATTAATTTCTCGAATAATTAAATTGAGATTGCAAGATACTAATTCTTTATGGTCTTGAGATATGGTGCATTCAATATTACACAAACTATAATCGTCTGCATCAAAACGGGAAATTAAGTTGGCTTTTGATGTAATTGTAGTATTTACTTTAGGTAAACTGTATATTGTAACTTTTTTTATGGCACTAATAAAACCAATAAGCCTAACCGTTGATTTATTATCGTAAAACGATTTACCCACTATACAAGAACAGGTTTGTGCTGCGTGTTCTATTAAGCCAGCTTCGGCAAAAAAACCATTATCGTTAAAAATTGAAGATTCTTTAATAAAAAACTGAGTTGTAACCTCAGCATCATTAATGGTATTTATTTTATCTACCATTAAAAAAGGAGCGCGATGCGGTAAAACTTCACTAATATTTATTTCTAAAAAATCATTATTCATTAAGAAGCTATTACTGTTTTCATTTCGGCTGAAGCAATCTCTTCATTTTGAGCATTAAAAACCATGATTTCTACCATAGTAACTCCCATAATTTCGTGTAAAACATTTACCTTGGTAGTTATTACATCATTTACTTTTGGAAGTTTTTTTATTGTTGTTTTTTTTATAGAACCAATATAACCTGTTGGCGCATCTTCTCCTTTAATATAGTAATTATAACCTGTATGTAACGCTACGGTTTGAGCCATATTTTCTACTAAACCAGGCTCGGTAAAATTATTATTTTCCACAAAAAGATTATTTGAAAGAATAGTAAAAGCAGACTCTACTTTTGTTTCGGAAAAATCTAAAAGCGAATCTACCATTACAAACGGTGCTTTTTGAGGTATTAATTTTGTAATGTCCTTTACCGGAAATTGTGTAGTCATAATTTTAGCAAACGGTTAATAAGGCTATAGAATATGAAAATCTGGAACTTTCTGGAACAGATAGTAATATTTTTTGTCCCTTTTGTAATTGCCCTGAAGCTACTAATTCTTCTAACATTAAATATATTGATGCTGCACCTACATTACCAACGCTTTGCAAATTCATGAACCATTTTTCCCAAGGAATTTCAATACCTGCTTCTTTCATAGCATCGTACAACCCTTCTTTAAAATAATAGGAAGAAATATGAGGCAAATAATAATCTATATCGTCTGCAGAAATATTGTGTTTTGCAAAAGTACGCTTTAAGCTATCTACTCCTTTTTCTAGAATATTAGCTCCAAGAAGTTTTACATCTTGTTGTACCGCAAAAAGCGTTTTTTTACTCCATTGGTCCGATGCGTATTCGCGCCATGGTTTTAAAAATCCGTCCTCTTGTTTTTCTCCACCAGAATACATACAAGCATCTAGCTCGAAGGCATACGAAAATCCTTCAATCCAGTCTATTCTTAAAGGTTGCTCTCCTTTTGGTTCTGCTTCAAGTAAACAAGCACCAGCACCATCAGAAAGCATCCATCTTAAAAAATCTTTATTAAACGCAATTATTGGGTTTTCTTCTAAAGATTCTAAGTGTTTTACTTCATCCTCAAAAAGATCGGAACGCATCCAAGTAGAACTACGCTCTGAGCCAGAAACTACAGCATTATTAGATTGGCCACATTTTACTGAAAAGTAACCATATTTTAAAGCGTTCATTCCTGAACAACATGCTCCTGTTGGTGAGTTTACTTCAAGATTTCCGTTTTTTAAAAACCCATGCACCATTGAAGCATGAGATGGTAAAATATGATCTGGACTTGAAGTACCACATGATAATACTTCTATATCTGTAGTTTTAAAATCATCATCACAAAGTCTATTGATAGCTTCTGCAGTAAGTTGGGCGTTGTTATGCGTAACTTGACCATTTTCATCAATTGCATAGTACCTTGTTTTAATTTGATTATTTCTTAAAACAATGCGTCTTCCTTTGGAATGTTTACCATTTATTAAACCCAATTTTTCCTCCATTTCATCGTTAGAAACTGGTTTGTTGGGTAAAAATTTTGAAACACGCGTTATATATACTTCTTTCATATGTTATTTAGTATTCTCTAATAGCTCTACGGAAGTGTAATACTTCTTCTGCTTTTTAATTTTTGGGATGTTAAAAACATAAGTAAGCAAAAATAAGATAAAAACAATTGGAGAAACAACCCAAATTGCAATAAACAAATACACATTGAAAAATTTTAACAAGGTTTCTCGTTTTTTTGTATTTGGCTCGCTGCTTTTATGAATAAAATTTGCCCATTTTGTAAATATAACATTCGCCTTGCGATCTACGGTTATTAAAAACGGTTTTATTTCTACAGCACCATTTTTTAACAAATTATCCTGTAAATTACCCCAGGTATTTCCCAATAAATGTTGTTTTATTATTGGGCCAAATTTAACCGCATTATCAATATCGACTTGGCTTATTCCTGGCTTAGGAAAGATACCTAAATATTTCTTTTTCTTACCAGAAAACATCCACCTTACAATAGTTATTACACTTATGTAATTACTATGCCTGTCTACCAACGCAATATTACCTACTAAGTTAGCATTTAATTTTTTTAGGTGTATTTTTAACTTCTCCTGAGCCATAATCCACATATTTCTGGTGCCACTTACAGTTACAACCTTGGATCCTGAAAACAATGTTTTTGCACTTTCTGATTGTAAAAAAGAGGATATTGGTAACGACGGCGTTAAATACCATACTTGATAACCAAAAATTATTAAATCGTATGTGTTATTTAAAATAGCATCGGGAACGGGGTTTACCTCTTGGTAATTTTGTAAAAAGGTATCTGGGAATACTCCAAAAAAATCTTTTTTTGTCCACGGAAAAGGAAAGTTTCGTTTTAGCTCGATATTATGATAGTGTAGCTTTACAGCTTCATCATTCTTGAAATTTTCAACTATATTATTTACAATTTCTGTTAGTTGACCAGATTGAGAATAATGCAAAACTAAAACTTGCTTCATGGGTGTTTTTAAAATTATGAGTAAAAATAAATAATTAAAACGTTAAACCTAACTTTTATTATGAAACTAAATAGTTGGTTATAAACAACACCTATTTTTTGAGTTTCCCCCAAAAATCGAAATAGTTAAACCATTGTAATGGATACTTTTTTAAAATCCAGGATAGGCTATCGGTGTAATCTTTTAAAAGAGAATCTACATCGCGATATTTTGCTTTAGATTGTCTTGCGTATAAATGATAGTGTAAATTACTTTCTTTCATTACATACACAAACAACACAGGAACTCTTAATCGTGAAGCTAACACAAAAGGTCCTGCAGGAAATTTAGCTTTTTCACCAAGTAATTCTTTCTCTAAAAACTTTGTGTTTTCTGTGTAACGATCGCCTGTAATACAAACAATTTCGTTTCGTGCTAAGGCAGCATTTATCTCGAAAACATGAGACAAATCATCTTTTAATATAATGAGGTTGATGTTAGATTTTGTAGTAACACTTTCTAAATACTCTTGAATTGCAGTATGCTCTTGATTAGTAGTAAGCAAACTTATTGATGCAGATTCATCTAAATCGCCAAAAAAATGTTCGGCAATTTCAAAATTACCCACATGCGCGCTAATTAAAATACCTCCTTTTTTATTTTTTAAGGCTTGATTTATTAATTCAATACCATCGAACTCGTAAGTGAATTTTTTTCGTAACCCTGAAGAAATGGCTACTTTATCTATAATAGTTTGACCAAAAACAAAGTAACTATTATAAACGTTTTTAAGACTTTTGATTTTAGAAAAACCTTGTCTGTTTTTAAGATAATAGTAAATGGCTTTAAAACTATCTTTGGCAAACAACACAAAGTAAAAAGAAACGAAATAAAGCACAAAATACGCTGCTTTTACGCCTAGTTTTTTTATACAAAACACAAATATTTTGTAACCTAAAACTGTTCCTCTGGATTTACCTTTCCATTTAGCAGCCATATAAAGTTATAATGTTTTAATCAAATTTAGCTAAGCTTATTCTCGATTAAATCATAAAAATCTTGAAGCACTTTAACGTTAACAAAATCTTCGCCAACAAGCTTTACTCCAAAATTAGCTTCAACAGAAACCACTAAATCAACAAAATCTAAACTATCAAGATCTAAGGTTTCTTTTAAATCTGCATCTGGCGAAATATCATCACTTTCTACTTCAAATTCATCAATAAGAAAGTTGTTTATTTTTTCAATAATAACTTCTTTAGTCATCGCGCAATTATATTTTTTTTATTATTAATGCTGAATTGGTTCCACCGAAACCAAAAGAGTTGGACAAAAATACATTAATTTTTTTATCTAAGGTTTTGCTGACTAAATTTAATTTTTTCGCATCCTCATCTGGCGTTTCCAAGTTAATATTTGGTGCTACAAATCCATGGTGCATCATTAACATTGAGTAAATTACCTCGCTAGCACCTGCCATCCAGCACTCATGTCCTGTCATCGATTTTGTTGAACTTACCGCTGGACCATGCTCTCCAAAAACATCAAAAATAGCTTTTGCTTCGTTAGCATCGCCTACAGGTGTTGATGTTGCATGTGCGTTTACATAATCTACATCGCCAGCACTGATACCCGCTTGTTTTATGGCCATTTTCATAGCATAACTTGGGCCTGCTGCATTTGGTGTTGATATATGCTCGCCATTTGATGAAAAGCCATACCCTATTACTTCTCCTAAAATAGGAGCGCCTCGTTTTATTGCAGAATCATATGATTCTAAAATTACAGTTGCAGCCCCACCACTTGGTACTAAACCATCTCTATTAGCATCAAATGGTTTTGAAGCTTGTCCTGGATTTTCAGTATTCATTGAAAACACACCCAAACCATCGAAACTAGACATAACATATGGATTTATTTCTTGTGCGCCACCACATATAATACAATCTTGCAATCCACTTTTTATTAATTGATAGGCCATTCCAATGGAATGTGATCCACTGGCACAGGCTGCACTAATGGTAAAATTAACTCCTGTAAGTTTAAATATGGTTGAAAGATTCATAGTAACAGAGGAATTCATCCCCTTAAAAATTGCACCAGAACCCACTAAGGTTGTATCTTTTTTTTCTCTAACTTTATCTACAGATTCTATTACAGATTTTGTTGTACTATCGTTTCCATAAAGAATTCCTACTTGATTGGCATCGATAAAATCTTGATCTATTTTAGCGTTTTTAAAAGCTTCAATAGTTGCCATATATGCATACTCACCTTCTTCACCAATACTAATACGCTGTTTACGTGTTAATATGCCTTTTAGGTTTGGTTTAGACACCATTCCTGTTAATGGCGACCGGTAACCAAAATCTATTCTTTCTTTATCTACAACAATACCAGACTTACCTTTGTATAACGATTCTTTAACTTCTGCTAAGTTTTCGCCAATACAAGAATAAATTCCCATTCCTGTTATTACAACTCTGTTCATTAAGTAAAAATTAGGAGTATATCCCGCCGTTAATGTTTAAAACTTCGCCAGTAATATAAGACGCTTTTTTAGAAATTAAAAACGAAACTGCATGAGCAACTTCTTCTGGCTCTCCAAATCGGTTTATTGGAATTAAGCTTTTTAGCTCTTTTTCGTCGAGTTCGGCAGTCATATCGGACTTGATAAAACCTGGAGCTACAGCGTTTACAGTAATTTTACGTTTTGCAACTTCTTGTGCTAAAGCTTTTGTTGCACCAATTAATGCCGCTTTTGCTGCAGAGTAATTTGTTTGTCCTGGCGTACCTTTTACACCCGAAACCGACGCTATGTTTACTATACGACCATAGCGGTTACGTAGTAATTTTTGAATAAAAAAGTTGGTTACATTGTAAAATCCGCTTAAAGATGTGTTTATAACACTATTCCAATCTTCGGCAGGCATCCACATAAATAAACCGTCTTTTGTAATTCCTGCATTATTTACTATAACCTCAACAACTGCTTTTGGGTTGTTTTCTTGCCAATTTGTTAAAACAGATTGAACTTGTTCTGCATTAGCTACATTGAATTGCAAAATTTCGCCTGTATTACCTTCAGCTTCGACAAGCTTCAAGGTTTCGTTTGCTGCTGCTTCGTTACTATTGTAATTTATTAGGATATGATAATCTGAATCTTTTGCTAACTGAATGCATACTGCTTTACCTATACCTCTAGATCCTCCAGTTATTAGGGCACACTTCATTAAAATTATAATTTAAAATATTTAGATTTTTTATTTGAAAAGTTCTAAGTTTTGAAACCAAGTATTATTTAACACCTCGCCTTTTGTGTTTAAAAAAGCCCATTGTTTGTTGTGTTTTACACGTGCCAAACCATCTACGAAGCCTTTCTCGGTTTTTATTCCGAAAAACATACCGAAGTTTCCGGCTGTAATACCATATTTTTCTTCAATAATTAATTCACCTTTGGCATTAATAAAACCCCATAGTTTTTTAGTTTTTACTGGTGCTAAACCATCTTCACTAAACACCTCAGCATCTTTATATTGTGGTTTAATAACTACTTCTCCTTTTTTATTAATATAGCCCCAAAGTTTATTTTCGTAAAAGGGTGCTAAGCCTTTTTTAAAACCTCTTACTTTTACAAATTTAGGTTCTATAATCCACTCACCATTATTGTTTATAAAACCAACTTTTTCACCTTTTTTGGCGTAAGACACACTTCCGTTAATAGTAAAATCCCAAATTTTAACAGCACCTTCAACAGGGATAAACTCTTTAGCTTTTATTAACCCCCAAACGCCATCTTTTTTAGCTATAATTACACCATTGTATAGGTTTCCTATTTCTTCGTATTCTATTTTTATATACTCGTTACCCGATTTGTCAAGCAAACCCCATTTTTCATTTTTCTGAGCTCGAGAGTAACCGTTATAAAAATCGAAAGCTTTTGTGTATTCTTTTGGTATTACTACTTCTCCTTCTTTATTAATAAAACCTACTTTATCTTCAGTTTTTACTACAGCCAAATCTTCAGAGAAATCGTAAACTTTATCCGTTACAACCTCTGTTAAAATTTTACTTCCGGTTTTATCGATATAATACCATGAAATACCATCGTTTACAATTGCGATATCCGATTGAAATGCTTTAGTTTTTTTAAAGATTGGTTTTATAACCCACTCACCACTTCTATCAATATAACCCCATAATTTATCGTCTGCCATGGCTTGGGCATAATCGCCCGAAAAACTTTTAGCATTAAGAAATTGCGGTTGTATTACCCATTCGCCTGTTTTATTGATATAGCCAAATTTATCGTTAACTCTTGCTAGGGCTAACTCTTGTGAAATACTTAAATTTAAACTTAAAAATGCGAATACAACGAACAGATTTTTCATGACAAGAAACAATTTAGAGTTATTTAACTTTCATTAAATATTGCTTCACCTTATTTACGTAAGGATACATTACAATATCTTCTGTAAATATAGGAACTATTTCTCGTATATCGTCGTATATTTTTTTGGTTTGAGCCGATATTTTATTTTTAACATCAAGATATTCAATTGCTTGCACAATTGTAATAAGTTCTATTGCTACAACCTCAAAAGCATTTTCAATAACCTTTTTGGTAATTAAAGCAGCATTAGTTCCCATGCTAACAATATCTTGATTGTCGTTATTATTAGGAATACTATGAACATACATTGGGTTAGAAAGTGTTTGGTTTTCTGCGGTGGTAGATGTTGCAGTAAACTGTACACCTTGCATGCCAAAATTTAAACCTAGTTTACCCAAGTTAACAAATGGAGGAAGCATATCGTTAAGTCTTGAATTAAGTAAATAATTTAGTTGTCGCTCACTTAACATACTTAATTTAGTAACTGCTAATTTTAGCTTATCCATTTCTAAAGCTACATAATCGCCATGGAAATTTCCGCCATGATAAACATGCTTCTTTTTTACATCTACAATTGGGTTATCGTTAGCCGAGTTTACTTCATCTACTAATATATCTTCTACACTATTTAAAGTATCTAAAACAGGCCCTAAAATTTGAGGCACGCAACGCAAAGAATAATATTCTTGAACTTTTTCCTTAAAAACAGATACATCTTCGTTTTTAGAATATAAATGGTGTTCTCTTTTACGTGTTAACTCGCTATCTGCCAAATGTTTTCGCATTTGTTTAGCAATTTCTTGTTGCCCTTTATGACGTTTTGCTCCGTTTAACTCTTCAGATAAATGGTCATCGTAAGCTTGTACTATTTCGTTTATTGCAGATGAGCAAACTACCATATCGTCAAGTAATTTACGCGTATAAATAGTGTTTATAAGCCCAATACCTGTCATGGCAGAAGTTCCGTTCATTAAAGCTAAACCTTCTCTTAATTCTACAGAAATTGGCTGTAGCTTTTCTATTTTAAAAACTTCGTCTGTATTTTTTCTTTCTCCCTTATAAAATACTTCGCCTTCACCAATTAAAACCAAAGCTAAATGTGCTAATTGTACTAAATCTCCACTTGCACCAACACTACCATGCTCGAAAATTACCGGTGTAATATCTCGATTTATAAGTTCTTGCATTAACAATACTGTTGATTTATGTATACCAGATTTACAAAGCGATAGTGTATTTAATCTAGCTAGCATAATAGCTCTAACATACATTGGAGGCAGAGGCTGGCCTACTCCAGATGCATGGCTTCTAATTAAGTTATATTGTAATTGTATTCGTTGAGAATCTTCAATTTTATACTGTGCCATTGGGCCAAAGCCTGTATTAACACCGTAAATAACTTTATCCTGAGAAAAATCCATTAAAAAATTAAAGCTTTCTTCAATTTTTGTAATAAGAGCTTCATCTATTTTAAAAGTTTCGTTTTTAAAAATTATTTTGAAGAAATTATCTATTTCTAGACCGCCTTGGTAGGTTAGCATATTTATTTTTAAATTTATTGGATATTATTGTTAATTTCTTGGGCGAAAATAGTTAAGTTCGTCGTAAATATAAAAAGAATACGTAATTAATCCGTTATCTATGGATATTCCAAACGAAACCGTTGACGTTTTAATAATTGGCGCTGGCCCTTCTGGTGCTGTTGCCGCAGCACATCTTAATAATCAAAATTACAAAGTAAAGGTAATTGAAAAATCTAAATTCCCACGATTTGTTATTGGCGAAAGTTTATTACCTCGTTGCATGGATCATTTTGAAGAAGTTGGCTTATTAGATTGCTTAAAGGCTGAAAAGTTTGAAGTAAAATCTGGCGCAAGATTTTTAAGTAAAGACATAGTTTGCGATTTTGATTTTAGTAAAAAACATACCCAGGGTTGGAATTGGACCTGGCAAGTACCTCGTGCCGATTTTGATAATGCCCTAGCACAAGAACTTATAAAACAAGGCGTAAATATTGAGTTTGAACTTGAGGCTATCGATGTTTTTTTTAATTCTGATGGCTCCTCAAAAACGACTGTAAAAACTAAAACTAATGAAGAACTAACAATTGAAGCTAAATTTATTATAGACTCTTCTGGTTATGGTCGTGTACTTCCTAGGTTTTTAGGGTTAGACAAACCCTCAAACATCCCTACGCATTCGTCAATTTTTACACATGTTAAAGATATTAAACGCCCAGAAGGAAAAGAGGGTACTTTAATTACTTTTGATGTTATAGATAAAGATACTTGGTTCTGGGTAATTCCGTTTTCTAATGGTATAACAAGCATTGGTTTTGTTGGTAAAAACAGCTTATTTGAATCTTACAAAGGCAATACCACCGAGATAATGAATAAAATGCTAAAACTATCGAATTATTATTATGACAGGTTTAGCAATTTATCTTTTGAGTTTGAACCTGTACATATTAAAAATTATTCTAAAGCGGTAACTAAACTATACGGTAAAGGTTTTGCATTAACAGGAAATAGTGCAGAATTTTTAGACCCTGTATTTTCTTCAGGAGTTACCTTTGCTACAGAATCTGGATTATTAGCCGCTAAATTAATTTCTAAAGAATTAAACGGTGAGTGTGTAAATTGGAAAACTGATTATGCAGACTATATATCTGAGGGCGTTACTGTTTTCTCTTCATATGTAAAAGAATGGTACACTGGAAACTTACAAACTCTATTTTTTCACAGACCAGAGAACTTAGAAGTTAAAAAACAAATTTGTGCTGTACTTGCTGGCTATGTTTGGGATAAAAGTAATCCGTTTGTAAAAAAACATAACCGGATAATTTCTAGCATGGCGCATTTAATTAATATGCAAAAAGAAATGACCGAATAGCTTATATTCGGTCATTTCTTGCTTTTTAAATGGTTTATTAACTACTAGTGCTTTACCTCTAACTCATAAAATTTAACCTTAGAAAAAGCACCTTCATCTCTTGTTTGAAAATAATTACCCGCTTTAAAATAGTTTTCAAATACACCCCATCGTTTCATGTGTATATTATCGTAAACTTTATGCTCTTTTCCATTTAAAACAACAACCATTTTACCTTTAGACACTTTAACTTCAAGTACAAATTTCTTAAAACCAACTTCTTCCTCGAAATTAAAACCTGCATCATCACCCCAAGCACTTTCATGCAAAATTTCTTCATTTGAAGCATTTAAGTTTTTAAGAACTTTTGTTTTAACACGAATTTTGCCTTTATCCCAATAAATTTTAAGAATTGGAGGTGCATTATTATCATCTTCACCTATTAAATCTCGTTGCTCATTAGTTAAACGCCCATGGATTTGCATTATGATGGTTCTGTGATATTTACCTTTAGAATCACGTGTAGTTTCATCCATCTGGATTTTCCCTCTCATATAAGCACCATCTTTAAAAGTCCAATTCACACTATTGCTTCCTGGCTTCATCTGCTCACGCAACTCAGACCTTGTATACTTTGTATTTCTAGTTTTAGAGGCTGTTGGCATTGCATGAAAAACAATAGCTCCAGCTGTAGAATCAATATACATATAAGGTTTTGCAACTTCATTACTTGCAAAATCTAAGATTTCTGGTGGTTCAATTTCATAAGGTTTACCTTTTTCATTGGTTACCGGCAAAGTAACTTTCCAGTGACTTAAATCGATATCTGGTAATTTATATTTATTTTTTTTAGACTTTGACTTTTTATCTTCTTGACTTTTTTCAGATTTACTATTATTTTCTTTCTTTTTTAAGAATGAAAACAATTTTTTTTTACTTTTTGTTGTTTCCTCAGTTTTTTCTACTTCTGAAGCATCTTCTTGAGCACTCAAGTTCGCACTAAATACAAACAGAAACAAAAGTATAGGCAAAAAGGTATTCTTTAAATTATTCATATTAAATATATTTTTAAAATTATTGGGTCTGCATAAAAATACAGACCCAACAATTAATTTGCAACTTCTATAATACTTTATGGTATCACAGTAAAATTAAGATTCATTAAAATCCTGGTGTAATAATATCTATGTTATCATAAAACACTTCATTACTACTATCAACTGCGTTTAAAGCTCTAACATAAATAACTGCTATATTGGATGTTGCTTCAAAAGTAAACGTTGTTGTAGTAAAGGTATCGTCTGTACTTGATGATTTAGAACTATTAAAATCGTTATCAATAACATAATAAGCATCTGTATTGATTGCTCTTTCTGCTTCTGTATTGATTGCGTCTTCAGTAGTAATTTCATTATTTAAAATAAACACCTCAGTAGAAATTCCTGCTGCTTCAGAGCGAGAGTCTATTGTAAACGTATATTCTACACCTGGCTCTACAGCTACTAATTGATATAAACGACGACAAGCTTCGCTAATTTTAACACCACGACCTCCACCAGCGTTAGGACCGAATTTATTACCATCACTAGTAGACCCTGGTTGCTCGTTAGTACAGAAATTTGCATCTATATAGGCGTTTAAATCTGAATTATTCCATAAAGCTCTGTAAGGACTTTCTATTTCTCCTAAATCATCATCTATAACCGTACTATTTGGCGTCATATCCCAAGCATCTGCATTATCTCCAGTAGTTGCAGTATGGTCGTTACATTCACTATTTTGCACAATAACTTTAAATGAAGCCTCTATACCTCCTACTGGTACTGGTTTTGTGATACTTCTTGATACACCAGCATCATTAGTTGTTATTAAAGTAACATCGTAAGTTCCTGCAACAGCGTATGTGTGAGATGGATTTACTTCTGTTGACGTATTTCCATCACCAAAATCCCAACTATGAGAAACAGCTAAAGTTGAAGCATCTGTAAAGTCTACTGTTAATGAAGACACATCGAATGTGAAATCTGGTACTGTAGATAATACTAAACCTTCTATGTTTTTAGTAACTGAAGTCTCTACACCTAAATAGTTAGTAGCTGTTAAGGTTACTTGAAATGTTTCTGCTGTTGTGTAAGAGTATACAGGGCTATAATTTGGGTCGTCTGTAGTATCTTCTTCAGCCCAATCAATTGTAGTTCCATCACCAAAGTCCCATACTAAACTAGCTACACCTGTAGATAAATTAGTAAAAGTTACCTGAGAATCGATTGAAGTAAAACTAAAATCTACTGAAATTGGAGACACTTCAGACGAAGCCTCTGCCACTAAACCATCTGAACTTGTAGTTGTTAATGTAACCAAATACAAACCTCCCTCTGCATATGTATAATCTGGATTAGCCTCTGTAGATGTATTACCATCACCAAAATCCCATAAGTAAGATGCTGCATCTGTAGAATAACTTCTAAAAACAACGGTTAAATTATCGTCTGCACTTGTACTGGTAGTAAATAAAGTGTTAGGTTGTATATCATTTACATTTCCTGTTGGAGCTTCAAACGGTTCGTAACCCGCATCGTAGCATGAAATCATAAATAGCGATAAGGCCAAAATGAAAACACCTACTATATTTTTTCTATTTATATTGTAAGTCATAATTTAAAATTTTAAAACTTATTATTGTTTAACGGTTATAGCAAAAGCATCTAATCTTGCTTCGTCTCCCGAATTAGTAGCAAAAATGATTACTGATTCGTTTTCTCCAGCTTCAAAAGTAATAGCATGTTGCTTGAATACATCAACCACTCTTCCATCGTTGGTATCGGTTCGTGAAGCGATAATATTTGCCTCTAATTGTGCCTCTGCATACGATGAAGTGTTTGGCGTTAAAATAGACACATTCATTTCTCCAGTTGCATCCATATTAAACGCACTAAAATAAGTTATTACATATTCGGCGCCTGGTGTAACTTCAATTTCTTGATAAGCAACTCTTGATCCATCTGATGGGAATTTTGCAGATTGAATACCTTCAGGTAAAATTCCTTCTTCTGATTTAGAGTTAATTTGAATTACAGTAGTACCCCCTCCAACTGGACTCCATGCATCGTTGCTTGGTACTCTCCATGAATCTCTACCATCACCAGAACCATCGAATAAGCTATTATCCTCAAAACCTGCCTCTGCAATTTCTGGAACTGGTACAGAAGGAACTGCTTGTGCTACTGTTACTATTTTTTCAGTAATATCAGATTTTCCTAAATTATCGGTTACTGTTAAGTATACGATGTAATCTCCTGGTTCTGGAAATTCAATAATTAATTCTTGATCTTGTAAAGTTGCTTCTGGTAGTGCTTCAATTTGCGCTTCATAATCTGCAACGTTTTGTAAAGTTTCGTCTGTAAGTGCAGCTTCTGCAGCTTCTAATTGTGCTTCTAAGCTTTCAATTTCTGCCTCCATAACCGCTAATTTAGCAGCATCATCTTCACAAGGTATTTTAAATTCAAGATCGGCAATATCATCTTCTATCGCTACAACCGTAGCTAATTCTGCTTCAATTAATAATTCTAAAACTTTTAAATCTGGATTAACCAAATTAAAATCTGTTACTGCATTACCGCTTGCATCTGTAAAAGCCCATTGGTATTGTGTACCATTTACGGCTAGGTTAGAACCTGCTTGAAAACTATATTCGTATTTTGCCCACAACTCTACATCGTTACAATCGAATTCTGAAGTAGTAATATCTGAAAAGTTGTAAAACGGTGTTGGCCCAGTGAAATCTTCTAAATCACCAACATCGGCAAGGTCGTCACTAACACAAGAAGCTAATGAGATAAAAGCCGCAAGTGTTATGCTTTTTATGTTAAATAGGATTTTTTTCATAATATTTCTTTTTTAATAGCCACTATTTTGTGAGTAAAAATCTGGTAAGTTATCTATTTCTCTTTGAGGGAAAGGTAGATATTTTAAATCTGGATTATAATTTAAGCTGTTAGCATCAGAGAATGCTTGTAATACAGTATCTGCTTCTCCAAATCTAATTAGATCGTATAATCTTTGGTTTTCGTAAACAAACTCTACTCTTCTTTCTTCAAGTAACATATCTCTAGTAAGGTTTGCTATTTCATCTAAACCTGCTCTAGCTCTTACTTGATTAAAAGCATCAATAGCTCTTGCATCTGTAGTACTATCTCCTCCAGCTAATATAGCTTCGGCATATAATAATAATACATCTGCATAACGTAAAACAATCCAATCGTTATCTCCTATTTCTCCATCTGTTGGGAACTTTACGTTAAATACATCTACACTAGGATCTGATAAGAAAGAACCATAATTTAATGCATTTACAGAAGCGTAAAAACGAACTGGTTGTAATTCTGGAGTCATTACTTCAAGAAAATCCAATGAGGCAAGGTTTACACCATTTGAAGGTCCTTGCAAGGTCATAGCAAAACTAAACGACTCTGAATCTGTTTCAATTTGATCATCTAAACCACTATCACTAGTTACATAATTATCGCTACTTTCATAATCGTAAGCGATTGAGAATATAACTTCTTCATTTATTTCTAAACCAGAATTATTGGTCCATGTACCATCTGGTGTTCCATCTGCATCAGAGTACGATCCTACAAATTCATTTCCAAAAATATTACCGTAATCTAAAACTAAATTATAGTTATTCTCTCCTGTAGATAAACTTGGGTCTGTTTCTGTAGATAATAAATCTAAGTTATAAGAACCATTGTTTTCTACAACTGAAGCTAAAAGTAATTCGGCTTCTGTGTAATTAGGATTTGGTTGGCTTAAATAAGCTTTGGCTGCTAAACAAATGGCTGCAGCTTCAGATGGTCGGTATCTATTTTGTGTTACGCCATTAAGATATGCTATTGAAGTTTTAAAATCTTCAATAATTTTCTCGTACACTTCAGATTCTGGTAACTGTGGATAATCTAATGCTTCTTCTGTTGCTACATCTAAAACCTTATCGATATAAGGAATATTTTGATATGCTCTTACAAGATTAAAATGACACAATGCACGCATAAAATAAGCTTCACCTACCGCATATTGGTAGCTTTCTGGCGCTAAAAATCTATTATCAATAATATTATTAGCGTGCTTAATTGTAGCCATGTTATTCGAATAGTATGTAGCTACATCTCCGTTACTAGGGTCTATAATGTAAGCATTGATGTCAGGAAAGTTTCCGTTTTCTGAGTTTGCGCGTACATTATCAGATCTTAATTCTGTTAATAAAAACTCGTTAGCAGGAACTTTTTGATAAGCATCTAAAACTCCATTTGCCAACAAATCAAAACCATTTTCAGTTTGCAACAATTCTTCTAAAGATAGTGCTGTTGGGTTGTTTAAATCAAGTTCTTCTTCGCAGCTCGTTAATAAGGCTAAGAATGCAAAACAAATGATTATATTTTTGTATATCTTTTTCATAATTAATTAAAATTGAAAGTTAATTCCTGCTGAAATTGATCTTACCACAGGTCCATCACCTCTTTGATATCCAGATGTTAATGGGGTATTTGCATTATCTGACGTTTGTCCTTGTGCTTCTGGGTTAAAACCTTCATAGTCACTCGCCATAAAGTACAGTAAATTTTCTCCTGTTAAATAGAATCTTAATCTATCTATTGAATATTTTGATGTAAAAGATTCTGGAACAGTATATCCAACGGTTACATTACGTAACGCCACAAAGGATGCGTCTTGAATATGATCGTCTGTAAAACGTCTGTGTACAGTTAAATCGAAATCTGGGAAATTTGAAACTGGATTTACTGCTGATTCACTTGCGTAATATAATTGATCTAAATCTGCTACTCGTACTTCAGCACCGTGAGAACCTTGCCATTGGAATGCAAAATCGAATGCTTTCCAAGTTATATCTGAATTAAAGCCCCAAGTAAAGTCTGGATAAGGACTTCCTAATTCTGTTCTATCCTCATCATCAATTATACCATCGTTGTTTAAATCTTTTACATAAACGTTTGCAAAATCATTATTAAAACGGTTAAATGGATTATCTACCCACTCTAATGGTATTTCTTTCTCGTAAACCCAACCATAAAAAGATGTAATTGGTTGACCTACTTTAGCAATAAATTGAGTTGGCCTTGTATCTTGATCTATTGTAGAAATTATTTGATCGTTATTACCTAAACTTACAACTTCGTTTCTGTTTAACGCGAAGTTACCAGAAACTCTCCAACTAAAGCTTTCGTTGCTTAATATTCTAGAATCGATTTCTAATTCTACACCAGAATTTTTTACTTCACCAATATTTTGTAACCAGTTATCTGCACCGTAAACGGCAGCTACTGGAGCAAAAAGAATTAAATCTTCACTGGTTCTAGTATAATAATCTGCCGAGAAGTTTAACAATCCGCGACCAAATGTAATATCGATACCTGGGTTAAATTCTATAAGTTTTTCCCATCCTAAGTTAGGGTTTGCCAAAGTTGTTGCTTTTACTGCTGTTAGCGAGTTATAGCCTACAGTACTAAATGTTTCATCGAATCTATATAACGAGTCGTAAACATTGCTAGATATTTCGTTGTTTCCAGAAACACCATAACTTGCTCTTAATTTTAAAAAGCTGATTACATCACTAGATGATAAGAAATCTTCCTGAGAAAGAACCCAACCTAAAGATGCTGCTGGGAAAAACCCAAATCTTGTATTAGAACCAAATCTTGAACTACCATCGGTACGTGCCGAAACTTGAAATAAGTATTTTTCATCGTAGTTATAATCAAGTCTTCCAAAGTAAGATACTAACTTATCTGTACCGTTATCTGTAAATGTTGTTCCGCCGTCGGCTAAAGCAATATTATTGTTAAAATCGTTGGTATAGCCAACCGCTTCAGATTCTTGAGTGTAAAAATCTCTTCTAGTATATTCAAAACCTAAAACAGAGTTTAAACTATGCTTCCCAAAACTTTTATTGTATTTTAAAATAGATTCGAATGCATATTGGTTTACTTCATCTCTACTTTCTAATCTGTATGCTTCTTGATCTCTGTTTTCTTGTCCGTAATAATAATCTGCATCGTTTGCTTTATTATGTCTAAACACTCCAGAAATTGTTTGTCTGAAATTTAAACCTTCAGCTAATTCAAAATCGATATAAGAAGAAGCATTTAGTGTTAATTTTTTACGTTTTCTAGATCTTTCTAAAAAGTGCACTAAAGGATGAACATTTTTAGTTGTAGAAAGCGTTAACCCTCCAGAAGTTAAATCGCTAGCAACAGGTAATCCTGTGCTCGAATCTCTTAAGATAGATTGTGGGTTATTTGGATCTATTGTAAAAACATGATCGAATGCTCTAGAAAAGCCATAACTACCTACACCTAAATTTTCAAATAATTTACCAGCATCTGTAGATACACCTACTGCTGTAGAAAAGTTTGTTACGTAATCTAAATGATCTTCGTTTAAGTATAATGGAATATGACCGTACTGTCTTAACGGATCTGTAAATCTTGCTGGTAATCTATCTTGATCGTTGTAGTTAACACGTAAATTTCCACCAAATCTAATTTTCTTATTTTTTGATTTGCTATCAACTTTTATCCTAGCATTATATTTCTCAAAATTATCTGCTATAGTTATACCTTCATCTTCTAAATAACCAAAAGAAGCTGAATAATTGGTAAGCTCTGACCCACCACGAACAGCAAAAGAATGGTTAGTAATTGTACCTCCTGTAAATATTTCGTCTTGCCAGTTTTTCCATCCATCACCAAGAGATGCTATAAATTCCATAGCCTCCAACTCTGCATATGCTGTATTATAATCACTTATAATTCTATCGTAATTATCTGTATTTGTTATTGCACTTACAGTTGACTGCAATCCATCTAAACGAGCTCTTTCTTGACCTATGGTTGTATTAAAATTACTGTTTTTTGTAGCGTATTTAAACCCTGTAAATGTGTTGTATGAAAATCTTGTTTTTCCTGTAACACCTTTTTTAAGCGTAACAAGTATTACACCATTTGCACCACGAGAACCGTAAATAGCAACAGATGATGCATCTTTTAATACACTTATAGAT
Source organism: Neotamlana laminarinivorans (assembly GCF_020523925.1). GTDB lineage: Bacteria > Bacteroidota > Bacteroidia > Flavobacteriales > Flavobacteriaceae > Neotamlana > Neotamlana laminarinivorans. Next base: position 466,431 of record NZ_JAJAPW010000004.1, on the reverse strand, counting down.
TCAATATTATTATTATCAATAGAAGCTAAAATATCGGCATCATTACCTAATACTACTCCATCTACAACTATCAAAGGAGAAGAATCTCCTGTAATGGATCCTGGACCACGTAAGGTAATTTTTGGATCACCACCTGCTTCTGATGCCACAGTTTGAATACGTAAACCTGCAACTTTACCACGTAGCGCATCTTCTACACGAGAAACCGCAACATCCTCAATATCTTTTGATGATACTTTGGTTAATGCACTGGTTACGTTTTTTTGTTTTTGGTCTCCATAAGCTACCACCACAATTTCGTCAAGCTTAGCTAAATCTTCAACAAGTTTAATGTTAAGATTTTTTTGACCTGCTGCAATTACAGTTTTAGATTGAAATCCAATGTAAGAAAATTGAATAACTTCGCCATCATCGACTTTAATTTGGAAATTTCCATCAAAATCGGTTGTTGTTCCTTTTGTGGTGTTTAATACAATAACGTTTACACCTGGAATAGGGATGCCATCTTTTTCGGCTACAACAGTTCCACTAAGAACGCTTTCTTGAGCGAGAACCGTAAAACCAAAAAACAACAAGGCAACTAGAGTTAATTTGTTTTTTAAATTCATTGTTTGTTTTAGTTTAATAAAATATGTTAATAAAGTGGCAAATAACCATGCCAACTAAATCGTTATAGTTCTATTTAAAAAGTTTGTAATTTTAATTACGAATGGTAATGTTGTTAACCTGAAGAAAAACTTATGGTTAGCCAACAATGCGGGCATTAGAGTATCTAGTTTGTTTTCATATACGAATTTAGTTTTATGTCTTTTTCAGTTATTGGTAAACCAAATTGGTTGTCCAATTTGGTTTACCAAATATATGTTATTTTTTTGTTAATAAAAACTAAAACAAAATTTTAACATTAATTCCATAAAAATCTTCATATAATTAGGTATATACTACACTTAATCTTAAATATTAAACGAAGAGATTGTTAAATTAACAACATAATTAGCTAGCTTTAGAAGATTTTAATTTAACTATGATTTATAGCTAGATTAAAGTAAAAACACCTTTCCAGCTGTAAGTCGTTCCGTTTAAAGTAATACTGTGCGTTTTATTTTCCTGGTTATCATTATTACAAATAACAAAGAGCTTTTCTTCTTTAGATTTCATTATAATTCTAACAGCTGTATAATCTACTGAATTATAAGCTACTTCAATTTTATCTATATTACTATAAGCGTCAATTGCCAGTTCTGTAACAGGATTATAGGTTCCGTGAGACTCTATTGACGAAACAAACAAAGCATCTTTAACTCCTTTTTTTCTTATTATTAAACTTGGTTCGTTTCTTAAATTATACTCAGGATCGTTAGCCCCTATTCTAGCTAATATAATTTCATCAGCAGCATTAGTTACTGCAGTATAAGTGTAAAATTTATTATTGTGTAACCAATTTAATTGCATGTTATCACCTGAAGATTTTGCTGTAGCCTCTTTGTATAAATGCTGATATCCATCTGATTTCCCTAATACTGAAGGCACCTCTAGTTTATTATACTCAAAATTAGTTTGCATTAATTGCCCTAAATAATAAAAAGGTAAATCGTATTGATTTTGTGTTGATGAATTTACTCGTAAAATATCTAATACAATTGGATTTGTATAATTTTCATCCTGTATTAAAACCATTGTACGATGCATATTTGTTCCTGGATATGCATTACTTTCTTTAGCACTTGCTACCTGAACATTATTGTTAGATACATTAAAAATATACTGATTTGAATGATACTTACTTCCAATACTGTATTTTCCTTGAAAATGGGAAGTTTGATTTTGTACTAAGGTATTATGTGCAATAGTTTGTTTGGCCCAAGTTTTATTTTCTTTAAGATAATTTCCCCCTCCTTTTTGTTCTATATTAACATAACGCGCTAAACCATAATCTTGCACTACCTCATCACCATTATCAAATAATGCAAATGATAGTTTATCGAAATGGCCATGACTTAAACCGTGAGCTGTATACTTAAAAACAACCTCTATAGGATTTTTTCTTAAAATACCCACTGCCCCTTGATCTCCATTTGGACCATCAGTAAGCTGAACTGAACGTTTTACAAAAGGTTTTTCTAAATCGTTTTTAATACCTAATGCTACCGATAATCCAGCATCATCTAAAGTAACCTGGTCTTGCTTTTTAGCAATACTTAACAACTCAGGATTTTTTCCGCCAAATTGATATGCAATATCTACTGCAGAAACCAAAGCACTGTTGTAGTAAGACATTCCTTTTTGAGAGTCGTTTAAAAGAAAAAAATCTCCGTCTGCATCCGATAAATTAAGTAAAGCGTTTACACTTTTTAAAAGTACGCTATCCTTAAATTTGAACACGCCTAAATCTGGCTTTTTATTTTGTAAAGCTTGAGCAAATATTAAAAAAGGATATGATGCATACCTTTGGTAATAAGGACCTTCGGTATAATAACCATCTGGAGAAAAAGGCTCTTCTAAATTTGCATAAAACCCAGCTTTACCATCCTTGTTTATAAAACCACCATCATTATCTTTCATGCTTGGATCCATATCAAGACCTTTAATACCGTAAAGCGCTCTGTTTAAAAGACTATCATCTTCCATAACTAAAGCAATCATTCCTACAGCTACACTACCCCAAGTGCTATGATTGTGTACACGATTGAAAAATTGTGGATTTTCTATTGATATAAAATCTGCAAAAGGTTTAAATAATGTAATTTCTAAATCATCACGTTCTTCTTTACTTAAATAGTTGTAAATACAATCATAAGCCTGACTTGTATAAACTAACCAATTTGAATCGTTTAAACACTGCCAAAACAGTTTTCCTCTTGCATACGATCGCGGTTGAGGATGTACAGGTAGTGTAGGATATAAATTTTTATATGCAAACAACATATCCTTTACATATTTGGCATATTTTTCATCATTTAAAATTTGATACAACACACCTGCTTTTTGCATGTTAACATAATTTTTTTTGTGCTGCTCATGTGTATAACCTCCAGAATAATCTTTTGGAACCGGAACATCTATTCCTTTTTCTATTTCGGCATCTACAATTGCCTTTGTTTCTTCTAAAGTTTTATCGAAAATGGGTATACTACCTAGGTTATTACGAATATCTTCTACACCTTGTGCTGTTATAATTAAACTTGGATGCGAGACTTTTGTTTCACCATCAACACTTACTTTTTTTAAGCTTTTTGTTTCGTTACAAGCTAACATAATTAACAACGCCATAAGCATTGACACCCTCTTTAAAACTTTCAATAAATTCATTTTAACTTTTAAAATTTTCTTAAAACATTATATTACATAAAAAAGAAAGGTTTAAAACTAAACCTTTCTTTCTAAGACTAATTCAACTATTAAATTATTCAACAATAACTTTTTTGTTTAGAGATCCACTATCAGCTTCAATTTTTAACAGGTACAACCCTTTATTTAAATTTGAAATATTTATTTGCTGTGTTGATGAACCTCCTGAATACACCTCTTTACCAATCAAATTAAACAGTTTAACAGATTCAATGTTAACATTATTTAAGGTCGATATATTTAAAAAATCTTTTGCTGGGTTAGGGTAAATTTTAAAATTTGAAGCAAACACTTCATCTACACTTAAAACAGAATCTGAAATAACAAGCTCTTCAGAATAATTAAATGCCTTATCAACTGTATACACTTTATAATATGAACCTGCAACATAGGTATCTGTAAATGCGGTTGATGTTCCTACATAAACAATTTCTCCAGACAAACCACCAGTACCATTATTTGTGGTGTTTCCAACTTGATAAATACCATTTTGATTAGGATCGTTATCTGCATTTGGCATAGTTGTATATTTAACTACTACATATCCACCGTTATCTATACCGCTTGCTGGTGCAGTCCATCCGATATTTCCAGAAACATCATATGTTCCTCCCGTAGGAGCATCTGGCGCAGTTTCATCTAAAGCACCTGAATAAACTACAAAATCATCAAAGGTCACTTCTGTTTCATTACTACCCGACATTCTGGCTACAGCCCAGTTAGAAGCGTTGAAGGTATCAGCGGAAGTTCTAGTTGCATAAGTTTTTGTATATGTGTTCGCTACAAAAGCAGTTAGGTCGGTTTTATTACCAGCGCTACCACCACTTGTATTATTTAGATAGATTCCCGGATCTAAATCATCTCCTGGATTTGCAGCTGCTTTATAAAAAAATTGAATTGTATATTCTGTAGACACTTTCATGTCTTGAGGAGAAACTGTTGAAATACTCTGCAATCTTATATTGTCTCCAGCTGAAGCTAATAATTTCATTGTAGCTGAGTAGTTTCCCGAACGCGCTTTAGAAGCATCGTTTTCGATTTCTCTAATTGCAGCTCGCGAAGAAGAAGAAACAGTCCATTCCGTTTGAGCAGTTCCAGCCTGATTAGACCCAGCATTACCCATTGTTCCTGCTGGTTGCGCTTCAAAACCACCATCCATAATTGGGAATTCACCTATAACTTGTTGCCCCCAAGACAACGAAACTACTAGACACGCAATTGTTGCCAGAGCTAATTTATAGGATTTGACTTTTTTTAAAGGTAGAGTTTTTGTCATAATAATTTAGTTTAAGTTTATTTAGCTTTACATTAGGCAGCTAGATTTTAGCAGCTTAAAGTCGGTGTTTAGTGGTAAACCAAACTGGATAACCAATTTGGTTTACCAAAAATACATTTATTTTCCATTTTTACAAAAAAATTAACATTTAAAAATTACAAGCTCACAACTCGTGTTAAATAATTTTGCACCCCATCAATTTACAAATAAATAACTAAAAGACAACGCTTTATAAAAACAAAAATTAAAAACGAAACAAAATCTAGATGATTAACAATCTGTTTATAATTCCTAAAATAGAACACAAAACAATTCTGCACTTTAAAATTACAATCATTTTAATTCGCCAAAAAGGCTGAGTTTAATCATAATACCAAGCCGAAATAAACCAAAAAAATGCTTTTACAGTTTTGTTAACAAGTTCCGTTTTTATTACTAAGAAATAATCGTATTTTTACCGCTAATAAAACCAAACTGATTAATGGGTAAAATTATTGCAATTGCTAACCAAAAAGGAGGCGTAGGTAAAACAACTACGTCTATAAATTTAGCTGCTTCATTAGGCGTTCTAGAAAAAAAAGTATTACTTATTGATGCCGATCCTCAGGCAAATGCTACATCGGGAATTGGTATAGATGTTGAATCTGTTGAAATTGGCACCTACCAACTTTTAGAACATTCGCATGAACCAAAAGATGCTATTTTAAATACAGATACTCCTAATCTTGACATTATTCCAGCCCACATTGATTTGGTTGCTATAGAAATTGAATTGGTAGACAAAGATCATCGTGAGTACATGCTTAAAAAAGCATTAAAACCTATAAAAGATGATTATGATTATATTTTAATAGATTGTGCACCATCGTTAGGTTTACTAACTCTTAATGCTTTAACTGCTGCAGATTCTGTAATTATTCCAATTCAATGCGAATATTTTGCACTTGAAGGTTTAGGTAAATTACTAAACACAATTAAGAGTGTACAAAAAATTCATAATCAAGATTTAGATATTGAAGGCTTATTACTTACCATGTATGATGCTCGTTTAAGACTTTCTAACCAAGTTGTTGAGGAAGTACAAAAACATTTTAACGATATGGTTTTTCAAACTATAATACAACGCAATGTTCGATTAAGCGAAGCTCCTAGTTACGGCGAAAGCATAATTAATTTTGACGCCTCAAGTAAAGGCGCCAACAATTATTTAAGTTTAGCTAAAGAAATTATAAATAAAAACTCCTAAAATTATGGCGAAGGCAAACAAGAAACAAGCTTTAGGAAGAGGGCTCTCGGCCTTATTAAAAGATCCTGAAAATGATATAAAATCGGCACAAGATAAAAATGCAGATAAAGTTATAGGCAACATCATAGAACTTGATTTAAGTTTTATTGAAGTTAACCCGTTTCAGCCACGTACTAATTTTAGCGAAGAATCTTTACAAGAACTTGCCTCATCAATAAAAGAATTAGGAATAATTCAACCAATAACAGTTAGAAAAATTGGACACAACCAATATCAACTCGTGTCTGGTGAGCGTCGTTTTAGAGCCTCTAAACTATTAGAATTAGAAACTATTCCTGCCTATGTAAGGATAGCTAACGATCAAGAATCGTTAGAAATGGCTCTGGTTGAAAATATTCAACGACAAGATTTAGATCCTATTGAAATTGCTTTATCTTACCAACGTTTAATTGATGAAATCAACCTTACTCAAGAGCAAATGAGTGAGCGAGTTGGTAAAAAACGATCTACAATAACAAATTATTTACGTCTGCTTAAATTAGATCCTATAATTCAAACAGGAATGCGTGATGGCTTTATATCTATGGGTCATGGGCGAGCATTAATAGCCATAGAAGATACTAGCGACCAGTTAGATATTTACGAAAAAATACTAACCAAAAAACTATCTGTTAGAGAAACAGAAAACATTGTAAGAAATCACAATTCACCAAACCCTGAAACCTCTTCAAAACAAACTGAAGGTACTGTCCCTACATTTATAAAAAGTGGAATAAATTCCTTTTCGGAATACTTTGGGCATAAAATTGACGTTAAAGTCTCTAAAAACGGTAAAGGAAAAATTACTATTCCCTTTCATTCCGAAGAAGATTTTAACCGCATTAAAAAATTAGTTGAAGGTGCTAAATAAAAATTTAATATTAAGCCTATTATTTTTATGCTTCAGTTTTTCATTAATAGCTCAAACCGATAAAAGTGAAGATAAACCAGAACAAGAAAAGCTTCCTAAGGAAGTTGTAATAGATTCTGTAATTAAAATATCTAAACCTATAGATCCGTTAAGACCTGCCAAAGCTGCTTTTTTTTCAGCTATTTTGCCTGGTTTGGGTCAAGTTTACAATAAAAAATACTGGAAAGTTCCTATTGTATATGCCGCACTTGGCACAGGACTTTATTTTTATATTGATAATAACAAGCAGTACAATCGTTACCGCGATGCTTATAAAAGTAGACTTGCAGGTTTTACAAATGATGAATTTTATTACGATACCGACGGAACACTATTAGACGAGCCTAGAATATCTACCGACAATCTTGAAACTGCGCAAGATTTTTACAAACAACAAAAAGAAATTTCATTATTAGTAACTATTGGTTTATATGCTTTAAACATAATTGATGCTAATGTTGATGCGCATTTAATGCAATACAACGTAGATGAAAACTTATCTTTAGCTCCACATTACGAGTTTAATGAAATTAATGCTACAAATAATTTAGGCCTTACATTAAATTTTAAGTTTTAGCCTTTACAAAACAGAATTACCATTATAAACATATGAAAATAGCTTTACTAGGATACGGAAAAATGGGCAAAACCATTGAACAAATTGCCATTAACCGCGGACATGAAATTGTTTTAAAAATAGACAAAGACAACACCAATTACGATATAACACTTGCCGATGTTGCTATAGACTTTAGTATCCCAAACGTGGCTTTTAATAATATATCTAACTGCTTAAATAATGGTGTTCCTGTAATTTCAGGTACTACTGGTTGGCTAGATAATTTCAACAATGCTGTAAATTTATGTAACGAAAAAAAAGGCGCATTTATTTATGCTTCAAACTTTAGTTTAGGAGTTAATATTTTCTTTGAAATGAATAAGTACTTAGCAAAAATGATGAGTAACTTAAAACAATACAACGTTTCAATGGAAGAAATTCATCACACCCAAAAACTTGATGCTCCAAGCGGTACGGCTATTTCTTTAGCCAACGATATAATTTCAAACAATAATAATTTTAGCGATTGGAAATTAGATGAAAACGGAGAAAACATCATTCCAATTACAGCAAAACGTATTGAAGATGTTCCGGGTACACATACCATTACTTACGCTAGCGAAGTAGACACCATAACAATAGACCACGTTGCTCATAACCGCCAAGGCTTTGCACTAGGAGCAGTAATCGCTGCAGAATGGATTATTGGCAAAACAGGTGTATTTACTATGAACGACGTGTTAAATATTGGTTAAAACTACTTAAGTTTGTAACTAATAAATTCAGTATAGCACTAACAAAACAATAAAAATTTAAAATTATGACTTGGTCGCAGTGGTTTATTTTCTTTTTAATTATTCAAGTAATTCATGGTTTAGGCACCTGGAAACTTTATATTAAAGCTGGTAAACAAGCTTGGGAAGCCTTTGTTCCTGTTTACAATGCCGTAATTTTAATGAAAATAATTAACCGCCCTTGGTGGTGGACAATTTTATTATTCCTACCAATTGTAAACCTAATCATGTTTATTGTAGTTTGGGTAGAAACTGCCAGAAGTTTTGGTAAAAACACTCATTTAGACACTGCTCTTGCTGTTTTAACCTTAGGTTTTTACAACTACTATTTAAATTATGTTGCAGATGTAAGTTATGTTGAGAACAGGAGTTTACAACCAAAATCTGGTTCTGGTGAATGGACAAGTTCTATTTTATTCGCTATCGTGGCTGCAACTATTGTACACACTTATTTTATACAGCCATTTACTATTCCGTCGTCGTCCCTAGAAAAATCGTTGCTAGTTGGCGACTTTTTATTTGTTAGTAAATTTCACTACGGAGCCCGTGTACCTAATACAACTGTGGCTGCTCCAATGGTACACGACACTATTCCTGTTATAAAAAAGAAATCGTATTTATTTGATGATCATAAGGATAGTAAGTCATGGAAAAACCTGTTACAACTGCCCTATTTGCGCATTCCTGGGTTTGAAAAAATAGAGCGTAACGACATTGTAGTATTTAACCAACCAGCCGATACGCTTTTAGATATGAATAATTTTCATCCAGATCGTAATTACTACAAGCCAATCGATAAAAAAACCAACTTAGTTAAACGATGTGTTGGTGTTGCTGGTGATACTTTAGAAGTTCGCGATGGTTTTGTTTATATTAACGGAAAGAAAAACGAACTGCCAGATAGAGCCCACTTACAATTTAGTTATTTTGTACAACCTAAAACGAGTCAGTTTAACCCTAAGTTTTTAAAAGATCGTTACGACATTACTGATGGTTTTACTATTATAAACAACCAAAACACCTATTATTTTTCAGCTATTTCAGATGAAGCATTAGCTAAATTTAAAAACAACCCAAATGTAGTTAGTATTACGCCCAACATAAAAGAAAAAGGTATGCGTGATCCAGGTATTTTTCCACACGATCCAAACTACAACTGGAACGTAGATCAATTTGGACCACTTTATATTCCTGAAGAAGGAAAAAGTATAGAAATTACAATTGATAATTTACCACTTTATAAACGAGCCATTACAGAATACGAAGGCAATACCTTAAGTGTAAACGGTAATCAAATTTTAATAAATGGTGAAGTGGCCAACAGCTACACATTTAAACAGAATTATTATTGGATGATGGGAGATAACCGCCACAACTCTATTGATGCTCGTGCGTGGGGATTTGTACCGTTTAGCCATGTAGTTGGTAAACCGGTGTTTATTTGGATGAGTTGGGATGGTTCAAGCCCACGTTGGGAACGCTTTTTTACAACCGTTTCTGGAACAGGTAAAGCAACCTCTTTCTTAATTCCGTTTTTAGTATTATTAGCTGCTTATTTCGGGTTTAGCCAATGGCGTAAGCGTAAGAAGGCAGAATAACAAAAACTATCGAAACACTTCATACACTTTAAGCGATTTAAAACATTAAGAAAACTTCTATTAAGATTCCCACTATCGTGGGAATTTAGATTATGAACATTATTATCCACCCAACATATTTTCCAAACATTAAACACTTTGTTGCTATGGCAAATGCAGACGAAGTATGTTTTGAAATGGATGATAATTTTATAAAACAAACCTACCGTAATCGTACAAATATTTACGGCGCAAACGGAAAACTTACTTTAAATATTCCAGTTAGTTACTCGCAAAAAAACAGACAAAAATACCGCGACGTTAAAATTTTTAATGAAGAAAAATGGCAACTTAATCATTGGAAATCTTTAGAATCGGCTTACAAAACTTCACCTTTTTTTGAATTTTATGAAGATGAATTACAACCATTATTTACAACAAAACAAGACTTTATTCTAGATTTTAATTTGAAATGTTTTGAGGTAATTTGTGATTGTTTACAATTGGATTTAAATTTTACAAAATCTGAAACTTATCAAAAAGAAATAAACGATAAAACAGATTTTAGACCACTGGTTAATGCAAAAAAGGAAAGCACGCCTAACTTTGATAGCTACACCCAAGTTTTTAGCAGTAAACACGGTTTTATACCCAATTTAAGTATTCTGGATTTACTATTTAACGAAGGCCCAAATGCCTTAAATTATTTAGAGTGTCAGCAACTAAATGCAATATAATGCTACAACCCATTGTACATTACGGCACACACTTTTTATTACCACTTGTAATTGCTTTATTGTTTTATAAAGCCAACTGGAAAATTGCCTACCTAACCATGGTTGCTGGAATATTAATAGATTTAGACCATTTATTAGCCACACCAATTTTCGACTCGGGTCGCTGTAGTATTGGCTATCATCCGTTACATTCTTGGTTTGCTATTTTGTTTTATATATTTCTGCTAGTGCCTAAAAAATCTCGATTAGTGGCCTTAGGCCTCGTAATTCACATTATTGCCGATATTTTAGATTGCCGTTTTATGTAAGCTATATTCCGCCGTAAATTAAATCTTCATTTAAATCTACAGCTTCAATTTGACTAAAATCTGTAACCAATCTTGTACTGTAAGATTTACAAGCTTTCCACTCGGCTTTATAATATTTTTTAACCTCTTTTAAATCCTTCTTGCTAATAAGTGGTGATTTTGAAAACATGGTATCTGGCAATAATCGCGCACCATGTAGAATTCCATATCGTAATGTTCCTAAATACAGCCTAAATAATAAGTTTAAAAAGCTGTTTTTAAATCCGCGACGTTTGGTCATGTTTATATACTTGCTCATAAATTGCATCGCTTTTAATTGTTTTTCGAAATAGGATTTGTGTTTTCTAGATAAATCTAAAGTACTTAAATCTACAGTGGCTTCTAAAGCATTTGCAATGCCTCCTATAAATGCTTTCGAGTCATTTTTTAAATCGTTGTAAACTAAAACAAGAGGTTTTACATTAAAGCTTTTTTCTAAAATTTTTATTTGTCTATCATAGTCCATATGTTCTTTTTTAAAGAACCCTGAATCATTTTGTACATCAAAAAAATCTTTAAAACTTCCTGTAAAACCATTTTTTACATACCTGCGATACTCTGATGCTATATAGCTATCATGCCTTCTAAATACAATAATTGCTAAGGTATTTGGGTATGCTTTTGCAAAACGTTCTACTTCCTTTTCAAAAACACGTCGATCTAACTCTCGAGACACTAAATATCGGTTGTGTTTGCCTTTTTTTATAATTTTAATAGCTTTTTTGTAGCGTGTACGTTGAATATAAGAAAGGCCTTGTAACTTTGGGAATACGCGATATTGTAAAAAAGTTGTTCCTGTTTTTGCGGTACCTACATGAAAAAAAACTTCAGGTTGTTGTGTATTGTGTTGCGTTTGCATTGTTAAAAACTAAATGGTTAGTAATAAACAAACATAACTTGTAAAGGTTATTATAAAGTTATCGGGAAATAGCTATAAAGCTATTTTTTAAGCAAACATGTTAAGTAGAAGTTATGCTATTTTTTTAAACTTAAAGTTGCTGTAATTGGATAATGATCGGAATAGTAGTTATCGTAGGTTTTAAAACCATTTACATTAAAAGCTTGATCTGCAAAAATAAAGTCTATACGAACAGGAAAGAATTTAAAATGATATGTACGACCAAAACCAGAACCAGCCTGTATAAAAGTATCGTTTAAATCTCCTTTTATAGTTTTATAAACATATGAAAAAGCGGTGTTATTAAAATCGCCACAAATAATCATTTTATAATCACATTGCTTTTTGTGCATTAAAAACAATTCTGTTTGAAACTGTTGCATTTTAAATGTATTGCTAATACGATTAAACAAACGCTCGGAGTTTTCCTTTTTTAAACTTTCAACCTGTGTGTTAATTCGCATTGACTCTAAATGAATATTATACACGCGAATGGTATCGTTACCTTTTACCACATCAGCAAAAATGGCATTATTTGATGTATTTGGAAACTCGATAGAACCCGAGTTTATTATGGGAAACTGAGAGTAAATGGCTTGTCCTGATTTTATTTTTTTACCTGAAAGTTTTTCATATTTATATTTAAAAAAAGATAAATTAACATCCTCCCGAGAATGATATTCTTGAAGGCTTAAAATATCTGGCGATTCTGTTTTAATTAAATCTATAATTTTAGCATCAACATCGGTTCCTGGTAACCATTCGTATAAATTAAACAAACGAACATTATAATTCATCACTTTAAAATTACCGCTATCTTCAATATTTTTAGCAGATGAAAACTTGTAAAGCGAACCAAAGCCAAAATAACCTATGAGCAATACGGTTAAAGACAGCATAAACTTTCGTTTAAACTTAATTAACCAATAAATAAAAAATATAACATTAAGTATTATTAAAAAAGAAACGCCCAGATTAAGGACTGCAAGAATACTAAAGGTTTTTGGCGGTAAAAATGGCAAAATATAAGACAGCAATAGTAATACAGCAACGACTGTATTTAAAAAATAAACTATTTTATTCGTGAAGCTTAGTTTACTCATAGCTTTCTACTATATATGCCTTAGTTTTTAAACTTTAGCTTCTAGCTTTAACAGTTATTTCCCTGCTCTAAACAGGAATTCTTTTTCTTCTGATGTTAAACTATCGTAACCACTTTTACTTATTTTATCTAGAATAACATCAATTTTTTTTTGAGTATTAAACTCATTAAAATCGGCTTTAGTGTATCCGCCAACTTTATTTTTATGAACAGTTTTTAACGGTCCTCTTTTAGAGGACTTAAAAATATTTACAATTTTATCCATAAAACGTTCGAAACCTTTACCAATATCGCTTCCTGTATGTAATTGTTTGGCATAAACATAACCAAGAATTGCACCACCCAAATGTGCTAGATTACCTCCTGAATTAACTCCAAACAAGCCAAACACATCTAAAACTACAATACCTAAACCTATATACCAAAGCTTAATATTAAAAGTAAAAAAACGTACTTCTTGATTGGGCATATAAGCACATAAAAAAATAAGTAAAGCCCTAACTGCAGCAGAAGCACCTAACAGTCTAGAATGACCTCCAAAAAGTGATGGTAATAAATTATAACCCAATATAAATAATATACCACCAAATATAGCTCCCAAAAAATAAATATTTAACGCCATTTTAGGGCTAAATAGATTTAAAAACATACGCCCTAAAAAATACAACCAGAGCATATTAAATAGAATATGCAACCCATCGAAATGTAAAAAAGCGTAACTAATTATGGTCCATGGTTTAGTAATAAACTCACTTAAATTACTTGGTAGCTCAAGCCATCCTAATTCATTTTTAAACGGTAATGATAAAATAAATACAACCACATTTATGGCTATAATTTTTTCAAGCACATTTAAATTAGAAAATTTATATTTTAAGTCTTGAACAATAGTGCCCATTAATACCAACGATTTTGGTTAAACTGATTTTTTTTCCAATACCACATAATAATAAATCCGGTAATAGCACCACCAACGTGAGCCATATAAGCCGTATTACTTGGGCTAAAAAAGGATTGCCCTGTTATACCTGAAACTAAGTCTAATATAATAATTCCTGGGATAAAATACTTGGCTTTTATAGGAATTGGAAGAAAAATCATCATAAGTTCTGCATTGGGGTTCATCATTCCAAAAGCAGCTAAAATTCCCATAATACATCCTGACGCACCAACCATTGAAGCATAATAAATTTCATTAAACTCTTGCCCTATTGCACGAAATACTTTGCCTTCTTTAAATACTTCTACAATTTGATCTTGCGAAAAACCTAAAGCCATAGCTTCTTGCTCCATAGGAATATATTTAAAATAATAATACCCTAACTGTAATGCCACAGCTCCTAAACCAGCAGAAAAATATATAAACAAAAATCGCTTTGAGCCTAAAACATTCTCTACAGGCGAACCAAACATCCAAAGGGCAAACATATTAAATAACAAATGTGTAAAGCCACCATGCATAAACATATGTGTAACAATTTGCCAAGGTTTAAACGCTTCGTTTTTTGGAAAATATAAGGCAAACCATTCATAAAATAATTGACCTCCACCTATTGTTAATGTACCTATAAACACTAATACATTAATAATTATTAAATGTTTTACGGTATCTGAAATTCTCATCATAATTTAAATTCTCTTTTTGTATACCTCTATATGACAGAGGTTACATCATATAAATTTTTTATCTAACTCATCAACACTCATAGTAATAAATGTTGTTTTATTAGCTGGGGAAACGTTTGGCTCTTTACAAGCAAAAAGTTTATTTACCAAGTGTTCTTGCTCATCTTTTTTTAAAGCCTGCCCTGTTTTGATTGCTAAACTTTTAGCCATAGATTTCGCTAGTAAATCGGCCGCACTAAAATTACTATCAGGCACCTCGTTTTCTACATCGCTTATTAACTGTTCTAAAATAATAGACACTTCGCTTTCGGGAACACCCACCGGAACCCCAGTAATTTCAACTGTTTCTTTAGTTATTTCTGAAAATAAAAATCCTGTAAATTCTAAATCTTCTTTTAATTGACTGATGATTTCTACATCTTGTTTTGAAAAATGTAGCTGTAGCGGAAATAATAACTGCTGACTTGTAGCTTCTTTTATAGTAAGATTCTTTAAAAAATCTTCATATAAAACCCTTTGATGTGCACGGTATTGATCGATAACCAACATACCAGATTTTATTGTGCTTACAATGTATTTATTGTGAATTTGATAGGTTGTATTAGCTTGTTCTACCTCATCATTATCAAACATTGAAGCTGTTTGCTCTTCACTTTCAAATTGAACTTCACTAAAATCTACAAGTGTTTCGTTATTATTATTTATTTCTTTTGAAGCCACGCCAACATACAAACTATCCCAATTATTAGGTGTTGGCTTGAACGATGTGGTTTGTCTACCTGAGAAAGACGATTTAGATTCTGTTTTAATAGGCTCGTTTTTAAACGGATTAAAACTTCTATCAACCTCAATTTGCGGTGCTTTAATATTAATTTTTTGCTGGGTATACGAGGTATCTAAATTAGGATCTCTATCAAAATCTAAAACTGGTGCTATATTAAATTGCCCTAAACTATGTTTTACAGCAGAACGTAAAATAGCGTAAAGCGTATGCTCGTCGTCAAACTTAATTTCGGTTTTAGTGGGATGAATATTAATATCTATGGTTTGCGGATCTACATCTAAATTTAAAAAATAGCTCGCGTGTGTTCCGTTTTTTAACAAACCCTCAAACGCCGAGGCAATTGCATGATTTAAATAAGCACTTTTTATAAATCTATTATTCACAAAAAAATACTGCTCACCTCGTGTTTTTTTTGCAAACTCGGGCTTACCAACAAAACCAGAAATTTTAAGTACTTCGGTATCTTCGTTAACTGGCACCAACTTTTCATTGGTTTTACTTCCAAAAATATTTACAATACGCTGCCTAAAATTACTAACCGGCAAATTAAAGGTTTCGCTTCCGTTATTGTAAAAAAGAAAATTCATAGAAGGATGAGCTAAAGCTACACGATGAAACTCATCCATAATATGGCGTAATTCTACCGCATCAGATTTTAAAAAATTACGTCGTGCTGGTATATTAAAAAACAAGTTTTTTACCGCAACCGATGTGCCTTTTGGGGTTACCACAATTTCTTGTGTAACCACCTTGCTACCCTCTATTTGTATGGTGTTTCCAACATCGTCTGTTTCTTGTTTTGTTTTAAGCTCTACATGGGCAATGGCTGCAATACTCGCCAGAGCTTCACCACGAAATCCTTTAGTATTAAGTTGAAATAAATCGTCTGCAGATTTAATTTTTGAAGTAGCATGACGCTCAAAACTTAAACGTGCATCTGTAGTACTCATGCCCTTGCCATCATCTATTACCTGTACTAAGGTTTTACCTGCATCTTTAATAATTAATTTTATAGTATTAGCTCCTGCATCAATAGCATTTTCAAGAAGTTCTTTTACTACCGAAGCTGGACGCTGTACAACTTCTCCTGCGGCTATTTGATTTGCTACATGATCGGGTAAAAGTTGTATAATGTCTGCCATAAATTATTATGAAAAAAATATAGATAAATCGAAATCGATTATAAATAAAAATATTAAAACTAAAACTCCAACTATAATTAAAATTCTCCTATTAGCTTCTTTATCTGGATTTTTATAATCGTCTAAAGCTTCGTTAAATCGGGTTTTTATACTTTTATTAGTTTCAACGGTTTTTCTAAAATTGTCGAATTTATGTTTAATTTCAAACGGATTACCTTCACCTTTATCGTCAAAATAACGTGGTTGATAATTAAATTTTTTGTTTTTACGTGTTTTTAAAAGTCCCATACTGTTTAGCTTTAAGTTACATGTATTTTTTTTCGAGTAAATACATACAAATCAATAATAATACCAAAGCCAAAATTAAAGTACGCATTGGCATAATGCCTTTTACTTTTTTTCTGTTACCAACACTATTTCGCCATTTTGAAGCAAAGTCTTTTTTATCTGTTTCACTTTCGTGAGATTGTTCTTTATTTTCCTTTGAAAATCGAGGTTGATAATTAAAAGTTCTGGGCTTACGTTGTTTAAACAAAATTGTGGTATTTAAACCCCAAAAATACTTAAAAATAGGCAGAAACTAAGTGGAGAAATGCCAAAAATTGTTAACATTAATGCTTAATGACGGGAGACTGTTGATGACTTAAAAAAGTTTACTATTAATTATTTGACCTTAAATTAGCCATTTTTATTGCAGCTATAGCGGCCTCTGTACCTTTATTTCCATGTTTACCTCCAGCACGATCTATGGCTTGCTGCATGGTATTATCGGTAAGTACACAAAATACTACTGGTGTATCTGTAATTATATTTAAATCTTTTATACCTTGAGTAACACCTTCGCAAACAAAATCAAAGTGTTTGGTTTCGCCTTGTATTACACTTCCAATAGCAATTACAGCATCAACATTTTGCTCTATCATTTTTTTGCAGCCATAAATTAGCTCGAAGCTTCCTGGTACATCCCAACGAATTATAGAATTGTGAGGTACACCGTTATCAATTAAGGCATCAAAAGCACCTTGGTATAAACCTTCTGTGATGTTTTCGTTCCACTCTGAAACAACAATCCCAAACCGAAAGTTATTCGCGTTTGGGATTGTGTTTTTATCGTATTGTGATAAGTTTTTATTTTTTGTAGCCATATATTATTTATTAGCCAACACTTGCGCTTTACCAATTAAAACTTCAACCTGCGAAGCTTCAGTTGAATTAGAGTAATCTTCTTTTATAGTCTCGAAGTAACCTAATGCTTTACTTGCTTTTCCTAATTCTAAAGCTATTACACCTGCTTTGTACAAATACATTGGTGTAGTGTATTCGTTATCTCGCATATTTGCTGCTTCTTCATAGTAACTTAAAGCATCTTCTTGTTGGTTTAATTGTGCAAAGGCATCACCTATATTTCCTTTTGCTAATGGGGCTAAAACCTCATCTTCACTGCTAAAATCACTTAAATACTCAATAGCATTTTTGTAATCTTTCAAATTTAAGTATGCCGTACCAGCATAATAATTTGCTAAATTAGCAGACGGTGTTCCGCTGTATTCATCAATAATATCTAACATACCGAATTTACCTTCTCCTCCAGTTAATGCTAAATTAAATAATGAATCTTTTGCTGTACCTGCATTATTTACAGCCTCATTAAAATACTTTTGCGCCTGGAACATATCGTTCATGGCGTTAGTTTGTTTTGGCTTAGCAATAAACTCTTTGTACCCCATAGAACCAAGAACTATTAAGGCTACAACACCAATTATAATAAATATATATTTTTGATTTTTTTCTACAAAAGCCTCTGTTTTTGAAGCTGTTTCATCTAAAGTATTAAATACTTCAGCCGTAGTAGAATCCTCTTCAATATCAATTTGCTTTTCTACTTTTGTTTGTGGTTTCCCACCTTTCTTTTTATAAGTCGCCATGCTATGCTGTCTAAATTAATGTGGCGCAAAAATAAAATTTTTCTTCATAACTAAAAGCCTATTTATTTGATATTTTTCAATAATTTGCGCTTCTTTAAGCTTGCAAGCCTTTAAATGCATTTATAGTTGCCTTTTTTTATGATTTTAAAATCACTTTCTTTACTTAATTACAAAAATTTTGAGAGTAAATCGTTTGTTTTTAACAACAAAATTAACTGTATTGTTGGTAATAATGGTATTGGAAAAACAAATGTACTCGATGCAATTTATCATTTATCTTTCGGAAAAAGTTATTTTAACCCTGTAGCATCGCAAAACATAAAACATGATGAAGATTTTTTTGTAATAAATGGTAATTATGAAAAAATTGAAACGGAAGAAAAAATAACAATAAGCCTAAAACGTGGTCAAAAAAAAATTATTAAACGTAACGGAAAAGCTTACGAAAAATTTAGTGAACATATTGGTTTTTTACCTTTAGTTATTATTTCGCCAGCCGATAGAGACTTAATTATTGAAGGTAGCGATACCCGCCGAAAATTTATTGATAGCGTAATTTCGCAAAGCGACAAAACTTATTTAAACCAATTAATTAGTTATAATAAAACTCTTGCACAACGTAATGCATTATTAAAATATTTTGCACTAAACCATACGTTTAATCAAGACACACTAGATGTTTATAACAACCAATTAAACGAATACGGCTCTCAAGTTTTTAAAAAACGTGATGCCTTTTTACAAGAATTTATTCCTATTTTTAAGTCGCGCTACAACGCTATTAGTAATGGTAATGAAGAGGTAGATTTGGTATACAATAGCCATTTATTTGATAATGATTTAAACACACTTTTAAAACAAGCCATTAATAAAGATAAAGCACTACAATACACTAGTGTTGGCATACATAAAGACGATTTACAATTTAATATTGAAACGCACCCCATTAAAAAATTCGGGAGCCAAGGACAACAAAAATCATTTTTAATAGCTTTAAAATTAGCACAGTTCGATTTTATAAAAGCCCAAAGCGGCGTTAATCCTATTTTATTACTCGATGATATTTTTGATAAATTAGATGAAAACCGAGTTGCACAAATTATTAAATTAGTTGACGATGAAAATTTTGGCCAGTTATTTATTAGCGATACACATGCTAACCGAACCGAAAATGCTGTAAAACAAGTACACCAAAGCTACGAGATATTTAACCTGTAAAAACTATGGCAAAACGAAACCACGACCACTTAAGTATTAGCGATGCGCTAAAGCAGTTTGTTGAAACCAACAAGTTAGATAAAGGCCTAGATAAAGTAAACGTTGCCAATGCCTGGGAAAATTTAATGGGTAACGGCATAAACAACTATACCACTTCAGTTAGTTTAGAGCGTGAAACCCTTTATGTTAGTTTAAGTTCCAGTGTACTTCGTGAAGAATTAAGCTACGGAAAACAAAAAATAATTAACATGCTTAATGAAGAGTTAGGCAAAGAAATTATTAAAAAACTGATTTTAAGATAAATACATTTTAAAATTTATTTAAAATAAACTACTAAAATACCGGTTACTATACTTATTTACATTACCTTTGCCCCTTAATTTAATAAAAACACAATGAGTAAAGGTACCGTAAAATTCTTCAATGATTCAAAAGGATTTGGATTTATCGTAGAAGACGACAACAACAAAGAACATTTCGTACACATTTCAGGACTTATCGATGAAATTCGTGAAGGCGATAATGTTGAATTCGATCTACAAGAAGGTAGAAAAGGATTAAACGCCGTAAACGTAAAAGTAATCTAAACATATACTTTAACACTTACAAGATTAAAAAAGTCTGTTGAAAATTTATTTTCAATAGGCTTTTTTTTTATCTTTCGGTCGTCTAACTTTTTGTTAAATAGATAGCTAATAATTATTATTTGGCACTGAGTTTGCATTAACACAAATAATTAATTTAATATCTTAAAAAAAAATGACAGGAACAGTTAAATTCTTCAACGATACCAAAGGGTTTGGTTTTATTACAGAAGAAGGTTCAAACAAAGAACATTTTGTTCACATCTCTGGTTTAATTGATGAAATTCAACAGGGAGACAACGTAGAATTCGATTTACAAGAAGGAAGAAAAGGGTTAAACGCTGTAAACGTAAAACTTGTTTAATATAGTAGTAACTTTTTAAGAGAAACAAAAGCCCGCAACAATGTTGCGGGCTTTTTTGTATTTATTTTAAAAATTATTAGAAAGTATCTCTTCCTGAAAAATGGAATGCACCTTCAATAGCAGCGTTTTCATCACTATCGCTACCGTGCACTGCATTTTCACTTATAGAAGCCGCATATAATTTTCTAATAGTTCCTTCTGCTGCATCCTCTGGATTAGTTGCCCCAATTAAAGTTCTAAAATCTTCAACCGCATTTTCTTTTTCAAGAATAGCCGCAACAATTGGCCCGCGAGTCATGTACTCTACTAACTCTCCATAAAACGGACGCTCGCTGTGTATTGCATAAAATTCTTCAGCATCAGCTTTCGTTAATTGTGTTAATTTCATTGCTACAATTTTAAAACCTGAAGCAGAAATTTTTTCTAGTATTGCACCAATGTGTCCTTTTTCAACAGCATCAGGCTTAAGCATTGTAAATGTTCTATTTGTTGCCATGTAATGTATTTATTTGCCTGCAAAAGTACGCTATTTATAATTAAAAACAAGTTATTCAATTTTAAAAAATTGTATCTTCGCAAACTATGAAAAAGCAAGATTTACTCGACATAAAACATTTATTTTCAACCCCAAAACACATCGTAATTGTAGCCCACAAAAACCCAGATGGCGATGCTATTGGCTCATCGTTAGGGTTATTTCATTATTTAAAAAAATTAAATCATAATGTACAGGTTATAATGCCAAACGATTATCCAGAATTTTTAAAATGGGTTCCTGGAAATAACGTTGTTTTAAAATATGAAACAGATAAAGATACTAGCGACAAATTAATTAATAGTGCCGATGTTATTTTTACTCTAGATTTTAATGCTTTCCACAGAACTGGAGAAATGGAAACCGCCCTAGCTAACAGTGAAGCTTTAAAAATAATGATAGACCACCATCAGGCTCCAGATAATTATGCTACCTATACCTACAGCGATGTTAGTATGAGCTCTACCTGCGAAATGGTTTACAATTACATAGATTTATTGAACGACACCAATTTAATTGATTCCGATATTGCAACCTGCTTATATTTAGGTATAATGACTGATACTGGTTCGTTTCGTTTTCCATCAACTACTAGTAAAACACATCACATTATTGCCAATTTAATTGAAAAAGGCGCTAATAACTCGCAAATACATAACAATATTTACGACACTAATAGTTTTGAACGTTTACAACTATTGGGTTGCGCTCTTAACAACTTAAAAACCATACCTGAAAGTAAAACGGCTTATATTACACTTTCTCAAGACGAACTTAATCGCTATAACTATAAAAAAGGCTTTACTGAAGGCTTTGTTAATTATGGCTTATCACTTCAGGGTATTGTTTTAGCTGCAATTTTTATTGAAGATAAACAGGAAGGTATCATAAAAATCTCATTAAGATCTAAAGGTAATTTTTCGGTAAACTTAATGTCTCGCGAACATTTTAACGGTGGCGGCCACACCAATGCTGCAGGAGGGCGAAGTAGTTTATCTCTAAATGAAACAGTTGAAAAATTTATTAGTATATTACCGTCTTACAATAATGCCCTTAACAATGAATAAGTTTTTAACGCTACTAATTCCCATTTTTATATTTGGTTGTAAAACACCAGAAGCAAGACGCCCAATTACTGTAAAATCTGGCTCTTTTATTAACGAATCTATAGAACGTAATAAAAAATTAAATGCTACAGAACATGCTTTAATTGAAAAGTTAATGCAAAAACAAGAGCAAAATTACATTGCATCAGAAAATGGTTTTTGGTATTATTACAATAACAAAATTGAGGCAGATACACTTAGCACACCAAAGTTTGGAGATATTGTAAACTACAACTACAATGTAAAAACCTTAAGCGGAAAGGAAATTTATTCTTTCGAAGATACAAAAACCCAAAACTATGCTATGGATAAAGAAGAATTGTTCACAGGCATGAGAGAGGGCTTAAAACTTATGAAAACCGGAGAAACTGTAACTTTTATTTTTCCGTCGCAAAAAGCCTATGGCTACTATGGTGACGAGAATAAAATTCAACACAACACTCCTTTAATCTGCGAAGTAACCGTTAACTCAATTACCCAAAATTAAACCCTTAAAAAATGAACATCTACAAAAAATCTATTTTCATTTTAAATGTTTTAGTATGTATTAATCTTACTTCATGTAAAGCTCAATACCCTGAACTTGAAGATGGTATTTATGCTGAATTTATTACAAACAAAGGCGTTATGGTTGCCAAATTAGAAAGTGAAAAAGTACCAGTAACTGTTGCCAATTTTGTTTCGCTAGCAGAAGGCACAAACACTATGGTAGATAGTGCTTATAAAGGTAAAAAGTTTTATAACGGCCTTATTTTTCATAGAGTAATGGATAAGTTTATGATTCAAGGTGGAGACCCAACAGGAACAGGTATGGGAAATCCTGGATATAAGTTTAAAGATGAATTTCACCCCGATTTAAAACACGACAAGCCAGGAATTTTATCTATGGCAAACTCAGGCCCAAATAGCAATGGCAGCCAGTTTTTTATTACCGAAATACCTAAACCTCATCTAGACAATGTACATAGTGTATTTGGAGAATTGGTTATAGGTTTAAATATTCAAGACTCTATCTCAAATGTAGAGGTAGATAACAGAAATCGCCCAAAAAACGATGTTATTATTCAAGAGTTAAACATTATTAGAAAAGGTAAAACCGCTAAAAAATTTAAGGCTAACGAAATTTTTATTAATCATTTTGCAGAAGAAGAACGCCTTGCAAAAGAAAAAGCAGAAAAAGAAGCTGCTATTATTAAAGCTTCAAAAGACAAGTTTGATGCCCAAAAAGCTAAAGCTAAAACACTTGAGTCTGGCTTAAAATATTTTGTTTCAGAAAAAGGCACAGGAGAAAAGTTAAAAGATGGCGATATTGTTTTATGCCACTATGCCGTATATTTTGAAAACGCAAAACTACTTGAAACAAGCAAGCTTGAAACAGCAGAAGCACTTGATGCCGTAAACGAAAAAAGAAAATTAGCAGATAAATATGAAGCTGTAGAACTAGAACTAAGTGCAGATGCACCATTAATTGCAGGTTTAAAAGAAGGCTTAAAACAATTAAGCTTAGGAGATAAAGCTACCTTTTTTATTCCATACCATTTAGCTTATGGCGAATATGGCAACCGTGGTATTCCTGGAAAGTCTAATTTAATTTTCGAGATAGAAACCATCTCACTTATTAATTAAAATTTAACAAAAAACATTGTATTTAGGGTTATATTTACCCATAAAATTACACCTATGCATTTACTAAAACTAGATTGGAATCCCGTTACAGGTATTGATATTATTGGAAATTTCAAAATACATTTTTACAGCCTAATGTGGGTTGCTGCATTTGTAATTGGTTTTTATATCATGAAACGTATTTTTACCAAAGAAAAAATTTCGTTGGACTACCTCGACCCGTTATTTATATACACAGTTTTAGCGACAATGCTTGGTGCTCGTTTAGGGCATGTATTATTTTATCAGTCGGAATTAATACAACAAGATTTCTTTAGCATTTTTCTTCCTTTCAGTTTTAAAAATGGGGTAGAATTCACAGGTTTCCAAGGCTTAGCAAGTCATGGCGCTGCTATTGGCATAATTATAGGTATGTATTTATATCGTAAAAAATACAACTACAAATCTATTTTATGGATTTTAGACCGTATTGTGCTTGCGGTGGCTTCAGGCGCAGTTTTTATTAGAATTGGAAACTTTATAAACTCTGAAATTATTGGTAAAAAATCTGGAGACTTCCCGTTAGGCGTTCGTTTTATTCAAGATTATTATAATAAATACGAAGTTACCCGTATTACAGGTATTAAAGATGTACAAAAAGCCTACGATGCCATTGCTAGCAATCCTGAACTTTTAGAGGCTATACCATACAGGCACCCAGCACAACTTTACGAATCGTTTTGCTACATTTTTGTATTCTTAATTTTGTTGTATTTCTATGCTAAAACAAAAAAAAGCGAACAAACCGGATTTTTATTTGGTTTATTTTTAATTCTACTATGGTCTATTCGCTTTTTTGTTGAATTCTTTAAAGAACCACAAGGCGAAGAATATATTAACTGGTTTGGCTTAAATACAGGGCAATGGTTAAGTATTCCGTTTATTTTAATTGGTCTTTATTTTATGTTTGTTTACAAACCTAAAACAGCGCTAAAATAATGACTTCAAAAAGGTTTTTTTCTGTTTTATTGTTGAGTTTTATACTAGTTTATTTCTCTTGTAAAGATGATAAAAAAGTAATTAAACAAACCGAAATCACTTTCTCAAAAGAAGGCGAACTTACAATTTTTAAAAGTGATAGCAGTCAGGTTAATTTTGATATAGAAATTGCCGAAACCGAATACGAAACGCAAACTGGTTTAATGTATAGAAACAATATGGAGGAAAACCATGGAATGCTTTTTATTTTTAACGATATGCAACCACGTTCGTTTTACATGAAAAACACAAAAATTGGTTTAGACTTAATTTTTATTGATAACAATAACAAAATTGTTAGTTTTCAAAAAAACGCAAAACCTTATAACGAAGCATCTTTACCCTCTAACGTTCCTGCCAAATATGTTTTTGAAATTAACGCCGGTTTAGTTGACAAATGGGAAATTGCTGTTAACGATAGTATTGCTTTTAGCAGAAAATAACCATGAAATTAATCTTATATTTAGCACTTTGCATTTTACTTTTTAATTGCACTAATAAATACGACAAATACAAAGCCACACCAAAATATATTACAAATGCTGTAGCATCAAATAAAGCATACTTTGAAGCTTACAACGAAAGTTTAAAACTATGGGATGTAAATTTTGAAGAACTTTATATTCCCACAACATATGGTGTTGCTCATGTAATTGTTAGCGGCAAGAGCAATAAAGAATCTATAGTTTTACTTCACGGTATGAATGCCAGTTCTACCATGTGGTATCCAAACATTAAAAGCCTTAGCGATAATTATCGTGTTTTTGCTATCGATTTTATTTTAGAACCTGGTAAATCATGTATTCAAAAAGATATAGATGACATTGAAACCGTAATAGATTGGTACAACGAAATATTTTATGCGCTCGATTTAAATAACTTCAATCTTATTGGGGCATCACGAGGCGGTTGGCTTGCCACTAATTTAACTTTAAACAATCCTGAAAAAATAAAAAAATTGGTTTTACTAAGTCCTGCTCAAACTTTTACTTGGATAAAACCCAGCTCAGATTTACTTAAAAATATTATTTATGTGTTTTCTTCTAAAGAAAAACGTGTTAATCAAACACTAGAAGCCATGTCTAACAACCCAAATAATATTAGCGACACATATATAAAACAATATAAAATAGGCACAGGAAAAGACACCTTGAATAAGTTAATGCTGAAAATGAAACCATTTTCTAGAAATGAATTAAAAAACTTAAAATTACCCACTTTGGTTTTAATTGGTGATAATGATGCTATTAACAACGAAAAAACCATAGAACTTGCTAAAACACTACAAAAAGGGCAAGGTGAAATTATTACAAATGCCGGTCATTTTTTATCTATAGACCAAGCTGATGCTATAAATACTAAAATTTTAGAATTTTTAAACAACTAATAACAAAACCTGATATAAGTTAGCTTTTCTTGAAAACTACAATATTAATTTTGATGTATAGAATTTTTATGCATCATGAAAACAATAGTTTACACCTTATTTACACTTCTTACAATAAGCCTTATATCATGCAAAAAACAAACAAAAGGGCTTGCATTAAATAATACCCCACATAAAATAAAACACTGGAGCTATCAAGGCGAAACAGCTCCAAAGCATTGGGCTGAAATTGAAGCAAACACAGAATGTGATGGCCTACACCAGTCACCAATAAACATAATTCACACCCATACAGATTCTGTTAAAAATAGATCAGATTTAAAAATACATTATTCTCCATCAACCTATATTGAAAAAGTAAATAATAACGGACACTCTATACAGTTTGATTTCGAAATAGGTGATTCTATTTTTTATAAAAATGATATATATTACCTAAAACAAATTCACTTTCACGAACCATCAGAGCATAAGATAAATGGTATAATTTATCCTATTGAAATTCACTTAGTTCACATTAACAAACACGGCGAAATAAGTGTATTAGGCATTCTTGGTGAAGAAGGCAATGAAAGCCAATTATTTGAGTTTTTAGAAAGTTTTTTACCTCTTAAAAATGGAGATACTAAATATATACATAAAAAAATAGATTTGTCTTCACTCTTTCAACATTCCAAAGATTATTATACCTACAACGGTTCTTTAACAACGCCTCCTTGTACAGAAAATGTTAATTGGATTCTCTTTAAAAAACCTATTATTTTATCTGTTGAAGAAATCTTAAAACTAAAAAACAATATGCCCGTTAATAATTATAGAAATGAGCAAGCCTTAAATGATAGAACTATTAGATACCATTATTAAAATAGTATTTAAAAAAATTAACCTTTTTTTAGAAAAATTTTAACCAAGCTGCATTCATAAAGTAATACATTAGTTTTTACTACTTGTAACCACCAATAAGCTTAAAAATTATGATAAAAAACAAGCTATTATTCTATTTAATTGCTTTATTATTAATATTCCAATCATGTAAAACTGCAAAACCAGGAAGCATAAAAACTGAAATAAACACAAGAACACCAGAAGGTAAACCTTATGTAATTTTAATTTCATTAGATGGTTTTCGTTGGGATTATGTAAATAGATTTTCACCTCCAAATCTTTCAAAATTTATACAAACAGGCGTAAATAGCAAAGGCTTAATTTCTTCTTTTCCATCAAAAACATTTCCTAACCATTACAGCATTGCCACTGGCATGTATCCAGACAAACACGGCTTAATTGGTAATACATTTTACAGCTATAAAAAAGATGCTGTTTACAGCATTGGTAACAGAACTGTTGTTGAAGACGGCGAATTTTACAATGGCACACCTATTTGGCTACAAGCTCAAAAACATAATATTATTACTGCAAGTTACTTTTTTGTAGGTACGGAAGCCAATATTCAAGGTAAACACCCTACATATTACAAAAAATATGATGCTAAAATAAAAAATGAAAAACGTGTAAATGATGTTTTAAACTGGTTAAATCTTCCGGAAAATAAACGTCCAAAACTTATTACCATGTATTTCTCAGACATGGATGATATCGGGCATAAATACGGACCCAATAACGATTTAGAACTCAAAAATAAACTTTACAATTTAGATAAAAATTTAGGAAATTTATTTGAAGGTATTGCCAAAACCAAACTACCTGTTAATATTATAATTGTTTCTGATCATGGGATGGCAGAAGTAAATACCAAAAATTTTATTTCTTTAACACAAATAGAAAACAATAATTTATACACATCTATTAGTAACGGTGCTTTTGTAAGCTTGCACCCTAAACCCAACGTTTCAACCGATTCTATTTTAGCATTTTTAAAGCCAAAAGAACTTCATTTTAAAGTTTATAAAACAGAAAACACACCAGGTTTTGAATATACACCTAGTAATCCTGATTGGGGAACTGTGCAAATAATTCCGGATTACGGATATTATTTTTCTACAAAAAAAGGTATGGGACCTTTTAAAAACATTGGTGTTCATGGATATTCAACCAATTACAAAGATATGCAGGGCATTTTTTATGCCAACGGTCCCGCCTTCAAATCCGGCTTAACCATTCCTGAAATAAAAAACGTTAATATTTACCCCTTAATTTGTAAAATTCTAAATTTAGAAATCCCTGAAAATATTGACGGAAAGTTAGAGAACATTAAAATGGTTTTAAAACAACCTTAACGCCTTTTACCTCCACTATATTCCATAGCTTCACCTTTACCAAAACCGTAACTAAAGCCAAAAGTTAAAAAACGACCTCGTGAGTTTTTAGAGTAATTAGTAAACGTGTCTTGGTTTGTAAAACTCTCAAAATTTCGTGAGGCAAAAGCATCGCGAACACCAAAACTAAAAACGCCTTTACCTTTAAGTATTTTTTTACGAAGCCCGATATCTAAAAACGCAATAGCTTCGGTGTTACCTTGAACAGTTTCGTAATCGGATTGATAGTTTCCTGTAGCTTCAAAATCGATATCTGCTGGCAATTTAAACTTTGCCATTAATTTAGACGTCCATTGATCGCCATTAAAATCGAAAACCTGATCTTCGAAAGTCCCCTCTCTATTAAAATAATTAAAATTAAAATCGACATTAAATGTTAGCCAATTTATAGGAGAATATTTGGTATTGAATTCGAAACCAACAGTACTGTTCGTTCCAATATTTTCTGGTCTTGCGGTGCTTACATTATCTTCTGCTGTGGTAATACTTTCAATAACATCGGTTGTAAAACGATGATACACGCCAAAATTCAACGCCGTTTTACTAATATCAAAAATAGTTGTAATTTCATACGAATCGGTAAATTCGGGTTGTAATTCTGGATTTCCTTGGCGGATGCTATAACTGTTTCTAATATTAAAAAAAGGATTTAAATCTCTTAATCTTGGTCTGTAAATACGTTTTGAATATCCTGCTTGCAGTGAAACCACATCTGAAAACTTATAAGAAGAATGCAAACTAGGAAACCAATTTGAATAGTCTTGATTATTAGATTCGTTGGTAGTTTCAAGTAGAGTTTCTAAATCGGTATGCTCTAAACGTACACCTCCTTTTAAACCCCATTTTTCACCTTGATAAGCTCCAGAAGCATAAACACCCAAAACGTTTTGGTTAAAATTAAATATATTGGTTAACCCGGTATCTGTTACAAAAACACCACCATCTAAATCTTGTACTTCATAATCATTACTTACATCGTTTAACACATATTGACCTCCTGCTTCCATGCTCCATTGTTCGTTAAATGGCTTGGTATAATCTAACTTAAACGTAAAATTATCTTCGGAAAAATCTGTTCTAATTTTTTGTGTAGCATCGTAATCTTCACCAGCAACGGTAACATCGTTAAACAGTGAGTTTTGGTCTTTTGCAAACGAGTTTCCAGTTACACTAAACAATAAATCGTGATCGTCATGGTCTTTAAAATCTTTCTTATAAACCAGTTCGTATTGCCATTTCGGGTTTGTAGCTTCGGTGGTTTCGTTTCGGTTCCATTCAGATTCTAAAGCATCGTTTTCATCAAAAAGTTGAAAGTTGTAGTTTGAAGGCTGATCTTCAATTTCGTAGGCAAAATTCCCCGAAAGGGTTAACACATCATTTGATGTTATATAATAATCTATTCCTAAGGTAATATTGTAAAATTTCTCGTTTCTGTACTCGGTTCCGCTATTAATTAGGGTTGTATTATCATCTAAATCAATATTAACACCTTCGCTATCTCTTGGATAACTTCTGCGTCCTAAACCAAACTGTGTAAATAAATTAAATTTTTCTGAACGTCTATTTAAACTCAAACCAATACTGTGGTTATCTGGAATTCCCGTATTTAAACTTACCGAACCGTTTACGCCTTTACGCTCTTCTTTTTTAATGATTATGTTTATAATTCCTGAGGTTCCTTCGGCATCGTATTTTGCTGATGGATTTGTTATAACTTCAATATTTTCAATCATGTCGGCAGTAATACTTCCTAAAGCACCGCCATCGTCGGTTAAAATAGAAGGTTTTCCGTTTATTAAAACTTGTACTCCAGAATTTCCGCGTAAGCTAATAGCACCTTCAATATCTACATTAACACTGGGCACATTGTTAAGCACATCTAACGCACTAGCGCCAGTACTTGCAATATCTTTCCCTACATTAAACACGCGTTTATCGAGTTTAAATTGAGTTCGAGACACTTCGGCTTGCACCAAAACAACATCTAATTGGGCAGCATCTTCGGCTAACGTAAATGTGCCTAAATCAATCGTATTATTTTTAATATTGAATTGATTAAAGGTTTTTGAAATAAAACCAATATAACTTACTTCTATGTAAAAGCTTTTTGCATCTGTGTTTAGGTAAAACGAACCATCTTCAGCTGTTGTTGTACCTGAAATTGGTTGTTTAGTTTCTGAATCTGCAACTAAAACTGTTGCATATGCTAAAGGTTCGTTGCTGGTTTCATCTAAAATTTTTCCTTTAATTTCAATACTTTGTGCATGCGAATAGCTCACAAATAATAATAGGAAAGAAAATGCAAAAAGCTTAATGAATTGAAAGTTCATATATTTAGGATGGTCTTTTAAATTTAGATAGGCTGATTCTAAAAAGCAAAAATGCAAAAATTTAACCGTAGAAATTGTTAATTAGAAGTTTACAACACGGTTTTAACAAAAATTTAGCTTATTAAACTTACTGTGTTTAATTAGAATTTTCGTTATGTTGTTTAGTACCAATTTGATTAATTTTATTGAAGTGAGAATGCTTTCGAGATGTTATAATTATGTTATAAAGTACACGCTCCTCAATAAGAATAGAAATTGCAGTAAATAGCATAGGTATAAAAAACAATAGTATAATAAGATAATCTTCATTAGTACCTTTCCAATTTACCTTATAAAACATATCATACCATAAACGTATCGCAAGATATAATACGGCTAAAGCAAATAGCCCGTTTAAAACCCATAGTACGTAGTTTATTTCTGCTACTTTTTTTGCTTTAGGTTTATACATGGGTAACGTTTTTATATGGTAGATTACACTTGATATACCTGTAAAAGCTACTGCTACCAATAAAAACTGCCTGTTCTTAAAACTAAAACCTCCACCAAAAACAAAATAAAACAACGCAAAATTAAATAGCCCTGCTATAAGTATGCAGAATATTAGTAAAGTTATTTTAAAAATGCGTTTTAATTTCATTTAGTAATAAAATATGCGCCAAATAAGGTTTCAAAATGCTTTAAAAGTTTGGTTTTAACTTCGGCTTCATCTACTGTTTTTTTACCTAACTCAACATTTAAAGATGTTACTGCCTTACCGCGAATACCGCAAGGAATTATATTATCGAAATACCCCAAATCGGCATTTACATTTAAAGCAAAACCGTGCATGGTTACCCAACGGCTTGCACGAACACCCATAGCACAAATTTTGCGAGCAAACGGTGTTCCTACATCTAACCAAACTCCTGTTTCTCCAGGGCTTCGTTCTGCTTTTAAGTTGTATTCAGCTAAAGTTAAAATTATCATTTCTTCTAGCAAACGTAAATACTTGTGTATATCGGTAAAAAAGTTTTCTAAATCTAAAATAGGGTAACCAACAATTTGCCCCGGACCGTGATAGGTAATATCTCCCCCTCTGTTAATTTTATAAAACGTTGCCCCTTTTTTAGCAAGCTGATTTTCGTCTAGAAGTAAATTAGATAAATCGCCACTTTTACCCAAAGTATAAACATGCGAATGCTCTACAAATAAAAAGTAGTTTTTGGTTTTTAAACCAGCTTCTTCTCGCCTATTTTTTATTTTGGTATCTACAATGCCTTTAAATAAACTTTCTTGGTAGTCCCAAGTTTCTTTATAATCTTTATGGCCTAAATCTTCTAAAATTACTTTTTTATTCAATGTATTAATCTTCTAAAATTACTTCTAGGTTTAATGCTTCTGGGTCTAACATATATGTCATAAAAGGAAACTCTACCGTTACTGTTTTTCTATCTGCACTAAACATGGCATTATCATTATTAATCGATTTTATAGGTTTAGCAAAATGATAATTTAACTTGTAAACAGAAGTCCCTAACATTGCAGACATTTGTTTTAAGCTATCTGTAAGTTGTTTATACCCTTCTTTATCTATAAACTGAACATTTCGTGTAAATTTATTTCCATTATATGTATATGATACATTTGTATAATCACTATTATTTAATGATGAAAGCGGATTAGCTTTATCGTTTCCTATAGGGGTTTCTTTTTTATTAGCTTCAAGTTCGCTAAAAGTAGTCATAGCTTTAAACATATCTTGCATATTAGAAGCATCTGTAAACTCTGTATATACCTCTAATTTCATGATTTTGGTTTCAGAATCCATTATCATGTGTATATCATAATTTTCGAATTTTTTTAGTTTTTTCTGTTCTTCTACAGACAAAGTTGCTATACTATCTTTCTTTTTGTTTAAAATTTCTTTAAAACTAAAAGTAGAATCTATAGATTCTTGAGCTTCTTCTCCCATTGCATCTCCAGCCATTTGCATGAACTGGGAGCCATCAAACGAAAAGGCTATTTTTCCAGAGCCATCTTCATTTATGTAAATGTCTTCACTGAATTGGCAACTTGTTAAAAATAAAGAGAATGAGCAAATAAGAATAGTAATGTTTTTTAACATTGTTATAGATTTGGTTGTACTTTACAAAGATAAATTAATTATTAGGATTATTAAGTATTACCAACGCCGCAATTACACCAGGCACCCAACCACAAAGCCATAATAAAAACACGATTATAATTGAACCACAGCCTTTATCTAGAACTGCTAAAGGCGGACAAATAATTGATAGTAAAACTCTCCAGAAACTCATTTTTTTTGATTTTTTATTGATTGATATTTATTTGACGAAAAAGTTTTTGGTTTGTTACAAGTTGCGTTAGGGATTGAGCGGTGTGTTTGAGCTCGCCGCCGCAGAAGGCAGCGAGTAGCGAAAGCCCGACCCTTGTGGTAACGCCCTAAAAAATAGTAAAAATATGATGTTTAAAAACAATGGCAAATGTGTATCTTTGCGCCATTAAAATTTTATCAAGTAAGTAAGCTATGGCGCAATTATCAGAGCAAGAAATTGTAAGAAGAGACAAATTAGGAAAATTACGAGAGTTAGGTATTAATCCATATCCGGCCGATCTTTATCCGGTAAATGATAGCTCGAAAACGATTAAAACCAATTTTGAAGCTGGTAAAAAGGTTATTATCGCAGGACGTTTAATGTCTAGACGTATACAAGGTAATGCTAGTTTTGCCGAATTACAAGATGCCGAAGGGCGCGTACAAGTGTATTTTAACAGAGATGAAATTTGTACTGGAGACGATAAAACAAAATACAATACCGTTTACAAAAAATTACTTGATATAGGTGATTTTATTGGTGTTGAAGGTGAGCTTTTTACAACTAAAGTTGGTGAAAAAACGGTTATGGTTAAAGATTTTTCGCTATTAAGCAAGGCTTTAAAACCACTACCTTTACCTAAAGTTGATGCCGATGGAAATATTCATGATAAATTTGACGATCCAGAATTACGTTACAGACAACGTTATGCCGACTTAGTGGTTAACCCAAATGTTAAAGAGGTTTTTGTAAAACGTACAAAACTGTTTAACGCCATGCGTAAGTTTTTTAACGATGCTGGATATTTTGAGGTTGAAACTCCGGTTTTACAACCTATTCCTGGTGGTGCTGCTGCGCGCCCATTTATTACACATCACAACGCTTTAGATGTGCCTTTATACATGCGTATTGCTAACGAACTTTACCTAAAGCGCCTTATTGTTGGTGGTTTTGATGGGGTTTACGAGTTTAGTAAAAACTTCCGTAATGAAGGTATGGACAGAACGCATAATCCTGAGTTTACTGCCATGGAAATTTATGTGGCATACAAGGATTATAACTGGATGATGGATTTCTGTGAAAAGCTTTTAGAATATTGTTCTACTGCTGTAAACGGAACAACTAAAGTTACTTTTGGTGAGCATGAAATAGATTTTAAAGCGCCTTACGCTCGTGTTACTATGGCCGATTCTATAAAACATTTTACTGGTTTTGATATTACTGGTAAAACAGAAGCCGAAATTCGTGAAGCTGCTAAGAGTATGGGTATTGAGGTTGATGATACTATGGGAAAAGGTAAACTTATTGATGAAATTTTTGGTGAAAAATGCGAGGGTAACTACATACAGCCAACCTTTATTACAGATTATCCAAAGGAAATGAGCCCATTGTGTAAAGAACACCGTGAAAACCCTGAATTAACCGAACGTTTCGAGCTTATGGTTTGTGGTAAAGAAATTGCTAACGCCTATTCTGAACTTAACGACCCAATAGACCAACGTGAGCGTTTTGAGCACCAAATGGAATTGGCTAAAAAGGGTGACGACGAAGCTAATGGCATTATTGATTACGACTTTTTACGTGCTTTAGAATATGGTATGCCTCCTACTTCTGGAATGGGTATTGGTATGGACCGATTAATTATGTACTTAACCAATAACCAATCTATACAAGAGGTTTTATTTTTCCCGCAAATGCGACCAGAAAAGAAACCTTTAGAAATAAGTGAAGATGCTAAGGCTGTTTTTGAAGTTTTAACCAAAGCTGAAAAAATAGAATTAACAGAATTAAAAACCACATCTGGTTTATCTAATAAAAAATGGGATAAAACCATTAAAGAACTAACTAAAAATAATTTAGCCAAAGTTGAAAAAACAGACGAGGGCTTATTTGTAACAGTTTTATAAACCATTGTTTTACCCTACAAAAAACCTTACATATTAAAAAGTGTAAGGTTTTTCTAGTTTTAGTGCTTTTTTTAGTTAAATTTATTTGGTAAGAAATTACTATTTGCAAAACAATTAATGATTAAATCTCAAAAAATACCTTATAAATTAAAAAGCAAAATAGTTTTACTACCTCTTTTTACTTTTATTTTATGTATTACAATAGTTTTTACAGTTTTTAAAAGTAGTTTAAACTCTTTAAATACTTCAGTAGAAAATAACATTGATCAAGTTGGCCAACTTACATCAAAAGAATTTGAAAATATTTTAAATAGTGATATAGGCAAGCTTGAAAACTTAAAAAATAGAATTGAGTTTACTAATGGCAT
Organism: Neotamlana laminarinivorans; assembly: GCF_020523925.1. Classification (GTDB taxonomy): domain Bacteria; phylum Bacteroidota; class Bacteroidia; order Flavobacteriales; family Flavobacteriaceae; genus Neotamlana; species Neotamlana laminarinivorans. The sequence goes on along the minus strand of NZ_JAJAPW010000004.1, from coordinate 431,085 downwards.
GTTTCTTAATTATTGGGAAAAAGATGCCGAATTACTTATTGAACAAACCCAAAGCTTTAGGTTTTTAGAATGGATAGACAGTACAATGGTAATTCGCAAAATAACTCCATTAGTTGGTAACGAAAGTGCATTAAACCTAGACATATCTAAAGTTGAATATCGCCGAGACGAATGGATAAACCACGCCAAATTTAACGAAACAAACATCACACCCTGGAGTGCATTAACACAAGGAGGTCATGCATTTCTAGTTGATGTACCTGTTTACTTTAATAACACTTTTCAAGGCACAATTTCTGCGGGAATGGATTTTAATGCAAAATTCACAAAATTTAGTTCTAGCTTAAATAATTTTTATGCCATTGAGCTTTACGACCATACTAATACATTATTTTTCCAACTTAACTCAAACAACAAATTAAATACACCAGCTAGCTTTACATTTAATATACTCGTTGATGATTTAGACAATCAACAATGGACTTTAAAACTCTTTCCTAGTAAAAAATTTCAATCCACAAAAAGACGTGAGCTAACTAGTATAACATTAATAATAGGGTTATTATTTAGCTTATTAATTTCATTATTAGTTTATTTTTATTTAAGTGTTGTTAATGAACGTAAATTGGCTTTAGAAACAAACAACAAACTTATAACAACTAATAAAAAGTTAAATAAAGAGCGTAAAAAAGCTGAAAAAGCATCGTTAGCTAAAACAGAGTTTTTATCTAACATGAGTCATGAAATTAGAACACCGCTACATGCCATATTAGGTTTTATTGAACTTTTAAAAGAAAGTAAACTAAATAAAACGAATAAAGAGTATTTAGGTTTAATGGAAAAATCTTCTAGTAACCTTTTAAATATTGTAAATGATATTTTAGATATTGATAAAATTGAATCTGGAAAAATAGAACTTTCAGAAATCAAGTTCAATCCTTTTCAAAAAGTTAAGGATCTTATTGAAGTAAACCAGTTTATATTCTTAAAAAAAGACCTTTATCTTAAATCAAAGTATAAAAAGGTAAAAGATTTATTTGTTACAGGAGATGAGGGTAAGTTTGTTCAAATAATAAACAACCTACTTAAAAACGCATTAAAGTTTACAAATCATGGTGGTATTACATTAATTTATAACGAAAAAGTTACACAAAACAATAAATTAGAAATAAAAATTTCTATTAAAGATACTGGTATAGGCATTCCACCCGATAAAATGGATTCTATTTTCGAGCGCTTCAAACAAATTGAAAATAGTATAAAAAAACAATACGAAGGCAGCGGATTAGGCTTAGCTATTAGTAAAATTTTCATTAATATGATGGATGGAGATATTACAGTAAAAAGTAAACTAAACGAAGGCACAACATTTAAGTTTAATGTTGTTTTCCCTATCCTACCCAATCAAAATGAATTTAAAATTAAATCGTTAACAAGCGAAGACTCTACTAACCTTTCTAAGCTAAATGTCCTTATTGTAGACGATAACAAACTGAATGTTATAGTACTAAAAAAATTCTTAGAAAGTTTTAATATCAAGGCACAAACAGCCGATAACGGCAAAGTAGGACTCGACAAGTTTAAATCAGGAAACTTCCATTTAATTTTCATGGATATACATATGCCTGTTATGGATGGTTGGGAAGCTACTAAAGAAATTAGAAAATTAGATAAAGATGTAATTATACTAGGTTTATCTGCAAATGTAACTCCAGAAGCCATAAGTAAAGCACTTGAAAATGGAATGAATAACTACCTTTCTAAGCCATTTAAAAAGGAACACATAGCCAAACTTTTAAATTTTCATTTTAACAACTACAATAATTAATGTATTTAATAAAAAGTTTCTTTTTTTATTAAATCGTAATATAAATTTTATTCAAAATTATTACCACACTTTTAAAAACAAAACTCCTTTAAACCCCTTGTATTTATTACACTTCACAATCTTTCACTCTTATTTACAATTTGTTAAGCTCAAGTTAAAGTAGCAATAGTTATTAAACTATTTTAAAATTTATAAGTCCTAAAGACAAATAATTTAAAAACAAAATAAGATGAAAAAAATACTTTTAATTGCTATTGCATTGGTAGGATTACAAGCTGTAGCGCAAAATGAAGATGGAGAAAGAAGAAACCACAGAAAAGATAGAGGAGACAAAATGATGAATCTTTCTGCTGAAGAAATTGCCACTTTACAAACAAAACGAATGGTACTTGAGTTAGATTTAACAAAGTCGCAACAAGAAAAAATTCAAGCTATAAATTTAGAAAATGCAAAAAAACGCAAAGCCATGATGGAGGAGCGTAAAGCTAAAAAAGAAAGCGGTGAAGAACGTAAAAAACCAACAGCCGAAGAACGTTTAGCTATGGAGAACGCTCGTTTAGATCATAAAATAGCTATGAAAGCTAAAATGAAAGATATTTTAAACGATGACCAGTATGCAAAATGGCAAGAACACCAAGAACGCATGGGTAAACGCGGTAAAAAAAATAAAGGCGAAGGTAAAAAAGCCTAAAAATATAATTGAGTTGGTTCAATTATTTTAGTTGATTGATTGATAACACAGCGTATTCAAAACATTTTGAATACGCTGTGCTTTTTTTACAAAGTTTTTGCTACTTTGTTTATTGCATTTATAGTAAAATCTAAATCTTCATAAGTTAATGCTTCTGTTATAAACCAAGTTTCGAAAGCACTTGGTGCAATATAAACACCTTCGCTTAACAGACCATGAAAGAATTTTTTAAAGGTTTCATTATTACCTTTTGCAGCCGTATTAAAATCGTAAACCTCTGCTTCATCAAAATGTACAGATATCATAGAACCTACACGGTTTATGGTATGCACCACTTTATTATCGTTCAATACTTTTGTAATACCTCTGTGTAAATATTCTGTTTTTTCGTTAATGCTATCAAAAATACTTCCGTTGCTATTCAACTCGGTTAACATCGCTAAACCTGCTGCCATAGCTAACGGGTTTCCACTTAAAGTTCCTGCTTGATAAACAGGACCAACTGGAGCTAAATAATCCATAATTTCATGACTAGCTGCAAATGCTCCAACAGGTAAACCACCACCAATAACTTTTCCAAAACAAACTATATCTGCTTTTATATTAAATAGTTCTTGTGCGCCTCCTTTTGCTAAACGAAAGCCTGTCATAACCTCATCAAAAATCAGCAAAATATTATTTTGGTCGCAAACGGATCTTAACGCTTGTAAAAAACCTTCTTTTGGTGGGATGCAGCCCATATTTCCAGCAACTGGTTCGATAATAATACAAGCTATTTCGTTTTTATTAGCTTCAATTATAGCTTTTACATTTTCAATATCATTGTAATTTGCCAACAAGGTATCTTTTGCTGTACCTTGAGTAACACCTGGTGAGTTTGGTGTTCCAAAGGTGCTAGCACCACTACCCGCTTGAATTAAAAACGAATCGGAATGGCCATGATAGCAACCAGCAAACTTTATAATTTTATCCTTTCCTGTAAAACCACGTGCCAACCTTACGGCGCTCATACAAGCTTCAGTTCCTGAGTTTACAAAACGGATTTTATCTATATTAGGAACCATTGAAACTGCTAATTCTGCTATTTTAGTTTCAATTTCGGTTGGCATTCCAAACGATGTCCCTTTTTGTGCTTTTTCCACTACCGCATCTACCACAGGTTTAAAAGCATGACCTAAAATCATAGGACCCCAAGAATTTATATAATCTATTAATCTATTATCATCTTCATCAAACAAATAAGCGCCCTTTGCTTCTTTTACAAAAATTGGAGTTCCTCCAACACCTTTAAATGCTCTTACTGGTGAGTTTACACCTCCTGGAATTACTTTTTCGGCTTCTGCAAATAATGCGCTACTTCTCTTATAAATCATTTTTATTTTTTATGTTTTTAAAATTAAGGTTTTACAATTAAAACTTGCCCAATACTTAAGTTTGTACTACGTAAACCATTTAATTTTTGCAATTCTTTTACCGTTAAATTATACTTTCTAGAAATAGAATATAGTGTATCACCTTTCGATACGGTATAGGTTTGGTTATAAGTTGGTGCTTTATATGGCGTATAACTTTTACCAAGTACTTTTTTATCAAACTCGTCTAAATTATAGCGTTCTATTAAGCTAATTAATTTATCCGGGTATTTTCTATCGGTAGCGTAACCAGCAGCTCGCAAGCCTTTTGCCCAACCTTTATAATCTTCTTGTTTTAAATCGAACAGAGCTGCATAGCGTTTTCTATCTTTTAAAAATAATGAATGGTCTCTGAATGAATATTTTGGATCTTTATATTTCCTAAAGCATTCTTGCAATGCATCATCATCATGATAAATTTTTGCTCCAGTCCAGCCATGACATTTAATTCCGAAGTGATTATTAGCTTCAACCGATAATCTTCCATAACCAGAGGCCGATTCTAAAATACCTTGGGCCAAAGTTATACTTGCAGGAATACCATATAATTGCATTTCTTGCTGAGCAACTTCTTTGTATAAATCAATATATTCTTCAGTTTTACTTGCATAAACTTTAGGACTGTTTGTAACAGTTTTAGGTGTAGATTCTTCAGTTTTATTGCGGGTTGAAGTCTGTTTGGTTGTTTGTGTAGTTCGCGTTGGTCGTTTTGTTGTAGCTGTCTTTTTTGTTTTACAACTAAATACAATTAAACTTAAACAACAAATCAATAATATTTTTTTCATTTAAAAAGTTACTTTATTAAGGGTAAATTTTTCTTTTTTAATAATGTATTCATCCCGGAAATTCCTTGCAAACCACCTGTATGAATTGCTAGTATTTTTGAGCCTTTCGGAAAATAGCCGTTTTCAATTAAATTAAAAATTCCGAACATCATTTTTCCAGTATAAACCGGATCGAGCGGTATATTACTATCTGCTTTAAATCTATTTATAAAATCAATTAAATCCTCATTTATTTTAGCATAACCGCCAAAATGGTAATCTGTAATTATTTTCCAATTACTCTTCGATGCAAATTTACTAATATCTTCTTTTAAAAAGTCACCTTTAAGCGCCGGAAAGCCTAAAATTTGCTGATTTTGGTTTGATGCATTTATTAAACCAGAAATAGTGCCGCCTGTACCAACTGCAGTACAGATAAAATTAAAATCTTTATCTGTTTCATTTAAAATTTCTTCACAGCCTTTTACTGCGAGGTCATTTGTGCCACCTTCAGGAATAACAAAAAAACTTCCAAATTGGTTTTCTAAATGATTTAAAAATGATTCACTTGTTTTATTTCTGTAAGCTTCTCGAGTAACAAATTTAAATTGCATCCCTTCTTTTTTAGCGAAACTTAAAGTAGAATTTTGACTGATTTTATTTAGAAGCTCTTCGCCACGAATTACGCCAATAGTTTTAAAATTAAAAACTTTACCTGCAGCTGCAACAGCAGCAATATGATTGGAATAAGCCCCACCAAAAGTCAATAAAGTTTTAAAACCTAAATGCTGTGCTTCTTGAAGATTGTATTTTAATTTACGGTATTTATTCCCAGAAATAAACGAATGAATTCTATCCTCTCGCTTAATATAAAGTTCAATACCATATTTTTCTGGTAAATTTATGCGCTGGTTTATGCTATGTTCTAGCTTAAAAATCATGCCTGCGAAGATACTTTAAAAAAGCCCAAAACGGTCTATTTTTAATATATTCTAGTTTTTTTTCTTGCAGATAAGCCTCGCGCTCGAAAGATATATTTCGGTAAGCTAAATGCCACTTTTTGTATTGAAATAAACGAAATACAAACTCAATAACATACCAAAAATAAAACGGTATAACCAACAACTCTAATTGTTGTTTTAAATGAATACGCTCATGATTAATAAAAACAGCATCTTGTTTTAACTCCTTCTTTTTTAAAAATACAAAAGGAAAAAGGGTTAAACCTAAATAACCATTGGGCACTAAATATTTTGAAACAAAAATCATTAACAAAAGCTTTTCAAAAATCAATCCAAATTACATTATCTTTGATTAAGATGAAAAAAATAATTCCAGTTGAAGAAGGCGATTACTATTTAACGCCCGAAGGCTATCGTTGTTTTACCGAACAATACCATTTAAAACGTGGTTATTGTTGCGAAAGTGGTTGTAGGCATTGCCCTTACGGCTATAATAAAAAAACCAACAGCTATTAGTTAAAATTTTTAAATACAATAGGTTGGTATAATTATTGATATTTAAGTTTAATGAAATTTTCTTAAGAATTAACTAAAAAACTTTGCTATGAAAACGTTTTTAAAAACTTTACCTCTTTTAGCTTTTTTTATGGTTTTTTCGTCATGCACCTCTGTAAGAGTTGCTGCCGATTATGATAAAAAAGCAGATTTTAATAATTACAAAACTTTCGCCTTTTTTAAAACAGGCATAGATAAAGCAGAAATAAGCGACCTAGATAAACGTCGTATTTTACGAGCCATTGAAGCCGAACTTTTAGCTAAAGGATTTACTAAGTCTGAAAATCCAGATTTACTGGTTAGCCTTTTTACTAAATCGAACCAACGTGTAGATGTTTACAACAATACCTGGGGCAACGGCGCTTGGGGTTGGGGTGGCTGGGGTCCTGGTTTTGGTCCTGGTTGGGGCTGGGGTTGGAACCAACCTACAACTTCGGTTAGCACAGAGGGCACTTTGTTTATTGACCTTATTGATGCTAACAAAAAAGAACTTATATGGCAAGGTATGGGAACTGGATATTTAAGTAGAAATGTTGAGAAAAAAGAAGAACGCATTAAAGAGTTTGTTTCAGAAATAATGAAAAAATACCCGCCGGAAGCTATGCAATAAAATATCTTTTAATAAAAGAAAAAGCGTTCTGAAATAAGAACGCTTTTTTAATGTACTCTAACTTTGTTTAAATCGTTGTAATGTTTCTTTTGTAAACTTACTTAATACTAATTTACCACTAATTTCTGCGCGTTTACTCAACAAATCATCCCAATGGGTAGTGTTTTGCCAAATTACACGCTTCATTTCTTTTAAAGCTTCTGGGTTATAGCTTGCTAATTTTTCTGCTAAATTTTTAACAGCTACATCTAAATCTTCAGTAGTTTTAAAAACATCAACAAAAAACTCTTTACTTCTTGCCCATTCTGCAGAGTAAAAAGTTTCAGCATTCAATGTCATTTCCGACATATTAGAAACTCCTATTTTTCTAGTAACTGCGGGTTCTATAACAAATGGCCCAATACCAATACTTAACTCACTTAATTTTATAGATGCGTATTGTGTTGCCAAACAATAATCGGTTGCTGCGGCTAAACCAACACCGCCACCAACTGCCTTTCCTTGCACACGACCAATAATTATTTTACTAGACTTTCTCATCGCATTAATTACATTGGCAAAACCAGAGAAAAAAGCTTTTCCGGTAGCTTCATCTTCAATTTTAATTAATTCATTAAAACTTGCTCCTGCACAAAACGTTCTATCTCCTCCACTTTTTAAAACTAGTACTTTAACATCACTATTTTCAGCATTTACAAAGGTTTGTTCTAATTGTTTTAAAACATTACTTGGCATGGCATTATGGCTAGGATGAAAAAACTCAATATAACCAACATTATTTTTTTCATTAAATGTTACGTAAGGCTCTATCATTATAATTCTAAAACTTTATAGTTGTAAAAAGTGAAGATACACAAATTATTAATCATCTTTAAACAGGCTCATATTACATATTGATATTGTTTAATATTATTTCCTTTAATTTGACATAAATAAGCAACTATGCATTTTTTAAATATTTTTTTTGGATCGAGTAAAAGAAAAATTAAAGCATTTCAATTAAGAAATGCTATTATTATTGATGTTCGTACCAAGGAAGAGTTTGCCACAGGCGGCATTAAAAACGCTATAAATATTCCTTTGAATGAGATTGGGCAAAAAATTGATACAATAAAAAACTACAACAAACCAGTAATAACCTGCTGTGTTGCTGGTGTGCGTTCTAGAACTGCTGCTAATATTTTAAAAACTAATGGTATTAAAGCTATTAATGGCGGCGGCTGGATTAGTTTAAATAAAAAATTACAATTTAACCCGCTCTAAATCATTAGCAGACTTTACCGGATTTTCGTTGTATTTAAGTGTCCAGCCCAACGAATTGGTTAATATATAAAATTTAGAAAGCTCGCTAATTAATCGGTTTTTGGCATTCTTTTTTAAATCGGATGCTTCTATTTTTTTACTCAACGATTTTTTTACAATATTTTTAATTTCATTGTAATCTTTCGCTTCAAAAGGATTTAAAAAATCTGCTTGAATATCATAATACTCAAAATCCGGATTTATTTTAATCTCTTCTTCAGGTATTTTTAAAATAGTAAGTGTTTTAGTTACTTCATCTAATTCAAATTCAATTTTACTTAAATCGTAAGCTACCGTAACATCGGCATTAACAACCACTAAAGCTTTTTTTTCAACCGAAACTAAATCTCCAAAAATGTCTTTAGAGTTCTTATAATTAAAAACCTCGCTAAAATGTCCCTCTGTAACTATAAGTTTACCAACATTTTTTATTTGTTCTTGAATAAGCGCCGAACTTTCTTGAAGCACAATTTTATCTTCGCGTTTATCGCCACAATATTTAAAGGTGAATAATACAACCAAAGTAATTATTACACCAAAAAGAATTTTTCGCATACGCTAAGTTAAAGAAATATTTTTGTGATTTTTTATTTTTTCGCTAATGAAGTGTCTCTAAATTAAAAATAAAAACTTGTTTTGTTTCTAATAAATAAACGCATAAAAAAACATTAGTTTACTTCGACGTATGAAGCCTAACTAATGTATAGTATGTTATTTCTAACAACACAAATATAGAAGAGATTACCCCTAGCACTATTAGATTTAGGTTAAGTAATTTTTAAATAAAACTTAATAAAATTAAAAACACCAATTACGCATCAACTGAATTGAATTTAGTAATTGGTGCTTTAAATATGAACTGATTAATAGCACTCTAAATGTAAAAGAATTATGTTAACAAAAGTTAATTTTTCGATTAAGTGTTACAAAAAAAGTTTAAAAGTTAAATACTGAACAATAAATGCGGATATTGAGATTGTATTGCTTCTATTTTGACCTTTATTTTTTCAAGAAATTTCTTATGTGATTCTGAATTTTCGTTAAACGGTTTATGCTGCAAAGATTTCTGAACCTTATCAACCTCATTAATAACTGAATATACTTTTTCGTTAATCCATACCTGTTTAAAATTTTCCCAAATATAATTGATAGCGAGTTGGTTAGGATGCAACATATCTATGTTGTAAAATCGGTAATCACGAAGTTCGTCCATCATAATCTCAAAAGAAGGAAAATAGTTAGTTGAACCTATTTTATTTGCTGATTGCACGTTAATAACATGATGAATAGCTGAAATTAAATGCGACTTACTTCGGGTATTTTCAATAAATCCATCTTTTAAATGACGCACCGGAGACACCGCAAATATAATTGAAGAATCTTTGTTTATCGTACGGATTTGATTTATTATGTTTTGAAGTGATTCTGAAACATTTTGAACAGACAAGAGTTCCTTTTTAAAATTTTTCTGCGGAATTTTATGGCAATTAGCTACTATTGAATTGTTTTCTATTAAACGATAAACCCAGGCTGTACCCAACGTAATTACAATATGAGATGCGGTTTGCAATTGTATTTTAGTATTTTGAAGCTGAAGATTTAATTTATTAAGCAACTCTTCTTTTGAAGTATTACTTAACTTAGAATGTGCGTTAAAACAATGCCATTGTTCATTATGAAAAAACACATCATTATCGGTATATATTTTATTGTTTAAAGCATCAGTAATTAAGACTTCAATCGCTATAGGATGAAATAAAATACCAAATGGGTTTTGGAAATTTTTAAATTTAAAATACTCTAGCTTATCTCCAATATTTTCTGAAAAACAAGATCCTAGCAACAAAATATTAGAATGGTAATTTATTAAATTACCAGACTGTTTGCTTAATGGTATTTTGGTTTGTAGATTCATAATTAAAATGAAATCCCGAAACGTGTTCGGGATGACATTAATTCTTATTTGAAAACTCAGCTATTCTAAAAACATTGGTTTTAGCTAATATACTCCTTCGCCTTTTCAAGAGCCTCGGCAATACCATCTGGTTTTCTTCCTCCTGCTGTTGCAAAAAACGGTTGGCCGCCACCACCGCCTTGAATTAATTTACCTAATTCACGAACTACTTGCCCTGCATTTAAATCTTTTTCAGCAACAAGCTCTTTTGAAATATAACAAGTTAAAAATGCTTTTCCTTCTTTTTCGCTACCAAATAATAAAAATAAATTATTGGTTTCTCCACCCAACTCGAAAGCTACGTCTTTTAAACCTGCTGTATCTAAATCTAATTTTTTGGCTAAAAAGTTTACTCCATTAACTTGGGTAATTTCGCTTTTTAATTCGCCTTTTATGTTTTTAGCTTTATCTTTTAATAAGTTTTCTATTTGCTTTTTTAAACTTGCATTTTCTTCTTGCAATGTTTCAAGAGCTTTTACAGGTTCTTTGGTGTTATTCAACAAAGCTTTCATTTCTGAATACACCTTGCTATTTTCAATAAAATAAGTTTGAGCAGCTTCATTTGTAATGGCTTCTATACGGCGAATACCAGATGCAACTGCACCTTCTGATACGATTTTAAAATGCCAAATATCGCTGGTGTTTTTTACGTGAGTCCCACCACAAAGCTCAATAGATTGTCCAAAACGAATTGAACGAACAGTATCGCCATATTTTTCGCCAAACAAACTCATAGCGCCATCGGCAATAGCTTCTTCCTTTGGCACATTTCGTTTTTCAACCAAACTTAATTTCTCCGAAATTCTTGCATTTACAAAGGCTTCAACATCGGTTAATTCTTCTTCGGTTAATTTTGAAAAATGAGAAAAATCGAATCGTAATTGTTTAGCATTTACAGCACTTCCTTTTTGCTCAACATGTGTTCCTAAAATTTCACGTAAAGCTTGGTGTAATAAGTGTGTTGCGGTATGGTTACATTCGGTTTTATAACGTTCGCTCTCGTTAACCACGGCCTTAAAACTTTCGTTTAAGTGCTTTGGTAAATTCTTTGTGAAATGAACAATAACGTTGTTTTCTTTTTTAGTGTTTAAAATATAAACCACATCGCCATGTGCATCTTCTAAATACCCTTTATCGCCTACTTGTCCGCCACCTTCTGCGTAAAACGGCGTTAAATTAAATACCAATTGATACATATCACCATCTTTTTTAGATGTTGTTTTACGGTATTTAGTTATTTTAACATTAGCTTCGAGTGCGTCGTAGCCAATAAATTCTTCAGCAGTATCATCAATTAAAATTGTCCAATCGTCTGCACTAGTTTCGCTAGCTGCACGCGATCTATCTTTTTGTTTTTGTAATTGTGCTTCAAAACCTTTTTCATCTAGTTTTAAACCTTTTTCAGATAAAATTAAGGCGGTTAAATCAATTGGAAATCCGTAAGTATCATACAATTCGAAAGCTTTTTCACCAGAAACAGTACTTCCTTTAGTATCTTCAACTATTTTGTTTAAAAGCACTAAACCTTGATCTAAAGTTCGTAAAAACGACTGTTCTTCTTCTTTAATTACGTTTTCAACTAATTGTTTTTGAGCTACCATTTCTGGGAAAGCATCTCCCATTTTTTCACTTAAAACATTTACTAATTTGTAGATAAATGGTTCTTGCTTATTTAAAAATGTAAAACCGTAACGCACAGCGCGACGTAAAATTCTACGAATTACGTAACCTGCTCCAGTGTTACTTGGCAATTGCCCATCGGCTATAGAAAATGCTACGGCGCGAACGTGATCTGAAATTACACGAATAGCAACATCAACCTCATTATTTTCAGTTTTTGTGGCACCATATTTTGTATTTGTTATGGTTTCAATCTCTCTAATTAAAGGTATAAAAACATCGGTATCGTAGTTAGATTGTACGCCTTGCAACACCATACACAAACGCTCGAAGCCCATACCGGTATCAATATGTTTATTCGGCAATTCAACAAGCGTTCCGTTAGCTTTTCGGTTGTATTGCATAAAAACTAGGTTCCAAATTTCAACCACTTGCGGATGATCTTCGTTTACCAATTCTTTACCTGAGATTTTTGATTTTTCTTCAGCAGAACGAATATCAACATGTATTTCGCTACACGGTCCACAAGGTCCTTGATCGCCCATTTCCCAGAAATTATCTTTTTTATTTCCTTTTAAAATGCGGTCTTCGGCAATATATTTTTTCCAAATATTATACGCCTCGGTATCCATTTCTGTTCCATCTGCTTCATCACCTTCAAAAACCGTAACATATAAAATGTCTTTATCTATTTTGTAAACTTCGGTAAGTAATTCCCATGCCCAAGCTATGGCTTCTTCCTTAAAATAATCGCCAAAACTCCAGTTACCTAGCATTTCAAATAAAGTATGATGGTAAGTATCGTACCCTACTTCTTCTAAATCGTTGTGTTTTCCAGAAACACGTAAACATTTTTGAGAGTCGGTTACTCTACTGTTTTTTGCTTTGGTATTACCTAAAAAATATTCTTTAAACGGTACCATACCAGCATTTACAAACATTAAGGTTGGATCGTTTTTAACAACCATAGGTGCCGATGGTACAATGGCATGCTTTTTATCTTCAAAAAAACTTAAAAATTTGGCTCGAACGTCTTGAGATTTCATCAACTTAAAATAGTTACAGTTTTGTTAAATTATATTTATTTGAAAACAATTTTTATCTTTACTCGTTTATTACGACTAAACTAAGCATAAATTTAATTTAGGCTTCATAATTTCCAAATAAATAAAGTGCAAAAATAGCATAAATTGCGACATGAGTAAGGTAAAATATTATTACGATTCCGAATCACTTTCCTACAAGAAAATTGAACGTAAAAAAGGAAGAGCGTTCAAGTATACTTTTATTTTTTTATTAGCCTCTGCATTTTTTGGATTTTTAATGGTTTTTGTTACTAGCCAATATGTTGAATCGCCCAAGGAACGTGCCTTAAAACGCGAATTACAAAACATGGAATTGCAATATGAATTGCTTAACAAAAAAATGCAGCAAGCCGAAACCGTTTTGAATAATATTGCAGATAGAGACAACAATATTTATCGTGTTTTTTTTGAAGCCAACCCTATACCAGACGAACAACGTAAAGCTGGTTTTGGAGGTATAAACCGATATAAAGATTTAGAAGGCTTTGACAACTCTAAACTTATTATAGAAAGCAACAAACGCTTAGATGTTTTACAAAAACAAATTGTTGTACAATCGCGCTCTTTAGACGAGATTGCAAAACTTGCCGAAGAAAAAGAAAAACTTTTGGCTGCAATTCCTGCTATACAACCTGTAAGTAACGAGGATTTAACACGAATGGCCTCAGGTTACGGCATGCGATCTGACCCTTTTACTAAAGTTAGAAAAATGCACTGGGGAATGGATTTTACAGCTCCAAGAGGCACACCTATTTATGCCTCTGGCGATGGTGTTGTTAAACGTGCAGACAGCAACTCATCGGGTTATGGAAACCATATTAGAATAGACCATGGTTACGGCTACATTAGTTTATATGCTCACTTATACAAATATAACGTACGCAAAAACCAAAAGGTTAAACGTGGCGATTTAATTGGCTTTGTGGGAAGTACTGGACGCTCTGAGGCGCCACATTTACACTACGAAGTTTTTAAAGATGGCCAACGTATAAACCCAATAAACTTTTACTACGGAAGTTTAACTGCCGAAGAATTTAATAAATTATTAGAACACGCATCTTTAGAAAACCAATCTCTAGACTAATGCACTTAGATTTACCTGAAAAACGCTATTACAGCATTGGTGAAGTTGCCAAAGCCTTTAAGGTAAATACCTCTTTAATTAGGTTTTGGGAAAAAGAATTTGATGTTTTAAAACCTAAAAAAAACGCAAAAGGCAACCGTAAATTTACACCAGACGATATAAAAAACCTTAAATTTATATATCATTTGGTTAAAGAACGTGGCTTTACACTTGAAGGTGCAAAAACCCATTTAAAAGAAGAAAAAAAGCAAGCACTTAGTAATTTTGATATTATAAGTAAGCTTGAAAACATTAAGGTTCAACTCATAAAAATAAAAGAGAATCTGTAACTTTTATTTTATTTATTTGTAACTTTTCCACACTTTGTGTTTCTAACTAATATATAACCGCAAAAATAATTTTATATCATGAAAAAATGGATTATTCCCGTTGTAATCATTGCATTATTAGCCTTATTCGGAATTAAAAGCTACAACTCTATAGTTGGGCTAGATGAAAACGTAAATGAAGCTTGGGGAAAAGTAGAAAGTTCTTACCAAAGAAGAGCCGATTTAATTGATAACTTAGTAAACACCGTTAAAGGTGCTGCCGATTATGAAAAAGGTGCTTTAGAAGCTGTAATTAATGCCAGAGCAAAAGCAACTTCGGTAAGTATCGATCCTTCTAACATTACACCAGAACAATTAGCTAAATTTAATGAAGTACAAGGCGGTTTAAGTGGTGCTTTAAAAAGTTTATTAGTAACAGTAGAACGTTATCCAGATTTAAAAGCTAACCAAAACTTTTTAGAATTACAATCGCAAATTGAAGGTACCGAAAACCGCATTAATGTTACAAGAGATCGTTTTAATGAAGCGGTAAAACCTTATAACCAAACCATCAGGTCTTTTCCAAACAGTTTATTTGCTGGAATATTTGGGTTTGACAAAAAAGCGTATTTTGAGTCTGAAGCTGGCGCTGAAAAAGCTCCTGAGGTAAAATTTGACTTTTAATAAAATGTCGAAAATTGAAGCATTTCTTTCTACTGAAGAAGAACAAGAAATTGTTGAAGCTATTCGTTTAGCCGAGTTAAACACCTCAGGCGAAATACGTGTACACATTGAAAAAACTTCTAACGGAGATGCTACCGAGCGTGCCTTAGAAGTTTTTCATGAACTCAAAATGGATAACACAAAATTGCAAAACGGTGTACTAATTTATGTTGCTATAAACGACAAAACATTTGTTATTTATGGTGATAAAGGCATAAACGATGTAGTAGCAACTACTTTTTGGGATAGCACGAAAGATGTTATTCAATCGCACTTTAAAAAAGGGCAATTTAAACAAGGGTTAGTTCAAGGTATTTTAAAATCTGGCGAACAGCTAAAAAAACATTTCCCATATTCTAACGATGATATTAACGAACTTAGTAACGAAATTTCAAAAGGATAAGCGTTTTAATATGCACAAATTAATATTTAGCTATAAGTCCGTTTACAAACAACACATGCTTTTTAAAGTAGTTTTAACTTTAATTCTATTATTAACAGCATCTAGTAAAACCTTTGCTCAGTTTGATATTCCTAAAAAACCAAGTTTTCAAACCAGCGTTTACGATTACGAAAACCTGCTATCTGCTTCTCAAAAAAGTAGTTTGGAACAAAAGCTTATAAAATATTCCAATACCACTTCCACTCAAATTGTTGTAGCCATTATTAATTCTACTAAAGGCGAAGACATTAATTTTTTAGGTGCAAAATGGGGACAAGCTTGGGGCATTGGACAAGAAAAAGAAGACAACGGTATTTTAATTTTATTAGCTAATGCCGATAGAAAAATTGGAATTAATACCGGTTATGGCGTAGAACATTTACTAACCGATGCCATGAGTAAACGCATTATAAATCGTGACATTATACCCTATTTTAAACAAAACGATTACTATGGCGGTTTAAACCGCGGAGTTGATGCTATTTTTGAAGTTCTTCAAGGAGAATACAAAGGCACTAGACAGTCAAATTCTTCTGGTTTTCCTGTAGCTGTTGCGTTTTTCCTGTTCTTTATAGTTATAATTATAATCATTTCTATTTCTAAAAATAATCGTGGTGGCGGTGGCGGAAATCGTGGTCATAGAAATACAGGTGCCGATATTTTAGAAGCTATAATTTTAAGTAATATGGGTCGAGGGAGCTATAGAAGTGGCTCTAGCGGCTGGGGCAGAAGCTCTGGCGGTGGAAGCTTTGGTGGTGGCGGCTTTGGTGGTGGCTTTGGCGGCGGTGGCTTTGGCGGTGGCGGTGCCTCTGGCGGATGGTAACAGTTTAAATGTTTTTTTATTATCTTTCTGTAAATCAAACATTAAACAGAATGATTCGTTATTGTATTTTTATAACATTCTCAATTTGTGTATTTCAATTAAATGCCCAAAATGTAACTACATCAGCAAAGTTTACTTTCCCAGAAATAGCTAGCGAAACCTCAGGACTTCTTTACATTAACAATAAATTAATCACCCATAACGATAGCGGAAACAGTGCTGAACTTTATGAATTTAATATTATTGGAAATCTGGAGCGAACCATTACAATAAATAATGCCACTAATTTTGACTGGGAAGATTTGGGTGAAGATGATAATTATATATACATTGGAGACATAGGTAACAATTTTGGCAACCGAACCGATTTAAAGTTTTACAGAGTTTTAAAATCTGAATTTAACTCTAGTAATTCAGTAAATGCTGAAATTATTAACTATACGTACGAAAACCAAACAAGTTTTACTTCAAAATTAAATGACAACAATTGGGATGCTGAAGCTTTTGTAGTTTATAATGACTACTTATTAATTTTTACAAAAAACTGGGAAAATAATGAGGTTGATGTTTATGCCCTACCAAAAACCATTGGCACACATACAGCGAAAAAAGTTAGCAATTTTAATGTACAAGGTTTAGTTACTGGCGCCGATATGGCTGGCCCAAACAAAATATACTTATCGGGTTATTCTGAAGACCAAATTATACCGTTTTTATTTGAAATTTATAACCTAAACATTACTACACCTTCAAATTTAAATGTTTTTGAAAATAGCAATACAGCAAGGTTAGACAACTTTATTCCTTTTGGAAACCAGGTTGAGGGTATATGCTTTATTGAAAGTAACGAAAATACGGATACCCTATATTTATCAAACGAAAAGCTAACTTATAATGTCTTCACATTTCCTTCAAAATTAAGAGAAATTATTATTGATAATTCTACGTTAGCACCAAAAAAAAACATTGAAGCTGATAGCTTAAATATTTACCCAAATCCGTTTAAAAACGAAATAAAACTGAATAAAAAAGCCGACAGTATTAAAATATATAATAAAATTGGACAATGCATCTTACAACAGAATAAGAGTGATATAATTAAGACGGCCAGTCTTAAATCTGGTTTATATTTTATTTCTATTGAACAAGAAAACAAACGCTTTATAAAAAAAATGATTAAATAAACTTAATCTATAATATACATACCATTACCACCGGTTTCTCCTTTTGAGCCAAGACTATTAAATTTCCAACTAAAACTTAGCATAAAATATCGCCGCAATACCGTACTTTGAGCATCTTCAATATAATCTTGTGTTGCAGTTCGTATAGCATTAGTATTCTGATTAAGTAAATCGTAAACCTTTAAGCTTACTAAACCTTTATCTTTTAATACAGAATAACTCACGGTAGAATTAAAAAACCAAGCACTTTTTTGAAAATCGTCAGACACATTAGGGTTGTATGTATATGTAACCTCGTTACGCCACTCCAATCCTTTTGGAAGAAAAAAACCTGTTCTTAACATTAAATTATGTGATGCAAATTTTACATCATCAAAATCGTCTATATCGTATTTTGTATTGGTAAAACCAATATTATATCTAGGTTTAAACTCAAAAATACCCTTCAAAACATAATCAAAGCCAATATTTGGTGTAAACGTAAAACTGTTACTCGCATATTTTACGTCGTTATTAAAATTAATGTTTTTTCTTAAATTAGCCCATGTTCCTATTTTAAATCGGATGGAATTTAGAGAATCTAACTTTACATTTTTACTGTACTCGAAACCAAAATAACCACTTTTATTCCCATTTACATTTTCGTAGGTTGTAGTTCGGGTTAGTGTTTCTGCATCTATTGTAGATTTAGATACTACGGCATTATTAAACGACTCTGCACTTAAATACATATAAAACCCAGAGCGCTCTTGCCAATTATATGAGTTAAAATTAAAGTAAAATCTATTTTCGTTTGTAGGCTTTAAATTAGGGTTTCCTACAATAGTATTTAAAGGGTTAGACACATCTTCAAAAGCTTGTAAATAACGTATTTCTGGTGGCCTATTTGCTAAACGGTAACTAGCGTAAATAGACGCTTTTTTACTGAATTTATAATTTAACCTAGTGTTTAATTCGGCAGCTTCAAAATCACGCTCTATATTATATTCTGGCCGTAAACCATCAAAATTTTTCAAGGTTCTAAAAACATAATTTACCCCTAAACTTGTTGACAATTTTTTATCTCTATAACTTATTTCGGTTCCTGGAGCACTTTTAATATCGGTATAATTAAAATCTGTACTTTGATCTTCGTTAAAACTTGTAAAATCGTTTGTAACATCATCAAAATCGAAAGTACTTTTTACGTTTTCATCTTTATTATGTTGGTATTCGTAATCAAAATTTACAAATAACTTTTTGGCTATTATAGGCCACCTGTAACGTACTTTACTAGTAAAATCGTTACTCTGGTTGCTATTATTTGCTAACTGATTTCTATCTATAGCTTCGGGGTCGCTACCAAACACTTCGGATAGCGAATTAATAAAGTCGTCCCCTTCGGTTTTAGATATTTTATTATTAATATTGAAGCGTAAAAATGCGCCTTTACTACCAAATTTTTTGGTAATACTTAAAGCATTAGAAAAATTACTTAAACGATTTTCTACAAAAGATTTTACATCTGACTGATTTGTTAAATTAAATTCTTCATCTAAAGTTTCATCATTACTTGTATATTCTGTTATGGTTTTAGTAAATGAAAATGATGGTTTTATATTAATTAAAAGTGTACTATCAATTTTAATTTCTAAATCAGAATTAAATGTATGACTATCGGTTTCGTTTAAAGAACTTGATGTTGAATTAACGTAGTACCTAGAATCGGATAAAATAACTTCTCGCTCTGATAGTTTATCGTTCTCTGAACTACTTCCAGAGTAAAAATAATCGGAAGAAAACTCGGTTTTATCTCCAAACGAATCGGCATAATTTGCACCTCCTATTTTAGATGTTGTAATACCTTCTCCTCCGCCAAATTGCCTGCCATTAATACTAAAACTTCCGTTACTATTAAACCACGAATTGCCACCACCAAACATTTTTTCAATTTCGCCAAAACTAAATCCAGGAGAGTTTATATTATTACCACCAACCAAAACACTTAATCGCTGGTCGTTATCAAAATGGTTAAACATGCCTGCAAACTCGTAACGCTTATCTGTTCCTACACCAGCTGAAACTCGACCAAAAACACCTTTATTGTTTTCTTCTTTTATGGTTAAATTAATGGTTTTATTCTCGGAATCTCCTTCTTCTCCTGTAAAAGCTTCACTTTTTGTTTTTGTATCTACAACCTGAATTTTTTCTATAATTTCTTTAGTTAAATTTTTAGTTGTTATTGATGGATCGTTACCAAAAAAAGGCTTTCCGTTTACCAAAATTTGATTTACTTCTTTACCGTTTACTTTTATTTTTCCATCATCGCCTACTTCAACCCCTGGTAATTCTTTAAGCAAATCTTCAACAGTGGCATCTTTTTTTGTTTTAAAAGAACTTACATTAAACTCTAATGTGTCTTTTTTTATGGTTACAGGAGCTGATGCTTTTATAACAACCTCATCGAGCGCAGAACTAATTTTAAGATTAATTTCTCCTAAGTTTATTTCTGATTTATTTAATTGAATTTCTCTCCGTAATGTTTGATAGCCTACGTAAGACACTAATAGGTTTAAAGATTTATTGTAAACACGATCTTCCAAATAAAAATCGCCATTTTTATCGGTAATAGTATAGGTAACTAAACTACTATCTTTAATTGTTTGAAGAAAAACAGTGGCTGCTTCCAGAGGCATTTTATCATCATCTGAAATTATTTTACCTGATATTTTAAATTGATTTGATTGACTAAAAGTGCACAAGCAACACAAAAAGGTTGCTACAAGAACAAAACGTTTATGCATAGAAATTTTTTGATTGATTGATTTAGAGTTGTAAGATACTCAAAGCAAGCAATCTAAAATGTTGGCAAAATGTTAAAAAGTAAGAAAATTACTTTTTACGCATATAAACAGAAATTGGCACGCCATTAAAATCGAAGTGTTCGCGTAGTTTATTCTCTAAAAATCGTCTGTAAGGATCTTTTACATATTGTGGTAAATTACAGAAAAATGCGAATTGCGGTTGTGGTGTTGGCAATTGCATAATATATTTAATTTTTACAAATTTACCTTTGTAAGCTGGTGGCGGATAATGCTCTATAATTGGCAATAAAATTTCGTTTAGCTTACTAGTTTTTATTTTTTTACTACGGTTTTTATAAACCTCAACAGCCGTTTCTATCGCTTTAAAAATACGTTGTTTAGTAAGTGCCGATATGAAAATAATTGGCACATCGGTAAACGGCTCTATTTGCTTACGAATGGCTTTTTCGTAATCTTTTACCGATTTATGATCTTTTTCTACTAAATCCCATTTATTAACCAGAATAACAATACCTTTTCGGTTACGTTCGGCTAACCAAAAAATGTTTTGCACTTGCCCATCGAAACCTCTGTTGGCATCGAGAACTACCAAACACACATCGGCATGTTCTATAGCACGAACACTTCGCATTACCGAGTAAAATTCTAAATCTTCTTTAACCTTAGATTTACGACGTATTCCGGCTGTATCCACTAAATTAAACTCGAACCCGAAACGGTTGTATTTAGTATCAATCGAGTCTCTTGTAGTGCCAGCAATATCTGTAACGATATATCGATCTTCACCAATTAAAGCGTTTATAAATGATGATTTCCCAGCATTTGGGCGACCAACCACAGCAAAACGTGGCAGTTCATTTTCAATAACTTCATCTTCTTTTTCAGGTAACGCTTCAACTAAAGCATCTAATAAATCGCCTGTTCCACTTCCATTTATACTAGCAATGGTATAATAATCGCCTAACCCTAATGAATAAAATTCTACAGCATCTTCTGCACGCTTACCGTTATCAACTTTATTTACGACTAAAAATACGGGCTTTTTTACTTTACGTAGTAAGTTTGCCACATCTTCATCCATGCCTGTTACACCTGTTTCAACATCAACCATAAAAATTATGGCATCTGCCTCATCAATAGCTAACTCAACTTGTTTATCTATTTCGGCTTCAAAAATATCGTCGCTACCAACTACATAACCGCCAGTATCAATTAACGAGAATTCTTTACCATTCCAATCACTTTTACCATAGTGCCTATCTCTAGTTACACCACTAACTGCATCCACAATGGCTTCTCTACGTTGTATTAAACGGTTAAAAAACGTTGATTTACCTACATTTGGTCTTCCTACTATGGCTACTATATTACTCATAACTTTGTTGTATAAAACAGCTTAATACTGATTAAGATACATTTCTTTTCCTGAAATATTTTGCAAAAATAGGAAAACTTAATTAGGCAACGTGGTTTTTATTTATTTATGAAAAAAAAGTTTGTTTTATAAAATAAAAAAAAGCCCTAATTGAAAAGTGAAGAAACATCAATTAAAGCTTTTTTAAAAACTAACTAACTCAAAACGTGTCAAATATATTTATTTTGACAGCGCAAATATTGAATTATTATATTAACTAATTGTTATGGCAACAAAAACTTACTATTATTTAATTATTGTATCCAAAGCGTTTTAATTGATTTTGATTACTACGCCAATTTTTATTTACCTTAACGTACAATTCTAGGTGAATTTGTTTTCCAAAAAATTGCTCTAAATCTTTTCTTGCTTCTACACCAACTCGCTTTAAAGCACTTCCTTTATGGCCAATTATTATACCTTTTTGTGTTTCACGCTCAACCATAATAACCGAACGAACGCGTATAATATTTTCTTCTTCGAAAAATTCTTCTGTATCTACCTCAACGGCGTACGGAATTTCTTTTTTGTAATGTATTAGAATTTTTTCGCGAATGGTTTCGTTAATAAAAAAGCGCTCTGGTTTATCAGTTAGCTGATCTTTTGGGTAAAACGGTGGCGAATCTGGAATTAATTCTATAATTCTATTAAAAACCTCTTTTACATTAAAGCCTTCAAGTGCCGATACTGGAAAAATTTCTGCATTTGGCACTTTTTCTGACCAAATTTGAACTTGCTCTTCTAGCTGTTCTTGATTTGATGTATCTATTTTATTGAGTAATAATAAAACTGGAATTTTAGAGTTTGTGATTTTATTAAAAAACGCTTCGTCTTTCAAATCTTTTTCGCCTATTTCTACCATGTAAATAAGTACATCTGCATCTTCAAACGCCGATTTTACAAACCCCATCATAGATTCTTGAAGCTCGTATGCTGGTTTAATTATTCCTGGTGTATCACTTAAAACCACTTGAAAATCGTCGCCATTTACAATACCTAAAATGCGATGACGGGTGGTTTGTGCTTTAGAGGTTATTATGGATAGCTTTTCACCTATAAAAGCATTCATTAAAGTAGATTTACCCACATTTGGGTTACCTATAATATTTACAAAACCAGCTTTATGTTTCATTTACTACTATTTTAATTTATTGCAAAGGTACAATTTGGTATTTTAATTTATTCCATAAAAAAAGGCGCTAATTGAATTAGCACCTTTTAAAAAAGATAAACTTTTATCATTTTAATATTTCTAGTAATTCTACATCGAAAATTAATGTTGAATTTGCTTCTATTTTTCCTCCTGGTCTTGGGTTAGAGCCATATGCTAAATTACTTGGTATAAAAAATTTATATTTAGCACCTTCTTTCATTAACTGTAAACCTTCTGTCCATCCTTTAATTACTTGTGTTACGCCAAATTCGGCTGGAGTTCCTCTATCAACAGAACTATCAAACACTGTTCCGTCAAGTAATGTACCATGATAATGTACTTTAACTCTGTCTGTAGTTGTTGGTATTGCCCCTGTTCCTTCTTTTAAAACAATATATTGTAAACCGCTTTCTGTAGTTACAACACCATCTTTATCCTTGTTTTCGGCTAAAAACTTTTCGCCTTCTTCTTTATTTGCTTTAGCTTTTTCTTGTTTTTTAGCTAATTCTTCTTTTTGTTTTTTCTGAAAAAACGCTCTAATTATTTGTTGTGCCTTTTCTGCATCAATTTGCATATCTACAGAGTCTGTAACATTCATAAAACCTTGTATAAACAAATCGTTATCGAACTCGTCAAAACTTGTTTTTACATTTTTTGCTACATCCATACCTATGGCATAACTAACAGAATCTATTTCTGTTTGTAAAGGTTTATTTGTAACGCCTTGTTTGTTACAAGAAACAAGTAATACCGCTATTAAAGCTAAACTTAAAAATCTCATTATTTGTGTTTATTTATTTATTGTTTGCCCAAAAGTAACAAAATTATAATCAAGTGTGAAGAATATATTTTTATGATTACAACTAGATGTGTTAAATATTTCTTAACAAACGTTTAGGTTTGATTTGAATATAAATAAAAAGAGATGCTTTACGCATCTCTTTTTCCAAACAATCAATCAACTTATAGGCTTTCATTCATTAAAACATCATTCACGCCTATTACTTTAATATTTTTATTTTTTCTATACACCCAAGCTATTTGCCCTAATTGAAATATAATTTTAAAGGAATCTTTCATTGATAGCTTAGAGCCATCTGCATGAATCCATCGTTTTAATGGCTGTTCACATAACAGGGATTTTGCTTTTTTGAGTCCGAAATGTTGACTTATGCGTTTAAATATTTCAACATCAAAAATCCATTGGGTTACAAACTTGTCGTTAAATGCAATTTTAATAACATCTTTTCTAAAAATTTTAGCCCCACATTGGGTGTCTTTAAAATCCATTTTTAATATTTTTCTAATTATATAGTTTATGGTTAAACTAATAATTTTTCTTGCAGATTCTTTTGTTATATCAGCTCCCATTCTGGATATTCTTGAACCGCTAACAATTTTAAAATCTGACGTTTCTATTGTTTTTACTAAATCATCAAAATCTGCTAAATCTGTAGATAAATCGGCATCAAGGAAGCCTATAAAATCTAAATCAACTTTTTTAGCCATATACAACATACCTAATCTTACAGCCTCGGCTTTTCCACCATTTTTTTCACAATCATAAACCGAAATAAAATCTTCTCGTCCTTTTTGTAATTTCTTTAAAACTTCTAAAGTTTTATCCTTACTGCCATCGTTTACAAAACATAAATGGTACCCAGAGTATTTATCTATGTAGCTTAAAAACTCGTCGCTTAACAAACGTTCTTCTTCATTGTAACATGGAATTACTACCCCTACACAGCGCTGCTGTATCATTACATTACTTTCTATTGCAGATTTTTCTATTTCTGGTGCACCTATTAAACGTTTTACACGTGCGCAAACTTCGTTTAAACTTAAAGGCTTTTTCATGTAATCGTCTATTCCCAGATCGAAACCTTTGGTAATTACATCATCTTGAGTGTTACCAGAAAGCACCATTATTGGTGTTTTAGGTTTTGCTGAATTTCTAATAAATTCAACAACCTCTAAACCTGATATCTCAGGCATATTAATATCTACAATAACTAAGTCGGGTCTTAAGCCTTTAAAAATTTCAAGAGCACTTTTGGCATTAGTTTCTATAACAACATCGTACCCTAGTTCTTCAAGCCTTTTTTGTAAAGGCAATAAAACTAGCTGCTGATCATCTATTGCTAAAATTTTCATAAACTGGATTGATTTGGTTGGGGTTATTACGCTTCAAAAATATTACAGTTATTGTACGAAAATCCATATTTTAGTTAAATGAAATATGAAGTGTAGATGAAACGCTATTTAGTGTAGACGATTAAAAAAACTTTAGTTAATGTATTTTATATATTTACACTTCTTTAAATAAATATCTTGAAGCCCGAAAAATCAAATAAATTTTTAATTGCTGCACTTTTACTAGGTTTAGCATTCCATGGTAGTTCTATTTTTTTTACCCTAGAAACTACTTATGATGCTTTAATTCATTTATTTTTTGCAGACCATTATGCTAATAGTTGGTTTGAACCTTGGAATTACGAATGGTATACAGGTTTTACAGTACAGAGTTATCCGCCATTAGTACATCAATCTATAGGCGTGCTTTCTTATATAGGAGGCGTTAAGTTTGGTATGTTTACCGTGGCATTAATTGCAATAACCTTATTTATTACAGGAACCTACCGATTTTCTTTAATGATGACGGCTAATAAAACTGTTGCTGGTTATGCGTGTGTGTTGGCTGTGTTTTCGTCATCTTTTGTTGAAACGCTGCATATTTTTGGGCAACTACCAAGTATTGTTGGTGTTTCGGTTTTAATGCACGCCTTACCAGAAATTTATTTATGGCTTAAAACCGGCAAAAAGTGGTATTTAGCTACTTGTTTATCTTTAATATCGGTTACTGTAACCTCGCACCATGTTACGCCTATTTTTGGAATGGTATTCTTTATTTTCCCCTTAATAGGAATGGTTTTAATGGATGTATCTAAAGAGCAAGTAGGCACCATGAAAGCCGTTACTTTTAAAGTGTTTTTAAATAGTTTTTTTAAATTATTTAAACGCATTGTTGTTTTTGGCATGTTGTCTTTGGTGCTTATTGTTGGTTGTATTTTTCCTTATTGGTTAAATTCTAAAGCCAACCCTATTACACAGGTTCCTATTCCGCATGGGTCGCGCGATAATTTTTTAGAAATCACCTCATCTGGTCTCGTTTTCTTTTTAATTCCTTGGGGAATATTACTTGTTTTATTACCGTATATTTTTTACCGATATTACAGTAAACGCTATTTGTTTTTTGGTTTATCGGTTACTATATGTACCATTTTAGGAACCGGAGGTACAACACCCGTTCCTTTAAAAATGTTAGGCGAAACTGCTTTTAATATTTTAACATTAGACCGTTTTACACTTTGGGCTTCTATACTTTCTATTCCTATGATGGGTGAGTTTGCCTATCGTTTTGTAGAAGGAGATATGAAAGATGCTATTCAGAAAAAATTTGGAGGTGTTTATCACAGAATAATTGGAGGTATTCTAGCAGGTTTGTTCGTATTTATGGTAATTTTCACTATGAGTTTAAATTATTTTAGGCCATCACAACCTCAAAAAATAAAAATGCTTCCTATTGTGAATTTTTTAAATCAAGATGATCATGATAAATGGCGATTTTTAACTCTTGGCTTTGGCGACCAAATGGCTTGGTTAAGTGCGCAAACTAACGCCATGACTGTAGACGGTAATTACCACTCTGCAAGAAGATTACCTGAATTAACAACGCGACCTATAGAGCGCCTAGAAAACTCAAAATTTAAAGGTGTAGCCGGTATTGGCTCTTTACAACAATTTTTAACTACTCCAGAAAAATATAATTTAAAATACATTTTTTCAAACGATAAATTTTACGATCCTATTTTATATTTCTGCGGTTGGCAACGCTTAAGACAACTAGAAAACGGCATTATGGTATGGGAACGTTTAAACATCCCTCCTGTATCAGAAATATTGCCTAAAGAAGATGTAGCTAAGTGGTTAAAAATACACTGGGGCATCATGCCTTTTTTAACAGTAATAGTAGCTTTTATTCTAAACATACAAATGTTATGGGTTATTATGTTAAAAACTCGATTTAAGCCCATTCCAGAATTCTTAAAATTCCCTGTACAATACAATAAATTTAATAGAAATGTAATAAGAATAACACATGTTTGGTCTTTAATATTAACCATTATTATATTTTATGGCATATACCTTTTTTATATAAAAAATGACTCGCAACGAAGTCCTGAAAATGCTATAATAGCATATTACGATGCCTTAGATTTTAAAGAATTTGAAAAAGCTCATAGTTTAATAAATCCTGCAAGTAATTTACCTATAGCACAGTATATGTTAGAAATATCGGTAACAGATGGACTTTTAAGTAGCTACGCCAAAATGGATGCTATAGAATCTGAAATAACAAAACATAACGACAGTACTGTTTCGGCTAAAGTAACTACCCAATGGATTACGCCACTAGAAAAAATTGAGAAGATAGATTATAAATCCTTATCAAAAATTAAAGGAAAATGGTATTTACAACCCGATGATTTAAACAATGATTTACCGCCAGACCAACTATACTCAGACAATGTTACAAAATATTACAACCAAGGTAGACGCCGAATTACTACAGAACAAACCCATCATGAAGATATTTTAAAGCAACCCGTTTTAGAAGTTATTTCGGCCAAATTAGTAAAATACAATGGTAGTTATGCCATTATTGGAGAAGTACAAAATATAGATAATGTTCCTGCCGATGTTATTTTAAAAGGCACCCTCTATAACAACGATAACAAACAATTAGCAACGTACAATGCAAAATATCATATTAAACATAAATTAATGCCAAAAGAATCAAGCTGCTTTAGAATTAATTTTGAAGGCATAGCGTGGTCCAAAACCCAAGATTCTATTCCAGATACTTTTAATCCAGACGAATTTACTCCAGTTGAATTTGAAGAACAACCCACAAAATTTAACCTGCAAGCTGCTGGAAATGTTGCTGGTTCAGATTTATATAAAGGTGTCGTTTTAAGTGATGTTAATATTACTGAAAACTATATTTTTGGAAACTTATTTAATAGTGGTATTCAAGAAATAACAATACCTCAGCTTTTAATTTCTTATTACGATGATAATAAAAACATGGTTTGGGTTGATCATTTTTTTGTTAAAGAAGGCGTAAGACAAGAACGTAAACAAAATTTTGAATATCAAATTTTAGAACCTGGTGCCGTAAAAATTATAAATACCAGCATGGAAAACATTTTTGTTAACGGTTTACCCAACAGCGATATTTCAAATAAAATTATTCCAAACAGAATTACAAACCATATAAATAACGAATTACAACCTATAAATCATCCAGATTTTAGCTATATTAAAATTGAAATTAACACTTACATTGGCAGCCCTTTTTAATGAATTTTAAATCCATTTACATATTACTTTTAAGTATTTGGCTAGCTTCGCCTTTGGTTTTTGCTCAGAAAAACACTTCAGTTAAACTTTTAACAACTAAAACAGAGTTTACCGTAGGCAGCCACATTGTTTTAAAGTTTAAAAACGCAAATAATAACACACCTTTACTTTACTGCTCAAACAGTTACGGCACTACTTTGGTAACAGGCACCATAAACAATTTAAATTTAGAATATACTTTACCTGAAAATATAGCAAAAAAAATAGGTGTGATAAATTGGAAAATTTTAGACAAAAATTATCCAACTTCAGGTAAACTATACATAAAACCCAAAGCTGAAGTTGCCACAATGGAAACCTATATTGGTCCTCCTAGTATTGAAGCTGGAGGAACAGATTATAGTATGCTTGTTGTAATTCCTACCGATTCTTTAGATAACCCTGTACCTACAAATACGCCTGTAAAAGTTAAAAATCAGTTTTTAAATTCAGAAGAAGTTGATAACATTTTCACTAAAAATCTAATTGCTTTTAAAAACATATACTCAAAAAAACAAGATGGTCGTATTTTGGTGTCTTCTGAAGCTTTAGGCACGAATTCAAAAGAATTTACAATTAATGCTATGCCTGCAGTTCCAACTCGTTTTAAAATTTCGTATTCAAGTCCTCATAATTATGCCGATGGAAATCAAATTACCAACTTTACAACTTCTGTTATAAAAGACAGATTTAATAATGTAGTTAGCGACGGTACTTATGTTGATTTTTTTATAAAAAATGCAGAAGGAAACGTTTTAAAAACATCTGGCTTAACACTAAATGGAGTTGCTAATTCTAAAATTATACATCCAGACCACGCCGATAATTGGTCTGTAAAAGCTTACATTAATGGTATGGCAGAAAGTAACACCATAACTTTAAACTACAAACAAGTAGTTAAAGATTTTAATGTTGCATTTACAAATAAAAACCGAATCATTTCTGTTGGTCCTATACAAAGTTTTATGAACCAAATGATTCCCGATGGTTTACACGTAAAACTTCACATTTATTCTAACAACCAGTTGGTTAAAATACTAACCAAAACTACGTTTAATGGTTACGTATATTTTAACTTAAAGCCTGCCATATATAAAAATAACAACTACAATTTTAAAATTGAAACAGCAGGAATAACCAAACAATTTAATAAAAAGCTATGGTAAGTATTAATAAAAATATAATGCGTACGGTTTTATTAGCATCTTACATTTTGCTTATTGCCCTAATAGTATCTGCACTTAGCGGTATTTTTAGTTATTTAAACACCGGTGCCGATCGTAGTAAAATGCTGCACACAGAAATTGCAAAAGTTGAACAATATTTACCTAAAATGACGTGGGAAACCTTAAACAATGAAGGTCGCCCAATGGATAAAGAAAACTTAAACGCCTTACAAAACGATTATTTAGATGCTTGGTACGTTAAACAAATTGCTTACAAAACCAACAAAACAGCTGGCATTAAAGATTATTATACTGAACATGCTAGAGAAAATCTATTTGAGTATATAGAACTAAATAAAAAACAAAACATAACTATTGAAGCAACCACTTTAAAACACAACCCTAAACTTGAGTTCTTTAGCGAAGACGGTCAATTAGCTGTTTTAACAGATAAGGACGTAAAAGAATACAAACGTGTTTTTAAAAATGATAGTTTAGTTTACGAAACCACTGAAATCTCTACATACAAAGTAGTTTTTTTATTAGAAGATGGTTTTTGGCGCATTAGGCATATGGTAAAAGAAAATGAAAAAGATAATACCGATATACCCCAAACAAGCCCTCTTAACAATTTTAAAATTAAAGGAATTAATTACTACCCACAAGCAACTCCTTGGAAAATGTTTGGCGATGATTTCTCTGCAGACACTATTAATAAAGATTTTAAAATAATTAAAAATGCAGGTTTAAATTCAATACGAATTTTTATACAATATGAAGATTTTGGAAAAGCAACTATAGATTATAATAAGGTAAGTAAACTACTTAAAACACTAGATATTGCTGAAGCTAACAACCTAAAAGTAATTTTAACCTTATTCGATTTTTATGGTAATTACTCCATAATGGATTGGACTTTAAACCAACGCCACGCAGAAAAAATAGTATTAGCCGTTAAAAACCATAAAGCACTATTGGCCTATGATATTAAAAACGAACCCAATCTAGATTTTGAATCTAGAGGAAAAGATAATGTTATAGCTTGGCTTGAAAACATGATTGTTTTAGTTAAATCTATAGATGAAAAGCACCCGATAACTATAGGATGGTCTAACACAGAAAGTGCCACTATTTTAAAGGACAAAGTAGATTTTATATCCTTTCACTATTATGAAGATTTAGAAGTATTAAACGATGAAGTAAAACATTTAAAAAAACTTTTACCTAACAAACCGCTTGTAATGCAAGAGTTTGGGCTATCGAGTTACAGAGGCTTATGGAAGCCCTTTGGAAGTACAGAAGAAGATCAAGCCAACTATCATAAAAAAATCCAAGAAATAATTGCTAAAAATAACTTACAATTTATGTCTTGGACATTATACGACTTTGTAGAAATACCAAAGGAAGTCGTTGGAAGACTTCCTTGGAAAAAACGGGTTCAAGGTAATTTTGGTTTTATAAACCAAAAAGGAGAGACTAAACCAGCGTTTAAATATATAAATACTATAGAATAATCTCATTTGTGCTATTAACCTTAGGAGTTTTTGCACCGCGTTTTGTTTCTATATTTTTTTTAAATCTGTTTAAATACATATCAGCTATAACATCCATAGGATAAGCTGTGGCTGCTTTATAATTTGCTTTACCTAACTCAATTCTATAGGCGTCATTTGTAACAATATTTTCAATAGCATTGGCTAAACTTTCAACAGAATTAGGTTCGAAAAATTCGCCTCTATAACCTTCATCTTGTACAAGCAAAGCTAAATCCCCTAAATCTGGCATAACTACTGCTTTACCATAACTTCCTGCTTGGTGTAAAACTCCGGAACTACCTGTTGTGGATGTATAAGGAAAAACTACCACTGCACTTTCATTAAACAACATAGGCACCTCATGTTCTTCAACATAGCCTGTAAAAACCACTTGAGACACATGCTTGTAAGCTTCTTTTACTTGCGCTAAATATCCTGGCACATTTGGGTTATCAGTTCCTGCTATAACCACTTCTAAATCCAAACCTGTTTTGGCTCTTACTTTTTCTACAGCTTCAATCATCCCTTCAACTTTTTTATAAGTACCAAACTTTCCAAAAGTCATTATTTGCATTGGGTTAGTTGGTATTTTGTAGTTAGGTTCTTCGGCTATTTCAAAAGTACCATGCGGTATAAGTGTTATGTTTTGAGCTTTATATTTTTCTTGCAAAATATCTACATATTTTTGCATGGTAACGGCTACAGTATCGGCTTGCAAAATTAATTTGGTTAAAGATGTCCCTATAAAACCATATATTTTTTGCATTAGTTTACTGTTGGTAAAACCAGCACTCCCTAAATCTACTTCTTCTAAAATATTGTGTAACAAAACAATATTTGGTATACCTTTTAACTTACAAACTAATGGTAACATTAAACCTAAAGCTGCAGCTACTTTTTTATCTCCAAACTTCATAAACTGTAAATTAAATAACACAGCATCTGGCTTTGTTTGGTTTATAGCTTTATTTACACTTAAAATATTTTTGTAACTATTAAAGCTCCAGCATTCTTTAATTGTAATATCGCAGCCTAATTCGGTAAACGTAATATCTTTTTTATCTTTAGTTTTATCGGTTAGTAAAATAAGTTCTGTAACATCTTCTTTTTTTCTAAACTGTTTAACTAAATGGTATGCATACTCATTTAATGTTACCTTACTTGGTGGATATGCTGTTACTATAGCTAATTTCATAATAGATATTTATTAAGTCTGATTAATTGTAATACAAATAACACAAAAACGTCTTGTTCTTTTTGTTGATTTTAGTTAGAAAACCTCAAAGTATAGACGAATGGTATTTAACTATAGATTAGGCTGTTTTGGTTTGATTTAGCTTAAAAAAGACTAACTGTATAACTAATAGTAAAAACATAGCTAAAATTTGCATGTGCACGACTTGCTCTAAACTATCGTGAAAAAAAACAACTAATCCCATTTGTAAAACGCCAAATAATCCAGAAATAACTACAGGCACGTATTTATCTAAAGACAGGTAGTAATATGCAAAAATGTTAGATATTGCAAACATAGATGTTGCTAAAGCATATTTCCATAATAAAGGAGCCATGGCTAAATAACTTTTGCCAAATAATATAATTATTGCTGTTCTTGGAAAAAACACACAACCTAATATTATTGCAACTGCAATTCCTGCAATGTATAACACATATTTAAATAACACAGGAGCCGTTTCTTTGCCTTCTTTTTTAAGCTGAATAACTGTTGGCAATAATAACATTACAAACATCCACGCTATAAAATAAACTATACGACCTATTAATGCTAAAGAAGCGTACAAACCAGCATCGTAAGACTCGAAATAATGCTTCACTAAAAGTATATCACTATTATTTATTATAATTTGAGTGAGTTCGTAAAATGCAGTTATTACAAAAAAATTTTTTATGGCTTTCGAGTTTTCTTTACTAAGCTTAAATATTTTATTTGATTTTATTTCTGGTTTTTTAAAAGGTATAAGCCCAAAAACAAAAGACAATAATATCCCAATGGAAATTACTACCGACGATTGTATTTTAAATAAAAAAATTAAACCAAGTGTAATTGTTAAACGACTTAACATTTCGCTTTGGTAAGTTATAGAAAGCTTTTTAAAAGCCTTTTTACCTTGAAACACACCACGATTTACACTCATTAAAAAATAAAGCGGAACACCAAAACCAAAAACCATAAACATTGTTGATGATGATGTATTAAAAACAACTTGTAAATGTTTAGAAAAAACCACTATTAACATACCCATAACAGCGCCTGTTAACAGTGCATTTTTATAAATTCTAGATATAAAGCTTTTAAAAATTTCGTTTTCAAAAAGTACCGAAAATTTTGCTGTTACTAACTGAAAAGTCATGGCAGCAAAACTTAATACCAACAGAAATGTTATTAAAACTGCCGCATCGGCAAATTGAGCTGGACCTAAAATTCGCCCTAGTATTAAATTATATAAGTAATTACCTCCGTTTACAACTAAAACACTTAGCATGAATAATTGTTCTGGTGTAATTTTTTTTGTTTTTAATTTAGCTAAAAGCTCCATATCGTTGTTATTTTTTTAAAAACCAACTACTTTTTATGCAATTTTATAAAACTCTTTTAATTGCTTACCTTCTACTTTTATTAACTTTTTGTTTTCAAAAGCAAACAGATTTAACTCTATAAGAGCTTTTAAACCTGAGAAACTTACATACTCTAGTTTCTCGAAATTAATAGTAATCTCACTATGTAATTCAAGTATTTCTTTTAAATCATTTTTAAATTTTTTAACCGTAGTAGCATCTAAAGTTCCTTCTATAAAAAACATACTATTTTGGGTATTAATTCTAAACGACATTTTATTATGTTTAATTAATTATAAATCTAAAATTCAAGACAAATATCTCGCAATATGTAATAGAAAACTTGTTAATTTCGGTGAGTTACGTATTACTATAGATGAATGTTAGCTAATTTGGTATTAACTTGCACGTAATAAAAATCATACTTATGTGTAAACTAAAATATGCCCTATTTATAACACTTATAGCTTTTAACTTTTGTTTTTCTCAAGACATGAATGAAGGCTTTAAATATTTAGAAACAGGAAAATACAATAAGGCCGAAAGTTTTTTTCAGGAAGTTTTAAAAACATACCCAAATAACAAAACAGCAAGATTATGCTACGGTCGTGCTATTGGTTTAAACGGTAAAGCTCCTGAAGCTAAAGTATTGTTTACAAAATTACTTGAAGATTATCCTAACGATTTTGAAGTGAAACTAAATTATGGAGAATCCTTATTATGGAACAAAAAATTTAACGAAGCCAAAACCTTTTTTAAAACTCTAATTGATGAAGATCCTGAAAGTTTTGCGGCTTTGTTAAGCTATGCCAATACGCTTTCAAATTTAAAAGAATATCAAAATGCCTTAACTTATATAGACAAGGCTCTTGCCGTATCTCCTGGTAACCCCAATGCATTAACTTCAAAAAAATTTATTTATTTAGGTTATGCATACCAAAAGCAACAATCTCAAAATTATAATGAAGCTGAAACATTATTAAAAGAAAGTCTTAAACTCTTTAATAATGATAAAGATGCACTTATAAACCTTGCCAATTTATACTTAATTGCCAACCGACTTGATGATGCAGAAAACACATATAACTTAATAGGCAAAAACCCCGAAAACAAACTTATATCTTTAAATGGATTAGCATTAGTAATGCATTTAAAAAGTAAAGATAAAGAAGCCTTAAACATTAGCGAAAAAGCATATTCTAGCCTAAATACCGATATAAATAATAATTTAAAACAAGCCACAACAGAACGGTATGCTCAAGCTTTAATTTGGAATAAAAAATTTAAACAAGCTGATGCATTAATATCTAATTTAAACGAAGAATATCCTAACCAAAATTGGGTTTTATCCTTAAGAGCCACTTTAAATATTTATAAAAGTAATTTTAACGACAGTGTTACAGATTATGATAAAATATTGAAAAATGATAGTACTTCTTTTGATGGCAACTTAGGAAAAGCCAACGCTTTAAAAGCACAGGGGTTTTATAAAAAAGCATACACTTGGGCAGAAAATACTTTAAAGTTTTACAAAAAACAAAAAGACGCTAGTAACTTTATATCTACTTTAGATAGAAGTTTTACTCCTTTTTTAGAATCTAAAGCCTCTTATTCATTTGATAATGGCGATAACAAAGCTTTCAACCTACAAACAAGTTTAGAGCTTCCTACCTCAATTAAATTTAAATGGTTAGCCAATTATGCATACCGCAATACAAGTAATAAAGTAACAGACAATGATGCTACATCTCACACATTTTCTGGTGGATTTTCATACCAGCTTTTAAATACAATTACGCTAAAAGCCATAGCAGGTATAACAGCTGCTAACGCAAATAATGATAGCTATACCCAATTAGTTTCTGATGTTTCACTTAATATAAAACCATTAAAATTACAAGTTTTAGATATAGGTTATAAACGTGAAATACAAAGCTTTAACGCAGAGTTATTAGATAGAGAAATTGTAATGAACAACATTTATGCAAACTACAGTTTAAGCACAAACTTTAATTTAGGTTGGTTTACGCAATATTTTTATACCTGGCAAAACGATAATAATGCCAGAAACTTGCTTTTCACCTCTTTGTACTACAATATTTTAAGTAAACCCTCTTTAAAAGCGGGTTTAAATTACCAATATATTACTTTTAAAAATCAAGTTCCTACTATTTATTTTAGTCCTGAAAAATTTAATGCTGCCGAAATTTTTGCTAATATTATTAAAGATGAAGCTATTACAAAACCAAAAGAATGGTTTTACGAACTTACAGCTGCCACCGGATTACAATATATAGATAACGATGCTAGCCAAAGCACATACAGAGTTCAAGGTAAATTAGGTTATAAATTTTCTGAACGCTGCTTAGCCAACCTTTTTGGAACAAGAAGTAACATTGCATCTGCTACTGCTGCTGGCTTTACCTATACCGAAGTTGGAATTAGGTTTAAATGGTATTTAACCAACTTACCGTTATTTAAAAAGCAGAATTAAAACATCTTATTTTTATTTCTGATTAATAACAGTATTATTTAATTATAATTAGTAATTAAACAGATTAATGGCTATTTAAACATTCAATTACCTATTATAGATAAAAACATTAAGCCTCAGTTTTATTTTGTTTTAATGAAAAAATTAAGGTCTTTGTATGAGGTGAGGTTAAAATTGGTTAGATTACTTAAAAAACCAAAAGATTTTAAAGATTTAAAGCTTTTCAAAAAAGTATTCTTTAAACCATTTTAAATAAAAATATTGGTACTCTTAAAACAAAAGTTTAATTTTTAAAAGTTTGGCTAGCGTGTATAAATAAAAAAATGTTCTTGTTCATTTAACAGTTAAAAATTTCACTTTCTTTTCTGCAATTTTATTAAATAAACCTTATTTGTAGAATAATTACAATCGTAAAACATCTCTACTCTTAATTCATGAAAAATAGATATTACTCTAAAATTTAGAGTATAAAAAAAGACCAAAACTTAAAGCTTTGGCCTTTTCCACTAATTCAAATTAACAATAATTACTCTTTCATAAATGTTCCTGAATAAACTTGTTTTGCGCTATTAACTAATTTATACTTGTAAACTCCTTTTGATAATTTGGGTGCATTATATACAGCTTCTTTATTATTTACAGTTAGTATTTGTTCGTCTACAACTCTACCTAACATATCATAAACCTGAATGTTTACACTAGTTGATTCATTATCCTCTAGTTGAATTACCGTTCTATTTTTAAACGGATTAGGGTAAGATAACAAGGTATTTGCAGCTACTTCATTTGTGGATAACGACTGATTTACAGATGAAAAACTTACTTGCTTTAAGTTTAAACTTTTAGATTCTACCTGTCCGTGGTTTTCTGCTAACATTGTAAATACTATTGAAGTTATATCTGATGCATCAATACTATTTCCATTTAAATCTTTAAAATCATTAAATGAGATTGAATAGTTTTGTAAATTTTCTGTTAATGCAATAGTTGTTTTGTATTGCTGTTGCCAATCGGTTACACTTTCTTTAACTAATCTAATTATAACGTTTCCAGTTCCTTTAGCTTGAAAGTTTAAAGTCTCATAATTAGTTAAATCTAAAGCATTAAATTTAGGAGTTAATGCTCTGTAAACCGCTACATAGTCATCTATTTCTGCTTCAACATTTATATTACGCTCTACGGCAAAATCATTATCATTAAAGGTTTCTTCGTTTTCTTGAACGGTGTATGATAATACTTCTGTTCCAGAAGCAGCATCATCATAGCCCCATGGTCCATCAGACATAAATAAATCGTCTGGTGTAGCAATACCATCACCAATTCTAAACCCAATGTCAAATAAATTACCCGCATCAACTTCAAGCGAAGTAATAAAATTTCCATCTAAATCTATACTTGTAGTTACGTTTTCAACCGTTTCTGTTTCTGTAGCTCTTAAACCTCCATCAAACGCAACAGCATCGGTTCTGTTTGTATTAACAATTTGTAAATCTAATTTCCCGTTTCTGTAATTACCTTTTCTAACAAAAACTGTTGGTGGTGTAGAATTTGAATATCCTGAAATTGGTTGCTGTGCTTCAAGTAAATTTAAAACTTCATCACTTAGTGCTAATAGGTCATCTAATGAATTAGACCATATTTGAAAGTTGTAAAACCCAGCATTATCTGTGTATTTATCTAAAGTCCAATGACTTTCTATACCAAAATTAGCATCGTTATTTGTTGATGTTGCCGAAAAACTTAAGGCAAACTCTAAAGCACCTTCAGGATTTCTAATTAAAGCTCTTATAAAAGGTTGATCTTTTATTTGTAATGTTGATACTGATATTAATTCTGCTCCTAGTAATCTGTCACAGATATATTTTGTGTGTTCGTAAACGCCGTTTTCTGTTTCAAGTAATAAAATAGAAGCAATAGTTTCATCATTTTTTAAATAGTCTACAGAGTAAATGTCTACGGCATTGGTTATACCAATTAAATCTGAAGGAGTTGCCTCGATAACCTCATCTTCGTTTATAGTACCAAACGGAATAAAATCTCTTAAGGAAGCTCCTCCATTTCCTTTGCCTGTTTTTGTTTTACCATAAGATGTTGGCTTAACTAATTTTTTAGCTGTTGTTTTATTAAACTTATAGCTTGTTTTAGATCTATTAAAGTTTCTTTTAGATATTTGCTGTGCCAAACGGTTGTTACTTTCTAAACCGCCTTCGTTAGAACTAGAAGTACTTGTAACCTCGATAACTGGACATGATGCGTAACCAGAACATGACGGATCTTCACAATCTACTAAGCCATCTCCATCATCATCAATACCATTTGTACAATCTTCTTGTGGTACTGGAGCTGTAGGACAACGTGCCCCATCGTTTGAAGCACTAGAAGGCCCAAAAGCAAATAGATTAGACTCTATTACGTTTAAACCGTTTATATCTTGAACTGATTGTATAACATAAATTGTTCCTGTTTGGTTGGCAGACACATAAAAACGTCCTGATGCATCAAAATAAACGGCACCATAAGTGTAGGTTAAACCAGAAATTATAGGCACTACACCTAGGTTATTTACAATTCCTGTTTCTGCATCAATTCTATATAAAATATTAGTGTTTTTTTCAACAGTATACAACTTACCATCTACAGCATTAAATGCCCAATCATGAACATTTATATTCTGTGATAATGTTTTAGTTGCTAAATGCTCTCCATATGTTGCAGATTCTGGATTTACATCTATGGCGTAATATGTAGTCCCTCCGCCTTTTAAGTAGTAAATACCATTACTACTTACATCGCCTACATATCTATTACTAGTTGGTAGTTCATCTATGTAAAAAGTTGTGGTACTAAAATCTTTACCAATTCTAACTATGGTTTTTGCTGGTGTTTTTAAAGAGCCCCAAATATAACCATCAGCAGGGTTATAAGCTGCTGCATTTATATCTCCAGGTGTTACATCTTGAGCGACAAGATAAGAGTTTCCTGATGCTAAATCGACTGCATACACATCATTGTATTGAAACAAATATGCGTTATAATCGCAGTTAAATGGTTCTTGTGCATTAACCAGCGAACTGATTAAAAATAAAAAAAGTAAAGTTTTTTTCATGACATAAGTAGGTTTATATCACAAATTTAATCTTAAAACTCTTTTTGTAGGATTTTATTTCGGTTAATACAGTTTAACTGTAGATGAATGGTTTAAAACAAACGATGAAATTCACAAAAGATTTAAACGCTTCATTAATTCAGGACGATTAGAACGACTAACAGGGATGACATCTCGTTTGATTAGCACGCTGTTATCTTCTATATCTATTATTTTTTTTATGTTTATTATATAGGAACGGTGTACTTTTAAAAACAAATCGGGTGGTAATTTCTCTTCTATTTTTTTTAATGTAGAATGTACTGTATAATTTTTATCTTCTGTTTTTACTTGTATGTAGTCGCCTTTTGCCTCAATTAAATAAATACTAGGAATTTCAATTTTTATTAACCGCCTATCTATATTAATATATAAATGGTTATCTGTGTTTGCCTCACTTTCTTCTGGTGTGTCTGCGGTTGTATTATTTGTAACTTTAGTAAAAGCCTCTGCTTTTTGTATACCTTTATTAAAACGCTCTATGGTAATTGGTTTTACAAGATAATCTACAATACAACTATACTCAAAAGCTTGAATGGCAAACTGAGGATCGGAGGTTGTTAAAATAATTTTTGGTGGGTTTTTTATAGTTTCAATAAAATCGAAGCCCGTAAAATCAGGCATATGAATATCAAGAAATATTAAATCTACTTCGTTTTGATTTAAATATTTTATGGCCTGAATAGCATTAGAAAATTCACCTAAAACATTTATTGATGTGGTGCTAGCGCACAATTGATTAATGATGGCACGTGCGGTTAACTCATCATCAATAATTATACAATTCATAAATTTTTATTATAGTTGCTCTAAATAATCTGTTATGTTTTGTAGGATATTGTTAAACTCATTTTCAAGGTTTGTATTGCCCTCAACTAAGTTTTCTTCGTATTCCCTTGCAATTTCATAACTTTTTTCAAGCCCTAAAATACTAATTTTATGTTTAAGTTTGTGTACATTCTCTGCTGTTTCTTTTAATTGTTTAGCAGAAGCACTGTTATAATAAGCCTGTTTTTCTTGTGGAAACTCTTCTTTTATAATGTTAATTAACTTTTGTTCAAAAGCTTTGTCTCCTCCAGACATACTATGTATGTATGATAAATTGGGTTGTTCCATTTTTTTATTTTTTTATTGTAAAGAAAAACGTGGAGCCCTTACCTATTTCAGACTCTACCCATACTTCTCCATCATACATATTTACTATTTTTTTTACTACAGATAGCCCCATACCTATTGATCCGACCTTATTTTCTAGCTTCTGAAATGTTTTAAAAATTTTGTCAAAATATTGCGGTTCTATACCTTGGCCATTGTCTTTTACGTAAAATTGCCAGTAGTTATCTAAGTTTTCAAATCCTATTTCAACTAAGCCTTTCTTTTTATCATTAAAATTAATAGCATTTGATATTAAATTTTGAAACACTTGCTGAATTCTGTACATATCTGCTTTAATAAGCGGGAATTCTTGTTTTTTTACTATTGTAATATTTGATGGTATATTTAACCTTCCTAAAATTTCGTTTATTGCGTAATTGACATCTACATTATATTTTCCTGCCTGACTTTTTCCTATAGTGGAATACTCTAATATACCATTTATTAAGAGTTCCATTTTTTCAACATTGTTTCTTATTTGATAAATGGTTTCTCTATCGCTTTGGTTAAACACTTTTTGATTATCATCGTACAGCCAAACAATTAAAGTATCTATGCTTCGTAAAGGTGTTTTTAAATCGTGTGAAATCATGTGAGCATAATCGTTTAGCTCTTGATTTTGATATGATAATTCTTCTAAAAGTTTTTCGCGTTGTTGGTTTACTTCTACTACTTTTTGAGCCTGCTCATTTATAAATTCGGCTAATTTTAGGCCATCTAAATCTTTTAAATCAATCTCCTTTTCGTTAGATTGTTTTTTAGATTTAAGAGTTTCAAAAGCGCTATTTAATTTAGATATTACTTTTTTTTGAGCTTCTGTTTTCTTTTGCAGACTTTGGTTAGCTTTAAAAAGCTCGTCTGAACTTATTGTCATTGCTCGTTGCAACATTATAAACTGCTCGTCAAAATTATTGTATGAATGATTTACAGCAGAAATGAAAGCTTCAAGCTCTTTACTATTAGCCAGATCTTTATTTAAATATTTTCGAATTTGTCGTTTTAAAAGAGAATTCATTATTCGCTTATTAAAGTCACTGTCATGGTTTGATTATGTAACTGACAATTATTTTCTCCATTAAAAGGCGCTATTTCTCCATAGGAATAAAACCCAGAAATTACAGTGTTTTCTCCCACTACAGAAATTACTTCTTCTACTTCTTCTTCAACACGTTGGTCTAAAACTAACTTTCTACCAATACAACTAACTAAAAAGGCTATTTCTGGATTATTTTTACGATTTACTAAGGCTTGTTTGGCTGCTTGCTCTGATGCGTTTGCAATATTATCAACATTAGTCATCATAAGTTGTACTTTGGAGTTAACGGGTATGTCTCCAGCGAATATCATGGATTGATCTTCTTCATTTATGGTTAAAATTGTTCGAACAATAGAGTGATCTTCATTTTCAATTTTAACATTCATTGGATACAACAAAGCTGCTGCAGGTAAATCTTTAGACTTTTCACCTAAATATGTTTTATATAAATCTAGTGCGGGTAATCCATCTAACTCATAAAGTACATTACCTTCAGATTTTGTAACGGTTCGCTCTGGACCAAATGGTGTCCAGCCTCCAAATATGGAAAATGAAACCTCCAATGTATCGCCATAAAAACCAATAGCTACAATTTCTCCTTCTTTAGGGGTTTCGTTATATGATGCTAATGTTTTTTCAAATCTGGCTGCATCACCACATAAACCACCTGTAATTAAAACATTATTGTTTGTTCCCGAATTCATGCCTTTAGTAAGTTGGCTTCCGTTTATAAAGCTCCCTTCTGACACTATAAAAATAAACTTGAGATTTTCTGTGTTAAACTGTTTAACAATATCTTCTCCTGTTTTAAAGCTGTCTTCTGTTAAATTAGCTACATTGCTGGTTTTTATTTCGTAAGTGCTTTTTTCAAACTCTATTGCTGTAATTGTTACACTATTATCATCTACAGATTCTGCTGTTATATCTCCGCTAGTTGATGCAAAAACAATGTTTCCTGTTGGAAATATTTCTTTTACCTCTTTGTAAATAGTATCTTCTTCCAGTAAAAACCTATTACCAAATACTAAAACCAAAGGGTTATTTAAAGAAATTTTATCTCCTAAATATTCCCAATTAGTATTTTTTTGTTTTTTAAGTTGTGTAATTTTCATCCTCTATTTTTTTAAAGTAAAGTAAAAGGTTGTACCTATATTTGGCTCACTTTCTAGCCAAATTTCTCCTTCATGTAATTCAACTATTTTTTTAACTATTGAAAGTCCTACTCCTGTTGAATCTTTACGTTTATTTAAAGCGTGGAAAATTTTAAAAATTTTATCATGAAATTTCTTTTCAATTCCTACACCATTATCTTTTACTGAGAACACGAAATGTTCATCTTGTTTTTCTACATTAATTTCTACTAAACCTTTGTCTTTATCTATAAATTTAATAGCGTTACTTATTAAATTTTGAAATAATTGTTGAAGCTTAATTTTGTTTCCTTTTACCTCTGGCAAAACATTATTTACTTTAATTTCTACATGGTTTGGTTTATGCAGAATTTTTAGTAAATCTGTAACTAGGGTGTTTAAATTTACGAGCTTCATTTCCTCTTCATTAAACGTAATACTAGAGTATTCTAGAACATCTGTTATTAATTGTTCCATTTTTTCTAGAGTTGTTTCAATGTGGGCTATGTTTTGTAAACTAACTGCGTCTAGATTATCTTTATTATCTTCTTTTAACCAACTTACTAAGGCATTTATACTTCTAAGCGGAGATTTTAAGTCGTGAGACACTACATGTGCGTATTCGTATAACTCATCGTTACTTTTTTCTAATTTTTTTAGAAGATTTTCTTTTTGTA
This sequence comes from Neotamlana laminarinivorans, assembly GCF_020523925.1. GTDB lineage: Bacteria > Bacteroidota > Bacteroidia > Flavobacteriales > Flavobacteriaceae > Neotamlana > Neotamlana laminarinivorans. The sequence continues at coordinate 387,989 of NZ_JAJAPW010000004.1, read as the reverse complement.
GTTGAAGGTTTTTTATTTGAGTTATATCAAATATAACTCCTATTGAACCTACAGTTTCACCTTTTAGGTTATAATTTGGAGCTCCGCTTATTAACACATGCCTAGTTTCTCCGTCTTTTCTAATAATTTTTAATTCGTAAGAGTCAATTTTACCTTTTTTTCTTTCAGCAATTTTTCCTTCAATTACTCTTCTGTCCTGGTCAAAGGTCATTAAATCTACACCTCGTTTGCCTATGAGTTCTTTTTCTGAATATCCTGTAATTTCAGTAAAACTATTGTTGGCCATCAAAATTTTATCATTTAAGTCTATTTCTATTAAACCTAAATTCATATTAGAAATGATGCTCGAGTACTTGTGTTTTTCTATTTCTAGACTTTTACTGTAATGCTTTCTTATGGTAACATCGCTATACTTCCATAAATGCCCCTTATAAATCCCATCTCTATAAATGGGAATAAAATCGCGCTCAAAAATTCTGCCGTCTGCCATTTGAAACTCTTCATTTAAAACAGCTTGTTTTTTTTGCAAAACTGCTTCAATATTTTGCATGAATTTTTCAGGATTTTTAAATAAGTGTTTTAATCTTCTTGCTGCTCTTGAGCAATCTACACCTACTAACTTTTCTGGTGAAATTGGGATATTAAAAAACTCACAAAACCTATTGTTTATAACTTTAATTCTACGATTTTCATCTTCTAAAAGCACACCTTCTTCTAAACTTAAAATTAAAGTTGCTAATCGATCTTCGGATTCTATAAGCTTTTCCTTTTCGTTTTTAGATTCGGTGATATCTCTAAATATACCGTGTGAAGCTATTGGTATTCCGTTATCGTATATAACACTTGCATTAATTTGAATTATTAGGCCTCTGTTGTCTTTTGTTGTTATATTAACCACTAAATCGCTTACCGAACCACCTTGTTTATATACTATATTAAATGCATTGTAAACATCTTCAAATTGGTCTGGCCTTACTAGCTCCATTAAATTGCAACTATCTTTGGTACTTTTTAAACCTAAAAGCTTTACAGCTGCAGCATTCATTTTTATAATATTTGCATCTACATCGGCAACTACATAAGCATCTACTATATGCTCGAAAACACCTTGAAGTTGAGAATCTGTTTTAGACCAAGTAGACTCTAAATGTGAATATGCTTTTGCTAGCTTTTGATTGGATTCGTATAACTCTGCAGATTTTTCTTCTAGAATTTTTTCGGCTTGTTTTCTAGCCGCCTTTTCTCGTTGAAGGGCACGTTCTAATATGTCAATTTTATCTTGACTCATTTAGATTTTATTGACGATAAACTTTACTTCGGTAGCAGCATCATTAAGTTTTTCAAACTCTATTGTTGATGCAGTGTTAAAATGTTCGAATGTTTTATTCATTAAACCTAAACCAAAAGCATGCATTGCTCTGCTAGATTTATATATTAAAACTAATTTGGTTGGTGTTTTTTCTAGAACTTGAAAGGTTGGTAACTCGGCGTCTGGATAAATTTTTCTAACTTCAACATGAATATGATTTTCTATTGAAGCTAACATTTCGATGGGATCTGAATACATTTGTAAAATTCCAGAATAACTTCGCTTTATTACACTAAAAAAATGTTCTGCATAAACTTGCAGTAGGTTGTCAATTGCAATATTAGTGTTTTCGCTCAACTTTGTTAAAAGCTGCAACATTTCTGAAAACTCGTATGTTCCTACAGAGGTGTAGATACCTTCAGATTTTAAGTTAGAGCTGGTTATTATTTTATCAACCATTTCTAACCCAAATTTTTCTTCAACTAAATCTAGAAACTCTGTAAAAACGATGCCTTTCAAAATACTTGCTTTAATTCATTAATACTCCAATATGCCAAGGTTGTTTGTAATTTTGTTACGTATTCTTCATACTTTAAAGGTTTTAAAATATAACCTGCAATACCTATTTTGTAACATTCTTCTAAATCTTTTTGATTTGAAGATGTTGTTAAAATAATAGTTGGTATATATTTTAAAACATCATCACTTTTTAAAATATTTAAAAATTCAATACCGTTTATTTTTGGCATGTTTAAATCTAACAAAATAATGTCAGGTAATTCGTCTTTTTTTTGTAAAATTTTTAAAGCCTCTTCTCCATTATTAGCTTCAATTATTCTATGTTTAAGATCTAGTGATGTTATTGCTCTATTCAATTTCATCACTTCAATCATATCGTCTTCTATTAACAATATATTCAATTTCTTGGCCATGGTCCCCATTATTAAATTAATCACCAACAAAAATAACAGGAATTGAATCTGAAAAATATGGTTTTCGGCAACTCATAGTTATCTGTAGATGAATGGGAGTTTAACATAGTTGAATGGTTTTACAGCCATTAATTATGAAGTCATGGCCTTAAAATACCGGTGTAAAAACTTACATATTAGATATTTAAAACACTACAAATCAGAAAACTAACCCATAAATAATAAATATTCTATTTTATCATGTTTAAAGTGGCTACAGTACGAAACCCTGAATGGTCGGAGCCTGAATCTGGACTTGAACCCATTCGAGCAGAGATTCTGAAGCTAGCACAATAAGATGCATGACATAAAAATGAACCTCCTTTTATTACATGCTCTTCTTGATAAGGATTACTAGGACTGTAACTTGTACTTGCTCCCGTAGGGTTTATTAATGGCTCGTTGTTACTAATTTGTTGGTAATAATTTACGTTAAATAAATCGCTAGTTAACTCCCAAACATTTCCCATCATATCGTACAAACCTATACTATTAGGTTCGAATGATTTTACCGGAGCAATAAGTTCAAATCCATCTTCTGATTGGTTTTTTATTGGAAATACACCTTGCCATGTATTTGCTTTTTGGGTTAATAGTTCTGGATTATTTCCCCAGGTATAAATATTATCTTTTAAATTTCCTTGAGCTGCAGCTTCCCATTCTGCTTCGGTAGGTAATCGTCTGTTCGCCCATTTACAATAAGCCAAGGCATCTTGATATGCAATGTGCACTACAGGATAATCATCTTTTCCTTCTATACTGCTTTCTGGACCTTCGGGATGTTTCCAGTTTGCTCCTATTTTCCATGTCCACCACTGGGTATAATTATCCATGGTTGCTACTTGATTTACATTTTTATTAAAAATTAAACTTCCTGGTTGTAATACAGAATCGTGTGGTTTAGGAGTTCCTGGAGGCAAATCTTTTTTCATTTCATCCCAAATTATTGGGCGTTCTGCTATTGTAATATAACCTGTTTCTTTAACAAACTTTTTAAACTGTTTATTTGTTACTTCGGTAATATCTATAAAAAAACCGTTAACAGTTACTTGGTGAGCTGGTTTTTCTCTAGGCATAGCGTATTTGTCTCCAGGTTTTGCGCCTTGTGTAAAGGTTTTACCCTCTACCCAAACCATACCTTCTGGTGCCTTTGGAACTTCAATTTTAACCAAATCATTTTCTTGATTATTGGAGTTTGATTTTTTTTTGCAGCTAAACAATAATGTAACTAGTAATATAGATATTGCGAGAGAAGTTATTTTTTTTGTATTCACGTATTAAATTTTAAAACAAATTACTTTTAACAAATATAATGATTGCCTGACTTTAGTGATTTGAATTCGTCTATTTTAACAGTATGCAAAAAAACACTTAACCTAACTCCTTGCTTTGTTGAGCTGCCTATCGTACATAACAATACTACCAGCTACTGAAACATTAAGGCTAAACTGCGACTTAAATTTAACTAAAAAATGAGATTTTTGAATAGCTTCATTAGTTAAACCATGATCTTCAGCACCTAATAAATACACACAGCGCCTAGGATGCTTGAATGATTCCAAGTTTTCTGCATTTTCATGAAGTTCTACACCAACTATTCTTGCTCCTTTGGGTAAATTATTAAAAAATTCTTCAAAATTTTCGTAATGAAAATATGGCATCGATTTTACTGCATTGTGTGTATCGCAAGCTTGTTTGGCATAACGATTACCTATTGTAAAAATAAAACTAGCACCTAAATTTTGAGCAGAACGCCATAACACACCTAAATTTTCTGGTGTTTTTCCATTTAATATCCCTATGCCAAAAAACTCGTTTACAAAGTTATTGTTCATTTTTTAAATAAGTTTATAAAATAAAAAAGCCAAATACAAATGTACTTGGCTTTTCTTAGTAGCGGGAACTGGACTCGAACCAGTGACCTTCGGGTTATGAGCTTAAAGGTATCAAGACAGTAAACACCTCATTCTCTAGTAAAACTTATGTTATTCACTACTTTACATTTTAAACGATAGCATTTAAATACAATTAAAATCAAATTATTCTGTACTTATTCTGTACTAACTATTTTAAAATTGATTATCTTTATATTCTAAGTTAAGTGATTATGGCGATTATTAAAATAGTACTTCGGAAAAATATGATTCGCAAAGATAAAACTATCCCACTTGCAATTCGTATTAGTGAAAATTATAAGACAAATTATAAATGGCTTGGACAGTATGTGCTAGAAAAAGATTGGGATAAAAATGCAGGAAGAGTAAAAAAAACACATCCAAACGCTAAAAAACTTAATAATTTTCTTTTAAAAAAACTTACTGAAGCTAATGATGTTTACTTCGATTCTAAAGACAAAATCACACCAAAGCAGGTCAAGTTAAAACTAAGAGGTGCTGGTGGTTCTAAATCATTTTTCAATGTTGCCTCAGGTAGAATTAAAAGCAAATATGAACGTGATGTATTTTCAGTTGCAAAATCTGAATTATCAATTTTATACAACTTAGAAGAATTTTTAAACCATAATAACTCACATGAAAAAAATGTAGTTATTAACGGAATTAAAGAACGTAGAAAGACACGAGTTAGTAAAGGAAGAAAAGGTGAGCATACTTTTATGGATTCTGTTGAACACTTTAAAAAGAATAAATCCTTGAAGTTTCAAGATATAAATGAATCTTTTTTGGATAGGTATAAAGATTTTTGTGCGGTCTATCTTGAACAAAAAACACGTACCATAACTAATCAACTCATATTTATCCGTACTCTTTTTAATAAGGCTATTAAAAATGGTATAGTAGATTCCAAATTTTATCCTTTCGGTGGTGAAAAAGAAAAAATTCGTATTGGCTCTAGTCATAAGATAGGTCTCATTGTAAACGAGGTAGAGCAGATTGAACTTTTAGAATTAGAACCTAACACCTCAATATGGCACACTCAAAACGTATGGCTATTTGCTTTTTACTTCGCTGGAATACGAATTTCGGATGCAATAAAATTAAAATGGTCAGATTTTAAAGATGGACGTTTGTTCTACGTAATGAATAAGAATGAAAAACCATTAAGTCTTAAAGTATCTGAGAAGGCGGAAGCAATACTAGAATATTACAAACAAGAAAAGGAAGCTAACAATAGCTTTATCTTTCCTTTCCTGAAAGATGTGAATCAATCTGATACTGAAGATATTTTTAGAAAAACTAGAAACGCAACTAAATTGCTTAACAAATATTTGAAGCGAATTGGCGATATGTGTGAAATTGACAAAAATCTTTCTAACCATATTGCTCGACATAGTTTTGGAAATATCGCTGGTAATAAGATTCATCCTAGAATGCTTCAGAAACTATATAGACATAGTGATTTAAAAACGACTTTAATCTATCAAGCTAACTTTATCCATGAAGAAGCTGATGATGCCTTAGAAGAAGTAATTAACTTTTAAGTTATTTTAAAAGTTCTTCGGAATAATAAAAATTTGCTGGTAAACCACCTGTATGCCAAAAGAGGACATTAGAGTTTTTTTCTATCTTATTACTTTTCAAATGATCTATCATTCCGTAAAAAGCTCTACCAGAATAAACAGGGTCTAACAATATACCTTCACTTTGAGCCAATTGTTTTATGGACATCTTTTCGTTTTGAGTAATTACTCCATAACCAGGTTTATCGTAATCCCTAATAAGTGTTGCATCTTTAATTGAGTATACTTTTTTAATACCTAATTCTTTTTGACCTTGATTAAGTATTTCTAAAACAACATCGTCTAATGTTTTATCTCCTAAACCAATTTTATCTATACTGATAGGCATTAAATTTATATCAAGATTATATAAATCCACACCAAGCTTAAGTCCTGCCTGTGTACCACCAGAGCTTGAAGCGAAGAAAATATAATCGATTTTTAAGTTCTTTTCTGAGAGTTGCTTCTTTAATTCTTTAACTGCATCTATAAAACCATAAGCTCCTAGCATATTCGAGCCACCATAAGGGATTTCATAAACATTTCTTTTCTGTACTTCTAAGTCTTGTTTTAATTTGATTATGTCCTCTCCTTTTCTATTATCTCCAGTAAAATGAATTTTGGCTCCTAATAAATGAGAAAGCAACAAATTACCATTGTAATTTTTAGGCTCTTTACCTCCTAGCAGTAAATGACATTCTAATCCAGATTTAGCACAAGCTGCTGCTGTTTGTCGGCAATGATTAGATTGTTGTGCTCCAGCAGTAATAATGGTATCACAACCTTTGCTTAAAGCCTCATAAATGAAAAATTGCAGTTTTCTTACCTTGTTTCCACCAGATGCCAAACCTGAGTTATCATCTCTTTTTATATACAAATTATAGTTTGGATAAACTTGAGATAAGTTATTCATTTTCTCCAAAGGCGTAGGGAAAAAACCTAGTTTATATTTGTTATTCAGCATTTTACGCTCTACTATTTTCAATTTACACTAAGATAAGTTATATTTATTACTCTCGAAATTTTAAGTTAAAATATTGTTGTACATGTGGTTATATGTTTTACTTAATACAAAAATATCGATTTGTCCCAGAATACACCTATGCTTCATCTATGCATTGGGTGGTGCTATTCTTGTGTATTGTTATTGGCATTATCATTGTTTTTCAACTTTTTAATATTGGATTAGGGAAGCGTCAAAACATTCAATCCAAGTATCGCTATCTAATTTTAGCTATTATTTTTCTACTGTACAATATTTTGAATGGCTTGTTACCAGACGACAACTTTCCTGGTCCTAAAATAATTCAATATGTAATAACTTATGCTATTTCAATATTAATGTGCATCTATCTAGTTTGGTATTTATATAAAGAATTCAATATTAAAACACCAAATACATTTTTCAAAATAAAGAACTTGATTATCATTCTTTCCCTTTGTTTTGCGTTACTTTTTATTATTCCATACTACTATACAGGTTCTCTAGACTTCGCTAGAAGTCTATTTCTAATTTTCCCTACTATACTTTCCATAGTTTTTATTGTGTATTTCTTTCTAGTGATTAAAAAGAAAACTAAAAGAGACAGCTATTTTAAAATCCAAACGAATTTAGGTTTAAGTTCAATATTCTCTTTAGTTATGCTTCCAGCATTAACTTATTTTGGCGATTTTCAACCCATAACGCATTCCATAATGACATCCTCTTTCTTTTTTGTGACCATAATGGAAGTAAATAGTTATTTATATCGATTAAAGAACACCTACAAATTGGATCAAGATATTGCAGACCTATACGGTCTTACAAATAGAGAGAATGAAATTGTACTTCAGATAATAGAAGGCTACAGTTATAAAAAAATAGCTGAAAACATGTTTATATCCTATGGTACAGTTAGAAAGCACGCTTCTAATATCTTTAACAAATCAAACTGTTCGAGCAGACAAGAACTTATTGATAAAGTGAATAAATAAACTAATTTGAATAGTATTTATGAATTGTGTATAAAATTCACATAGCAAATACGCAAAATTTACACAGTTTATTATCCTTAATTCATGTTTTTCTAGTCATCTTTATTAAACTAACCTAAAATCTACCAAATACTATTAAAAATCAATAGATTATCTATTGGGTGCCGCGTGTATAACTAAACTTTTGTGATGGATTTTACCTTACGCAATACTATTTACACTAATAAACTTGAAAAAATTGAACAAAGTTCTTCATCCATTCTTGACACGTCTAGACAAATCATCATCCTATCACGCAATACATTAAATGATTTTAGAAAAGCTATTATTAAAACTGATTTTGTCTCAATTCCAAAGGAAGTAGAATTCTTCAAACATCAAAAACAAACCTCTTTAATTCAACTTATCTATTATACCGAAATTCGCTCTTTTGAGCTTCAGTTTCCAAAATCAAATGTTCAAGACCAAGAAAAAACATTAAAGAAAAAACTTCGAAAGCTAAATCGATTTTATTTATACAATATTGATTTTAACCAATATGTAGAAGCAAACCTCTATCATTTTGATAAGCAATATTACACTAGAAGGCATTTAGACAATTTCTCAATCACATCATCTAAGTTTTATTTCCAAGATCCAGATTTTAGTACGCCTCGTGATATGCTTTTAGGTAAGATTAAAGCCTACAAGCTTTTTATGAATTACCTAAAATTGAGGCTTGATAAAATAAAGAATAGAAAATCTACAAATGAAATTGATAATACAAATCTAAAATGGACATCTTCTAAATCTGCATTAACCGAATTAATCTATGCACTTTATTTTAATCGTGTAATTAATAATGGTAATGTAGATATTAAAGAAATTGCAACAGCTTTACAAAAAGTATTACATTTTGATATTGGGGATTTCTATAAAATATTCTCTGAAATTAAATCTCGGAAAATAAGCAGAACCAAATTTTTGGATGATTTATCCAATGGTTTACTTCTGCAAATGGATAGCGCTGAAGAATAAAAAAATCTTCATTTTTTAACCACATACGGTTGACCTCCTGCTTTCATGTTTTTATACCAATTATCGACTTTTTCCAATCAGCAATTCACTCATAACAACATCAAAACCCAACAAATAGCATCAAATTTAATAATGTTAAAATTTGACCGTACTCTGGTCTTACTTGTGATTAAAATCCATCAATACTATTCAAATTTGTAGAACGAAAGTCAAATCAGGTCAAGGACTATCATTTTAATTGAAAGCAAAATGGTAGTTCTTTTCTAAAAACAGTTCTACTATGCCAGCAACAATTATTACTACAGATGATCTAATGGATTTCAAACTTGAACTACTTGATGACATCAAAAAACTTTTAAGTAAACAAGCGCAAGGTAAGCTGAAGAAATATCTAAAATCTTCAGAACTCATGGACTTACTCCAAATTAGTCCTGGCACTCTACAGAATCTTCGAATTAAAGGTACACTACCCTACACAAAAGTTGGTGGCATCATTTTTTATGATTCCGAAGAAATTCAGAAAGTCATGGACAATAACCGAGTACACCACAAAATCGATTAAGGATGTATGAATTATATAAAACATCTCAATGCTGTATTTCAAAAAGTCTATGCAGACAAAAGGTTAAATACAACTCATGTAAGCTTATATATGGCTTTGTTTCAGTTTTGGAATTTAAACCGATTTCGAGAAGAATTTTACATAGACAGACAAGAAGTTATGGAACTTTCAAAAATTGGTTCGACAGCAACTTATCATCGCTGTTTAAAACAAATGGATTCATGGGATTATCTAAAATATTTCCCTTCACACAATCCATATAAAGGCAGTAAAATCAAGTTGTTCAATTTCGGTACAACCTCTGAACAAGTTGTGAATGAGTTTGAAACAAGTAGTGAACAAGCATTGATACGTAATACAAACATTAATAAACAAATAGAAAACATAAATAAAACTAAGCTACCAAAAAATGAATTTGAAGTCATTGATTTTTTTAAAAAGAAAAAATGGCCAGATAATGAAGCCAAGAAATTCTACAACCACTACCAAGGCATTGGTTGGAAAATTGGTGGCAAAATAAAAATAGAAGATTGGCATGCTACTGCAAGTAATTGGATGCTTAAAGCCAATGAATTTGAAACTGCAGATGCAGTTCCTCAAAAAAAGGATAACCTGAGAACCAGTAAAAACAAAGATTATGGTCAACCCTTGTAAAATAGTCGAAGAACACAAAACGTATGACATTGGTACGTTTGATGGCAAAGAAGTGACGTACGATTTTGAAAAAATCTTAATTTACCTCGATGTCAAAGGAAAAATGCTCTTTGGTAACGGTTTTAAAATCTACGAAGAAGACCATCCAATCATTTTAAAACTCTGCCATTATTTTATAAAAGACAAAGAAAATTGCGAGAAAAACGAGATAGATCCAGATAAAGGCATTTTACTTTCTGGACCTGTTGGCTGTGGCAAAACGAGCTTGATGCTATTGCTAAAAAACATTGTTCCATTACAAAAACCATACATCCTGATTCCTTCCAGAAATATCGTATTTGGTTTCAATCACATTGGCTACAAAACTATCGAGGATTATGGGTGTAGGCAGTTTTTCTGTTTTGATGATTTGGGTATTGAACCCATTGGAAGACACTACGGAAAAGATTGTAATGTCATGGGCGAAATTCTTCTCTCACGTCACGAACTTTTCATAGACCACAAAATTAAAACACATGCTACCACAAATCTAAATGCTGAAGAACTGGAAGATTTGTATGGCAATAGAGTAAGAAGCAGAATGCGAGAATTATTTAATCTGGTAGCATTCGATGAAGACTCTTGCGATAAAAGAAAATAAAAACTAAGAAATTATGAAAATAGCAACTTTTAATGTCCAGAACTTATTCCATAGAGACAGAAGTCTTCTAGAAAAACTAACCAAAAATCTAACTGCCAATTGGACAATTGAGCTTGACGAACTCATGCTTGAACCTTCTAAATCATTGAACCAGCAAGATCGGATTAGAGAATTATCATTTTTAATTGGTTTTGAAAAATCAAGTCCTCGTCCTTATGCTGTTTTGAGACGAAAAGCAGGTTTTCTGTTTATGAAAGGTTTAAGCCATTCCATTGACAATAAAGCTGGTAATCTCACAGATTGGAATGGATGGATAAAACTACAAACCGTTCCTATTCATCCTAAATCAACACAACATAAAGCACAAGTTATCGCAACTGTAAATCCAGATATTATACTGCTACAAGAAATTGAGGATAGAGCTTCATTTGAGGACTTTAACCAGCTCATTCTACCAGAATTTGACTGCAAACCTTTTAACCACTCTTTTGTGATTCAAGGCAATGATATGAATAGTTTAGAAATGGGAATAGCATTGCGACAAGGCTATAATCTAGAAGCTGTTAGAACACATAATATCAATGCAGCGACAAATGATGATGGCAAAAATTTGATTGAATATGAAATTAGCACACCATCAAAAGAAACTATTTGGTTACTAAATACTTATTTAAGAAAGCCTACAAAAGATAGAAAACGGTCTGATAAAATTAGAAAAAAACAAGTTTATAAGATTGCTGAAGTTTACAAAAAGTTGATTGCTGAAGGCAAAAATAATATCATAATTGCAGGTACATTCAACGCGCCATCTTATTGTAATTCTCTATCGCCGCTAATACAAGATACAGACCTTAAAGACATTACAAAACATCTCTCGTTTGAAGTGGATATTGATAAGGGAAATGATAGCACTTATTTTAGATTAGGCGCTTACAGAATGGGTGTAAATATTAAGCAAAAAGACTACATGTTGTTCTCTCCTGCTTTATTCAATAAAATGAAAGATAGTGGCTTAAATCGCAAGGCGATGTGGCCAGAAAAACAGCCGCAATGGTCTATCTATAAATCTGTTTCAAATAGAAATGTTGCTGCTAGTGAGCATCCTTTGGTTTGGGGTAAGATAGATTTACACTAACTTATTAATTAACCAATCTATATGTTATATTCGGATGTTAGCAGAAGTTATTTTGGGTATGAATCATTAAATTTATCTTTATTATCTAAACTTTTTTCAGCTAAAAAATCAAGTGGATTTATATCATTTTCTCCTTTCTCAAAGTCTTTCTCAAAAAATGACAAATCGGGTTGTAATGGATGAACATTCATTTTAGCCAATGTCGAATCAGAAATTATCTTAGAAAGTGTATCTTTTTCATTTTGTTCAAGTAAGATGTTTTTAGCGTAATAGGCGAATGAACTTCCAATTAAATCCGAAAGTTGTATTTGAATATGATTTTTCGAGTCAACCATTTCGATTGAATCTATTTGCAATGGAAAGGTCATTTTTCTGTCGTCAAATCCAACATCTACTTTTTTCTTTGAAATGTCTTTTGCCATAAAAATAATGTAGTCTTTCCAAAATTCAACTTGTTTTGAATCATCGTGAATAATTTTAATACTAACATTTTCATTTTTATACCAAACATCACTCAATATTGTTAAGGATGGCAATGCTAAATCAATAGAAAACTTATTGATTGATGTTAGTATGTCCTCAATAAAGTCTTTACTTTTTAGGATTGGAAAGAAAAAGTTTTTTTCACTTTCTTTTTTAATGTGATTAAAAATTTCTTCTGCTTTCAAATAGAAGGAATCTATCGATTCAAAATCTTTGTTTCTAATCATTTTTTGAAATCGTTCTAATAATTCGGTGTATTCAAATTTTGATTCAAACAAATGAGCTTGTAAATAGAGAGACTGAGCATACATAATATTCAGTCCGTTTTCATAATATTCTAGACCTAGATTGTAAAAGGTTGTTTCGACTAACTGGTCAACTAAATGTGCGCAAAGAGCATACTTTTTATTATAATAAGCAATTTTGATGCGTTCATATTTAATCAAGGGATTATTTAATATTTCCTTTATTGGTTTTTGATATTTTGGATATTTTTTTAGATTCTTAAAATGAACTTCTGAGGAATTTGTTTTTATTGGGGATAATATAGCTTCTGCTTCTTCAATTGAAAAATTGTGTGAAACTAAAACATAAACAGGTTGATTTTCATCAAGTAAGTTTTGGCCAGTATTTCCAGCTTCATCAAAATAAATATTCATTTGTATCCAAAGTTTTCTGTCATAATTTCTACTAATGTGATTGTATATGGTTTGTTGCGTGTTTTAAGTACCTAATTTAGCAAATAAAAATCGAATAGAAGGCGAGAGAATTTTCGTAAGTAGGCAAGAATTAGCCATTAATTATACACGGCTTTATTGCCAGTAATTTTTTATTCGCTCAAAAGTTTATTTCCTACATATTCTCTTTGCTTACTTAATTCGATTAGTTTTTCGCAAAGTTCAATTTGGTCTTTAAAAAAATCTTGTTCATAAAAACTATATCCAAATTTCATTGCATCTAATGACACCAAAAATCGATGTCTTGTATATTCTTCTGTATCTGAAAAAAACTTTCCATTTCCTTTTCTTTCCTCCGAACATTTATAATGTTCTATAGCCTTTTGATAATCATAATACCAAGGATTCCTTTTAATGTCTTTTTTCCACATCGTTAGGTATCCAGAATTGCGAATAAATTCCGTTATTTCAGGTTCTTTCGTTCTATTCTCTAAAACATATTTAGATAGTTGTTCAAAAGTTTGAATATCTGTATTGGAAATGCTTCTTGCAAATTCAAAGATATCGTTAGTTATATCAGTCTGTTGACTAATAGGATTGTCCTTTTCATTTGCATAATCAATTTGTTCTTTAGTTCCTTTTTCTAAGCAACTATCTATTAAGTCAAAAAAATCAGATTCTATTAATTCTTTTGGTGAACAATAATCTGGATTTGGAACAACTTTAATTCCAGCGTTTTTATACGACTGTGCCACAAAACGTGTGCAAAATTGTCTGTTTGTTTCTTTTGCTTGAATAGTCTCTTCCAACCTCGATAATCTTGCTTCCTTTGTTGAATATTCAGTTCCTATTTTTTGTCTTGCAAAATTTATTACATCTTCAATAATGCTCTCAAAATTTGATTTGTTATATCTTAATATTTGGACATCATTTGGGAATTTATATATCGTTCGTGCAGTATTTATTGATTGAACGCCAAGACCATTAGATTCGATTCCACTTCCGACACCAACGTAAAGAATTGCGTGAGAATAATCAGATTTGGTTGATTTTCTAATCAATTCACACTCTCTGTCATGTTTTCGAGTCAGAAGAATATCTCCAACTCTTAATTTACTGAAGTTAATAATGTACATAGGTTGTTCAAATTACTGGCAATGTGTTATATAACAACCTCTTTGTTTCATATCCCGCATATACGTCAGGATAAAGTAAGTTTTTAGTCGTTGTTATCCCGTAAAGATAATTTTTCTTTTTTACTTTAAAAGAGTAACTTTAAGTCATTAATTTTACATCAATTTAATACTTTAAGGATATACTAAGTCTAAATTATAGGCATTACTTAAATCGCAAAGCGATGTGACCAGAAAAACATCCACAATGGTTAATCTACAAATCTGTATCAAATAGAAATGTTGCTGCTAGTGAACATCCTTTGGTTTGGGGGAATATTGATATTTAAACTACTTAATTTTATTTATCTCCTTAAAAGAAAAGTCTTTTAAAGCTTCATTTATGAAGGTATGTAGCCCATTTTTTATTTCTTCAATCTTATCATTTGACAAATGCTTTGTGATTGAAGGATGAAATAAAATTCTCAATTGTTTATAAAATATAATCAGTCGGTTTGATGTATCTAAAATCGAATTATAATCCTCCTTATTGACAGTTTTTTGTGGAATTAAAATTTCATTTCTATAATCTACATAAAAACCTGCATTTTTTAAGTCGTTGAACTTTTTGATTCCCTCAATCCTATTAATTGCAGTACTAACATTTGACAATACAAATGCTGCATCAGATAAAAATTGTAATGTATTATTAAGCCATTTCTTTTTCGTGTTAGGAATTTGCTTTTTTAATTTTCTGTTTTCCCAGTTATCAATTGTATCAAATAGAGACATTCCAGTTTCAATAAGCATTTGAAGTGAATGTCTTATTTCATGATTTTTAAAAAACCCTTTAGCATCTTTAAGTAAATACACTCTGTACCCATGACTATGCAATAATACCAATATTGCTTTTATGACTTCTTCGGAACTCAAAATAAGTAAAGAACTTGCGCTGCTATATGATTTGTTTACATCAACTAATACTGAAGAATCAGATTTTAAACGTTTTGCATTTTCAAAGATGTTAATGTTTAAATCTTTAGATTTTGCTTTAGATAAATTAATAAAAGTTACTTCTTGCATTGTATTAATACTTTAATTTTTACAGCAATTATTCTACTAATTTGTTTAGCCTATGATCTATATGCGGATGTTCCCATTTACCAGTTATATTGTACAGTTCATAATAAACGAACCATTCTTGAGTCCAAGGGATAATAGTATCATAGAGATTATGATTTCGTGAATCCCAAACTAAATCATCTGACTTAGCATGATATAGACAAAGTGAGTTATCTGATGGAAACATATGTATTTCGTCGTTGTACTCAATTTGTGGTGAATCAACTAAAATCTTTGGTGGTGTCAAAGCATTGTAAGTTAAAGTATAATGGTATTCTGGTGATTGGTCTGTTGGCTTACAAATACCTTTTACAATAAGTACACCTTTACTAATACTGCAATCCAAAAAATCAAAATACGTCTTTAGTAATTTTTTTTCACGGATTAAAATAGCTCTTTTAATTAAATCTGCTCTTGATGATTTTTGGGTTCTATTTTTATGAAATTTACTTCCCGCCATAATTAGTATGCGGTTTATTTTTCACACTTCCTGAATCACTTATTGACCCATCTCTTTTTGTATGCGCAGTACCTGATAGAATACTTGCTGATTGAGCTAGTAATGCTTTTTCTTTAGCGTCAACATCTTCATCTGCTCCTAATGGAAACTTATCTCCAAAGTGTTTCCTCCATAGTTTACTTGATTTTAACTGATTAGGCTCATCTTCAACTGCTTTCGTAGCATCTTCTATGAAGTCGTCAAGATTTGAAAGAAAATTATTTTTTCTGGAATCATCGTACTCTGAAAACAAATCATCATATGGTGTTCCTGGAACAATACATTCAAAACTATCGTTTAATGTCGTCTTAATAGCTTCTAATGTCTCTTTTATCGAAATGTCATCTCTATCGTTATATTTAATATTTTTTTCAGCCAATATGCACATAGCTAGGCCACTTGGCATTTTATTTCTTTTGAAATCTCCCCAACCCTTTAAAAACTTTACTACTCTCACTAATTGACCATTCCCATCTTTAGCACTAGCGAACCAATCAATAACCTCTTTTGGATCACTCTCTTGTAATTCCTCATCTTTAACTGCTAAACGAGGATGCTCCCAATCTTCTTGAAAATAGTAAACTGGAAAATCAATATGATAATCTGCTGCATAAATAACCCTAACACATCTTTTTCTATGTTGAGGGTCGGCGGAAGTAGCATCAATTACTGCATCTTTAACCCATTTTTGAAGTGTTGTACCAGTTACTCCTACTTCTCTTTTAAAATAGACACCATCATCTAAATCACAATCATCATCTTTCGTTACAATAGTCGTTTTCATTTTGTAACTACCTTGAATATAAAACTCAGGCACATACTCTGGATGATTATCTTTGAAATACTTTCTAATTCTATCTCTTAATACTCTTTTTGACTCCTTCAGACGGTCTTTTTTTGCCGACTTGATTGTTAAATTACCATTGTAGTCTTTAAAAAGTTTATTACAGTTTGCCATATTATAAGTTTTTTTTCTAGGTTTCTTTTCATTAGTGTTTTTGAGTAATAGGTAACTACCTATTGCCAAAATAGGTATCCAATACATCTTTACAATTTTTTTGATATTCTCTGGTTGCTCGCTCTGCTAAAGCCTCCAATTTATTTGCGTTTTTTTCATCCATAGCAACTTTAAAGTTTTCATCAAACTCTAAATCAATTCTATGATAATTAAAATCGTTATTAAAATTATTCAATACAGAAATAGAATTATGTACTATTTGTGACTGACTTTGCATAAACAATTCGATAATTCTTTTTTTCCAAATCCAATAAAAAACTTGCCATCTTTTTTTCTTCTTGGCATTGGAAAATATTTTTTGCCCTGTTCCTAATGAAAGTAAATCTATTTCGGAAAGCTCTCTTTCTAATCTAGTTTGTGCTTCTATAAGTGCAATCATGCTCGGATTATTAGCATAAACACCGCCATCTACTTTATTGGTAAAACTCTCAACCGTTGTAGAATCAATTTTTTTAAAATTATTTGAATAAGGATTAAAAAAAGTAGGTGCTGCCGATGTTGCCATTGCCGCCATATACATAGGTATATGCTTATCTAAAATTAAATCTGATGCATGTGGTGTTTTAAGAACTTGCGTTGAACCATCAGTTAAGCTATAAATAGGAATTAGCAGTTTTGTTTTTGCATCATCTATTCTGGGATGTTCGTCTTTGTTATGATATTCCTTGAATATATCTTTTAAAAGGGCTTCCAACGGTTTATTACTATAAAATGCACGTCTAAAAATATTACATCTCTTTTTTCCAAAAATAGTGTGTGCATTGTCTTTATAAAGTTCAAGAATTTTTTTTGCTGGAATGCCTAATGAAAGAGCTAAAGCTATTATGCCTCCTGTTGAAGTACCAGTTATAATATCAAAGTGCTTGTGTATTTGTCCTTCTCCTATTTCTTCTTCAAGCAAGGCTAAAAATTTAGCAGGAAAAACACCTTTGATTCCTCCTCCATCTATGGACAATATTTTGAGTCTTGGTTTATCTTGCATATAAATATTATAATTTCTTTAACATTTACATCAATAAGCTGACCAACATTATCAAAACGACATATTTCATCTAATTCTGACAAAATGTCAATATTTAATTAAAATTTTATTTTTCGGAATAAAAAATTAAATAACACTAATAGAATTTCTTTTAAGCTCCTTACAATAGCATACATAAACTCATTCATAACCCCAGAAATTTAATAATAGATTGAAGTATAACCAAAGCAACAGCATTTTGAGAATCTTCTTTAGTTAAGTAGATAGCTTCATCCGTTTGAGACAAAAACCCAAGTTCTAAAAGAACGGCTGCACTACTATCGTCGATATCTCGTAACACCTGAAAATTGCCATATTTGACACCTCTGTTATTAATGCCAAGTATATCAGTTAATCCTTTTTGAATAGTAAACCCTAAATAGGCAGATTCTTCAGCTTGCACTTCGCTTTTCGGATGAATAAAAACTTCTGTTCCTGATGCTGTTCTGTTTATAGCTTGGTTGCAATGAATTGAAATAAATATATCAGCTTTTAGTCTTTTGGTTAGTTCCGTTCTATCGCCTAGAGATATTAATGTGTCTGTATATCTAGTTAGAAATAACATTAAAGGATTTTCAACAAGCTTGTTATTTAGTACCACTATTTTAGAAGCAATACCCAAAACAATATCTTTTTCTTTTATACCATTTCTGGTTGTTGCTCCAGCATCTTTTCCTCCATGTCCAGGATCTATTATTACAATAGGATTTCTTGCTTGGTCTTTACCATTCTGCGCATAAGATAGATTTAGAAAAACTAGGCAGAATAACAGTAATGCAATTTGATTTAATGTTTTCATAATAATCGTTTTAGATTACACAATATTCAAGAAATCAATCACTTCCTTAATAATCTTCAAAAGTTTAACACCAATTAGCGTTAAAATTTAGAGATTTTCTTCCTTCATCTTCATTTCATAATAGATTTCACAAAATAAAATTAGAAACTGCCTCTACAGGCTAAACCAAATAATTATGAAAAAATCAATTTTTATCTTACTCGCATTCTTGATGACATCAGCATCAAGCTTTGCGCAAATTGGTGGTATTGAAGATTCTGTAAATGATGTTTCAGATACCATTAGAACCATTTTCCCAATCATTTTGGGCGTCATCTTTCTTGTTGGATTCCTATTTAATGCTGGTCATTTCTTTGGCGAGAACGCAGACCTTAAAAAAGGTATTACTCGTGTTTTAGTATTTGTTCTAATTGCTGGTGCTGTGGTAGGCATCTTCACTTACTTAATAACTATCGTAGTATAATGACCCTCATCGAGGGATTTATTAGAGCAGCTGTATGAAGAAATACGAAGTATATAAAAACATTAGGAAACGGGCAGTCATTTTTGGATTGCCTATTTCCCTGTTTGCCTTAATGATGGTTTCAATTCTTGCATCATTATTAATCATCATTTTCTCTTTCAGCTTTGTGATGATAATTAGCATTCTGATTTTCAATGCAGCTTTATATGTTGCCTTGACACGCATAACCAACGATCCACAACTTTTTCAGATGGCAAAAGCTTTTCCGCAAATCATTAGTAACAAAAGAAATTCAGGTTTCGATTATGAAGAAGATTAATATTTCAGCATATCAACCCATTGTAGATATTCATGACCATATCATATTTGCCAATAATGGCAATGTGGTTTTATGCTATGAAGGGAATCTACCAGAAATCTATTCCTTGTCCGAAAAGGATTTTGAGGACATGCATGGTGCATGGTTTCAAGCTTTGAAATCATTACCTATTGGAACTGTTGTCCATAAACAAGACATTTACCTTAAGAAATCTTATTCTTCGGAAAAACTTCCAAACACTACTTTTTTGGAAAAAGCCACACACGAGCATTTTAAAGGTCGTGGACACATAGAACATAAGTGTTATCTATTCTTCATCTTAACCAAGAACAAAGCACTTAACAATCCGAAATATGTCAATCCGTTCAGAAAAATTTCAAAGGGAATTGTACAAGAATTTGATGATAATATTAAGAGCTTTGCTAACTCTGTAAATGATTCGGTTTCCTTTATAAATAACAGTAGAAAAATAGAATTTCTTCCGCTTAAATCGGAAGATATTCAGCAATTAACAAGTAGTTATTTTAATGGTTTCAATGAAGGGTTTGATACCGATATTTTATTGGAAAAGAAAAGCGTCAATATTGGCGAAAACCATTTTGATGCGCTCGCCATCAACAGCGAATTATGCTTTGGCGAAAACGTACAAAGTAGCAAAACCAATGAGAAATTTACTTCGGACGATTTTGTGTTTCATCAAGGGTTTATTGATGGCTTAGGACTTACACTTAATGAAAACCATATTGTTAACCAGATTCTTTATTTGGATGACAAACAGAAATGGCGCAAGCTATTGGATAAGAAAATAGAGGAACTCAATAAGAGTTCGAATTTTGGTTCACAGAACAAGGTAGTTCTTGGTAAAATTCAACACATTTTAGACCAAATTAATGCAGATGATAATTCACGAATTATTCGTGGTCATCTTAATATTGTGTATTGGTCTAGGGATGTTAAAGAGCTAGATAAAATAACTTCCAAAATTAAAACGGAATTCAAGGAATTAGATATCATTCCTTATTATCCAAGAGGCGAAGAACGTAAAAATTATATACTGAATAGTTACTGTTGCTTTTCTTCCAATTTCTCGAATAATGATTTATATGTTACCGATTTAAAGCATGCACTTTGCTTATTTATTAATAATACCAATTACAAATCGGATAAAACAGGAATCATCTTTAATGACAGGGAACATAACATTCCGATATTAAAAGATGTTTGGGATGAAAAAAAGAAGCGAATCAAAGCTCGAAATTTTGCCATTTTTGCACCAACTGGCGAAGGCAAATCGTTTTTAGCCAACAATATTTTGCGCCAATATTTTGAAAGTGGTGTAAGATTGGTCATCATAGATTTGGGTGGTTCTTACACCAAATTTGCCAAACTCTATCCTGAAAAATATACCGTATTACGATACGAAAGCGGAAAGAACCTAGGTATCAATCCTTTTTACATTAGTGACGTAAAAGATTTGACACCTGAACGGTTAGAGGATTTATCAGTATTTCTTTTTGAATTGTTTGCTTCAGATTTAAAAGTAACAAAAGCGCAATCGGTTTCCGTTAAAAAGATACTGCGCCATTATTACAATAGCACTTCTGAAAATCATTCTTTGGAAGGTTATTACAACTTTATAGAAAGGCATCAGAAAGATCTTCTGACTACCCTTAAAATCCATCCCGACTACTTCAATGTTACGAGTTTTTTACACGTCATGTCTGAGTATGTTGGCGATGGTCTATATAGTTTTCTATTTGAAGTCAGCGAAGATCAGACCTATAAAATTGAGGACAAACGATTGATTGTTTTTGAACTAGACGAGGTAAAAGACAATAAGGAAATTTTATCCGTAATGTTGAAGCTCATTAAGTCTGCCATTCAAAGAACCATTTGGAAAAATCGAGCTGAAAAAGGCATCATCCTATTCGATGAGTTTGCCAAACAACTGAAGTTTGAAAACGTACTTGAAAGTGTGGAATTCTATTATCAAGCTATACGGAAACAAAATGGTGCAATTGGAATTATACTGCAATCCATTAATCAGCTTCCGAATAATTCAACATCTGCCAGCATTCTAGAGAATACCCAAGTCATTTACAGTCTCAATAATGAAAAAGGCTATGAAGAACTGGTTAAAAGACTCAATCTATCTAGCCACGACTTAAACCAATTAAAATCCATTAAAAACAATCTTTCTGGTCTACGGAAGTATACCGAAATGTTTATCAAAATCGGAAAGGAAAGCAACATTTTTAGGCTTGAAGTGCCTAAAGAAGTGTACGCAGCCTATTTAACCGATGGACAAGAAAACGAAGACATAATGAAGTTCTATGAAGAGCATCATGACATGCAAAAAGCAATAATTCAATTCACATCTAAAACGTAATATTATGAAAAACAAAATCAGAATTTTAGTAATGGCAGTAGTATTAATGCTATTAATTCCATCAAAGGCAACAAGCCAAGGAATGCCAACTTATGACAACACAAATTTTATTAGTTTGGTAAAACAACTTGTAGAATCAGGTAAACAGACAGCGCAAATGATTAAGTCTGTGAAATTTTTAAAGGATGCAAAAGAAGCCATAGAGAAAGTTTCGAGTGTGGTGCAACAACTTAGAGCGGTTGAGGAAATTGCACAAAACAATCAGCGTCTTATCAATGTTATGCAAAATGATTTGCAAGACATTTTGAACTCGCCTTATATAAAACCAGATGAAGTTACTAAGGTTGTAGAATCATTCGATATCATAGTCCAAAACTCATTGGACACCGTTGAATTTATGAGCGAAATCTTATCCAGCGATAATCTAAAAATGAGTGATGCCGAACGTGCAGAAATCCTAAAAGAAAAAGAATTGGAATCAAAGGAAATGGTTTCCAATATCAAGACAAAAACGAAACGCTACAAGGATATTATTTCCTTCAGAAAAATGCAGGATAAAGTTAATAATCGCGAAACAAATTATTAGAAATGACTGCAACCATCATCTTAGGAATTGGGCTAGAATATATCGATGCGGTATTTCAAACCATACAGAACAGTAGTTTCTCGCAATATACCATTGCTGGAATGAAAACGCTTGCTGTGTTGTTTTTTCTAGTCAATATCCTAAAGAAATATAATGAAGGTATTGCGGATAAAGATGGTTATTCTTGGGGATTGAGTCCTGGGGAACTTGCAAAGAATTTTGCGGTTGTGCTTTTGGTTATTTTTTCAACGCAGGTGTTAGGGTTTTTCGATGGTATTTTAGTAGCCATTGAAGGACAATATCGAGGGACTGCACCTGCGCTATTACCATTGCAAATGCAAGACATACCTTTAGAGGAAGATGTAAGTCTTTTTGATGCCGCAAGTTCAGCAATGACGCTTTTGTATGAAGCATTGGTAACGCCATTATATGGTTTCAAGATATTGGCGTTTATCCTGAGTACGATACTATGGATATTGGATTTGTTTATCTATCCACTATTCTTAGCAGAACGTTTTTTTCTTTTAGGAATAATGCAAGCATTCTTCCCATTGGTCATTAGTTTGGCGGTTTTTGAAAAGTTTCGTTCTCTTGCTTATACATTTTTCAAGCTGTATGCAGCCGTGTATATGCTCGTGCCAGCTTTCTTTCTCGTCAATGTATTTGTGAACGCAATTTATACAGAAATCAATACCAATTTTTGGGTCAACCTATTTGGGACCGATACAGGTCAAGGCTTTTTCGCACCTGTTGTTCAATTAGGTTCTGTTGCATTTATCGTGTTTCTAAAATTCAAGCTTTATAAACGAGCCACATCTTTTACACTCAGATTATTTACTGCCTAAGGCAGATTAAAAATAAAAATATGAAAACACCATATAAAAATATTTACAACGTTTTAAAACTCAATCGATTTATTGTTTTGGCAGTTGTCATTTGCGCATTGTTATCTAGCATTTTTTCAGTTTGGATGGCATTTACTACTAACAAAAATGCAATGAATAGTGCATTTGCCATTAATACAGATGGTAGCATTATTCCATTAAAGCTAGTGAGCCAAAAGGAAAATTTTAGAGTTGAAGCTTTGGCGCATTTAGAATTGTTTCACACCTATTTCTACAACATCGATGCAAGCAACTATGAGAAAAATTTGAAAAAGGCACTTTGGTTGGGTAATAGCTCTGTGGATAATCTTTATCGCCAGAAAAAAGCAGATGGTGTTTATAATCGATTATTGCAATTTTCCTTAGTTCAAAAAGTACTCAGCATCGATTCAAAAATAAACGACAATAATGGTGTATATAGTTTTACCGCTACAACCATTTTTGAAATCAATAGAGGAACAATAATCGATACTTATGAATTAGTTTCCACCGGAAACCTAATTATGGTTGACAGAAATTTCCCTAACAATCCACACGGACTTTTAATTACAAATTATTTCGAAAACACCTTAAAAAAACTTAGTGATGAGAATAGAAAAGAATAAAATAGTTTTTATAGCAGTTTTAGCTATTGTTTTCATATTCCTTATTTCCTATTCCGTGATGGTAATGGGCGATGATGACAATGAAAACGACAATCTTGAACAGACCTTGATACCAGATTTGGAAGAAAATCAAAAAGAGTATGATTCTAAATTGGATGCTCTTAATGATCTGAAAGAAGTACGTGAAAATAATGCACCTAGTATATATGATGAAAAATTAATCGATTCTATGGGTTATTACGATCCTGATCTACCAGAACGTGAAAAGAAACGCATTGTCGATAGTATTTACGATGCTGGTAAGATTCAATATTCAGAAGAGAGATATGCAAACTTCGGTCAAAAGAAAGTCGAAAAGAAACAACCTGTAGAAATTGATTCTACAGAAATACTAAGAGAACTTAAAATCCAAGCTAAGGAATTGGGCCTTGAACATCAACTGTTTTTTGCTGCTGCGCCAAAACCCAACGAGCTTGCAATTATTGGAAATACAGATGCCATCATTTATGTGGTTGTTGATGGCGACCAAGTTGTAAAAGCGAATACCAGGTTGAGAATGCGACTTACTAAAGCTGCAACTATCAATGGTAAACTGATGCAAAAGAACACACCTGTTTTTGGTTTTATTAGTTTTCAACCTAATCGTGCTTTAATTTCCATAGAAAACATTAGGCATCATCCAACAAAGCTTAAAGCTTTCGATTTACAGGATGGTAGTGAAGGCATTTATGTAGAAAACAATTTTCGAGCTGAAGCTACAAGCGAGGTTTTGGACGACGTAATAGGCGATATCAATATACCAACTGTTCCGCAAGTTGGTGGCATTACAAAAGTATTAAGACGTAGTAACCGAAATGTAAAGGTTACTGTGCTGAACAATTATAAACTTATTTTAAAACCTAAATTATGAAACAGATACTATTTACATTAATTGTGTTGATTTCCACTTTTTTGGAAGCACAAACAACAGAAATCCTTGATACTATTTATGCTAACGACAGCAAAAATGTTGCACTCTTTTTTCCAGAACCTATAAGACAGGGAATTACTGGCTCAGAAAATTTTGTATTCACTTACAATCGTGAAAAAGAACAATATTTTGGCTTACTGCAAGCCAAGCAAGGAAAAGAAAGTAATCTACTGGTAATCAATAGAAATGGTTCAATTTTTTCGTATATTGTAAGATATAAAGCGTAGCTTTCAAAACTTAATTATTTTATCCCGATGGCAAGTAGTATTGGGAATGAAAAACCAAAAGTTAAAGACTCTATTCAGCCTGAAACTTTTGAAAAAAGTATTGATAACAGCACATATTATTATCAAAAATTCTGCTCTTATCTTCTTGACAGAAGACAATACCTTGGAAGATTTACAAGGCGAAATGATGGTGTCATTTTAAGACTTGAGAATATCGTTTTTGATAAAGAAGAGCTCTATTTCGTTATTCAAATTAGGAATAATTCTACTTTGGATTACGATTTGAATTTCTTGAATCTTTCCATCGAAACTCGACAAAAAGGAAAAAAGAAATCTTTACAACGGTTGTATCAAGAACCTATTTTTAAACATCATCTGCCTTCTAAAATCGCGGTAAATGAAACGGTAAGATTTATTTATGTCATGCCAAAATTTTCATTATCCAATGACCGAAGAGTAATTTTAGAACTGAACGAGAAAGCTGGCGAACGAAATATTGAACTGAAAATATCACATAAATATATCAATAACCCAAATTAATAATATTATGAAAAAAATCGTTATTTGCTTACTCGTATTGCTGTTCCTTTCTTGTGCCGAAACTAAGATTTCAGGACCAAGTGCCACAGCTAAAATTGTTATCGAAAGCTTTTATGAAAAGGATGAGAAAGCTTTGAAAGCCAACTCGACACCACAGGCATATTCCAACTATATGAATACTATAAATATGTTCAACGTTACGGTAAAGGATGATTCCAACTTTTCCGTTTTGCGGGATACGATTATGGGAAATGTGGCTTGGGTAAAATATACCACCGCCTACGATAAGGCACCAGGACTTTTTAAACTAGTTAAACAAAATGGTAAGTGGCTGGCAGATGCCAGAGGTTCAAAAGATAAATCGCCTTTTTAAAAGGATACTTACTGATTTTTTTAGAGATTAATTTCCCAATAGCCTTGTGTGCCACCGTGGCGTTTTATAAACCCTTTGGTTTTGAGCGCATTTATATGTTTGCCCACAGGGGATTCATTGATGCCTAAAGTTTCAGCTATTTCAGTATAAGTAATAGTAGTATTGGTTGCAATAAGTTTAAGTACTTCTTTTTGTCTTTTAGTAAGTGCGTCTATAGCATCTATTGCACCACCTGTTACACCACCCATTGCACCACCTGTTACACCACCTTTTTGACCAACTTCTTTATCATCTTCTCTAATAGTGGATTCATCAGCAACTTCTTTAGCAATAAAAGTCATTCTAAGAAAGTTATCGGAAAAACTAAAACTCTCTTTTCCATAGTGTTCTAAAATACGAGGGATGCCAGAACCTAATTGTTCAACCAGTTCTAAATCTTTAAAAATTCGCATCAGTTCCTTATTTCGTGGAACAGAAAACCCTTCAAAAAATTCTTGTTTGCTCAATCCTTCAGGTAAACCTCCAGCAGATGTAATCTCAATTCTATCTGCGAAAATTTCAAACTTGGGTGGTACTTCATTGGTATAATCATTATGTACAAAAGCATTGATGATAGCTTCACGAAGCGCAATAGGATTCCAAAGATGGTTTTGTTTTCGTTCTTTTGAAGTGATTTTTGTAGTTGTTCTGTTTTCTACAGCAATCTTGTCTATGACTTGTTTGGTTGCCTTAGCCAAACATTCGTTACCATATTCATTGCTTTCTATTAAATCTGTTCGGTTTGTTCCAGAATATTTTGCAACCTTAATGGATGTATTATTTTTGTCTGCCAATAAATAGGCTGCATAATTATATGCACCATCTTCAGTAAGCAGTTCTAAATTTTTAGCAAACGCATTCCCAAGTTTATAGCCAGATTCTTCATAATAAATTTTCAGTTGGCTAAACGTTAAGTCTTGGGTAGAAGCTTTTATTTTGTTTATGGAATTTCGAGTACGTTTAGAAAAAAGCGTATCAATCATTTTTTGAGGCATGGGTTCTGCAGCAGTTCCAATGCGAATAAAGCAACCCTTTTCACTCATACCATATTTTCTTATATGATATGGTTTTTCTGGTCCACTAGCCACAATGATTTTTATAATATCCTTGCCCTCTCGTTCTTCACTAACAATATCAAATAATCCTAATGCCGATGGTTTAATATTGTTCTTCAACCGATCCTTTATCTTTAATTGGTCGCCATCAGAATCTGCCAAACCATAGGTTTTACCTATTTTATCTATACCTATATAGATAATACCACCTTCACGATAATTCAGAAAAGCAATGACTTCTTTTTCTAATCCTTCGGTAAGTTCTTGTTTGTATTCTATACGATTGGTTTCGGTCATGAAAATTGAAATGGTCTTATTAATTTCTAACTAATTACGCTATAAAGATACTGATATTAATTTTTGAAAATAGATTTTACCTCTTCATAAACCTTATCAAAATTAGCTTGTAAGTCGGCTTCAGAATAGTCTTGTTGTTTTGTCGGTAATCGCTTTTCAATTTTTTGAAGTTTAAATTGTACTTTCCTGTCCTTTCCATCAGCGAACGTAATAAATTCGCCTTCTTTCAGTCTAAAAAATACATCGGCTCTAATTTTAGCTACTTCACGCTCTCCTGTTGTAATTCTAGTATCAAAATTAAGATTATGACCTCTGTTTACGCTTGTAGTTTCTTTCTTTACAATTTCAAAAAAGCGTTCGTAATATTTCGCTGTGTCTGGATCGTTTACCTTTCCGAAGAATTGATAGGATAAATTACTTAAAATCGCTTTACTTGCCTTATCGCCATACATCATATCGTTTTGAATTTTATCTTGCATCACGTAAATCGTAGCAATATCATAACTACGTAATGTGGCAGGAATTCTATGCATATTCAACAATCTAATCGTTGGTGCTTCTTCCATCAATAAAAACGAAGCATTAGAATTTCTCACACTCATTTGCTTTGTAATCGTGTGAATAATAGTTGCTATAATTGGCGAATAGGCAGTCTCGTATTTCGGATTATTGACTACTGAAATTACTAAAGGTCGTTCCTGACTATTTATATCTAATGGAACATCATCTGCGGATAAGGTCATAAAAATACGTTGAGTACTTATTTTTTTGAGCGCATTGGCCAAAGTGCTTTTTACACCAGCCGTTTGTCTGTCCGAATCCTTACCACTAATAAAAGCATCAGCCATCGCTCTCGATGTTGTATTCTTACTCAAAAATGCAATTAGACTTGAAGTATTGAGATATTGGTAAACAGCTATTAAGTGTGGCAATGTACAATATTGCGGATGTGAGGTTCTTAACTTCCAAATCAATCCTCCAATTAAGCCTTCTGCTGCATCATTGAAAAATTTTGTTGTTCCTATACTTCCGGACTCTCTTTGTTCTAATAAGTTTTCTATAAGTACTCTTGCAACCTCATTTACGCTTTCTTCATTGGTCATATATCTTGGTGCAATTGGATTCACTCGATTATGAATATTATCGAATGAAATCACTTTGAAATCAATCTCGTTTTTTTCAAATAAGGGAAATGCCATTTCTGTGATTTCAAAATTCTTGTAATCGTGAATCACACCAGAAAATTTATGCTTGCTGAAATGCTGAAGAAAATTAAAAACGACGCTTTCTGTTTTTCCGCTTCCTGCAGAACCAATGATTGAAGCGCCTCGTTTGATGTTGTTTATTTTGAAATTTCCACGCTTTACTTTAAAATGAACTTGGTGTTTATCATTGGAATCCAAAATTTCATTTTCCTTGTGAAGAAAAACATATAACACCGTATTGATAAGCAAAAGCGGACAACCAATATATAGAAGCTGGATAACCCAATGAATTAAATAAGGACTTAATTTAAAAAGTAGTCCTAAGCAAATTACAGTTAAAATAAGATTTATAAAAAAAGCATATCGGGTCATTTTGAAAAGACTAGAGAACATTAAGCTCATTCCAAATAATAACCCAATCGTAAATGTGATTCCTTGTATTTCCATTTTATATACCTATTGAACCTGATTTAATTGCTATGTCCACACCACGTTTTAAATACCTTATGGTTTTAAGCGCTATTTGGACTTGATTTGTTGGAATACTTGCAATGGGTACTCCAGATTTAGCAAGCATTTTAAAAGCAACTGCTTTTTCGCTTGCAGGCAATCCTAACAATGTTGTGAAGTACAGCTTTGGATTTTTAATAAAATCTTTCTTCGATTTATAGGATTCTGCATAGTTGCGTTTATAGCCAAAAGTTTTATCAAACGTGCTTTCTGCTTTTGTAAAAAATGCATCTCTGTCGAATCCACGTTTTACTAATTTTCCATTCATCGTAACTTCTGAAGCTTTGTATTTAGATCCTGGCGATAAACTCACAGAATTTGATGCATCCTTTCGACTCACGATAATATGAATATGACTTTGATTACCCGCTTTTTTCATCCCTTGAACAATTCGTTTTCCATTTTGTTGGTGTGGTGCTTCGGCTTCAAGTTTAATTATTTGGGATTTCATTTTTTTAATATTTCCATCTAATTGATGATTCTCTATTTTTCGAATATCAGTTTTTAGTTGCAGTATTTTAGTAGCAAAAGGTTGGTTTTCTTTAACCTGTTTATCTGTGCCTTTGAATGTTCTTTGATGCTCAATTTTCGCATAATATTTTATGTCGTCAACGGTTATCGGTTTACCATTAATTTCTCGATTGAAGGACGTTGCATAATCGTTCATTATGGCTCTGGTATATTTCTTTAAATCTTCAGAATTATTCTGTAATTTTCTCAATTCATATTTACTAGGACTAACTGTAATTGAATAAAATTTAGGTTCTTTCTTTTTGAGTTTTGCAGTATTGCCATCGATTTCTTTGACCACGTCTTTGGCGTCAATTTCATCTCCATATTGATTAAAAAAATGCTCCACATCTTCTTGCTCCAAACCTTGATTTTCCTTCTCCAGATACTCAGCAAAATCCGCAGAACTTTGTGAATAATCTCCTCCTAATTTTTGAGCTGTAATTGTGATATACATAATATTATAATTGATTATTTGAATCATTTTTTTCTACAAATAGTACTTCCTTCTCTTTGACCTCTTTCTCTAAAATCAATTTTTCTTTCTTTGGTTCAAACTCCATAAATAAAGATTGCAACATTGCAGTTGTCGGTTTATCATGGTTCTTTTCAATGTCTTTTATAATGGCAATTACTGCTTCAGTACGTTTACGATTCTTTAATAATTCAATTAAAAGACTTGGTTCTTTTTTATCAAATGGCGAGAACCCGTGCCATTCAAAAAAATCGACCATTGCATCCAAAGTTTCCGATTGTTGTTTGGCAAACTTTCGCGATAGTTTACGAAAGCGTTTTACCACATTACGCTTTAAATTGATTGCCGCATAATCGTATTCATATTTGTTCTTAACTTTCATTTTTCAATAAACTTTTTCAATGTTTCTGGTGCATTTCGCATGGTTTTCAATAAACTTTTGGAATAGAGCTATCCAAATAAGTGTTCAAAATCACAATAAACAACTGATATTCAATGAATTGAATATCAAATCAACATATATAACATCGCGCTAGCGTGTTACCCTCTTGCTATTCCTTTTCGTCCAGCTCGCTGGACAAAAAAAATACCATTTCATCCAAAAATGTAATGGCTTTTTAACGATTGCTAATTGTAATTCGATTTTTTAAGAGTGTTATTCTTGAAGTTTAAAAGTATCTTTAAGGAATAGCTCTTTTTGTTGCAGAATATAAAATAACATGACAAAAAAAGACCTCTAAATAATTAGAGGTCCAGGGTTAATAATTCAATTATAAATCTTCTAAATGTTAAAAACATAACTATAAGTGTATAAATTTTTAATCATTTCTTCGTCTATCAGGCTATCATAATCTGCGCCAGTTTCGTCAACATACTTTTTAATGGAATCTCCATAAAGATATGTAACGTGTTCTCTTGAAACTTTTAAAAGTTCCTCTTGCTTTTCCGAACTCAAATCTTGAAATTTAATATAAATCATATCTCAAAAATTCAATATTCACTTGGAAGCATCAGCGTATTATTTACAAAAAATAATCGCAATTCATCCAAAGGAAAATCGGTTACATTATATCGGTGCGTTTCAAAAATTTTATCATTTCCATCGCTATAATTAATGATGGCTTCGCATTGCTTTTCAAACTGTTCCTTTTCAGAAAGTCGTTTAAAATCGATGGTAATAAATTCACTTCTGTTCGATAAACTTTTTGCAATTACGGATGCATCTGTAATCAACCAAAAGCATTCCGCTTCGTTGGCTAAATATTTTAATCCATCTGTAAAACGAGTTCCAATTAATGGAATTTTAAAGAACATTTCTGTACCACAAAAATGTTGCAAATCGGCTTTTATTTTGTTAACTTTATCATTCATTGTAATTCTATTTAATAAGATTAATAATGAAAAAGAGAGCGCATCTTTTGGATAGGAACGCTCTCTTTTAATTTTCAATTATTCCGTAGCGTTATCCTCGCCTTTAATTCCTAAAAGAAGAATTTCATCTACGACCACTTCGGTAACGTATCTTTTTTCTCCCTCTTTAGTTTCATAAGAGCGTGAAGTCAATTTTCCCTCTAGTGCTACTTCTTTTCCCTTGCCTACATACTTTTCTACGATTTCGGCAATTTTTCCCCATGCTACAATATTGTGCCATTGGGTGTTTGTCACTTTTTCTCCATTAGAATCCTTATACGATTCATTGGTTGCGATTGAAAATTTTGCAACTTTCTTTCCGCTTTCAAGGTTTGTGATTTCTGGCTCGTTTCCTACGTTGCCAATTAACTGTACTTTGTTTCTTAGAGTACTCATAATTAAAAAATTTAAAGATTAATATTGACCAATCTGAACCATTCAGAAAGGCTTTGTTATTGATTTACTTATTATATCCAGAGCGTTTTCCTTTTTTTGTTTTTTTAACTTTTGTTCCGCTTCCTTTTTATTGATTTTGTAAGATTTCATAAGATTCATTTTAGATTTACTTCCCATAGAGCCGACGCTGTTACCTTCTTTTTGTTGCTTAGTGCTTTCGATATTCAGCTTTGTTTAGACATATAAAAAGTGCGAGGCACGAGCCTGGTTATGCTGTCGTTCAAAGCTGAATGTTGTTATTTTGCTGTCAAAAAAAGGTATGACGGTGTTGGATTACGGAAGTGATTCTAAAGTCTTTGTGAAATACAAAATCATAGGAAGTGGAACAAAATGCAAATACATTTTTCCTTATTTGGCGGACTTGATTCACGCTTTTTACTTGGAATGTAGTGTTCCTTTCCAGAGAAGCGGAAAGGGTTAACGTAATGGAAAGTCAAAAGTGTGGATTATGTCCAAGACCTTTGATAATGAAGCTCTTTTTCTGGAATGTAGTTTTTACGGAATGGAAGGAAATGTGTTGAATGGGATATAAAAATTGATTTCTACTGGTTATTTCAAACAGCTTGTTTGTATAATTAGTTGGATGGTTTAGCAAATCAAAAAACCGAATAAAAAATTTGCGAGGAATTTCGTAAGTAGGTTTGTACTAGCAATTAATTTTATACGACTTAGCAGCTCGTTTTATTACTTCCAATATTAGTCTATTCCAAGTCTTTTATGCATATCCTGCCATTCTTTACCAAATTCAATTTTTTCCATCGCAGCTTTTCGTTTTTCTTCTGGCAAACATTGTATACAAGTTGGATATTGAATGCCTTTATAATGTTTTTTACATTTGGGGCATAATTCCATTTTGTGTAAGTCAAAACTAGATGCACATTTTTTGCAAGCCGTTATTGTATCTTCAAAGGACAGATACTTAATGTTGTCGCTTAAATAAAGTAAAAAAGCCTTTTTTTCAAT
This sequence comes from Neotamlana laminarinivorans, assembly GCF_020523925.1. Classification (GTDB taxonomy): domain Bacteria; phylum Bacteroidota; class Bacteroidia; order Flavobacteriales; family Flavobacteriaceae; genus Neotamlana; species Neotamlana laminarinivorans. The sequence continues at coordinate 355,263 of NZ_JAJAPW010000004.1, read as the reverse complement.
CGTTTCAGAATCTTTATTTTTTGCTAATTCTCTTTGCAACCAATACCGAATATTTGATAGGTTGTGTTTGTTTCTCCATTTATCTTTTGAAATAAAACATTTATCTCGAACTTCATATGCATCCTCATCCTGATAAAAAATAGAAATAAGTTCGATTTCCGACCTATAAATCGCTTCTTCAAATTCGTGCTTACAGTCCGCACAACGATATTTTGGAATTTTCCTTACCCTTTCGCTGGGATTTTTACACATACAATTTGGGCACAAAGGAATTGGGACATATTCATATTTTTTTAGAATATGAGCAGTAAATTCAGATTTATCAATGTTTGGATTAGTGTCTATGTAATCCTTCGCATAAGTTCTTATTATTTCTCTTTTAAATTCTGAATATTTTTTTGGGTGGGAAAGATGCTGTATCGTTAATGTTTCTTTACTACTACATATTTCGCATTTTTCTTTAATGAATTTTGGCCTTCTATCCTTCCAATCTTTTGTATGCCAAGACCGTTGTCCTTCTTTGAAGTCACTCCAACATTTTTCTTTTGCAAGTTCTAGCCCAATCTCGTTATTTGCGAGTTTGTCCCTTAATTCTATAAGTCCATGATATGTCAACATTTCGAACTGTTCTATGAATTATAAATATAATGTTATAACGTAAATAAAGCAGAGATAAAATGACTTTTATTGAAAATGTTTATTATTAAAACAGCTTCTCTTGAATATCTAAAATACCATCTTCTTTTGAAACTTTATTCTTTTTCAAAATACCTTTTAGAGCTTTTCTTCGTTTATCATAAATCCATAGTCTCAGGTTTTTTAAGAGTCCTTTTTCATAATCAGACAGTTCTTTTGGTGCTATTTCAATCATAGCTTCTAATTGGTCTTTACTTTTGGTCTGCATTGCATATTGAAGTCCTAGCCATGTATAAATGTTTGCCCATTCTGTCTGCATGGGTGCTTCATAAGTTCTTGGCATCATATAGGCTAAAGTCTCTGTAAGTGATGCCATTTTATCTCCTGTCATTGAGCAAATGATTCGTGATAATTTGATTCTACCAAGTATATCTTTAGGTATAGTATCTTGCCATGCAGATTTAAAAACTATGATTGGACTTGCAAGACAATCCATAAAATCGAAAACGAAATCACTCTTATCCTTTTTAGTTGGTTTTACAACTTTATCTTTTGCTGATATCGGCTTACATTCAAAACCGAAATCGAACTGAACTACTTTTAAATTTTCCATGATGTGAGATTTTAAATTAAACGCTATCTAATAGTACTTGATAATTCGCAGGATGATTATCTCTGTAATACGCTAAATGACTTTCTCCACTATCAACATCATAATTTTCACTACTTGATTGATAATGTTGTTCTGCTTCTTGTAATGACATGTTGGGCTTTTCTGATACTTGTTTCATAATTCTAAGATTTTTTGATTAAACAATATTTGAGCAATACCTAAACGGAAGCTAAAATCACAGCTCAAAAGGAAACGGAATAAATAAGCGTTGGATGATGGGTAGGCTTTATGCCGTAGTCTTTTGATGGGTGTATTTTACGAGTTTACCTTTGCGCTGATATTGATTGAATACTTTCTACTTACCCATTTTCATGAATACTATATAAAAAAAATAAGAGCCAGCACGAATGCTGACCCTTACTTCCAACAACAAAAGCTAATCGTTTAATTCCTGAATTTTCTTTTCAAGATTTCCTATTCGCTCTTTCAAACGTGTTTCACGCTTGTTTCTCTCTTCTACATATTCCTTTTCAATATTTGCAATTTTGGTTTTATAATACCCTTGCATCGCATTGTAGAATGAAATGTTTGTCAGGTTATTAACATGATTGCTTTCGCCAAAATGTACTTGCTTGGTAAGAATGTACCGAATCAACTTATAAAAGGTTTCCTTTTTGAAATTCTTTTTGAAATTCTCGACAGTTTCCACATCAGTCATCTTGGATGTGTTGCCTAATAATTTTGAAAAGTGTTTTTGTCGACCTACATAGTCCACATTATTTTCAAATAAGGTTAATGAGAAAGCCACCATCTCATCTACCGAAAGCGCTTTCTTCTTTTCAATATAATCGGTTTGACGAATCATCTGAACCATATCCTCAAACTGCTTGTTATGCTCAATGTGTCTTTTACGGATTTCCCTTTCGTTGATTTTCACGATTTGTTCTTCTGGTGTACAATCGGCCATTTTTCTATTGGCTATCGGCTCAGAATATGTAGAATTTTCCGTTTTTGAATCTTCTTTTATCTTCACAAAAATTACTTTATTTAGGTACGTTTTTGGATGAAACATAACACCATCTACAAATCCATTTTCCTTTGCGTAATTATATGTTTCCAACTCTTCCTTGTAATTCTCAATCGCTTCTTCTAGTTCAGTTTTTAGCTCCTCTTCAGAATAGTCGTAATGTTGGTATTCTGTCTTAATTGCTTCTATTGTAGGCTCAATTGGCTCTTCGATTATTTCAACATCATCCAGAAGGTAAACTTTCAATCCGTTTTGTTCCAATTGCGATATAATAAGCTGATTGTTGTCGTCATCAGCCCAATACTTGCGAATTTCAGGAATCAAAAGCACATTCTCTTTCTTCGATTTCTCAATCAAATTCAAAAACGACTTGCTTTTCTTCATTTCATAACAGGCTGATTTTGTACATACCATTTTGCCATCGCCAAACAAATTACCTTGATTTATTGCGTTGAACGGACATGTTGTACAGGCACCAACTTTGGTAATCAATTTTTCATCGACTACATCAAAAGGTGCTTTTTCCAAATCGTAAGTCTGGTTCTTAATCATCTGATTAATTTGATGTGCATTAAATTCTTCTCCCATTGTTTCCAGCATCATTTGCTGTTCCTCTGACTCGAAAAGTGCAACTCCTACTCCTAACGAAATAGTCATTTCGTCATTACGAACAAATACTTTAAAACCTTCAATTAGACCCGCTAATTTTAAACGTTGCCTTACAAAGTTTTCTGTTCTTCCCAACCGTTTTGAAATCTCCATTGGCGAATATTTTTCGCTTAGGAATGCTACCGCCTCGGCTTCTTCGGTGGGCTCAACATCTTGTCTTTGCAGATTTTCGATAATTTGAATTTCCAGAACATCATTATTATTGTATTCTCTTATGATACTCGGAATTGTTTTCTTTTTCGCCAATTTGCTTGCGCGAAACCTACGCTCTCCCATTACAATGATGTAATCTTTTCCAGATTTCCGGACTGTAATTGGTTGTAGGACACCGTGTTCTTGGATGCTTTCAGACAGTTGCCTGAGAGCTTCTTCGTTAAAGGATTTTCTTGGTTGCATTGGGTCTGGGATAATCCTTCCAATACTGAGCTCTTGAACTTGAAGTCCAATGGCGCTTTGTGTCAATTTCTTTTTGACCTCATTTTTAACGATGGTTTTTGCCTTTCCGTTTTTACTTGTAATACTTGCTGTTGTTGTCATAATACTTAAATTTTAGATTAAACAATATTTTTGCAGAACCCAAACGGAAGACAAAATTTCTGCTCAAAAGGAAACGGAATAAATGAGTTGTGGGCGAAGCGTTGGCTTTATGCCGTAGTCTTTTGATGATAATATTTTGCGAGTTTATCTTTGTACCAATATTGATATAGATATCTCTCCCTCTTTTAAGCGGACGCTATTTCAAGGTTTTATATTGGGAATGTAGTTTTCCTGCTCCCGAAGTTTCGGGATTAGACAGGATCTAGCGAAGTGGAAATCTAAAACTTTGGAATTGTGTCCAAGAGTTTTTTAGTGAAGCTCTTTTCTCGAAATGTAGAGCAACGGAATTTAGGGAAATGTGCTGAGTGTATTTATAATTTGAAACTCTACCATTACTCTCTTCTAATAATTAAGTTTAGAAATATTCTTTACTATCTTATTTTATTATTGGATTTCAATTTAATATGTTCATCTTTTTTATCTTTAGAAAAATCAATTAATAATTAATGTCAGAACAAGAAAACAGTAATAAAAAAGAGAATGATTCAATTTTGAGTCCTTCTGAATTCTATAGAAGATTAAGACCTGAAAATTTTTCAGATTCAGACATTTCCACTTCACATGAATTACCTAAAGAAGTCCTAGCCTTTGAGCTAGATAACATCACAAAAAACCAAAAAGAAAATCAGTTTGAAACCTTAGCTAGAAAGCTAGCAGAAAAATTGATAACACCAAATTTAATACCGCAAGTTGGTCCAACTGGTGGTGGTGACGGTAAGACCGACTCTGAAACATATCCTGTTTCAACATCAATTTCAGATAGATGGTTTATTCCTAATAATGGTTGGGATAAAGATGAGAAATGGGCATTTGCTATTAGTGCAAAAAAGACGTGGAAATCTAAATTGAAAAGTGATATTGTAAGTATTCTAGGAACAGAAAGAGACTATACCAGAATTTACTTTATTACCAATCAAACACCTTCAAGCAAAAAGAAAAAAGATGCTCAAGACGAATTTATTAAACAATTTAAGATAGATATTGTAATCTTTGATGGTGTCTGGATTTTGGAAAACGTCTATTCTAGTAATCTAATAAATTTAGTTGTTGACTCTTTAAACCTTTCTGAAATATACAGACGTGATGAAAAATCCTTAGGCTCTAATGATATAAGAAGAGAAAAAAAACTCGCTGAAATTGAAGAAAACATATCAAATTCAAATCGATATTTTGAATATGATTTTCAATTGGTTGAAGATGCTCTCGAAGCTGCAATTTTAACCAAAAAACTTGAAAAACCTAGAACTGAACTTGAAGGAAAATTTGATCGAGTTGAACGATTAGTCGAAAAAACCGGAAATAAAGGTCAGATATTAAGATTCAGATATCAAAAAGCTTGGACATATGTGAACTATTATGACGATTATAAAGCATTCTTAATTGAATATCATGAATTTAAAAAGCACATACATTCTTATATAACAATATCTTCAATAGAATATTACACCACACTTTATACATTACTAAGAACTGTTCAATCAAACAATGAAAAATTAGTTCCATTAAAGCTACTTAAATCTGAAAAGAGAGAGCTTTTTGATTTTCTAGAGAAAATTTCTAAGCGAAAGACATCATCAAGCACTTCATTAACTGCATTGATGTATAGAGACATTACATTATCATTTGACTTAATTGATAAAACCGAAGAAAACAGATTAATTTTTCTTCGAATGAAAAAAACTATTTTAGCTTCAGAAGGCAGGCTTGAATTTCCATTTGAACAATTTCAAAAAATGATATTGATTTTAGGAAACATTTTTACGGATTCTAAAGAATTTGATGATTTATTTGAAACAGTTATAAGATTATCAGAAACAAGAACCTCACAGATGGAAGCTGGTCAACTCTATATAAATAGAGGTGGACAAAAAATGGCTAATAAAAACTACCGAGATGGTTTAATAAATTTTGGCAAGGCTATTACTAAACTATCTAAAAGCGAAAGCCAGTATGGTTTTTATCTAGCGTCAATGGGTTTAAGTCAAGCTTATGGTCAATTAGGTTTGCATCATGCCTCTTATGCCAGTAAAGTTTCAGCTGTATCTATACTCTTAAAACCTTGGTTTGACGAAGGTAATCTTGACCCTAGACTAATTAATTTGATGGACAACCTTTTAGGTGAAGAAGTTTTACTTGGCAGGTTACCACATTTTTTAACATGGCATGAGCTCTTCAGAGTTCTCTACTATCAATTAAAAAATGCGGATAAAATCGATGGCATAGATAATCTTACAAAATTTGATACTTTTTTATGTGTAAGGTTATTAAACTCTAATTTAAATACTGATACACTAGAATACCTTCCTCTAATTTGCAAAAAGGAAGAATTATTATTATCCGAAGATGTTGCGTTGTTTCTCTTAGGTTATCAAGGCGATATTTTTAAAGATTATTTACATGTAAATGTAAAGTCAGAAAAAGAATTAGAAGATTATTATAATGTAGTAGCTAATCAACCATTAAGAGAACAATTTATTAAGGAAATAGAATGTTTCTCAAATAAAACCTCTTCACTATCCACTACTATTTTAGGTTGTAAAATTGAAGTTCAATTTAATACTGAAACACAAATTATAATATTAGCTGAGACAATTTTGGCTTACATAGAAGGGTTTCTTGGCACATCTCTAGAAAACTTATACCCAAGTTGTGAAAGCATATTGATAAAACTACAGCACTCAAACAATGAGTTTAAAGTCGTTGCAGATAAAAAAACACATTGCTATGATTTGTATTGGGATGCTAATTTTCATCCTGTAAAAGACCAAGAGCAAATTTTTAAATGTGGTATGGATTTAATGTCACATATATTGATTAATGATTTTATAATGGAAGATTATAAAATTTATTTGGAAGATTTATTTAAAAATCAAGAAGTTAATGAAAGGCTCCAAATATTACTTAATCATAAAATTTTCATAGGAAACGTTCTTGGTGACAAACCTAAATTAACGTTTAACAATTGGAAAAGTGAAATAACGCCAAATGTAAGAGAAAGTCGATTTCTATTAAATAAACCTAAGAGCAATAATATTGATAAAAAGAAAACTTCAACTAAGTCTAAACCTAATAAACCTGACTTAAAAACAATACCTCACAACAAACGCAAAGTAATTTCTGTTATAGAAAACAAACTATGGGACAATGCAACTTGGAAAGGAATGGGTGTATTTGGATCTCCTGGTGGTGTTGGGTTAATATTAGGTTTTGAAAATATTGAATTTGGTATTAAAATCTTTGAAGATTGGATTGAACGTTTTGGTAATATTGATGCTAATAATAGAATTAAAATTAGCATTATTACAGATGTTGATGACAAAAATCCATTTTGGTATCAAGTGATGATTTCCAGTAATTTTCGAGAAAATGAAATAGACGAAGACACTATATTGTTGACACCTTGCAGATTCCACTTAATGAATGCTGTAAACAACAGGAATTTACTTGTTTTAAAAGAAGGAATTAAGAGGTTCAAAAAAATCAGATTATACTGTGGGAAAATTGAAAAAGATTTGCAAATGCAAGTGAATTTTGATTTGTGGATTGAGAAAACAGAAATCTTTTTTGTTCATAAAAATGATGTAAAATTGAACGATATAGAGTATGTAGCAGTAATGAATAGTGGTAGTTAAGTTTACTTACTTTCGTTTGTATCATTATTATTAAAATAAGGATGCTTGAGACGTTCGTACATTAATTGTTTGAAAGGCAGAGTTTATTCTGTTGGATATACGTTAAAATAATTATAAATTGAATTTGTAATATACCTTATAAAACGATTGCAATTTTTAATGAGTGTGAAATATATACTTTTAAATTTTTCAAACTTATCGATAATACATTGTAGAGATAAATTGTTGTTTTTCCTTTTATAGGCTAGATGAAAACTCTCATCAGGTAAATCAGAATCTTCAAGGTATTTAAATTTTTCCGCAACTACATTAAAATCGAAATCCTCTCTAAACTTCCAATGTTTGTCATTCTTCCTTTTATGAATCATTTTATCTACTGAATCATCTAAATTTATGAAAGTATTAATAATAAACTTATGCTTTTTTAATTTGCCAATATTGGATTTAGATGATAGTAGAAGATTAAGTATATCGTGATTATAAATTTGACTGACTATTTCCAACTCATTCTCTGCAACCTCACAGCATTCAAAATGGCTAATAAAGCTACACCTACATCAGCAAATACCGCTTCCCACATTGTCGCCAAACCACCTGCGCCCAAAATCAGAACTATTACTTTTACTCCAAATGCTAAACCAATGTTTTGCCAAACTATTTTTCGGGTGGAACGACCTATTTTAATTGCTCTGACTACTTTTGAAGGTTGGTCAGTTTGAATAATAACATCTGCTGTTTCAATCGCTACATCACTACCTAATCCGCCCATTGCGATTCCTACATCGCTTGCCGCTAAAACTGGTGCATCATTAATACCATCCCCTATGAAAGCAATCTTATTATTAGGGTTCTGTTTTAAAATTTCAACTTCATTTAATTTATCTTCTGGTAGCAAACCTCCTTTGGCATTTTCAATTCCTAATTCTCTTGCTACTTGTTGAGTGATGGAATCTTTATCGCCAGAGAGCATCATAATGTTTTTAATACCTACTTTGTGCAATGCTGTAATTGTTTCTTTTGCATCCTCTTTTAATTCGTCTGCTATCACAACATAACCAGCGAACTTATTATCTATTGCTACTAATACTATGGATTCTACAATAGAATCAGTTTCAGTTGGAACATCTATATTATTGGCAAGCATTAAGGCTTTGTTTCCAACTAAAATTGTTTTACCATTTACAATCCCTTTTAAACCTTTACCTGCGATTTCAGAAACGTCTTTAGCTTCAAAATCTTCTCCGTCTTCCTTATACTCCATTATGGCCTTTGCGATAGGATGTGTGGATTGTTCTTCTATAGCCATTAAGTACTTCATAAAATCAGATTCTTCCCAACCAATAGCCTTTACTTCTTTGATTTTAAAAACGCCTTTGGTAACAGTTCCAGTTTTATCCATTACCAACGTGTTAATTTTGGTCATTGCATCTAAAAACGAAGCTCCTTTGAACAAAATTCCATTTTTTGAAGCTGCTCCTAATCCGCCGAAGTAACCCAACGGAATAGATATAACCAAAGCACAAGGACAGGATATAACCAAAAATATTAAGGCACGATACAACCAATCTCTAAACACATAATCATCTACAAAAAAGTATGGTAAAAATGTAACAGCGATAGCCAAAAACACTACGATGGGTGTATAAACTCGTGCAAATTTTCTAATGAACAATTCGGTTTTAGATTTTCGCGCTGTGGCATTCTGTACCATATCGAGAATTCGAGCAATGGAACTATCCTTAAATTCTTTGGTGGTTTCAATTTCTATAACACTATCCATATTAATACTTCCTGCAAATACTTTTTCGCCTTTTGCAATCGTATCAGGTTTGCTTTCGCCAGTCAAAGCCGCTGTGTTAAATGAACCTTTTTCGGAAAGTAGAATACCATCCAAGGGAACTTTTTCTCCCACGCGTACTTGAACTTTTTCTCCAATTTCAACCATTTCTGGGCTTACAGAAGTGTAATCATCATTGCGATATACTAAAGCCTCATTTGGCCTTACGTCGAGCAATGCCTTAATGTTAGATTTCGCTCTGTTGACTGCTGCGTTTTGAAATAATTCGCCAACTGCATAAAACAACATTACTGCAACGCCTTCAGGATATTCGCCAATAATAAATGCACCAATTGTGGCTATCGACATCAAGAAAAATTCTGTGAAAACGTCGCCTTTTTTGATACTTTCCCAGCCTTCTTTTACAACAGGAAACCCAACAGGCAAATAAGCAATTGCATACCAAATAATACGTAGCCAATCTTTAAAAAAACCAACATCAAAATAATCCAATGCTATTCCAATTATAAGCATTGTAAAACTTATAACTGCAGGTATATATGCTTTAAAATTATTGGGTTGACCACTATGGTCGTGACCATCATCGTGACTGTGTTCTTTTTCAGAATTTGGTTTGATATCTTTTAAGTTAAGTTTCTTTTTTTTCATCATTAATTTAATACTTCAAATTTAAAATTGTTTATATCCACCTTCTCACTTTTTTTGCATACTCAAAATAATCCTTTCCAAACTCTCTTTTCAAAAATTCTTCTTCTAACCTAATTTGTGTATTTATACTTATAGTTGATAATGAAATTATCAATAGTGTAAAAGCATTTGGAATGACCAAAAACAATCCCATATTCGCAATCATAATTCCTAGAAAGATTGGGTTTCTGGAAATTGAAAATAATCCTTTAGTTACAAGTTTTGTCTTATTTTTTTCATCAATTCCAATTCTCCACGAATTAGCCATATGTGATTGAGCAATCCAAACTACGATTAGAGAAATAATTAAAAATCCCCAACCAATTATAGATAAAATTTCATTTTCTATATACCAAAAAGGAAGTAAGTATTTATACCACTCAATCTTAAAAGCGTAAATACCAACAATAATCAACTCAATAAACGTTATAGCAGTAAATACCTTTCCATTAAAACCGTGAGCATCATCAGCTTTATTAAAGGTCAATGGATTAATGCCTGTTTTACTTTTTAACAACAATGACCTTACGACAAATACGAGCAAAAAGTAAACGACTTGAAAACTAAATAGCAACATCGATTTTTTATTTTGATTATTTACAACAAAAATGCTTTAAATATCTATGCAATGGAAGTGCATTTATTGACCACTACACTTATCACAAACCCCTTTTACTACCAAGTTTACATTTTCTGAAACAAAACCGTCAGGCACTTTAATTTGAGGGATTTTATGTTCTGTTAAACAAATGGTTTCATTACAGTTATTACAATGAAAATGCAAATGCAAATCGGTTTCAATCTCGCAATTACAACCCTTTTCACACAAAGCATATTTATTAATTCCTGTGCCATCGTCTATTTGATGAACGATAGCTTTTTCTTCAAATGTTTTAATGGTTCTGTACAACGTTGTTCTATCTGCTTTCTCAAAGGCATTTTCTATATCGCTCAATGTAACTGCAACTTGTTTTTCTGCAAGGAACTTATAAATTAATAAACGCATTGCCGTTACTCGTATGTTTTTTGACTCTAAAAATTGTTCTATTGTTTTCATAATTTAATGTTCGTGTTCTGCTTCTCCTTTTTTCATTTCAGCAATCAAATAATACGCATTATTATAAGCAAATTTTGTAGCTTTATCTAGTTCTTCAGTAAATTGAACAGCTATCCAATTGCCATCTTTTGCTCCTAAAAGCACTTCAACGGGCTTAAAACTCCAATCTTCATTTTCTCTTTCTACGGAAAAAACATAAAATCTATCGCCTTCTTTTATAATAGCACTTTCTGGTAGTGCATTTGTTTCTGCATTCTCAACTTGAATTTTACCTTGTATATACATTCCTGGAATTAAATTACCTTTTTTATTTTCAATTTCAGCGTGTACGTGAAGTGCTTTAGGATTATCTTCAAAAGTTTTACTTACCGAGTAGATTTCTGCTGTAAGCTCCTCGTCTGTATTGGATTGTAAATTGAAAATCACTTTTTGACCTTTCTTTACTTTATAAACGTCTTTTTCGAACACCATTAAATCTGCATGAACGTGATGCGTGTTTACGATTTCAAACAGTTCGGTTTGTGGCTCAACATATTGTCCTGTTTTAACTTCAACTTTTTGGACAAAGCCTTCTATTGGACTTCTTAATGATATGCTTTGAGCAATTGTTCCATTTCGTACTGATGACGCGTTTATGTTTAATAGTCTCAATTGGGCTTCTAATCCATTTACCATCGCTTTAGAGGCATCATATTCTGCTTCGGCTTTTTGAAAATTTGCACCAGAGCCAACTCCTGCATCATATAATTTTTGTTGACGTTCATAGTTTTTCTTTAAAAAATTACTGTTGCTAAAAGTATTCAAATAATCAGTCTGCATTTTTATAATATTAGGATGGGATAAATAGGCAACCACTTGACCTTTATTAACTTTATCGCCTTCAATAACTTTTATCGATACCACATTTGCACCAACTACTGAAGTTATTGCTGCTTCATTTTGTGGTGGGACTTCTAATGTGCCATTGGCTTCTACATAACCATTCATGTTGCGTAATGCCAAGGTGTCTGTTTTCATTTGCAATGCATCAAACTGTTGTTGTGAAAGCAGAACTTCTTCTTCATCACTATGGTCTTCTTTAGCTTCTAGCTTTGCATCATCGCTATGCGAATTACCATCTTCACTATTGTGATTTTCTTTATTTCCACATGCAGCAACTAAAAGCGAAACTGTTAGTAGTGCTAAGATTATATATCGTGTGTTTTTCATTTTCTTATTGATTAAAATATTGTAGTTGAAATGTGCTTTCTAAATAATTTATTAATGCTTTCTGAGCTTCTATTTCAGATTGAATAGCTTCTTTTATGAGTTGTGTAAACCCTGTATAATCTACCTCTCCTTCTTTATAAGCAAATAAAGCACCCACTTTTTGTTCTTTCACAAGTGGTAATACCTCATTTTTATAGAAAAGCCATGACGTTTTCCATTTTTGATAATTCTCTTTTGATTGTACAAACTTGGATTGTAGGTCTTGTTTTTTGAACTGAATGTTCGTTTCTGCAATTTCCTTATCGATTTTTGCGGTTTTAACTTTCGCTTTATTTGTGCCTGATAAAAAAGGAAATGAAATACCTGCTTGATAGGTGTAAAAACCTGAGTTACCATTTACGTTTTGTAAACCACCTTGAAGATTTAACTTGGGTAAATTATCTGCTTTGGCAGCCTTATATGTTGCTTCTGCTTCTGTTACCTGTAATTGTGCTATGCTATTTAAGGGATGTTCTTCTAGGTTAAACGTATTAACATCAATGTCGCTAGTAATTTCAAAATCATTAGGAACCGTATAGAATGTATCAGAAACCAGCCATAGATTTAACTGTTGTAATGCAATAGCATAGTCACTTTTTGATTGCATAAATCTATTTTGAATCTGTAAGGCTTGATTTTTAGCTGCTGAATATTCTAACCTTGAAATAGCTTCTACTTCAAAATTCAATGCTACAGCTTTTTCAAAATTGGTATATATAGAATCTAACTCTTTGTATAAATTATAATTCCTTTTACTCTGCAAGGCATTTGCCCACGCCTTTTTCACTTCCAATTCTAAATCTAATTCTGAAAGCTGAAAAGCCTTTTGAGCTAATTGAATGCGTTGTTCTTGCAATCGCTTTTTTGCAGAAATACCAAACACATCAATATTGCTTTGACCAATTCCTATAGTAGTATAAATACCATTTCCATTATTAACTTCTTCGCCTCCTGTAAATATTTGGGTGGTACCAAAATCATAAGCTGTACTTTTTAACTGCTCTTGTTTTGTAATTTCCAATTGCTTTTGCTTTAAAAGTGGATAATTACTTTTTGAGAGTTTTACAGATTCCTGTAATGTTATTTCGGGAAGTGTGTCGCTTATCTGTTGTGCATTACTTTGTGCTGAAAAGCCAAACATTAACAGTAAAACTGCTGTTGTTGCAACCAACTTTCTATTCGGTTTAAACTTAAAAGATTTGTTTTCTACCCAATGGTACAAAATGGGTAACACGAACAACGTAAGTAATGTAGAAGTTAATAATCCACCAATAACGACAGTTGCTAATGGTCGCTGCACTTCTGCACCAGCTGATGCCGAAATTGCCATAGGTAAGAAGCCTAAAACATCTGTAAAAGCAGTTAACATTATAGGTCTAATTCTTCGTTTTGTTCCTTCTATGATTCTATCTTTAAGATTGGTAACGCCTTCTTCTTTCAACTCATTCAGCCCGCTTATCATTACCAGACCGTTAAGAACAGCGACGCCAAACAAAACAATAAAACCTACACCTGCTGAAATACTAAATGGCATATCCCTTAACCACAATGCTACTACACCACCAATGGTTGCCATAGGAATTGCGATATAAATCATTAAGGTTTGTGGCAACGATTTTAAAGCAAAATAAATAAGTACAAAAATGAGTAATAACGCAATTGGAACTACAGTTTGCAATCTGTTACTTGCACGTTCTAAGTTTTCAAATGCACCACCATACCTAATAAAATAGCCAGTTGGTAATTCAAGTTTAGCATCTAACTTTGATTTAATCTCGGTTACTAAAGATTTTACATCACGTCCTCTTACATTAATACCAACATAGGTCCTTCTGTTTGTATTATCCCTGCTTATTTGCATTGGGCCTGCTTTGTAGCTTATATCAGCAACTTCACGAAGTGGAATTTGAGTACCAGACGGTAAATTGATATATAAATTTTGAACATCTGAGATATCCTTTCGGTTTTGAGAATTTAATCTTACCACTAAATCGAATCGCTTTTCGCCTTCAAAAATAATTCCTGCCGTACCACCTGCAAAAGCCGATTGAACAATTTGATTTAAGGTGTTTATTTGCAGTCCGTATTGTGCTAATTTATTTCTATTGTAGGTAATGGTCATTTGTGGTAAGCCTGTTGTGGCTTCGGCTTTCATATCTCCAATACCTTCTGTACCTGCAATAATTTGAGATATTTCTTCTGCTTTTTGAGACAGTACATTTATATCTTCTCCATAAAGTTTTATAGCAATGTCTTCTCTAACACCTTCTAGTAATTCGTTGAAGCGCATTTCGATAGGTTGTGTAAATTCATAGTTGACACCTGGAACGATTTCAACCGCTTCTTTCATCTTCTCTATCAATTCATCTTTTGTAGTGGCTGTTGTCCATTCGCTTTTTGGCTTCAGAATCACAAAAACATCAGCCAAATCCATTGGCATTGGGTCTGTTGGAATTTCAGCAACACCAATTCGACTTACAATTTTTTCAACTTCTGGAAACTTTGCCTTTACAATTTGTTCAATTTTTGTTGTCGTTTCAATAGTTTCTGTAAGGGAACTACCTGGTTTTAAAATGGCGTGAAACGCAATATCGCCTTCATCAAGTTGTGGTATAAACTCGCCTCCCATTCTAGTAAAAATAAAGACTGCAATACCAAATAAAACAACAGAAACACCAATTATTAGTTTACCTTTCTTTAAGGCTTTTTCTAACAACGGTTGATATTTACGTTCTACCCAATGCACAAATTTATCGCCATATGATTTTTTGTCGTTTTTTGGTGCTCTTAAAATCAAGGCAGACATCATTGGTACATAGGTCAAACAAAGCACCATGGCGCCAATCATTGCGAAAATGAAAGTTAATGCCATTGGTTTGAACATTTTCCCTTCAATGCCTTCCAATGCCAAAATGGGAAGGAAAACAATTAGAATAATTAGCTGACCAAAAAAGGCAGCATTCATCATTTTTTTTGAAGCATCTGATGCAACACCGTCACGTTCTTTAGATGTCAGTTTCCTTTTCTTTAATACTTGTGATGCTATAAGAAAAACGGTGCTTTCTACAATGATTACAGCACCATCTACAATAATACCAAAATCTATTGCTCCTAAGCTCATTAAATTAGCCCAAACATCAAACACATTCATAAGGATAAATGCAAACAACAACGATAACGGAATAGTGGATGCCACTATTAAACCACCTCGCCAGTTTCCTAATAAAAAGATGAGTACAAATATTACTATTAATGCACCTTCAATAAGGTTTGTTGCTACAGTTGATGTAGTTTCTGCTATTAACTTACTTCGGTCTAATAAAGGTTCAATAATCACACCTTCTGGTAATGACTTTTCTATTTGAGCCATGCGCTCTTTTACATTCTCAATAACATCGTTTGAGTTTGCTCCTTTAAGCATCATTACCAAACCACCTACAACTTCGCCTTCGCCATCTTGTGTTAATGCGCCATAACGAATAGCTGACCCAAATTGTACTTTGGCAATGTCGCCAATAGTTATAGGAATATTATTGGTGTTTTTTACTGTGATTTTTTTAATATCATCCAAACTACGCACTAAGCCTTCGCCACGAATAAAATTAGCTTGATGGTTTTTTTCGATATATGCACCACCTGTATTTTGATTGTTGTTTTCCAACGCTTCAAAGACATCGGTAATTGTTAATCCGATTGCTCGCAACTCATTTGGATCGACAGCGACTTCATATTGCTTAATTTTTCCGCCAATAGCATTAACTTCAACAACACCTTCTACCATTGCCATTTGACGTTGAACTATCCAATCTTGCATGGTGCGCAAATCAGTAACCGAATATTTGTCTTTATATTCTGGTTTGACTTTAAGTGTGTATTGATAGATTTCCCCTAGACCAGATGAAATAGGACCCATTGAAGGTTCTCCGAATCCCTCGGGAATTTGTCCTTTTATGTCGTTGAGTTTTTCAGCAACTAATTGACGTGGCAGATACGTTCCCATATCATCGTCAAAAACAATGGTAACAACTGATAAGCCAAAACGAGAAATGGAACGAATTTCTTGAACATTAGGCAGATTGCTCATTGCAACCTCTACTGGATAAGTAATAATTTGCTCAATATCCTCTGTTCCTAAATTTGGTGCTTGTGTAATGACTTGTACTTGGTTGTTGGTAATATCTGGAACAGCATCGATTGGTACTTGAGTCATACTCCAAATACCTGCTCCAACAATGGTAAGCGTAAGCAAACCAATAATGAATTTGTTATTGATTGAAAAATCAATGATTTTATTAATCATAGAAAATGTATTAATTCAGTTAAACTTCTCGATATAATTCTAAAATAAAAATTAGAATTACTCGAAATGAAAAGAGCCATAAAAGGCTTGAAATTGGATATAGTTATCCTTAAAAAAACTGAATTAAGCCCTAGGTGGCTGTAAAATGGAAGTAGTAAAATCTTTTTCTGTACCGTTTAAGTAAAGAAAATCTTGAGTAGATATATAAGGAAAATTAAATTTTAAATCTGCAAATTGAAAATATGTTGCATTTATATGGCAACATTGGCAAATACAAAAAGGCGAACATAAATCTGAATCTTGGTGCTGATGGTCATTGTTCATTCCTTGTGAAATTTCTGTTTGAACCTCATTATCATGCGTAGCATTATCTTCGCAAGGTGCTAAATTAAGCGCGAAAATATAAATTGATAATATGAAGGCTAAAAATTTCATCGTAGCAAAGATATACATTATTTAATGCAATGGTGTTGCAAATAACGTAGGCATGTAACTTTTATAATAGAAGAGCCTTAATTAACAAGGCTCTTCTATTATTATTAATGGTCATGGTCTGAATGATCCTCTTCATTTTTATCTCCTGATTGATTCATTACCATATCATGTTCATATTTACAACATCCTGGTAAATTACTGTAAGCTTCCTCATTTCCAGAAACCTTTTCAGTATCATAACCTGATGCTGCAATTGCGTTATGAATTGCCATTTCATCTGTTTTGGCATCATCAAAAGACACATCTATTTTCTTTTTATCGACATCCCATGTTGCATTTGCCACACCTTCAACTTTGTTTGCAGCTTTTTCTATGGTTTTTTTACACATTCCGCAATTACCTCTAACACCAAAAGATATGTCTGCCATAGCCATGTCTTTAGATACTTCCGTTTTTGTTTCTGTTGATTCTTTTTCTTGCTTGGTTTCGTTTTTACAACTTGTTAAACCTATAGCCATTACTACAGCTACACTTAAAATTACTTTTTTCATTGTTTTAAAAATTAATTGTTATTATTCTATTACTTGTTTTACTTCTCCACAGGTTAGCATCGCACCACCAAAATATGGGTTGACTACTTTTTCTTCCCTGCTCAACCAGTATGCACCATTGTTATCGTCTACCATCGGGCAAAACTCAACAAAGACTTTTTCATTGATACCAAATGTCTGAATCGTACTAATTAAATGTGATGAGAGGTGCTTAAAATGATTTCGTTGTGATTCAATATTTGATGTGTTTGAAATTGATGTTGCCGATGCTTTTATTTCTTTTTCTAATGACATCCAATGACCATGAGCCTCTTTATCTTTTAATAGCTTCATATCAACCTTAGATAAATTGCCCAATAGTCTTTTTGATTCTGTCATTACGTTATTAGTATCATCTTTAACCAAAGCATCTTTTAATTTGATATAATAATTAAAAACGACTTTCAATTGATTCTGAAAGTCCTTCGAAATTTTTATTCTCTCATTCATATTAGAATGATTCTCAATTTTTACGGAAGAATTATTTTCCATTCCAAGATGTCCTTCATGACCAGTCGTAACTTTACCACCTTTTTTATTCATCATTGATTTTTTGCCTTGTAATTGCGCTGCTGCATCTACGGTAAATGTTCCATTTGTTACTATCTCATCGCCATTGTTCAAACCCTCTAACACCTCATAATTATCGCCAATTTGATTACCTAATGTAATAATGCGCATTTCAAAAACAGGTTGAGTAGGGTCTGTTTTTATATAGACAACTGAACGTTCTCCTGTCCATAAAGCGGCTGTAGATGGAATAGTCAATACTTGTTCGTTACTTGAAGAAATTCCTTTAATATTTCCTTCAACAAACATTCCTGGCTTAAAAACATTCTGTTTATTATTAAGCACCGCTCTTAATTTCACAGTTCTTGTTTTCGTATCTAAAACAGGGTCTATAAAATCTACTTTAGCTTTGAATTCTTTATTAGAATAAGTATTGGTAGTGACTGAAATTTCTTGTCCTTTTTTAAATAAATCGATTTGATTTTCATACACATCAAAATTTGCCCAAACCGTGTTTAGATTAGCTATTTTGAGTATAGGTTGACCTAGTTTAATATAATCGCCTTGTTCGACTAATTTATCTGAAACCGTACCTGAAACCGTTGCATATACCGGAAAGTTTTCTTTAACCTTACCAGAAGTTTCAATTTGATTAATTTGATTTTCAGAGAGCTTCCACAATTTTAATTTGTTACGCACAGCTTTGTATAATGCAGGTTGAGATTCCTTTAATGAAGCTGCTGTGATGAGTTCTTGTTGCGCTGCATATAATTCTGGCGAATAGATAGTTGCCAATAACTGCCCTTTTCTAACTTCTTCGCCTGTAAAGCTCACATTTAGACGTTCTATTCTTCCAGAAAAATAACTGACTTGGACTGCATTAGCTTCTTCATTTTCTACAATTTTTCCAGATAATTTAATGGTATTATCTTCTGTTTTATCATTGCTGACAATTGAAGTTTGAATATTTGCCAACGCCAAAGCGTTTTCTGTAAGTTTGAATTGGTCTGCTAATAATCCATCACTTCCACTTACAGCAGGAATTAAATCCATTCCACAAATTGGGCAATCGCTTGGTTCTGGTTGCATAATTTGTGGATGCATAGAACACGTCCACATTTGGTTGGTTTCTATTGTTGCTTCGTGATTATGTTCAGTTTCTTTAGCAGATGAATTACCAAAAAGAAACCATCCTAACAAAAGTCCTACTGCTAATATTCCTATGTAAATGACTAATTTATTATTTTTCATTTTCTAATCGTTTTATCATTGCTTTCATTTCTTCTATTTCCTTACGTTGCGCTTCAATAATAGCATTTGCTAATTTTTTGACTTCTGGGTCTTGAATATCTGCTCGTTCACTTGTTAGTATGGCAATAGAATGATGAGGAATCATCCCTTTTAACCAAAGCACATCTCCTACAATTGGTGCTTGTGCTCTAACTAATCCTAATGCACTTACAAAAAGCACTAGGCTTCCTATAAGTATTGCTATATTCTTCTTTTTGTTTTTATACATTTTCAGCATGAATAATAGCATAATAACTGCCATCGTTGAAATCCCTAAGCAAACCATATAAAAGCGAGTCAAGCTGAAATATACATGGCCTATGGCATAGGTATTTAAGTACATGGTTATATACATTGCTATAAATGACAACCCTAACATTAAAAAAAATGTTTTATAGTTTCCTTTATTTGAGTGTTGATTTGAATTTTCCATAATTATTTGATTTTATAGTTAAACTTTAATTGTTCTTAATCTTAATGCGTTGGCTATAACTGAAACCGAACTAAAACTCATGGCTAATGCTGCAATCATAGGCGATAGTAAAATTCCGAAGAATGGGAACAAAACACCTGCTGCAATCGGCACACCTAATGTGTTATAGATAAGTGCAAAAAATAGATTCTGTTTAATGTTTTTCATTACAGCATCGCTTAAATTTCTGGCTTTTACAATACCGTGCAAATCGCCTTTTACCAAGGTTATCATGGCACTTTCTATAGCTACATCTGTTCCTGTACCCATTGCGACACCTACATCACTTTTAGCAAGTGCTGGTGCGTCATTAATACCATCGCCTGCCATAGCAACAACCCTTCCTTTTTCTTGTAGTTTCTCTACTTCCTTGAGTTTATCCTCAGGCAACATACTTGCTTTAAAATCTGTAAGATTTAATTCTGTTGCTACTGCTTGTGCTGTGTCGTGATTATCGCCTGTTAACATGATGACTTCAATACCTTTGTCTTGAAGTTCTTTAATGGCTTTGGCGCTAGTTTCCTTAATTTTATCGCCTATTACTACATAACCAGTAACCTTTTTATCTATTGATAAATAAGAAACAGTTTTCCCTTGTTTTTGATAAACTTTAGCTTCTTCCTCCATTTGCGAGGTTATCTCAGCATTGGCATAATCCATCATCTTAGGATTTCCTAATGCCACCTTTTTATTATTAACAGTAGCTTCTACACCTTTACCTGTAACGGCACTAAAATCTTCGGATTTTAAAATTTCTGCGTTTTGTTCTTTTCCATATTTAACGGTAGCTTCTGCCAATGGATGTTCGCTGTTTTTGTTTAACGAAACAATATATTTCAGAATGTCATTTTCGCTAAAATCAGTATCAAAAGAACCTACTGTTTCAACCGTTGGTTTTCCTTCGGTAATTGTTCCTGTCTTATCTACGATTAGTGTAGTAACCTTATCCATTTTTTCAAGTGCTTCAGCATTTTTAATCAATACGCCATTTTGAGCACCTTTACCAACACCAACCATTACAGACATGGGTGTTGCCAATCCCAATGCACAAGGACAAGCTATTATTAAAACAGCAATAGCATTCACAAAGGCATAAACATAAACTGGTTCTGGTCCCCAAATTGCCCAAACCGCAAAAGTTAGTAAAGAGATAATGACCACAACAGGCACGAAATAACCTGATACTTTATCGGCTAAATTTTGAATTGGCGCACGACTCCTACTGGCATTGTTAACCATGTGGATGATTTGAGAGAGTAACGTATCACTCCCCACTTTTTCAGCTTTCATAAAAAAAGACTGGTTGCCGTTTATTGTTCCGCTACTTACTTTATCATTTACTGTTTTATTAACGGGAATTGGTTCTCCAGTAATCATTGACTCATCAATAGTTGTATCTCCTTTTGTTATCGAACCATCCACAGGAATCTTATCGCCTGGTTTTACTTTTAGAATATCATTTAATTCAATAGCATCGATGGTTACTTCAACATCTTCGCCATCTACTATTTTAATAGCTTTATTGGGTGCTAACTTTAATAATTCTTTTACTGCTGAATTGGTTTTACTATGCGCACGAGCTTCTAAAAGTTGACCTAAAAGCACTAATGTTAGGATAACGGTTGCTGCTTCAAAATAAACGTGTACTGCTCCAGATTCCGTTTTGAACTGACTTGGAAAAATGTCTGGAAATAACATACCAAAAACACTAAATAACCAAGCTACACCAGCACCTATTCCAATAAGTGTAAACATATTGAGATTCCAAGTTTTTATACTTTTACAGGCACGTTCAAAAAACATCCAAGTAGCATAAAATACAACTGGAATGGATAATGCGAACTGAATCCAATTCCAATATTTTTGTTCCATGATGTCATACAATGGATTATTGGTTAGCATTTCACTCATTGCAATTAAGAAAATTGGCAATGTGAATAATACTGCAATCTTAAACTTCTTTAATAATTTTATATAGGTCTTCTCTTCCGCTGAACTATCTGCTTTCATTGGTACTAAATCCATTCCGCATTTAGGACAAGCACCTGCTTCATCTTTTATTATTTCTGGATGCATGGGGCATGTCCATTGTTCTGATGAAGCTGTGGACAGATTTTGTTCTTCGACTAAATCCATTCCGCAGACAGGACAATCGCCTGGTTTATCATAGGTCTTATCGCCTTCGCAATGCATTGGGCAATAAAATGTACCTGCGCCTTTACCTTTTGGCTGTTTTTCCTTTTCTACTTTTGTATGAAGGTGTTCTCCTGATTTGTGAATACTATACTTTCCACCACCCTTTTTTAAAGCTTCTTGAAACTTCTCTATTGGAATATGAGATTCCATTTCAATTGTTGCTTCTGCTTTTTCTAAATCAACAGAAGCCTTTGAAACACCTTCCAATTTTGAAAATATTTCTTCTACGTGACTGCGACAACCGTTGCAAGTCATTCCGTGTATGTGATATTTATGTTTCATTGTTTACTTTTATAATTAAAATCTTACCAAAAGTCCGCCACCCCAACCATATCGGTTGTTATAGTTTCCTTGAATTGAAAAATTTCGTGATAAAATATAAGAGGCTCCAACCAACCATTGGGTTTCGCCTTCGTATGAATTATTATTCTCCAAATTATTGACCCAACCAAAGTCAGCTCTATATTCATATTCGCCTTCTATAAAAAATCTTGGAAAAAGTAGAAGCTCTCTATCTAAGCGAATTCTAGGACGCAGTTGATGGTCCATACTCACATCTACATTAAATCTATATGGTGTGAAATATTTAACGCCAACTAATCCTACGGTATTAAACGTGTCATAAGAATCTGGTGTTGATGTTTCGGTGTTTAAACCTGCATAAACACGTACCCAATCATTTAAGTATCGGTTATAATTTACTTCTGCTTCAAGATTTTTATTATAATCCAATTCGGTTCTTAAACTAAATTCATTTCTAATATTACTGGACATAAGGTTTAATTCTGTGAAATTTGAACCTGCACGAGCACTTCCCCAAGAATAATAATGATCAGTTTCATTGATGAGTTTTTGAACTGGATATGCTTCCATCCTTTCATCTCGTGGTGTGTCATAACTAAATACTCTTGCCATACCACCCATCATATGATATAATACGTGACAATGAAAAAACCAATCGCCATATTCTTCGTTATAAAATTCAATAACTACTTTTTGCATTGGTGGCACATTAACCGTATGTTTTAATGGCGAGCGTTCTCCGTTTTCATTAATAACCCTGAAATAGTGACCGTGAAGATGCATTGGGTGGTGCATCATTGTTAAGTTATTTAAGGTTATTCTTGTAACCTCTCCACTTTTTATTTTAATTTTATCGGTTTCGGATAATGGCACACCATTCATACTCCATACATAGCGTTGCATATTACCAGTTAGATTAAGTAAAATATCATTTATAGGTATGTCGGACTTATAAGTAGTATTTTCTTTTGCCTCTAAAAAGTCATAGTTGAAATATGTTTTACGTGCATCATAATCAAACGAAGTCCTATCTTTTTGCATCATAAACATGTCATGTTTCATAGGTATTAAGTCTTTTTTCATTTCCATCTTATCCTTTTCATTCATCTTCATATCCATTTGGTCATTCATCTTACCATCTTTCATCGACATCATATTGTTCATCTCCATTTTCATGCTGCCGTCTTTCATATCCATCTTCATTCCATACTTTTCCATTAAAGCTTTAGGTGTATTTTTCTTTTGATTACCTGCCATTGCAGGTGCTCCCATTTTCATATCCATTTTTGCCATTTGCTTCATCATTGCTACTTTGTCTGGTCTATCTATTACAGTTGCAGGAAAAAGTTTTCCAGTACCCAAACGAATTGATGTGTAGCCCGACCCATCTTGTGCGGTTGCAGTTACTTCTAATGTACCGTTTGGTATCGTAACTATGACATCATAGGTTTCTGCTATACCAAAGAGAAACCTACTTTTATTGACTGGTGTGACATCGACACCATCACTTGAAACGACTGTAGCATTACCTGCTCCAAAATCCATCCAATAATAAGTTGAGGCAGAGGCGTTGATAAACCGAAGTCTTACTTTTTCTCCAGGTTTAAACTTTGGATATTCTGCAAGTTTTTTACCATTAGAAAGAAATGCAGGGTAATAAATATCTGCAATATCTGCGCCTTCCATTCTATCGCGCCAAAACTTAAATTGCGCACCTAATGCACCTTCTTTTATAACTCTGCTTAATGGAACTGCTGTACCTTTTTTAACTTGATACCACTCGTTTCCTCTTTTAAGGTTACGCAATACGCTCATTGGTTTTTCATTTGTCCAATCAGAAAGTACTACGACTAAATCTGTGTCATATTCCAATGTTTTCTCTTTAGGCTGAATAACTATTGAACCGTAAACTCCTTTCTGCTCTTGTAACATAGTATGTGAGTGATACCAATACGTACCAGATTGGTTGATAGGAATTCTATATTGAAATGTTGTATTTGGTTTTATTGGTGGCGTGGTTAAATATGGTACACCATCATAAAAATTAGGAAGTATTAACCCGTGCCAATGCACAGAGGTTTCTTCATCCATTTTATTGGTAACATTAATTATGGCAAGGTCTCCTTCATTAAATTCTAATGTAGGACCAGGTACACTCCCATTTATTGTCATACCATTGGCTGTAAATCCTGCGAGCGTTAATTCATTTTCTTCTATAGTGAGGTTATATTCTTTTATGTTTCTTCCTTCTTCTTTTCTGTCATTTCCATTTGTCCCGACTTGGGCAAATACAGTTGACGTTAAGAATAAGAATATAATTGTGTTAACTGTTTTCATTTTTTACTGAATTAAATAATTAATAATTGTGGTTTGTACATAGTAGGTTTTAACAGACTCAATTTGATTCATTTGAAACTTCAATTGCAATTCTTGTATGTCCAAAACGTCATTAAAATCAATCGTTCCTGTTTCGTAATTTTTAATAAGAATCTCTTCAGCATCTTTAGCTTGCTTTAAGTTCTTCGTTTGGGTTGCATAACTTATTCTTGCTGAAACCTTATCGTTTACTGCTTTATCTAATAGTGTTTCTAAAGTATTTGTGCGCTCTTGTTTTTGTGCCAAAATCTCTTGCTGTTGCAACTCATTTTGTTTGGTTTGGGATTTGTACTTATTATTGAATATGGGAATTGATAGGGACACCATTGGCATAATTATATCTTTTCCATTGTCGCTAAAATCCATGTTAGGACGTTTATCAACATTGATATAATCTAAACCGAAACCAATCATTGGACTACTTTCTTTTTGGTTTAATAATTCAAATTGCTCTACCGACTGATAGAGTTTATCGAATTTCAGTAATTCAGGATGAAGGGCTAAATTCTCAGAATTGATTTCAAAATCTTCTGAAGGAATCATTAACTCAATAACTACTGAAACTTGTACATCCTTATCACGATTTAAAAGCTTATTAAAAGTAGTTTGCTCCGCTAAAAACTGTTGACTCAAAACATCTTTTAATTGTTGCATTTCGTTTTGACGCATTTGTAATCGTAAAACATCTACAGCTGAAGCTTTCCCAACTTCAACCGATGTTAAAGCCAATATTTCGTAAGTTTTAAGTAGTTTAATATTCTCGCTTAATACGTCTTGTTTTGCTTTATTAGCATACAAATTGTAATAGGATTGCGATACCGAAGCCATCAATTTTCTTTTAGCAATAACAATGTCCTCATATTTAGCATCTGCCAAAGCGCTCACATAGTTTTCTCTTGCAGTTATATTTCCAAACCAAGGCAACATTTGTTTAGCAGATACTTTAAAGCGTTGCGCTCCTGTTCGAGTTTCTGGTTCGCTTACGAAGTAACCCACTCCAAATTCGGTATTAGGTAATGTATTTACTTCATTCACTTTTTCGGAAGCAATGCTATACTGTAATTCAAACTTTTGAATTTCAGGATTGCTATTTAATGCTTCACTAATAAGTGTTTCTAATTCTTGTGCATTAGAAACACTAAAAGTTAATAAACCTATGAGTGTATAAATTATTCTTTTCATTTGTTTGCTCTTTTCAATTTAAACTCTTCTCTCCAGCTGTATAAAACTGGTACAATAAAGTAAGAGGTAATGTCTATAACCATTCCGCCAAATATTGGAATTGCCATAGGTATCATAATATCACTTCCTTTTCCTGTGGATGTCAATACTGGTAACAGCGCCAAAATGGTAGTTACAGTAGTCATTAAACATGGACGAATACGTTTTTCGGCTGCCTGTAAAGCGGAAGTTCTAATGCTCTTTCTATCAGAAGGTTTTTCACGCTCAAAAGTTTGCGTGAGGTATGTTGCCATAACGACACCATCATCGGTGGCAATACCAAATAATGCTATAAAACCTACCCAAACCGCTACACTTAAATTGATGGTTTTCATATTGAAAAGGTCTCGCATATTCTCTCCAAACAAACTGAAATTGAAAAACCAATCTTGACCGTACAACCATATCATTATAAAACCACCTGCAAATGCAACCGTTATTCCCGTAAAAACCATGAGTGAAGTAGTAACAGATTTGAACTGGAAATACAGAATCAAGAAAATAATAGCAAGTGCTAATGGTACGACGACTGAAAGCGTTTTTTCTGCTCGTAACTGATTTTCATAAGTACCTGTAAATTTATAGCTGATACCTTTAGGAACAGTTAATTCTCCTGAATCTATTTTCTGTTGAAATAAAGCTTGCGCATTTTCAACAACATCAACTTCTGCAAATCCATCTAATTTATCAAACAGCACATAGCCGACTAAAAAAGTGTCTTCACTTTTTATGACTTGTGGACCTTGCTCATACCGAATAGTCGCTAATTCACTTAATGGAATAGGACTTCCTTTCTCAACAGGAATATAAATACCTTTTATATCTTCTGGATTACCACGCAGCTCTCTTGGATATCGCACTCTAACGGCATAGCGTTCTCTTCCTTCAACCGTTTGCGTTATAGCCATACCACCAATTGCTACTTTTAACACACTTTGTACATCTTCTATAGACACACCATAACGTGCTATTTTTTCTCTATCAATATCAATAAGTAAATAAGGTTTCCCTACAATTCTATCTGCAAAAACAGCTTGCTCTTTTACACCTTCAGCTTGTTTTAAAAGACTTTCTAATTGTAACCCAAACGCTTCAATTTGTTTTAAATCTTGTCCTTTTACTTTAATTCCCATTGGTGCACGCATTCCTGTTTGAAGCATTACCAATCTGGTTTCTATGGGTTGTAATTTTGGCGCAGAAGTAACGCCAGGTAATTTGGTAACTCTAACGATTTCATTCCAAATATCATCAGGACTATTAATTTCTGGTCGCCAATTACGATAGAATTCGCCATCATCATCTTTGATAAGTTGAGTATGTTCAACTTTTGTAAAAACAGTATTTTCTGAATTATTAGGGTTGGCGATGAATGTTCCATCTTTCAACTCAAAAGCACCGTCGTCGTTTACTTTGTAACGTTGTCTTTTTCCTTTGGAATTACGCATGTATTCAGATTTATACTGAATCATGTTTTCGTACATAGATAAAGGCGCAGGATCTAATGCAGATTCTGTTCTACCAGACTTTCCTACTACGGTTTCAATTTCTGGAATGGTGCCTACAGCCATATCCAATTGCTGAAGAACACGTTTATTTTCCTCAACACCGGAATGTGGTAATGAGGTTGGCATTAATAGAAAAGAGCCTTCGTTTAGAGATGGCATAAATTCTTTTCCTGTATTATTCATTATCCATCCTCCAGAAACAAGCACAGTTGCTGGAATAATTAAAAACAATAACTTGTTTGCTAAAGCCCAATTTAAAATTTGACCATAGTACCTTCTAAAAATTGAAAATATTCCTAAAATTCCGAAGCAAATAATAGCCACAAAAATTAAGTTTACTAGAATACTTCTATCAAAGCCTAATGGTCGCCAATATTCGGCAAGTAAAAATATAATGGCAGTACATGAAATAATAATATTTACAAGATTGCTATTTCTCTTATTTAGTTTACCCAAAACTCCAAGTAAACCTGTAATACCAAAAGCAATTAAAATAATCCCTAACCAATATCCAGTAACCATAATTGCGATTCCAGCAATTATTAAAGCACCATTTATGATATGCTTAAATGAACTTTTAAGTGATGTTTTTCTGAATAAATAGGCTGCAAATGGTGGAATTAGAAATAAAGCAATAACCAAAGATGCTGATAATGCCATCGTTTTGGTAAATGCAAGTGGTCTAAACAATTTTCCTTCAGCACCAATCATTGTAAATACAGGAACAAAGCTGATAATGGTAGTTAATACCGCAGTTAAAATAGCGCCAGAAACTTCGGCTGTTGCATTATAAACCACTTCATTTGTAGTCAACTCTGTACCATCTTCTCGTAGCCGTAATTTTTCATCATCGAGATGGCGAATCATATTCTCTGCGAGAATGACGCCTACATCTACCATAGTTCCAATAGCAATGGCAATACCAGAAAGTGCTACAATATTGGCGTCTACGTTAAACAGTTTCATGGTAACAAACACCATTAATACTGCAACAGGTAACAATCCAGAAATTAAAATAGAAGCTCTTAAATTGAAAACCATAACAATAATAACCAAAATGGTAATTAATATTTCTAGTGTCAACGCTTCATTAAGTGTGTCTAATGTTTCTTCAATAAGCTCGGTACGATCATAGAAAGGAACAACTGTTAATTGAGATGTTCGTCCATCAGCCAATACTTTTGTTGGCAATCCTCCTTTCAGTTCCTCAATTTGAGCTTTTACATTGTTAATGACTTCCATTGGATTTGCACCATATCGTGCAACTACAACACCTCCAACAACTTCCGCACCTTCTTTATCCAATAAACCTCTTCGTGTTGCTGGACCTAAAGAGACTTTACCTATGTCTTTAATCTTAATTGAAGTAAAATCTTCTGAAGTAACTACAGCGTTTTCAATGTCTTCGACAGATTTTACATAACCTAAACCACGTACTAAATATTCGGCTTGATTGATTTCTAAAGTCTGCGCACCAATATCTTGATTACTACTTTTAACCGCTTTTACAATCTGGTTTAAGCCAATGTTATATTGCCGCATTAGCTCTGGATTGACATCAACTTGATACTCCTGAACATAACCACCAATGGAAGCGACTTCAGAAACACCACTTGCAGTAGATAAAGCATATTTTACATAGTAATCCTGAATGCTACGTAGTTCGTGTAAATCCCAACCACCAGTAACATTTCCGTTTTCATCCCGACCTTCAAGAGTGTACCAAAATATTTGTCCTAAACCTGTGGCATCTGGTCCCAATGCAGGATTAACACCTTCGGGTAATAATCCACTTGGTAATGAATTGAGTTTTTCGAGAATGCGACTACGACTCCAATAGAATTCTATATCTTCTTCAAAAATGATATAGATGCTTGAAAACCCAAACATAGAAGAACTACGAATGGTTTTTACTCCTGGAATACCGAGTAAAGAAGTCGTTAAAGGATAAGTAATTTGGTCTTCTATATCTTGTGGCGAACGACCATCCCACTTTGTAAATACAATTTGTTGGTTTTCTCCAATATCTGGAATGGCATCTACCGCTACAGGGTTGCTTGGTAAAAATCCTGTGTCCCAATTAAAAGGTGCGTTAACAGTTCCCCATCCAACAAAAAGGACGAGTAGCAGAACTGCTACGAGTTTGTTTTCTATTAAAAATTTGATGCTTTTATTTAGCATTAGCTTTGATTATTAAACAGTTAGACATTGGCGTTAAGAAAACACCGAATACAGCAAATTATCCTTATGACATCATACAGTCATAGGATAAAACAGTCTATTGTTTAAAAATCAAATTAAATAAGTCTCGTCAATCTTGAAGATTTCCTTTATGACGAGTGGTGGTTCGTATTCTTCAAAAGAAGATAACTTGTTATCTAAACCTTCAAAAAGGTTAATATAAGCGTAAACAAATGAAGCGATGAATACCTGTTGCTCAAAAGAAATTTTGTCAACTTGTAATTGCAGTTCGTCTTGACCATCGACTACCAATTGTTCATCATTACAACAGTTCTTTTTTATAATAGAACAACCTTCATTTGAAGGTTTTACCATTTCCATTCCGCATCCTTCAGCTTTATGGAACATAGCAGTTTCTACCAAAGTATCTCCACAATAATGCATACTAAGGGTAAATGACATTGTAGAGAATAACACTACAAAAGCCATTGTCAAAGACATTATTTTATGGAATACTTGTTTCATACTAATTGCGAAGTTACGAAATTTTAACAACACCATGTTTTGTTTAACAGAAGTTTAGAGGTTTAGAGTTTACGCGTTGTTATCATTTTCCCATTTTAGAAAGCACTTTTTTATATTTCAACATTTGTATATCATTTTTACAATATGGATGCTCTAAAAGTTCTTTAAGTTTACCTATAAACTCTTTTGAATCAAATCCCTTTTTCTTTAGAATATCAAATAAAACAAGAGCTTGTTCTACTCTATATTGAGCTTTTTTTAAAAATTCTTCTCCATTTTCTGGATTTTCATAATGGTTTTGAATATCAAAATGTTTATCAATATCTCCTTTGTATGATACTAATAAGTTTTCAGCATTCTGTTGGGTAACTCCATTTGTTGTAAATACATAGTCTCTATCTTGAGTAAGTCTATTAATTCGTGTTTGACCATCTGCATAGTCATTAGGATGTATCTCTAAATAATGTGAACGATCCAAGGGTAATGTAATAACTGCTTTAGGATCATATAAACCTTGAAATTTATTTGTTTCAAAATGTCTTATTGAAACGGGGTTATCACACGTTATTATTGGTGCATTGGTGTCATTAATTTTAATCACATTTATTGTACAATCATATTTGAACTGTACAAAACTCCCCCATTGTTCTAAATGATTTACTAAAAAAACTGTTCTTGCACGTTCATTATATTCTTTTTTAACTACCTCAATATCATCAATATGAAATTCCATTTTTTCTCCATACAAATTCATTTTAATAATACCTTCTTTATTTACTGTATGTGAAGCAGTATCAAATATTTGGTTATTAAAACTTTTTTGATGATTTAAAATCCGTGGTGTGCGGAAATATAATGATAGACATACATAAAGTATTTGGATTTTTTGCTCTTGCGTAACCGCCAGCAGTTTTTCGTCAATAAGTAACTTATATACTTTTGGAAACTCACTATCAACATTCTCAGCATAGTGTTTTTCTAAGGCATATTTTATTTCATCTGATTCAGCTGGTATTGTATAAATATTCTTTTCAAAACAAATATCTTTAGTGCTAATTTGCTCTAATAGCATATCATTATCCATTTTGTAAACATCCACAAAGTGATTTCTTTTTCTTCCTTCAACTGCAAAGTTCTTTAAATATGAACGTGGTATATAATGTTGTTTTATTGGATTTGACATTATTCTATTATTTTGTTGAGACTTCTTGCTTCATAAAAACACGCCAAGTTAAAGGAAAAGGTTGGCTTTTATAATGCCTGCTTGCAACGTGTGCTACAATATCGAAACTGTGCTTAAAAATTTTAAAATCCTTTTCTAATCCAAAGAGTTCCATTTCTGATACCATTTCTTTTTTGTATTCTTCAGCATCTTCATAGAGCGTTACTGAATGTTTTGTTGTGCCTTCGCCATGACTATAATCTTGAATACAAATTTTATTTTCCATTTCTTTAAGCGGAAACCAAATCTGTAAATTTAAGTCTGTAAAAAGTTCCGTAGAAATCTTCCTTACGAACTTGTATAAATCTTCATCATTAAATACTAAAGCATATTCAGCCAAAATAGGAATTATCATAGATGATTGGACATCACATTCTTCTTCGCCATTGTGAATATCTACCAGCTTTTCATAACTTTTTCTAAACAACGGAAAAAACTTATTAAGCTTATAATTATTGTTAAAACCTAATGTCATTTCAGAAATCCATTTTTTGGCTGGGTCGAAGTTTCTTGTAAAATTCATTAGATTAAGTGCTAATGCAATTTCAATACTATGGACATCGTATTCTGGATATTTTGAAGGTGGATTGTTCTGAATAAACAGACATAATCCATTACTAATTGAAAGTGCGCTTTGGTAATAGGTTTGTGCTTGTTCTTCATTTCCTTCTCGATAATGGATTCTAAACTCTTGTATTTCGGTTAAGCCTATGATTGCTATTATTCCTATTTCCTCCCAAACATTCAAGCTATATTCTAAACTATTTCTACTGTACTTGTATATGCTGTGTTCAACTTTATAGTGTTCAACTACTTTATTGAAATAATTGACACCTATTGTTCTTTTTAATGAGTGAATTTTGTAAAATTCTTCCCTGACATAGCTTTTCTCTAAATGATTACCTTCTTGTATAAAATGCCATGTAAGAAGCAAACTGCTCTCACTCGCATATATTGAAGGCTTTAAATTATTATTGTCTTGTGACCATTTGTATAAGATGTTTAAACATAATCTTACCAGCCTCAACTTTTTCAAGATATGTCGTTTTTGTTTGGGTTGTTTCTCTAAAATTTGCTGAATAAGCGCATAGAAATGTTGTAAATCATAATCTGGTAATTCTAGAAATACTAAGGACTTTCTTAACAGCGATTGGTACTCCTGCGGAAATAGTTTTTCGTTTATAAGATAATCATCAAGCATAGCGCTTATTTCGCCTGTTCCCCAAAAATCGTACTCAATAGTATCTGTTATGTTTTGTTCGACATATTGTGTCCAATCGCTAAGTACATTTTGATTTCTTACTCCATTTGTACTAACAATTATTTTTATAGGAAGTTTTTTGAGATTTGTTGTTAAAGAAATAGGTATATAAGTATCCTTTATTTGGTTTAAAGTAGAGCGAATTGCATTTACATTTCCATCCCAAGTTGTTCTGGTTAGATTGCCTTGTTTCACAGCTAACAAAAACACTTTTTTAATACCATCTTCTGGATCTATACCAACAGCAGAAATATCCACACCAAATTGACGACCTTTCATTGGTTTTGAAATGGTTGTGAATTTCATTCCAACTAACAAATCAGTCAGTAAAGTATCAAGCTCTTTATCCTCTTTTAAAAGATTTATGTATTCGCTTAATAAAAATCTCATTGTCTTCTTTTAAAATTTTGCCAATACAATCTTTCTTGTGCTTGACCTATTGGGTCTATAAATTCGCCTCTTGGCATTTCGCCAGAATGAGATATAAGTCCTGGTGTCATTTTTTCGGTGTATTGGTTTTCATATTTTGAGAATATAGATTTACCTGTTCTATAATTAATTGTTGTTATAGAACTAAAAAAGGAAGGACCTTCTGCTTCACTTTCCTTAAATGATTTACTGAATTTTTTACCTTCGATTTTATTATAGTAAATAAGTCTTCGTTCTGAAGGTGCAAACTCTTTTAAGTTTTCTAAATCTGAATATGCCTTGTATTTATCTTCGCCTTCTTTTACAATATCGTTAGTTATTTTTTTGAGCTTTCTACTTGCAGTCTTCTTTTTTAAGTTTAAAAACTCTATAGCAGAATAATAATTAAAGATGATATGGTTGATAAACAAATCAGCCAAAAACGGAACGACTTCTTTATTATCTGCTTTATGTTCCAATATAGAATACACCAAGGAAATTGAGGTGTCCTTGTCATAAACGAAAGCGAGTATTTTATAAGTAATATATTCAATGTCATAATCTGAGAGACCATTCAATACTTCTTCAGAAATCGTTAATCCTGATAGATTCCTCATATATCTGGCACTATTCATTTCAAAAATGGCAATATGAAAATTGGGATTATCTTTATTTAACCAGTTGGTGTATAGCTTTTGGAAGTCAGAATAAAAATTATCACAAAGTGTATTTAGCAAATGACTGAAATATTCAATCTTTCTAGCATTATCAGGACTCATCGCTACCCAATCTGTTATAAAATCAACAACTAAGTTTAAATTAGTTTTTGCTACATTTTCTAATCGATATGCCAATTGATTATAAGCGCCTGCGTGTTCAATATCAATATGAAGTAATAGTGGAAGGTATTTTTTAAACAGATGTAATTCCTTTTCTAAATCTATATTATAATCTAAAAAGTAAATGAGCTCTAATTGAATATCGATAGTCTCTATACTTGATAACCTATCTATAATTGTATCTGCACTTTTTATCTCAGTTCTTTTATTTCTAACTGTAAAAAATATTGCCGACCAAAGATCCAAATGATTTTCGGACTTGCTTATGGTATCAAACTGCTTTTCAATCCAATTCACAAATGCTTTTGGTGTAGTTTTAGCTACCAAATCAATTTTTACGATAGATTGTATTCCAATTTTATTTACGTCTATATTATCATCTTTAATTAGACGTTTAATTTCATCTATTGTAAACTTTTGGTCTGAATTATATAATCCAGAAAGAATGTCCATCAATGTAAAATATGAATCAGGATTATTTGCTTCAAGTGTTTTCAAATACATTTCTTTACCAAAAGAAGCATTCATTTTTGCTTCGCGTTCTAATGCGACCAGAAGGTTTCTGGTTGGATAGTTACTTTTTAAATTTTTCAGTAATTCAGGTAGTGCCTTTATATAAAGGTTTATATCAATATTTTTAATATTGTCACAAAAGATTCTATAATCCTGCCAGCGATTAGCAGGCTCTCTATTATCTAATAAGTCTTGTAGAAATTGCAAATGAAAAGAATTAAATTTTTGACTAAAGTTAAAAAAGTATAGAAGCGAATTAGAAAAATTGTAAGGTATTTTTAATATTAATTCTCTATTCTTCAATTTTCATAGAAAAATATAGTTTAAATTTTATTTCACATACTAAATGAAATCAAATTAAATCAAATACTATTTAGCAGAAGATAAACAGCTAAATTCTGTACTTATTCTGTACTATGTGAAATAAAAAAGCCTTTCAATTTCTTGAAAGGCTTGGTTTTACTAGTAGCGGGAACTGGACTCGAACCAGTGACCTTCGGGTTATGAGCCCGACGAGCTACCTACTGCTCTATCCCGCGATATAATATTAAACAATTTTCTTAGCTTTTAACTTTCGGTTCATAAGGCCGACCTAATTGTTTCGGACTGCAAATATACAATCCTTTTTAGTTTATACAATAATAAATTTAAAAAAATATTACTGCTCTATGCTATTAACTTGAAAATCTACAAGTTCCCTATTAAAAAATTTCGAGGTTATCTGTATTGGGTTACAACAAACCTCACAATCTTCAATATATGTTTGCTCGTTTACAGAATCATCTATTAGCATTGATATGGTTTCCCAACAATATGGGCATGTAAAAAAATGTTCAAACATAAAATAAAAATAAAAAAAATAGCCATCAATAACATTGATGGCTATAACTTATTTTAAAATTTGTTTATTATTCTTTTTCTAAATCCATTACCGCGGTTGCATTTTCTATTTTTAGAATACCTAAAGATGGAGGTGTTTTACTTGACACTGTAATATACTCCTCGTTTAAATTATTATCGCTTACCATTACGGTGTTTAAATTTTTATGACTTAAGAATTCTACAGGAAAATCACCAGTGAATTGATTTGTAGATAGCAATAACTCTTCAAGATGTTCTAAATTAGCAAGGTCTGCAGGAATTTCACCATACATTTGGTTATCCATTAAACTTAACTTTTCAAGTTTTGTTAAAGCCGTTATTTCTAAAGGAATTTCTCCTGTTAAAAAATTACTGCCTAAAAGTAATTCCTTTAGGTTAGATAATTCTGTTAGGGCAACAGGAATTTCTCCTGAAAAACTATTACTATATAATTTTAATGATTCTAATTTTTTTAAAGATCCTAGTTCTGAAGGAATTTCACCATCAAACCTATTCATGTATAAGGCTAGTACAGTTAATCCTTCTAAATCTTTAATTGAAGTTGGAATACTACCTCGTAATTTATTAAACCCTAAATTCATTTTTCTTAAATGAACTAAATTGCCTATTTCTTTAGGCAACTCACCAACTAAATTGTTAAACTGCAAATTTAATTCTACAACTTTATCATTTTGTAAAGTTACACCATACCAATTGGATACAGGAGCATTTAAATCCCAAGTTACATTCCATTGACTTCCATTTGTAGAGTTATAAATAGCTATTAAAGCTTCCTTTTCTGAAGTTGATACATTAGCAAACGAATAAAAAGTTGCTAAAATAAATACTAGAGTTAAAGATAATTTTTTCATGGTTGTTAGATTTAGAATATCATGCTACAAATTTATAGCAGTAATCGACAAATAACCATTTAAATCGATAAAACGTAAAAAATTTTAACACTTGAGATTGATGAAATGCACAATTTTTCCGACAAAATGCATTTTATTGCTATATATTAACTTATTAAAACTTAACGTTAAGTATTTCTCCACTTATTTTAAGTAATTCAAGTTCAGCTAATTTTGCAGAATACTTTGCTTGGTTTTTGGTTAATTCTGCATTTAGCAAGTTTATTTGCGCTTGCCTAAACTCAATTGAGTTAACTTGACCAAGTTTAAACT
This sequence comes from Neotamlana laminarinivorans, assembly GCF_020523925.1. Lineage (GTDB taxonomy): Bacteria > Bacteroidota > Bacteroidia > Flavobacteriales > Flavobacteriaceae > Neotamlana > Neotamlana laminarinivorans. The sequence goes on along the minus strand of NZ_JAJAPW010000004.1, from coordinate 319,107 downwards.
TTTCTTGAGTTCTATCAAAATTGTTTTGTGACGTTTTAATATTAGCTTCTTGAAGTTTATAAATATTAAGTTTATTGTGGTAATCGTCCCATGAGTTATTAAAATCGCGTTCTATAGTTACCAATAATTCTTCTTTTTGAATTTTTTGAGTATCTAAATTAATACGCGCATTTTTTACCGCGGTAATACTTGAGCCTCCATCAAACAAATCCCAGGTTAGAGATAAACCTCCTGTAAAACCATTACTTGTTGAAGTTGAAACAAAGGATGCTGCGTTATTATTATTTTTATTCCATCCATAACTTCCTACTAAACCTAAACTTGGCAAAAATGGGGATACACTAGATTTTAAAGTATATTTATTAATTTCAATGTTTTTATCAATTTGTAATAAACTTGTATTGTATTGCTTAGCTTTTTCTAACATTTCGTTTTTATCTAACAGATAGTTAAATGTAATATTAGTATCAACACTAAAATCTTCTTTAATAGTATTACCTAAAACTAAATTTAAATCTCTTTTAAAATTTATTAGTTCCTGTCTAGAATTCATAACACTTATGCTATCGTTATTAATATCTACCTCAGCATTTAAAACTTCTAGTTTTGTGTTTTGACCATAATCAAACTGATATCCTGCTCTTACCAACCTTTCTTTTGATATTTCGAGGGTTTCTTTTATAGCTTCAGTATTTTCCTCTAATTCAGCAACACTGTAATAAACTGTGAAGAGTTGTAAAATAGTATTTTCAATTATTTCACGAGCCTCTAACTCGGTTAAGTCCTTTGTTCGTTGTAGCTGCTTGTAATCAAAAAGTCTTCCCAAACCATCAAAAATTGTGTAACTTAAATCTAGAGATGCACTGTAACTAGAGCTTTCAGCACTGTTTAATGTTACTGGTGCTGTGTCTGGGTTAGAAAACTCAGTTTCAGAATTATTTAAATAATAATAACCATCTGCACCAAACGATAATTCTGGTAAATAACCAGAATTTAAAATATCGGCATTATTTTCTGCAAGTGCCACACTATTTTGTGCCACTTTTATTCCGTAATTATTTTCTAAAGCTAAACTTACAGCCTTATCTGGTGTTATTAACTGTTGAGCTAGAATACTATTTGATATTAATAAAATACTTATGTAAAAAAACTTAGTCTTCATGGGCTTCATTTTGCTCTATAATAGCACGTTCTACTTCTTCTTTAGTTACCGATTTTCCTGTATATAACCACTTAGCATTCTTTTTTAAGCTATTACTAAACGATAAAAATAGCGGTAAAACCAGCAAAGTTAAAACAGTGGCATAGCCAATACCAAACGATATTGCAATGGCCATTGGTTTTAAAAACTGTGCTTGTCTACTTTTTTCAATTAGCAAAGGTGCTAATCCTGCCATAGTAGTTAACGATGTTAAAAATATGGCTCTAAATCTTGACTTTCCTGCTTCAGATATAGCGGTATCAAAATCCATTCCTTCTTTTAAATTACCATTAAACTTTCCTATTAATACTAAACCGTCGTTTACCATAATTCCTATCAAGGCAATAATTCCTAAAAGTGATAAAACATTTACTTGAAAACCTAATAGCCAATGGCCCCAAGCTACTGCCGTTAAACAAAATGGAATTAATAATAATAATAAGAATGGCTGCGAATAACTTCTAAAAGTAAAGGCTATTGTTATATATATGAGTAATAAGATGATTGGACCTGCAACTTTTAATGAATTTACTAGTTTTGAAGCCTCTCTATTTTGACCTTCGTATGAAGCGTTAATTGTTGGATATTGAGATTGCAGCTCTGGAATAAATGTTGTTTTAATTTCATCTATTATATCTGTTGCACTGGTAGCAGGATCTTTTAAATCGGCATACACTTGTATTTCTCTAATGCCATCTAAATGATTAATAGCCACCTCACCTCGAGCAATAGAATATGTAGCAATATCTTTAAGGGTAACACGCTCGCCGTTTGGTGTTACAATTCGCATTTGATCTAAATCGTTAATAGAACTACGATTTGTGCGGTCGTAACGTACCCAAACCTTAATTTCGTCTTGCCCTCTTTGAAAACGTTGTGCTTGATTACCAAAAAAACCAGATCGTACTTGTGCCATTACCGTTTGTAAATTTAAACCTAATAAATAAGCACTTTCTTTAAGTTCTAAACGAATTTCTTTTATACCAGCAGGATCATTATCCCCAATATCTTTTAATAATGGGTTCGATTTTAAATATGATTTTAAAGCTTCTTTTGATGCTTTTAATTCTTCAATATTATTACTTAGTAAAGATACTGAGACTGGATTACCACCAAAATTACCTCCAGAACCATAAATTAACCGTTCGGTACCAATTACTGGCCCAACAAGTTCCTCTAACCTGTTAGTTACTAAAAACGATTTAATTTCGTCTGGACGCTCTTCGCCGGGTAATAAATTAATTCGTAATGTAGCACTAGAGCTACTTGATAAGGTTACAATTGTATTTTCAAACAACTCTTTATTTGTTCCTTTTAAATATTTTTCGGTTAGCTCCTTATTTACTATAAAGCTTTTTTCCTCAATCATTGATATGATTGAATCTGTAATTTTCTCGTTTGTTCCTGTTGGCATAACCAACTCAACCGTTACCGCATCACTCGCTACTCTTGGAAACAATGTTACCCCTATTACACTTCCTCTTAATGCACCAATAGTAATTATAAACAAACCTACAAAAATACCTAAGGCTAGCATTTTATAATTTAACACAAAATCTAAAACAGGCGAATATATTCGTACACGTAAATACGTCATAATTCTATCTCCCATTTTATTAATGCCACGCATTACAGAGAAAAACTTCTTTATTTTTGATGGGTTTTCGTGTTCAACTGGTGGCTTTAACGCTTTAGAGTGTGCCAAGTGCGCTGGTAATATTATTAGAGCTTCTACTAACGAAACCACTAAGGTTAAAATTACAACTACAGAAACTTCAGCGAAATTTTCTCCAATTCTACTATCTAAAAAGAAGAATAAAGAGAATGCTAAAAGTGTAGTTATAATAGCTGAAACTACAGGCGGAATTACCTCTAAAGTACCATCTATTGCTGCTTGAACCGGACTTTTTCCTTTTTCGTAATGTTGATAAATATTTTCGGCAATTACAATACCATCATCTACCAAAATACCAATAACGATAATCATTCCGAAAAGAGAAAGTACGTTTATAGTTACATCAAACTGTGCTGCAAAAATAAACATTCCTAAAAAGGAAATAGGTAAACCAAAGGCTACCCAAAGTGCCAATCGTGTGTTTAAAAATAACGACAGAAAAATTAATACGAGTAAAATACCTTGCCAGGCATTTTCTACTAACAACATGGTACGCTGCTTAAGTGGTATAGAACGATCGCTAACTACATCAATTTTTATATTATCGTATTTTTGGTTGTAACCTTCAATATACTCCTTAACTTTTGTAGCTGAAGAAATTAGATCTTCGCTATTTGTACTTGTTATAGAAATATTAACTGCTAAATCTTGATTAAAATAAGTGGCGTTTGGTGTTTCGGAAAAACGATCGCGAATAATTGCAATATCTTTTAACCTTACAATTTTACCATCGGCTGAGGCTTTTACAACAATATTCGATAATTCACGGCCATAATAATTCTTATTATTTCCACGAATTAAAAACTCTTCAGCATCGGTTTTTACATTTCCGCCTGTAACTAAAATATTAGCACTACTAACAGCACTAGCCACTTCGGCAAATGTTATATTATAAGCTAATAAATCTGTTTCGTTAACCGCTATTTCAATTTCTTCATCTGGAAAACCTGAAATTTCTAATTGAGAAATTCCATCAATAGCTCTTAAATCGGTTTCAACTTGTCGTGCTAGCTGCTTTAGGGTTTTTAAGGGAACATTTTTACCATTTACAGCAAAATTTATGGTTTCGCGAACTTCTTCTTGTTTAGACACTACTAAAGGTTCCATTCCTGTGGGAAAAGAAGGCACTCTATCTACCGCATTTTTAACTTCTAAAAGCATAAAATCGATATTCTCTCCTTTTTCAATTTCAACTGTAATAGTTCCACTATCTTCTTTTGAAACCGATGTTACCCGATCTACACCTTCTAACCCTTTTAAGTTATCTTCTATTTTAAGAACAATACCTTCTTCTATCTCTAAAGGTGAAGCTCCAGGATAGGTTATTGTAATATTTATAATTTTAGAATCTGAAAGTGGGAAAAATGAGGATTTTAAGGCTAAAACACCAAAAATACCAAAAACAATAAATGCTAGAATAAACACATTTACAGCTACATGGTAACGGATAAAATATTGTATTATCTTTTTCATTATTTAGCTGTATAAAATTAGTTATTGGCAGATTTAACTCGCATACCTGAATATGCTCCTGGCACTGATTTTTTAAGAACTACAGTATTGTTAGGAATACCTTTTATTACAACTTTACTGTCTGAAAAATAAACTGGTGTTACATTTATTAACTCTAAAACATTATTATTTACTACAAATACTTGATTGCCATCTTGCAATAAATTTCTATCCATCTCGTAAGCATCTTGTTCTTCCTTAGCATCTAAATTTGCTTCTAAGTACATACCTTCTTTTAAATTAGCATGTTTAACCTCAATATATGCAGTAACGGTTTGTGTAGTGGCATCAACACTACCGTTAATTCTAGATACTTTACCTATATAGCTTTCCGTATTTTCTAAATTATTTAAAGCTACTGGCTCCCCAACGCGTAATAAAGACGAATAGGTTTTACTGATAGCAACTTCCATTTCGTAAATACTAGGATTAATAAACTCGCCTAACTTTTGTCCGCTACGTATTAAAGACCCCTCGGTAACTAAAGCTTCTGTTAAAATACCTGAAAACGGAGCGGTAATAGTGTATTTAGTTAAGCGCTGCTCCAAATTTTTAACGTTATAGTAACTAGTTACAATACCTCGACCTGTAATAAAATAGTTTTCCTTATCGGAAGTCATTTCTGGTAACTTGGGTGTTGTTTTGCTAATATCGAAACCACTTAAATAATTTTGCCACTTTTCAAAAACATCTGGAAAGTCTAACCGAAGATCGGGCATTATAGATGCGATACTATTATACAAATTGCTTTTTGCAGATTGTACAGAGGCATAATGCTCTGAAGCATCCATACGAATTAAAGCTTCGCCCCTTTTATATTCTTGTCCTGGCTTAAATAATTTATTCCCTGCTTTAAAAATACCTTGTACTTCGGCATAAATTTCTAAACGTTGTTTTGCTACTAAATTTCCGTTTGCAGGAACTACAATTTTAATATTGGAGTTAATAACCGTATCTGTAATTACGGTTTTTATAACTTTTTCTTTTACTGGTTTAGGTTTGTTTTTACTATCTACAAGTAATTTTGCTCCGTATAAGGCTCCTAAAATTAAAAGTAAACCTATTCCGGCAAGTATAATTTTTCGCATTGGTTAGTAGTTTGAGCGTGTATGACTGCAAAACTACCTTATAGTTTAATGCTATTCTCTTAAAAAAAACTTAAAAATTAATCTTCTAAAGCCTCTATTTCAAACTGTAAAGCTTCCCATTTTTGCATATTATCGCTTAGGTTAGATTTTAATTTTTGGTAATCGTCAAAAAAACTAGGCTTCGATGTAACTTCCTCGTAATTAACTTCTAATTCAGCATCAATAGCTTTTATTTTCTTTTCAAGCTCGCTTATTTTTGCTTCAACATTACTTAATTTATTATTTAGCGACTTTAGCTTTTTCTGTTCTTCGTAGCTTCTACTTTTCTTTTCCTTAGGAGTTTCTTTAACAACCGTACGTTTTTCTACTTCTCTTAAGTTTTCAACGTTTCGTTGTTCTAAATAAAAATCGATATCGCCCAAATATTCTTTTAATTTATGGTCTTTAAACTCGTAAACACTATTTGTTAAACCTTGAAGAAAATCACGGTCGTGCGATACTAAAATTAAAGTACCTTCAAAACGACTTAAGGCATCTTTTAATACGTTTTTAGACTTTATATCAAGGTGGTTTGTTGGCTCATCCATCACCAAAACATTAAATGGCTGCAACATTAATTTAGCTAAAGCTAAACGGTTACGCTCACCTCCAGAAAGCACGCGTACATACTTTTCTACTTCGTCGCCTCTAAACAAAAACGATCCTAAAATATCTCTAACTTTACTTCTATTGGTTTCGTTGGCAGCATCAATCATAATATCTAAAACGGTTTTATTACCATCTAAATATTCCGCTTGGTTTTGGGCAAAATAACCTATCTGCACATTATGGCCCAATTTTAAATTTCCGTTGTGCTTTAAGTCACCAACTATAATTTTGGCTAAAGTAGATTTTCCTTGTCCGTTTTGCCCAACAAAAGCCGTTTTACTATCGCGCTCGATAAGTAAATCTACTTCGGTTAAAACCTTTTTATCTCCATAGTTTTTCGAAACTGCCTCGGCTTCAACCACCACTTTACCAGGTGTTATAGAAACTGGAAAATTAAGCGTCATTACACTATTATCATCTTCATCAACCTCAATACGTTCAATTTTATCTAACTTTTTAATTAACGATTGAGCCATGGTTGCTTTTGATGCTTTAGCACGGAACTTCTCTATTAATTTCTCAGTTTGCTCAATTTGCTTTTGCTGATTTTTTTGCGATGCCAACTGCTGTTCGCGCAACTCTTTACGCAACACTAAATATTGTGAATATGGTTTTGGGTAATCGTAAATTCTTCCTAAAGAAATTTCAATACTTCGGTTGGTAACATTATCTAAAAACATTTTATCGTGCGATACAATTACCACAGCACCGGTGTAGCCTTTTAAAAAGCCTTCTAACCAAATAATAGATTCTATATCCAAGTGGTTGGTAGGCTCATCTAGTAGCAGAATATCATTATTCTGGAGTAATAGTTTAGCCAACTCAATACGCATACGCCAACCACCAGAAAAGGTATCGGTTAATTTGTTAAAATCATCACGCTTAAAACCTAAACCTTGTAATATTTTTTCGGTATCACCTTGGTAATTATAACCACCTGCAATTTCGTATTGATGTTGTAATTCGTTAATGTCTATCATTAATTGGTTGTAGGCTTCGCTTTCATAATCGGTACGTTCGGCCAATTGGGTGTTCACTTCATCCATTTTAGCTTCTAATTCCTTTATTTCGGTAAAAGCTTCGTACGATTCTTCAAGCACTGTCCTTCCTAAAACAAAATCTATATCCTGTTTTAAAAAGCCAATTTGTAAATCTTTATCGGCAGCGATTTGTCCAGTATCTGGCTCTAACTCTTTCGATAAAATTTTAAGCATGGTCGATTTTCCTGCGCCATTTTTGCCAATAAGCCCAATGCGGTCACCATTTCCTAGTTTAAATGTTATATCTTCAAAAAGGTATTCGCCTTGAAAGGAAATCGATAAGTTATGAATATTCATCATAGAAATGTAACTTTTATTACAGTGGGTTTATTTTTAAAAAAGTAACTTTGTACTACTAAATTTTGATAGCAAAAATACACAAATATTATGTTTAAAAAAGGCTCTAAGCTATATAGCATTTTTACCGGTACTTGCCCTAAATGCCATCACGAATCTATGTATGTTAACAAAAACCCATATATTTTAAGCGAAGCTTTAAACATGCATGAAAAATGCTCGAATTGTGGCACTAAATATAAAATTGAACCATCGTTTTTTTATGGCTCTATGTATGTTAGCTACGGTGTAGGCATTGCTTTTGCTGTTGCTGCTTTTGTTATTTCATTTTTTGTTTTTAAAACAAGTTTAATGGGTGTATTTATATCTATTGTTGCGACATTAATTGTATTTATGCCCGTAATATTAAGATTATCTAGAAATATTTGGATTAATATTTTTATGCATTACGATAAAAATTTGGCTAAAAAATAATTTGGGGATTACCCCAATATATTGGGGTCGGGCTATTCACTATATCTTTTTCTCATACTTCAAAAAAGGATGCCGTTACTATCCCTAATCTATATTTAAGAATCTGTCGATATTAATTTCTGAGTTTAAAATTACATTATTTTCAATTGAATTAAACAGCTCTTGTGCTGCGTATGGACCAATCATAACACCACGAGTACCTAAACCATTTAAAATGTGCAAGTTTTTATGTTTTTGGTGTGTTCCTACTAACGGCCTTCTATCAATAACTGTAGGTCTCATTCCTGCAACTTGATTTACCACTTTAAAATCGCAATTAATAAGTTTTTTTAGTTTATCTATTAATTCCTTCTTAGCTTTTTCAGTAACATTGTATGTCGTATCTTTCCATTCGTAGGTAGCTCCAACCGTATATAAATCATCACCTAACGGGATTAAAAACACTCCAGATTTTAAAACAAAATCTATATTTATTTCTGGCGCATAAATTGTAATAAGCTCCCCTTTAGTTCCTACTAGCGGTAAATTTTTAAAAAAAGGATTTTGTTTTAAACCATACCCTTCGGCAAAAACAATCTGTTTTGCACTTATATTTTTATAATTTAAAGATTCACTACTAAAATTAATTGAATCATAATCAAAGCCCTCATCAAAAAACAGTTTATTATTAATTAAATCAGTCTTATAAAGTTCTATTAGCGTTTTTACATCTATTTTACCAGAATGTAATACTTCACCAAACCCGAAAGGTGCGTTTAGTTTCTTGTTACTATTTTTAACAAGATTTGTAGATAAAAATGGAGCTAGTAAAGGCTTATCTGAAGCAGTAAACCAATTGTTCTGTTCTTCTGTTGACGCGAATTTTCTGTATACAGGTAATTTATAATCTAACTTAATATGTAATCTTTTTTCAATATCAGCATACATTGGCAAAGCTAAATCGAGTTGCTGCTTACTTTTCCAAACCGATGTAAACCTTCTAAGCACAACAGGATTGTACAATCCGCCTGCCACTACAGATGACTTCTGTGAGTTATTGTCGTAAACTAAAAAGGACTTGTTATTCGCTCTTAATTGTTCGCAAAAACTAACTCCTGCAATACCTAAACCAACTATTATATAATCTACTTGCTTCACACTGCGAAGATATATAGAAAATAAGTTTTTGTATTAATATCAATTATAAAAAACAAAAACGCCCGCTTACAGCGGGCGTTAATTTGTTATGAATTTTGAACTAGTATGTCCACATATCTAATTCGAAATCTCTAATCTTATCTTTAATCCTTTCGGATTCTAGTAATTGCATTAAAGCATTTTCTGAAACATATTCATTAACTGCTCTATCGTTTTGTACGTTATCTTCTTTATAAATATATCCGTGAAAACGTCTTGCGTTTAAGATATGATCAAAAGAAAATGGCATTGAGCTGTTTTCATTATTAAAAGCTTTCGCTTCATGTAGTACCTCTCTTGCATCTGGGAAAAACACCCAAAAAAGTGGTACTAAATCTGGCTCTTCATCGTCAATAAAATTAACATCTGGAGCTACAGGAGCTATACCAATAAGTCTGTATTTCATTTCAGCTTGACGCTTATCGAAATACCACAATCCTCTAATTCTGTACTCTACAATATCAGCAGCACTAATTTCACGTCTATTAACATATTCTGGAGAAACAGTTTCACCAGCATTAATTTGCTCTATACCTAATTCTGTAGTATCAACTTTTACTAGTGCACCTTCTATATCTTTTAAGGTACGCTTAGTTGTAAAATATGAATCGTCATAAATGTTTTCTATCTTTCCTGTTTTTACAGCCTTCATAAGAACATCATATAAAGATCTTCGGTGACTACCAATATTGTTGGTATCTATTGGATAGTATAAAGGAAAATTAGCACGCTCATCTAAAGAAATGCGCTCCCAAACCATTTTAGAGAATAATATATCTCTATCATCTACGTAACCGTATTCTAATGGTTTATCGTTGTCTACTGCTTTTTGACCTTCTGTTCTTACCCCTATTTCCTCTGGGCTTTTGGCATTTAAAATATTTGCTTGTGCAAACATTAACGATGCCGATAAAACAGTAACAGTGGTTAATAAAAAACTTTTTAAATTCATCTTTTTAAAATTTTATTTTTTTACTACAGCCTTTTAATACGGTTAAGTATCAAACAATTTATCTGGTTAAAATATTAATTTGTTAACTCTATAAATACAGGCGATACTTTTTTAAGTATAACGCTAACGCCACTAGCTTTAGCCTCAATATCAAATATTTGAACACTTGAGCCACGTTTTGCTTTTCGTAAAGCACCTTTTGCTCTACTATCTAACTTATTTCCTCTTACTTTTATTGTTGGCTGTCCAGGTACTTTAAAACTAAATCCTGAAACTCGTAATGGCAATTCAAAATCAAAATCGTCAAATTTAGCTCCAATTGTAGAAATTTCTAAAGCATTTCTTTGCATTTTAACAGCGCCATCTTCTCCTCTAATTGTTCCTGTTGGTTTAGGCAAATCTTTAATTCTAAAAGTTGCTCTATCGCTAACTTTTCCTCCATCAGGTAATGTACCTGTAACGTTAATTGTTACTTCTCTACCTTTTACTCTTGTAGCATCCATTATATATTTGCTACCTCCTGCTCTAGATAAACCTTGTGCACTAGCTGATACTTTATTATCAGGCACACCTGCAAAAGAAATAGTCATTGGGTTTTTCACACCGCGGTAAACAACATTCATTTTATCTGCAGAAATAGTAGCAGAGTTTGGTTTAGCAACAGTAGCAAAAGATGAGCTAACTGGAACTTCAATTTCTTCTCCACCTTCTCCAAAAATAAGGTTTCCTTCAATTTTGTGTTCTCCTACGCCACCTGTTCCTATCTTTAATTTTACTTTACCGTCTTCAATTTCATATTGATCTTCAGTTAAAGCTCTACCGTCTAATTTTAACTCTACACGCTTTGGTTTAGTAGAAGCATCTTTACGTCCTAAAACAATTTGTCCATCAAACTTCTCTCCATTAAAATAAGCAGACTTAGTCGTTTCCATTAAAGTAGTATAGTTCGTCATTGATACCTGATTTGATAACTCACCAGCTAACATTTGTGATAACACCTCAGATTCGGTAGTTTTAATATCGGCTTGCAATTGAGTCATTTTAGTTAAAGAAGCCACTAAAGGAAATCCTTTATAATGATAATCTAACCAATCTACTTTAATACCGTCTCTATTTTCAACTTGATCTGTGTTAAATTTCTTTTTAACATCTTCGATCACGGCTTCCATTCCTTTTTCTTCTTTTAAGACATCAATAACACCTTCTCTAAAGGTTGTTATTTTGTTTAAAAACTCTTCGCCTTCTGGTTTAAGTTTTCCACCTTTAAAGAATGCTTGGTCTAAAAACTCGCCTTTATCCATTACTTCGTAATCCTTCTCGTCTTCAACAGTTTCCATCATATCCTTTTTAAGTTCTGATATGTAACCATCAAAGTCATGTGCTAACTTATCTATTTGAGATGCTTTAGCTTGTAAAGGTTTATATTTTTCTGGTTGATCTGTAGCTTTTTGTTCTAAACTTGCAACTAAACTTAAGTTTCTTTCTTCTGTTGCATTATTAGATTCAACAAGCTTCTCATTCATTAACCCAAATGCAGAAAGCACTTCTTTGGACATATTTAGTGCAAGCATAGCAATAAACACTAAATACATCAGGTTAATCATTTTCTGTCTAGGTGATAAATTTCCTCCTGCCATTTTAAATTAGGTTTTTTGGTTAATTAATTTTTGATTTGGGAATAATAATTAACTCCTAATTAGCTTTTGTTCATTGCAGAAAGCATTCCACCGTAAACACCATTTAAAGATGATAAGTTTGATGCTAAAGATTGCATTTGTTCTTTTACTTTAGCTGCATTTTCAACAGATTCTTCATTGATAGCAGCTTGCTTATTAATGCTCTCTAACTGTACTTTGTAAAGACTGTTTAAAGATTCCATTTGAGCTGCTGCTAATGATAATTCTTCTCCATATTTTTTTGTTGCAGCCACAGAATCTACAGTAGACCCCATGTTTCTTGCAGCACCTTCAAAGTTTTTGATACTATCGCCTAAGCTTGCGATTAACTCTCCATCAATTTTGGCTTCTTTTAGTAAACCATCTAATTTTTTAGATAATAATCCTTCTGCATCTTGTGCTACTTCTTTCTTTGCTGTAGCTTGTCCGCCTGCTAATTCAGGATAAACTAAAGACCAATCTAATTCATCTTCTACAGGTTCAAATGCTGATAAAGCGAATATTAATGCCTCTGATACTAAACCAATTGTAAGTAACATGTTACCATTTACTGGTCCGAATTCGATGTGAGTGATTTTGAATAATGCTCCAAGGATTACAACTGCTGCTCCTAAACCATAAGCCATATTCATGAACTTTTTGCTTGCTTTTGACTTTGCCATAATTTTCGATTTTTAATGTTTAAGTAGGTTAATACTTATTGGGTTAATAGTTATTTTAATTATTGATTTATTAGTTTATACCGTTACTGAGTTACGTTTGTCCCCATATAATCCTGAACGGTTCTGAAGCCAATGTAACTTCTTGCTGAATCTTGATATTCGTAATCACGTGAACTTACCTGTAAGAAGTATGCGACGTCCTTCCATGAACCGCCTCTAACTATTTTACGCGTATTATTTCTATCATTAACACTAGGGTTAATTGTAGATGTATATTGATATGCTGAAGGATCATATGAAGCATTTATCCATTCAGATACGTTACCAGCCATATTATACAAATTATAATCATTAGGCTCATAAGATTTTGCTTCTACGGTATATAAGGCTTGGTCTGCGGCATAATCTCCTCTTACTGGTTTGAAGTTTGCCATAAAACAACCTCTATCGCTTTTTGTGTAAGGCCCTCCCCAAGGGTAAGTTGCTGCTTGTAAACCTCCACGAGCTGCATATTCCCACTCTGCTTCAGAAGGTAATCTGAATGCATTTACGTAGGCTGCTCCTTTTGATTTTTGGTATGAATTCTTATTTAAAGTTCTCCATTCACAAAATGCTTTAGCTTGCATCCAAGTTACTCCTACAACAGGGTACTCTCCATATGCATCATGCCAAAAATAATCATTGTGCATAGGCTCGTTATATGAATACGCGAAATCTCTAATCCAAACAGTTGTATCCGGATAAATCTCTATTTCTTCTTTTTTAACTGCATCTTTACGGCTAATTCCTCTATTTCTTGCAGCCTCTACTATATCCATATAGTTATACTGGAATTTAAATTTTTTAACATCCCATGTACGTTGACCGTTATAAGACTCTTCTAAAGGCAAATACATAGTATCCATTACCTCTGCATAATACTCATCTGGGTACTCAGACGTATCAAATATTAAATCTACATCTCTATTTATTTTTCTACCCTCAAAACCAGTAGGCCCAAGACCTGTATAGTTTTCAAACATATACTTTTCATAAACGGACATATTAGCTGTGTCTGCATCTTTAAAAGCATACTCTCCAATACCTCCATCTTCTGGCAATTTACCAACTTCATCTGCTAAAACTGCAAGTTTGTATCGAACAATAGAATCTCTTACCCAATTTACAAACTGACGGTATTCGCTGTTTGTAATTTCTGTTGCGTCCATATAAAACGCCCTAACAGTTACTGTTTTTGATGGCGCATCATGAATACCTGCAAGATCATCATCTGCTTTACCCATTATAAAAGATCCACCTGGGATAAGTTCCATACCATATGGCTTTTCTGGATGCCACTTTTTTCCTTTAGCTCCTACTAGCTCCCCTCTATCGGTAGAGCTACAACTTGCTAATACTGCTATTACTGTAGTTAATAAAATAAACTTCTTCATATCCATAGAAAACTCGAGGTTAATTATTTAGCTTCTTATTTGAGAGCGTAAACATATTTATATATTTTTTAAAAAACAACTTTTTATCCAAAAAAATTACATTTCGTCGTGAAAATTTCGCGCTTTACCGATTAAAACAACGTTTCAACTGACTCTCATCTTACAAGCTATTCTTTTGTATTGCTTTATACCAGCGCTCTGGCACCTTATTATTACATGCATCAATATAATCTTGGTGCATGCATGGTAATAACGTATGTCTTTTTAATTTATTATTAACATTTGACAAAAATGGAATTTCTATCCACCATCTACCTGTTTTATTACTTTTATAAAACACTAACTCCTCTGATTCAGTTAAAGTTATGAATTTTTGATATGAACTTTCATCTGAAAAATCATCATCTTTCACCCTATAATTTACACCTTCAATAAAATACCAAATCATTTGAGCTATTAACATTGCTGTTATTTCATCGTCTTTAGATGGTTTATATTCATAAATTCCAAAAGAACTTACTTTATTACTTATACCTGCATAACGTGTAATGGCACAAATTTCTTTTCCATCGAATCCATTTGGCGAAAATTTTTGTTTTAAACTAACCTCTGCACTTTTAATTGAATTTAAATCGACTGTTACTATATTGGCGTCGCGCATTACTGGTTCTGCAAGAGTAATATTGTTTGCTATTTCGCCCAATCTGTAATATTCAAAATACAAACTCTCCATAAGATCTATTTCTTCTTGTGGATTAAAATAAGTTTGATAACCAAGCGTGGAATAGTTAAAAAGATTATAAGGCTTGTCTAGAATAATTTTACCCACAAAACTATTATTTTTTATAGGCTTACTAGAGTCTCCCAAATTAAATTTAGCATCTACATTTACTATGTTTACCATAGGAATTAAATTATCGTAGGCACGATAATTAGCATAAGTTAAATCTTGAGAGCCACCTAATATTACAGGTATTACATTTGCTTTAACTAGGTTAATTATAGTTTCCTTTAGCGCAAAATAGGTGTCGTTTACTGTTTCGCCTCTACTAATATCACCAAGGTCTGCAATGGTAATATTCCAGCTACCAGGAAAAAGGCTGTAAAATGCCTTTCGAATTTCATTTAACTGAAACGTTTCTCCTATATAATTATAATCGTTTCGGTTTTCTAAAACACCAAGAATTGCAACTTTTACATTTTTTAAATCTGGAATTCCGTTTTGGCTAGAGTGTATTTTTATGTTTGTACCTAAAGTTTGCTGCGAAAGCACCTCGTTGTATGCTAACACAGAATCTGGCACTGGGGACAAAAAACTAAAATCCATTAATCAATATATGGTTTATTTTTAAAACAATGTAACACAAATATTAAAAGAATAAATGGATTTTTTTGAAGAATCTTTAAAAAAAACTTAATAAAAAAACTCACTTAGTGTAAATAGTTTAATAAAAACTTGAATTACTTCTTTTTCGTAGCTTTTTTTCTTGTTTTCTTTTTAGGGGCATTAGCCTCAATAATAGCTTTTGCTTCCTCTAAAGTCATTTCGCTTACATCAACGGTTTTTGCTAACTCTACTTTAGTTTTTCCCTGAATTACATTATGCCTTCCCCAACGTGCTTTTTCAACACGAATAGCACCATCTTCCCAAGAATGAATAAGCTTATCTTTTTCTTTTTGAATTTTATCTTCGATAAGCGTTACAATATCATCATCGGATAAATTATCCCAATCGTATTTTTTGTTTACGTTAATAAACATGTTGTTCCATTTAATATATGGTCCAAAACGCCCTTTACCTTTTTGCACTGGTAAATCTTGATAATGGTAAATTGGCGCATCGGCTTTTTGTTTTTCTTTTATTAAAACAATAGCATCGTCTAATTCAACACTTAACGGATCGATTCCTTTAGGCAACGACACATAAGCTTTTCCAAATTTCACATATGGCCCGAAACGTCCATTATTTACTTCAACCGTTTCGCCTTCAAACTCACCTAAATTTTTTGGAAGTTGAAATAAATCCATCGCCTCTTCGTAGGTTATGGTATTTAATTGTTGGTCTGGACTTAGGCTTGCAAATTGTGGTTTTTCTTCATCATCAACCGTACCTATTTGCACCATTGGTCCAAATTTACCTAAACGCACACTTACTTGCTTTCCTGTTGTTGGGTCGGTTCCAAGAATACGCTCACCAGATTCTCTATCGGCGTTTTCTTTTACATCTTCAACAACCGGATGAAAATCTTTATAAAACGATTTCATCATTTTTTGCCAATCCTCTTTTCCTTCAGCAATATCATCAAAATCCTCTTCAACTTTCGCTGTAAAATTATAATCGAGAATAGCATCGAAATGATTAACCAGGAAATCGGTTACAATCATTCCAATATCGGTTGGCACTAATTTTCCTTTATCTGAACCTACTTTTTCGGTTAAGGTTACATCTTTTATATTTCCTTCTTGAAGTGTTAATTGCGAATATTCACGCTCTACACCATCAACAGTACCTTTTTCAATATAATTTCTATTTTGAATAGTTGATATTGTTGGCGCGTATGTGGACGGACGACCAATACCTAATTCTTCTAGCTTTTTAACTAAAGAAGCTTCAGTATATCTTGCTGGCGGACGCGTATAACGTTCGGTTGCGGTAATGTAGCTATTTAATAAGGTTTCGTTAACCTTCATTGCTGGCAACATACCATCTTGTTCGGCATCTTCATCATCTGTTCCTTCTAAATATACTTTTAAGAAACCATCGAAAGTAATAACCTCGCCGTTTGCTGTAAATGTTTCTTTATGTGTGTCGGCTTCAATTTTCACATTGGTACGCTCTAAATTAGCTTCACTCATTTGTGATGCTATAGCTCGTTTCCATATTAAATCGTAAAGCCTTGCTTGATCTCTATCTATATTTACACTATGCGTTGCAAAGTTTGTTGGACGAATAGCTTCGTGAGCTTCTTGCGCTCCTTTAGCTTTGCCTACATAATTTCTAGGATTACTATATTCGTCGCCATAGGCTTTTTTAATTTCAGCCTCAGCTCCTTTTCTTGCTTCGTCAGATAAATTTACACTATCGGTTCTCATGTAAGTAATTAAACCCGCTTCGTATAGACGTTGTGCCATCGTCATGGTTTTACTTACCGAAAAATATAGTTTACGTGATGCTTCCTGCTGTAAAGTTGAGGTTGTAAATGGTGCTGCTGGTGATTTTTTTGCCGGTTTTTTTGTTAAATCGGCTACTTTAAAGTTTGCAGCAGCATTTTTTTCTAAAAACGCTAAAGCCTCTTTTTTAGTTTTAAAATTCTTAGGAAGCTTTGCTTTAAATGTTTGACCGTCTTCATTTGAAAATTCAGCATCAATTCTATATGATGCTACAGGTTTAAAATCTGCAATTTCACGTTCCTTTTCAACAATTAATCGCACAGAAACCGATTGTACACGACCTGCAGATAAACCGCCTTTTACTTTTCTCCATAATACCGGCGAAAGCTCGTAACCTACAATTCTATCTAAAACACGACGCGCTTGTTGTGCATCAACTAAATCGTAATCTATACCTCTTGGGTTTTCAATTGCTTTTAATATGGCTGTTTTTGTAATTTCATGAAATACAATACGTTTAGTTTTATCTTTATCCAACTTTAACGTTTCGGCTAAATGCCATGCAATAGCTTCTCCCTCGCGATCCTCATCACTTGCTAACCAAACCATTTCGGCTTTTTTAGCTAAATCTTTAAGTTTTTTTACAACCGCTTTTTTATCCTTAGATACTTCGTATTTGGGATTAAAATCACCTTCAACATCTACCCCTAATTCTTTGCTTGGTAAATCGGCAATATGCCCAAAACTAGATTCTACTTTAAAATCTTTACCAAGAAATTTTTCAATGGTTTTTGCTTTTGCAGGTGACTCTACTATCACTAAATTCTTCGCCATACTTCGTGTTTTGAGCTACAAATTTATGTGAAAAATAATTTAACTTCCTAATTTTATAGTACTTCATTATTTTTTTTAAATAAAAAAAGCCTGTATTTAACATCTTAAATACAGGCTGTTAATAATTTAATAAACTATTTATTCTATGGGTGTGCCTATTTCATCAATGGCACTTTTTTCGTTAAAGCCAACTACTTCTTTATAAATTAAATACATTGGATGGAATAAAAATGATTGAATAAAAATACCTCCAATACCACAAGTTATAAAAGTTAACACTAGAATACCCAGATAAGCTACAATAATTAAACCTATGGTAATTCCCCATTTTTTATTACCAAGTTTAAATGCTGTTGATAATATTTCGCTTACCGAAAAATCTTCGTTAAAAGCAAAAACCACAAAAATATATGCTAAAGGCACCGAAAAATAAATCAACGGTATGTAACATAGTAAAGCAGAAGGAATTGCTATTAATATTGAAATTAACATTAGTAAGGCTATTTTACCTATATATTTACCTTTTATAAAATAAAAGAAATCCTTGGCTGTTACGCTTTCGTTAGAGTCTAATTTCCTCATTATTCTGTAAAAAGCAGCATTAAGCGCTGTTACAAGCACACCCAAAACAACACCCCCTATTGAAACTATTATGATATAAATAACAGACATGCTTTGAAAAAAATTATCCATAGCCTGCGGATCTGCATAACCATTTCGTTGCTGATCGATTATCATGGTTATAAAAGGAATATAAAATATTATAATTAAGGGCAACATAATTAACATTGAAAACAATTGCAGCAGCAACCCTTGCACCCAAGTTTTTTTAAAAAGCACAATACACTTATTAAAAATATCTCCAAAATCTAAAGCTCGAGATTGTGCTATTTTTTGGGAAATTTCATTTACAGAATTCATAAAAATTTATTAGTTAACGGTTAGAAAGACTAAATGTAATCGTTTTTTTATAAATACCACAAACAAAAAACGCCACTTTACAGTAGCGCTTTAATATTGAGCAAATTAAATTTTAGTTTAACTGAAATGTACTAATAAGATTGATATCATCTTCTAAATATTTGTATTGATACAACGTATTACCTCCAATCATTAACAATGAGTTTTCAAGCGGTATAACATCTTTAGATTGAATATTGTTGTAATCTTTCACCATACTTAAATCTAACGGATTTTCTTTATTAAATAGTTTTAGTCCAGCGGTGCCATCGCAAACAAAAAGCATATTTCCTTTAATCCCTAAACCGTAAGGATTCTCTAAAGTGTAGCGCGATGCCAAGGTTGGGTTTGCTTTGTCGCTTACATCAATAACTTCTAAAACACTTTCTAGTTGCCCACAAGCATTACCACCGCGCAATGTTAAATAAGCATAATCACCATCTACAACTACAGGATCGCAACTTTCCCAATGTGTAAACTCTGAAATATATTCAGGTGCCGATGGATTACCTAAACTATAAATGTACATACCATTAGTACTACCCAAATACAAATAATTATCTTTTTGAAACATAGTTTCAATATTCCAACCGGCATAATTTGTATTAGTTAAAACGGGTTGCGATAAATTTGAGATATTGAAAATAGACATTTCGTAGGAACCAACAGTATACAAATAATCGTTTACAATTTGAAAACGTGCTAAAGAACCTCCTGTTCCTGTTGTGGATTCCACAGCATTATTAGCAAAATCAGTAAACATTAAATCGTCTTGTTTTTTTCGTCGCTCCGTAGCAACTGTCCATCCAACAATAATATCTTCTTCATAATTATACTTGCTATAATCGGCCTCATCGGCTTCTTCAGGAAAATTATAATCGTAAATAGTAAATACATCTTCTAAGCGTTCAACTAAACTTACTTCATTATTAATATCCGATATATCAAAAACCAACAAATCGGTGGCACTATCTGCGTACAAGTAATCATCTTTAACCGAAATATCTTCATTCACAGGAATTTTAATAAATTTCACTAATACTGGTGTTTCTGGAATTGAATTATCTATAACATGAATACCATCAATATCTCCTACAAATATTAAATCTTTATAAGCATAAATTTTACCAGCTTCCTGTATAATATGTGGCTCTTGAACTGTAACAGAATTTCTAAATTCGGTTTTACTAATTAATTGTGGTGTGGCAACTTGTACCACTTCGTAATTATCATCGCATGAAAAAAAGGGGCAAATAGCGACAAAACAGAGTATTAGTTTTGTTTTCATAGTTTGATTGATTTTATTTTAAAGATACAAAAACAAAAAAAGGTTGCGTGTTTACCTACAATATTTTTAAAATAACTTTAAAACAAAAATTAACTGCCAATTTGTCACCAAACCACAAATAAATTATATCTTTGCATGCTTGTTGAAATGAAATATTTCAAATAATTATGGAAAAGACAATAGACGAAAATAAACAAGGAGAATCATTAATTCTTGAGCAAAAAGAAGGCAATAAACGCAAGCTTTTTATAGAGAGTTATGGTTGTGCCATGAATTTTAGCGACAGTGAAATTGTTGCTTCAATATTATCTGAGCAAGGTTTTAACACTACACAAACCATTGAAGAAGCCGATTTGGTTTTAGTTAATACCTGCTCTATTCGCGATAAAGCCGAACAAACCGTTAGAAAACGGTTAGAAAAATATAACGCCATAAAAAGTAACCACAACCCTAAAATGAAAGTTGGGGTTTTAGGTTGTATGGCCGAACGCCTTAAAAGTAAATTTCTTGAAGAAGAAAAAATTGTAGATTTAGTTGTTGGCCCAGATGCTTACAAAGATTTACCCAACCTTTTAGCTGAAGTTGATGAAGGTAGAGATGCTATTAACGTTATCTTATCAAAAGAAGAAACCTACGGCGATATTTCTCCTGTTCGATTAAATAGCAATGGTATAACTGCTTTTGTATCTATTACACGTGGTTGCGATAATATGTGTACATTTTGCGTTGTGCCATTTACTCGTGGTCGCGAACGCAGTAGAGACCCACAGAGTATTATTGAAGAAATTAACGATTTAGCCAATAAAGGTTACAAGGAAGTTACACTTCTTGGCCAAAATGTAGACAGCTATTTATGGTATGGCGGCGGACTTAAAAAAGACTTTGATAAAGCCAGCGATATACAAAAAGCTACTGCAGTTAATTTTGCCAAATTATTAGACATGTGTGCCATAGCACAACCTAAAATGCGTTTTCGTTTCTCAACATCTAACCCGCAAGATTTTACTATTGATGTTATTGAAACCATGGCAAAGCATAAAAACATTTGCAATTACATTCACTTACCTGTACAAAGTGGAAGCAACCGTATTTTAAAAGCTATGAACCGCTTGCACACACGCGAAGAATATTTTGATATTATTGATAATATTCGCAAACTTATTCCAGATTGTGGTATTAGCCAAGATATGATTTCTGGTTTCCCAACCGAAACAGAAGAAGATCATCAAGACACACTTTCGCTTATGCGCTACGTAAAATACAGTTACGGTTACATGTTTGCTTATTCTGAACGCCCAGGAACTTTAGCCGAAAGAAAACTAGAAGATGATATTCCGGAAGCTGTTAAAAAACGTCGATTAGCAGAAATTGTACAACTACAGCGCGATTTAAGTGAAGACGTAATGAAAAGTAATGTTGGCAAAGTTGTAGAGGTTTTAATTGAAAAATCTTCAAAAAAATCGGATGCCGAATGGTCTGGAAGAACATCAGAAAACTTAGTAGCTGTTTTCCCTAAAGAACATTATAAAGAAGGCGATTTTGTAAACGTAAAAATTAATAGCTGCACAAGTGCTACCTTAATTGGAGAAGCTGTAGGCTATTCAGAAAACAATTAATATTAAATAAAATTTGAAGTCTTGATTACTTTAAATCTTGACTTTTGAATATAGAAAAAATGGAATCTGTTCAAGCAATAAAACAACGTTTTGGTATAATTGGTAATACGCCAGCACTAAACCGTGCCATAGAAAAAGCTATACAAGTTGCACCAACAGATATATCGGTTTTAGTAACTGGCGAAAGCGGGGTTGGTAAAGAAAGTATTCCTAAAATAATACACCAATTATCGCATCGCAAACACAACAAATACATAGCAGTTAACTGTGGCGCTATACCAGAAGGCACAATAGACAGCGAACTTTTTGGTCACGAAAAAGGCGCATTTACAGGAGCAACTCAAACACGTAGCGGTTATTTTGAAGAAGCCGATGGCGGAACCATTTTTTTAGATGAAGTTGGAGAATTACCACTAACAACCCAAGTACGCTTACTTCGTGTTTTAGAAAATGGCGAGTTTTTAAAAGTAGGCTCTAGTAAAGTACAAAAAACTAACGTGCGTATTGTTGCGGCTACAAACGTAAACATGTTTGAAGCTATACAAAAAGAAAAATTTCGAGAAGACTTATTTTATCGTTTAAGTACTGTAGATATTAATCTTCCACCATTGCGCGAGCGACAAGAAGACATCCATTTATTATTTAGAAAATTTGCCAGCGACTTTGCATTAAAGTATAAAATGCCAACGGTTAAACTATCTGAAAACGCTGTGCAACTACTTGTAAAATATCGCTGGAGCGGAAACATTCGCCAATTACGAAACATTGCCGAACAACTTTCTGTATTAGAACAAAACCGAACCGTTTCTGCCGAAACTCTGCGCAACTATTTACCAACAACTGGAAATAATTTACCCGCAGTTATAAAACAAACAAAAGCAGAAAGCGACTTTAGTAGCGAGCGTGAAATACTTTACAAGGTACTTTTCGATATGAAAAGCGATCTAAATGATCTTAAAAAACTTACCATGGAACTCATGAAAAATGGTAACACTAAAGATGTCGAAAAAAACAACGAAAGCTTAATTCAAAAAATTTACGGTAATCCAACCAATGATGATATTGCTTTTGAAGAACATGATGATAATGAAAGTGATTTTTTAAGTATTCCAGAACACACCACACCACCAGTAATAGAAAACGAATCTATAACCGATAAATACCATTTTGCTGAAGAAATTGAAGAAGAAGAAACTTTATCTTTACAAGACAAAGAACTAGAACTTATAAAAAAATCTTTAGAGCGCCACAATGGTAAACGTAAATTGGCTGCTGCCGAATTAGGTATAAGCGAACGCACTTTATACAGAAAAATTAAACAATACGATTTATAATTTTGAGTTTTAAATACATGAAACATTTAAAATATATTATTCTAGTTTGTGTAGCAGTAAGTACAATTTACAGTTGCAAAATTCAATATGGACTAACACAACCTACATCTATTGATGCCGATTCATTTCAAGTAAATAGCTTTGAAAACACAGCGCTTTTAGTTGAACCTGGTTTAACAAGAGACTTTAAACTAGCCTTGGAAGATTATGTTCAAGACCAAACCAACTACAGTTTGGTAACTAATAATGGTGATTTAATTTTTGAAGGCGAAATTACAGATTATCGCATTTCACCAACTACATCAACATCTTCAAACACAGCGGCTCAAAACAGATTAACAATTTCTGTACGTGTACGCTTTATAAACACAAACGACGCAGAAGATGACGTAGAACAAACGTTTTCTTTTTTCTATGATTACGATGGTACAGCACAACTTACAGGAACTTTAAAAACAACAGCTCACGAAGAAATTTTTGACCGTTTAACCCAAGATATTGTAAATGCTACATTAGCAAAATGGTAACTTTATAGTACTTTTTTAAAAGAATAAAACAAATTTGGCACCTACAATGAATAAAACCGATTTTACAAACATTATGCTACATCCGGAAACATTAACTTCCGAGCAAACCGATGCAGTAAAATCAATAATAACAGAATTTCCTTACTTTCAGTCTGCAAGAGCCATTTACTTAAAAGGTTTAAAAAATCAAAATAGTTTTAAATACAATTATGCCTTAAAAACCACAGCAGCATATACAACAAATAGAAGCATTTTATTTGATTATATAACTTCTGAAGAATTTATGCAAAATGAAATTTCAGAACACATCAAACAAAATACAGTACATTTAAAAGATATTGAGGTGGAAGCCCAAGATATTTCTGTTAATAAAAGCACTTTAGTAGATGACCATTTAAATCAACAAATTGAAGATACTAATGGTGCATTAGACCCCAATTTGTTTCAACCTAAAGAAGAAAGAAAAACATCAGAAACCAATTCGGATAAAAAAAAAGCGATTGAATTATCTAATCTAGTTGGTATTCCTAAAATAGATCAATCACCAGAACAAATATTAAATTTAGGCAAACCTCTTCCTTTTAACAAAGCTGAAAAACATTCGTTTAACGAATGGTTAAAAATATCGCACTTTGAACCTATCAAACGTGAAAAAAAACAACCAGAAGCTGAATTTGGTGTTGAAACAAAATTGAATTCTAACCCAATTGATGACGATTTAGAAAAGGCCAAAAAATTTGAACTTATAGATAAATTCATTAAGCAAAGTCCAAAAATTAAACCTGTAAAAGACACCATACCCAAAGGTAATTTGGCTAAGGAACAAATGATTCAACCAGAAGCTTTAATGACCGAGACTTTAGCGCGAATTTATGTAGAACAAAAAAATTATAAAAAGGCTATTCAATCATATAAAATTTTAAGTTTGAAATATCCAGAAAAAAGTGGTTTCTTTGCAGACCAAATTAAAGCAGTAGAAAAATTAAGAGATCAAAATAAATAAAAGATAATGAGTACGTTTACAATATTTTTAGCCTTAATAGTAGTAGTAGCATTTTTGCTTATAGTTGTAATTATGGTACAAAACCCTAAAGGTGGTGGGTTATCGTCGTCATTTGGAGGCGGTGGCACTCAACAATTAGGCGGCGTTAAAAAAACAACCGACTTTTTAGATAAAAGTACATGGACTTTAGCAACTGTATTATTAGTATTAATCTTACTATCTAATGTAACAATTAACAGAAGTACTGGTAGTGCAGAATCCAAAGCTTATGAAGCAGAGGAAGCAATTGAGCAACCATTACCAACTCCTGCAGCCCCAGCAACTAATAATGATGCTACCATTGATTCTGTTCAATAAAACAAAATAAAAAACACTTAAAAATGCCAACTGTAAAAGTTGGCATTTTTTATTTACGGAAGTTCCGACAGTGTTTCTGAAAGTTTGTCAGTTGCACTCCAATGGCACATTTTTAGCTTAGTAGCTAATCGTAAATATTAATTTTAAAACTTAAAATATAATACAAATGGCATTGAACATTAAACCATTAGCAGATAGAGTTCTTATAGAACCTGCTGCTGCTGAAACTAAAACAGCTTCAGGAATTATTATTCCGGATAACGCTAAAGAAAAACCACAAAAAGGAACCGTTGTTGCTGCCGGACCAGGTACTAAAGACGAACCTATTACTGTAAAAGTTGGAGACACTGTTTTGTATGGTAAATATGCTGGAACAGAGTTAAAACTTGAAGGTACAGATTATTTAATGATGCGTGAAAGCGATATTTTAGCAATAGTTTAATTGTAACTTTTTCTATTTCCGCAAAAGCGGAAAGCGTATTAACAAAACTAAATTTAATTATATAAGGATCCTTTTTTCAAGGAACTGAAACAAAAATTTAAATAAAATGGCAAAAGATATAAAATTTGATATTGAAGCACGCGACGGATTAAAACGCGGTGTTGATGCATTAGCAAATGCAGTAAAAGTAACATTAGGTCCTAAAGGTCGTAATGTAATTATTTCTAAAAGCTTTGGAGCACCACATATTACTAAAGATGGTGTTTCTGTAGCTAAAGAAGTTGAATTAGAAGATGCTCATGAAAACATGGGAGCACAAATGGTAAAAGAAGTTGCAAGCAAAACCAACGATTTAGCTG
Source organism: Neotamlana laminarinivorans (assembly GCF_020523925.1). GTDB lineage: Bacteria > Bacteroidota > Bacteroidia > Flavobacteriales > Flavobacteriaceae > Neotamlana > Neotamlana laminarinivorans. Next base: position 293,442 of record NZ_JAJAPW010000004.1, on the reverse strand, counting down.
GTGATGGTACAACTACAGCTACTGTTTTAGCACAAGCTATTGTAAAAGAAGGTTTAAAAAACGTAGCTTCAGGTGCTAACCCAATGGATTTAAAACGCGGTATAGATAAAGCTGTTGAGGCTATTACTGCCGACCTAGCTAAACAAGCTCAAGAAGTTGGTAACTCTTCAGAAAAAATAAAACAAGTTGCTGCCATTTCTGCAAACAACGACGATACTATTGGTGAATTAATCGCTCAAGCATTCTCTAAAGTTGGTAAAGAAGGAGTTATTACTGTTGAAGAAGCTAAAGGTTTAGATACTTATGTAGATGTTGTTGAAGGAATGCAGTTCGACAGAGGATATTTATCACCTTACTTTGTAACAGATTCTGATAAAATGATAGCCGATTTAGAAAATCCGTACATTTTATTATTCGATAAAAAGATTTCTAACTTACAAGAAATTCTTCCAATTTTAGAGCCAGTTGCACAATCTGGTCGCCCATTATTAATTATTGCTGAAGATGTTGATGGACAAGCATTAGCAACTTTAGTAGTAAACAAATTACGTGGTGGTTTAAAAATTGCTGCTGTAAAAGCTCCTGGTTTTGGAGACAGACGTAAAGCTATGCTTGAAGATATAGCTATTTTAACTGGTGGTACTGTAATTTCTGAAGAAAGAGGATTTACTTTAGAAAATGCAGATTTAAGTATGTTAGGAACTGCCGAAACTGTAACTATTGATAAAGATAATACAACAATTGTAAATGGTTCTGGTGACAATGAAGCTATAAAAGCTCGTGTTAACCAAATTAAAGCACAAATTGAAACTACCACTAGCGATTACGATAAAGAAAAATTACAAGAACGTTTGGCTAAATTAGCGGGCGGTGTTGCTGTACTTTACGTTGGTGCTGCTAGTGAAGTTGAAATGAAAGAAAAGAAAGATCGTGTTGATGATGCTTTACATGCTACTCGCGCTGCAGTAGAAGAAGGTATTGTTGCCGGTGGTGGTGTTGCCTTAGTAAGAGCTAAAGCAGTTTTAGAAAAAATTGAAACTGTAAACTTAGATGAAACTACAGGTGTACAAATTGTAAATAAGGCTATTGAAGCACCTTTACGTACTATTGTAGAAAATGCAGGTGGAGAAGGCTCTGTTGTAATTAACAAAGTACTTGAAGGTAAAAAAGATTTTGGTTACGATGCTAAATCTGAAGAATATGTAGATATGCTTAAAGCAGGAATTATAGATCCTAAAAAAGTAACTCGTATTGCTTTAGAGAATGCTGCGTCTGTTTCTGGAATGATTTTAACTACCGAGTGTGCTTTAATAGATATTAAAGAAGATGCTCCTGCAATGCCTCCAATGGGCGGCGGTGGAATGCCAGGTATGATGTAGGCAGCGGAGTCGCTGCAAACAAGTATTTGCTCACTAAAACGCAGATATTATTTTTATTCGGTATGAGAAAGATACTGGAATATTTAAATACAAAAACGCTTCTCAATATTTTGGGAAGCGTTTTTTATTTTTAATACTACCAAATAAAAAAATCCCACAATAAATATATTATTATGGGATTAAAAATAAACTAATTTCAACAGTCTACTATAACTTAAAAAAGGACTATCAAAGTTTTAAATATTTTAATTTCTGTAGTCTAAAACCTGTATTGAACATTCAATTCGAAATTTCTAGTTTCCCCTGGTAAAGCACCTGCAAACATAGCCTTAGAATAATAATCTTCATTTAAAAGGTTATCAATATTTAATCTTAAATTCCATGTATTGTTAATATTGTAGCCAATACCAGCATCAAAAACGGTATAACTGTTTATGTGTGCACCTGTTAAACTATAACCATCAATGGTACGTTCATCTTCATATCTTACACCTAAATTAATTAACAAAGGATTTTTAGAATTGATAAAGAAGTGCTTATATTCTGTCCAGAATCGTGCATATTTTTTTGGCACACCTTTAGTTTGTTCGGTAGTTACCTCTCCTGAAGTTAGTGTTTGCGGATCTTGCAAAGTACCATTTACATTAAACGATAATTTTTTACTTAAATAATAATTAACATCTAATTCTATACCTTTTGTTCTATCTTCTCGGTCGTAAAAATACTGTGGTACATCAGCGTTATCAACTTCGTCGTAATCTGGGTTAGAATACCCAATATTGGTTCTTGCTGTATTAAATGCAACTAAAGATGCTAGTAAACTATTATCTTGTGTTTTAAAACGAATTCCTAAATCTACAGATAATGCTTCAGAGTCATCTCTATTGCTTTCATCAACTTCATTAATAGATCCCGTTATGCTATAAGCTGTTCTTCCTTTAGCATAATTACCAAAAATTGAAAGTTGGTCAATTGGTCTAAATGTTAATCCTAAATTATAGGTATAACCAGAATCATCAAAATCATAAACAGGTAAATCAGAATATACATTTTCATAATCTTGAGCAATATTAGAGAATGCAACACCTAAACGAGCTGTTAATTTTTCATCAAACAAATACAACACCTCTTGAAAACTTACTCCATAGGCTTCTATTCCCTTTTTATAATCGCTTCTTAAAACTGGATCGTAGTTCCAAAAACTACCGTTAATACTTGCTACGGTACTTGCATCCGATATATCTAAAATATAAGGAACTGGTGTAACTGCTCTACTATCATCTGCATCCCAAATAGACCAATATTTATAATCCAACGATCTGTTTTCATAATTTACACTTAATAAATGCTCTCCTTTTACTTTTCCTAAATTCCAATCATATTTAAAATCTCCAAAGTATTGAAATGCTTTTTCTTTAGTTTCTTGATGCCTGTATTCCTGCCTTCTAGCCGCTAAAGGATATATAACATCATCAATTATTAACGGTGAACGTACACCATTGTGAATAACACCACTTTGTTGATAATAAAAATAATTTAAAGCTCCTGTTTGTCTTGTGAAGTTTGATTCGTAAGTTCTATATAATAACTGATTGGTTATGGTTAAATTCTTAATTGGATTAATATCATAACGCAATTTTACACGATATTCTTTACCTTTATTTGGGTCGGCTATATCGGTAATTAGTGAATGATCTCCAATATCGTAAGGCTCTAAACCATCTAAAGTATTTAGTGAATTAGCTAATATTTGTCTTTGTTCGTCAGTTAATTGAATACCCAAATATTCTCCTGTATCTGGATCGGTTTGTGTATCATTAACAAGGCTTGTCCAGCTATAGTCACTTAAAATACCTGGTGTGTAAAGCCTAACCGGATCTCCAATGGCATCAATATCTATGGCATCTTGAATTACGGCTCCAGACAAAGTTATATTATGTTTATTTGATGGCGATTTAAAAGTTAAAGCACCGTAAGTTTCAAATCTATCAGAAGAAACATCTCTATAACCATCTTGGGCTTCAGAAGCAGATACTATTCTAAATGCAAATTTATTTGACAAAGGCGCTGTATAATCAACCATAGCTCTATAATGATTCCATTGGCCAAGTTTAATTTCAGCCAAACCATGTTCTTGAAACAAAGGCTTTTTTTCTACAAAATTAATAACACCTCCTGCTGACCCCATACCATAAAGCCCTGTTGCAGGACCTTTTAAAACCTCAATACTTTCTACATTAGTTAAAGATCGTGTAGGGTTGTAACTATTTCCTAAACCGGCACCAGAATACATACCATCTAAAGTATAATTAGCATCTAGACCTCTAATAATTAAATTATCTCCAATGTTATAATTATTTCCTGCCTGTGTAACACCACTTACGTTTCTAATGGCATCTTGCAAATTTGTTATTCCTTGCTGATCTAAAATCCCCCTATTTACAGCTACTATTGCCGCTGGAGTATTCATTAAACTCATATTAGACTTTGTAGCTGTTCTAGTTTCTACAATAACAGCCTCAATATTTTTACCATTTACTACAACTTCGTTTAAATTTTCGCTACTCTCTTTTAGAAGTACATTTAAGGTTAAAGTGTTTGCAGTTAAATTAATTACTATTTCTTTTTGTTGATATCCTAAATACGAAACCTTTAAAATATACTTTCCAGTTGGCGCATTAAGCTCATACAAACCATTAACATTGGTGGTTACACCATAAGTTGTTCCTTTAAGTACAACAGTAGCATCTGCAATAGGCATATTATTTTCATCCTGAACTTCACCTTGTATTTTTGATAATGTGTTTTGTGAATTTGCTGTATTAAATATTGCGAAAAATATAATAAGCCACATTTTTAATTGTAATAAGCCTATGGGCAATCTTCGTTTTTGATCTATCATTTTATGTGATTATAAATTTTCGGGCAAATTTAATATTTTTATTTAGATTAAATAAAAATAAGTGATTTAATTTTAGATTTTGAACAAAATAAAAACGCTTCTCAATATTTATTGAGAAGCGTTTTAAACGAAAATTTAATCTGTTTTTTTATGAAACTGCCTTAAGCTTTTTTAAAGTAGTTTTTGTAAGCTTTTCTTCTGCGTAAGCTTTTGTCACATTTAATTTTTTCTCTTTACTACTTGGTAGTTCAAACATTGCGTCAGTTAAAATTTCTTCACAAAGTGAACGTAAACCTCTGGCTCCTAATTTATACTCTATTGCTTTTTCAACAATAAACTCTAGGGCACCATCTGTTATACTAAAGTCTATATCGTCCATACCAAACAATTTTTTATATTGTTTTATTAAGGCATTTTTAGGCTCGGTTAAAATTGCTCTTAATGTTTTAGCATCTAACGGATCCATATAGGTTAGTACTGGCAAACGACCAATTATTTCTGGTATTAATCCAAAATCTTTTAAATCTTTTGGTATAATGTATTGAAGTAAATGATTCTGATCTACAACATCATCAGACATTGAAGCACTGTAACCAACAGCTTGCATGTTTAAACGTTTTGAAATAACGCGCTCAATACCATCGAAGGCTCCTCCTGCAATAAACAGAATATTTTCGGTATTAACCTCTATAAATTTTTGATCTGGATGTTTACGACCTCCTTTTGGTGGTACATTTACAACAGTTCCTTCTAACAGCTTTAATAAGGCTTGTTGAACACCTTCGCCCGATACATCTCTAGTTATAGAAGGGTTATCGCTTTTACGTGCAATTTTATCAATTTCATCTATAAAAACAATTCCTTTTTCTGCTTTTTCTAAATTATAATCGGCTGCTTGTAATAGTCTTGTTAAAATACTTTCTACATCTTCACCTACATATCCAGCTTCTGTTAAAACTGTAGCATCAACAATAGCTAAGGGTACATTTAACATTCTTGCTATCGTTTTAGCCATTAAAGTTTTACCGGTTCCTGTTTGCCCAACCATAACGATATTACTTTTTTGAATATCGATATCATCCTTTGTTGGGGTTTGTAATAAACGCTTGTAATGGTTATATACAGCTACAGACATTACTTTTTTGGTAACATCTTGACCAATTATATATTCATCTAAAAACTCTTTTATTTGCAGTGGCTTTTTAAGCTTTAATTCCGCAGATAAATCGCTGCCATCGTTTTGCTTCGATTCTTCTAAAACAATACCATGAGCTTGCTCGATACATCTGTCGCAAATATGCGCATCTAGACCTGCAATTAATAAGTTAGTTTCCGATTTTTTACGACCGCAAAATGAACATTCTAATTCTTCCTTTGCCATTAATCTATTTCTATTTTTTGTTGTAAATCACTGTAAATCAATATTAAATTTACAAAATTATATTTTAATTACGAGCCAAAATCTCATCAATCATACCGTATTCTTTAGCTTTATCGGCTTTCATCCAGTAATCTCTATCACTATCTTCATATATTTTGTCGTAATCTTGCCCTGAATGCTTACTTATTATTTTATAAAGTTCTTCTTTTAAAGTAAGAATTTCTTTGGCTGTAATTTCAATATCACTGGCTTGACCTTGGGCGCCTCCAAGTGGTTGATGAATCATTACGCGAGAGTGCGTTAAACCACTACGCTTACCTTTTGCTCCTGCACAAAGTAAAACCGCACCCATTGAAGCTGCCATACCTGTACAAATTGTGGCCACATCTGGCTTTATAAACTGCATAGTATCGTAAATACCCAAACCTGCATAAACGCTTCCTCCTGGTGAGTTAATATATATTTGAATATCTTTATTAGCATCTGTACTTTCTAAAAATAGTAATTGTGCTTGTACAATATTTGCTACCTGATCGTTTATTCCTGTTCCTAAAAATATAATTCTATCCATCATTAAACGTGAAAATACATCGAAAACAGCTATATTCATTTGGCGTTCTTCAATAATATTTGGCGTTAAATTGGTTGGATACATACTGCTTATTATTTTATTGTAGTATGTACTGCTTATACCTTGATCTTTTATCGCGAATTTTTCAAATTCTTTTGCGTAATCCATATATAATACGAAATTTATTTTATAATTATTTGATTTAAAATAAGTTAAATCAAAAATTTATTAAGTTTGTAATAAAAAGGCGCTTAAATCAATAGATTTAAGCGCCTAAAGATAAGCATTTAATTTTTTAATTACTTGTCGCCGTAAACTTCTTTAACAAAGTTTTCGTAACTTAATTCTTTTGTTTTAAGGTTTGCTTTTTCTTTGTAAACCTCTAACAATCTCTGACTTATTATTTGTTCTGAAATTCTGCGAGCTTCATCTTGGTTAGATAATACACGAGCAGCAATATCGTCTAATTCTTTATCTGATGGATTCATTTGACCGAATTGAGCCATTTGCGCTTTAATCATATTACGTGCATGATCTTTAATATCATCCATAGTAATTTTAATATCGTTAGCTTCAATTAATTTACCTTCAATTAATTGGTAACGTAAGCTTTTTTCAGACTTTTCGTATTCTTCTTTAGCTTCTTCTGCATTCATTTCTTTTTCACCTGCAGTTTGCATCCATTTTGTTAAAAATTCTGCTGGTAAATCGAATTTTGTGTTTTCAACTAAATATTCAGTTACGTCGTTTAATAACTTTTGGTCTGCTTGCTGCACAAATTGCTTTTCAGCGTCTTCCTTAATCTTGTCTTTAAGCTCAGTTACAGACTTTACGGTTCCTTCACCAAAAAGCTTATCGAATAACTCTTGATCTAAATCTGCAAGTTCACGCTTGTTTATTTCGTTAATGGTAAAGTTAACTTCAATATCTAAACCATGTACATCGTCGTGACTTAATTTTAAAGCGTGCATTAATTCATGCTCATCGCTATAAAGGCCTTTTGTTTTTAATGTAATTACATCGCCAGCTTTAGCTCCTATAAATTGTTTTTCGGTAGCTTTTCCTTCAAACTTATCTAAAGTTAAAGTTACTTTATTATCTATTTCTTTTTCTTCGTTGGTAAAAGTTCCTGTAATTTCACTGTCTTTTTCAACAGTATCTTGAGATACTAATTTGCCATATTGTTTTTGAATACGCTCTACTTGCTCATCAATCATTTTATCGTCTGCAACAATATTGTATTGCGTAATGGCTTTTTTACCTTTTAATTCTACTTCAAATTCTGGAGCTAAACCTAATTCGAATTCAAATGAGAATTTTTCGGCATCCCAATCAATATCATCTTGAGGTTTTGGTAATGGTTGCCCAAGAACGTCTAATTTCTCTTCGGTTAAATACTTGTTTAAAGCATCTTGTAAAAGCTTATTTACTTCATCAACTAAAACGGCTTTCCCGTATTGTTTCTTCACCATTCCCATTGGCACATGCCCTTTTCTAAAACCAGGAATGTTAGCTGTTTTTCTGTAATCTGTTAAGATTTTTTCTACTTTATCGCTGTAATCTTCTTTTGCGATATCTACTTTTACTACAGCATTTAATGCATCAACGTTTTCTCTTGTAATATTCATTGTAACAATATATAACCTATAAAGGTGTTTAACAATTTAATGTAGGTTTTACAACCCAAACTTTACCAATTTCGCTTTCGCGGAAATTCAACTTTAACAGAAATTAAAATCGGGATGCAAAAGTAAGCTATTTTTACATCCCAACAAAGTTTTTAATTACTTGATTTTTAGACTACTTTTTGTCTTCTTTTAGTGTAGATTGTACTATAGATTGCAAAAACGACAATAATAAACTAAATAAAATAGCTGTCCAGATACTACTTACCGAAAATCCGGCTATTAAATTATCTGCAAGCAAAATAATTATTGCATTAATTACCAAAAGAAATAGCCCTAAAGTTACAATGGTTATTGGCAAGGTAAAGATGACTAAAATTGGCTTTACAATTAAGTTTAAAATAGAAATAACTACAGCTACAATTACTGCTGTAACGTAACTATTTACGTAAACGCCACTTAAAACATGCGCTAAGGCGAATACAATTATAGCGTTTAAAAGAAGTTTTATTATTAATTTCATAAGGATTGTTTTATTAAATATAACAAAACTTAGCTTAAGAATTTCATAACAGATTCATAAAACTCTTTAGGATTTTCGGCATGTAACCAATGTCCTGCATTGGAAATGGTTACAATTTTGGCTTTTTCAAAATGACTTTTAATAATACTTTCGTCTCCAACCCCTATGTATTCCGATCGGTCTCCACGCAAAAACAAAGTGTCTTTACTAAATGTTTGTTGTGTTGGTAAAGCTTCACCTACTTCTCCTACTTCATTTTTTAATACTTCTAAATTTATACGAAGCCCTAATTTATCTTTAGTAACGCGGTAAACGTTTTTTAGTAAAAATTGTCTAGTACCAAAATCACTAACATATTCACTTAACATTTTGTCGGCTTCTCCTCTACTTTTAATGGCATCAAAATTTATAGCACTTAATCCGTTTAAAATGCCATCGTGATGCACCGGATAAAAACGCGGAGAAATATCGGCAACAATTAATTTAGAAACATATTCTGGATATAAGGTAGAAAACATCATAGCTGTTTTACCTCCCATAGAGTGACCTAACAAAACAATATCTTTAAAGTTATTATGGTCGCAATAGTTTTTTAAATCTTGGGCTAATACTTCGTAGTTAAATGTTTCGCTCCAAAAACTACGTCCATGATTTCGTTGATCTATTAAATGCACTTGATAACCTTGCTCGCTAAATTGCTTACCTAAAGTTTTCCAGTTATCGCTCATACCTAAAAAACCATGCAAAATTATAAAGGGTTTACCTTCGCCTAAAATATTTGAATAAAGCTGTTCCATTATTTTAATTTATGTAAATACATTTGTATAACATTTTCTGCACCTAAATATAAACTTTCAGCTATCAAGGCATGACCTATAGAAACCTCTAACAACCCTGGAATATTTTCTTTAAAATACTTGATATTATCTAGAGATAAATCGTGTCCTGCGTTTAAACCTAAACCTAATTCTCCTGCAAGTTTTGCACTTTCGGCATAAGGTTTTATTGCATCTTTATTTCCTAAACTATATTGGTGCGCAAAAGCTTCAGTATAGAGTTCTATTCTGTCTGTTCCTGTAGCTTTTGCTCCTTCTATTTGCTCTAAAACAGAATCTACAAATATTGAAGTTCTAATATCGTTTTGCTTAAATTCTTTTATAACATCAATTAAAAAATCTTTATGCTTTATGGTATCCCAACCAGCATTACTTGTAATAGCATCAACCGCATCTGGTACTAAAGTAACCTGTGTAGGTTTTATTTCTAAAACCAATTTCATAAAAGATTCTACCGGGTTTCCTTCAATATTATACTCTGTATAAACTTCTGCTTTTAAATCTCGAGCATCTTGGTAACGAATATGGCGCTCGTCTGGCCTTGGGTGTATGGTTATGCCTTCTGCCCCAAAACGCTGCGCATCTTTGGCAAATTGCACTACATTTGGCATATCGCCACCTCTGGAGTTTCTTAATGTGGCTATCTTGTTAATATTTACACTTAACTTAGTCATAAATCTATTTTTATTAAACAAAAATACAAAGTAGAACAGGCTTACATAGTATTTTTTTGATTAATTTGCAGCTAAATTAATGGCTTATGAATCTTTCAGAATTTATAATTAACGACGTTAAACCTATAGAAACGCAAAATAAAATTAGCGATTTACAGCTTCTTTTTAATCAATTAACATTTTCTCATATTCCAGTTAAAAACGAAAATAATAATTATCTGGGGTGTTTTTCTGAAACAGATGCACATTGTTTTGAAGCCGCAAAGAACTTAAAAGAATACACCTATGCGCTTGAAGATTTTTTTGTTCGAGATACAACTTTATGGTTAGATGTACTAGAGGCCTTTGCGAGAAATGAAACCAATATAATGCCTGTACTAGATGCAAAAAACAACTACTTAGGCTATTACGAGTTAACCGATTTTGTAAGTCTTTTTGCAGAGTCGCCCTTTTTAATTGAACCTGGCGGAATTTTAGTTGTAGAAAAAGGACTTAACGATTATTCTTTTAGTGAGATTAGCCAAATTATTGAATCGAACAACGGAAAACTTCTAGGTGCTTTTATATCTAAAAACAATAGTGATTTAACGCAAATTACACTTAAAGTTGGTAACACTAGTTTAAATGATATTATACAAACCTTTAGAAGATATAGCTACAACATTATTTCAAACCACGAAGAAGACAGCTTTGTTGCCAACTTAAAAGAACGAAGCGATTATTTAAACCGATATTTAAACATTTAATTTATGAAAGTTGCCGTTTTTGGACGCTATTACAACAAAACAACAAGCAAATCTGTTGAAACATTGTTTAATTATTTGTTTAGACAAGGTATTGAAGCCTACATTGAAGATGAATTTTATAATTTAATAAACAACGAAGCCCATAATATAAAAGGCTTTGAAACCTTTAATAAATTTGATCACCTAGATAAAACCTTCGATTTACTTGTAAGCATTGGTGGCGATGGTACAATTTTAAGAGCTATTACTTATGTAAAAGACATAGATATACCAATAATTGGTATAAACACTGGCCGTTTAGGTTTTTTAGCAACTATACATGTTGAAGCGATTGAACAAGCATTTCAAAATATAATTGATGGCAAATACAAAATTTCCGAACGCAGTTTATTAGCCGTTGAAACATTACCAACAAATAAAGATGTAGAAGATTTATATTTCGCATTAAACGAAGTTACTGTTAGCCGCAAAAACACAACATCTATGATAACCGTAGAAACTCACTTAGATGGCGAACACTTAACCTCCTACTGGAGCGACGGTTTAATAGTATCTACACCAACAGGCTCTACAGGATATTCTTTAAGTTGTGGAGGGCCAGTAATTACACCAGGCGCCTACAGCTTTGTGCTCACACCAATAGCACCACATAATTTAAGTGCACGCCCCTTAGTTATACCTGACTCAACAGAAATACAATTAAATGTTGATGGCAGAGAACAACAGCATTTAATATCGTTAGATTCCAGAATTGCGACTTTAGATAATGGAACCATTATTAAAATTAAGAAAGCCGATTTTACTATTAAAATGATAGATTTATTCAATGAAAGCTTTTTAGACACCTTAAGAAAAAAATTGCTTTGGGGTGAAGACAACCGAAATCAAAAACAATAATTTATAAGAAAATCTGTTTTAAACTCAGACTAAAAGGGTCTTACACATTGTAGACTCATCTTATTTATTATATTTGCAAACTTTTGAATGTTTATGAAGCGATTTATTCTATTAACATTAAGTATTTTAAGCTTAAGCTTTTCTTACTCACAAATTAATGAAATTGGTATTTATGCCGGAGGCAGCAATTTTATAGGAGATGTAGGATCAACAAAATATATTGCTCCAAATGCTGCCGCATTAGGTTTAGTTTATAGATGGAATGCTAGCCCAAGACATTCTTGGAGGTTTTCTGTTATTTATTCTGATATTGAAGCTTTTGATAATAAATCGGATGATCCAAGAAGAATACAACGAAACTACAGTATAGATACAGATATCTTAGAACTAGCAGCAGGTATGGAGTTTACGTTTGTAGATTTTAATCTTCATGCTGAACATACAATAGCTACACCATACTTATTTGCTGGACTAAGCGCTGCAAATCACGACAATTATTATTTTGATAATGGCATTAGTTTACCTGAAGGCACAAAAAGTTGGGCTTACGGTATACCCATGGCAATTGGCTTTAAAACGAATTTTTTAGGTAATTTTATTCTTAGTTTCGAAATTGGTGCACGATACACATTTTCAGATGAAATCGACGGAAATATTCCTAACTCAAACAGCAGACAAGAATACAGATTCGGAAATATAAATAACAACGACTGGTATGTATTTACAGGTTTTACCTTAACTTACACCTTTGGAGAAAAACCATGTTATTGTGTAAATTAAAATGAATTTAAAAGAGAACATAAAACTTAATCGACTACCTAAACATATTGCCATTATTATGGATGGTAATGGCCGTTGGGCAAAACAACAAGGCATGATGCGTGCTTTTGGCCATGAGAACGGAACCAAATCTGTAAGACAAACTGTTGAAGCCTGCGCGGAACTAGGTGTTGAAAACTTAACGCTTTACGCCTTCTCTACAGAAAACTGGAAACGCCCTAAACTAGAAGTACAAACTTTAATGAAACTTTTAGTTTCCTCCTTAAAAAAGGAAATTTCAACATTACAAGACAACAATATTAAACTTTCGGCCATAGGTAATTTAAAAACATTACCCAATAAAGTGCATAACGAACTTCAAGATGTTATTAACAAAACTAAGGATAATTCAAGAATGACTTTAACCCTTGCATTAAGTTATGGTTCTAGAGAAGAATTACTAAACACTGTTAAAGAAATTAGCATTAAAGTTAAAAATAATATAATTTCGCCGGAAAATATTGAAGAATCAATTATAAATAAGCATCTTTACACGCAAAATTTACCAGACGTGGATTTGCTTATAAGAACTAGTGGAGAACAACGTATTAGTAATTTTTTGCTCTGGCAAATCGCTTACGCCGAGTTGTATTTTACTAAAATACTATGGCCAGATTTTACCAAGCAGCATTTGTATGAAGCTATTATTGAATATCAAAAAAGAGAACGACGATTTGGGAAAACAAGTGAACAACTTAGCTAAAAATTCACCTTTAACATATACTTTAAAGTACACTTTAGCATTTTTATTTTTAGTAGCGAGTATAAAAACTAACGCTCAAGAACTAACCTACAACCAAGGAAAAAAATATACCATTGGAGAAATTACTGTTTCAGGAGACACCTCTTTTAACGAACAAACTATAATTTCATATTCCGGATTAAGAAAAGGTAAAGAAATAAATATACCTGGCGAAGAAATTGCTAACGCAATTAAAAAACTATGGAACTCTAAATTATTCAACGATATTGAAGTCTATGTATCTAAAGTTGAAGGTGATGTAGCTACACTTGAAATTAGGCTTTCAGATTTACCTCAACTTAATTTATTAAAAATCTATGGGGTAAAAAAGGGTAAAAAAGAAAATATTATTGAAGAAACTAAACTAAAAAAAGGAACAAAAGTTACAGAAAACCTTATAACAACCACCAAAAATTTCCTAGAAAAAAAATACAAAAAAGACGGTTTTTTAAACACAAAAGTACATATAAACACCGTTGAAGTTAAAGATTCCATACCAACATCCCGTGTTAACATGGTGCTTAACATTGATAAAGGAGAAAAAGTAAAAATAAAAGATATTGAATTTGCAGGCAACGATGTTTTAAGCGATAAAATGCTTAGAAAAGCCATGAAAAGCACCAAAAAAATAAACAGACTTCGCATATACAAACGTTCAAAATTTATCGATTCTGCATACCAAGCAGATTTGGATCACGTAGTTGATAAGTACAAAGAAAACGGTTACAGAGATGCACGTATAATTACAGACAGCGTTATTTACAACGACGATAAAACAATATCCTTAAAAATAGATGTAAACGAAGGAGAGCTTTACAAATTTGGTAACATAACTTTTATTGGTAATACTGTATACTCTAACGAATATTTAAATAGTATTTTACGAATTAAAAAAGGAGATACATACAACGGTGTAGAATTACAAAAACGTATCGCAGACGATACTAAACCAGATGGTTTTGATATTACTAACCAATACCAAAATAACGGCTACCTATTCTCGCAAATTAATCCCGTTGAAGTAAGTGCAGATAATAACATTATTGATATTGAAGTTAGAATTACAGAAGGGAAACCAGCATATTTCAACAAAGTAACTGTAGTTGGCAATGATAAAACAAACGACCATGTTGTCTATCGTGAATTACGTACCAGACCGGGTCAACTTTACAGTAAAGCAAATGTTGTTCGTACAGTAAGAGAACTTGGGCAGATGGGCTTTTTTGATGCTCAAGAAATAGCTCCAAACTTTATAAACCCTAACCCTAATGAAGGTACTATCGATATGGAATATTCTGTGAAAGAAACAGGATCTAGCCAAATCGAACTACAAGGTGGTTACGGTGGGGGTGGTTTTATTGGTACACTAGGCTTATCATTTAACAACTTTTCAATTAAAGATATATTTAAAAAAGAAGCTTACAAGCCAATTCCAATGGGAGACGGACAAAGCTTAGCATTACGCTTACAAGCTAGTCGTTTTTTCCAAACCTATAGTTTTTCATTTTCAGAGCCTTGGCTAGGAGGTAAACGTCCTGTACAATTCTCTACTTCATTATCGCATACTAAACAGTTTTTATACAACTATCAAACAGGAAATGCAGATAAAAGCCAAAGTTTCAATATTACAGGTATTACTTTTGGTTTAGCAAAACGTTTATCTGTTCCAGATGATTACTTCACACTTTCACAAGCTGTTAGTTTTCAGCGTTATGACTTAAACAACTACAACACAGGTTTATTTACATTTGGCGATGGTTATTCAAATAACTTATCTTATACTATTGGTTTAAACAGAAACAACACCAGTGTAGATCCTGTATTCCCTACAGCAGGTTCTAAATTTGGTATTACTGCTAAATTAACACTACCATACTCATTATTTGATGGTGTAGATTACGGGGAATTGCTAGAAGAGCGTGAAACTGCCGACTCTGACAGAATTGGAGAAATAGACCAAGAAAGATACAAATGGTTAGAGTTTTATAAACTTAACTTTAAAGGCGAATGGTATACACAAATTGTAAAAAACTTAGTATTACGCCCACTAGTGGAATTTGGATATTTAGGAGCTTATAACAAAGACAGAGGTGTTATACCTTTTGAGCGTTACTTTTTAGGAGGTGATGGACTAGCAAACTATAGTTTAGATGGTCGTGAAGTAATACAACTTCGTGGCTACCCTAACCAATCTTTAACACCTTTAGACCCATCTACAGGTTCTGCATCTGCAGATGGAGGTAGTATTTACAACAAATTCTCGTTAGAGCTTCGTTATCCTATTACTTTAAGTGCTTCAGCAAAAATATATGCTTTAGGATTTTTAGAAGGTGGTGTTTCTTACAATGATTTTAAAAATTATAACCCTTTTAATGTAAAACGTTCTGCAGGTTTAGGCGTGCGTATTTTTATGCCAGCTTTTGGTCTATTAGGTATAGACTTTGGTCATGGTTTCGATCCGCTACCAGGTGAAACCACCAAAAATGGTTGGGAAACACACTTCATAATTGGACAGCAATTTTAAATAGAAATTTATTTTGGCACGATATTTTCTATTAACACTTCGATGTTTTGCATGATAATTAAAATTTTTAATGTTAAAATTCGTTAATTTTGAAAACAGTAAATTTACGCAGGTAAAATTTTACTTAAACATTTAAAATCTATGAGTTCAATAACTATAAAATATAACCCCATGTACAACAGAGTTCTTTTTTTATTGACACTAGTTTTTACAATTAGCTTATCGTCTTTTGCTCAACGTGGTTTAAGAATTGCTTATATTGACACCGAATATATTTTAGAAAACGTACCAGAGTATCAAGAAGCATCATCACAACTTAACACCAAGGCTGAAAAGTGGAAAAATGAAATCCACCAAAAATTAACAGCCATAGAACAAAAAAGAAAAGAGTTAAGTAACGAAAAAGCATTATTAACAAAAGAGTTAATAAACGAGCGTGAAGAAGATATTTTATTTGAAGAACAAGAAATTCTGGATTACCAACAAAAAAGATTTGGGCCAAATGGCGATTTGTTTATTCAACAAAAACAATTAATGCAGCCCATACAAGATCAAATATTTGCTGCAGTTCAAGATATGGCCGAAGGTAGAAATTACGACATGGTTTTAGATAAGGCTGAAGTAAACATGCTATATTCAAATAAGGCATACGATATTAGCGAGCAAGTAATTAGAAGTATAACAAGAACAGCTAAACGAAATCAAGCCCAAACGAGAGCTGAACGAAAAACTGCTGAAGAAGAAGATTTAATTCCTGAAGTAAATCCAGAATTAGAAGCTAGACAAAAAGCTCTTGAAGAAAAAAAAGCAGCTAGAGAAAGTGCCATTGAAAAAGCCAGACAGGAAAAGTTAGCAGCAAGAGAAGCAAAAGTTAAAGCCGCAGAAGAAAGACGACAAAAAATAATAGAAGAACGCGAAAAAGCAAAACAAGCTAAAGCAGAAGAAACAACAAATACAACTGAAGAGGCTACAGCTAAATCAGAAGAAGCTAAAACCACTGAAGAGACAACTGGAGAAAAAGAAACGACTAAAACTAAAGAGCAACTTATAGAGGAAAACAGGCAGCGTAAATTAGCTGAAAGAGCTGCTCGTAAAAAAGCGCTTGAAGAAAAAAAGAAAAAAATACTAGAAGAAAGACAAAAAGCTAAAGACAGCTTAAACAATAATTAATAATTTATAACACACAATTAATACATTAAAAAATGAAACACTTAAAAACTATTTTATTAGCAACTGCATTATGCATAGGAACAATTAGCTTTACTCAAGCACAAAGCAAAGTTGCACATATAAACACACAAGAATTAATTGCTGCAATGCCAGAAGCAAAGGCTGCTCAATCTGAACTTGAAACACTTGGTAAAACTTACCAAACAGATATACAAGCTTCTATTACAGAATACCAAAACACGGTTAAACAATACGAGGCTGAAGCAAACACTAAAACCGATGAAGAAAACCAAAAGCGCGGTTTAGAGTTACAAGAAAAACAACAACGTATTGCACAATTTAGAGCAGATGCACAAAAACACATTGCAGAGAAAGAAGCTGAATTATTTAAGCCTATTCAAGAAAAAGCAATGAACGCTATTAACGAAGTAGCTAAATCTTTAGGGTACGACTATGTTTTAGATAGATCTACTTTAATTGTTGCTGAAGGAAAAGATATTTCTGCAGATGTAAAGAAAAAATTAGGTATTTAATAAAACCTTTACTCCAATAAATAAAAAAGCTGCTTTTTAAAGCAGCTTTTTTATTTTTGTTAAACTATGAACACAAACGCTATTGGTATTTTTGATTCTGGAGTTGGTGGCACTTCCATTTGGAAAGAAATAAACGCACTTCTTCCAAACGAAAACACAATATATTTAGCCGATAGTAAAAATGCACCCTATGGCCCAAAAGGTAAAGATGCTATTATAAATTTAAGTATTAAAAATACTGAGTACTTACTAAAGCAAAACTGCAAGCTTATTATTGTGGCATGCAATACGGCTACTACTAATGCTATAGATTATTTAAGAGCTAATTACAGTATTCCTTTTATTGGTATTGAACCCGCCATAAAACCAGCAGCTTTACAAACAAAAACTAACACTATTGGTATTTTGGCTACACGTGGCACATTAAGTAGTACATTATTTTCTAAAACCTCAACTTTGTTTGCTAGCAATATTAAAGTTATTGAGCAGCATGGTGATGGTATTGTTGAACTTATTGAAGGCGGAAAGTTGTTTTCTGATGAAATGAAAACTCTTTTAAATCAATATTTACAACCTATGATTGATGCTAACATAGATTATTTAGTTTTAGGTTGTACGCACTACCCCTATTTAACGCCTTTACTTATTAATATTTTACCTAATAATGTTAAAATTATAGATTCTGGTGAGGCTGTAGCTAGACAAACTAAAACGGTTTTAGAAAAACTTAATCTTATTAACAATAGCTTTAAAACTATTGAACACAGTTTTTATATTAACGGTAATACAGAGGTTTTAAAAAGCTTAGTAGGAACCGAGTTTAAAGTTGATTATTTAGATTTTTAACGAAAACTAAATTGCGTTAGGGATTGAAACGGCATCCTTTTTTGAGGCACGAGAAAAAGATATAGTGTAAAGCCCGACACCGACCTTAGGAGGTGGAACGCCAATAAACTTTATTTAAAATTATTCTTCTTTAAACCAACTTGAATACTTTATATAATTATTGGCTATTCTATCGATCTGACCAGATATTAACTCTTGGCTTATATTTTTTATTTTTTTTGCTGGAACGCCAGCGTAAATACTACCTGACTTTATATGAGTATTTTGTGTTACAACCGCTCCGGCGGCAATAATGCAATTACTTTCAATAATACAATCGTCCATAATAATGCTTCCCATGCCTACTAAAACATTATCGTGAATTGTACAACCGTGTACAATGGCATTGTGCCCTATTGACACGTTATTACCTATAGTTGTGGGAGCTGTTTTATATGTGGCGTGAATTACTGCTCCGTCTTGCACATTTACTTTATTGCCCATTTTTATATAGTTAACATCACCTCGAACTACTGCATTAAACCAAAAACTGCATTGGTTTCCTACTGTAACTTGACCTACAATTGTGGCATTTTCGGCTATGTAGCAATCGTTTGGTATTTCTGGGTGTTTTCCGTTTACAGGTTTTATAATTGGCATGTTGGTTTTTTATTTATAAGTACTAATTTAAGTATTGATTTATTTAAAATAAGCTAATAATTGTGCTTTTTTTGATGCAGATACCATAATTTCTTTACCGTTACTTAAAATTACGCTTCCACCCTTTCCTTTTACATATTTTTTTACTTCGGCTACGTTTATTAAATAGGATTTATGTACTCTGGAAAATGTTGAATTGCTCAGCATATCGTCAAAATACTTTAAGGTTTTACTTACTATTTTTTTTGTGTTATTTTTTAAATAAATTTCGGTGTAATTGTCGTCGGCTTTACAAAATAAAATATCTGAGGTTTCTATAATCTCGAAGCCGTCTAATTGTGGTATTGTTATTTTACCACTTACTGTATTTGTATTTGGCACTAAAATTTGGTTTTGTAGAGCTTCTTCTTTTTGTTTTATATTGGTTACATAATCTACAGCCTTTATTAATTCATCTATTGAAATAGGCTTCATTAAGTAGTAACTCGCGTGCGCATTTAAAGCATCAATAGCGTAATTGTTGTAGGCTGTAACAAAAATTGTTTCAAAATTTATATCACCTACTTTATCTAGCAAATCAAAGGCATTACCATAAGGCATTTCTACATCTAGAAAAACGACATCTAATTCGGTTTTACGAATTAAAACTATTGCTTCGTCTATGTTTGACGCTTCGCCTAAAACTTGAATATTAGGACAATATTTTTGCAGGTAGTTTTTTAAAATGTCTCTGCTTGTTTGCTCATCTTCAACTATTATAGCTTTTAGCATTATTTAGTCTTTTTTTAGTGTTACTACTACTTTAGTTCCCACATCTTCGGTGTTTTGAAAATCGCTTACCTCAACATCTACCTTATCTTTATACATTTCGTTTAAAATTGATACGCGCTTTTTTATATTGCCCATACCTTTAGAATTCTGTTTTTTTTGATTTTCGGTTTTTAAAGCTTTAGATTTTTCTCTTCCAATACCATTATCTGCTACAATTATTTGTATTTGGCTGGGGTTAGATTGCTTTAGTTCTATTTGTAAAAATCCTTTTTCTTTTTTGTAACGTAACCCATGCCACACGGCATTTTCTATATAAGGCTGTAATAACATAGGAGGAATTACAAAATCTTGAATCTTGATACTCGGGTCAATTTTTATTTGATAATTAAATTTATCTTGAAAC
The DNA here is from genome assembly GCF_020523925.1 of Neotamlana laminarinivorans. GTDB lineage: Bacteria > Bacteroidota > Bacteroidia > Flavobacteriales > Flavobacteriaceae > Neotamlana > Neotamlana laminarinivorans. The sequence goes on along the minus strand of NZ_JAJAPW010000004.1, from coordinate 273,461 downwards.
CTAAAATGTTCAAGTTGGGTGTAAAGTTTTAATAGTTCAATTTCCTTTTCTAAAGGAATAAAATCTTCTTCACTATTCTCTAAAACAGCACGCATTAACTTTGAAAAATCGGTTAAATATTTGTTTGCTGTTCGTTCGTCGTTTAAAGCAATAAAACTGTTTACAGAATTTAGTGCATTAAATATAAAATGCGGATTCATTTGGCTTCGTAAACTTTTTAATGCCAATAAATTGTTAGCAAACCGCTGCTGTTTTATGTTTTTATACATTAAAAAAGCTAAAACCAATAATAGTAAAACACCTATTATTAGCGAGTAAATAATGAGTTTTTGACGCTTTGCCTGTTCTGTTGATAATTGATATTGACTTTCGTTTAAAGCTCTGTCATTCTCTAAACTTAAAATTCTATTCTGTTTAATGGCAATATCTCGACTAAAACGGGCTGCTTGTGATATTTCTTGTTCCTTTTGGGCATAAAGCTTATCTACAAGTTCTACATATTCTTGGTAAGTAGTTAAAGCTTTATTAAACTCGCCTGCATCTCTGTAAATTTCTGAAAGACGGCGTGTAGCATCTTTTTGTACAATTAAGTCGGCTTTATTATCGGCTTCTGTTATACTCTTTTTAAAATATGGAATGGCATTATTAAAATCTTTTTGTGCTGCGTATGCATTTCCTATTTTATAATTTTGTTTTTGAGGGGTTAACGCACTTGAATTATCGAAAACAGAATCGTATTCAATGTCGTTTATAGTGTTTAAAGCTTCTTTTCTTAACTCAATTTCATCTGAAAAATTTTTGTTTTCGCTCTCAAAATCGGCAACTTTTATTTTTTCTTCTACTGCTCGTTTTTGGTTTTCTGTATTTGCCAATTGCATGGATTTATTAAAAAACCCTTTGGCTGTTTCGGGCTCTCCATTTGCATTGTATGTTTGTGCTATTTTTGAGTTTAAATCGGTTATTTTAGGTGTAATTAAATGTTTTTGTGCTATGTTTAAACCTACTTGATAACTACTAATAGCTTTGTGGTAAACTTTAGTAGAATAGTATACGTCTCCTAAACCTTCATTTAACTCTATAAGTTGCCAGTTTGATAAATTAGCTTTGTTTATGCCATTGTAAATTGATAAACTTTCTTGATAATTTTTATTTTGCTTATAAGCTTTGGCTAGTTTTAATTTTACCAGATTAGAATTTATACTTTGTAAGCTTATACGGTAATTATAAACCGCTAAATCAAACTGTTTCCAATACATATAAATATCGCCTAAAACTTCATAAGCATCAGCGTTTTGTTTAATTGAGTTACCTTTTTCTAATGCATTAGCGGCAAACTCTAAACTTGTTTTAGCATCTTTTTTTAAGTAGGTTTCAGCAGAATCTATTAAGGCATTAAAGCTTTCAATATTATACCTAGATTTTGATTTACGCTTCAACATACTAGCTTCGTACTCTGCGTTAGGTTGTACCTTTACTAATAAACGTTCATTGCTTTTTATGGTGTAATAAACAGTTTCAAAATCTTTGTGCTTAATAGTTAACTCATCTCCTTTTCTGGCCTCAATTCTAAATTCACCAAAGGTGTCTGTTGTAGTATAAGCACCTCCATTTACTTCAATATTTACATTTTGTATAGGCTTATAGGTATCAATTTCTACAACAGAACCCCTAACCGTAAACTTGGGTTGTTGAGCTATACTTTCTGTATTATTTTGTGCAAGTGTAACTAACCCACACAACAAAAACCAAAGCCTTAATGTTTTTTTAAACAATTGCATAGCTAAACATACGTACTTTACTTGGTATATTAAAATGGTAAGTTTTTAAAAACACTTATTTTTTTAAGTTAAAAAAAGACTTTACAAATTAAAAAGCTTGGTTTACGAATTAAAAAGTAGCTGTTACTCATTGGTTGTTTTTAAAAAAAATTCTTCTAGTTAGTTTTAAATCATTAATCAGAAAAACGAAAAAAATGACAACATTAATTAAATCAACAGTATTAAGTTTTACTTTATTTGCTTCTTTAGCATGCAACTCTAAAACTAAAGAACCTAAAATTGCATTTGGCAATACTACCAAAACGGCAATAACTAAATACAATAAACCATACATAAAAGTAGCTTTACTACTTGATACCAGTAATAGTATGGATGGACTAATAAACCAAGCCAAAGCTCAACTTTGGGATATTGTTAACGAACTATCTTATGCTAAGTGTAAAAACGATAAGCCAAATTTGCAAATTGCATTGTACGAGTACGGCAATGATAATTTAAATGGCGACGAAGGCTATATTAGACAAGTTCTTGCTTTTAGTGAAGATTTAGACGATATATCAAAAGAACTTTTTTCTCTTACTACAAATGGCGGTAATGAGTATTGTGGACAAGCCTTACAAACATCAATTAACCAATTAAACTGGGGTAGTAATCCAGACGATTTAAAACTAATTTTTATTGCAGGAAACGAACCTTTTACCCAAGGTCGTGTTAATTATAAACATGCTGCTACAAATGCAAAAGATAAAGATATAACTGTAAACACCATTTTTTGTGGTGATTATAACCAAGGTATTTCTAGTTACTGGAAAGATGGTGCTCAACTTACCAATGGCGATTATATGGCTATAAATCATAATCGCAAAACTGTACATATTGCCACTCCTTATGACGATGATATTTTAATTTTAAATGAAAAACTAAATAAAACATATGTTAGTTACGGCACCAAAGGCTACAGTAAACTCGCATTACAAACAGAACAAGATAATAATGCAAATAGTTATAGCAAAGCTAACGCTGTTAAGCGAACAATTAGCAAAAGCTCACACTTTTATAAAAATAAAAGCTGGGATTTAGTTGATGCTATTGAAGAAAATGAAGTTGACATTAAAAATTTAAACGATGAAGTTTTACCTCAAGAATTAAAAGGAAAATCTGAATCAGAAATTATAACTTACATTGAAACTAAACGTAATAATCGTGAAAAAATTCAAAAAGAAATAAAAGCTTTAAACGCTAAACGTACCGAATACATTAGTAAATTACAAAAACAAGAAACAAATGGTTTAGAAAGTGCCATGATAAAAGCCATAAAAGAACAGGCAAAAATAAAATCTTACCAATGGTAACTAAATAAAAAGAGGCTTTTAAGCCTCTTTTTTGTTATATTTTTCATTTAGTTTACTGCAGGACAATTACAATCGTAACGCTCTCTACGACAACTAAAATTAATACCAATTGTTATTTGATGAAAACCACCATTGGTAAAAACAACATCATCTAACTGATGTGCATATGTATAAGCAAACATTAAATTATTATAGTTAATTCCTAAAATTGGAGAAATTTGGTTAAGGGTTTGGCTTCCTATACTACTATCAGAATCATTTACATATTCTGCACCATCAAAGCTTTTTCTAAATGATAAGCCTCCCCAAATGGTACCAAAATCCATAGCTTTGTATGCTTTTGCATTAAAATCCATAGTAGTTTCTTCAGTTAAATCTCTATAATTAAATAATACAGAAGGCTCAAAACTCCAAGAACTTCCATATTTATTAAATACATAACCTGCGGTTACTAAATAACGTCTTAAATTACTTGTAATTTGTGTATTGTTATTAACCCCTTCATTTTCTAACACATTTTTTATTGTACCATGAATATAAAAATCTAAATAATGATAAGAAGCTCCAATATCTACATTAAAATTAGTTGCATTCTCTACACCTCCACTAACTATAGGATCTGGACCGTCAAAAAGGAATCCAGTTTCATCTAATTGATATTGAATAAAACCAGCGCTTAATCCAAAAGAAAGCATATTTAAATCTGTTTCACTTCTAGAAAACATTAAATGATGAGCGTAAGTAAGGTAAGCTCCTTTTACAGAGTGGTAACCATTACCGTCTGCAAAAACTATTCCTCCAATTCCAGAAGCAGATTCTCCTATTCTTCCATTGGCACTTAACGTCATTAGTTTAGGTGCGTTTTCATGCCCAAACCACTGCTGTCTTCCTGTTAATCTAACCTTAGCACAATTAGCCGCTCCAGCCATAGATGGGTGAATTAAGTAATAATTATCGGTTAAATAATCAGAATAAATTGGTAATCCGTCTTGAGATACACTTATATAAGATATAAGTGAAAAGAAAACAATTGTAATACTATTTTTTAAATTCATAAAATTATAACCGAATTGGGGTTAGTAACATTAAAAACGCATTTTTTAATTCAAAACTACTTACAAAAAACACGATAAATATACGTTTTAATTTAAGCTCATAATATAAGAACTAAAAATAAATATATAAGCAAGAAAGTGTTTCTTTTAGTATTTTTGTAAAAAATTAGTTGAAATGAATACTTTTAAGGTTTCTGTGCAAGAAACAACAAACAATGCTATTGTTAAATTTGAATTGAATAAATTCATTACAAAAAATGAGAGTTTTGAATTTAATAATATTGATGAAGCAAAGCCTTCACCTCTGGCTCAACAGCTATTTTATTTACCTTTTGTAAAGAAAATTTATATATCTGGAAACTTTATTGCCGTAGAACGCTATAATATTGTAGAATGGAAAGATGTTCAAGATGAAGTAGCTCAGCAAATTGAAGCTTATTTAAACGACGGTGGTACTGTAATAACAGAAACTGCAACTGCAAAAAAAGTACCTGTAACGGTATATGCAGAAAGTACACCAAACCCTAGCGTAATGAAATTTGTAGCTAACAAAAAGTTAGTAACAGCAATGTTTGAGTTTACCTCTATTGAAGAAGCCAAATTATCGCCATTAGCTACAGAGCTATTTCATTTTCCTTTTGTAAAAAGTGTATTTTTTGATGAAAACTATGTTTCTATTACAAAATTTGATATTACGGAATGGCAAGAAATCACCCTTGAAATTCGTGAATTTATAAGAAGTTTTATTGAGAAGGGTAAAGACATTGTTTTACCAGAAGCTACTGAGACACTTAAAAAATCTACAGAACAGCTAGATCACCATTTTGAAGCTTTAGATGACACATCAAAACAAATTGTAAATATTTTAGAAGAATATGTAAAACCAGCTGTTGCGAGTGATGGTGGTAATATTCAGTTTATTGGTTACGACGAAAACACCAAAAACGTAAGTGTGCTACTCCAGGGAGCTTGTAGTGGTTGCCCATCGTCAACATTTACACTTAAAAACGGTATAGAAAATATGCTAAAAGAAATGCTTCCAGGTAAAGTAGCCATGGTAGAAGCTATTAATGGATAAGTTTTTTAGAACTTAATGTGACTTTTTGAAGCCAATTGTTTCTAAATTAATAGAAAACAAAATTAATTTAAAAACAAAATATTATGGCAGTATTAAAAGTAATCGAGGTGCTTTCTAACTCAAATAAAAGTTGGGAAGATGCTACTAAAAAAGCAGTAAAAGAAGCATCAAAAACCTTAAAAAATATTCGTTCGGTTTATGTACAAGACCAAAGCGCTATTGTAAAAGATGGAGATGTAACCGAGTTTAGAGTAAATTTAAAAGTTACTTTCGAAATTGAATAAGTCCTAAACACTACCTATTTATATATATTTAAAGCACTCTTTTTAGAGTGCTTTTTCATTTTATAATACTTATTTTTATAACATGAAACATCTTTATCTTTTAGTAGTTTTTATTGTTTTATTTTCTTGTACTTCTAAATCGTCAAAACCCATGACCCATAAATATACAAATGCGTTAATTAACGAAACAAGCCCATATCTTTTACAACATGCGCATAACCCTGTTAATTGGCAACCTTGGAATAGTAAAACATTAAATCAAGCTAAAACAGAAAACAAACTTGTTTTAATTAGTATTGGTTATGCGGCTTGCCATTGGTGCCATGTTATGGAACATGAAAGTTTTGAAGATTCGTTAGTAGCACAAACCATGAACACCAATTACATCAATATTAAAATTGATAGAGAAGAACGCCCAGATGTAGACCAAGTTTACATGAATGCCGTACAACTTATGACTGGCCAAGGTGGTTGGCCTTTAAATATTGTAGCCTTACCAGATGGAAGACCTGTTTGGGGCGGTACATATTTTAAAAAAGAACAATGGATTAGCGCTTTAAACCAAATTGCAGAATTATATAAAAGTAACCCAGAAAAACTACATGAATATGCCAATAAACTTGAACAAGGCATAAAAAGCATGGATGTTGTTGCTACCAACAACAACAAACCCGATTTTAATAAAACATTTATAAATAATGCTGTAAAAAAATGGTCTAACAGTTTCGATAAGCATTATGGTGGCACTAACAGAGCTCCAAAATTTATGATGCCTAATAACTATCAATTTTTACTTCGTTATGCATATCAAAATAACAACCAAGACATTTTAAATTTTGTAAACCTAACACTTACCAAAATGGCTTATGGCGGATTGTACGACCATATTGGCGGTGGTTTTTCTCGATATTCTGTCGATATTAAATGGCATGTACCGCATTTCGAAAAAATGCTTTACGACAATGCACAACTGGTAAGTTTATATGCCGATGCTTACCAACTTACAAAAAACAAACTCTACAAAAACGTAATTACAGAAACATTAAATTATGTAAACAATGAAATGACAACTAAAAACGGTGCATTTTATTCATCATTAGATGCCGATAGCTTAAACAAAAACAACGAATTAGAAGAAGGCGCTTTTTACGTATGGACAAAACAAGAGTTAGAACATATTTTAAAAGAAGATTTCTTATTATTTTCCAACTATTATAATGTAAACGATTTCGGATTTTGGGAACATAACAATTACGTACTAATAAAAAATGAAGACGATAACGCTTTCGCGGAAAAACATAATATTTCAATAGAAGCTCTTCAATCTTATAAAACAAAATGGAAGCAAACACTATTAGAAATTAGAAATAAACGTCCAAAACCAAGGTTAGACGATAAAACCCTAACCTCTTGGAATGCCTTAATGCTTAAAGCCTACGTGGATGCTTACCGGGTTTTAGGTGAGGAAACTTACCTCGCTTCCGCGGAAAAAAACGCAAACTTTATTTTAAACAATCAGTTACAAAACGATGGTAGCTTGTTTCATAATTACAAAAATGGAAAAAGCTCCATTAATGGTTTTTTAGAAGATTACGCCACCACTATTGAAGCATTTATTGCGCTTTACGAAGTTACCGGAGAAGAAAAATGGTTAAAAACATCGCGCGATTTAACGAATTACACCTTCGATTTCTTTTTTGACAAAACAAGTAATATGTTTTTCTTCACATCCAGTAAAGATGAAGCTTTAGTATCTAGAAGTGTAGAATACCGCGATAATGTAATTGCAGCCAGCAATTCTATTATGGCAAATAACTTGTTTAGATTGTCACATTATTTTGATAATGAATACTTTTATAATACAGCAACAAACATGCTAAACAACGTAACTTTAGAAATGCAAGACTATCCATCGGGCTATTCAAATTGGTTAAATTTAATGCTAAATTACACACATCCATATTACGAAGTTGCATTAGTTGGTAATGAAGCTCATAAACAATTAACCGAATTAAATAAAAACTATTTACCAAATAAATTAATAGCTGTATCTAAATATGAAAATAGTATGCCTCTATTAAAAAACAGATTTACACCAGATAAAACCTTAATTTATGTTTGTGTAAACAAATCATGTAAATTACCTGTAAGCAAAACTAAAGAAGCCTTAAAACTAATAACTAAACAATGAAAACATTAACCATAATATTACTAGCATTTGTAGCCATAGAACATTTTTACTTTTTAATTTTAGAAATGTTTTTCTGGACCAAACCAAAAGGCATTAAAGCCTTTAATATAAAATCTGAAGCCTTTGCCAAAGAAACTAAAGTTTTAGCCGCTAATCAAGGTTTATACAATGGTTTTATAGCTGCCGGAATTATATTTTCTATTATTAAAAATGATATTTCAACCGCGTTATTTTTTATCATTTGTATAATAATTGCTGGTATATATGGCGCTTATTCAACTAAACAAATTAAGCTGTTTTATTTTCAATCGGTTCCAGCTATAATTACACTAATAATTATTTTATTTGGTTTTTAGTTTTTTAAAGTGACCGTTTAATATTTCTGTGTCTATAATATTATAATCAATTAACTTTTATTTTACCTAGCTTTAGTTAAAACAAAATAAATAGTTACTAACTTTAATTTAATTATAAATAACACAAATTATGGATTTAAAAAACATTGACGCATCAAAATGGATGGCCCTAATTTTAGATTATGGTTTAAAAATTATTGGAGCCATTGCCATCTGGATTATTGGTTCTTGGGTAATTAAAACTTTAATTAAAGGCCTTAAAAAAGTAATGCTTAAGCAAAATTACGACGAAAGCTTACAAAAGTTTTTAATTAACTTATTAAGCTGGATTTTTAAAATTGTTTTAATTATTGTTGTACTTGGTACAATAGGTGTAGAAACAACTTCGTTTGCTGCTATTTTAGCTGCTGCTGGTTTAGCAATTGGTATGGCTTTACAAGGATCGTTAGGTAATTTTGCTGGTGGTGTTTTATTAATGATTTTTAAACCAATAAAAATTGGAGATTTAATAGAAGCTCAAGGAGAATTAGGTGTAGTAAAAGAAATTGAAATTTTCACAACAAAACTTACTGGACTATCTAACCGAGAAATTATAATTCCAAATGCTGCACTATCTAACGGTAATATTATTAATTATACTACCGAAGGTACTCGTCGTGTTGATTTAGTTTTTGGTGTTAGTTACGATGCCGATATTAAGCAAACAAAAGATGTTATAATGAATGTTTTAACATCGCACCCAAAAGTATTAAAAGATCCTGCTCCGGCTGTTACAGTTTTAGAATTGGCTGATAGCTCTGTAAACTTTGCTACAAGACCTTGGTGTAAAACCGAAGATTATTGGACTGTTTATTTTGATGTTACAGAAAATGTGAAATTAGCTCTTGATGCTGCTGGCATTGAAATTCCTTACCCACACAGTGTTGAAATACATAAAGATGCTTAATTACTAAGCAATAGTATATAAATTAAAAAGGCGGAAGTGTAAAACTTCCGCCTTTTTTAATCTCTATTTTTTTGATTTTATTGCCACAAAATCTTTTAAGTAATAGGGTTCAAAATAAGCTACATCTTCAAATTTTTCTTCTTCATATTTCTTGAAGGCTATTAAGCTCATTTCGTTAGCAGATGGTAATTTACCTTCAATAAAAATGGCATTCTGGTTATCAATAAGCGTTTTTGTTTTCTCTACACCGTTTCCTATAAAGTAAACTTTGCCTGCTTTTAAATTTTCCGCGAAAGCGTTTTCATCTAATATTTGAGCTTGAGTTTCTCTTATTTGATTAAAACTACTATCGAAAATAGCTGAATATACTTCCATACGTCTTGCATCTAACATAGCAACAATTACTCCTTCTGAAGTTTTAACTTGATGAGCCAATGCGGTTAACGTTGGTACTGAAATTAAAGGAATGTTTAAGGAAAAAGAAAGTCCTTTGGCGGTCGAAACTCCTATTCGCAAACCCGTGTAAGAACCAGGGCCTTTGCTTACAGCAATGGCGTTTAAATCTTGAGTTGTTATACTTGCTTTCATTAAAACCTCATCGATGTAAACATGTAAACGTTCGGCGTGCGAGTAGCCTTTATCGTTATCTTCAATTAAAGCAATGGTTTCTCCATTTTTTGAAACGGAAACCGAACAATTTGTTGTAGCAGTTTCTATGTTTAATATATGTGTACTCATTTTAAAAACAAATTCCCGCCTAAGCGGGAATGATTTATGTGATTATTTATAATGCTTAGATTGCAAAATTACATATTAATTTGTTAAAGGTTTACCTAAGTAAAAATCTAAAACTTTTGTTTTAAAAATAAAATCGTACTTAGCGTTTATTAAAGAGGATTCTGCATTTATTAATTGTACTCTAGCCTGCTCTAAATCGTACGATGTCATGGCTCCTATATCAAACCTTTCTTTAGAGTTTGCAAAAGCTAATTCCTGCGATGCTAATGTTTTTTTTGCTGCTTCAAAAGCTTTAAAAGCTGCTTGAGCATCTGTAAAAGCACTTTGAATATTAGTTTCTAAATCTAATTTAGCCTGCTGTAAGTTTAATAAACTATTATCTTCTTGAATAACCGATTTAGCTACAGATGTTTTATTTGCAAATCTTGAAAATATTGGTATGCTAAGCGATAAACTAAAACTATGTCCTCGATTATCATTTAACTGCTCGAAAAACGAATTATAGCTAATTAAGTTAGAGAAATTGGCTCCAGAATTGTACCCATAACCAAAGGTTAAACTTGGTAAATAACCACCTTCTGCAATTTTTGTACTTAATTTTGAACTTTCTATATTTTTTTCGGCTACTTTAATTTCATTTCTGTTGGCAACAGCATAATCTAAAATTGGCTCAATACTTTTGTATAAAAGTTCTGCAGAAGGATTTTCTACTTCTACATCTTCAACATTAAAATCTTTAAACGGAACTTGTAATAATTGAGAAAGCGATAACAGCGCTAAATTCACACTGTTTTCGGACAAAGTAACTTGTTGTTCGTCTCTACTTAATGTAGCTTCTGCATCGTAAATATTTGCTCTTGGCTGTACACCTGCATCAACTAAATCTTGTACTTGATTTAATTGTTTTTTACTAAACTCGTATTGCGCTTGTGCTGTTTCTAAATTTTCTTTGTTAAATAAAACATTTAAATAAGCATTAACTACATTTAGGGAAATATCATCTTTTATTCTATTTAACTCTAATTCATTTGTTTCTCTAGTAAGCTTAGATTGTTTATAGGCGTATGTATTTGCAAATCCATCAAAAATAGTTTGAGATAAAGATACACCAACACTTGTTGAGTGAAATGTACGATCTACAAATGCTCCCGGATAAATTTCAGATTGTCCAAGGCTTAGCGATTGTGTAACACCAGCTCCTACTGAAGGTAAAAACTGCCCTTTTGCCGCTAAAACATCTTGATTATTTGACAATAATGTATTTTTAGCTAGCTTAATGCTTATGTTATTTTCAAGTGCATAATAAACACATTCTTCTAATGTCCATTTTTTTTCTTGAGCGTTTAATGACGCTGCTAATAAAAACAGCCCTAAAAACGTAAAAGCTTTTATGTATTTTTTTGTAAAATTACTTTTCTTCTTCATCCTCATTATCTTTTGATGCTTTGTTCCACACTTTAATTTTATCGCCTTCTTTAACACCTTCAACTATTTCAACGTTAATACCATCAGATAAACCAAGCTCTACATTTTCTTTTTTAAATTTACCGTCTTCTTGCTGAATTTCTACAAAAGGTTTTTCGGTAATTCTGTTGTATTGTAATAAGGCTTCACGAATAGCTAAAACACTATCTTTTGCCTCAATATCTATTTCAGCATTTGCACTATAACCTGCGCGTATATTTGTTAAAGAATCTAACTTTACATCGGCTTTTATGGTAAACTGTACTGCGCCATTTTCTTCTATTCCTTTGGGTGCTAAAAAGGTTAAAGTAGCAGGAAATTCTTTGTCGTTAATGGCTCCTAAAACTACTTTTATTTCTTTGCCTTCTTTAAGTTTTCCTATTTCGGCTTCATCAACCTTACCTTCAAAAATCATTAAACTCATATCGGCAATTGTTGCTATGGTTGTACCATCGTTAAAGTTATTACTTTGTATAACTTGATCTCCTTCTCGCACCGGAATTTCTAAAATAGTACCTGGTATTTGAGCTACAATACTTGTATTTGCTGCACTTCCGCCAGAAATAGAACCTTGCTTAATAATTTTATAGTCATTTTGTGCTTGTGCTAAAGTTTCTTTGGATTGATTAAATGCTAATTCGCTATTTTCAAAATCTTGCTGAGAAATAACACCTTTTTCAAACAACGCTTTATTTCTATCGAATAATACTTTAGCATTATTATACCCTAATTGTTCACTTTTAATACGACTGCTTGCACTTACTAAACTCTGTTCGTTTGGTACAACTCTAATTTTAGCTATTAAATCGCCTTTTTTTACTAAATCGCCTTCTTCAACAAAAATTTCGTCAACAATACCAGAAATTTGGGGTTTTAATTCAATTTCTTCCTCTGGATTTAATTTTCCCGTTGCTACTGCTTTAGTATTTATTGATGTGTAAAAGGGTTCTTCTACTTTAAAATCTTCAATAGATTTTGAGTTGGCATCCTTAAAGTATTTTAATACAAATACTAATAAAATTAGGGCTACTATTCCTAAAATAATTTTAACTGTTTTATTCATTTTTTTGATTGTTTATTCTTCTCTTAATGCTTCTATGGGTTTTATACTTGTTGCTTTAAATGCAGGAATTAAGCCTATTAATGTGCCTAAAGCTACCAATATTAATAGGGCTAAAAACACAACTGCTATTGAAACTGATGCGTTTACTATAGCGGCATCCGGACCTTGACCAAAAAAGTAGTCCATTATAATTAAAATCCAACCGCCGGTTATTATACCTAATAACCCAGCCATAAGTGTTAAAAATACTGCTTCTGTTACTATTTGTCTTTTAATTTCGTACGGTGTTGCGCCTAAAGCACGCCTTACACCAATTTCTTTAGTGCGCTCTTTTACTGTGATAAGTAAAATATTCCCTATGGCAAATACACCAGCAATTAATGTTGCAATCCCTACAAACCATGTTAAAAATTGCATACCTACTAAAAAGCCTGTCATTTTTTTAAACTCTTTACCTAAGTTAAAGCTACCAAAGGCACGCTCGTCTTCAGGGTGAATATCGTTTAAGTTTTTAAGCATTAACTTAACATCTGTTTCAATTTGCTTAATATCGTATTCTGGTTGACCAGTTATCATCATCCAACCAATTTTATCGCCTCGGTTGTAAATTTGCTGAAATGTAGTAAAAGGCACATGCATATCTGTTCGTGGTCCCATATTTACATTACCAACTTCAAAAACACCTATAACTTTAAAATTAATATCATTTATTTCAATGTAAGTACCAATAGCTTCTTCATCTTTTTCGAATAATTGCTGATAGCTGTCTTCGGAAATAACCACAACTTTTTTTCTATCATTTATATCATTTTGATTAATGAAACGCCCATGAATTAAATTCTTTTTCTGAAGTTGATCGAGCAGCGGGTAATCGCCCGCCATTTGAAAACTTCCTGATAAAAAATTTCTGGTTGCGCTAACTGTTTGCTGGCTTCTTGGTAAAACAAACTCTACACCTTCTACATTGGCTTCAATACTTTTGGCATCGTTTAAACTTAAACTTACTTGTCTGCCTTTTTGAAAACCTTTAAAAGCCTGGTCTGTACTTTGTCCCCATACAAACACTGTATTTGTTGCAAAATCGCCAAATAAGCGGTTAAATGCATTCTCTAAACCTCGGGCAGAACCTAACAATCCTATTAATAATAAAATACCCCACCAAACACCTACCATGGTTAAAATAGACCTTAGTTTGTTTTTACCTAAGCTATCGAAAATTTCTTGCCAAGTGTCTCTTTCTAATAAAAATTTTAACATACTAGTCGTTTCTTAATGCTACAATTGGTTTAATTCTCGACGCCTTTTTTGCAGGCACATAACCTGCAATAGTTCCGGCTATAATTAGAGTTAAAGTGGCTCCAACAACCAAAGTGTTACTTACTCCTGGATCTTTAATAAAATAAACTTCTAGTGATGGCCCAACCAACTCTAAAACTGCAACCCCAATTAATAGCCCAACATAACCAGCAATGGCAGTAATTATAATAGACTCTATTAGTATAATTGCCACAATAGATCTTGGAGATGCTCCTAAAGCCTTACGTATTCCTATTTCTTTGGTGCGCTCTTTTACTATAAAAATCATGATATTACTTATACCTACAATACCTGCGATTAAGGTACCAAAACCAATAATTAGAATAATTACGGTTAAACTAGATGTCATTATATCTACTTGTTTTGTGCCTTGTGCCATATTCCAGATTCTAATAGCGCGTTGATCTGAAGGAGCTACAGAAAACCGTTCTTTTAACTTAGCTTTAATTTTATTACCAAAAGCTAAGGCTTGATCGGAATTCATTTCCGGATTATAGGTTAGGCTTATTTCATCTACATAATCGTTATTTCCATAAATTTTTTGAGCTGTTGTAACCGGCATGTAAATACGGCGTTCTTCATATTCGCTTCCTTCATCTTCAAAAACACCAACAATTTTATATTGAATACCGTTTAAATTAATGTATTTACCAAGGGCTGGAACCGTTTTATATAAATCGGTTTCTACCATTCTTCCAACAACAACAACTTTAGTATTGTTTTGAATATCGTTGAAGTTCAAATAGCGTCCTTCTTTTACTAATGTTTTTTCAAGAAATTGATGGTCTGGATGCACCGCTCGAATATCATAAGTATTCTGCTCGTTTTTGTACGAAGCATTTAAATTTTTATAAACTCGTGATGTTATATACTCGATATCATCACCAAATTCTTCTTTTACAAACTCGTAATCTTCATTTTCAAACTGAATTTTCCGTCCTGCTTGGTAACCTTTATTTGCTTTAGTTGTTAAGCCAGACCTTATAAAAATGGCATTGTCTGCATCGTCTACAAAAGCTTCTTCAAATGTGTTTTGTAAGCCATTTGCAATACCAAAAAGTATGGCGAATAACAAAATTGCAAAAGCTACCGTGAAGCCAGAGAGTAAACTACGCGTTCTATTCATGTTTATACTCTGAAAAATTTCGCGCCAAAGGTCTATATCAAACATATTGTTCTGCTCTTACTTGGTTTACCTTTTTATCTTCCATTATTACGCCATCTCGCAAACGCACAATCCGTTTACACATATTTGCTATATCTTCTTCGTGAGTTACCATTAAAATGGTTTTACCTTCATCGTTAAGACTTTGAATAAAAGCCATAATTTCGTGAGAGGTTTTAGTATCTAAAGCTCCGGTTGGCTCATCGGCAAGTAATAATTTAGGGTTTGCAGCTAATGCTCTAGCAATGGCAACACGTTGTTTTTGCCCTCCTGAAAGTTCTTTTGGTAAATGATCGGCCCAATCTAATAAACCTACTTTTTGTAAATGAAATTTTGCTTTTTCAATACGTTCTTTACGCTTTATTCCTTGATAATACAATGGAAGGGCCACGTTTTCAATAGCATTTTTGTAGTTTATTAAATTGAAAGATTGGAAAATAAAGCCTAAAAATTTATTTCTGTAAACTGCTGCTTTTTTTTCAGTAAGATTTTTTATTGGTAAACCATCTAGAATATAATCGCCGGTATCGGCTTCATCTAACATACCAATAATATTTAAAAGCGTTGATTTACCTGAACCTGAAGAGCCCATTATGGCAACCATTTCGCCTTCTTCAACAGAAATATCAATTCCCTTTAATACATGTAAACTTGAGTCTCCTATGGGATAGGATTTGTGAAGCTGGTTAATTTTTAACATTTTAATTTTTGATTGATTAGCCGACCTTTAAGTTAAGCCTTTCTTCTTAGACTATCAATAAAAAAAAATGTTACAAAAAAAATTAAAAAAATTATTTATTGCTTGAGGTTTTGTATTTCTGGTATATAAAATAAATGAGCCCTCCAACTAAAATGTAAGGTATTGCCATTAAATAAACTATGCCGTCGTTTATGGCTTCGGCTGCAGTTTGGCTTTCTTCGCTTTCTAATACAGCACGACACATAGCACATTGCGCATTTCCTTTAAAAAAAAGAAATAGAATGATTAAAGAAAGGACTGCTTTTTGCTTCATTTTAAAAAATTACTTTTTTAATTCTAAATATTGAATTTAGTTATAATACGGTGAAATCATTAAATAAACAATAACTCCTGTTACTGCAACATACAACCAAATTGGATATGTTATTTTAGCTATCTTTTTATGTAATTTAAAATTTTGGGTAATGGCTCTTGCATAAGTAATTAATACAAATGGTATTACAGCTACTGATAAAATTATATGACTTATTAAAATTGTGTAATAAATAGCGCCGTAACTACCTTCGTAACTTGTAGAGTCACTAGTCATGTGATATAACACATACATAACTAAAAACAGTAACGATAACCCTATGGCAAATTTCATTAATAATTCGTGAGCCTTTTGGTTTCCTTTTTTAATTTGCCACACAGCAAGAACTAAAACAACAGCAGTAATACCGTTTATTACTGCATAAACTGGTGGTAAAAATATAGGTAATTCAACATCTAACTTTACGCCAAAAAGTATTGCTACTACAACGGGTATAACTACAGATAGTATAATTATTAAAGTATTGTATTTTTTATGGTCTTGCGTATTTTTATTGGTATTCATGTTATTCTTTTAAAAGTTTTGCTATGTCTTCTTTTAATATGCTTATTTCTTCGGCTATACCGTCGTCGTCGGTTTGTTCTTCTTCAGATACAATGCCTCTGTAATATATTATTGGATTTCCGTTTTCGTCTTTTCTAGAGCGAATATATCCGTTTTTATCTATTAAAGCGAAGTTTCCTGAATGCTCGAAGCCTCCTAATACATTCTCGTTTTGTGCTGCATAAATATAAAAACCAGCATTAGCTAAATTATATATTGCCTCTTTTTCTCCGGTTAATAAATTCCAATTAGGGTTAGTAATACCATATGTTTGAGCGTAATTTTTTAAAACCTCTGGAGTATCGTAATCTGGATTTATGGTGAATGATGCTACACCAAAATTTTCAAAATCTTTAAATGTATCCTGTATTTTAACCAAATTATTATTCATTCTTGGGCAAATAGTTGGACATGTTGTAAAAAAGAATTCAACTACATATACTTTTCCTAAATAATCTTTATTAGTTATTGTTTTACCTTCTTGATTGGTAAAACTAAATTCGGGTACTTTGCGTTTTTCACCATTATTGTCAATAAAAACTAAATCTGAAGCTTGATTTTTTTTATCGTTTGCATAATCACTTCGACTTTCGTTTCTAATTACATCGCCTTGAGTAATTCTATCGACTATTTTAGGAACAAATAAAATACCAAAAAGTAATATTATAAATGCTATACCAACGTATGAATAATTAGTTTTCTTCATTGCTATTTTTTAAATCGTTAGCGCGCCTTGTATCTGTGTTTTCAAATTCACCCTTTCGCTTTTGGCGATATTCTGTAAACAATACACGCAAATCGTCACTCATTTTATTTTTTATTTCGGCTACTTCAATACAATCGTAACCGTTTAAACCATAAACAGGTTTATTTTTTTCTTTTTCATTGTCTTCTCTATCATCAAGTCTCCCACGTTGTGTTAAATCTTTATCTACAACAAAAACCTTCTGCGAGTATAAATCTGCCGATAGCGGTGTATCTGTTTTTAAACTATTATGTATTTGTTTTATTTTATTTGGTGATGCAAAAACAAAATGCCAATAGTCTAAAGCTTCATAAGAACTTATCTCTTTTTTTACAGTTTCAACCGAAGCTTCGGTTCCTGTTGGTAAAAGCATTACTATTTGAAACTTTTTAAAGCCTTTAAATTTATCGTAAACTAATTCTTTTAAATTGGAAGCTGCAATGGTATGATCTATTGGGTTTTCGCCTAAAAAACCTAAAACTGTAATATGATCTTTTAATTGAACGTCTTCTTTGGTAAGAGATGTAAACCCATTTAAATCAGTAACATTCTCATTTATTATTTCTAGAGGTGTATAATTATGTGTTGCAGGATATAACAGCAACAGAAATGCCACTGGTAAAAAGAATAATACTACCAAAACAAAATACCTACTGGCTTTACTTTTACTCATAAAAACACTGTAAAATTTGTTTTGCAAAAATAAAAAAAGGCGGTTTAAAAACCGCCTTAATATTATTATTTAACTGATTTTATATTTAAAAATCGCGTTTTATGTAACCGTTATCGTAAACATTAAATACATATCCTCCTTCTTGCAATAATATAAATGATAAATATATTATTAAGAAAACGCCTGTCCATACTACCGCACGTCTCAATCCTTTAGTTTCGTCGCGCATGTGCATAAAATCCCAAGCGATATAATACGCTTTTACAATAGTTAATATTATGAAAATCCAGTTAAGTAATTTCATTCCTAAAAACTTAGCCATTAATCCTTCTGGTTTGTATATACCTAAAACAACTTCTATTGCAGTTACAAACGAAAGAAATGCTAAAACACCCCAGATTTTTTGTTTGTTAGACTTAAATTTCCAAAGTCCTCTAAAAATTTCTAATTTATGTTCGTGTGCCATTTTAATTTATTTTTTTGTTATACTAAGTAGAAGAATGTGAATACGAATACCCAAACTAAATCTACAAAGTGCCAGTATAAACCAACTTTTTCTACCATTTCGTAGCTCTTACGTTTTTCGTAAGTACCTATTACTACGTTAAAGAAAATGATAATATTAAGTACAATACCCGAAAATACGTGAAACCCGTGAAATCCTGTTATAAAGAAAAAGAAATCTGCAAATAATGGCGAACCGTATTCGTTTACGTGAAGATTAGCACCTTCTACAACTGCTTTACCGTTTGTTTTTATAGCTTCTAAAGACTCTGTTCTAGATAATACTGTTTTTTCCCCTTCTTCTGTTAATGTTTGAGTTCGCACTAAAACATTTTCATGAGACTCTAAACCATGAATAACATCTTGAACACTATAAGTTGGTAACGTACCTTCGTTAACAAACCATAAACCGTTTTTACTTTCGTGCTGTGTTCTGTCTGTATGGCTAGCAACAACAAAATCACTTAATGCTACTCGATGACCTTCGGTATCTACAAACTGTAAAATGTTACCACCTTTTGTTTGTACCGCACCATAATCTCCTTGAATGAATGTAGCCCATTCCCATGCTTGAGAACCAACGAATATAATACCACCAATTATAGTTAAAAACATATAAATAGTAACTTTTGCTTTATTTAAATGATGACCTGCATCTACAGCTAATACCATAGTAACCGAAGACATGATTAATACAAATGTCATAAAGGCTACATAAATCATTGGTAGTTCTTGCCCATGTAAAAATGGTACGTGTGTAAACACTTCATCGGCAATTGGCCATGCATCAATAAATTTAAATCTTGAAAATCCGTAGGCTGCTAAAAACCCAGAAAAAGTTAAGGCATCTGAAAGGATGAAAAACCACATCATCATCTTTCCGTAACTAGCTTTTAATGGCTCGTTTCCTCCGCTCCATGTTTTGCCTTCTGCTACTGCTGTACTCATAAATTTTGGTTATTGTTTATAAAAGTTGCACAAAAATAGGTATTTTATTTATGTAATAAAACATCAAACTACAAATTATACCCACTTTAAATAAAAGTTGATTTACATTTTTTGTTATCCCACAAAATAAAGAAACAAAAATAAATACACCCAAAGAATATCTATAAAATGCCAAAAGGTGGCTGCTAAATCAAAACCTAGCCTGTTCGATACAGAATATTTATTTCTTAAATGATTAAAAATAACTACTAACAAACAAATTAAACCTACAACAACATGTAAAATATGAACTACAGCAATTAAATAAATATAAGACATAGTTACATTACTCGTTGGTCCTGTAAAGTTATAACCTAGATTAATTATTTCTTGAAAACCTTGAAATTGATTAAAAATAAAAACAACACCTAGCACTAAAGTTATTACTAACCATATTGTTGTTAGACTTTTATTATTTTTTTTCAAAGCATTTTTTGCCATAAAAAAAGTTACACTACTTATTATTATAACTACTGTGCTAATTATAAATGCATTTGGTAACTGGAAATCTTTCAACCAATCGGGACGTGAACTACTTACTACAAATGCACTTGTCCAGCCAGCAAAAGACATAATAAGTGAAATAATGCCAAACCAAAGCATCATTTTTTTTGCTCTAATATTTTTTTCTTGAGGAGTTCCTTGAGTTAAATCCATAATTTAATGTAAAAATTTATCGACTACATATACAATTTGTACCAACGATATGTAAGATACACTTACTAACATAAGCTGTTTAGCAGCTTTCTCTGTCATTAATCTAAACAATCTTATAGCGTAATACAACATCCATAAACCTAATAAAAACACTACTATAGTCGCAATTACAGAAAGTTGTAGCCTACCTGTAAAGCCAAAAACAGGAATTATTGATACCATAATAGTCCAGATAGTGTACATAATAGTTTGTACCGCTGTACCTTTATCTTGTTTTCCTGTTGGCAGCATAAAAAATCCGCCTTTTTTATAATCATCAAATAAAAACCATCCAATAGCCCAAAAATGCGGGAATTGCCAAAAAAACTGTAACGCAAAAAGTGTTCCTGGTTCTATTCCAAAATCATCTGTAGCAGCAACCCAACCTAACATAAAAGGTATGGCTCCTGGTATAGCTCCCACAAAAACGGCAAGTGGTGTTTTTGTTTTTAAAGGCGTGTAAACAGATGTATATAAAAATGTTGAAATAGCACCAAACATAGCTGTTTGCTTGTTAATGGTGTATAAAATAACGATACCTAAAATCGTGAAAGTACAAGCTATTATAAATGCTGTAGTAACCGACATACGACCTGATGGAATAGGACGATTTTTTGTACGGCTCATTAAAGCATCTAAATCTTTTTCAATTATTTGATTAAAAGCATTTGAAGCCCCTACCATAAAATAACCACCTAAAGCTAAAAGAATTAAGGTTTTTACTTCAACCACTTCAACACCTAATAAATATCCGGCCAGCGACGAAAATACCACACTTAGTGCTAATCGCATTTTAGTGATTTCTTTAAAATCTGAAATTACAGAAGGTGCTGTTATTGAAGTATTGGTTTTGCTCAATTGCTTTAAGGCTATGCCCGTTTTGTTTTGCGAGTGCAAAGATACTTTATAAAAGCCTTTTGGGCAATGTTTTTAATATTTATTAAAAATTGTAATTTTACATAAAAAGCTATTACTGATATGAAAAACCTTGACTTCTATTATTTTTTATTTTTTTGCTGCACTATAATATCTGCCTCAGCTCAAAACAAAAAAGACATTATTATTACCACAACACCGCTAACTGAAAACATTTATATGCTAGAGGGACAAGGTGGAAATATTGGTTTATCAATTGGCGCCGACGGTATTTTAATGATAGACAGCCAATTTGCGGGTTTAACACCTAAAATTTTAGAGGCCATAAAAACCTTAAGTGATAAACCTATAAAGTTTTTAGCTAATACACACCATCATGGAGATCATACAGGAGGAAATGAAAATATCGCAACGCTAAACACACCTATAATTGCACATAACAACGTTTACAATCGAATAAAAGCTAACACAAAACAATCTAAAAAAGCACTTCCAGTAATAACTTTTAATAGTGAGTTGAATGTGTATATTAACAATGAAGAAGTCATGATGATACATGTAGACAACGCTCACACAGATGGCGATGCTGTAATTTATTTTACCGAAAGCAATGTATTACACACCGGCGATACTTTTTTTAATGGTCGTTACCCATATATAGATTTAAAATCTGGAGGTAGTGTTAATGGTTATATTAATGCCGTTAAAAAAAGCCTTATGTTAATTGATGAAAACACTAAAATAATTCCTGGCCATGGTAGTGTCGCTACAACAAACGATTACAAAACCTTTTTAAATATGCTTGAAACTTTAAAAACTAATGTTTTAGCTGAAATTGAAAAAGGGAAAACAGAAAATGAAGTAGCTAAAAATACATCGCTAACAAAAATCTATGACGATTTAAATTATGGCTGCTGTTTTATTTCCTCAGAAAAAATAAGGCGTATTTTTTATACTAGTCTAAAAAAAGATTAAGTAATCTACTGGTTTAAATTACCTTTTACAGTTTTATAAATGTATAAAACCTGATAACACTCTAAACCTAATTTTATTTTTCATCATAAAGTGCGTGTTTTTATAAAAAATCTCATCTAAAGATTTAAATAAAACTTTATTATGAAAAATATGTTAAAATTAAATTTAGCTGTTACAAAACAGCTGTTAGTAATCGTCCTTATTGCATTATTTACGTCTTGTAACAATGATGATAACGACACCGAACAAACAAATAATGATGATTCGGATTATGATACTTCTACATATATTTTAGTAGTTGATCAAACAGGGCAAGGTGCAGATATTATTGATCATGATGGTGATATACTTTTTAGTTGGGACTTTGACGATGCCATAGGCAATGATGCTAGTTTATTAAGCGATGGTAGTATGATTGTTTGTTTAAAAGCCAATGATGCTGCAATTACCTTTGGTGGTTATGGCGGAAAATTTCAAAAAATTAATGCCGACCAAACCACAGATTGGGAAGTATCGTATAGTACAACTACTCAAACCGCACATCACGATGTAGAATACCTATCTAACGGAAATATTATTTTTCCCGTTTGGGAAGAGCTTACAGCTAGTGATGCTGCCGAACAAGGTTTTTCTGGAAGTCAAGACATTTACCCAGAAGCTATTGTAGAAATGAATCCGTTAACCCAAGAAATTGTTTGGGAATGGCACGCCACAGATCATTTAATTCAAGACTACGACAGCACCAAACTTAATTATGGTTCTGTTGAAGAAAACCCTAATAAAATTGATATTAATTATAACAGCTCGCAAGATAATGGCGATATTATGCATGCCAACGGAATTACTGTTGATGAAGATAACGACATTATTTATGTTACTATTAATAACTATAGCGAGGTTTGGGTAATAGACCATAGTACTACTACTGCCGAAGCCGCTACAAGCTCTGGCGGAAATTATAACTTAGGAGGCGACTTAATTTATCGTTTTGGCAACCCATTAACTTACGACAATATTGGAGATGTAACATTAAACGATGTACATTATCCTAATTTACTAGATACGGGTAATATGCTAGTTTTCTCAAACAATATTTATGATAATCAGTCTGCGGTTTTCGAATATGAATTAAACCCGCCTTACCAACTTGTTAGTGGGACTAACAACGAACCAGAATTAGTTTGGTCATTTACAGATTCTGAATTATATAGTGCTGGTTTAGGCGGTGCTGTTAGAACACCTAATGGTAACACACTTATTGCTGAGGGAAGAGATGGTACTGTTTGGGAAGTATCGAATAATGGTGAAGTTTTATGGAAGTATGCTGGATACGACACTCTTTGGCGAGTTTACGCCATTCCTGTAACAGATGAATCACTTACTTATTTAGGTGTTGATTAAAAACACTTTTTACTTTAAACAAAAGGCTTTTACTAATTGTAAAGGCCTTTTTATTCTATAAACAATATATTTAATCGCGAATTAAGGGTAAGGTTGAACAACGTAATAAACCTTCTTGTTTTGCTATTTCGGCATACGGAACTTCTTCAACTACAAAACCTTCATTTCTTAGCCATTGGTTTAACCTAGTGAAATTTTGCTCGGAAATAATTACTTCTTCAGAAATTGAAAACACATTGCTGTTCATGTTATACATTTCCTCCTTTGTAATTTCAAAAATATTTTCTTTCCCAAAAAAATCAACTAACCAATTGTATTCTTTTTCAACTAAAAATCCGTTTTTATGAAGTATTGCTTTTCCTTTCCCTAACGGTTGAAAACAACAATCTAAATGTAATGCGTTTTCTTTAGCATTGGTATTAGACTTTCTTAGCTCGAAAGCTTTTACTTTTTTATTTGGAAAAAGTTCTTGAATGGCTTTTACAGCTTCTTTATTGGTTCTAGCTGTTATAAAATTTGGATAATCATCACCGGTATATGTTCCAATAAATATATAATCGTTCCAAGGCATTATGTCTCCTCCTTCAATATGGCAAGCCTCTGGTAAAATTATCCTATGCTCAGGTTCTATTTGATTCCAAACGTGTTGTATCGCTTTTACTTCTTCTTCCCTGTCTGGTAAAATATTTGCTCGAATTATTTTATTTTCAATAACAAAAGCTATATCTCGAGAGAATATTTGGTTACAGTTAAGTATAACTGTTGGCCTAAAAACTTGTACATTATATTTATTAAAAACCTTTGCTACAGCTTCCATTTCTAAAATCATATCTTCCTCCTTAGGATAAGTTCCAGATAGCACATGCTCCCTACTCTTTGGGTCGTAACAATCTTCAAGTTTTGGTACCGATCCATTATTTACTGCAGTTCCTAAGATTACTGCACGAAGCCTTGAAGTTTCGTTTTTAACATTTAGTTTTAACATACTGTAAATATAAAAAAGCTTCACAAGAACTAACTTATGAAGCTTTATATTTTAAAGTTTTATTTAAAACTATTTTTATCTTTCGTTTATAGCTTTAAATGCTCTTTCGTTTTCCCCAATATAAACTTGTCTTGGACGACCAATTGGTTCTTTACGTAAACGCATTTCTCTCCATTGGGCTATCCAACCAGGTAAACGGCCAAGAGCAAACATTACAGTAAACATTTCAACAGGAATACCCATAGCACGGTAAATAATACCTGAATAGAAATCTACGTTAGGGTATAATTTTCTATCTACAAAATACTGATCTTCTAAAGCTTCTTTTTCTAGACCTCTTGCAATATCTAAAATTGGGTCGCTAATTCCTAAATCTCCTAAAACTTCATCGGCAGCCTTTTTAATAATTCTTGCTCTTGGATCGAAATTTTTATAAACTCTGTGCCCAAAGCCCATTAAACGGAACGGATCATTTTTATCTTTAGCCTTTGCCATGTATTTTTTAGTATCTCCACCATCGGCCTTTATAGCTTCAAGCATTTCTAACACGGCTTGGTTTGCTCCTCCATGAAGTGGACCCCATAGTGCTGAAATACCAGCAGATAATGATGCAAACAAACCGGCATGAGAAGAACCAACAATTCTTACTGTTGATGTAGAACAGTTTTGTTCGTGATCGGCATGAAGAATTAACAACTTATCTAAAGCATCTTTTATAATAGGATTAACTTCAAACTCTTCATTTGGTTGTTTAAACATTAAGTACATTAAGTTTTCTACGTAACCTAAAGACTTCTTTCCATAGTTTAAATGTAAACCTTTTTTCTTACGCATTGTCCAACCAACTAATAATGGAAATTTCCCTAAAATTGTTACAATAGCGTTATACATGTCTTCTTGCGACTCTATATTAACCGATATTGGATTAAATGCGGTTAAAGCACTTGTTAATGAAGATAACACACCCATTGGATGTGCATTTTTTGGAAACGCTTCAAGAATCTTTCTTACATCGTCATCTACAAGTGAATTAGCTTTAATATCATTTTCAAATTTATCTAATTCGCTTGCTGTTGGAAGTTCTCCAAAAATTAACAAATAAACTACCTCTAAAAAATCTGCTTTTTCAGCTAATTCTTCTATAGAATATCCACGATATCTTAAAATACCTTTTTCCCCATCAAGAAAAGTAATGGCACTTTCACAAGAACCCGTATTTTTATATCCTGGGTCTACAGTAATTACCCCACCTGTTGACGCTCTTAATTTCGAGATGTCTATTGCAACTTCATCTTCTGTTCCCTTTATTAAAGGAAATTCGGTTTTTTTACCGTTTATTTCTAATGTAGCAGTATTTGCCATGTTTAATGTTGTATTTTATGTTTATTTTTTGCCGAAGGCTAAAATAATAAATATACCTCTATTTTTAAAGCCTATTTTAAATGATTTAATAAATACTGCTATTAATTTTAGTAATAAACATAAAAAAAGCGATTATTTAACAACAACCGCTTTTTTGTGTAAAATATAACTTGATTTTACTTTACTTTAAATGCATTTTTACCAGGAAAATAAGCAACATCTCCTAATTCTTCTTCAATACGTAATAATTGATTGTATTTTGCCATACGATCGCTTCGTGAAGCAGAACCTGTTTTAATTTGACCTGTATTTAATGCTACTGCTAAATCTGCAATAGTATTATCCTCTGTTTCTCCAGAACGGTGAGACATTACAGATGTATAACCTGCGTTATGTGCCATATTAACAGCTGCAATAGTTTCGGTTAAAGTACCTATTTGGTTTACTTTAATTAATATTGAATTAGCAATACCGTTTTCAATACCTTTTGATAAACGCTCTACGTTAGTTACGTATAAATCGTCTCCTACTAATTGTACTTTATCTCCAACAATCTCAGTTAAATATTTCCAACCATCCCAATCGTTTTCATCCATACCGTCCTCAATAGAAATAATTGGGTATTTTTCAACTAATTCGGCTAAATAATCTGCTTGCTCTTTACTTGTTCTGATAACTCCTGTTTCTCCTTCAAACTTAGAGTAATCATATTTTCCATCAACATAAAACTCTGCAGAAGCACAATCTAGAGCAATCATTACTTCATCTCCAAATTTGTAACCAGCATTTTCAACAGCTTTTGCTATAGTTTCAATAGCATCTTCTGTTCCATCTAAAGTTGGAGCAAAACCACCTTCGTCACCTACTGCTGTACTTAAGTTACGGTCGTGTAATACTTTTTTTAGGTTATGAAAAATTTCGGTTCCCATTTGCATGGCATGTGTAAAGCTTTTGGCTTTTACTGGCATTACCATAAATTCTTGAAATGCTATTGGCGCATCGCTATGCGAACCTCCATTAATAATATTCATCATAGGTACTGGTAATGTGTTTGCTGAAACACCTCCAACGTATCTGTACAAAGGTAAACCAAGCTCTCCAGCTGCTGCTTTAGCTACTGCTAAAGATACACCTAAAATGGCGTTGGCTCCTAATTTTGATTTATTAGATGTTCCATCTAACTCAATCATTATTTTATCAATTAGGTTTTGTTCAAAAACTGAAACACCTAATAATTCTTGAGCGATAATAGCGTTAACATTTTCAACAGCTTTTAAAACACCTTTACCCATATAGGTATTTCCACCATCTCTTAACTCAACGGCTTCGTGCTCTCCTGTTGATGCTCCAGATGGCACTGCGGCTCTACCTAAAACATCGTTTTCTGTTACTACATCTACTTCTACAGTAGGGTTTCCTCTAGAATCTAAAATTTGTCTTGCGTGAACGTTAACTATTACACTCATAATAAGTTTATTTTAATCTTTATTTTATTCAAATTTACGGTTTAATCTTGTTATTATTTAATGCTTTTTAAAAGAATTTAAAAAAACATTTCGATAACGTTTTAGTATTAAAAAAAAACTCAAAAACAATTAACTGTTTTTGAGTTTTTCTTAAACTATTTTTTAATATTATCTATGAATTGATCGAATAAATACGATGCATCATGTGGTCCTGGACTAGCTTCTGGATGATACTGTACCGAAAAACAATTTTTATTTTTCATCGCAATACCAGCAATAGTATTATCATTTAAATGCACATGTGTTATTTCTAATTCTGAATTAGCTTCTGTTTCTTCTCTATTTATGGCAAAACCATGATTTTGAGAAGTAATTTCGCCTTTACCAGTAATTAAATTTTTAATAGGATGATTTATTCCTCTATGTCCATTATACATTTTATAAGTAGATACCCCATTAGCCAAAGCTATTATTTGGTGACCTAAACAAATTCCAAATAATGGTAAATTTCTTTTTATAACTTCTTTAGCTAATTGTTGAGCCTCAACTAATGGTTCTGGATCTCCAGGACCGTTAGATATAAAATAACCGTCAGGGTTAAAAGCTTCTAAATCTTCAAATTTTGCTGTGTATGGAAATACCTTAATGTAAACATCTCGTTTAGCTAAGTTTCTAAGAATATTGGTTTTAATCCCTAAATCTAAAGCTGCAACTTTATATGTAGCATTTTCATCTCCATAATAATAAGGCTCTTTAGTAGAAACTTTAGAAGCTAGTTCTAAACCTTCCATTTTAGGAAATTCTGCTAATTGCTTTTTCAAATCATCAATATTCGCTACATCTGTTGATATTACAGCATTCATTGCTCCATGCTCTCTGATATAGCTAACAAGTGCACGTGTATCAACATCGGATATAGCAAAAAGATTATTATCGTTTAAAAATACTTCAAGAGAATTGTCAGCAGCTTCTCTGGAATATTCGTAACTAAAGTTTTTTACCACTAAACCTGCAATTTTAACAGAATTAGATTCAACTTCGCCTTCATTGATTCCATAATTACCAATGTGAGCATTTGTTGTTACCATGATTTGACCAAAGTATGAAGGATCTGTGAATATCTCTTGATATCCAGTCATACCTGTGTTAAAACAAACCTCACCGAAGGAAGTACCTTGCTTGTTACCAACTGCCTTTCCGTAAAAAACAGTGCCATCTGCTAGGAGAATAATGGCTTTTTGTCGTTTTTGATATCTCATTTAAAAAAAAGTTTCACAAAATTGCACAAAAAAAAGGACAAACTAAAATAGTTTGCCCTTATATTTATTTAATTAACAAAATTATATGGTATTATAATAATGTAAAACATCTATAAATTCCTTCTCTTCTTTCATTTTTAAATGATTAGATTTAATATATTTTTTTAATTCTGTAGAATTAGATAATGATTTTATAATTCCTGATTTACTAAATTTCAATTCAGTTAGTACATTCTCTTGTTTTTCAAGATAATATTTAGTCTTTATCACAATTTTATCCTTACCCATTTTTTTTTGAGTCATAGTGTTGAATGCAGCTTCAATAACTTCTGAAAAGTAATATTTATATAAATTTACGCCGACCTCGTTAGATAGTGATTCGACATATGTGATTTTTTTATCAATTTGTTTTTTAACAAATAAATGATTTTGCAATACAAAATCATTAACATTTTTTTTATCGAAAATAAAGGTTTTTGCCTTTTTATCATCACCTATTTTAGATTCTAATCTATTATGAGTAATATTAAAGTTGGAATTAGGTATTTTATATGACTTATTTTTTACATCATGTAACTCTACTGTTTCTGCCCAGTTTTCAACCATATAGTCAGTGCCTACTACTTCTTTTTTTATACTGCTAGATTTTACCCAGAAACCATTACTTAAGTTCCCCTTTCCTGACATGTTCATTGTGTTGCCTTCTATTACAATTTCGGCATCAGTATTTTGAGCTATTGAGAAAGTACTAATAAAAAATATTGTTAATAAATTAATTTTGTAGAGCATAATGTTAATTTTAATGTTTGAGTTTAAAATTAAAAAAAACAAGTACGTAACTATACATTTATAATAAATTTAAACTTTAATTAACAAAGTTTAAAGAAAACAAATCTTAGAAATAAATAATTTAGAAATATTTTAGGTTGGTTGAATTGCAAATTTAAAATGTATTATTAAATTGAATTAAAATAATTAATAACATTAATAAAATCAACAGTTTTTTTCATTTTAAGTTTATTTTCTTTTATATATTGTTTTAATTTTGTTGAATTATTTAAAGCTTTAATAATACCCGATTTGCTAAGTTTAATTTCATTTAAAGCACCATTATTACGTTCGATAAAGTATCTATATTTTATAAGTATCTTATCTTTTCCTAATTTTTTCTGAGTCATTTTATTAAAAGATGCCTCTAAAATCTCTGTGTATTGATATTTATATAATTTTATATTTCCTTCTTTTATTAATGCTTCTACAAAATATTTTTCACCACTATCATCTATCATCTTTTTTACGAAAAAATGATTCTTAAACACAAATTTGGATATTTTATCAGAATCGAAGATAAATTTCTCTGGTTCCTTACCTTCTTCAGTTGGCAATTTAACCTCAATGGCATTATCCTTTATGTTAAAATTTGAATTAGAAATCTTATAGCCTTTATTTTCTAAATCATAAACAAATGCTGCTTGAAACCAATTATTAAACAAATAATAATTTCCTTCAATTTGGTTATTAATTATTGGTGATTTGACGGTAAAACCACTCATAAAATTGCTACCTGTATTTATATCAAAATAAGATTTGTTTACTACTACATTTAGATCAGTTTGAGCATGTAAACCTTTATTAATAAAGACAAGTGTAATTAAAAGATAAACTAATTTCATTTAAAAAATTTTTGATTAATGATTTTTTAAATTTACATAAAAAAAAAAGACAAACTAAAATAGTTTGCCCTTATATTTTTTAAGCTTATTAACATTTATTCTTCTTCGTTAGAAGCTTTAGTTTCAACTGGAGCAGCTTCAGCTGGTTTAGAACCACCTCTTCTGCTTCTTCTTGTTGTTTTCTTCTTAGGTTTATCAGCGTTGTAAATTTCGTTGTAATCTACTAACTCAATCATAGCCATATCGGCATTATCACCTAAACGATTTCCTAATTTAATAATACGTGTATAACCACCTGGTCTGTCTGCAACTTTAGTAGCTACTTCTCTAAATAGTTCAGTAACCGCATCTTTTTGTCTAAGGCGTGACATAACAATACGTCTGTTATGTGTTGTATCTTCTTTAGACTTTGTTACTAACGGCTCAACAAATTGTTTTAAAGCTTTTGCTTTTGCTACAGTAGTGTTAATACGTTTGTGCTCTATTAAAGAACATGCCATATTAGCTAACATTGCTTTTCTGTGAGCTGTTTTTCTGCCTAAATGGTTAATCTTTTTTCCGTGTCTCATGACTTTTGTGTTAAACCTTTATCTTGCTACAACTTATTTAAGGAGCAAATTATAAAGGAGTTTATAAAATTAATCTTTGTCTAATTTATATTTGCTTAAGTCCATTCCGAAGTTTAAACCTTTAACATTTACTAGTTCTTCTAGCTCAGTTAATGATTTTTTACCAAAGTTACGGAACTTCATTAAATCGTTTTTATTAAATGATACTAAATCTCCTAAAGTATCTACTTCGGCAGCTTTTAAACAGTTAAGTGCACGTACAGATAAATCCATATCAACTAATTTAGTTTTAAGTAACTGTCTCATGTGAAGTGATTCTTCGTCATAAGTTTCAGTTTGTGCTATTTCATCAGCTTCAAGTGTTATACGCTCATCAGAGAATAACATGAAGTGGTGAATTAATGTTTTTGCAGCTTCAGTTAAAGCGTCTTGTGGAGTTATTGATCCATCGGTTAAAATTTCAAAAACTAATTTTTCGTAATCAGTTTTTTGTTCTACACGATAGTTTTCAATACTATACTTAACGTTTTTAATTGGTGTATAAATTGAATCGGTAAAAATAGTACCTATTGGTGCAGAAGCTTTTTTGTTTTCTTCAGCAGGTACATAACCTCTACCTTTTTCAATAGTAATTTCCATATTTAAGTTTACCTTAGGGTCTAAATTACAGATTACTAATTCTGTATTTAATACTTGGAATCCTGAAATAAATTTTTGGAAATCTCCAGCTGTAATTCTCTCTTGACCAGATATTGAAATTGAAACTGATTCGTTATCAATATCATCAATTTGTCTTTTAAAACGTACTTGTTTTAAATTTAAAATGATTTCGGTAACATCCTCTACAACTCCAGCTATAGTTGAAAACTCATGGTCTACACTTTCAATTCTAACAGAAGTAATAGCAAATCCCTCTAAAGAGGAAAGTAATACCCTGCGTAAAGCGTTACCAACTGTTAAACCATAACCTGGTTCTAAAGGTCTGAATTCGAATTTGCCTTCGTAATCAGTTGAATCAATCATGATTACTTTATCCGGCTTTTGAAAATTAAATACTGCCATAGTTTTTCTTCGTTTTAATTGTTATTTAGTTGCGCGGTTTATAAGTTTGAAGAAATACGAATAAACCCTTTGGCTAAATACCAATGGTGTTAATTTATTATTTAGAATATAATTCGACGATAAATTGCTCGTTGATATTTTCTGGGATTTGAATTCTTTGTGGTACAGAAACGTAAGTTCCTTGTTTAGTGTCACTATTCCATGTAATCCACTCAAAAACATTACTAGAATTTGCTAAAGATCTTTCAATAGCTTCTAAAGATTTAGATTTTTCTCTTACAGCAACAACATCACCAGCTTTTAATTGATAAGAAGGAATATTTACCAATTCACCATTTACAGTAATGTGCCTATGAGAAACTAATTGTCTTGCACCACTTCTTGTTGGAGCAATTCCCATACGGAAAACAACATTATCTAATCTAGATTCACATAATTGTAGTAAAACTTCACCTGTAATACCTTGTGCAGCTCTAGCTTTTTTAAATAAGCCTCTAAATTGTCTTTCTAAAATACCGTAAGTATATTTAGCTTTTTGCTTTTCCATTAACTGGATAGCGTATTCAGATTTTTTACCACGACGACGGTTGTTACCGTGTTGCCCAGGAGGGTAATTTCTTTTTTCGAAAGATTTATCATCTCCGAATATAGCTTCGCCAAACTTACGAGCTATTTTAGTTTTAGGACCAGTATATCTTGCCATTTTAAATTAAATTTAGAGAGTGTTTGTGAATTAAGGTCTTAATCTTATCCTTCGACAAACGTTAATCTCTCATTAATACTTGTTTATATTATTTTTTCGGTTTGCAAATGTACATAAAAAAATAAATATCAGCTATATATAGCTGATATTTATTTAACTTACATTAAAATGTAATTATACTCTACGACGTTTTGGAGGACGACAACCGTTATGTGGTAATGGAGTTACATCGATAATTTCTGTAACTTCGATACCTGCATTATGGATTGAACGAATAGCAGATTCTCTACCATTACCTGGTCCTTTAACGTATACCTTTACTTTCTTTAAACCTGCTTCTGACGCTACTCCTGCAGCATCTTCAGCAGCTAATTGAGCTGCATAAGGTGTGTTTTTCTTTGAACCTCTAAATCCCATTTTACCAGCAGAAGACCATGAAATAACGTCTCCATTTTTATTGGTAAGTGAAATAATGATATTGTTAAATGATGCTGTAACGTGAGCTTCACCTACAGACTCAACAATAACTTTACGTTTTTTTGTGCTTGTTTTTGCCATATTCTTTTAGTTTTTAGTTGCTAGCTTTTAGTTATTGGAATCCTAAACTTTTACATTTCAAACAGATTCTTCTAACGTCCAAATACTAATGAACTAATGACTGTTAAATTATTTTACTTATGCTTTTTTCTTGTTAGCAACAGTTTTTCTTTTTCCTTTTCTTGTTCTAGAGTTGTTTTTAGTACGTTGTCCTCTTAAAGGAAGACCAGCTCTATGACGAATACCTCTGTTACATCCTATATCCATTAAACGTTTAATGTTTAATTGAGTTTCAGAACGTAACTCACCTTCAATTGTAAACGCTCCAATAGCTTCACGAATTCCGCTAATATCATCGTCTGTCCAATCTTGAACTTTAGTACTTTCATCAACTTTAGCTGTAGCTAAAATTTCTTTTGCTCTGCTTCTACCTACTCCGTAGATATAAGTTAAAGAGATAACTCCTCTTTTGTTTTTTGGTATGTCTACACCTGCAATTCTTGCCATTTCGATTTTAGTTTTTAGTTGTTAGCTTTTAGTTGTTAGAATCCTAAACATTTCTATTTCAAACAGATTCATCTAACGTCTAATTACTAATGACCATTATTTTTTTATCCTTGTCTTTGTTTAAATCTAGGATTCTTTTTGTTAATAACGTAAAGTCTACCTTTTCTACGCACAATTTTACAATCTGCGCTTCTTTTCTTTACTGATGCTCTTACTTTCATAATATTCAATATTCAAGGTTCTAAATTCAAGGTTCAACTTAAAACTTTGAACTTTGAACTTTGAACGTTTTTTAGTATTAGTATCTATAAGTTATACGAGCCTTAGTTAAATCATAAGGACTCATTTCTAATTTTACTTTATCACCTGGTAATAATTTTATATAATGCATACGCATTTTACCAGATATATGTGCGGTCACTATATGACCATTTTCTAACTCTACACGAAACATAGCATTAGATAATGCTTCTATAATTGTTCCGTCTTGCTCAATTGCTGCTTGTTTTGCCATAGTATAATAATTAAGCTACTGCCTTTCTATTTTTACCTGTTTTCATCAAACCATCATAGTGTCTATTTAACAAATAAGAATTAATTTGTTGCATAGTATCTATTGCAACTCCAACCATAATTAACAATGATGTGCCACCAAAAAACATAGCCCATGTCTGTTGTACTCCCATAAGTTTAACAATAATTGCAGGAAAAACTGCTATTAGAGCTAAAAATATAGAGCCTGGTAAAGTTATTTGAGACATAATTTTATCTAAATACTCAGATGTTTCAGAACCTGGACGAATACCTGGTATAAACCCACCACTACGCTTTAAATCGTCGGCCATTTTATTAGTAGGTACTGTAATTGCTGTATAAAAATATGTGAACACAATAATTAATAAAGCAAATGTTAGGTTATATGTGAAACCAAATAAATCTGAATAATTTGTTGTTAACCATGCACCAAAACTGGTATCTTTTAGGAAAGAAGAACCACCAACTAAACCTGGCACAAACATAATTGCTTGAGCAAATATAATTGGCATTACACCTGAAGCGTTTAATTTTAACGGTATGTATTGTCTAGAACCAGCCACAGCAGCCTTTTCATAACCTCCAGTAGCAGTTCTTCTAGCATATTGTACAGCAATTTTACGAACACCCATTACTAACATAATAGATGCCAATATAATTACAAACCATATTACAAGTTCAAAAAGAATTAACATAACATTATTTCCTTCTAACCTGGTAGCTGCGTTTTGCAAAAATGCTTGTGGTAATGTAGCAATAATACCTACCATAATTAATAATGAAATACCATTACCAATTCCTTTATCAGTAATTCTTTCACCTAACCACATAGCAAAAATACAGCCTGTTACTAAAATGGAAACTGAAGAAAAATAAAATGTAAACCCTGTACCTAATAAAAAGGCACTTTGTGGAATACCTAATGCAGGTAAGCTTGCTAAGTAACCAGGGGCTTGTAATAAACAGATAGCTATTGTTAACCAACGTGTTATTTGTGTAATTTTCTTTTGGCCACTAGCTCCTTCCTTTTGTAACTTCTGTAAATATGGAATAGCTATTCCCATTAATTGTACAACAATAGAAGCAGAAATGTATGGCATAATACCAAGAGCAAATACTGAAGCATTTGCAAAAGCACCACCAGTGAAAGCATTAAGTAAACCTAATAAGCCACTATCTGTACTGTCAGATAATCCACTTAATTGAGCTGCATCTATACCTGGTAAAACTACTTGTGCACCAAATCGATAAACTAATAACAAGGTTAAAGTAACCACAATACGGTTTCTTAGTTCCTCGATTTTCCATACATTTTTAATTGATTCTATAAACTTCATACGTATAAAATGTCTTAAATTGTTACAGCTTCACCACCAGCAGCTTCAATAGCAGCTTTAGCGGATGCAGTAAACTTATGAGCAGATACTTTTAATTTTGCTTTTAATTCACCACGACCTAATATTTTTACTAAATCGTTTTTACCAACTAAACGGTTTGCGAATAATGATTCAAAATCTACAGTATCATTAATTTTCTTGTCATCAACCAATTGTTGTAAAGTGTCTAAATTTACACCTTGATACTCTACACGGTTAATGTTTGTAAAACCAAACTTAGGAACACGTCTTTGAAGAGGCATTTGTCCACCTTCAAAACCTAATTTTTTAGAATAACCTGAACGTGATTTAGCTCCTTTGTGACCACGTGTAGCGGTACCACCTTTACCAGAACCTTGACCACGACCAATACGTTTTCCTTGGTTTTTTACTGAACCTTGTGCAGGTTTTAAATTACTTAAATCCATTTTTCAGTTTTATTTTTTAAGCTTCTTCAACAGAAACTAAATGTGACACTTTTGCAACCATACCAAGAATATTTGGTGTAGCTTCAAACTCTTTTACTTGTCCAATCTTTTTAAGACCTAGAGCTTCTAAAGTTCTTTTTTGTCTTAAAGTACGATTGATTGCGCTTTTAACTTTTGTTACTTTAATCTTTGCCATTTCTGTCTGTTATTAAGCGTTAAAAACTTGTTGAAGTGTAATACCTCTATCTCTAGCAATAGTTTTTGCATCTCTTAATTGTAATAAAGCATCAAAAGTTGCTTTTACAACATTGTGAGGGTTTGAAGACCCTTGAGATTTTGATAATACATCGTGTACACCAACGGCTTCTAATACTGTTCTTACAGCACCACCAGCGATTACCCCTGTACCAGGAGCAGCAGGAATAATATTTACTCTTGCACCACCATATTTACCTTTTTGTTCATGAGGTAAAGTTCCTTTAATAATAGGAATACGAACTAGATTTTTTTTAGCATCTTCAACGGCTTTTGCAATTGCACTAGCAACGTCTTTAGATTTTCCTAAACCTTGTCCTACAACACCAGCTTCATCACCAACCACAACGATTGCCGAAAAACCAAATGCTCTACCACCTTTAGTTACTTTTGTAACTCTCTGTACACCAACTAAACGATCTTTAAGATCTAATCCACTTGGTTTTACTAACTCTGCGCTTTTATATTTTTGAAACATAATATCTTAGAATTTAAGTCCTGCCTCTCTAGCTCCTTCAGCTAATGATTTTACTCTACCATGGTATAAATAACCACCTCTATCGAAAGCGATAGTTTCTATACCTGCTTTAAGTGCTTTCTCAGCTATAGCCTTACCTACTAATTTAGCAGCTTCAACTTTATTAACTTTAGCAGTATCTATACTTTTATCTCTTGAAGATGCTGAACCTAGTGTTACACCAGTTACATCATCAACTATTTGAGCATAAATTTCTTTATTACTTCTGTAAACAGCTAATCTAGGTCTTGCTTCTGTACCAGAAACAACCTTACGAATTCTGTTTTTTATTCTTAATCTTCTTTCGTTCTTTGTTAATGCCATAACTAAATTTATTAAGCTGATTTACCTGCTTTTCTTCTAATTTCCTCACCAACAAACTTAATACCTTTTCCTTTGTAAGGTTCAGGTTTTCTGAAACCGCGAATTTTTGCAGCAACTTGACCAACAAGTTGTTTGTCAAAAGAAGATAGTTTTACAATTGGATTCTTTCCTTTTTCAGAAACAGTTTCCACTTTAACTTCTGGAGCAATATCCATAACAATGTTATGTGAAAAACCAATAGCAAGGTCTAATTTTTGTCCTTGGTTTGATGCTCTGTAACCTACACCAACCAATTCTAATTCTTTTGTCCATCCTTTTGATACACCTTCAATCATGTTTGCAATTAAGGCTCTGTATAAACCGTGTTTAGCTTTATGATCTTTAGTTTCAGCAGAGCGTGAAACAATAACGTTTCCTTCTTCTACTTCAATTGCTACTGTATCGAAACTTTGAGTTAATTCTCCTAATTTTCCTTTTACAGTTACAGTGTTATCTTTAACACTAACTGTTACACCCTCTGGAATGGCTACTGGATTTTTTCCTATTCTTGACATTTCTATTAGGTTTTAAAATTAGTAAACGTAACATAAAACTTCACCACCTACATTCTCTTTTTTAGCTTGTTTACCTGTCATTACACCATGAGATGTAGAAACAATGGCAATACCTAAACCATTAAGAATTCTTGGTAACTCATCAGCACCCGCATACTTACGTAAACCTGGAGTACTAATGCGTTGAAGTTTTTTAATTACTGGTTCTTTTGTTTCTTTGTTGTACTTAAGAGCAATTTTAATTGTTCCTTGTACAGTTGAATCATCAAACTTATAACTTAAAATATATCCTTGTTCAAATAATATTTTAGTTATGTTTTTCTTTAAAT
The DNA here is from genome assembly GCF_020523925.1 of Neotamlana laminarinivorans. GTDB lineage: Bacteria > Bacteroidota > Bacteroidia > Flavobacteriales > Flavobacteriaceae > Neotamlana > Neotamlana laminarinivorans. The sequence continues at coordinate 235,761 of NZ_JAJAPW010000004.1, read as the reverse complement.
TAGAAGCAGGAATCTCAACCACTCTGTGGTTAGCACGCACTGCGTTTCTAATTCTAGTAAGATAATCCGCGATTGGATCTGTATACATATTTATTAATTTGCGGTAGTGGTTTTCAAGAAACTCTTTCTCTTGAACCTAAAACCAATTTATAATTCTTTTTTTACCAACTAGCTTTTTTAACCCCTGGGATTAAGCCTTTGTTAGCCATTTCTCTAAACATTACACGAGAAATACCAAAGTTTCTCATGTAACCTTTAGGTCTTCCAGTAAGCTTACATCTATTATGCATACGAACTGGAGAAGCGTTTTTTGGTAACTTTTGTAATGCTTCGTAATCTCCAGCTTCTTTTAAAGCTTTTCTTTTCTCAGCATATTTAGCTACTGTTTTAGCTCTTTTTACCTCACGGGCTTTCATTGATTCTTTAGCCATATCTTAGTTCTTTTTAAAAGGTAACCCTAATTCAGTTAATAATGATTTTGCTTCCTTATCTGTTTCGGCAGATGTTACAAATGTAATATCCATACCTGAAATTTTATTAACCTTATCGATATTTATTTCAGGAAAGATTATTTGTTCAGTGATTCCAAGGTTGTAATTACCACGACCATCGAAACCTGTAGCTTTGATACCATTAAAATCTCTTACACGAGGTAAGGCAGAAGTTACTAATCTATCTAAAAATTCATACATTCTTTCTCCACGTAAAGTTACTTTTGCTCCAATTGGCATACCTTTACGTAATTTAAAAGAAGCAACATCCTTTTTAGATAAAGTAGCTACAGCTTTTTGACCAGATATTGTTGTTAATTCTTCAACAGCATAGTCTATTAATTTTTTATCTGCAACTGCAGCCCCAACACCTTTAGATATAACTATCTTTTGTAGTTTAGGAACTTGCATTACATTTTGATATCCAAATTCGTCTGTAAGAGCTGCAATTACTTTGCTTTTATACTCTTCTTTAAGTCTAGGTGAATATGCCATAACTATATTACTTCATTAGATTTTAATGAGAATCTTACTTTCTTATCACCTTCTACTCTGTACCCCACTCTCGTTGCTTCTCCTTTAGAAGTTAACAACGATAAGTTAGAGATGTGAATTGGTGCTTCCTTCTCTACAATGCCTCCTTGTGGGTTTTGAGCACTTGGTTTAGTATGTTTCTTAACCAAATTTACTCCCTCAACAATGGCTTTGTTTTTTTCTATTAATACCTTTTGTACCTTACCTTCGCTACCTTTATGGTCGCCAGCAATTACTTTTACAGTATCTCCAGTTTTAATTTTAAGCTTTGTCATCTTAATAATGTATTAAAGCACTTCTGGTGCTAATGATACAATTTTCATGAATTGTTTATCACGAAGTTCTCTAGCAACAGGACCAAAAACACGTGTACCTCTCATCTCACCCGCTGGGTTTAATAAAACACAAGCATTATCATCGAATCTAATATAAGATCCATCTGGTCTTCTTACTTCTTTTACAGTACGCACTACTACTGCAGTTGATACGGCTCCTTTTTTAATATTACCGTTTGGTGTAGCATCTTTAACAGAAACTACAATTTTATCACCTACAGAAGCGTATCTTCTTTTAGTACCACCTAGAACTCGGATAGTTAAAACTTCCTTTGCTCCAGTGTTATCTGCTACTTTTAATCTTGATTCTTGCTGTACCATAATTATTTCGCTCTTTCAATTATTTCAACTAATCTCCAACATTTAGATTTACTTAAAGGTCGTGTTTCCATGATTCTTACAGTATCTCCTTCGTTGCAGTCATTTTTCTCGTCGTGCGCAACATATTTTTTTGTTTTTAACACGAACTTTCCATACATAGGGTGTTTTACTTTTTTCACCTCAGAAACCACAATTGATTTCTGCATTTTGTTACTTGTAACAACTCCTATACGTTCTTTTCTTAAATTTCTTGTTTCCATATTTAAGCAGAATTATTGTGAATCTCTTTTAGTTAATTCGGTCGCAATTCTTGCAACGGTGCGTCTTGCACTACGTAATTGAATTGGATTTTCTAAAGGAGAAATTGCATGAGCCAATTTTAGGTCTGAATAACTCTTTTTTACTTCACTAAGTTTTTCTTGTAACTCAGCAACAGATAATTCTTTAATTTCTGATTGTTTCATAATCTTAAATTATTATGCTTCGTAATCTCTAGCGATTAAAAACTTAGTTTTAACTGGTAGTTTTTGTGCTGCAAGACGTAAAGCTTCTTTAGCCACGTCTAATGGCACACCACCTATTTCAAAAAGTACTCTTCCTGGTTTTACAACAGCTACCCATAATTCTACGGCACCTTTACCTTTACCCATACGTACTTCAAGAGGCTTTTTTGTAATTGGCTTGTCTGGAAATATTTTAATCCAAAGTTGCCCTTCTCTTTTCATGTAACGTGTAGCGGCAATACGTGCTGCTTCAATTTGACGTGATGTTATAAATACAGAGTCTAATGCTTTTATTCCAAAGGTACCGTTTGAAAGTTGATGCCCTCTACCGGCATTTCCTTTCATACGTCCTTTTTGCTGCTTACGAAATTTTGTTCTTTTAGGCTGTAACATGTTTCTTTACTTTATAAAAAATTACTTTCTACTGCGACGAGGTCCTTTATTTCCGCGTCCAGCGCCACCTTTTCCTTGCTTTTTAGATAAACCTACAAGCGGAGAAAGCTCTCTTTTACCATATACTTCGCCTTTCATGATCCATACTTTTACACCTAATCTACCATAAGTAGTGTGTGCTTCAACTAAAGCATAATCAATATCGGCTCTAAAGGTTGATAAAGGAATACGTCCTTCTTTGTAGTGTTCAGAACGTGCCATTTCAGCTCCATTTAAACGACCACTAATTTGGATTTTAATTCCTTCAGCGTTCATACGCATTGTAGCAGCAATAGCCATTTTGATTGCACGACGATAAGAAATACGATTTTCTATTTGTCTTGCAATACTTGATGCTACTAAAAATGCATCTAGTTCAGGTCTTTTAATTTCAAAAATATTAATCTGAACTTCTTTACCAGTAATTTTCTTAAGCTCTTCTTTTAACTTGTCTACCTCTTGTCCGCCTTTACCAATAATGATACCTGGGCGAGCTGTAGTGATAGTAACGGTTACAAGTTTAAGAGTACGTTCGATAATTACTCTACTTACACTAGCTTTAGAAAGACGTACGTGAACGTATTTTCTAATTTTATCGTCTTCGGCAAGCTTATCTCCATAATCATTACCTCCGTACCAGTTAGATTCCCATCCTCTGATAATACCTAAGCGATTTCCGATTGGATTTGTTTTTTGTCCCATACTTCTATCTTAGCTTTGTGTGTTATTGTTAGCACCAACCACAAGTGTTACATGGTTAGAACGTTTTCTGATTCTATGTGCACGACCTTGAGGAGCTGGACGTAATCTTTTTAACATTGATCCGCCATCTACTCTAATCTCTTTTACGAATAATTCAGCAGATTCAACATCAGCATCTTCGTTTTTAGCTTGCCAGTTAGCAATAGCCGAAAGTAATAACTTTTCTAAACGACCTGAAGCTTCCTTCTGATTGAATTTTAAGATATTTAGTGCATTTTCTACCTTTTCACCTCTTACTAAATCGGCTACTAAGCGCATTTTTCTTGGTGATGTAGGACAGTTATTAAGTTTTGCAAAAGCAACTTGCTTCTTTGCTTCCTTAATAGCGTCTGCCATTTGTTTTTTACGACTTCCCATAGCTTACTACTTTTTACCTTTGTTTTTAGCACCTGCATGCCCACGGAATGAACGTGTTGGTGAAAATTCTCCTAATTTATGACCTACCATATTTTCTGTTACATAAACAGGAACAAATTGACGGCCATTGTGTACTGCTATAGTTTGTCCAACAAAATCTGGAGTTATCATACTAGCTCTTGACCAAGTTTTGATAACTGTTTTTTTATTAGCTTCAACATTAGCAGCTACTTTTCTTTCTAATTTATAATGAACGTAAGGTCCTTTTTTTAATGATCTTGCCATGTCTTATTTCTTTCTACGTTCTACAATATATTTATTACTTGCTTTAGTTTTAGAACGTGTTCTAAATCCTTTAGCTGGAATACCGTTTCTAGAGCGTGGGTGACCACCTGAAGCACGTCCTTCACCACCACCCATTGGGTGATCGATTGGGTTCATTACAACCGGTCTAGTTCTTGGACGACGTCCTAACCAGCGCGTTCTACCTGCTTTACCTCCAACAAGTAATTGGTGATCCGAATTCGATACTACACCTATTGTAGCCATACACGTTACAAGAATTAAGCGTGTTTCTCCAGAAGGTAATTTTACTGTAGCAAACTTACCATCTCTCGCCATTAATTGAGCAAATGCACCAGCACTACGAGCCATAACAGCACCTTGACCTGGACGTAGCTCTAAACAAGAGATTATTGTACCTAATGGAATTTCACTTAATGGCATTGCATTTCCAATTTCAGGAGCAATTCCTTCTGTACCAGACACCACATTTTGGCCAACTTGTAAACCATTTTGAGCAATAATGTATCTTTTCTCGCCATCTTGATAATTCAATAAAGCAATAAAAGCGGTTCTGTTTGGATCGTACTCAATAGACTTTACCTCCGCTGGAATTCCAGTTTTGTTACGTTTAAAATCGATAATACGATACTTTCTTTTATGACCACCACCAATATAGCGCATGGTCATTTTTCCTTGACTGTTTCTACCACCAGACCTTTTATTCGGAACAAGTAAACTCTTTTCCGGCTTATCAGTAGTTATGGCGTCATACCCATTTACTACTCTAAAACGCTGTCCTGGTGTGATTGGTTTTAATTTTCTTACTGACATTTTTTGTCTAATTACATGTTACTGTATAAATCAATCATTTCACCTTCCGCCAGTTGTACTAAAGCTTTTTTCTTAGCATTAGTTTTACCATGTTGAATACCAGTTTTTGTATACTTAGTATTTCTATCTGGACGGATATTTATTGTACGAACTTTTTCAACAGAAACACCATATGCAGCTTCAACCGCATTTTTAATTTCTATCTTGTTCGCCTTTGTATTCACTTCGAATGTGTAGCAGTTTCTTAACTCGCTATCAGCAGTCGCTTTTTCTGTGATTATAGGTTTAATTAAGATACTCATCTGTTTCTTATTTACTTAAGTTTGATTCAATTCCTTCTAAAGCGCCTTCTAAAAGAACCACTTGATTTGCATTTAAAATTTTATAAGTGCTTAATTCTGAATAAGTTACGACTTCAGATCCTTTTAAATTACGCGATGACAAATATACATTATTATTTGACGTGCCCAACACAAATAAAGATTTTTTATTATCTAGTTCTAAGGCTTTTAACACAGCTGTAAAGTTTTTAGTTTTTGCTGTATCAAAATTAAAGTCTTCTAGAACAGTAATTGACTGCTCACCTGCCTTGATACTTAAAGCCGATTTACGTGCTAAACGCTTAAGGTTTTTATTAAGTTTGAAGTTATAATTTCTAGGTCTTGGACCGAACATACGACCACCACCTTTAAATACACCAGACTTAATACTACCTGCTCTTGCAGTACCGGTTCCTTTTTGTTTCTTAATCTTGCGAGTACTACCAGAAATCTCACCTCTTTCTTTCGATTTGTGAGTTCCTTGACGTTGATTTGCTAAATACTGTTTAACATCTAAATATACCGCATGATTATTAGGTTCAATAGCAAACACATCGTTAGAAAGCTCTGCTTTTCTACCTGTGTCTTTTCCGTTTATATCTAAAACTGCTACTTTCATTATTTTCTAACAATTACATAAGCGTTTTTGTGTCCAGGTACACAACCTTTAACAACAAGTAAATTCTTTTCAGGAACTACTTTTAAAACTCTTAAATTTTGAACTTTCACTTTTTCTCCACCCATTCTTCCGGCCATACGCATTCCTTTGAATACTCTAGCAGGGTAAGAAGCAGCACCAATAGAACCTGGCGCTCTTAAACGGTTATGCTGACCGTGAGTAGCTTGACCTACACCACCAAAACCATGACGTTTTACAACACCTTGAAATCCTTTACCTTTTGATGTACCTGAGATATCAACAAATTCACCTTCAGCAAAATGATCTACTGTTATAGCATCACCTAATTTGTACTCCGCATCAAAACCTTTAAATTCAACAACTTTGCGTTTAACAGAAGTACCAGCTTTTTTTGCATGACCTAAGTCAGCTTTTGTAGCGCTTTTTTCTGTCGCGTCATCGAAACCTAATTGAACAGCTTCATAGCCATCAACCTCTTCAGTTCTGACTTGGGTAACGATACATGGCCCAGCTTCGATTACTGTACATGGGATGTTTTTCCCGTTTTCATCGAAAATGCTGGTCATACCGATTTTTTTTCCAATTAACCCAGACATAATTTAATTATTAATTTATTTATTACTTATTTAAAAAAAATTCAAGGACAAAATACGCTTCGTCCTTGAATTGTATTTTTGCCGTTTTTCCCGCGACCGCATCGGTGGGACATTTTACTTTCTCATAACGAGAACTAGAATCTAGTTCGAGTTAAAAAATTAAAGTTTATACTTAAACCTTAATTTCTACTTCTACACCACTAGGTAACTCAAGTTTCATTAACGCATCAATTGTTTTTGACGACGATGAGTAGATATCTAATAATCTTTTATAAGAAGATAATTGAAACTGCTCTCTAGACTTTTTGTTAACGTGTGGAGAACGAAGTACTGTAAATAATTTTTTGTGAGTTGGTAATGGAATTGGTCCAGTTACAACAGCACCAGTACTTTTTACTGTTTTTACGATTTTATCAGCAGACTTATCTACTAAATTATGATCGTAAGACTTTAATTTTATTCTAATTTTTTGACTCATTTTCTTAGATTTTAGGCTTCAATCCCTTTAGCTGCTTTAATTACCTCTTCTGAAATGTTTGATGGAGTTTCAGCATAGTGCGAAAATTCCATTGTAGAAGTAGCACGACCAGAAGATAATGTTCTTAATGTTGTTACATAACCAAACATTTCTGATAAAGGCACAATAGCTTTAACTGTTTTTGCACCGTTACGATCTCCCATGTCACTTACTTGACCTCTACGACGGTTTAAATCTCCAACGATATCACCCATGTTTTCTTCTGGGGTAATAACTTCTAATTTCATCATAGGCTCCATAATTACAGCTTTTGCAGCTTTTGCAGCAGCTTTAAAACCTAATTTTGCAGCCAATTCGAATGATAATTGATCAGAATCCACATCGTGGTAAGAACCATCAGTTAAAGTTACTTTCATAGCATCTACTTCGTAACCTGCTAATGGACCATTTACCATTGCCATTTGGAAACCTTTCTCGATTGATGGAACAAATTCCTTAGGAACGTTACCACCTTTAATTTGAGATTCGAATACTAACCCTTCGGTTCCTTCTTCGGCAGGCTCTAATGTAAATACAATATCTGCGAATTTACCACGTCCACCAGATTGCTTTTTGTAAACCTCTCTGTGTTCTGCACGTTGCGTAATAGCTTCTTTGTACTCTACCTGTGGCTGACCTTGATTTACTTCAACCTTAAACTCACGCTTAAGACGATCTACAATAATATCTAAGTGAAGCTCACCCATACCAGATATAATTGTTTGACCAGAAGCCTCATCGGTTCTTGCTGTAAATGTTGGATCTTCTTCAGCTAATTTAGCTAAAGCCATACCTAACTTATCTACATCGGCCTTTGTTTTAGGCTCTACAGCGATACCAATTACTGGATCTGGAAAATCCATAGATTCAAGAACAATTGGGTTCTTTTCGTCTGACAAAGTATCTCCTGTTTTAATATCTTTAAAACCTACTGCTGCACCTATATCTCCTGCTTCAATAAAATCAATAGCATTTTGCTTATTAGAGTGCATTTGGTAGATACGAGAAATACGTTCTTTTTTACCTGAACGGTTATTTAAGATGTAAGAACCTGCATCTAAACGACCAGAATAAGCACGGAAGAAAGCTAGACGACCCACGAAAGGATCTGTAGCAATTTTAAATGCTAATGCTGAGAAAGGATCTTTTGCATCTGGCTTACGCACTGCATCTTCACCTGTGATAGGATTTGTTCCTACAATATTATCTCTGTCTGTTGGAGAAGGCAAATAACGACATACAGCATCTAATAAGAACTGAACACCTTTATTTTTAAATGCAGAACCACAAATCATTGGAATGATAGCCATATCCATTACTGCAGCTCTAAGTGCAGCGTGCACTTCTTCTTCAGTAATAGAGTCTTCATCTTCCATGAATTTCTCTAAAAGGTTCTCATCGTAAGTTGCAACTTCTTCAATTAAAAGTGCACGGTACTTACGAGCTTCTTCTTTCATATCTTCAGGAATCTCAATCACGTCGAAAGTAGCTCCCTGAGTTTCATCGTGCCAAACAATAGCACGGTTTTTCACTAAATCTATAATACCTTTAAAATCTGCTTCATCACCAATATTTAATACAATTGGCACTGCGTTGGATTTTAACATATCTTTCACCTGTTGGCAAACTGCTAAGAAATTAGATCCTTGACGGTCCATTTTATTAACGAAACCAATACGAGGTACTTTATAGTTATCTGCAAGTCTCCAGTTAGTTTCAGACTGTGGCTCAACACCATCAACTGCACTAAATAAGAATACTAAGCCATCTAAAACACGTAAAGAACGGTTTACCTCTACTGTAAAATCAACGTGACCCGGAGTATCAATAATATTAAAATGATAATCTTTTGTTTGAGGTGTTGGTTTTGCATTTTCTAATGGAAACTTCCAAGTACAAGTTGTAGCAGCAGAAGTAATTGTAATACCTCTTTCTTGCTCTTGTTCCATCCAGTCCATTGTTGCAGCACCATCATGTACTTCACCAATTTTATGAGAAACCCCAGTGTAATAAAGGATACGCTCTGTAGTTGTTGTTTTACCAGCATCAATATGAGCTGCAATACCAATGTTTCTTGTAAATTTTAAATCTCTTGCCATGTTATTTTAGAATCTAAAGTGTGAGAATGCTTTGTTAGCTTCTGCCATTTTATGAGTATCAACTCTTTTCTTAACCGCTGCTCCTTCTTCTTTAGCTGCCGCTAAAATTTCTGAAGCTAAACGCAAGGCCATAGATTTTTCGTTACGCTTTCTAGCATAACCAATTAACCATTTCATTGCTGTTGAAACTTTTCTATCTGGACGAATTTGCATTGGAATTTGAAATGTTGCACCACCAACACGACGACTACGCACTTCTACGTGAGGCATCACATTTGATAAAGCATCTTTCCATAACTCTAAAGCTGTTTTTTCTTCATCTGTTTTCTTTTGTTCTACAATATCAATTGCATCGTAAAACACTTTAAAAGCGACAGACTTCTTCCCATCCCACATCATCATGTTAACAAAACGAGTTACTAACTGATCGTTAAAACGCGGATCTGGTAAAAGCGGTCTTTTTTTCGCTGCTCTTTTTCTCATGTCTTCTTCTTAAAGTTTTAAATTACTTTTTAGGGCGTTTTGCACCATACTTAGATCTACGTTGCGTTCTACCTTGAACACCTGCGGTATCCAATGCTCCACGAACAATGTGATATCTAACTCCTGGTAAATCTTTTACCCTTCCACCTCTAACCAATACTATCGAGTGCTCTTGTAAATTGTGACCTTCACCACCGATGTATGCGTTAACCTCGTTACCGTTTGTTAAACGAACCCTTGCCACCTTACGCATTGCTGAGTTAGGTTTTTTAGGTGTTGTTGTATAAACACGAGTACATACACCACGTCTTTGTGGACACGAATTTAAAGCAGCCGATTTACTCTTCTTGGTTATTTTGGCTCTTCCTTTTCGTACTAATTGTGAAATTGTTGGCATATATTTTATACTAATTTTTTATAATCCCTTGTTAAAAGGGCTGCAAAGGTAGTAATTAAAATGTAAAATTCAAATCCTAATTCATTAATTTTCATATGATAGGCGTTTTTTATTCTATGATTGCATTTTAAACCATAAAATTACTCTCATATTTTACTTGATAACATACATTGAATTGAATATCTAAAGACATAAAACCAAATATACCTTCAATAAAATATATACACCAATACATATTAAAAGTCTTTAATTTTACGTTAGTTTTACAATAATAAAACTAATCACATTTAATTAATTGCGTTTTTCACTATTCATTTTATGCTTACTTTTTTTTGACACCGCATTTTGTCAAAACCTTCAATTAAATATAAAAGGCAAAAATAACTACGAAACTGAAATTATTGATTCGACGAATTACATAAAACTCCACAAAAATTTAAATTCAATTAATAAGGAAGTCGATTCTGTGTATAAGCTGTTACTAAAAAAAGGGTTTATTGAAAATAAAAGACAAAAAACATTTAAATTAAACGATTCATCATTTACAACTAATATTTATTTGGGAAAACGATTTAAGTTTATTCGTGTTTTTTTTGATTCTTCTCAAATTAATAAAAAACTAATAAAATCTTTTGCTTCAAATGCATCGCATAACTATTTTGAATTACCTATTGGTAGTTTAGAAAAAAAAATGAAATATCTAAATTTAAAAATTTCTGAAAACGGCTACCCTTTCTCAAAAACAACATTAACGAACATAACATTAAAAGACTCTTTATTGCATGCCTTTTTAATATTAGAAAGAAATTCTGAAAAAAGAAAAATTGACAAAATACTTATTAAAGGCTATGAAAAATTCCCAAAATCATTTTTAAGGCATTATTTAAAATTAAAACAAAATGAAATATTAAATTTAAGTGAAATAAATTCCAAAATAAAACAACTATCTAATTTAAATTTCGCAAACTCTTTAAAATCTCCAGAAGTTTTATTCACCAAAGATTCTACTACACTATACCTTTACATGAATAAACTTAAAAGTAACAGCTTTGATGGCTTTCTTGGTTTTGGAACTAACGAGGAAAATAAACAAATTCAATTTGACGGATACTTAAACCTAAACTTAATTAATAATTTAAATTACGGAGAATCTTTTAAGTTATATTACAAAAGCGATGAAAACGAACAACAAACTTTTGAAATAAACACAACCCTTCCTTATTTATTTAAGTCGCCCATAGGTTTAAATTTATCACTTAAAATATTTAAAAAAGACTCAACATTTTTAACTAGCGAACAAACTGCAAGAATACACTATCAACTTAATTCACGAAACAAAATATACACTGGAATATCCAAAACCACATCTAACAATTTATTAAACAACACAGAAAACACCAGTATTCAAGACTATAATTCCACTCAATTCTTAACATCTTACGAATTTGCAAACCCTACAAAAAATAACAACTTACTATTTCCAATGAAATCAATATTTAATATTGAAGCAAAATTTGGTAATAGACTGACCAATTCCACAAAACAAAAACAAATTCACCTAGGTTTAAATACATATAAAATATTTCAGCTAAACACAAAAAACAGTTTCTATCTCCGAAACATCTCCAATATATTAGTTTCTGATAATTATTATGAAAATGAACTATACCTGTTTGGAGGAATCACTTCAATAAGAGGCTTCGAAGAAAACAGTATTTATGCCAATTTATACACCTTATTAAATACAGAGTATCGCTACCAAGTAGCACAAAACCTATACATTCATACCATTTTTGACTCTGCATATTTCGAAAACAACCTAACTCAAACAAAAGAAAATCTCTTCGGGTATGGTATCGGGCTTGGGATTTTAACAAATTCTGGCGTTTTTCGATTAAATTTTGCTAACGGCAAATCAAAATATTCTAATTTTTCATTATCAAATTCAAAAATGCACATAAGTTTAACATCTTCGTTTTAAAAACTTACATAACTCATATTTTTATTAATAAAATCTTACATAAATACAACATTAAAGTAAACAAAACACTGTTAAAAAACCATAATTAAGTCTTTTTAATGTTATTTTTTTAAAAAATTAACATTATTATACATTTTAATGTAAGGTTTTTGCAAATTTTAACTATAATTCGTCAATTTTATTGTTTTATTAACTTTTTATTAAGATTTTTACAACTGACTAACTCAAATAATTTGTAAAATGAAAAAAAAGTTTAGTAGAATTTTAACGCTACTCTTAGCGTTTATCGTGCACATATCTTATGCGCAAGAAAAAACAATTTCAGGAACAGTAATAGACTCATATGGCTTACCACTGCCAGGAGCTACTGTACTTGTTAAAGGAACGTCAACTGGCACTTCAACAGATTTTGACGGTAAATACTCCTTAACAGCCAATGTTGGTGAAACCATAGTATTCAGCTTCGTTGGTTACACTACCAAAGAAGTAATAATTGCAACATCTTCAACAATTAACGTAACCTTAGAAGAAGATGCAGAATCATTAGACGAAGTTGTATTAACAGCCTTGGGCCTTGAAAAAAAGAAGGATGAAGACCTTAGTTCAACAAGTATTGTTAAAGTTAATCAACTACAAAAATCTGGAGAATCCGGACTACTACAAGGATTATCAGGAAAAACTTCCGGTTTAAATATAACAAGAAATTCGGGTGATCCAGGCTCTGGAGCCTATATCCAGATTAGAGGACAAAACACTATTTTAGGTAGTAGTAGCCCTCTAATAGTTTTAGACGGAGCTATAATTTCCAACAACAGTGTAAACCTTTCAACAACCAGCGGGGTATCTGAACAATCTCGATTAAATGATTTAAACCCTGAAGATATCGAATCAATATCTGTATTAAAAGGAGCTTCTGCCGCAGCTATTTATGGAACAGGAGCAGCCAACGGTGTATTAGTAATACAAACTAAAAGAGGCAAAAAAGGAAAAATGACAGTTAATTACAAAAGCTCTGTATCAATCGATGTTATTAATAGAGAATGGGATAAGCAAAGTACCTACGGGCAAGGTTACCCAAAAATCTGGGATGGTATCGATAATTTTGAAGATGGTATCTGGCTAGGAAACTATGCACTTTCTTATGGTGACAAAATAGCAAACCGAAGTGGTGGACCAGACACAGTAAACACCAATTCTTCAGAATTTTTTGTAGCAGACAACGGGACTACTTACTACCCAATACTATCTAAAAACGACGATACTGTATACAACCAAATCAACAGAGATGCTATATTTCAAAACGGATTAGCCTTAGAAAATGCTTTAAGTATTGGCTTTTCAAGTGAAAAATCTTCAACTTATGTTAGTATTTCAAGATGGGATCAAGAAGGTATTTACAAAGGCACTTCCGATTACATCAGATCTACAATAAAATTAAACAATGACACACAATTCTCAGATAAATTGAAAATGAGAATGTCTACACAGTACAGCAGTATTAAATCCAACAGAGTACAAACTGGATCCAACTTAAACGGCTTATATTTAGGCTATTTAAGAAACCCTGCAGATTTTGATTTTAGAGACTACAAAGGAACCAATTTTAGAGATGGCATAACAACACCAAACTCTCATCGCGGTTATCGTCAATATTTAGGATCTTATAGAACTTTTGACGCAGAATCTGGAACATTTGCTTACGATTCACCAACATACAATAACCCCTTATGGACCACAAACCAGCAATTAAACCTTAATACCGTAGATAGATTTATAATTTCTCCAGAATTTAATTACAAATTAAGCGACAACATCTCCTTGACTGGTAGATATAGTATAGACTACTACCAAGACGTTAGAACAAATTATTGGCCTGGTGGCTCTGCAAGTGACGGAACTAATGGCCTTTACAGCGAAGATAGAATAACAGAAAGTAATGAAAATTATAACTTCTTTATAAACGCAAGCCACGAATTATCAGATGCTATATCTATGACATGGATAGCCGGTTATCAGGTTTTTGACAACAAATATTCGAGATTAAGTGTTCAAGAAACGAACTTTACAAATCCTGATGAAGTATTTTTGTCTGTTGGGAATTCTACATCAGAAAACTCAACAAATGCTCAATCTGACACAAACACAAGAACCTCTGGAGCTTACGCTGTTGTTAACTTTACTTTATGGGACGAGTTATTACTAGAAGCAACAGCCCGCGGAGAATATGTTTCAACACTACCAAATGCTGGCTTAATATTTTACCCTAGTGTATCTGCCGGGTGGGACTTTTCTAAACGCCTTGAAGGATCAGACATCTTGAGCTTTGGTAAAATAAGAGCTTCTTATGGAGAAGTTGGTATCGAACCAACAGCCTATGCAACTAGTACAACGTTTTCTCCAGCAACAATTACTTCGTCATGGGGAGATGGTCTAGACGGCTCTTTATATGGTAATCCAATAGGTAGATCATCACTGAGAGGAAACCCAAATTTAAAAGAAGAAAGAATTAAAGAATATGAAATTGGCTTAGACACTAGATTTTTTAACAACAGAGTTAGCCTTTCAGGAACATATTATTCCAGAACCTCTGAAGATGTTATTCTTGCACTACCAACTTCTGCTGCAAATGGATACTCTTCTGAATATAGAAATGCTGCAGAAATAACTAATAAAGGTGTAGAAATAGATCTTTCTGGAAAAATAATAAGTGGACAAGATTTTAGCTGGAATATGAATGTTAGTTTTACAAAAAATGTTAGTGAAGTAGTCGATATGGCTGGAAGTGGTTATTTTTCACTAAATGGCTTCACAAGCACTTCCTCTGGAGTTGCTGAGGGGCAACCTTTTGCTGTCTTAAGAGGTGGTGTTTATGACCGTGATGATAATGGAGACTATATACTAAACGAATATGGCTTTCCAACAGCTGCCGCTGAAGCAGATTTTATTGGCGACCCAAACCCAGACTGGAGAGGAGGAATAGGAACTAGTATTACATACAAAAATTTCAGCCTATCAGCTCTATTAGAAGTCTCTCAAGGCAATGATGTTTGGAATGGTACTAGAGGTGTATTAAATTATTTTGGTGTACATCCCGACACAGCCGTTGAAAGCGTTGCAAGTCAAGACTTAGTGAATGCATTTGGAGACGTTATATCAGCAGGCTCAACCTTTAGAGGTTTTGAACATGATTTTGGCGGAGGTCCAGTAGCTGTAGATCATGAATGGTGGTTAACAAACGGCGGCGGATTTGGCTCTGTATCTGAAATTTTTATTGAAGATGCTTCATGGGCTAGATTAAGAGAGTTATCATTAAGCTATTCTCTTCCTAAAAAATTTATTAGCCCTCTTGGGTTAAGCGATGTACAATTTTCAGTAACCGGAAGAAACCTATTTTTATGGACAGACGTAGAAGGATTTGATCCAGATAACAACTTAACAGGTGCATCAAAAGGTAGAGGACTTGAATACTTTAGCAATCCAGGTACAAAATCATACATAGGAACCGTAAGATTATCATTTTAAATCAAAAGAAGACGATGAGAAAAATATTTAAAAAACATACAATTTTAGCAATTCTGCTATCGGTAACTCTTGCTTGCGAGAATTACACAGACAATTATAATCAAGATCCAAACGCATTTGGCAATGCGGCTCCTGAATTAGTAATAGGACAAGCTCAACTAGCATGGATACTACTTTCAAGCTCAAATTCAGCAAGATACGCTGGTATTTTTATGAATCAATTCACCGGAAGCGACAGGCAATATATAACTGTAAACAGTTATTCTGTTACCGCAAGTGAATTTGACGATATGTGGGACGATGCCTATGTAGACGGTATTGCTCAAGCAGACATAACAGTTGATGCAGCATTAGAAAACGAAAATTTAAAATTAGCTGGAGTAGCCCTTATTACTAAAGCTGTACTATTAGCAGAGGTTGCTGCATTATGGGGCGATGTTCCTTTTACAGAAGCTAACGATGCGGATCAATTTTACACACCTGCCTACGACAGCCAATCTGCTGTTTTTGCAGGAGTACAAGATCTTTTAGATACAGCAATAGATTATGTTGAAGACGAACCTGCTAGCTTATATGCTGGTAACAGACTATCTAGCACAGCAACTTGGGCTGAAATTGCGCATTCACTTAAAGCACGTTATTACTTAATTACAAAAGAATATGATTTAGCTCTTACTGAAGCACAAAATGGAATAAGCACCCTAGATGGTTCGTTAGTTTCACTACACACATCTTCAACCCTGAGTGAAAACCTTTATTATCAATTTATTGTTGACCAAAGAGACGGTTACTTAACTGCAGATAATTCCTATTTATTTCAATTGCTAGATAGCACAGACAATGTTGATAGACTTTTAGAAACCCCAGGTGACACAGAAAGAGCTGCTTATTATTTTTCTGAATCTGGAGGCACAGATGTTTTAAACACAACAGATGGTGTATTTGCGGAAACATCCTCATTTAATTTAATTTCATATTACGAGACAAAATTAATTGAAGCCGAAGCCGCTATAAGAGAA
Source organism: Neotamlana laminarinivorans (assembly GCF_020523925.1). Taxonomy (GTDB): domain Bacteria; phylum Bacteroidota; class Bacteroidia; order Flavobacteriales; family Flavobacteriaceae; genus Neotamlana; species Neotamlana laminarinivorans. The sequence goes on along the minus strand of NZ_JAJAPW010000004.1, from coordinate 219,336 downwards.
GGTCAAACTACCATTGCTCAAGATGCTCTTAACTCCGTTAGGGATGAGTTAGCCCTAGAGTATGACGCTATGTTTCCACAAACAACTTCTACAGGAGACACACTGTTACAAGAAATATTAGAAGAAAAGTATATTACTCTTATTGGAGAATTACAACCTTATCATGATATTAGAAGAACAAACAATTTATTAGGAGTACCAGCAAAAACGGGAACAGAAATTCCACAACGCTTTTTATATCCTCAAAATGAAATCGACACAAATCCAAACGTACCTTCACCATTACCTGGATTGTATGACGTTACAGAAGTAAATCAATAAAAATCATTTACTTATAATATATCTAAAAAAAGAGAGTCACTATTTTTACGACTCTCTTTTTTATAAATAAATTATCAAAAAGTTATCATCAATAATACTACAAAACAAATTATTAACTTATCAACATATTAACTTACAGTTTTAATTAATTCTACTAAATTTATCTTAACGTTATAGCTGTTTTTATAAAATTTAACTAATTTTTGTTGTTTTATTAACTTATTATTTTGATTTTTGGCAATGACTAATTCAAATAATTATAAAATGAAAACAAAGTTTAGTGGAATTTTAACGCTATTACTAGCGTTTGTTGTGCATCTATCTTTTGCACAAGAAAAGACAATTTCAGGTATGGTTTCAGATGGCTCTGGACTACCACTGCCTGGGGCTACTGTCTTAGTTAAAGGAACATCAAATGGTACTTCTACAGATTTTGATGGTAAATACTCAATAACAGCTACTCAAGGATCTGCTCTTGTGTTTAGTTTTGTTGGTTATACCACAAAAGAGGTACTAGTTGGAGCCTCTAACACAATTAATGTTACTTTAACCGAAGATGCAGAGGCTTTAGATGAAGTAGTAGTAACTGCACTGGGTATTAAAAGAGAAGAAAAAGCTCTTGGGTACTCTACCCAAAGTGTTTCAACTGAAGATTTAACCACAGTAAGAGACGCTAACATAGTTAATTCTTTAAGCGGTAAAATTGCTGGGGTTAACGTAACAAGTGCTTCTGGAGCAGTTGGTGCAGAAAGTAGAATTGTTATACGTGGTATCTCTACAATTAGTGGTAACACCCAACCACTAATAGTAGTTGATGGCGTAGTATTAGATAATTCATCTTATGGTGACTCAGGATCAAGTGGAGGTAATAGTACTCCAAATGGATTAGCCGACATCAATCAAGATGATATTGAAACATTAAATGTTTTAAAAGGTGGTGCCGCTACATCTCTTTATGGTATGCGCGGGTCTAATGGTGTAATTGTAATTACAACTAAATCAGGATCTGGTAATAAAGGTAAATTAGGTATAAATATATCTTCTAGTGTTACTCTAGATAACGCATATGTTTTACCAGATTATCAAAACTCTTATGGTCAAGGTTTCGACACTAACTACTTTGAATTTGTTGATGGTGTTACTGGTGATGGTGGTGTAGATGAAAGCTGGGGAGCGCCATTAGACACTGGATTAGAATTTATTCAATGGGATTCATTCGATGGAGAAGCAAAACCATGGGTGTCATACCCTGATAATGTTAAAGATTTCTTTGAAACAGGTTTAACTACAAATAACAATATTTCTTTTTCAAAGTCTGATGAAAACTATAGTAGCCGTGTGTCAATTGGTATGACAGATCAAAAAGGTATTTTATATAATACTGATTTACGTAAATATAATTTAGGTGGTAAAATCAACATGAATTTATCAGATAAATGGACAGTTGGTTTATCTGCTAACTACATAAAAACAGAAAGTGACAATTTACCATCTGTTGGGTACGGAGATGCAAATAACCAAATTGGTCAATTAGTTTGGTCTGCTAGAAACGTAGACTGGAATGCATTAAGAGATTGGAAAAATCTTCCTACCGCTTTTGCTTCTGGTGCAGATGATGCAACACCAATAAACTGGAACTTAGCTTATAACAATAACCCTTATTGGACTTTAGATACTAATACTAACACATTCGATAGAAACAGATTATTAGGTAATATAAACATTAATTACCAAATTAATGATAACTTTTCTGTTAGTGCTCAAACAGGTATAGATTACTTCTCTTCTTTAGATACTAAGAAAAGAGCCTTTGGTACTTACCAGTCTGTTCGTGGTTCTTATGAAGAAACTCAACGCACACGTTATGAAATAAACTCTCAAGCAATTTTAAGCTATGTTGCTAATGCAGGAGACTTTAATTTTGGTGCTAACATTGGAGGAAGTAGTATGGTTAATGATTATCATAGGCTATATATGGAAGCTCCAGAATTACAAATTCCAGACCTTTATAATATTGCTAATACTAGAGATGGTGTATCTTCTGTAGTAACACAATTTCAATCTAAACAAAAAATAAATAGTATTTTTGGTTTTGCAGATGTGTCTTATAAAAATTATTTATTCTTATCTGTGACTGGGAGAAATGACTGGGCTTCTGTATTACCAGTTCAAAACAATAGTTTCTTTTACCCTAGCATAACAGGTAGTGCGATAATTACTGATGCTTTCGATATTTCAAGTGAGTTATTATCTTACTTAAAAGTTAGAGGTGGATGGTCTAAAACTGGTAGTGCAGGTCCTCTATCACCTTACAGTATTGAACCAAGTTTCGAATACTCTACAGAACCCTGGGATAGTACTCCTGTAGCTTTCTATCCTAGTACGCTGTGGAACCCTAATATTCGTAACGAGGACACGGTAGAAAAAGAAATTGGTTTTGAAGCTCGTTTATTCAAAAATAATTTATCTTTAGATGTAACATATTACAACAAAGAAACTACAGATGTAATTATGGCCAAAGATATCGATCCTTCTTCTGGAAATACAGCATACTGGGATAATGTAGCTGACATTACTAATAAAGGTATTGAAGTTGCTTTATCTGCAAATGTAATTAATAATCCAGATGGTTTCAACTTAGGGTTTAATGTTAATTTTGCGAAAAACGTAAACGAAGCTCAAAATATAGATGATGATCCTACTACTAACAACGGTCAAGTTGTGCTAGGTGGTCTATGGTATGTTGATATACTAGCTCAAGAAGGTGAAGCTGTTGGTGCTATTTATGGTTCAGCTTTTGAAAGATCAGAAGATGGTGCTATTATATATGAAAACGGTTTACCTCAAATTTCTGCAACTAATAAAGTTCTAGGTAACATTAATCCAGACTGGACAGGTGGTTTAGGAATAAATATGAGTTATAAAAACGTAAGGTTAACAACTTTATTTGATGTTAAAAAAGGTGGTGATATTTATTCACAAACAAATGTTTGGGGTAAATATGCAGGTGTATTAGAAGAAACACTTGTTGGTCGTGAAACAGGAATAGTAGGTGATGGCGTAATGTCTGATGGTAATGGTGGTTATGTTGATAATAACGTAGTTGTATCAGCACAGAACTACTACAAATCAGCTTATTCTCAAAACATCTCAGAATCTTCTGTATACGATGCTTCTTTTGTTAAATGGAGAGAATTATCATTAACATACACTTTCCCACAAAAATTAATATCTAAAGCTGGTGTAGACCAATTATCATTAGCCTTAACTGCAAGAAATTTAGCTATTCTTTATAAAAAAGTTCCTCATATCGATCCAGAAAGTGCATTTAGTAACTCAACAGGATCTCAAGGACTTGAATATGCTCAAATACCTCCAACAAGAAGTCTTGGTCTAAGTCTTAATCTAAAATTCTAAAATGAAAAAAATGAAAAAAATCAAATATATATTATTACTTATGCTTATAAGTAATATGTTTGTGCTTACTAGCTGTGACAAGGATTTTGAAGAAGTAAATTCAAACCCCAACGACCCTAGTACTGTTCCTGCTAATTTACTTCTTGCTGGAATTATCAGAGGTACTGGTAACACAATTCAAAGTTCATTCAATAGCGGTGAAACTGGTTCTTGTTGGGCACAACATTTAGGGAAGCCTATTTATAACTCAAATGAATTGTACATACCTAGACAAAGCACCATAGACGGTGTATGGTCTAATTTATATAATGTTGTAGCTAAAGACGCTAGTATTATGGCTGAATTAGCAATTGAAGAAGGTAACAATAACCTTCAAGGTGTTGCTTTAATATTACAAGCCAACGCATTTCATATCATGACAGATTTATATGGTGATATCCCATTTAGTGAATCTTTAAAAGGTGATGAAGGAATCATAACACCAATATATGACGACAGCGAAACTGAAATTTATCCTGGAATATTAGATATGCTGGATCAAGCTATAACATTACTTGATGGAACTGGTGAAATTGATTCTAGCCAAGACATTCTTTACGGTGGTGATTATTCTTTATGGAAAAAATTAGCGGGTTCATTAAAATTCAAAGCACTTATGCGCTATGCAGAAGGTGGTAATGATGTTTCTAGCCAATTACAAGCATTGGTTGATTCTGGTAATTTATTTACAAGTAATGAAGATCAAGCTGCTTTAGTATATTTAAGTGCAGAACCAAATGCAAATCCTTTTTATGAAGCTCTAGTAAATGGAGGTAGAACCACTGAATGGTGTTTAGGAGAAGAATTGGTAAATTATATGTTAGATACTAATGACCCACGACTTGCAGCTTATGCTCAAGAAGTTGGTGGTGATGGATCAGGAAATGGTTATGTAGGAAAACCTGCTGGAATTTTCGATATAGGTAGCTCTTTTTATGGTGACTCTAACAACGTTTCTTTAATAGGAACACTGTATTTAGAAGCTGAGGCTCCGTATTATTTCATGACTTATGCTCATTTAAGTTTTCTAATGGCAGAAGCTGCTGAAAAAGGATATATTTCAGGAGATGCAGCTGAATACTTCAATACTGGTATTGCTTCTTCAGTAACAGATAACTTAGTATCAGGAGCTCCTTCAGTTAGTTATATATCAGGAGATACTGGTTTAGAATTAATTGCTGAACAATTATGGGTATCTTTGTACATGCAAGGTTTTGAAGCTTGGGCCGAATACAGAAGAACTGGAATACCAGAACTTCCATTAGCCATTGATGCTGTTGAGTCTAGTATACCGTCTAGGTTTACTTATCCATCAACACAACAATCATTAAACAATGTGAATTATACTGCAGCAGTTGCAGACCAAGGAGCTGATGAATTAACTACACCGCTTTGGTGGCAAAACTAAAAAACTATGAAAAAAATTAAAAACGTATTGTTATTAATAGCATCTGTTTTAGCAATATATTCTTGTGAAACTGATGCAGATACTGTTGCAGAGATAAGTGATGAAGCAGGATTGATTATTGATGTTAACACGACATTAAATAGTTCAATACTAGGTTCGCCTGAAGCTGGTGTTGATTTAGACGAAGCCATGGTTACTATAACCAATGCTTATTTAAACCTAACTGTAAGTTTAACAGCTGGTTCTCTAGATGATATTGAAAAAATTGAAATTGTAAAGTCATTTAATAGTGGAACTGAAGCTGTAGTTGCTGAAAGTACTACATTACCGCTTAATATTGAAATTTCAGATCTAGAATCTCTATTTGAAGGTTTAGACGTTTCAGAATCTGATTTAAGAATTGGTGATGTTTTAACATTTAGAACAAAAGTTTACCAAACAGACGGTGATGTTTACTATTATAGTACATCATTAGGTAATTACGATATGGTAGTTAATTGTTCATCAGATTTAGCTGCCTCTTATGTAATTGACTACACATCAGGTCCAGGTACTCACGTAGTGACTGAACTTAGTCCTGGGTTATATGAAATGGATTCTATGATGGGTTGGCCTGGATCTGGTTATACCATTACATTTACTGATACTTGTGGTATTTTAAGCATTATAAACGATTGGCAATTTTCAAACGTAATATATGGTGAAGGCTATGTAGATAACGACGGAAATATAGTATGGGAAACTTCTGGTGTAGAAAATGTATACGATGGAAGTTCATGGATTATGTATCGCCAGTAAATTTTGAAAAAACAATAAATTCAAATTATGAAAAACATTTTTAAAAACATAGGGTTAACTTTGTTGACTTTTACACTTATAACATCTTGTAATGAAGATGATAACACGGGTGAATCTTTGGTAGATTATTCTCCAGCCACAGTTACACTATCATCATCATCACCAACTACTTTTTCTGAAAGTGCCATTGATGAAGATGATGCATCTACTTACACTGTTGAGATTACAGCAACTTTGCCATCAGCGCAACCAGCTACAGCTGTTATAGATTTAGTACAAACAGGAGGAACAGCTGATTCAAGTGATTTTTCAGCTGGTACAATTACAATCCCTGCTGGGTCACTAACTGGATCTGCAACAGTTGAAATTTTACAAACTGGTGATATTGAAGGTACTGAAACTTTAGAAATCTCTGGTTCTTCAAGAGCTAATTTTATAGTAAGCCCTTTCACATATACAATTTCTATCGAAGATGATTATATCAACGATGGTTTAGAACTAACATTGTCTTGGGATGGTTCAGCAGAAGATGAAGACGGCAATGTTGCAATCAATTCGTTTTGTGAATTAGATTTCGATATCATACTTTATGATGAAGCCTTTAACTATTTAGGATACGTTTTAGGAACATCAAATTGTCCTGAAAATGACATTTTAAGCGGTTTACCTGACGGCACATATTATTTAGTGTCTGATTTATGGTCTAACCCTTACTCAAGCTATGGTTTTACAGATACTATTCCTTTAACTTTAACTTGGAGTCAAGAATATTTTGATGATACTGCGGGTTCTATATCAACAACAGCGTATAATCTTTCATCTGAAGGCTCAGATACAGGTGCTAACGGTCTTGGAGGATTAATTGTAGTATTAGAAGTTAGTAATGGATATGAGTATACATTATCTGAATTTTAACATTTATTACAAAATATTTTAAGTAACTTAAACACCTCTGTATTAACTATACAGAGGTGTTTTACTTTAAAACTAAAAAAACTAAAATGAAAAAACTTTTACCTTTTGTCCTAATCTTTGTATTGGGAGTATTTTTGTTTAATTTACTCAGTAATTCAAATGAAACTGAAAAGCAAAATGAAATTGCATCTATAAAACTAAAACATAAAAACTATGTTGAAAACAATCCTTTTAAAGAGGTTTTAAAACTATCAAAAAAGGACAGAAAAGCAGCTGGTTTACCGCCAAATAAATACTTAGAAGAACAATGGATTTTAACAATGAATCCAGAACTAGGTAGGCCTACACCTTTAAAGGTTGCTGAACTTCAAAAAGAATTACTAAATAACAATAGCATATATTCAAGAACTCCCGGAGATAAAGAAGATAATTTATGGATTGAAAGAGGCCCAAATAATGTTGGGGGTAGAACAAGAGCTTTAATGTTTGATCCAAATGATACTACAGACGAAACAGTTTTTGCTGGAGGTGTTAGTGGTGGTTTATGGAAAAACACAAACATTTCGAATCCAAATTCAGAATGGACATTACTTGATATTCCAGAAAATTTAGCTGTATCCTCTATTGCATTCGACCCAAACAATACCCAAATTTTTTACGTTGGAACTGGAGAATCATACGTAGGCCATTCTGATGGTGCGGTTAATGGTGATGGGTTATGGAAATCATCAGATGGAGGAAATTCATGGACCCAAATTTTTGGTGGCTCAACAGGAGAGAGTTATTTCGTATCTGCATCAACAATTACTGTAAACTCACCATCTTCCATAGCTGCAGACTACCAATCATATCCAACAACTGCTTTTGGTTCAGAAATAACAACAACCATAACAGCAGAATTTATATTAGCAAACGACACTTCTGGTGGAGAACCAACAGAAGGATGTAATACTTTCGGAGCCGATGCTACAGGAAAAATTGCTGTAATAAGAAGAGGTAATTGCAACTTCGATGATAAAGTAAGATATGCTGAAGATGCAGGTGCTATTGGAGTAATTATGATGAATAATGTATCTGGAGAACCTGTACCAATGGGAGGAGATGACACTACAATTACTATTCCATCTGTAATGATATCAATGGAGGATGGAGATCTTATAGAGGCAGCATTAAACTCTGGTACAGTTACAGGGTCTCTTAACCCAAGTACAGGAAACTTTACAGCTTTAGTGGTTCCAGGAATACAACATATAAACGATATAAAAATTAAAAATAATAATGGTACTTCAGAGATCTATGTAGCTGCTTCTGATGCATCATATGGTTCCTCTAATGCAGCAACAACAATTGGAGGTTTATCCTATGGTGTTTACAAATCTGTTGATGAAGGAACAACATGGACAGAATCTAGCTTACCACTTACTGCTAATGGCAATAAATATTGCCCTAATGACATTGAAGTTAGTGCAGATGGTACAATTTGGATGTCTACAACAAACAGCAAACTTTATGGAGATGGTGGAGGCTCTATATTCTCTTCTAATGATGGTGACACATTTAATTTAGTATATGAAGTTGGTAATGCTGCTAGAACTCAAATTGCCGTTTCCAATACTAACGCAGGAGTAATATATGTCTTAGCTGAAACTACTAGTGGCGTTACAATTTTAAGTACAACAAGCGCTTTCGTTCCTTCATTTGGAGTACGAACAAAAACACTACCAAACGATGACGATACCGACATAAGTGCAACAGACTTTACTAGAGGACAAGCCTTTTACGATTTGTTACTTGAAGTTAGTCCAGATAATGATGATGTGTTATATACTGGAGGTATAGACTTATTTAAATCTACTGATGGTGCAGATACATGGTCGCAATTCTCACACTGGTACGGTGGTTGGGGACACCAATATGTACATGCAGATCAGCACATTGCTGCCTTTGGTAATAATGATTCGAATAAAGTCATTTTTGGTAATGATGGAGGTGTATACTATTCTGCAGATGGGGGAACAACAACCGAAGAAAGAAATAATGGATTTAACACATCTCAATTTTATACGGTTGGCGTAGGACCAACTACAGCTTATACTGGAGATTATTTTGCGGGCGGACTTCAAGATAATGGAACTCAGCTTGTTGAAAATGGAAACCCTACGGGAACATCTGCAGCAACAGAAATATATGGAGGCGATGGTGCTTATACTTTCTTTGACCAAGATGGTACAGATAGATATTTAATAAGAAATTATGTCTATAATTCTGGTATAAATCTTTATAATTTTGATGGCGATAATGTAACCATTAATAATGAAGACGCTAGTAATGGTGCATTTATAAACCCACAAGACCTTGATTCAAATTTAGATATTTTGTACTCTAATTACACAGGTACAGAAGTTTCAATAATGCGATATTCTGGAATAAAAAGCAGCGCTACACTAACACAGGATATTTTAACTGATGATGAATTAACTGCCTCTCCTACTGCTTTTAAAGTTTCACCATATACAACAACATCTACTACACTATTTGTAGGAACTTTTTTAGGTGATGTAATTTTAGTAGAAAATGCAAACACAGCAACTCCAACATGGACAAACTTGGATGGTAATGAATTAGTAGGAAGTGTTTCTGATATTGAATTAGGGCAATCTGAAGACGATATTTTTGTTACTATGCACAACTATGGCGTTAATAACATATGGTATTCAAATGATGGTGGATCTACATGGCAAGAAAAAGATGGTAATCTTCCTGACATCCCTGTAAAAACAATTTTACAAAATCCATTAAATCTAGAAGAAGTAATTATTGGAACTGAATTAGGTGTTTGGTACACTAATAACTTTTCAAGTTCTAGTCCAACATGGGAGACATCATACAACGGTATGAGCAATGTAAAGGTGTTAGACCTAGATTTAAGAGATGACAATATGGTTTTTGCAGCTACTTACGGTAGAGGAATTTTCTCAGGTCAATTCACTGGCGAATCATTATCTATTCAAGAAACTTTAACACAATCAGAATTTAGATTATACCCAACAGTAACTACAGGAGAAATTTCAATTAAATCAGCAAGTAACATCGGGGAAACTAAACTTAATATATATGATATTTCTGGCAAAAATGTATTCTCAACTCAATTAAATTTAGATAACACAGCCTCTAAACTCGACCTAAACAGTCTAAGAACTGGTATATATTTAGTAAAAGCAACAAATAATAATAAAACTATTACCACGAAAATTATTCGTAAATAGTTTAACAAAATAAATTATGTAATAAAAAACCACCCTATTGGGTGGTTTTTTATTACATAATTTTCACATTCCTTAATAAAACACTACATTTTTTAACGAGTATTTATTGTTTTATTAACTATTTATTAAGATTTTTGCTTTGACTAATTCAAAATTATAAATAATGAAAACAAAATTCCTCAGAATTTTAACACTACTATTAGTGTTTGTTGTTCAAACTGCGTTTGCACAAGAAAAAACAGTATCAGGTATGGTAACAGATGCTACTGGCCTTCCATTACCAGGTACTACAATAGTGATTAAAGGCACCAATAAAGGGGCTTCAACTGATTTTGATGGTAAATACTCCATTTCAACTAATGAAGGTTCTACAATAGTGTTTAGCTTTGTTGGATACACTACAAAAGAAGTGATAGTAGGTTCATCTAGCACCATCAATGTAACTCTATCTGAAGATGCTGCCGCTCTTGACGAAGTTATTGTTGTTGCGTTTGGATCTACAACGAAAGAAGACTTCACTGGTTCAGCTAGTGTTATTAACCCAGAACAATTGGAATTAAGACCCTTAACGTCTCCTATTGCGGCCATTGAAGGTAATGCAACTGGTGTACAATTCTTAGCGGCTTCAGGGCAACCTGGTTCGTCTCCAAGTTTAGTAATTAGAGGTGTAGGCACACTTAATGGAAGTACTGATCCTTTATTTATTGTAGATGGCGTTCAATTCGAAGGTGGTTTAAACACTCTAAACCAAGATGATATAGAATCACTGACTGTTTTAAAAGATGCTGCTTCTACATCATTATATGGTTCTAGAGCCGCTAACGGGGTAGTAATAATAACCACCAAAAAAGGCAAAAAAGAATCGGGAATCAAAATTAATGTTTCAAGTCAGTTTGGTGTAATAACTAAAGGTATTGACGAATATGATGCTTTGTCTCCAGGACAATACTATGAAGCCATGTGGCAAGCTTACAAAAACTCTTTAGGTGGAGATGATGCCGCTGCAATTGAAGCTTCCGCATCAATTTACAATAGACTAGGTAGAAACCCTTTTAATGTTGCAAACGACCAAATAGTTGGTACAGACGGTACATTAAACCCAGATGCAGAATTAATAGCAAAAGACTTAGACTGGTATGATGCTTTAGAAAGAACAGGTTCTAGACAAAACCATTCCATTAATATTTCAGGCGGTGGCGATAAACATTCTGTTTTCTTTTCTGCTTCTAATTTACAAGAACAAGGTTACGTTATTGAAAGTAGCTATGACCGAACTACAGGACGTTTAGGAAGTACATATAATCCAAAAAGCTGGTTAGCACTTGGAGGTAATGTAAGCTTTGCTAAAGAAAAAGTTAAAGGTTCTCCATCAAGAGGGACCTCTGTAGCTAACGTATTTGGTATAGCAAAAAACATGGGATCTATTTATTCTCCTTATTTATTAGATCCAGACACAGGTGATTATATTAGAGATGAAGCTGGTGATTTAATTTGGGATAGAGGAGAAAGCTACCTAGATTATGGTGTTTCTGCAAGACCAACATACGTTGGAAGAAATTCTATTGAAGAAGCGATTTTAAATGAAGAATTAACAACAAGAAATAACTACGGGTATAGATTTAACGCCGATTTAACTATAATTGAAGGTTTAAAATTTAGCCTCGTTTATGGCCAAGATATTCAATCTAGCATTAATAAAAGTTATGAAAACCCTGAAGTTGGTGATGGTGCACCTACTGCACGTTTTTCAGATACAAGGTTTACAAGAACTACTGAAAACTTCAATCAATTATTAACCTACAAGAAATCATTTAACAATCACAATTTCGATTTACTTATAGGTCATGAAAGTTTTGACAGAAACTACACAGAGAATTCAGCGTTTAAAAGCACAGAAACAGCTACAGGCATTTATGAATTAGACAATTTTTCAGTTGTTCTTTCAGCAGACGGTAGTAGTACAGATTATAACTTAGAAGGCTACTTATCTCGATTAAATTATAATTACGATAATAAATACTACTTAAGTGGTTCTTTTAGAAGAGATGGTTCTTCTGTATTTACAAATAACAAATGGGGTAATTTCTATTCAGTTTCTGGATCTTGGAGAATATCTCAAGAAAACTTCATGAGTAATGTAGGATTTGTTAACGATTTAAAATTAAGATCGTCATATGGTGAGGTTGGAAACGATCAAATAGGTGGCTTTTATGTATCTCAAGCACTATATGCTATTTTACCTAATGCAGGTGAACCTGGAATATACTGGGATACAACAGGGAATGAAGATTTACAATGGGAAACTATTGAAAGCTATGACGTAGCTCTTGAATTTGGTTTATTTAATAACCGTTTAACGGGATCTGTAGAATACTATAAAAGAATATCTTCAGATTTATTATACGAACAGCCAATACCTAGCTCAGAAGGTCAAGAAACTGCAGTTGATAATATTGGAGACATGTTCAACTCTGGTATAGAAATTGGTTTAAATGCAGGAATCATTAAATCGAAAGACTTCTCTTGGAACCTAGGACTTCAAGCCTCAACACTTAAAAATGAAATCACCTATTTACCATCTCCTTTTGTAACTGGATCTAAAAGGTGGGAAGCAGGACGCTCTAGATATGATTTTTATGTATACGATTATGCTGGTGTAGACCCTAGTAATGGTGATGCGTTATTTTACATGTATGAAGAAGATGGCGATACTGTTGGTATTCCTGTACTAACTGATAATGGAACCCATGCTGTAACCAACGATTATCAAGAAGCAGGTAAAGGATATGTAAATAAATCTTCTGTTCCTGATTTAATAGGATCTATCTCTAACTCATTTAAATACAAAAACTTAGATTTAAGTTTCTTATTTACTTACCAAATAGGTGGCTATATTCTTGACTACGGGTATGCAAACATGATGCATGAAGGCACATATGGAGCTTCACTTCATCCAGATATTTTAAATGCATGGCAAAATCCAGGAGATGTAACAGATGTTCCAAGACTAGAAAATGGTAATGCAGATTTAGTTCCTACATTATCTTCTAGATTCTTAACTGATGCTTCTTACCTTGCTTTTAAGAACATAAATTTAGCTTATAACTTAACACCAAATACTTTACAAACCATAGGTGTTGACAAATTAAAATTATTTATTTCTGCTGAAAATGTTGCTTTATTCGCAAAAAGAAATGGATTAAACCCACAATATAATTTAGCTGGAACCCCTTCTGGTAATGATTATAACCCAAATAGAGTAATATCTATAGGTGTTAATGTTGCTTTTTAAAAAAAGAAAAATTATCAAAACATTTAAAATTATGAGAAAACAAATATATTTAGCACTTACCATGTTAGTTTTTACATTGGTAAGTTGTTCAGAAGAATACCTTGAAAATGTTCCCACTGATTCCATCTCAGAGGCAGCAGCATTATCAAGTCCTGAAAATATGGAGCTTATACTGGAAGGGTTACACAGAATGATGTATGCTCAAACCCCTTTAGAAGGCGCTACATGGAGTAGAACTGGCGAAAGTCACTTTATTCCATCATTAGATGCTATAGGCGGAAGCATTATACATTCTTCTCCTGGTAATGGTTGGATGAGCGCTGATTTGGCTTGGAATATGCATACAAATTCAAATTCAACAACATTATACAACTTTTGGTTTCAAAGATATCATTTTGTGGCTTCAGCAAATAGTATAATAAATGAGATTGAAAATAACAACTATACATACACTGAGCAAATAAATAATATTTTAGCTCAATCATATGCATACAGAGCTTGGGCTTACTGGAGATTAGTAACAACATTTTCAAAAGGTTACATTATAGGAGATCCTAGCACAGATTTAGGAGTTCCTTTACTTTTAGAAAAAGGTGCTCCCTATGAAAGTGCTCCTCGTGGTACAGTTCAAGATGTTTACGACCAAATAGAAAGCGACATAAACAAATCTGTGACATACTTTCAAAATGCAAGTGCTCCTGATAATAAATCACAAATCTCAATTAACGCTGCTTATGGTATTAAAGCTAGAATAGCACTTTCAAAAGGGGATTGGAGTACTGCCGCAGAAAGTGCAGAATTAGCAAGAAACGGATACCCTATAATGGGAGAAAGCGAATGGCTTTCTGGCTTTAATACTTATGATTTATCTGAAGTTATTTGGGGCGGTCAAGTAATAGACACCGAAACAAATTATTTTGCTTCATATTTCTACTACGTAGCTTTTGCATTTAACGGTAGTCAAAACAGAAGTAATCCTAAACTTATTAGTAAAGAGCTTTATGATGCTATTCCAGATACCGATTATAGAAACCAAGCTTGGTTACCTTTAGCTCCTAACACAAACCCATCTGCTTCAAACGACCAAGGAGGTAGTTATTTAACAGACCCAAATTATGATAATGAAGATGATTTTTGGGACGCGTGGAGTGAGATTATTGAAACATACGGAGCTACTACAGCACACAACACACACCCTTACATGAATGTTAAATTCAAACAAGAAAACCCTGGTTCTATAGACCCAGACGACGTCATTTACATGAGATCTTCAGAAATGGTATTAATAGAAGCTGAAGCAAAAGCCATGATGAATGATATTTCTGGAGCGCAAGACGCATTAGATATATTAGGCTCTGCTAGAGATACTGCATTCGACAAAACAGCATACGCTACTCAAAATGCTTTAATGGAACAAATTAAATGGCAAAGAAAAGTTGAATTATGGGGTGAAGGATTTAGCTATCATGATGCTATTAGATGGGATGAAGCAATTGACCATACCAATTCTGGAGCATCATTTAACCTATATCAAGATGGGTTTATGCAAGATAGACCATCAATAAATGATGATTGGATTTTCAAAATTCCTCAACAAGAAATTGATGCCAACCCATATATAACTGAAGCAGAACAAAACTAGTAATAACATTAATTAAAATTATGATTATGAAAAAAACACTAAATATTTTTTTAATTGTTTTCTCATTTGTTTTGTTTCAAAACTGTGAGGAAGATCAATTCGAATCTTCATTGAATTATGTGTCTTTTGGGGACGACACTTACTCTGCTGCTGTAGATGTAGACGGAACAACTACGGTAGATGTAACTGTTTATACTACTTCTATAGTATCATCAGATACTTCTTTTAATGTAGAAGCTAATGGTGAAGATGCTGCTGATGGGTCTTACTCTGTTCCAACAAGTGTAACTATTCCAGCGGGTTCCAATTCTGGAACTTTAACAGTAACTTTATCTGATATTGATTTAGGTATAGGAGTAAATGCTCTACAAATTAGTTTTATTGATGTTGTTACTGGTTACTCAAACGGCAGTTCAACAACTATTGAATATATTCAAAATTGTAATGAAGTTAGTGGATCTTTAGACTTTGTTTTCGACGGGTATGCCAGCGAAGTAGCATGGGAAATAACAGATTCATTAGGAGGTGTAGTAGTTTCTGGATCTGGCTATAGTGACGGAGATGCAACAGCTTCTGAAACTATTGTTCTTTGTGCTGGTCGCGATTACACTTTTACTATAACAGATTCTTATGGTGACGGGCTTAGTTACCCATCAAATGGAACATACACACTAACTATTGGAGGCGAAATAAAAGCTAATGGTGGCGGTGATTATGGAGATAGTGAGTCAACTGATTTTGATACCATGTAAAACAAAATAATTGTTATTTTAAACCACCTCTTTTTGAGGTGGTTTTTTTATACCTTTACACCAATGGAAAATAGCACACAAATTTTTGGTATTCGCGCAATAATTGAAGCGATAAATTCTGAAAAAACTATTGATAAAGTTTTTTTACAAAAAGGTTTACACGGCGATTTATTTAACGAATTAGAATCGTTGGTTAATAAAACAGGCATTACAAAATCTTATGTACCTGTAGAAAAACTAAACCGATTAACTAAAAAAAATCATCAAGGTGCTGTGGCACAAATATCTCCTGTTGAATTTTATGATATCGAACATTTAGTGGTTAACGTAATGGAGTCTGGTAAAACGCCACTTTTCCTCCTACTCGATCAACTTAGTGATGTTAGAAATTTTGGAGCCATTATTAGAACTGCCGAATGTACTGGTGTTAGCGGTATAATTATACAAAAAAAAGGCGCTGCCCCTATTAATGGTGATACTATAAAAACTAGTGCAGGTGCCGTTTTTAAAGTGCCTATTTGTAGAGTAGACCATATTAAAGATGCCGTATTTTACATGCAAGCATCGGGTATAAAAGTAATTGCTGCTACCGAAAAAACTAACAATACAATTTACGATGTTACATTTACAGAACCTTGCGCCATAATTATGGGATCGGAAGGCAGAGGTATTAATCCATCGGTATTAAAAGTGGCCGACGATAAAGCTAAATTACCCTTATTGGGCGACATTGAATCGTTAAATGTTTCTGTAGCATGTGGTGCATTTTTGTACGAAGCTGTTAGACAGAGACGATAGTTCTACTAAAAACTGATGACTGATGACTGATGACTGATGACAAAAATACTACTCTTCTTCTTTTTTCTTAAAAATATATCGAATTTGAAGTTGTTCTGATTCTTCCTCGACCTCATCTTCAGGTAAACTTTCTATAAAATTTCCGTTTTCATCGAAGTGTTTTAAAAACGGGTCATCATCTTCATTATAATGTTCTTCCTCCCAAGCGAACTTTTTAGGTTTTGCTATTTCTTTTTTAAATAATAAAGCAAAAAGTAATCCGGTAATTAATCCGGCCAAATGGCCTTCCCAGGAAATGTTATTATCAACCGGCATAGTATACCAAATCATGCTTCCGTATAGAAAAACAACCAAAAGCGACAAAGCTATTAATCTGTAATATTTAGCAAAAATGCCTTTAAAAAAAGTAAAACTAACTAACACATAAATTAATCCGCTTGCGCCAATATGATAAGATGGTCTGCCAATACACCACGTTAAGAAACCAGATAATAAAATGCCGTAAAAAAGTACTTTCCAAGCTATTTTCCTATAGAAATAAAACAACGCAGTAGACAACACAAACAACGGTATAGTGTTGTGATAAATATGCTCGATACTACCATGAATAAATGGACTAAACAACACGCCTCGCAACCCTTTTAATGTTTGTGGATACACGCCATATTTGCTAAAATTATACCCAAACCTAACCTCGGCCCAAAAAACAATCCAGATGGTGAGAACAAAAAATACAGGGTAAGCAATTACGCCTGTTGAGAATTTAAATTGTTGCGATTTATTCATTGCTGTTAAAATAGCAAAAAAGCATCCAACTTTGGTTTATGTGCTAAATTGGCAGATTAGCCCGCGTGAGCGATTGCAGTGAAAAGCCCACAGCGCAGCGAGGACTTGCAACGGAAAGCGCGACCCGTAATTATATGAAGGGGCACGCCCAAAACCTAAAAATTTCTGTAATTTTACATTTATGAATGCAAACGAGCCTTTAGCGGAACGATTACGACCAAAAACCTTGGAAGATTATGTGAGCCAAGAGCATTTGGTTGGTAAAAATGGTACGCTTACACAGCATATTAAACAGGGTTTAATTCCGTCGATGATTTTTTGGGGACCTCCTGGTATTGGTAAAACTACTTTGGCTAATATTATTGCAAACCAATCTGGTAGGCCATTTTATACGTTAAGCGCCATTAGTTCTGGTGTTAAAGATGTTCGTGAGGTTATTGATAAGGCCAAAAACAGCGGTGGCTTGTTTACTACCAAAAACCCTATTTTATTTATTGATGAAATACATAGGTTTAGTAAATCGCAACAGGATTCGTTATTACAAGCCGTAGAAAAAGGCTGGGTAACACTTATTGGTGCCACTACCGAAAACCCGAGTTTTGAGGTTATTTCGGCATTACTTTCGCGCTGCCAAGTGTATATTTTAAATGCTTTTGATAAAGATGATTTAGAAACGCTTTTAAAGCGGGCTATTTCTGAAGATGAATACATATCGAAAAAAAACATTACGCTAAAAGAAACTAAAGCGTTATTGCGACTTTCTGGTGGCGATGCCAGAAAACTGCTTAATATTTTCGAACTTATTGTGAATTCGTTTGATACGGACGATGTGGTTATTACCGATGACGTAGTTTTGCAAAAAGTACAAAACAATACGGTGCGTTATGATAAAACTGGCGAACAGCATTACGATATTATTTCGGCTTTTATTAAATCGATTCGCGGTAGCGACCCAAATGGGGCAGTTTATTGGCTTGCTCGAATGATTGAAGGAGGCGAAGATGTTAAGTTTATTGCTCGCCGTATGCTTATTGCTGCTAGTGAAGATATTGGTAATGCCAACCCTACAGCTTTGGTTATTGCAAACAACACGTTTCAAGCGGTAACCACTATTGGCTACCCAGAATCCCGTATTATTTTAAGCCAGTGTGCTACTTATTTGGCATGCTCACCTAAAAGTAATGCCGCTTATGCTGCTATTGGTAAAGCCCAACAATTGGTAAAACAAACAGGTGATTTAAGTGTGCCTTTAGAAATAAGAAATGCCCCAACTAAACTTATGAAAGATTTGGGCTATGGCGATAATTACAAATACGCACATAACTACGAAAACAATTTTGCAAAACAAGAGTTTTTGCCTGATGAAATTAAAAACACCAAACTTTACGACCCCGGAAATAATACCCGCGAAAATGCACACCGTAGTTTTTTAAAGGAACGATGGAAGGATAAATATGGTTATTAGTTTGGTTATTGATTCTTAAAAACCTAAAACTTAATATTTAGCTCTTTTTGCTGTACGCCAGCGTCGGTATTGTACTCGTAAATCCATTTGTTATCTTGTTTGTAAATAACAGAATCTTCTCCTTCTACTAAAAACAAATCTTTACGACCTGTTTTTTTTATTTTGAATACTACTTTTGGTGTACTGTCTACTAATTGAAAACCTGTTGGTGTTTCTTGAGCATATAAAATTCCAGACACAACAGTACTTTTTTGAATTTTTGCTGGTTTAGCAACCTCTTGGGTTACCTCTACAACTTTAAGAGTTTGTTCTTGCTTTTCTTTTTTTAATGTTTCAATCTCTTGCTTTAAACGCTCTACTTCTTTTTCTTTATCGTCATTAGCAGCTACAGCATTTTCTGTTATAACTTTTTGGCTTGGGAAACCAACCCCGCTTTTAGGCTGGTATTTATGGTTTAACAACTCAATAGATTTAAAAGCATCTCTTAAAGCTTCATGATAAGATATTTTATATTCTTTCTCTCTACTCTCACCTTGTTTGGATGTAAACACTACAGCTCCATTACAATCTTTTAATTGCACGGTTAACTTGGTTTTAAATACACCGGAATCTTTTAAAACATCAGAATTTAAAGCTAAACAACGATTAAAAGTTAAATCTTCAGGGTAACCTTCTGCCTCAAAAACAGTTTCGAAACCATATTTTTCAAATAAAAATTTAGTTAATGAGTTTAACTGATATTGATCTGCTTCACGTAAAAAATCGTATTTTTTTGAGACAATAACGTATTTATAGTTACTTAAGTTATTTTGCGCAAATACAGAAGAACATAAAAGAAGACTAACTCCTAAAATCAATAATTTAATTTTCATTTTTACTAAATATATAATTAATACCAAATTGTAAAGATACACTTCGTGCATCATAAATATTCTTAAAATTAAGCAAATTATCGGCCATTGCGTATATATTAAGCCCATAAACATTTGCTGAAACCCCTAAACCTAAATTGTTAAACGAATAACTATCTATGGTATAAGTTGCTTTAGCATCAAAACCATTAAATAAGCGTCTGTAATAATAAGTAGTTAATGCTAATTGTGGTGCTTCAGGACGTTTTATAGCATATAATTGTGCGCCTACCTTATTTATATACCCATTATTTTCTTGTAAACAGTCACAACTTTTTAGTCGTCTTTTTCCAAACGCATAATTTAACGAAGCATTAAACTTTACTGGCCTTAACGTGGTGTAACTTGTTGTAGTCGTATCTACTTTAAACAATTCTTCAAAATCTTCTTCAACTTCACTCCAATAATTATCGGCTGTACCACCTGCTGGATCTGGAAACAAAGGATCTACTCCTTCGTATACATAAGTACCTTTTAACTCGTAATTTTCAACATCTTTTTTATGATTAATAAATCCGATATCTGTTATAGAAGCATCTGCATACCATTGCTTATCTATTTGGTAGGTAAAACCAAAATCTACACCCAAACCTAAATTACCTCCGAAAAGCAATCTTTCTGATAAAGTAGAAATATCTTCACTTACATTAGAGTTATCGTCGTTTAATAAACTACTAACTCCTGAAGTTTTAACCGCCATATTTAAATTAAATGTGTGCGATAATAGGTTATTTGTACCTGTACGCGTTATAACTTCTCCTTTGTTACTAGTTGATGTAATATTTGCTAAACTTGAATATATTTTACCACGAATGCCATAAGTAAGTTTATTGTTAACTTTTTTATTAAATCCTATATGAAAGACTGAAAGTAATTCTGATTTAAAACTTAAATCTTCTATGTTAAAAACTCTATTTGTGTTATTTACATTGCCTTCGTAAGCTAAAATGGCATAATCTTCTGGGAAATATGCTATAAAATCGGTTTCTTGATACCAACCAAAACTTAAGTACTTATCTTTTTGATAAGTTGGACCAAATGCAAATCCGCCAGATAAAATTTCTAATTGCTGAGTGGCAGTAAAAAAATCTTTATTATTTAAACTATAAATGGCGTTTTCTAGTTTTGCATTAAAATCTACGTTATCATCTGCAAACAAGTCGTATACGGTTAATTTTGATGTGCCAGCATTTATATGTAAATGTGATAATAAAGGCATACCTACATGCCAGCTTTGGTTTACATTAGCTCCTGGGTTTAATAGTAAGGTTTGTGGTATATCTGAAAAACCGTATAATATCTGTTTGTTTTGGGCAAAACAAAAAGCACTAAACAACATAATTAACAGTAAGGCATTTTTCATTTTAGCTTTCTATATTAAAATAAAAAATTGCTTTTGACTGCAGAGATATACTTCCAGGCGTATCTTCTGTTAAGGGCTCACCTGAAAGTAAAGTTATAGTGAACTCTAAGATATTTGTATTTTTAATAATGTTTAAATTATTATCTTCAAATGTTGCTATATGCGGAGATTCTTCTTGGGTTGTAAAACTGTAAGTGTGTAAATAAGCACCTGTTTCTGAATAAAAATTTACGTTAAATAAAAATTCTCTGGGTAGGGTATTTTCTGTTTCAAAGTGCAAATCTACCTTGGTAACATTATCATTAATAAATTGATCATTAAAAATATCTACCTCTATAAAATCTGTTTCAGTGGTTGCCACTTCTACTCCATTAACTAGAAAATTGCTTGCATAAGCTTGGGTATAAATAAGGCTTAGCTCTACTGCTGGAGAGATTTGAATATCATTGGCCTGATTAAAATCAACATCTTTTGTACAAGACACAAATATGAGCATCGCTATAACCAATAATGTGATTTTTCGCATAATTTAGTTGGTTTTATATATTAACTAGCTAACAAAAGTATTATTGTGAATTATAAAAATTGTTTTAAATCAATTAAATCGTTTATTCTTTTATGGTTTTCTCTTTTGGTTTTATCTGTTGCATTAATATAAATGGCTTCCATACCAATATTATGGGCTCCTAATATATCGGCTTCAAAATTATCTCCAATCATTACACTTTGTTCTACAGTGGTTCCAGCTAATTGAATGGCGTGATAAAATATTTTAGGATCTGGCTTTTTTACACCCACCATTTCGGAATTGGTTACTGTTTTAAAATATGTACTGATTTTTGAATTTTCTATTTTTTTCTGTTGAACCTTATCAAAACCATTTGTTATTATATGAAGATTAAAATTAGGGTTTAAGTAATCTAAAATAGCTATTGTATTGTCAAATAAATAATTGAAACTTGATAAATGCTCAATATAATCGTTAGATAGTTTTTGAATTACATCTGGATTAACCGAAAAATGAATGGCATTAAAAGCATCGTTTAACCTACCAAACCTTAAGGCTTCTTTTTCTACTTTGCCTTCACGAAAAAGTTTCCAATAATTCTGGTTTATTGGCACATATTCCCTTAAAAACTTATTGTAATCAACATTCAAATTGTTAATCTTAAATATTTTTTGAAAAGTTAGTGCTGAGTTTCTATCGAAATCCCACAATGTATGATCTAAATCGAAAAATACATCTGTAATACCTTTAAGTTTCATCTGCCGAATCTAGAATTAAATTAAACAATTCTTTAAAACCACTCCAATTACTTTCGTCGGTAAATGTATAGTTATGAAATACAGGTACAAATTGCCCATTAACTTGTTTCACTTGTTTTATTACTTGTTTTAAAACCTGTTTTTTATCTAAAAGAGACTTATGTTTTAAAAGTGCATAATCCATAACATGGTACGAATTAATTAGTAATGGTGTTTGTACTTCATTATTTAAATCATAAAAGAAAAATGGCGAACAAGTACCTGCCCTAAAACCAATAAAATCAACATAACCCATAGTATAATCCTCATGAATTTCTAAATCAATTAAATTCCTATACGATTCTGGTAGATTAAGTTTGGAATACGATTGTCGTGATGCTCGCAACGCTGTGTTTAAAATGTCTTCCATCCTTAACTTTTCTTTTTTCAATAATTGCAAATCGGTTAAAGCAAAATATGAAACTTTTATACCAACCAAACAGTAATCTGCAACATGCTTTATTAGCGAAACAAACCTTTTATTATTTACACTTATATTTTTATCAAAAGTGGAGTAATCGCTTAATAAAAAAAAGAAATGAAACTTATATTTTGAGTAACGCTGCCTATTAATAATATATTTAAAGGTATCGAATGGGTCATGCTTAAAACCAATTAAAACTGTAAATCTAATATACAGGCTTTTAAACTTAAAATGCAATAAATCACGTATGGCACCACCTATAGTTCTTATAATACCTTTTGCTTTATAATTGTATGCATTTGGTACATCTATTATTGGTTTAAAGCTATATTTTTTTTGAGGAAAGCTATACTCGGGAAACTGATTTTTTAAGGCTTTTTTGAATTTATATGCCCAAATATCTACAACTGGTTGAGTTAAAAAACCAGAGTTATAACCCAAACTTTCGGTTGCTGGAAAACGGCCATAAGCATCTTTTACATGTGGTAAATACTCTTCGTAACGTGACAATAAATAAAATGATGCCGCAAAAATATCGAAAGGTAAGGCGCTTTTTTCTCCATTAAAAAAAAAGCATTTAGTATCCTCCCAATCTTGTACAACAATATCTATATCATCTAAACCTTGTTGATATAAAATATCGTTACTTTTAATAAAAAACTCACTACTAAGAGGCTGTTTGGTATACGACATTTTTAAACTGTCGTGTGCAATAAAATCTTCTACTTTGGTTGTAAAACTAACCTCAACCCCTAAAATGCGTTTACAAATATGTTTAAAAACATATTTTAAGCGTGGTGTTATTTTATGGCTATAAACTAAAAGCATTTAACGTTTTGGTATTTAAATTTTACAAAATTGCTTCATCGGCAAAACTAAAATATGCTTTTTCTGTTACAATAAGATGATCTAAAACACGTATATCTAAACTTTGTGAAGCATTTTTTAACTTTTGTGTAATTTGTTTATCGGCTTCACTAGGTTTTAATGTTCCTGAAGGATGATTGTGGGCTAAAATTAAACCTACTGCACCAACCTCTAAAGCCTGTTTTAAAACCAAACGTACATCTACCAAAGTACCAGTTATTCCGCCTTTACTTATTTGATTTTTTTGAATAACTTTATTGGAGTTATTTAAATAAATAATCCAAAATTCTTCATGCTCTAATTCGCCTATTACTGGTTGCATTATCTCGAAAACAGATTTACTAGATGTTATTTTATTAACCACTATAGCTTCCTCACTTCGTCTTCGCCTTCCTAACTCTAGTGCAGCAGCAATAGTAATAGCTTTAGCTTCGCCTATTCCCTTAAATGTTGTTAGTTGTTTAATACTTAACTTGCCTAAAGCGCTTAAATTATTATCTACACTAGCTAAAATTCGTTTACATAATGCAACAGCACTTTCATCTCTATTGCCACTCCCAATTAAAATAGCAACCAACTCTGCATCGCTTAGAGCTGCCTTACCTTTGTGAAGTAGTTTTTCTCTGGGTTGATCGTCTTGACTCCAATTTTTTATTGAAAATGAAGTGTTTTTTTCTTGCATTCTTTAAAGATATATATTGTAAATTTAGGAATAAAAATTTTTTAAGATGAAATCTATTTTTGAAACAGAGGCTAAAGATGAACTAATTAATCGTTTGAATAAACTAACAGACAAAAATGAAGCCAAATGGGGCAAAATGAATGCAGGCCAAATGGTATGGCATTGCCAGGGTCCATTAGACATTATGTTACAAAATAAAAGTTTTGGAATGAAATCGAGCTGGATAGCTAAATTACTATTTAAAAAATCACTTTATAATGATAAACCATGGCGTAAAAACTTGCCAACATCTAAATTTTTAAAAACTAACGAGAATAAAGATGTAAATAGTGAAAAAATAATTTTACTAAAATTAATTGATGAGGTTTATAACCAACGTAATAAGGAAAGCTGGCATCCGCACCCTGCTTTTGGTTATTTTACACCTGCACAATGGGGACAAATGCAATACAAGCATTTAGACCACCACTTAAAACAATTTGGTATTGACTAAATTAAATACTTTGTTTTTTTAAGTTGTTTCTACAGTATTTAGATAGCACTTTATATAGCCTTTCTGGAGCGAATGGTTTACCTATAAAGTCATCCATCTTATATACTTTTGTTTTTTCTTTAATATCTTTTTGAGCAAAAGCTGTTAAGGCTACAATTGGAATACTTGCCTTTTCTAAATCTGGCAAATTCCTTATAGCTTTTGTTGTTTCATATCCATCAAGAATTGGCATTTGTAAATCCATTAAAACTATATCGAAATTAAAATCTTCTCTCTTAAAATAAGATAAAGCTTCTTTACCATTATTGGCTACTTGGTATTTAACATTCCATTTTTCTAAAAAGCGCCTTAAAATAAGCACATTCATTTTATTATCTTCAGCTATTAAAACATTTAAATTCAAAAATTTATAATCAGGCTGCTGTTCAACCATCTCGGGTTTATAATCACTAAACCTGTTGGTAGTTTTGTAGGTTATTGTAAAAGAAAAAATAGAACCTTTACCTTCTTCGCTTTCTAATATTAAATCACTTTCTTGTAATTTTAATAATTTTTTACAAATAGCCAAACCTAAACCGGTACCGCCATATTTTAAAGAGGTATCTGCATCGGCTTGCATAAAACTTTCAAAAATGGTTTCTTGTTTACTTTTGGATACTCCTATACCTGTATCCTTTACCTTAAACTCTAAATTTACTTTGTTTTCTTTTTTACCTAAATTATTAACACACAGAACTATACTGCCTTTCTCAGTAAACTTCAGCGAATTACTAAGTAAATTTTTTACAATTTGTGTTAATTTTAATTCGTCTCCTATTACATAATCTGGAATACTATTTTCTTTTACCACATTAAATACTACGCCTTTTTTTTCTGCCCTAAGTGCGAAATGAGATTGAATATTTTCTAAGAAATATTTAATATTAAAAGTTTTTTCTACAACATCTACCTTCCCTGACTTTATTTTATTGAAATCTAATAAATCGTTTATTAAACCCAGTAAATGTTCTCCAGAATATTTTAATGCCTTTAAATTTTCTTCTTGCTCTGGTTTATAATCTTCCATGAGCATAATGTTGGTTAAACCTGTAACAGCATTAAGTGGTGTTCTTATTTCGTGAGACATTGTAGATAAGAAATTGTCTTTAGCACGACTTGCGTTATGCAATTCTATTTCGGTCTCTTTTAAAGTTGTAATATCAATTATTGTTCCTATATAACCTATACCTTCACCATTAGAATTACTAACTAATTTAGATTTTGTTTCAAACCAAAATAATTGATCACCTTTATAAAATTTAAAGATAAATTCAAGCTGCTTATTATCTCCTGAAAAAAGATCGTAAGTATTTTTATTTGAAATAATATTGTCTTTATCTAAAAATCCTCTAAAACTTTTACCTATGGACTCTTTTGCTGTAAATCCTGTATATTTTAACCAAGCATCATTTAAAAAAGTAAAATTACCTTTTAAATCTGTTTCAAAAATTATACCGCCTACATTGGCTACAATATTCTCTAATTGCGTTTTGGTTCGATCCCTTTCCCTTTTTAATTCTTGGTTTGCTTTAAATAACTCATCAGAGCTTTCATCTAAAACGTGCTCAACGTAATTTAAATCCTCATCGTAATTTTCATAAGCATCATTAACTAATTTTAAAAAAGCTGAAAATTTCTGATCTTCAAAGTTATCTAACCCTGCTTTTTTAAGCTGCCGTTTTAAGAGTCTGTGATAGTTTTTGTTTAACATTCTGATAGAGTTGTAATGGTCATGGTTTGGTTATGCAATTCACATGGTGATAAATCATCATAAGGTCCTATTTCACCAAGCGCATAAAACCCTGTTAAGCTCACCCTTTCTCCAAGAGTTTCTCTAACTACTTCTACTTCTTCCTCTACAAGTTGTTTTAAAAAATTTTTTCTTCCAATACAACTTATTAAAATAGCTAGACCTGTTTCGCTGTGTTTATTAGCTGCTTTCGCTGATGCCTCTGCGCCATTTATTAATCTATCTGCATTAAACTTCATTAACCTTAAAAGGGCATTTTCATAAATATTCCCTCCTAAAATTAAGCTTTGGTCTGCTTCATTTACACCTTTAATAGATCGTACAACACGACTTAAGTTATCGCTTGTTCGCATACTTAAAGAAAATGTTAAGTCTGGACTTTTAAAGCCTCTATATAACTTATCTCCTAGAAATTTTTTATAAAATGTTAAAGCCGGCACACCATCTATCTCGTACAAAATATTTTTTTCTGCTTTTGTAACTAAACGCTCTATACCAAAACTACCCCAACCTCCTCTCGAGGCGTTTCCAATAATTAAATTATCTCCATAAAACCCAACAGCTACCACTGTTTTATTTACTATATTATAATTATTTAACACGAATGTATCACTTAATCCTAAGGCATTTGAAGCTAAGCCTCCTGATACACTAACATTTTGAAGGTTACTTTTTAAACCTGTAACTAAATCTGATCCGTTTACATTTTCACTATCTCCAAATACAATTACATGCTTTAATTTTTCACTATTTAACTGTCTACCAATAGTATACCCAGCTTTTTCACTAGAATTAACATCATTTACATTAATCGCTACCTTTTTAAATGTTGCATTTTGAAACGAAATAGCCGTTAATGATAAGCTTTTATCGCTTACTGCAATCTCACTAATTTCACCTCCAGAAGAGCATCCTACTAAAACAGATTGTGGAAACTTATTTTTTAAATATTTTAATACGTTTTCTTTATATTTAAATGAAGTTGAAACAAAACATAAAAATAAACTAGCAGAAAATCCAATGGTTTCTAATTGAACTTTCCAGTTATCTTCTTTTAACAATATTTGTTGAACTTTCATAATAAAAATATCACAATCGCTGCAATATAGTTATTTTGTCGTAAAAAAATACACTTTAACCGATTAAATACATATTTAGACAGAAAATAAATACGTAAAATTGTTTTGTTCTATTAATATGCCACATATTAAATGATAATTATAATATGATTTAATTAACCAACAACATACTTTAAGTGTATTTAAAAAGTTTAACATTTTTTAATATTAAATAACGCATTATTAAAAGTATTACTATTAAATTTGTGATACATACATTTATTATATATGGTAGATTTATTGGAAGGGTTTAAAATTGAGGTTCCTGAAGGGATATTTATAAAAGACCCTGAAACATCAAATTTAGGAAAGCGCATAGTTAAGCACAGCATATTACTAATAGACAAGTTAGGGTTCGAGCAGTTCACGTTTAAAAAACTAGGCTGTGCTATTAACTCAAACGAAAGTTCTATTTACAGGTATTTTGAAAGCAAACACCATTTGCTTATGTATTTAACTTCTTGGTATTGGGTTTGGATAGAATATCAATTAGTTTTAGAAACTTTTGCTTTAAAAAATGCCGAAAAAAAATTAAAAAAAGGGGTTGCTGTTTTAACTCGTACTACTAAAGAAGATAGTAATTTTGAGCATATTAATGAGATTTTACTTAATAAAATTGTAATTAACGAAAACGCCAAAGTTTATTTAACACACGATGTTGATAATGAAAATGAAGAAGGCTTTTTTATGCCATACAAACGTGTTGTTAAACGTTTTGCTTCGATAATCTCAGATTTTAACACCACTTACAAGTATCCGTTAAGTTTAGCAAACACCATTATAGAAGGTGCTTTACAACAGCACTTCTTTAAAAATCATTTTAAAAATATTACCAACTGTAACGAAAAGACATCTGTAACTGAGTTTTATACAAACTTAATCTTTAACACGTTAAAGCATGAAAAATAATAGTACCCTATCGCCATGGAAACGCTTTTTGGGCCTTATACAACTAGAAAAGAAAGACATTTTTAAAGTTGCTAACTTTGCTATTTTTGAAGGTATTTTAGCCTTAACCTTACCCCTAGGAATTCAAGCAATAATAACACTTTTACAAGGTGGGCAAGTTTCTACATCATGGGTTGTTTTGGTAATATTAGTAACCGTTGGTGTTGCTTTTACGGGAACCTTAAAACTTATTCAAATACGAATTATTGAAAACATTCAACAACGCATTTTTACAAGAGCGTCTTTTGATTTAGCCTATAGGTTTCCAAAAATAAAAATGAATGAAATGCGAAATTACTATTTGCCAGAATTAGCAAACCGTTTTTTCGATACATTAAGCATACAAAAAGGACTTTCTAAAATTTTAATAGATATTCCTTCGGCGTTTATTCAAATTATTTTTGCGCTAATTCTATTAGCTTTTTATCACCCGTTTTTTATTCTTTTTGGTTTACTACTGCTTGGATTAATATTTGTAGTTTTTAAATATACCGCACAAAAAGGTTTAGACACCAGTTTACAAGAATCAAAATACAAATACAAAGTAGCACATTGGCTAGAAGAAATTGCAAGAACAGTAATTAGCTTTAAACTTTCTGGCAAAACTAAATTAGCTTTAACTAAAACAGACGATTTAGTTTACGATTATGTAGATTCGCGCGAAAACCACTTTAAAATATTAGTACTGCAATTTAAACAAATGATTGGTTTTAAAGTAGTTGTTACTGCAGGATTATTACTTGTTGGTGGTTATCTAGTATTAGAACAACAAATGAACATTGGGCAGTTTGTTGCTGCTGAAATCATTATATTATTGATTATAGCTTCGGTTGAAAAACTTATTTTAGGATTAGAATCGTTTTACGATGTTTTAACAGCTATTGAAAAGCTTGGACAAGTGGTTGATAAATCTATAGAAAAACAATCTGGCGAAGAAGTTGCTGAAACAAAACCAATGACTATAGAGTTAAATAATGCTGATTACCGTGTTGAAAACCGTAAAAAACCCATACTAGAAAATATTTCGTTTACCATAGAGCCTAAAGACCGTATTTTAATCCAAGGCGAAAGTGGTTCTGGAAAATCCACATTGCTACAGTTAATTTCTGGTGTTTTAACACCAACAGACGGGCATATTTTTATAAATAATTTGTCCTTAGAAAGTTTGCATATAAACAAGTACCGTTCGCATTTAGGTATGGTTATGTCTGAAGAAACACCTTTCGAGGGCACCATTAGAGAAAACTTAACATTTGGTAATAAAGAAATATCAGACGACGACATTTTTAAAGTTTTAGAACGCGTTGGTTTAACTAACTTTTTAAAACAACAACCAAAGGGGCTTAACACCCTTTTAAACCCTGAAGGAAAACAAATACCCTACTTTATATCGGCTAAAATACTACTGGCAAGAGCCATTTTAAAAAAACCAAAAGTTTTAATACTTGAAGAGCCATTAAAGCAATTTAACATAGAAGAATCTGAAAAAATATTCAGTTTTATTTGCGAACCATCAAACCCTTGGAGCGTTATTGTTGTTAGTAATCTTAACTTCTGGAAACGCATGTGTAACAAACATATAACACTAGAAGAAGGTCATATAATAAAATCGTAAATGCCATGCTAAATATATCTACAAATAAAGTCTCAAAATATCTCGATTTAAACAGTTATAAATCTGGAAAAGCTACGCAACACACAAACCAGCATAAGCTATTCAGGCGCTTACTTATTGTAAGCTCTGTTTTGGTGCTTATAATTTTACTATTGCCATGGACACAAAATATAACCAGCAAAGGCTATGTTACCACACTAAAGCCAAATCAGCGTCCGCAAACGTTGCAATCACCAATTCCAGGTCGTATTGATGAATGGCTTGTACAAGAAGGCGATTATGTAAAAAAAGGTGATACTATTATTAAAATATCTGAAATTAAAAGTGATTATTTTGATGAACAACTAACCCAACGTACCAGCGATCAAATTCGAGCAAAATCTGCTTCAGTTGATTCATATAATTCTAAAGTTGGTGCATTAAGAAATCAATATTCTGCACTTAAACAAGAACAAAAATTAAAGTTAGAACAAGCTAAAAACAAACTACTTCAATCTAAACTTAAAGTAACAACAGATAGCATTGATTTAGAAGCTGCGAAAATTAAAGCCAACATTGCGCAAACACAATTTGAACGAACAGTTAATCTACAAGAAGAAGGTCTAAAAGCCGTAAAAGATGTAGAAGAATTTAGAAACAAACTACAAGAAGCCAATGCCAAATTAATTTCACAACAAAATAAATTATTAACATCAAAAAACGAAGTTATTAATGCAAAGTTAAGCATATCTACCATTGTTACATCTTACAACGATAAATTAGCTAAAGCACAAAGTGATTTATATACCGCACAATCGAGTGCTCTTGACACCGAAGCACAAGTATCTAAACTAGAAAACAGTCTCGCAAATTACACCAAACGTAATAGCTTACTTTACATAACAGCTCCACAAGATGGTTATATAAATAAAGCTATAAAATCTGGTATTGGCGAAACTTTTAAAGAAGGCGAACCACTTGTTGGTATTATGCCTGCTAATTATGATTTGGCAGTAGAAATGTATGTAAAACCAATGGATTTACCGCTATTGCATTTAGGCGAACATGTACAAGTACAATTCGATGGGTGGCCTGCTATTGTTTTTAGCGGGTGGCCCAACGTGTCTTACGGAACTTACGGCGCTGTTATTGTTGCCATAGAAAATTTTGCTAACGATCAAGGTTTATATCGTGTATTAATTACCAGAGATCCAGATTACGAGCCCTGGCCTCAAGCGTTACGCGTTGGTTCTGGTGCACAAACAATTGCTCTTTTAGAAGATGTACCAATTTGGTATGAAATTTGGCGACAAATAAATGGTTTTCCTCCAAATTTCTATACACCTTTTGGTCATGAAGCATCCCAAAATAGTGATGCTAAAAAATCTAAATAATCGTTTAAAATTATGCGAATGATTTTTAAAAACACTCACATTAATCTGTTAAAAAAACTAAGCTTTTTATTAGTTTTAGGTTTTACAATTAATATTGAAGCCCAAACTACTAACGATAGTATTTTTACCTTAGAAGAATATTTAGGTATTGTTAAACAATTTCATCCTATTGCAAAACAAGCACGCCTTATATCCAGCGAAGGTGAAGCCAAATTATTAAAAGCTAGAGGTGCTTTTGATCCTAA
The DNA here is from genome assembly GCF_020523925.1 of Neotamlana laminarinivorans. GTDB lineage: Bacteria > Bacteroidota > Bacteroidia > Flavobacteriales > Flavobacteriaceae > Neotamlana > Neotamlana laminarinivorans. The sequence continues at coordinate 187,304 of NZ_JAJAPW010000004.1, read as the reverse complement.
AGTTGAAGTCGATTTTAATAACAAAGAATTTAAAGGCACCGAATATTACAACAAATTAAACGCTGCCTTTAAAATACCAACTTGGTACGGCATTGAACTTAAAGCTAATTATGAAGATAATGAAGGCTACTACCTAAACCCAGAAGCCACCGTTCCAGAAGACGGACTGTATAGTGTTGGTGTTTCAATGTCGCTTGCAAAAGGTTTTCTTGCCAATAAGCGCATGACAACCTTAAAGCAAGCCAAACTTTACAGAAACATAGCCATTAACAAACAACGTACTGTTGTAAATGAAGTGCTTTACAATGCCATTTCAACCTACTTTAATTGGTTAAAATCGTATCAAGAATTTCAAGTTTATAACGATTATTTAGTAAATGCCAACGAACGCTTAAACAATGTTATATCGAGTTTTGAAGCAGGCGACAAACCTGCGGTAGATACTCTTGAGGCTAGTATTAATTACAAGAACAGAGCTCTTGATGTAGAAAAATCGCGTATTAAATATTTAAAGTCCCAATTAGAACTTTCTAATTATTTGTGGCTAGAAAACAACGTACCCGTAGAACTAGATTACAGCTTAAAACCCGATATTAATTCCCCTTTAGTGGTAGATACCGTTTTAAACAGTAGCATTTTGCAAGTAACCGACAGTATTTTGGAAAATCATCCAAAAATTAAAGCCCTAGAATTTAAGCAAAAACAGCTTGTTCTTGAAAAACGCCTAAAAACCAGCAATTTGCTACCTAAAATAGACGTACAATATAACTTTTTAACTAGCGATTACGAGCAAATAAACTCCTTGAACACTGCTAATTACAAAGCAAGTGTAAACGTTAGCATACCCTTATTTTTACGAAAAGAACGTGGTGATTTAAAATTAGCAAAAATTAAACTTCAAGATGTAAATTTCGATTTATCGGCTACACGTGTAAGTTTACTAAACAAAATAAACGCCGTACAACAAGAAATAAACTCCTATCAAACCCAAAGTGATATTGTAGAAAATTTAGTAAACGATTATAAGCGTTTGGTAAATGCCGAAGAAAGAAAATTTGAACTTGGAGAAGGCTCACTCTTTTTAATAAACTACCGAGAGGCCAAACTTATTGAAACCGAACTTAAACGTATTGATGTAATTAACAAAGTTTTAAGCACTAAAGCTAATTTTGCACAAATTTTAAATACCATTGAAAATTAACAATTTAAGTTTTTAATAATCTTAAAATTTCAAATATTTAAATTTAAATATAACTATTGGTAAAATTACCAAAAATAGAACAATTAGTAAATTAACTAAATATACATCTTATAAGAAATCAACTAAAAAAACATTGACTTACACTTATACATTATAGTTATTCAGTATTTTACATCCTATTGTTTTTTTTTATTAACTCGACTCAATACGGTTTTATGAAAATCAAATAAAAGGTTAAAAAAGAACCTAATTCTATAAACACTAGACCGTTTTATATATATTCAAAGAAAAAAATAAATGAAAAACATTTTATTTGTTCTATTTACATTTTTAATATTTAACTGTAAAAGCAAAACAGCGCCTCAAATAATAACTAGCAAAAAGGCTCCAAACATATTATTTATAATCGCTGATGATATGGGTAAAGAAGCCTTAGCTGGTTTTACTGAAGGAAAAATAAAACCTAACACTCCAAACATTGACTCTATTAGAACTTCTGGACTAAGTTTTACCAACTTCTGGACATATCCAACTTGTTCTCCCACTAGAGCCTCAATTATTACTGGAAAATATGGTTATAGAACCAATGTAAGATGGGCAAACCAAAAGCTAGATAATAACGAGATTTTACTACAAAAATATATTAATAAAAACACAACAAATAGTTATGCAACTGCTGTAATTGGAAAATGGCATTTGTCTGGATTCGACACTACTATAAACCCAGAAAACTTTGGTATAGATTATTATTCAGGCATATTTAATGGGTCTGTAAAAAATTATTATAATTGGCCATTATCTGAAAACGGAAAACAAACAACTTGTACAGAATACACCACCAAAAAATTCACAGATTTAGCTTCTAATTGGATTAAAAAGCAAGAAAAACCATGGTTCATGTGGTTAGCTTACAATGCACCTCACACACCTTTTCATATTCCTCCGGCAGAAATGCATAATCAAGGGAATTTAAAACCTTATACTAAAGAAGCAAACCCAACTCCATACTTTATGGCTTCAATTGAAGCTATGGATTATCAAATAGGCAAACTTTTAAACTCAATTTCAATTGAAGACAAAGAGAACACTATTATTATTTTTATTGGCGATAATGGTACAGAACCCGAAGTAACGCAAAATCCTTACAACAAAAACCAAGTTAAACGAAGCCTTTATCAAGGTGGCATTAATATGCCTTTGTTTATTTCAGGAAAAGGTGTTAATAGAAACGGAATTGATAATAACCTAATAACCAGCACAGATCTATTTGCAACTATAGCCGAAATTGCTGGGGTAAATATTAAAGAAATAAATGACAGTAAAAGTTTTAAATCGCTTTTAAATAAAAAAAATACAATTAGAGAATTTCAATACTCTGAAATGAAAAATGATAAAAATAACGCTTGGACAATAAGTAATGGAACCTATAAACTTATAGTTTTTGCAAATGGAAATGAAGAAATGTATAATTTAAAAATGGACCCATACGAGAAAAACAACTTATTAAACTTTGAATTAAATAATTCTGAAAACAACATAAAACAAAAGTTAGATGATCAATTATTAAAAATAAGAAATTAAAAAATTACATATTTTTAATAATTAATTGATAACCACTAAAAGATAACTCATCATACCTCCTTAAACGTATTAAAAAAGTAATTTCTCACTAAAACATTTCTTAACCACAAACTTATAAGTCTTTTGTTTTGTAAAAAAAATCGCCTAAATTCGTCTTACTAGTTTTTAACATTAGTAAGTATGGGACAGTATTCATCATCACCAAATTTTAATTACGGATTTCCTACTCCTGGACCACAATCTCCCACAGGTAGAGATGTTATGGATCATGTATTTTTCGTTTCAAAAACAGAATGGAAAGAAATTCGTGAAAAAAAACATTTCGACTATATTGTAATAGGTACTGGTTTTTGCGCTCTTGCTTTTACCGAAAGAATATTACAAAACAATCCTTTTGCAAAAATTTTAATACTTGAAAGAGGTGATTTTTTTCTTCCTGAGCATTTTCAAGATTTAACAGGTCCATACAAAAGCACACTTGGTGGATTAAGTGAAACTTATCCGTGGACGTTATCGGAAAAAACCACAAACGGAAAACATATAAAATGGCAACACGGTATGGTTCCTTTTTTTGGAGGTCGCTCTACACTTTGGAGTGGTTGGTGCCCTAGACCAACAGAAGAAGAAATGATTAACTGGCCAAAAGAAGTTATTAATGTTTTACAAACTTATTTTAAAGATGCCGAAACATTACTAAATGTTATTCCTGCAAACCAAATTAAATCAACTAGTAATAACAGACCCATTTATGCTACGTTACAAAAAGAAATTCAAAACTTACTAAACAGAAATTTAAATAATGTAAACGAACTAACAAGAGCTTTTCCTGCCCCACTAGCTGTTAAAACTACCGAAGAAAATGATGTAGATTTCTCTAAATTCTCTACACCTAGTAAATTACTTGAACTTATAGAAAAGCAAAAATTACTATTTGCTAAAAATAAAGGCGCTGAATTAAAAATTGCGACAAACTGTACGGTTTCAAAAATTTTGCAGCAGGACATGAAAGCTACGGCATTAGAAACAACTAGAGGTATTGTTAATATTGGAAATGCTAAATTAATTTTAGCCATGGGAACATTACCACCTACAACACTAATTGCTAACTCGTTCCCTGAAATTAAAAATATAGGCAAAAGGTTTACATCTCACTTTGTTACTGCCATTGTAGCACGAATACCTAAAAAAGATTTCAAATTCTCTAGCAAACTTTCCGAGCTCGAATTAGGCGCATTTTACGTTGCTGGTGTTAATCCCGAACTTAAAAACAAAGGTCAATTTCATATTCAATTAACTGCCTTATCTGATAAAAATCCAGAAGAAAATGCTCCTGTTGCGTTAAGAAACATGCCCGATGTTGTAGCAACTGCTACACTCGAGCAATTAACCAGCTCTAAAAACCACATAGTATTTGTTTGTGCTTGCTTAGGTGAAATTGACTATAACAACCCAAATAATTCGTTTTTAAAACACAACTCTAACGATTTAACTACCAATTCTTTTTTAAATGTTGAAGCAAATAAAAATGACAATAAAGTTTGGGATTCCATGGATAAAGGCACATTTGAAACCTTAGAAAAAATAATTTCGCCCAAAGGAAAAACAGGTGTAGAATACTGGGATTACAACAAGAATAAATGGAAAAAAAGCAGACAACTTCTTAGGATTCCTGGTCTTGTTCATGAAGCTTCAACAATGTGGATTGGAAATGACCCCGAAAGCCCGGTAAACCTTGATTACAGACCTAAAGGTGTTAAAAACGTTTATATAACAGGAGCCTCATTATGGCCAACTGGAGCCTCATGGAACCCAACAATGCCAATGGTTGCATTTGCCCAACATTTAGCAGACAACCTATCAAAAAAATAAAACCTTAATTAAACATTCACCTAAAACACTTATAATTTAACAACTCTTTGATTTTCAATTAACCTCTTCTTTACTGTTGAATAATTTGTATATTTAATTATTCCCTTTTAAGAAAAACACTGTCTTAATTAAACCTTAATATGAATATCAGGAACAAAATAAACTATGCTCTAAGTTCTATAAAATTTTAAAAAAAATGCATATAATATTAAAGAAGAATATTGAGGCAATACAAAAAGAATTTGACTTTGATAAATCCGATTCAAAACTATTCGAGTTATTTTGTAATTTTTGTATTGTCTCTAAATCTTATTTGGGGAGATTTAATCCTGATATTGTTACTACTAATGAAGATGACGCCTCAATTGATGGACTTTGTTTCATCATAGATGGAGAACTAATAACTACTAAAGAAGATGCAGAACAATTATTTGACACTCATAAATCAAATCTTGAAGCCAAATTAATCCTTACACAAATAAAAAGTGGAGAAAAGTTTGCAAAGGATGATATTGCAAACTTTAATATAGGAGTTAAAGACTTTCTTTCTCTTGAGCCAAAATTACCAAACGGTGAACTTAATAAAGAAATGCTTGAGGTCTTTAATGTTGTATTAAATAACTTAAAAAAGGTTAAAAATAAATTACCTTCAATCGAGGTTTATTACTGTACTAGTGGAACTTACAACAATGAAAGAGAAATAAAAGCTTCATTTGAAATAATTGAACGCGAGATTGAAATAACTGAACTATTTAGTAATGTAATAGTTGTACCCATTGGAAGAAGTGAATTAACTAAACTATGGAATTCTATTACTGAAACTAATGAAGCAAAATTAAAATTGATAGAATTTTTTGGTATGCCACCTATGCCAAATATACCTCAATCATATGTAGCTTTAGTAAATGCTAAAGAATTTGTAGATAAAGTATTAAGAGACGAAAGCGGAAACATTAAAAATGAAGTTTTTGAAGAAAATATAAGAGCTTTTTTAGGATCAACACCAGTTAATAAAAAAATTAGCGAAACACTTTATAATCAAAACAAAAGAAAACTATTCTCTGTTTTAAATAATGGTATAACAATAGTTACACCAGAATTAACTTTGACACCAAATTCAAAAGAAATTGATTTAATAAATTATCAAATTATTAATGGATGTCAAACAAGTAATACTTTATTCGAAAATTATACACATTTAGATGATAATACAAATGTTGTAGTTAAGTGTATAGAATCTTCAAATGAACATAACATTACAGATATAATTTCGGCAACAAATAGTCAAACGATTATATCGAATGAAGCCTTTTATTCATTAAAAGAAAAAACAAAATTAGTTCAAAAATATTTTGAAATTAAGAACTCTGAATTAACCAGAGATTATCATTTATACTTTGAAAGAAGAGAGAATGAATATAAAAATAAAGACTATCAACAATCAAGAATATTTGACATAAAACTAATTTGTCGCGCATATAATGCAATGTTTCTAAATCAACCTTTTAACTCTGCTAGATATGTATCACAGATTTTCAAAATACAAAAGGATAATTTATTTAAAGAAAATGATCAAGAAGCTCTTTACTATACATCAGCTCTAACCTTGTATAGGTTTAATAATTTAGTAAATATTAAAAAGCATAATTCTCATAAATATGTACTTTTGAGATGGCACATTTTAGAATTATTTAAAATTATTGCACATAAGAAATTTGAAGAAATTAAACCTAATTCAAAAAAAGCAAATAGCTATTGTGACTCAATTATCAAGAAACTTAATTCTAAAAATAGAGATTACGAGCAAATTTTCAAACATTGTTACAAAGTTATTGACCTTTTACCCTTTCCGAGTAAAGATGTTTTAAAACGAGCCAAATATAATCAGGAACTTTTAGAAATAGCCAAGGAATACGTCAAAAAATTATAAAACACCAAATATAATTTATTACTTGTTTTAGAATAATCACGAAAATACTTGTAAATATTCTATTCCGTTTTATTTGCTAAATCATGTGTTAAATCACGCAAAAAAAATAAAGACAAGCACGTTAAACGAAACTACCTATCACCCCATTAACTTTATCAAAATCCAATCGTTTTGTGATGACACACTAGATGAGGAATCTATAAAAGCAAAACCTCACCTTGGTAAGATCCTCAATCAAGTTCAGGGTGACAACATCAGTTAATTAATTTGGTAACGGCATCAAAATCCAGTCCGCCATAATTACCCGAACTCATTAAAAGAAGTGATTTGTTATCGAAATCTTGTGAGAATAAATAGTTTTTAAAATCGTCTGGGTTTGTGTAAATTATTAAATCGTCGCGTTTAAAAGCATTGGCTATTTGTTGTTCGCTAACCGCATCAAGTTTTTTAATTTCAACGGCATGTGGGCTGTAAAATACAACAGCAACATCGGCGGCATTAAGCGCGCCATTATATTCTTTTAAAAACTCAGCATTTAAACTGCTGTATGTATGCAACTCTAAACAAGCAACCAAAGTACGATTAGCATATTGCTCTTTTACAGCTTTTGTGGTTGCAGCTACTTTACTTGGCGAATGTGCAAAATCTTTATAAGCCACACTAGTACTACTTTCGGCTATTTTTTCTAAACGTTTGCTTGCACCTTTAAAAGTTGAAATGGCTTCATAAAAATCGTCTTCATCAATACCCATATGTTGGCAAATCCATTTGGCACCAGCTAAATTATTAAGGTTGTGCTTACCAAAAACTTCTATCGGCATTGGACCTTCGGGAGTTTCTAATAAAGTTTCACCGGCTTCAACGGTATATTCTGGTGTTTGGTAAGCTATTTTGCGTATTGGGTTTTCGCTGGCTTCTACAACACGCTTTACTTCTTCGTCTTCTTCGTTGTAGTTTATACTGCCTCCTAACACAATAGAGTCGACAAATATTTTAAACTGTTCTACGTAATTCTCGTAGGTTGGAAACACGTTTATATGATCCCAAGCTATACCGCTTAATAAGGCAATGTTGGGTTTGTATAAATGAAATTTTGGTCGGCGATCTATTGGCGAACTTAAATATTCGTCGCCTTCAAGTACTATAAAGTCGTTTTCTTCAGTAAGTTTTACCATAACATCGAAACCTTCTAATTGCGCGCCTACCATATAATCGACATCGCGATCGTGATAATGCATAACGTGCAAAATCATAGATGTTATGGTTGTTTTACCATGACTACCACCAATTACTACACGTGTTTTATTTTTAGATTGCTCGTATAAAAATTCTGGATAACTGTAAATTTTAAGCCCTAATTCTTGTGCTTTTAACAGCTCTGGATTATCGGCTTTGGCATGCATTCCTAAAACAATAGCATCTAAGTTTTGAGTGATTTTTTCTGGAAACCAACCAAATTGCTCGGGTAATAAACCCTTGGCTTGTAGTCTTGATTTTGATGGATTAAAAATAACATCGTCGCTACCTGTAACTTGGTAACCTTTGTTATGTAATGCAATGGCTAAATTGTGCATTGCCGCACCGCCTATGGCTATAAAATGTACATTCATAAAGCAAATATCTGTTTATAAGCTTAAATCTCAAAGTTTATACTTTTATTTTTTAAAAGCATCTGTTTTTTTCTATGTTTTAGTTTAATGTGAGCCTTATATGAAACTCCTAAAAGAATAGCCAAAAATCCTATAAAAACTAGCACTTGTCACCTTTAGCGGAGTAGAAAGGTCTCAAAATAATCTTACATTAATTAGGTTTCGACTCCGCTCAACCGGACAAAATATGTTGTTTTAATTTTCAACTAAAAACAAGCGAGACTGAATAAAACTTACCTTAGGTTATAAAAATTTGCCATTTGATAAGCGCGTTAGGGATTGCAGCGGCATCCTTTTTTTTGTCGCTTCGAGTGTTTTACGAAGTATGAGTAAAATGTATCGAGAAGCCAAAAAAAGATATAGCGAAACATCTATGTTAATGAATTCAAAAATATAGAACAAAAAACCATGAATAAAAGCGTGACCTGTAGGGAAACGCCCAATTTTAAAGATTTAAAATTTTTTGTTTTTTATTTTTAAAAACTTGAATTTTTGGCAACTCTTTTAGGGCTAAATCGATGTGTTTTAAAGCTTCGGTTTTATTTTGCTTATGGTAATAAATTTGCGCCAAACGGTAGTTTGCCCAAGCTTTTGGAACGCCATCTTCGGCAGAATAATTTTTAATATAAACTTTTAAGCATTTTTCGCCTTTTTGTAACTCAACATTATACTCGGCAGCCACTTTACCTATTTGATAATGTAAAGCGTTACGCTGGTGTTTTTGGTGTGCGCTTTCTATGTTTTTTATAGCCTGTTCTGGTTTGTTTGTTTTTTCGTAAAACTTGGTTAACTTATCGAAACACACTAAAGAACCGCCTTGCTTTATGGCTTGTTTATAAAATTTTTCGGCTAATTCGGGCTCGTCGTCGTATTCATAAATATAACCTTTTGCTAAGTAGCCATCTACTTTTGATAGCTTTTCCAGCTCTTGGGCATACTTTAAGGCTTTAGTTATACTTCCGCCAATAATTCCGGGCAATTGAACATATAATTCTACCAATGCCCAACGTGCATTTATGTGGTTTTTATCGAGTTCGGCTGCTTTTATAAATGCGCTTTTTATATCACCAACAAAACTAATGGCTTTAAACTTGTTTTCTAGAGCTTTCATGCCCATAGCGCCACCATATTTGTATTGATAATTTGCAATGTTGGGCTTTACATTAACTAAAGTTTTGTATGTATTTATGGCATTATCCCATTGCTCTTGGTAGCCGTAAGCATCTCCTAAAAGCTCTATTGCTTCGAGATTTTTAGGGTTGTTTTTTACATAGAATTTAAGTATATTTTCGGCCTTTTGATATTGCTTATTTTTAAATAATAAGTCTATTTCGGCCTTATTTATTTGGGCAAATATACTTAACGGAAATAGTAAAAGAAGTATAAACTTTTTCATAACATTTAGGTCGACAAACTACTATTAATCTTTCAAGGTTTTAAACCTTAATTAACTATTTTGAGTTAAACTTTTCTTACGAATTTAACTATAAATTAAATATTGCGAGTGTTTATTCTCTTTAAAAAAAGGTAACTTCACTCAACCAACAGTCGCTTTTACCAATTTATTGTTTTTTGGAATAGCTTTTGAAGGTATTTTGGGTACAAAACAAACAGCATGAAACAGACTTTTACTTTTTTAATGATTATACTTTTTGCAAATTTTACTACTGCACAAACCGAAAATTACCAAAATCTATGGAATAAAGTTAAACAGTATGAGTTAGATGGCCTACCTAAATCGGCTTTAAAAGTGGTAGAAGACATTGTAATAAAAGCTAAACAAGACAATAACACGCCTCAACTTATAAAAACAATGGTTTTTAAAGGCAAATTTGCCCTTATTTTAGAAGAAGATGCCCAACTTAACATAATAAACGATTTTAAAACGCAAATTGAAACAAGCCAGTTCCCTACTAAAAATCTATTAGAAAGTATGCTTGCCAAAATGTATTGGCAATATTTTCAGCAAAACCGTTGGCTGTTTTACAACCGCACGAAAACAAGTGAAAAGGTAGATAAAACCGATTTTAGAACTTGGGATTTACAAACACTTTTTAACGAAATTCATGTACACTACCAAAATGCCTTAGCGAGCGGATTAATGCTTCAGCAAGAAGATTTAGGCCAGTTTAATGATATTTTAATTCTTCAAAAGGACTCTAAAAAATACCGCCCTACCTTATTCGATTTTTTAAACCATGAAGCTCTAGAATTTTATAAAACCAGTGAAACGCATATTACCAGACCTTCTTACAAATTCGAAATTGATAATCCAGATTTTTTAGCCGATTCCAAAACCTTTTCGGAATTAAAAATAACATCAAAAGATTCTACTTCGTTACAATTAAATGCTCTAAAAATTTATCAAGATTTAATTCAATTTCATTTAAAAGACAATACTCTTTACGCTAAGGCGTATAACGATATTGAACGCTTAAAATTTGTAAACAAGTATGCCACATTTAGTAATAAAGAAGCCTTCTTTTTAAAAGCACTTGAAACAGGAAAAAACAAAGTTAAAAACCATGATGTTTCTGGTTTATACAATTTTGAAATTGCCAATATTTACCAACTACAAAGCACAAAATACAATACACAATCCCAGAAAGACTGTCGTTGGAAAGCAAAAGAAGCTCTAGAAATTTGTAATAGTGTTATTTCAAATTACCCAGAAAGTCATGCAGCCTATAAATGCCAATTTTTAAAACAAACCATTAAAACTAACTCATTAAAATTAACAGCAGAACGCTTTTTACCTATACAAAAACATGCTAAAATTTTAGTTGATTATAAAAATATTGAAGCTTTAAATTTTAAACTATTTAAGCTAAAAAGAAAAGAGCTTGAGAAGTTTGAAAACATTTACCGTAAAGAAGAAAAACTAGATTTTATAAAAGCCTTAAACGAGAGTCAATCTTGGGAAAGTGTTTTAAAAAACGAAAACGATTACCAACAACATAGCACCGAAATTTTAATACCAAAATTAGTTGGCGGCGATTATTTAATTTATGCCGAAATAAAAAACAACACAGAAAATTTTGCTTACACAACAGTGCAAGTTACCGATTTGGCTTTGGTTGAAACCGAAACGAATACGCAAAAAATATTTCAAGTAATTAACAGAACTAACGGCGCTCCTGTTAGCAACGCTAAAGTTGAAATGAGTTATTACGAAAGAAATTCACGCGCCATTAATCGTGAAGAATACACCACAAACAACTACGGAGAAATACGTATTGAAAAAACCAACGATTGGTACAGAAACATAACTTTAAAAGTAAGCAACGCTAACGAAACGGCTTATTTTGGTAATTATAATGTCTATACTAAATACCAAGAACCTCGAGAAAAAACACAATACAAAGCTTTTATTTTTACCGATAGAAGTATTTATCGCCCTGGGCAAACCGTGTTTTTTAAGGCCATTGCCATTAAAACTAAAAACAACAAATCTGAAGTTGTTGATAACGAACCTGTTTACGCGACACTTTATAACGTAAACGATGAGGAAGTTAGCGAATTAGAGTTTAAAACCAACGAATTTGGGTCGGTTTCCGGTGAATTCATTTTACCAAATAACGGTTTAAATGGCGAATATTATATAGAATTTGACGGCGACAATAAAGACTTTCTCACAAAACACTATTTTTCTGTAGAAGAGTACAAACGTCCTAAATTTAAAACCGAATTTATACCCGTTACAGACACTTATAGAATTAACGATTCGGTTACCATAACAGGAAATGCGCAAGCTTATGCCGGCAGCAATATTACCGATGCTAAAGTGGTTTACCGTGTACACCGCAAAGTACAATATCCGCGTTGGTATTTTTGGCACAGACCATATTTTAGCAGCGAAGCTCAAGAAATTACACACGGCGAAACCGTAACAGATGCTTCTGGAAACTTCGAAATTACTTTTAAAGCGCTTCCAGACCAAAGTGTAGATAAAAACAGTTTACCCATTTTTAACTACGAAATCACTGCCAATGTAACCGATTTAAACGGAGAAACCAGAAGTGCAACAACCGTTGTTAACGTAGGTTATCATGCCTTAACCGCTCAATTAACCGTAGATGCTTTAATTGATAAAAACAAGAAAAACCATAGTATTTATATTGATACAAAAAATCTAAATGGTGAATTTGTTCCGGCTCAAGGTAATATTAAAATATACAAACTTAAAGCTCCTGAAACCGTTGTAAGGCCTCGCCCTTGGGAAACGCCAGATTATCAAGAATTCTCTAAAGAGGCATACAAAAACTTATTCCCTAATGAAGCTTATAAAAACGAAGACAATTCGGCTAATTGGGAAAAAGGCACGCTTGTTTTTAGTAGTGATTTTAATACCAAAAACGCTAAACAAATAGATTTAGGAAAACTTAAAAAATGGGAATCTGGCCAATACCTCATCACTTTAGAGAGTAAAGACAAATTCGGACAATTAGTTAAAGACGAAGTTAAAACCACCTTATTTAGTGAAACCGATAAAACTTTAGCCGATAAGCAATTGTTTAGTATCACAACCAACAAATCAAAATACAATATTGGTGAAACTGCAGTTGTTACTGTAGCTTCTGCTTCCGAAGATGTATCGGTTACTATTCGTATTGAAAAAGATAAAAAAATTATAAAAACCGAAATAATTCAGCTTAACAACAATAAAAAAAGCATTTCAGTTCCCGTTGAAACCAACGACATTGGCGGTTTTGTAGTGCATTATAGTTTTGCCGCCTATAACAGTTATAAATCTGGCACAACCTATATTGCTGTGCCTTATCCTAAAACCGATTTAAACATTGAAACCAATACGTTTCGCGATAAATTACAACCAGGAACCAACGAAACTTGGAGTTTTAACATTAAAGGCCCGAAAGGCGAAAAAGTAAGCGCCGAATTTTTAGCAAGCATGTATGACGCTTCACTCGACCAGTTTAAACCTCATAATTGGTATTTCAATCCTGTAAATAACCCAACATATTATTCACGAAGTAACAATAAAGCTTATAACAGTTTTGGTAATACAAATTTTCAAGTTTATAACTATAACCCACGAAAAAGCTATCCTCAACAACATTATGATAAATTAAATTGGTTTGGGTTTAGGTTTGGTAATGAAAATTTAATCATAAGAGGTAAGAATAATATTTCGAGTGCGCTTGGTGGCCGTGTAGCTGGTGTTCAGATTGTTGAAGACGAAGCCCTTTTAGATGAAGTCGTTGTAGTTGGTTACGGTACTCAAAAAAGAAAATCGTTAACAGGAGCAGTTACTCAAGTTTCCGCAGCACCTATGGCAGAAAATGCAGATTTGAAAAAAGAGATTGTAGAAGAAACTTCCGGAGAATTAGCTACAGAAACCCCAAATTTCGATAACATACAAATTCGAAAAAATTTACAAGAAACCGCTTTCTTTTTTCCTGAGCTAAAAACCGACGAAGCTGGAAATATAAGTTTTAGTTTCACCACACCTGAAGCTTTAACCCAATGGAAACTGCAACTTTTAGCACACACCAAAAACCTAGAAAGCGCAACAAAAACACTTACTACAGTTACACAAAAGGAACTTATGGTAACACCTAACGCACCACGCTTTTTACGCCATGGCGATAGCATTACCATTAGTACAAAAATTGCAAACCTAACAAACAACCAATTATCAGGAAACGCATTTTTAGTCCTTACGGATGCTATTTCTGGAGAAGATGTTACAAAAGAACTTGTCAGGTTGAGCGCAGTCGAAACCTTCGTGGTTAACCCTCAAGCCAACACGCAAGTGTCATGGCAACTTAGTATTCCAGACACTATCGATGCGGTTCAATATAAAATTGTCGCAAAATCCGACACCTTTAGCGATGGCGAGCAAAACGCTCTACCGGTTTTAAGTAATCGTATGTTAGTTACAGAAACGCTTCCTATGTGGATTAAAAGTAACGAAACCCGAACCTTTACACTCGATAAGTTAAAGACCAATTCGTCTGCTACATTAAAACATCATAAGCTAACTTTAGAAATCACTTCTAATCCGGCATGGTACGCAGTGCAAGCATTACCGTATTTAATGGAATATCCTTACGAATGTAACGAGCAAACATTTAGCAGGTATTATGCGAATGCTTTGGCAAGCCACATTGCAAATTCTAATCCGCGAATTCAGGAGGTTTTTAACCAATGGGCCAATGCAGATGCTCTTGTTTCTAACCTTGAAAAAAACGAAAAATTAAAATCTATTTTAATACAAGAAACACCTTGGCTTCGAGATGCACAAAGTGAAACCGAACAGAAAAAACGCATCGCCTTATTATTCAATTTAAACAAAATGAATAATGAATTGCAATCGGCAATCAACAAACTAAAATCAAACCAAATGAGTTCTGGTGCTTGGAGTTGGTTTAAAGGCGGACGCGAAAACCGCTACATTACCCAACATATTATTTCTGGTTTTGGGCATCTTAAGCAACTTAATGTCTCCCTGAGCCCTTCGACTGCGCTCAGGACAGGCTCCGAGGAACCTCGAAATAAAATGATTCAAAAAGCCATCAAATATTTAGATGCGCAGTTTGTTAAAGAATACAACGACCTAACAAAATACAATTCTAAAGTCGATTTAAGCAAAGATCACTTAAGTTACACACAACTTCAATATTTATACATGCGAAGCTTCTTCCCTGAAATTAAACCTTCAAAAGAAGTTGAAAACATTATGGCCTATTACCAAACTCAAATTCAAAAGTATTGGATAAGTAGCAGCTTATACGCAAAAGGATTAATGGCGCTCGTTTCTTATAGAAAAGATGATAAAAATACAGCATCAAAAATTTTAAAATCGTTAAAGGAAACCAGCATAACTAATGAAGAATTGGGCATGTACTGGAAAGCAAACACCAACTCATGGTTTTGGTATCAAGCACCCATTGAAACACAAACGCTTTTAATTGAAGCCTTTTCTGAAGCAGGCCTTGTCATTCAGACCGAAGCGAATAATTTAGAAACCATAGACAACCTAAAAATCTGGTTACTTAAAAATAAGCAAACCAACCGTTGGAAAACTACCAAAGCAACTACCGAAGCGGTGTATGCATTATTGCTTCAAGGTAGTGATTGGTTAAGTGTTACTGAAGCCGTTGATGTTTTGGTTGGTAATAAAAAAATTGAACCTAAAAAGCTAGAGAACGTAAAAGTTGAAGCCGGAACGGGTTACTTTAAAACCTCATGGAATCCTTCTGAAATTAAACCCGAAATGGCCAACGTTACACTAACCAAAAAAGGCGACGGTATTGCTTGGGGCGGATTGTATTGGCAGTATTTTGAAGATTTAGATAAAATTTCATCAGCAGAAACACCATTAAGCCTTAAAAAGAAGCTTTTCAAAAAAACAAACACAGATTTTGGAGAAGAAATCACCGAAATTACTGAAAACACCAAACTTGAAGTTGGCGATTTAGTTCGGGTTCGTATTGAGTTACGCAGCGATCGTGCTATGGAATTTATACACATGAAAGACATGCGTGCCGCAGGTTTAGAACCCGTAAATGTAATTAGTCAATACAAATGGCAAGACGGTTTGGGCTATTACGAAAGCACAAAAGATGCGAGCACAAACTTCTTTTTCGACTATTTACCAAAAGGCATTTATGTTTTTGAATACGATTTACGTGTTAACAATGCCGGTAATATGAGTAATGGAATTACCACCATACAAAGCATGTACGCTCCCGAATTTAGTAGCCATAGCGAAGGCGTAAGATTACATGTAAACTAAATTGTTTAAATTTGTAACAGATTTGCCCCAAAATCTATTACGCCTATGAAACGGTTATTCTTTTTTAAGTTAATTTTCCTGCTTGGTGTGTTATGCCTTCTAGCTTGTGGTGGGCAAAAACAAATTAGCGATAATAGCATTCCTATTACCGAAAATCCTAAACTGCTATTTATTAATTACACTTTAGAAGCACAGGAAGAAAACACAAAAAAAATACAACTAATAAATAAAAAAATCACAGATGGCTTGTTAAAAACCCAAAGCCATAAATTTATTAGCGAACCAAATATTGATGATATTAAATGTGTACAATTAGATAAAAATAATAAAGCAATTCACGTTGACTATATAAAAAATCCGTTAATTAAGTTTACCGAAACGTCAAACGAATCGCTTGAGTTTTCACGACAAAAACACATTTTAAAAAAAGCTTCAGTTTCACTTAAATTACAATTGCATCCCGAAGCGCATTATTTAAGATTACTTGTAATAACCGATAACAAAAAAAGCACAACAGAGCTTATAACTACAAAACTGGATCAAAAATGAAAAAGGTTAAATTTTTTATCGTCTTAATGCTATCAAGCTTTTTAAACGCTCAGGTTTTTGATGTGGAAACTATTAAATATTCTAGTGATGACAATAATCGTATTAATCTAGTTATTTTAAGTGAAGGCTATCAAGAAAGTGAATTAGCAAATTTTATTTCTGATGCGGAAAAATTCACTTCAACCATGTTTGCAGAAGCTCCTTTTTCAAATTACACTAATTATTTTAATGTTTACGCAGTAAAAGTACCATCGAACGAAAGTGGTGCCGACAGGCCTTCTACAAACACTTACGTAGACACTTATTTTAACGCTACGCATGAAGCTTTTGGTCAACCATATTTACTTTATTACGAAGTCGATGGGTATAGCGCCAACAATACCGAAGCAAAAATACTTAGTGTTCTAGCCGATAATACACCAAATTATGATGTGGGACTTATTTTGGTAAATTCTCCCGATTATGGTGGTAGTGGTGGTAGTTTCCCTATGGCTTATAATGGCTATTGGGGTAATAATGTAATTATGCACGAAATCGGGCATTCGCTTTTCGATTTAAAAGATGAATATTATCCTGGAGATGAATTAGCAGCAGAAGCTATTAATATGACAAAAGAAACCAACCCAGCCGCTGTGAAATGGAAAAACTGGATTAACACAAATAGCGTTGGCATTTATCAATATACTTGCGATACGGGAAATTGTGCAGATTGGTATAAACCGCACCAAAACTGCATTATGGAGAAAATAGACAAAGGATTTTGCTCGGTTTGTAAAGAAGGCATGGTAGCAAAAATTCATGAATTGGTTTCTCCAATTGATAGTTATTTACCTAATAGCAATACAATTGAAGCTACAGACTTTCCAATTGATTTTAGCCTATCTTTAATTAAGCCAGACCCAAACACATTGGAGAGTACTTGGACCTTAAACAACGATATTTTTGCAAGCAATTTAGATGAAATTTCTATTAACGAAACCGATTTAATTGAAGGTGAAAACACACTTGTAACTGCCATTACAGACAACACAAGCCTTATTAGAATTGACAATTACGAAACCATAAATATACACACCGTAACTTGGAGTATTAATTACTCTACTTTAGGTATTGAAACTATTAGTAGCGAAAACAATTTGAGTATTAAAATGTATCCAAATCCTACTAAAAATACCATTAATTTTTCATTTGAAAACGGAAATAATTCTAACCTAAAAATTGAAATTATAAGTTTAGATGGAAAGCGAATAAAAACATTATCGCTTAAAAATTTTGAAACCGAAAGTGTAAACATTAGCAAATTAAACGCCGGAGTTTATTTAGCTAATTTTTATTCTGATAATGCGTTGTTATCTACAAAAAAACTTATTAAGCTGTAACTGTTTTCTTTTTTTAGAGTAAAAACCTCTAGCATCAAATAAAAAACCACCAAAACTACAGATGTAGCTTCAATCGTTAATTATCAAAAAAAATCTAAATGCTTCGTATTCTATTTTTGTGGCGGCATGGTTGGGCGCACCTCTATTTTACTTGGTAAGGTTCGCGGATTCATTTTAAGCAAATCTACCACCAACTCGCCAATATCTTCACCTTGAATTTTCCACGCTTCGTCTTCACTTGGCGTTCTTCCGTTAAAATAAGTCGATACAGAACCTGGCATTATTGTACTAACTTTTACATTATGCTGACGTAAATCTAACATTACGGCTTGGGTAAACCCTGTAACACCAAATTTGCTCGCATTGTAAGCCGATCCTTTTGCAAAAAAGTTTGTTCCCGCTAAACTCGAAATGCTAATAAAATAACCTTGAGTTTGCTTTAAAGCTTCAACCGTAGTTTTAATGGAATAAAAAACACCTGTTAAATTGGTATCTATAATGTCGTGCCATTGCTCCAAAGTTAAATCTTCTATACTCGCAAAATGCCCTAAACCTGCATTAGCAACTACAATATCTATCTGTTTAAAACGCTCTAAAATTTCTTTAACCGCATTTTCCTGACTTTCAAAACTTCTAACATCGGCTTCTACCCCTATAGCTTCTGCATCTGTAGTTTTAGTTTTGTTTAACTCTGCAACTGCATTATCGGCAGCTGCTTTACTTCTACTCGTTACCGCAACGTTAATACCTTCGTTTAATAAAGCTAAAGCTGTAGCGTAACCTATGCCTTTTGATCCGCCGGTTATTAAAGCGGTTTTATTTTTTAATGTATTCAAAATGTATTGTTTTTATTTTGGTAATCGTTTGGTTAAAAAGGCTAATTGTCCCATGTGGTTGGCTTGGTGTTCCATAACATGAAACCACGCCCAATGATTCGTCATTGGTCCTGTTTTTTCAGTAAACCATGCATCATTTTTTTCTTTTAAAAGCTTTTTAGTCTCCTTGCGAACATCATCGTAAATTTTTAAATAATATTTTATTGGTTTTCCTTGTAATGCTTCTCGTCCTTTATCTCCTAAACTTAATGGCACTGACCAGATATTATTTTCTTCTTCATTGAATTGTCGATCCTCAAAAGTGTACAACTGATAATATTTTTCTGTGGCTGCCAAATGATAAATAATAGCGCCAATGCGGTTTGCATTTTCATCTATTAAAAAATCTGTTTGCTGTTGGCTCAAATCTTTTACTATACTCTCAACACGTTCTTTTAGATTATCTAACATAGAAATCATGTTACCAATATCGTGGGTATACCCCTTAGGGGCTTTTAACTCATATTGCGCATGAGTATTAATACTAACAACTAATAACAGTAGAATGGTACAGAAACGTTTCATTTTTTTTGTATTTTGATTGATTTTAGTACTAAAATAAAACAACTCTTCCTTACACATAAAACGATTAACACAGCCTTAACGCTAATTGGTATGAATTTAATGTTCTGGAGGATAATTTGCTAAAATTTTTTCTGCAATAGCATAAAAAAGCGCTTCTCTTTTTTCGGGTTTAGCATTTGGGACTATTTTGGTTTCTGCAACGGCTTGCCAAAACAGTTGTTTTTTATTCTCATCAACAAAATCAATAGTAATAACTCGGTTAAAATTAGAGTCTCCAACAGGTATTCCTATAGATATGCCGCCGCCTACATGTCCGCCACCACCGCCTACGCCTACGCCCACAGTTTGTCTGGGTGGTGCTTGAAAAGCTTCACTTTTTATATCAATAAAAAAATCTGGGCTATCTGCTAAGTAAAATCCTTTTGCAGTCATGGTGCTATCAATGGCATCGAGTAAACGATTTGTATCTAATTCGCTAAAGCCTGTTTTCATATCGGCATAGTAATTATAGGTTTTATAATTATTAAAATTAGCTGCGCTATCATAATCATAATCCACCTTAACGGTTGCGCAGGATAAAATTGTAATGGCTAGTAAAAAGACTAGTAAAAATCTCATAACTTTAATTTTTATTTAAAATTAACAGAAAAACAGACTTCCTATTTAAGTTTTTATGCTAAATATTTGTGAAACTTATAGTATCTTGAAGCATAACACCATTAATTAAGCACATGAAACGACTTTTTACTTTGTTTGCCACATTAATTGTTACGTTTTTACATGGGCAAAACGAAAGACCTCAAGACCCTAAACCTCCTTTTAACTACACTTCTGAAGCTATTAATTTTATCAATACCGAAGCCGATAGCATTAAACTTGCCGGTACTTTAACCTTACCCAAAAACACAAAAAATGCACCCGTTGCCATTTTAATTTCGGGGTCAGGACCTCAAAATAGAAATGAAGAAGTCACACAATTTAACCATCGTCCGTTTTGGGTTTTAGCCGATTTTTTATCTGAACATGGCATTGCTGTTTTACGATATGATGATAGAGGCATTGCAGAATCTGAAGGCGATTTTAGTACTGCAACTACTTTCGATTTTGCTACAGATGTTGATGCAGCCATAAAGTATTTAAAAACGAGAACCGATATTGACACTACCAAAATAGGTTTAATTGGACATAGTGAAGGCGGATTAATTGCCCCCATAGTAGCATCAAAAGACAAAACTCTTGCCTTTTGCGTATTACTTGCTGGACCTGGTGTAAACGGCGCTGAAATTTTAAAATCGCAATCGCGAAAAATAGCTAAATTATCTGGAACACCAGAAATGTTTATTGACGAAAACGAGAAACTCTCCAGCCTTATTTACAGTATTATTCAAAATGAAAATGATAACGACATTATAAAAACAAAAATAACAGACACTTTAAACGATTATAAGTTTAAAAACCCAATGTCACCCATTGCTAATGCAATTACACCGGTAATGATTGAGCAACAGTTTAAGGTTTTAAACTCGCCTTGGCTTTTAACTTTTATTAGAACCGGACCTAAAGATTATCTTGAAAAAACCACCTGTCCTGTTTTAGCTTTAAACGGCAATAAAGACGTTCAGGTTTTGCCTAAATTAAATTTGGAAAGTATTGGCAATGCCTTAAAATTAGCCGACAATAAAAATGTTACGTTACAAGAATTAGCAGACTTAAATCACTTATTTCAAACTTGCGAAACAGGCATGATTAATGAG
Organism: Neotamlana laminarinivorans; assembly: GCF_020523925.1. GTDB lineage: Bacteria > Bacteroidota > Bacteroidia > Flavobacteriales > Flavobacteriaceae > Neotamlana > Neotamlana laminarinivorans. The sequence goes on along the minus strand of NZ_JAJAPW010000004.1, from coordinate 166,233 downwards.
TATAGTAGTATTGAAGAAACTTTTTCACCAGAAGCACTAAATATTATTAAAGATTGGATTTTAAAACAAACAAATTAGTCGTTTAGCATTTTCCAAAGCTTGTCCTTTAGCTCTGTAATTCCTTTTTGAGCCACCGAAGAAATAAACATATACGGAATTGGCAATTCGTTATCTAATTCGGTTTTTAATTCTGCTCGTAACTCATCATCTAACATATCACTTTTCGATATGGCAATCATGCGTTCTTTATCAAGCATTTCTGGATTGTAACGCTTAAGTTCATCGAGCAGAATATCGTATTGTTTTCTAATATCTGGAGCATCCGATGGAATTAAAAATAACAAAATAGAATTACGTTCTATATGGCGTAAAAAGTAGTGACCTAAACCTTTACCTTCTGCAGCACCTTCAATAATACCAGGAATATCTGCCATAACAAAGGTTTGGAAATCACGATATTTTACAATACCCAAATTAGGTTTTAAAGTAGTAAACTCGTAATCTGCAATTTTAGGTTTTGCGGCAGTTAACACCGACAATAATGTAGATTTACCTGCATTTGGAAAACCAACTAAACCAACATCGGCAAGTACCTTAAGCTCCATGGTTACAAATTTTTCTTCCATGGGCAACCCAGGTTGGGCATAACGCGGCGTTTGGTTTGTCGAGCTTTTAAAATGCCAGTTTCCTAAACCACCTTTACCACCACGGGCTAATATTTTTTCTTCACCATCGTCGGTAATTTCAAAAAGTATTTCGTTGGTTTCGGTATCTCTAATTACGGTTCCAAGAGGCACATCTATATAAACATCTTCACCATCAGCACCAAAGCTACGGCCACTACTACCATGTTCGCCGTGTCCTGCTCTGGTATGTTTTTTAAATTTTAAGTGTAATAATGTCCAAAGGTTTGCCTTACCACGTACAATTACATGGCCTCCACGACCACCATCACCACCATCAGGCCCGCCTTTTGTAATGTATTTTTCACGGTGTAAATGTGCGGAACCTTTACCGCCATTACCTGAACTTACATACATTTTTACGTAGTCTACAAAATTTCCTTCAGTCATAGTATTTATATTCCCGCCAAGGCGGGAATTTTTTTAATTTAAATCGCTAATAAGATTTTAAAGCATCCCGATTTGGAATAATTTACATCTATAAATTATTAATTACGCTGCTTAAACGCTCGGTAATTTCTTCAATAGTACCAACACCATCTACACCATAATATTTGTCTTGTGCAGAATAAAAATCCTTTAAAATAGCTGTTTTATTATAATATTCTTTAATTCTGTTTCTAATAATAGACTCATCTGCATCATCTGGTCTTCCACTAGTTTCGCCTCTTTTTAATAAACGTTGAACTAAAATTTCGTCATCAACTTCAAGTGCAATCATCGCGTTAATTTGCGAATCTTTAGCATTCATTAAATTATCTAAAGCTTCAGCTTGAGCATTTGTTCTTGGGAAACCATCAAAAATAAACCCATTGGCATCTGCATTTTTTTCAACTTCAGCATTTAACATATCAATAGTTACTTGATCTGGAACCAATTCACCTTTATCCATATAAGATTTGGCAAGCATTCCTAAAGCGGTTTCGTTTTTAATATTATATCTAAAAACATCACCTGTAGAGATGTGTACTAAATTATATTTTTCTTTTAAAAAGTTTGCTTGTGTTCCTTTTCCAGCTCCTGGAGGGCCAAATAGCACTAAGTTTGTCATGTGTTGTGTTTCTTTTATTTGATATACTTCTGGCAAGTTTCTTCCTAGTTCGTCATAGTCTAAACCATAACCAACAATAAATTTGTTAGGAATTTCTATACCAACGTAGTGTAGTTTAAAGTCTTTTTTATAAGCTTCTGGCTTGTAGAATAGTGTTGCTATTTTTAAAGATTTTACTTTTTCGTTTTTAAAAATACGGTGCACTTCTGCTAACGTATTTCCTGTATCAATAATATCTTCTAAAACAACTACTGTTCGCCCTGTTAAATCTTGCGTTAGCCCAATTAATCGCTGAATATCTTCAGTAGATTTAACACCTTCGTAAGAGGCTAATTTAATAAAAGTAACCTCGCAAGGTTTTTTATACTTTTTAACAAAATCGCTTACTACCATAAACGATCCGTTTAAAATCCCTACAAAAACCGGAATTTCATCTCCAATATCATTTGCAATATCAACAGCTAATCTTTCAATAGCCTCATCAATTTGCTTGGCAGAAATAAATGGTTTAAAGTATTTATCGTGTAACTTAATCACTTTAATTTAGTTTTGAAGTGGCAAAGATAGTTAAAGATTAACGATTAACGATTTTTTGGTTTATGAATTAGGAACTAATTTAAGATTTAAATGTATTTTTGTGTACTAAAAACGAGCTTTTTAGTATTAGAAATATGGCAAATTATTTTTCTTCAAGTTTTAAACTAGGTATTTTAGGTGGTGGCCAATTGGGTAAAATGCTACTTTATAACACCCGAAAATTCGATATTCATACTTGCATTTTAGATAATAGTAACGAAGCACCATCAAAAATTGCTTGTAATGAATTTCATTTAGGCGATTTAATGAATTTTGATGATGTTTATAATTTTGGAAAACAAGTTGATGTACTTACTATTGAAATTGAGAATGTTAATGTTGATGCCCTTGAAACCTTAGAAAAAGAAGGCATAAAGGTTTACCCAGCATCAAAAACCTTACGCACCATACAAAACAAAGCAACCCAAAAATTGTTTTATGTAGATAATAATTTACCCACAGCTCCTTTTACGCGTTTTGCATACCTATCAGAAATTGAAGACGCTATAAAAAATGGCGGCTTAAACCTACCATTTGTTTGGAAAGCAGCACAGTTTGGTTATGATGGTAATGGTGTGAAAATGGTAAGAAAGATTGAAGATTTACAAGGCTTACCAACTGGCGAATGTATAGCCGAACAGCTAATACCGTTTAAAAATGAATTAGCAGTAATTGTTGCAAGAAATAGTTCTGGTGAAATAAAAACCTTTCCAGTTGTTGAAATGGAATTTCACCCAGAAGCCAACCAAGTAGAATATGTTATTTGTCCGGCTAGAATTGATAAAGCAGTTGCAAAAAAAGCAACCGAAGTTGCTTTAAAAGTATCAGAAGCTTTTAATCATGTTGGTTTATTAGCTGTTGAAATGTTTCAAACCGAAGACGATCAAATTTTAATAAACGAAGTAGCACCACGACCTCATAATTCAGGGCACCAAACTATTGAAGCAAGCTATACCTCACAGTTCGAGCAACATATTCGTGCTATTTTAAATTTACCTCTAGGAAGAACAGACAGTAAAGTTGGTGGTGTAATGGTAAATTTAGTTGGCGCTGAAGGTTACAGTGGCAATGTTGTTTACCAAAATATTGAAGCTATAATGAAAATGGACGGCGTTACACCACATATTTATGGAAAAAAACAAACACGCCCATTCAGAAAAATGGGACACGTTACCATAGCTAACGAAAATTTAAATGAAGCGCGTAAAATTGCAGAAGAAGTAAAAAAGAAAATTAAAGTAATAAGTGAATAAATTTTAATTCGGAAGTTTTAAATTTAAAACTAAACATAAAAAAATATGAGCAAAGTAGGCGTAATTATGGGAAGCAAAAGCGACCTTCCTGTAATGCAAGATGCCATAGACATCTTAAAAGGATTTGATATTGAAGTTGAAGTAGATATAGTTTCTGCACACCGCACACCTGAAAAATTATTCGATTACAGTAAAAATGCACACACCAGAGGAATTAACGTTATAGTTGCCGGTGCTGGTGGCGCTGCTCACTTACCAGGAATGGTAGCATCTTTATCTCCTCTTCCTGTAATTGGCGTTCCTGTAAAAAGTAGCAATTCTATTGATGGCTGGGATTCTGTTTTGTCTATTCTACAAATGCCAGGAGGCGTGCCTGTTGCAACCGTGGCTTTAAACGGGGCTAAAAATGCAGGCATATTAGCTGCTCAAATTATTGGCACACACGAAAAATGTGTACTAGACAGAGTTATAGCTTATAAAGAAGGCTTAAAAATAAAAGTTCACGAGTCTGCTAAAAACCTATAAATAAAAAAAGCCTTGAATAAATTCAAGGCTTTGCTTAGCTATTAACAATAATTCTTAAGAGTTAGTCACTCTTTAAATTGCTGAGGGCAATAATACAAAAAAATATTATGCGCTCATAATAAAATTTTTTTTTAACATACTACACAAAAAATGGCCGAAAATATTTTAAATAAAAAATTTAGAACAAATTACAATACCGCACCATTTTCAAAAATAAAAAACGCAGATTTTCTTCCTGCTTTTAAACAAGGCATCAAAGATGCTAAAGCTGAAATTGATGCCATTACTAATAATCCTGAAGCTCCAAATTTTAAAAATACTATTGAAGATTTAGATTTTTCTGGTGATCAGTTAAACAGAATATCTAGCATATTTTTTAATTTAAATTCTGCCGAAACTAACGAAGAAATACAAAAAATAGCTCAAGAAGTATCGCCATTACTATCAGAATTCAGTAACGATGTAACATTAAACGAAGCATTATTTAAACGTGTAAAAGCAGTTTACGATGCTAAAGACGACTTAAATTTAACTACCGAACAACAAACACTATTAGACAAAAAATATAAAGGCTTTTCACGAAATGGTGCTAATTTACCAGAAGATAAAAAGCAAGAACTTCGCGAAATAGACAAAGAATTAAGTCAACTAAGCCTAAAATTTGGCGAAAATGTTCTAGCCGAAACCAACAAATACGAACTACATATTACCAACGAAGCCGATTTAGATGGCCTACCAGAAAGCGCTATAGAAGATGCTAAAGATACGGCAGAACAAAAAGGTAAAGACGGCTGGATTATTACTTTACAATATCCAAGTTATGTACCATTTATGACCTATGCAAAAAACCGAGAATTACGAAAAAAACTCTCGCTAGCATTTGCATCAAAAGGCTTTAATAATGATGAATTAGACAATCAAGATATCGTTTTAAAAATTGTAAAACTGCGCCATAAACGTGCTAATTTACTAGGTTATAAAACTCATGCTCATTTTGTGTTAGAAGAGCGTATGGCGAAAAACCCAGAAACCGTAACCACATTTTTAAACGATTTATTACAAAAAGCAAAACCAGCAGCCAAACAAGAGTTTGACAAACTGAGCGATTTTGCTAAAAAATTAGATGGAATAGACCAATTACAAAAATGGGATGCATCATATTACTCAGAAAAACTAAAACAAAAATTGTTTGATTTAGATGACGAGAAACTTAAGCCATATTTTAAACTTGAAAATGTAATTAATGGTGTATTTACAATTGCCAATAAACTATTTGGGCTTCAATTTGAAGAAATAAACGACATCGATAAATATCACAACGACGTTTTAACCTACAAAGTAACAGATACCGAAGGCAATTATATTTCCATTTTTTATGCCGATTTTTTCCCAAGAGCAGGAAAACGTGGTGGCGCGTGGATGACCGTTTACAAACCTCAATATATAAAGGCTGATAAAAACGATCGCCCACACATATCTATAGTGTGTAATTTTACAAAACCTACAAAAAGCAAACCGTCGCTGTTAACTTTTAACGAAGTAACTACACTTTTTCATGAATTTGGTCATGCCCTACACGGTATGCTTGCCAACACCACTTATCCAAGTTTATCGGGAACAAGCGTATTCTGGGATTTTGTTGAATTACCAAGTCAAGTATTCGAAAACTGGTGTTACGAAAAAGAAGCTTTAGAACTTTTTGCAACGCACTATGAAACAGACGAAGTTATCCCAATGGATTTAGTTGAAAAAATAAAAGCTTCGGCAGCATTTAACGAAGGCATGCAAACCTTACGCCAAATAAGTTTTGGTTTATTAGACATGAGTTGGCATGCTATTGAGTCACCAGAAACTATCAATTCAATTAAAGCACATGAATTAGAAGCTTTTAAAAACACACAATTGTACCCAGATGTTGCCGAAAATTGCATGAGCACATCGTTCTCTCATATTTTTCAAGGCGGTTATTCGTCTGGATATTACAGTTATAAGTGGGCCGAAGTTTTAGATGCCGATGCCTTTGAATATTTTAAAGAAGAAGGAATATTCAGTAAAACGGTTGCCAAAAAATTTAAAGACAATGTGTTGTCGCAAGGCGGTACAGAAGATCCTATGGTTTTATACAAACGCTTTCGCGGAAAAGAACCTCAGCCAGAAGCTTTATTGAAGCGCGCTGGGTTAATTAAAAAATAAATTCATTTTTTTATCCTATTTTTGAGAAAAAAGAAAACTACTTAACATGCCAAAACATGAAATTAACCCGAATAAGTGGATCGAATTGTACTCCGATTACTTATTTAATTACACTATATCGAGAGTAAACGATCGAGAAATGGCTCAAGATTTAGTTTCCGAAACTTTTTTGGCTGGATTAAAATCTATGAAAAACTTTAAAGGAGATGCTAGCGAACGTACATGGCTAATCTCTATTTTAAAACGAAAAATTATAGATTATTACAGGAAAATTAATTCTAATAAGGGAAAAGCTGAAGTTAGAATAGGTTACAACGATGATGCCGAAAGCGAAGGCGATTGGCTTGAAGAACGTGTTGCCGATCCTTTTGACAAAACCGCTGAAGACACTTTACAAAACGAAGAACTTGGTGATGCTATTCACAACTGCTTAAGCAAACTACCACAAAAACAAGCTGACGTTTTTAAAATGAAAACCATTTTAAATTACGAAACAGAAGTTATTTGTAATGAATTGAATATAACAGCGTCTAACCTCTGGGTAATAGTTCATAGAGCAAGAACTGCAATGGCAGATTGTTTAGAAAAAAACTGGTTATAAAAATGAAGAAAAGCGTATTATTTATAAGTTGTGACGAAGCAAAACACATTTGTGATAAAGCACAATATGATGAGGCTAGCTCATGGGAAAAAATAAAATTAAACATTCGTCTTATATATTGTAATGTGACTCAAAAATATTACAAAAGAAACAAAAAACTTACTAATGTAGTAAAGTCATCGAACGCTGAATGCCTTAATCTAAAAGAAAGAGAAGCGTTAGAAATGAAGTTTAAAAAAGAATTATCGAAACATTAAAAGCAACATAAGCCAATAAATAGGTATAGCTTCTACCCAAAACGCACTGTAATATTCTTTTTGCTTAACTTTTGATAACAGTATAAACAATAATGTTATAATTGTTGTAAAAAGTAAAATAGTTGTAAACAACAAGTTTACCTCATCTTTAAAAAACTCCATAATAAAAAATAAAACCAACAAAATCACTCCAAGACCTTTTGTTGGTTTTACTCCTATTTTTTGAGGCACTGTAGATAATTTTAAACTATCATATTTTAAATCTCGTATCTCAAAAGGAAGCATAAGAGCAATTATAAAAACAAATCTTTGTAATGCCGTTATAAAAACATCTACAGAAATAGATAGTCCTCCTTCAATTACTGGTAACAAAACCGTAACACCACTCCAAACTAAACCAATTAAGTAAATTTTAAGACCACCTATACTCCTTAAGTTTTGTTTATTATCTAAAAAAAAGTGCTTTGGCAAAAACGGTATAGCATATAAAAAAGTTACTAACCCCAAACCAAAAATGCAATACAATGTTTTACTACTTAACTTAAAAGCAAAAAAGCACATTAATAAAAAACATATAAGCGAAAATATCTGGATAACTTTAAGCCATTTTGTTAAACTAATATGATGGAATTTTGCGACACCAAAATACTTAACAAAATTATAGCCCGTAACCGAAGCAAAAAAAACAAAATAAAGTAACGACGGGGTATATAAAATATTAAACTCAAAAAGCGTTATTAGCGTAAGTGACACAACCGATAAAGCTACATGAATACTACTTTGCAAATAAAAATTAAAAAGTCTTTTTAATACTTTCATCTTACAAAAATAACCAAAGTGTTAATAAGGTTTTTATTTGGTTGAAAACTTTACATTATTTGCAACAAAACACGCATTTTATTGTTTATTTTTGCGAAAAATATATCAATTTCGTTTTAATGAACACAAATGCTTTCGCTCTTCGTCATATTGGTCCGCGTGAAAACGACCAACAATTAATGCTTGAAACTATTGGAATTGACTCGCTAGATCAGTTAATTTATGAAACTATTCCCGATGATATTCGACTAAAAAACAATCTCGATTTAGACGAACCCATGACAGAGCATGAATACTTATTGCATATTCATGAACTTTCTAAAAAAAATAAAGCATACAAAACTTATATTGGGTTAGGCTACCACCCTACTATTTTACCTGCCGTTATACAACGAAATATTCTAGAAAATCCAGGTTGGTATACAGCTTACACACCTTATCAGGCCGAAATTGCTCAAGGCCGTTTAGAAGCCCTTTTAAATTTTCAAACCATGGTTATTGAATTAACCGGAATGGAAATAGCAAACGCCTCTTTACTTGATGAAAGTACCGCCGCAGCAGAAGCCATGAGCTTACTTTTTGCAGTTAGATCACGCGATCAAAAAAAAGCAGGTATTAATAAGTTTTTTGTTTCTGAAGATGTTTTACCGCAAACCTTATCGCTTTTACAAACAAGAGCCTTACCAATTGGTATAGAATTGGTTATTGGTAAAGAAAGTGAATTTGATTTCTCTCAAGAATTCTTTGGTGCACTACTTCAATATCCTGGAAAACACGGTCAAGTTACCGACATAAAATCCTTTATAGAAAAAGCAAACAGCAATAACATTAAGGTAGCCGTTGCTGCCGATATATTAAGTTTAGTAAAACTTGAAGCGCCTGGTAAATTTGGTGCCGATGTGGTTGTTGGTACTACACAACGATTTGGAATACCAATGGGATACGGTGGCCCACATGCTGCTTATTTTGCCACCAAGGAAGCTTATAAGCGAGATATTCCTGGACGAATTATTGGAGTTACAAAAGATGTTGATGACAACCGTGCTTTACGTATGGCTTTGCAAACACGCGAGCAACATATTAAACGCGATAAAGCCACCTCAAATATTTGTACAGCCCAAGTTTTACTTGCTGTTATGGCAAGCATGTATGCTGTTTATCACGGGCCTAAAGGCTTAAAATTTATAGCAAATAGTGTACACAGTAAAACTGTAGCTTTAGAAAAGGCTTTAAATGATTTAGGTTACGAACAAGAAAACACATCGTATTTTGATACGCTCCTAATAAAAGCTAAGGCAAAAACCATTAAAAAAATTGCCACCAAGAAGAAAGTTAATTTTTATTATCCAGATAAAGAAACGGTAACAATTTCAATTAACGAAACCACTTCTATTCGTGATTTAAATTACATAGTTTCAGTTTTTGCAGAGGCTGCAGATAAAAAAACTATCAAAATAAACGATATAAAAGAAAGAAATAACATTGATAACAACCTTCAACGTAATTCTAGTTTCTTAACTTCAGAAGTATTTAACACTTATCATTCCGAAACCGAATTAATGCGTTACATTAAATTTTTAGAACGCAAAGATTTGGCTTTAAATCAATCGATGATATCATTAGGTTCTTGTACCATGAAGCTTAATGCTGCTTCAGAAATGCTACCCTTAAGTTTTTTTAAATGGGCTAACATTCACCCTTTTGTACCAGCCAAACAAGCCAAAGGTTATTTAACGGTTTTAAAAGAACTAGAAGATCAACTTACCGAAATTACAGGTTTTGCAGCAACATCTTTACAACCAAACTCTGGTGCACAAGGTGAGTTTGCTGGTTTAATGGTTATAAAAGCTTACCATGAATCTCGTGGCGATCATCATAGAAACATTTGTTTAATCCCATCATCAGCTCATGGAACAAACCCTGCAAGCGCAGTAATGGCAGGAATGAAGGTTGTTGTAACAAAATCTACAGAAAAAGGAAATATTGATGTCGACGATTTACGTGAAAAAGCAGAATTACACAAAGATAATTTATCTTGTTTAATGGTAACTTACCCATCCACTCACGGGGTTTACGAATCGGCTATTAAAGAAATTACTAAAATTATTCATGACAACGGCGGACAAGTATATATGGACGGCGCTAACATGAACGCACAAGTTGGCTTAACTAATCCTGGGCAAATTGGTGCCGATGTTTGTCATTTAAATTTACATAAAACATTTGCAATTCCACACGGTGGTGGTGGCCCTGGTGTTGGACCTATTTGTGTTGCCAAACAATTGGTTCCGTTTTTACCTGGAAATCCTGTTGTAAAAACTGGAGGAAAAAAAGCAATTTCTGCAATTTCTGGCGCTCCTTTTGGCTCATCATTAGTATGTTTAATATCGTATGGATATATAAAAATGTTAGGAGCAGAAGGCTTAACAGAATCTACTAAAATTGCCATACTAAATGCTAATTATATTAAAAAGCGTTTAGAAGGGAGTTTTGATACTTTATACTCTGGTGAACGTGGTAGAGCGGCTCACGAAATGATTGTTGATTGTCGTCCTTTTAAAGCTAATGGTATTGAGGTTTCAGATATTGCAAAACGCTTAATGGACTATGGCTTTCATGCGCCAACAGTTTCTTTCCCTGTGGCTGGCACTTTAATGATAGAGCCTACCGAAAGTGAGAGTAAAGCAGAATTAGATCGTTTTTGTGATGCTATGATTTCGATTAAAAATGAAATCGATTCTGTTTCAAAAGACGAGCCAAACAATGTATTAAAAAATGCACCTCACACTTTAGAAATGATTACCGCCAACGAGTGGGATTTACCATACACAAGAGAAAAAGCTGCATTTCCGTTAAACTACGTAAAAAACAATAAGTTTTGGCCAAGTGTGCGTCGCGTTGATGATGCCTTTGGCGACCGTAATTTAGTATGTTCATGCACACCTATTGAGGATTATATTGAGGCTTAAAACTAGCCTTTGAACATCGTAATAAATTATAAAATTAAAAATGCATTTTTACTAAAAGCCTTTACATTGCAAGGCTACATAAATAAGGCATTTTTAGTTCTATGAATATCAAGATAACAGGTACAGGTAGTTATATACCAAGTACTATAGAGAAAAACGAAAATTTTCATAATCACGAATTTTTAAACTCAGACGGATCTTTAATTAAACATCCCAATGAAGTAATTGTTAAAAAATTTAAAGCCATAACTGGTATTAGTGAAAGGCGATACGCTAAAGAACATTTAAATTCTTCAGATTTGGGCTTTTTTGCCGCAGAACGTGCCATTGATGACGCTAAAATAGACCCTGAAACTATAGATTATATTATTGTCGCTCACAATTTTGGAGATGTTAAACACAACACCATTCAAAGCGATTTACTACCTTCCCTAGCCTCTAGAATTAAACACAGTTTGCGAATAAAAAACCCAAAATGTGTTGCCATTGATATTCTTTTTGGTTGCCCAGGTTGGGTAGAAGGTGTTATACAAGCCAAAGCATACATTAAATCCGGTATGGCTAAACGCTGTTTAGTAATTGGTACAGAAACACTTTCTAGAGTTGTAGACAAACACGATAGAGATGCGATGATTTTTTCTGATGGTGCTGGTGCAACTATTATTGAAACAACAGATAATGATGGTGGTATTTTAGCGCACGAAACAGCTAGTTTTACATATGATGAAGCCTACTATTTATACTTTGGTAAATCTAATAAGCAAGAGACTGTTAATGATACACGCTACATAAAAATGGACGGCCGAAAAATATACGAGTTCGCCCTAACAAATGTACCACAAGCCATGAAAACCTGTTTAGATAGCAGTGGGGTTTCTATCTCTGAAGTAAAAAAAATTTTTATACATCAAGCTAACGAAAAAATGGATGAAGCCATTTTAGAGCGTTTCTACAAACTTTACAATTTAGAAGCTCCAGAACATGTTATGCCAATGAGTATTCATAAATTGGGAAATAGTTCTGTAGCAACTATACCTACATTGCTAGATTTAGTTAAACGAAATCAATTAGAAAACCATGAATTAAATGCTGAAGATGTTATTATATTTGCAAGCGTAGGTGCTGGCATGCACATAAACGCTATTGTTTACAAATATTAATTTATCGTTTTAATGCAAAGTGATATTTAAATTGGTTTGAAGCAACATTTATGTAATATTCGCTAAACACCAATAATCATTGGACGGCATATTAACTATATGTGCCGTCGCATACGTTGCTTTGTGTGGTTAAAGTTGTTAAAAGCTTTCCGTACCTATCAAAAATATAAATAGTATAATCGTTTTAAACATCGTTTTAATATTCCAAAAATCATTCACACCATCATTGTTTGGCGTAAAATAAGGTTTTAATTTAAAACACAGTTCATCATTCGATTACGTTTTACATTCTAAAATAACATTTAACAACACCACTTAGCATGATTTCCAGGGTTCTTTTATTAAATAACTTAATAAACGTTCGCTTAATCCTGTAATTTCTAATTATCCATTTCAATTACAATTTAAAGTAAGAGAACGCATTTAAACATCATTATAACTAACGCTAAAGATAGAATTACTAGTAACACCTGAAATAAGAATATTACACCACCTTCACACTATCTAAATCTCCAGCAAAACAAAACTCTTAATAACTCTAAAAATAATTTTCGGATACCGTACCATCTTTATTAGATACTTTACCTATACTTTTAACCGTTTATAACAAATAATTTTCCGCCATCTAAATCACCTATATTTGTAACAGATTCTCCAAAAAAATATTCTGTAACAAGTGCTGTATTAAAACCGCCTTGAGCTTGATTTATTTTTTTATAGCTATTAACAGTATAAACCTAGAATTTATTTTTAATGTTAGCATTAAAAAAATACATAAAAATTAAAATTAGAACGAAAAACACCCATCTTTTTTATAATTGTAAATATATTTACAAACTCCTTTTAAGATTGAAAAAACATAATGATATTACAAATTATCTATAAATTAATCTATCAAAAACATATTAATTATGTTTTAAGAAATATAAATTATGTTATTAACCCATTTATTCCTAAAAAAATAAAGATCCCTCCTTCTGGTATTCTTAACTTAAAAACCGATTCGGGAATTATTAAAATAGCCACAAACCAAACAAGTTACTTAACGCAATTGCTTTTTTGGAAAGGATATAAATATTTTGAGTATTCAGAAATTTTCGAAAAATTATGTAAGCAAACTACAAATTTTCTAGATATTGGATCAAATATTGGGTATTACTCGCTAATAGCAGCAAAAGCGAATCCAGAAATTAAGATTTACGCTTTTGAACCTGCCCTAGGCCCAAAACATTTTTTAAAAAAAAATATACTTATTAATAATTTTGAATCGATAATTTCACCTATTAATCTGGCTTTAAGTGATAACTCTGGAACTATCGATTTTTATGAAGTAAAAAGTAAAAAATACACATATTTGGAGCATGACCTAGCCGGCGAAGGTAATGCGGGCACTAAAACATCCTCTAGAAATTTTATAAAAAACACAGTAACAGCAACTACACTTTCAGAGTTTGTAACTCAAAATAAATTAAGCAAAATAGACCTCATTAAAATGGATACCGAAGGTACCGAAATTACTATTTTAAAAGCTAGTAAAGAAACCATTGCCAAACATGAACCTATTGTTATTTGCGAAACGTTATACAATACAATTGAAAATGAATTGGATGACTTTTTTAACAGCTTAAATTATCTGTTTTTTAACCACACAAAACAAGGATTAAAAGAAGTTAAAACTATTACAAGGTCTAAAGACAACGGCATAAGAAATTGCTTTTTTGTACCAAAATCTAAATTAAATTTAATTGAAACGTTTATAACCGATTAATAATGGACTTTTCAATAATAATTCCCGCACATAACGAGCAAGATGTTATAGGTTTAACCCTAGAATCTTTGGTTAAACAAACCCTTAGACCAAAACAAGTTGTTGTGGTTAATGATAATTCTACCGACGATTCGCAGCGTATTATTGAAAATTATTGCCAAAAACACGATTGGATTACGTTAATCAACTCGAAATCGTCGAACAAACACTTACCAGGAAGCAAAATTATTAACGCATTTTACAAAGGTTTTAATGTTATAAATGATGATTATGATGTGCTATGTAAGTTCGATGCCGACCTTATTTTTCCAGAAAACTACTTAGAATCTATCGCTGATCATTTTTCAAATAATTCTAAATTAGGAATGGCTGCAGGTTTTTGTTACATTGAAAAAAACAATCATTGGGTTTTAGAGAACCTAACCCGTAAAGACCATATTCGTGGTGCTTTAAAAGCTTACAGAAAACAATGCTTTTCAGATATTGGTAAACTAAAACCTTCTATGGGTTGGGATACAGTAGATGAGCTTTTGGCTAAATACTACGGTTGGGAAATTTTAACCGATGAAACACTTCATGTAAAACATTTAAAGCCAACTGGCGTTAGTTATAATAAAGCATCGAAATATTTACAAGGGGAAGCCATGTACAAAATGAGATATGGCTTTGTTATTACATTAATTTCAGCTTTAAAATTAGCTTATAAAAAACGTAGTTTTAAGTTATTTCTAGATTATATATCTGGATATTTTAAAGCTTTAAAAGAGAAACCTGAATTTTTAGTAAATAAAGAAGAAGGAAAATTTATTAGAAACTTACGCTGGAACGGCATGCTTAAAAAATTAAAATAAATGAAATATTTTACACTTATAGTTTTAATCGGCCTTGGAACTTACTTTTTAAGCAAGTTAAAACCTGAACCTAAAATTATCGCATTAAAAAATACAATTGCCTCCAAAAGCTGTATGGCTCCTAATGGTTTAAAATCAGACAGCACTAAGCATCAAGGTTGTTGTAACATTAAAAGTCGAGCCTATTACATTGCAACCCAAAAGCATTAAGTAGTTAAATGCTATTGCTGTAAGGTTAAATCGTTGTAATTTAGATGTTATGCTTCGACTGCGCTCAGCAGGACACCAACTAACAACTAACACCCCTAAAAACTCCAACCTTTATAACTGCTTGAAGCTTCAAGTTTGTTTTCTATATCATCATCTAATTCTGGAAAAAAATCTATTCCTGTTAAGGCTTCAATGTCATCAACAGAAACAACAAATTCATATAAAGGCTTTCGTGAATTTTCATGTGGTAATAAAAAAGCAATCATTTTAGTAGTGCCTGTATTGTTGTCAATTAATACTTTAAAAAATTTATTAGGCACCGATACATTTTCGCTACCAATAGTTTTCATATTACCTTGTAAAACACCTCCTGTAACAACAAAAACACCATTATATTTATTAGCCCAATAGCGTACTTTTTGCTCTAAAGTATTCCAAATTCCAGCATTAAATTCGTGCTCTTGCGGACTTATATTACTGGTTAAAAATGTTTCGTCGTGAGCCGTTTTACTATACTTTCTATCGCCTGCAGGACAAAGATGCCCGCGATCGTAACCCGAATTTTTATAATTTCTCCAATGTGCAGCCGTTGTTTTTACGGCATCATCAATTTCGAAATAAGGACGTTTAAAATTAGTATTAGTTAAATGCTCCTTTTTTAATTCGTACGCCACCCATTCTGCTTGTTCATGAGTTTCACTATACGATAACGAATATCCGCTATGATGTACTATTTGACCCGTTGTGCTTGTTGGCAGAAAATACTCGTTTGTATTTTGTTTTGCTTTAGTGCCTTCTAAAACAGTTTCAACTTTATCTTCTTCCTTTAGAAAATGTTCGTAACCATAAACACCAATAACTAAAATAATGGCTATTGCAGAATATATAGTTCTTTTATTCATTAATCCAGCACAAATTCCAATGGTTCGCCTGTTGTACCGTTAGGAAAACTTATACCTAATAAAGCAGAAATAGTTGGTGCTATATCTGGAATTACTGTTTTTTGCAATGTTTCGCCATGTTTTATTCCTTTTCCAAACAATAATAATGGTACATGGGTATCATATTTAAATCCGCTACCATGTGTAGAACCCGTTTTACTGTAAGAAATATAATTTGGGTTGGCTATTATTAGAACATCTCCAGAACGTTTTTGGCTATAACCTTTTTGCAGTAATTGCTCCATTCCTGAGTTAAAACCACTGTTGTGTATTGTAGAGGCTGCGTATACTTTGTAAACGTTTTTATAGTTTATAAGCTCATCTACAATAATCGCTTCAACTTCGGTTAAAGTTTTATTTGTAGCTTTTACAGCTTCGTGATTTAAAAATATTTGATCGTTACTAATGTTTTCAATTAAATTATCAACTCCAAAAGTATCCATTAAAAATGCTGCAAATTTAGCTTTGGTTTCTTTATTATTTAAATATCCTGCAGGAATTTGCATTTTTCGTAAGTAAGAAGGCACATCTACAGCACCATGATCTGCGGTTAAAAATACGGTATATTCTCCTTTACCTACTTCGGCATCTAATACCTTAAAAAAACGTTCTAAATCTTTATCTAAACGGATATAAGTATCTTCAACTTCTTTAGAGTTTACACCAAAATTATGCCCTACATAATCGGTACTAGAAAAACTAACGGTTAACACATCTGTAATATTATCTGTACCTAAAGCCTCTCCTTTTAATGCTGCAATAGCAAAATCTATTACAAGGCTATTACCATATGGTGTGCCTTTTAAAATATCAAAACCGCCGTTTACTTTACTAAGTTTTTTTAAATCGTATGGAAATGTAGGTGTTTCTTTACCTCTAAAACCGCCTTCAAACTCATTTAAATCGGCTCCACTTTCTGTATATGTTTCAATATTTTGTAGCGTATTCCAGTCTTTTAAATACGATTTTACAGTTTTAGATTTGTTAAATGATGTTACCCAATTAGGCAATTCATTCATGTAATAAGTGCTTGAAATAAACTTACCTTCACTTTTACCTCTAAACCAATATGCTGCATTTGCTGTATGGCCAGCAGGTAAAATTGCACCTCTGTCTTTAATAGAAATACCAATGGTTTTTCCTAGATTTTGAGTAAACAAGCGATTTTCATCAGCAAAAGTAGTTGTTTGCATTCTACGAGGAGACATTTGTCCGTCGCTAGATTCTGTTCCTACAGATTGCACAGAATCATCTTCAGCACAATACACCATTTTTTTTTCGTATTTATCGTACCAATCGTTTGCTATAATACCATGATATTTAGGTGTAGTTCCTGTAAAAACCGAAGCATGACCTGGACCTGTTTTTGTAGGTATGTAATTAAAATGATGATTCTTACAATTAAACCCTTCATTTACCATGCGTTTAAAACCATCTTCTCCAAATTTGTTATAAAAACGTGTTAAATAATCGTATCGCATTTGGTCTACAACTATACCAACAACTAATTTTGGGTTTTCGTTTGTATTTATAGTTTGCGCTTTCGCGGAAAAACAAACAATTACAGTTAAAACAGGGATAATTATTTTTCTAATCATGGTAAAAAATTTATGCTTCAAAAATACATATTTATAACATCTTAATTTAAATTTAAGGTTAAATACGCTTAAGTTTTTTTAATTTAGCAATAATATATATTTATATGACCTACCTAAAAAATATAGGAGCTTATTTTTTAATGACTGCCGAAATGTTTCGTAAACCCACTAAGTGGAGTGTTATGAAACAACTTATACTAAAAGATATAGATGATTTAATAATTGGATCGTTGGGTATAGTATCTTTTATAGCCTTTTTTGTTGGAGGCGTTGTTACTATACAAACAGCCTTAAACATTGACAGCCCTTTAATACCCAAGTACCTTGTAGGTTTTGCTACAAGACAGTCTGTTATATTAGAATTTGCACCAACATTTATATCTATAATTATGGCTGGTAAAGTGGGCTCGTTTATAACCTCTAGCATAGGAACCATGCGCGTAACAGAACAAATTGACGCATTAGAAGTTATGGGTATAAACTCTTTAAACTATTTAGTTTTTCCAAAATTTATTGCACTTTTACTTTACCCGTTTGTTATATCTATAGCCATGTTTTTAGGTATTCTGGGAGGCATGGCAGCATGTATCTATGGAGGTTATTCTACTCTAGCAGATTATGTAACGGGCATACAAACCGAATTTGAAACTTTTCATATTATTTACGCTTTTATAAAAACATTTGTGTTTGCTATTATTTTAGCTACTATCCCCTCTTATTATGGTTATTATATGAAAGGTGGCGCTTTAGAAGTTGGTAAAGCAAGTACGACCTCGTTTGTTTGGACTTCGGTTGTTATTATTTTACTAAATTATTTATTAACCGATATGATGTTAGGATAATGATAGAAGTTAAAAATTTACATAAATCGTTTGGAAATGCTCATATTTTAAAAGGCATTACAACCACTTTTGAAAAAGGTAAAACCAACCTGATTATTGGGCAAAGTGGTTCTGGTAAAACCGTTTTTTTAAAATGCTTATTAGGCCTATTTGATTACGAACAAGGAAGCATTGCTTATGATGGCAAAATTTTTTCAAAGCTATCTGAAGATGAAAAGCGTAATATTCGTGCAGAGATAGGTATGGTTTTTCAAGGAAGTGCTTTATTTGATTCTATGACGATTGCCGAAAATGTTATGTTTCCTTTAAAAATGTTTACAAAACAAAGCAAAAGCGAAATGGAAGATCGTGTAGATTTTGTTCTTAAACGGGTAAATTTAGATGATGCTCATAATAAAATGCCTAGCGAAGCCTCTGGAGGAATGCAAAAACGTGTGGCAATTGCACGTGCCATTGTAAATAAACCAAAATATTTATTTTGCGACGAACCAAACTCCGGCTTAGACCCGAGAACCTCAATTGTTATTGATAATTTAATACAAGAAATTACCGAAGAATATCAAATAACAACTGTAATTAATTCGCATGATATGAATTCTGTAATGGAAATTGGTGAAAAAATTGTGTTCTTAAAACTTGGCTTAAAAGAATGGGAAGGCTCAAAGCATACTATTTTTAAAACCGATAATACATCTGTTACAGATTTTGTTTACTCGTCTAACTTATTTAAAAAAGTTCGCCGAATGTACCTGGAAGATAACGTTTAGTATTAAATTAAATTAATTTACTCTTTTTACTTCAATTTTATTAGATTTAAGCTTTAGTTTAAGCCATTTTTCTAATTTTTCAGTATCATTTTTTCTTGAGCTTTCATTAGTTTTACTAGTCCATTTAAAAGAAAACACAGGAAGTGTATCTATTTTTTTAAAATTTGAATTAATAACATTAGAAAACGAAATCTCTTCAATATTTTCATAATTTATTTGAACTTCTTTGGCTATTGTTTCAAACGGAATATGATTTTTCTCGTAACGCTCCAAAGTTATAACTCTATCTTGTAAATATTTAATTTTATCTTGATAGGATAATAAATCTAATGAATCACGAAACCTTAATTGTTTCATGTAATTAAATTGATCTACAGTTGAGTTTTTATTTTGATTAAATATTAACTGTGTATTTTCTTCAACCAAAGCAGGGTAATCTTCTATCCTTTTTTTCAACAAGTTTATAGTACTTTCTGGTATTTCTTCAAGACCAAAAGAATTTAATTCTATTAAACCATCGGTATCGCCACCATATTTATATGTTGTATTTTTCTTGATATACTCACCGTAATCCAAAGCGGTAAGTTCTGTCTCTATAAAGCGAATAGCATCTCTATTAAAAGTACTTTCTTTATACACGCTCCAGAATGTAAACGAAGCCGGAATCATTACAACAATTGCAGTAATTGATGCTAACTGGGATATACGTTTACGTTTTTTAGAATTTGCGTATCGCAACATTGGAAAACGTAATATTTTTAATACTAAAAAGGTTGCAAGAGCTATAAAAATAGTATTAATAGTAAATAAATACATGGCTTGCCCAAAATATTCCCAATTGGCTTTTGCTAAACCATACCCTGCTGTGCATAATGGCGGCATTAAAGCTGTGGCAATAGCGACACCAAAAATAACTGAAGCAATAGTACCTTTTTTTGTTCGTGCAATAATTAAAGCCGAACCACCAAAAAAAGCAATTAAAACATCACGAATATCTGGTTTAACACGCCCTAACAGTTCGGAAGTATCTTCACTTAAAGGAAAAAATCTAAAAAACAAAAACGCCGTTAATAAACTTAAAACTATCATAATAGCTAAATTTATTAACGAGCGTCTTAATGTATCAATATCGTTTATAGCAATAGAAAGTCCGACACCTAAAATTGGCCCCATTAATGGTGAAATTAACATCGCACCAATAACTACAGCTGTTGAGTTTGCATTTAAACCAATAGAGGCTACAAAAATGGAACAAATTAAAATCCAAGCTGTTGCTCCTTTAAATGGAATATCTCCTTTTATAGCTGCAATTGTAGCATCTCTGTCGGTATCATCTCTAAAATCTAATAACTCACTAAAAAAAGTTTTTATACTTTTAAATAAACCTTGCGCATCTTTTTTTACAGCTTCTTTAGATTGCTCAACATTTTTTTCAGGTTTCACTTCATCTTCAGTGAAATTAAATTTACTTTCTTCGCTCATAAAATACTAACCGTATTGTTCTCCAAATTTATCTTTTACTTTTTGAAGAACTTTTTTAATATCCTGTTCTTTTGATTTTGGATAAATTAATAACACATCTTCTTTATCTACCACAATATAATCATTTAAACCATCTACAACTACAATTTTATTGTTTTTAGTTCTAATCATATTTCCCGATGCATCTTCCACTAAAGTTCTAGCATTAACTACTGCATTACCATTATCGTTAGCTCCCAATTTATCATATAAACTACCCCAAGTACCAAGATCGTTCCAATCGAATTCGGCTGCAATAACATAAACATTTTTTGATTTTTCCATGATGGCATAATCTACAGAAATGTTTTCTGCTAATGGGTAATTTTCTTTTATAAAAGCCTCTTCAGCTTCGGTATTATATGCCGATATTCCTGCTTCAAAATGTTTGTACAGTTCTGGTTGATTACTTTCAAAAGCTTTCACCACACTTTTAGCACTCCACATAAATATCCCAGCATTCCATAAAAAGTTTCCTTGGGCTATAAACGATTTTGCTGTTTCGTAATCTGGTTTTTCTCTAAACTGATTTACTGATTTTATATCGTTTGATGCGTCTTTATCGAACTCTATATAACCATAACCTGTATTTGGGAAAGTTGGTTGAATACCTAAGGTCATTAAGGCATCGTTATCGGCACAAAATTCGAATGCTTGTTCTACGTTTTTGGAGAATGTCGCCTCATCTTCAATCCAATGGTCACTTGGTGCAACAATCATAACCGCATCTGAATTTTCCTTTTGAATTTTTAATGAAGCATATAAAATACAAGGCGCCGTATTACGCATTGCAGGTTCTAAAACCACTTGCTTTTGTGTAACCTCTGGAAGTTGCTCTAAAACCAAATCGTTATAACGCTCGTTGGTTAAAATGTATATGTTTTCTTTTGGGATTAAATGTGAAAGTCTTTGAAATGTTTTTTGAATTAAAGTATCGCCTGTACCCAACATATCGTGAAATTGTTTTGGAAAATCCTGAGTACTCACCGGCCAAAACCTAGAGCCAACTCCACCTGCCATTAGGATGGCATAATAATTTTTGTTCATTTTAAAGTATTTTAGTTATTTTATGTTTATTTATTCTTTATTACTTCTACTTCTGCATTTGGATTGAAAAGATACAATTTTCCTGTTTCAATCTCAACACATTCGTAACGTTTAACTCGTTTTTTAAGCATTTTAAACATTTTACCATTATAAATTTTGAAAATGGTATTTGGCGCAACTTCAAATATATAAGTTTTATTATTTGGTGCATCGTATTGTTTTAATGATAAAGCTAATTTAACATCGGTATCGCTTGATGCTTTTGGATTTTTAAAATGATTTGCTAAAAGCGAAAGTAAATGATTTGGAAAAATTTCTGGGTTTAAAAAAGGCAACATTAAATGCTGAAATGTGCGTTTCCACTCCAATCCATGTGGTTTTATTTGTCTGCCGTAATTTTGAAAGGCTTCAAAATGAGCAATTTCATGAATTAAAGTGATTAAAAACCTATATTTATTTAAGTTAGAATTTATTGTAATTTGATGTTTCCCGCTAGATAAAGCCCTATAATCGCCATGTTTGGTTTTACGTTCGCCTTTTACTTTAATCACTAAATTATCATGATCTAATAACTTTAAAACTTTTGATAAAGCTTCCTCTGGTATATAATGTATTAATTTAGACTGCAATTAATTCTATGAAATTAAGTTTAGTAATTCTGCCATATTACCAAAGGTTTTTGTGGCCTTGGTTGGCAAAGCGTTTTTGTAATCGCGCTCGGTATAACCAAACACATCAAAACCGCCATTTATTGCAGCAGTTACACCAGATAAGCTATCTTCTATAACTAAACATTCGCTAGGTTTAAACCCCATAGTTTCTGCTGCCCATAAAAACACAGACGGATCGGGTTTCCATTTATTAATAGCGTAACAACTAAAAATGCGATCTTCAAAAAATGGTAATAAGCCCGTTAAACCTAAATTGAGTTTTATTTTATCTTCTGGCCCGCTAGATGCCACACAAAAAGGCAATTCTAAATTTTCTAAAACTTCTTTAATACCATTAACTGGTTTCATGCTTTGTTTAAAGGCTTCAAAACTTCGTTTTCTATACTCGTTTATAAAATTATTTATAAGTGGTTTTGTTGCTAATGTTTCTATTTTTTCAGTACAAGCTTCAATAAAACTGCCTTTAAAATGTTTAAAAGCATATTCTAAATCGATGTTAGCTCCATGTTCGTTAGCCATATCAACTAAAACTTGATTGCTAACAATTTCACTATCGACTAAAATACCATCGCAATCGAAAATTATGCATTTGTATTTACTCATAATTTTTTTTCTTTATTCAAAAAGTTCCTCCAATATTAATGAACTTTCATAAAATAAAAAATTTATCTTCGTTTATCTATACCTAGAATTATACTTTATTTATTACAAATAAAAACTTAATGTCGTACATCAAAAAATTTAATAAGCTTTTAAAAACTAAACCTGTTTTATGTTATCTTTTATTTACGTTTTGCCTTTCTCTAATAGTAAATTTTGGCATTTTAAAAACATATGCTTATCGAGACATTTACGAGTATTTTTGGACTGCTAAATACCAGGTTAATTTTGAACATGAATTTATTAAAGGCGGACGCTTTATTCTAGGCGCTATAATTAAGTTTGTTTTTGGGAGTTTAGTTCATTCTTTTTCCGATTTAAAATGGATACGGCTATTTTCCCTAATTTGTTCTGTTTTGTTCTCTACTCAACTATTTCATTTTTTTCTGAAACTCAACTTTAAAATTTACGAATCTGCTATATTTTCCTTTTTAGTACTTTCTATTCCTTCTTTTACTATTTACATGGGATGGACAGCAACATTTCAAATACCTCTTTTATTGTCTCTCTCTTTTCATGCAGGTATCCTTTTATTAAATAGCTTTACCCAAAATAAAAATTATGTTTCGAATACTATAATAGCATTAGTGTTAGTTCTATTTTGCTTGTGCATTTACCAACCTGCAGCTACTGCTTTTTTAATTCCTATTACAATATTTACAATATCAAAAAAGAAACTTCTAGTTAAGCATTGTTTTTATTTAGTTGCTTTTTTATTTACATCACTCATTGTTTACTACATAATTTTTCAATTATCTTTAAAATGGTATAACGTAATGCCCGCCGACAGAACAGCACTAAGCTTATTTAAAATCCCTTATAAATTAATATTATTTTATTTAAGAGAATTAAGAATGTTAATGTATGGTAGTGGCATATTAGTTCTTAAAAAATTAACTCTGATTATAGGTATTATAAGCTTTTTAGGCTTTTTTTATTTGCTTATAGTAAAAAAACAGCATCGTTATAAAAACTTGAAGTTTTTTCTGTTTTTTAGCTTAGTTTTGGCTTTTAGCTACACTCCTAACATTCTCTCTTCAAGTTATTACGTTTGCTCTCGAGTTATAGCCCCAGCAGCAATAATTGTATTATTTTATCAATTTTATTTTTTCAGACATCTTATATTAAAAAAGAAATTAAATAAGAAAATAGGCGTATTTATAGCTCTTTTATTTATTATTCTTTCTTCAATTAATCAGAATATATTTATCTCGAAAATTCAACAGACTGAATTTTTAGCTATAAAAGAAAGTGTTAACCAAATTTCACTGGAAAACAAAAAAGATATTGTTATAATAAAACCAAAAGACAGCTTTTTAATAAAAAACAAATTTTACAAAAACAACTATGCTGATGAATTCGGACAAGTTTCTAGTTCTAGAATTTGGGTAGCAAAGCCAATGTTTCAACAACTCTTAGCAGAGCGCAAAAATGAAACACCATTAAAACTAAATTATAAAATTTCGACAATAAATGAGGAAATAAACAAACCTGTAAAAGACAGTATTATTATCGATTTAAGATACGTTTTAAAAAATGCTTTTAAATAAAAACTCAAGTGTCTTTTTTCAGAAAAACTACTAGCTAAATCTTATAAATTTGAACACAAATTAAGGCGTAGAATTTGAAACCTGCAACAGTTTCCCGTTATAGTATTTTTGTCCTGTAAGTGCAAAATTAAAAATATAATCTGCCATTTCTTGAGCTGTTGTTGGCGCTTGGTAACCTGGAAATGCCTCTTCTAACATTTCGGTTTGTACCGCCCCCAAAGCAAGTACATTAAATGCTATACCGGAATCTTTATATTCTTCAGCAAGCAACTCGGTTAAAGTAATAACAGCGCCTTTACTTGAGCTGTAAGCAGCCAAACCAGGAAATTTTAAACTGCCTTGTACACCGCCCATAGAACTTATAGTAACCACATGGCTATTAATTTTCATAAACGGTAAAACTATGCGAGTTAATTCGGCAACCCCAAATACATTGGTTTTGTATACAGTTTCATAATCTTTCATTGTTAATTCTGAAAATGGTTTATTAACCAAAGCTCCCGCGTTATTTATTAAAACATCTACTTGTTGCCAGTATTTATTAATAAAATCTTCTACTTTTTTATAGGCTTCAACATCAGATAAATCAAACGAAAAAGCGGTTACATTTTGCAGTTTTAAATCTTGAACGGTTTTTTCATTCCGCGAAAGCGCTAAAACATGGTGTCCTGCTTTTGCGAATTGCTTAACTAATTCGAAACCAATACCTCGACTAGTTCCGGTAATAATTATATTTTTACTCATCGTTTAGTTTTATTTCTTTTGAAGGTGCATTAATCATGCCTTCAAGTGCAGGAATCATTTTATTTATAAAGTTGGTCATGTGGGTAAAGTCCATATTTTCAGCTTCATCGTCAACATGATGATAATAATCAAAATTGGTAAAATCAAACGTCGAAATGGCGTGCGCAGGCACATTAAACTCATTGAAAAACGGAAAATTATCTGAACGTTTAAATAAGTTAAACTTTTTAGCCTGCGGCAAAAATCCGACTAGAGATTCTCCAGCATAAGCGTTCAATTTATCCGCAATATTCGAGTTTTTATAGCCTGTTACATAACTTAATTTATTACCAAAAGTCCTTGGCACACCAATCATTTCAAAATTTATCATGGTGTACAAGTTTAAATTTTGTTCTTTTAAAACTTTGGCTAAATGAGCAGAACCTTTTAAACCCATTTCTTCTGCTGAATATAGGGTAAATAAAACACTGCGTTTATTGTTTTTTGCTTTTGCGAAATATTTTGCCCATTCTAAAACCGCCACAGTTCCTGAAGCATCATCGTTAGCTCCGTTAGCAATACTATCGTCATCTACAGTTTTTGCCGTTCCAATGTGATCGTAATGTGCGCCTAGAATTACAAATTCATCTTTTAATTTAGGGTCGTTTCCTTCTAAATACCCAACTATATTATAACCTGTAATATCTTTAAGCTGAAAGCTATCGCGATAGGTTTCGAAATAAGGAGATACTTTATAGTCTTTAAAAATAGATTCTATGTAAATCGCCGCCTTTTCAATACCTGGTGTTCCGGTTTGCCTTCCGTTTAACTCATTGGAAGCTAAATATGTTAAACTTGTTTTAACGGATTGTTCTTTTACTTGAAATGCTTTAGAAGTTGAACAACATAGTATAGTTAGTAAACTAAATACAGATAATATTTGTTTCATTATTTAAAATATTCTTTGTTTAAAGATAAAAAAACCTGAATCAAATTAATTGATCCAGGTTTTTATTTTATAAATTAAAAAGTACTTAATAACTACGCAATCATAGTTACTGGGTTCTCAATAAATGTTTTTAAAGTTTGTAAAAATTGGGCTCCTACTGCACCATCAACCGTTCTGTGATCGCATGCTAAGGTTAACATCATGGTATTACCCACAACTATTTGACCATCTTTTACAACTGGTTTTTGTACAATTGCTCCAACCGATAAAATTGCTGAGTTAGGTTGATTGATAATAGATGTAAAACTCTGAATACCAAACATCCCTAAGTTAGAAACTGTAAATGTACTTCCAGACATTTCATCTGGTTTAATTTTTTTGTTTCTTGCTTTTCCAGCTAAATCACGAACCGAAGAACCAATTTGAGTTAAGCTTAATGCATTTGTGTGCTTAATAACTGGTACAACTAAACCGTCGTCTACAGCTACAGCCACACCAACGTGAATATGACTATGGAATTTAGTTACGTTATCATCCCAAGTAGTATTTACTTGTGGGTGTTTTACAAGTGCCATAGCACAAGCTTTTACAACCATATCGTTAAAAGATACTTTTGTATCTGGAATAGCGTTTATTGTTTTACGAGAAGCAATAGCGTTATCCATATCTACTTCAATATTTAAGTAGAAGTGTGGTGCAGTAAATTTAGATTTACCTAACGACTTAGCAATAGCTTTACGCATTGAAGAGTTTTTAACTTCTTCTGTTTTTTCTTCTCCGGCAACAGCAAAACTAGTAACAGCAGGACTTTCTGCTACTGCAGCTGCAGGTTCGTAATTTTCTATATCGCGTTTAACTATACGTCCGTTTTCACCAGTACCTTGAACTTTAGTTAAGTTAATTCCTTTTTCTTCAGCTAATTTTTTAGCTAAAGGCGAAACAAATACACGACCGTTTTCTGTTACAGGTGTTGGTTTTGGCGCACTTGGCTTAGACTCGCTTTTTGCTGGAGCTTGTGCCGCAGCTTTTGGAGCTTCTGCCTTTGGTGCTACCTCAGTTTTTGCTGCTGTCGCAGAAAAACCTGATGCTACTCCAGAAACATCTGTTCCTGCAGGACCAATTATTGCTAATAAAGAATCTACTTTTGCCGATTCTCCTTCTTGTAAACCTATTTCTAATAAAGTACCAGATTGAAATGACTCAAATTCCATGGTTGCTTTATCAGTTTCAATTTCTGCTAAAATATCTCCTTCTTCAACTGTATCGCCAACTTTTTTCAACCAAGTTGCTACAGTTCCTTCTTCCATAGTATCACTTAAACGTGGCATAGTTACAACTATTACACCTTCAGGTAATTCTTGAGCAGGAGTTTCAGCTGCTGGTGCTTCTTCTGAATTACTTGAAGACTCTTCTGCAGGAGCCTCAGCAGGAGCACTACCTCCATTTAATAGTCCAGAAATATCTTCACCTTCATCACCTATAATTGCTAAAAGCTCATCTACTTTTGTAGTTTCACCTTCTTGCACACCTATATGAAGTAATGTTCCTTCGTTAAAAGATTCGAACTCCATTGTGGCTTTATCGGTTTCAATTTCTGCTAAAATATCTCCTTCTTCAACCTTATCACCAACTTTTTTTAACCATGTTGCCACGGTTCCTTCTTCCATAGTGTCGCTTAAACGCGGCATATTTACTACTATAGCCATTATTTATAGTTTATGTTTTATAAATGGATAATCTTCTTGTTCGTAAACAACATCATATAATTGTTGTACTTCTGGGAATGGAGATTCTTCAGCAAATTTCTCACATTCTAAAACGCGTTCTTTTACACGTTTATCTATTACTTTAATTTCCTCTTCGGTAGCATATTTCTTTTTAAGTAAAATATCTTTTACCTGTGTAATAGGATCTATTTTTTTGTATTCCTCTACTTCTTCTTTAGTTCTGTAGTGTTGTGCATCAGACATTGAGTGCCCTCTGTAACGATACGTTTTTAATTCTAAGAAAGTTGGACCACCACCTGTTCTTGCACGAGTAATAGCTTCATCAAACGCTTCGGCTACTTTTACAGGATCCATACCATCAACTGGTCCGCAAGGCATTTCGTAGCCTAATCCTAGTTTCCAAATTTCTTCGTGGTTTGCAGTTCTTTCAACAGAAGTTCCCATAGCATAACCATTGTTCTCGCAAACAAATACTACTGGTAAATTCCAAAGCATTGCTAAATTGAAACTTTCATGTAAAGAACCTTGACGTGCAGCACCATCACCAAAGCAACAAAGTGTTACACCATCTACTCCGTGGTATTTATCACCAAATGCAATACCAGCACCTAAAGGAATTTGACCTCCAACAATACCATGACCACCGTAAAAGCGGTGCTCTTTAGAAAAGATGTGCATAGAACCACCCATTCCTTTAGAAGTTCCTGTAGCTTTACCGTATAACTCTGCCATTACACGCTTAGGGTCTACTCCCATGCCTATAGGCTGTACGTGATTACGGTAAGCTGTTATCATTTTGTCTTTGGTTAAATCCATGGCATGTAAAGCTCCTGCTAATACTGCCTCTTGACCATTATACAAGTGAAGAAATCCTCTAACTTTTTGTTGAATATATACTGCAGCAAGTTTATCTTCAAACTTTCTCCAGAATAACATGTCTTCATACCATTTAAGGTAAACCTCTTTTGTGACTTTTTGCATTTAATTCAATTTATAAAGTAAAATACTGCTTGTTATTAAATTAAAACAAGCTGGTAACAAAAGTAACACTTTAGTTATTAATGAAAAAACCGAAAATCGTAATTTTTTACTTCATTTTGTTATAATGCTTCTTTATTAAACATTAAAGGCAATAAATTTTCTAAAGAATTAGATTTTGCAACCTTTCCTGAAGCCCCCATAAAATAAATTTTTATTGGTGATTCTTGTTTGATTTCGTATTCTGCTATGGCTTGTCTACAAGCTCCACATGGTGGAATTGGCTCTGTAGTTTCTTTAAGTTGTGATCCTGCTGATATAGCCATTTCAACTATTTTTACATCTGGATATTTTGAGCCTGCATAATAAATTGCGGTTCGTTCTGCACATAATCCAGATGGATAAGAGGCGTTCTCTTGGTTATTCCCTGTTATTATTTCACCATTTTCTAGTAATAATGCTGCTCCAACATGAAATTGAGAGTAAGGAGCATAGGCTTTTTGCCTTGCTTCGATAGCTTTTTGCATTAATTCTTGAGAGGGCTTGGGGAGTTTATCTAAATTTTCGAAAACAAATAATTTAGATTCTATTACTATTTCCTTCATACTCAAATTTAACTATATATGTTGACATAAAAAAACTACTGCCAAAGACAATAGTTTTTATTTACTTTATAAATATTTTATTGATTAATACTCTAAATAAGCACCCTCTCCAATATTAAAGGTTAAAGAAAAACGCAAAGTACCTTCTAAAGGACTTTGTACTTTTGATGCAGAGAACAAATACGATAAATCGATATTTACAACATTTGCCTTAAAACCAGCACCTAATGCTAAAAACTTCCTTGCTCCTTTTTCCTCGGCTTCATTAAAGTAACCTGCTCTAAAAGCAAAAGAATCTTGATATTGATATTCTGCACCTAATGCCCAAGTGAACTCTTTTAACTCTTCACTAAAACCGCCAGGTGCATCACCGAAAGATTGAAAAATCCCTGATAAAAATCCTACATCGTCGGATTGACCTGCGTAAATAACATTATCTGTTTGACTTATTAGGGTATCTTCATCTTCTTCATAAGTACCATTACCGTTTACATCTTCAAAAACATATTCTGTTCCTAATTGTGGAGGTGTTGGCACTAAAAGCTTTGTAACTTCGGCTGTTACTGCAATTTTGTTATAATCATCGAAAATAAAATCGAAACCACCACCTAAACGCAACGTTGTTGGCTGGAAGTTTTCTTCACCGCCTTCATCATATTTAAATTTTGGTCCAATATTTTGAATAGCAAATCCACCTCGCCAACGTCCATTAAAATCGTTGTACGCTTGTTCTTCACCTTGATAAAACCCAGAGATATCTACACCAAATGTATTTGCAGGACTTATATCGCCATCTACACCTTGAATTCTTAAATCTGAACGTAAATAGCGCATGGCTACAGACATTGCAAATTCGTCTGACAAACGTAATGCATAAGAGGCATCAAGAGAAAATTCATTTGGTTTTTGTTGCCTTGGTGTATCGTCTGGCCCATCAACAAATTCTATTTCGCCTAAAGAAAAATATCTTAAACTAGCTGCAAATGCACTACGCTCATCTAATCTATTAAAATATGTAACCGATCCTAAAAAGATATCGTTTACTAATTTACTCAAATAAGGTGTATAACTTACACCTACGCCTGATTGAGTTTCTGAAAATGCATATTTTGATGAATTCCATTGTTGAGAATAAGCATCTACACTTGTTGCCACACCCATATCGGCTAATCCAGCTGCGCGAGCATCTGAAGCGATGGATAAAAATGGGATTCCTGTTGTAATTACACGGCTATCATTATCATTAGGAACTACAACTGTTGTTTCCTGAGCCAAAACACTAGATTTAAGCGCAATAATAAAAATGAAGGTGATTAGTATTTTATTCTTCATAAACGTAGGTTTAGTTAACAAATATATGTTTTTATTAGAGTATAACAAGTTTTTCAATTTTTTCAACTGTTTTATTTAATAGATTGGAATGCACTTTTAATTTATATATGTAAACTCCTTTACCAATTTTATCTCCAAAATCGTCACGTCCATCCCAAATAATATCCCTGGATAAAGAACCTGTTGTAACAATACCGCTAGTTGTTTGGCCATTTAATGTACGAACTAGCTTACCGGAAACTGTAAATATCTGTATAGAAACGTCTAAAGACTCCGAACTATTGTGATTAAACCAAAATTCTGTGTAATTGACAAAAGGATTTGGATAGTTCAACACATTTTCTATTACAAGTTGCTCATCTTCATCATAAACAATAAATTGTATTTCGGCTGTTGATGAATTGTTGTAGACATCCCATGCTGTTAATGTTAATGTATGCAAACCAGGTTCTAAATCGTTAAACAAATATGTAACCACACCTTTAGTGTAATCATCTACTTCGGTTTGGTAATAACTATTTAGTGTAATTGGGTTGGTTTCATCTCCATCTAGGACAGCTTCAATATCGTGACCTATTCCGCTTGCGGTATTTATACCATTTAAATCTTCTAATTTTACTAACAATGTTGGGCTTTCGTTTGTGATTCCTCCAGAAACAAAGCTCTCATCATTCATAAACAAATTAATCATTGGGCCCTCATTATCTTCTGGCGCATCTTCATTTAAACCTCCAATTAAAACGGTATTTACACTTGCTCCTGTTTGGTTTTGGGTTAATTCGGTGTTTTTTGCATAAAAACTAACTTTACCATAATCTACTGGAATACCAATATCTTTGGGCACAATAAATTCAAATTCGAATTCTCCATTTGTAATAGAAGCTTGCCCTCTAAAAATAATTTCTCCTAAAGTTTCAAAATCTAAAACCACAAGCTCACCATTTAACCTTGTACCATCGTTTGCTAATGTTTCGCGCTCTATTGGCTTATCGTAAATTGTTGTTGACAGTGTACCATTATAATTCGATAACAAATTCCCAGATAAATCGGTTACTTGACCCGCTAATTTTACTCGCCCCAAAGCCTTTAAAGTGTCGGTTGCTTGAGCTACAGGCACATCGTTAATTTCTGTGAGAGCAATATTTGGCTCTGGAAACGCCAGCTTCATGGCTGGATCTCCTATAAAAAATATAAGTCGTTTTTGACTAGAACTTGCTACTGCAGGATCGCTTTTAGCTAGACGTAAGGCTTCTGCCATTGATGGATATTCGTAATCACCATAATCGTCATCATCACTGTAAGAGAATAAATATTGACCTAAAGTGTTATTAAAGTTTATAGCGAAACTTACAAAAATTTGTCTGGTGGTTGTTATTAGCCCAATAGCTCCTGCGGTTTCGTTCCAATAGGTAAGCTCGCCTGCAGTTTCTCGCAACGGATTATCGAAACGAGTAAATTCGCAAGTAACAGTAACAAAACAATTAAGTTTAAACAAGTTACGCAGGTTATTAATATCTGTTTTTAAAAAGATTTGTTCTTCGGCCAATCCATCTTCTCCACCGTGGCCAAAATAATTTATCACCAAAGCTCCGTTATCAATTGCGTTTACTATTTCGGTTGCAACATCTGGATAACGATCGCCTCCAGCTGAGGTTTCTTGCTGAAAGGAATCGGAATGAATTTTTACAACGTTTATAAATGGTTTTTCATCTGAAACTAAATTCCCGACATTATCTGTAGTTTCTTGTAATAAACCTTCCCAATCTTCATCTACATCATCTGAAATTACTACGAAATTATTTCTCCAGCTTCCAAAAGATTCCTTATTGTAGTATGATTCAATTTTATCAACTAATTCTATAGCTCGTTGAGGTGTATCTGCTAAAATACGACCAATTGCAATATCTAGTTTATCGCTTGTTGCTAGGTTACCTTCGTTATCATCCATTAATCCGTAAAAATCATCAGAAATAAAAGATGAGGTTAAACTAAAACTATTGTAAGTATGCCACGAGGGCACAATATTAGTATTGCCTGAAACCCTATTTTTGTAATCGTAAGAACTATCGCCAAATAAGCACAAATATTTTATTCTTGCATCTGTTGAACTCGCATTATTGTATACGTATTTTACAAAATTTCTAATAGCCGCAACATCTGGATTGCCTGTACTAAATTCTGCATAAATCTCGTCTAGGGTTATTACTTTAATATTTAAATTGTATTGTTCTTCGTTTATGTTTGCAAGGCGCTGTGCTTGACTTAGCATATTAGTTGGTGATACTATTATATAATCGATATCTTCAAAAACACCCGAACCATTATTAAATATTGTACCTTTTAAATTTTGATTTGAAACCGTTGTGTTTGAATCTGAATTAGGAGTGAAATAATCTGTATTTGAAAGCGCTACATAAGTTTTTAAACTCCCAAGCTCTGTTTTAAAACTAAAATTATCGTCGTTATTTATGTTACTAACACTACTTACATTGTATATATCTGTTACCTCCCAGACCTCTGACAATTGAGTTGAATTGGATATAATGTACTGACCTGTTCCCGAATTAGTTTCAACCTCGCTATTTTCAAACTGAAATTGACTACCATAGAAATTTAAATTACGTAAAGCCTTAATTGAAATATAATCGAGATACCCTATAGCACTTGGATTTCCTGCTTTATCATAATCCAACTGAACAGATATAGCTGATGACGTTGAATTTACATTACCAAAATAAGATGCGCCACTAGCCAAAATAGGCGAGGAAATAGCACTTAATGATAAATTTGAAACAAAGTTATTGTTTAAACTTACACTCATGCTAGTACTTGTTGATGATGTTGAAGCTACAACTACAGACAATGTTATGGGAGAACTAGTTACCAGATCTGGAAAATTAAAATCATAAGTTTTTGTTGTTTCAACATCAAAAACATCGCCAAACCAACGCCTACCAAGCGAGACTAAATTATAATCATCAACTTCATAATACTTATAATCTTCAAAAGTGCTTATAATCAAATCTGCATTGCTTGTTGGCTGCACCATTTCAGAAATTCGTTTGCCATTGCCAGAACTTATATTTAAATAATAGTAAGTTTTATCTGTGTAACAATTTATATGTGTTTGACTTTCTCCATTATAACCTTGTGGGCCTTCAGCATAAAAAAGTATGTAATCTTCATCGTCAAAACTCCCATCATCTTCCCCAATAAATTTAATTGCATTTTCTGGAACATCTGTTGGGTATTCTGTTGAATTTGCGTAAGGAATCATGCGCCCTCCATAGCCGTAAATTTTAATAGTTCTTGGGTCTACACTCGAAACATTTACACCTAAACCCTGTATGAAATTTCTTGTTAATTTAAATACGCCTGTTGTATCTACATAAAACTTATACCAATCACCAGAACTTAAAACCGAATTTGTTATTCCTTTAAAATTATTAAAAGTTTTACTTGTTATATTTTTTGATGAAACACCAAAATCA
The DNA here is from genome assembly GCF_020523925.1 of Neotamlana laminarinivorans. Taxonomy (GTDB): domain Bacteria; phylum Bacteroidota; class Bacteroidia; order Flavobacteriales; family Flavobacteriaceae; genus Neotamlana; species Neotamlana laminarinivorans. The sequence goes on along the minus strand of NZ_JAJAPW010000004.1, from coordinate 131,915 downwards.
TAATTTAATTTAAAAGAAATTATTTTTTTAAATTGTCCATTGGAATCTTTAATAATGGGTGATATTTGAAAGTATGCATACCTTTTATTTCTAGATATAGAATTTTTTAAAGTAAACTTAACTTCGTTTGGTATAAGGTTTTTATCTAAATCTTTTAATTCATTTAAAGAAATTGAATTGTATACAACTTGACTTATAGAAGCAGAAGCTTCATTAACTATATTGCTACTTTCCCATTGATCTACAAACAAAAGACCGGTTGTAAAATCAAAATTATAATTGGCGTTACTAAAACTAGGTACTTCATACGAAAAACCATCACCAGAAACAGTTTTACCTTTCTCATCCCATGATATAGTATATGTTTTTTGTTGACTATATACTATTGTAGAACATAAAAGAAATACTAAAAAAAAACTCTTTTTCATTATTAAATAAACGCCACAGGCAAAATGTTATTATAATCTTAAAATTATTTTTAAAACTAATCCAAAAATACAATAATAATTTAGTAAATCGGTCGTTAATATTGCACAAAACAACAACAAAACAGACTAAAATCATCGTTGTAATGCGCAAAAAATAAGGTGAAATACATATTTTTTTGGACAAAATGCACGAAATAACTTGGTTTGTTAGGTTAAATTGCTATATTGCAGCACCAAAAATATTATTAGCTTACTTAAACGTATGGATATGAAAAAAGTAACGGCATTTAAATTTCTAGCAATCGCTCTAATTGCTATATTCGTTTCTAGTTGTAAACAATCTTCTAGCTCAAAGAACACTTCTCGAGCTACAGGATGGGCAATTAACGATAAAAACGGAGGTTTTCAATACAATTCAGATTTCAAAGAACAAGAAACCGCCCCTGGTTTAGTTTTTGTTGAAGGTGGTACATACACTAAAGGACGAGTTCAAGACGATGTTATGCACGACTGGAACAATAGTCCTTCTCAACAGCACGTTCAGTCATTCTATATGGATGAAACTGAAGTAACAAACGCTATGTACATGGAGTATTTAGATTGGATTAAACGTGTTTATCCACCTTCTGAAGAAAATTACAAAGCCATTTACGAAGGCGCATTACCAGATACACTAGTATGGAGAAACCGTTTAGGTTACAATGAAGTAATGACTGAAAACTACCTACGTCATCCAGGATACGGAGAATATCCTGTTGTTGGTGTAAGCTGGATTCAAGCAGTAGAATTTGCTAACTGGCGTACCGACCGTGTTAACGAACACAACCTAGAAAAAGCAGGCTTTTTAAAACGTGATGCTAAAATTACAGCTGTAGGAGCAGATGAAAACTTCAATACAGATACTTACATTAATGCTCCAACATTAACTTACGGTGGTAACGAAGAAATTATAAACGGTGAAAATAAAAACAAACGTTACGTTCGCACCGACGAAGAAGGAAACGAAAGTAATATTTATGCAACTCGCGAAACTGGTTTAATATCTCCTAAATACAGACTACCAACAGAAACAGAATGGGAGTATGCCGCTTTAGGATTAAGCGAATTAAGAGATTATAACTTATATAGAGGCAGAAAAAAGTATCCTTGGGATGGTCAATACACACGTTCTGGTAAACGCAAAATACGTGGAGACCAAATGGCAAACTTTAAGCAAGGTAAAGGTGATTACGGCGGTATTGCAGGATGGTCTGACGATGGTGCAGATATTACAAATGCTGTAAAATCATACGAACCAAATGATTTTGGATTATATGATATGGCTGGTAACGTTGCAGAATGGGTAGCAGATGTTTATAGACCTATAGTAGACGATGAATTTAACGATTTTAACTATTACCGTGGAAATGTATATACCAAAAATGCATTAAATGAAGATGGAACTGTTAAGGTTATAACAAGTGATGATATTGTTTACGATACGCTTTCAAACGGAAAAGTTGTTGCTAGAAATTTACCTGGTGAAATTTTACAAGTACCTGTAGATGAAAACGAAACATACTTACGTACTAACTTTGACAGAAGTAACGAAATAAACTTTAGAGATGGTGACAGAAGGTCTTCTAGACATTTTGAAAATTTTGGTGGAGAAGAAGAAGAAAATGAAGATGCTGAAACAAGTAAAATGTACAACTCTCCAAAGCATACAGTAACAAGAGACGAAAACGGAAAAATTATTAGAGAATTCGATACAAAAAACAATCGTACATCTTTAATCAACGACGAAGTAAGAGTTTACAAAGGCGGTTCATGGAAAGATAGAGAATACTGGTTAGATCCAGCACAAAGACGCTTCTTCCCACAAGATATGGCTACAGACTATATTGGTTTTAGATGCGCCATGTCTAGAGTAGGCTCAAAAAGTAAAACAAAACAAAAAACAAAAAACTAAACTTAGTTTTTTATAAAAACTTAAAGTCCTAACCACGTTGTTAGGACTTTTTTTATACATTTATTTAAACAAAAGATTTTACACATTGGAAATAGCTAAACTTCATCAATTATTTTTAAACTGCAACGCTGCTAACACAGATACCCGAAAAATAAAGTTAAATGATATGTTTTTTTCCCTAAAAGGCGAAAACTTTAACGGTAACAAATATGCTGCACAAGCACTTGATTTAGGAGCTAAATATGCTATAATTGATGAACCTGAATTTAAAACCACAGATAAAACTATTTTAGTTGAAAACGTTCTAAAAACCCTACAAAACCTTGCTACATACCATAGAAATTATTTAAAAACAACAATAATAGCATTAACTGGAAGTAATGGTAAAACCACAACTAAAGAACTTATAAATACAGTACTTAAACAAAAGTATAATACCACAGCCACTATAGGCAATTTAAATAACCATATTGGTGTTCCTTTAACCTTACTTTCAATGACTAAAAAAACTGAAGTTGGAATAATTGAAATGGGAGCAAACCACCAAAAAGAAATTGATTTTTTGTGTAATATAGCACAGCCTGATTTTGGTTATATTACAAATTTTGGTAAAGCACATTTAGAAGGTTTTGGAGGTGTTGAGGGTGTAATAAAAGGTAAAGCAGAAATGTATAATTATTTAATAAAAAATGACAAAACTATTTTTGTAAACCTTAAAGACCCTATTCAAATTGAAAAAACTCGAAATGCTAATACTTTTTCATTTGGAACTAATAAAGCCAACATAAATATAAAATTTATTAAAGCCTCTCCTTTTGTGTTTTGTACCTTAGATGAAATTTTAATTAAAAGTAAACTAATAGGAGCTTACAACTATAATAATATAGCAGCAGCAATGGCTATTGGCAAATACTTTAAACTAGAAAACGATATTATAAAGAAGGCTATAGAAAATTACACCCCGACTAACAACCGATCGCAGATAGTAAAAATAGATTCACATAATATTATTTTAGATGCTTATAATGCTAACCCTACAAGTATGCAAGCTGCAATATTAAACTTAGAAAAGCAAAGTGGAAATACTGTGGCTATTTTAGGTGATATGTTTGAACTGGGTGACGAAGCTAAAGCCGAACATCAAAATATCGCAAATTTAGCTGAATCTTTAGATATAGATTTGGTAATATTTATAGGTGAAAATTTTTATAGAGCGGAGATAAAATCTATAAAATTTAAGAGTTTTGATGATTTTAAAAATGAATATGATATAAAATCTATAAAACCATCTACAATTTTAATTAAAGGCTCCAGAGGAATGGCACTAGAGCGTATACTACCTTTATTTTAAAAAGCTAGTGCCTGTTAAAATAAATCATTAACAGGCACTTCAAAAAAATTCTCCCTAAGAACTAATTAATAGCTAAGCAAATATCTCAAATTAAAGCTAATAGCACAATACTCAAATTGAGTATTTTATTGTTTTTTTAAAATAGATAGTTATTTGTTTTAAGCATTCCAATTAATTCTCCTGTTGAAGATACTTTAAGTTTCTTCATTATATTTCTTCTATGTGTATCTACAGTATTATGGCTAATACCTAATTTTTCGGCAATTTGTTTACTAGTATACTTTAAAATTAACAATCTTATAATATCTCGCTCACGATTACTTACCCCTTCAGAAAGCATTTTTTTTGAAAAATTACTAAAGTACTTAGTTTCATATTCGTTATTTTCATTAAGCATTTTTGCAGAAGCACATACTTCCATTTTTATTTCACCACTTACTACAGTATAATGTGCAAGACCTATAATAGGTTTATTAGCAGCATCAAATTCAATTGGTGTTGTATTCTGGATAATATTTACATATTCACCTTTTGCGTTTTTTAATCTGTAGTTCCAAGTGTAACTCATTTTATCTCGATCTTGTTCAGAGATTTCAGATAGTGTATACTCCATTAACCCATTTAAAGCATTTAACCACTGTTCTAAATCTTCTGGATGCATTCGTTTCCAAAACATTTTCATGCCTCCTGATTTAAGCGTTTCGCGATCAAGCCCTAAACAAGCTGTTAAATTTTTACTTACATATTCAAAAGAAAGCTCTTGAGTATTTGTAATGCAAAAAAAAGTAGAATTATATGGTAAGTAAGGATCTAGCTCTATAATTTTATCAATATGTGTACCTAAACTTGGTTTATCATACGATTGAAAAATTATTTTATACACATCCTTAATACTAGTATTAATCATCTTTACGAGGGATTTTATACTAAAATATAAAATAAAGCTAATAAAAAGGATTTAAAGAAATAAAAAAAGCATCCATAAATGGATGCTTTTTGTGGGCGCGAAGGGATTCGAACCCCTGACCCCTTGGGTGTAAACCAAGTGCTCTGAACCAACTGAGCTACGCGCCCTTGTGTTTAACAATCATTGTTCCTGATTGCGGATGCAAATATAAGCTAGTTTTTCGATCTACAAAAACTTTTTTAAAGAAATTATCAAATAATTTCTGAAACCACAAAAGTACTACCTCCCACAAAGATTAAATCGCTTTTAGAAGCATTACTCAAAGCCGTTTTATAAGCCTCACGTACAGAACTATAAGATTCTCCAAAAAACATTTTAGACTCAAATTCTTTTTGTAAAATTTTTTCATTCAAGCCACGAGAAATTTTTGGTTTACAAAAGTAATATCTTGCTTTTTTAGGTAGTAAGTGTATAATTGAACTTAAATCTTTATCATTTACTACTCCGAAAACTATGTGCAGCGTATTGTAATTTTCATTTTTTAACTGATTCATAGTATAAGTTAAACCCTCTTTATTATGACCTGTATCACAAATCACCTTAGGATTATCTCGTAATATTTGCCAACGGCCTAATAAACCTGTGTTTTTTACCGTATTTAGCAAACCATTTTTAATCTCATCTAAACCAATTTTAAAATTATTGTTTTGCAATATTTTTATCGTTTGTAATACCGTTTTTTTATTTTTATCTTGATAACTTCCTTTTAAATCAGAATCGAAAACGTCCTCTATATTTTTATCTGCAAAAGTAATAGAAGCCTTATTTTTATCTGCAATTTGTTTAAAAACCTGTATAGTTTCGTCTTGAGATTCACCAATAACAACAGGTATATTAGGCTTTATAATACCAGCTTTTTCTGCTGCTATTTCTTGTAACGTATCTCCAAGAAATTGAACATGATCTAAACCTATATTTGTAATTACTGAAACTTCAGGTGTTATAATATTTGTAGAATCTAAACGACCTCCCATACCTACCTCTACAACAGCTATATCAACTTTTTCTTCTGAAAAATACTTAAAAGCCATTCCAACTGTCATCTCAAAAAACGACAACTTATTAGCTTCAAAAAAGGCTATATTTTCTTTAATAAAATTAATTACAAATTGTTTAGAGACTACTTTACCGTTAATTTTTATACGCTCTCTAAAGTCCTTTAAATGTGGGGATGTATACAGACCTACCGTATAACCGACTTCTTGTAAAATAGAGGCTAGCATATGGCTTGTAGATCCTTTTCCGTTGGTTCCTGCAACGTGGACAGCCTTAAAACTATTCTCTGGGTTATTTAAATGTTTTGCAAGTTTTAAAGTGTTTGATAAGTCTTTTTTGAAGGCTGTTTTCCCTTGTTTTTGATACATAGGTAGCTGAGAAAACATCCAATCAAGTGTTTCTTTATACGTCATGAAATTACTGACCTAATTTGAAGTTTACAGTAACAAAACCTATTTGTTCTGCTGGAGCCTTAGAATCTGCAGGCCATTTATGAGAAAGGGCTATTTCTTTTGCTGGTTTTAATAAACATGATGCTGTATTGGTTGTGCCTTTTACGCCTGGTTCTGCTGATATTACATTACCACTTTGATTGACTTTTATTCTTACAACCACCATACCAGATTCATTACAATCTTGCTTAAGTGTTTTGTATGTAGCTCTTCCTCGACCATTTAACCCATAACCAACTCCGCCACTACCAGTTCCCTGTCCACCAAAATAACTTGGTGCATAAGGGTTACCATCTAACTGTCCTTTATCTCCTACTTTATTATCATTACCCTCACTACCTGAACTTGTTCCTTCAGATTTACTAACACCACCTATTAAAGCATCTAGTTTTTTCTTTTTCTCCTCTTGTTCGCGTTTCTCTTTAGCTTTTCGCTCTGCTTCTGCTTTGGCCTTAGCCTCGGCTTCTGCCTTTGCTTTAGCTTCAGCTGCCTTCTGCTTTTTTACTGCTATTTCTTCAGCATTATCAGCTGTTAATACCTCCTCTTTTGCTTCTGTTGATGGTGATGCCGATGTTTCTGGCTCAGAAACATCTGGTTGTGGAGGTTCATTAATTTCTCGAGGAGTAGATTTTATAGGTGATTTGGGTTGTACTGTACCGCTTCCGAAATTTGTAGTTCCGAAATTTACGGCAATACCATATTCTTCTGGTGGATCTTCTGGAGTTGTATTTACAACAAACAACAAAAGCACTAAAATAACAGATATTAAAGCTGTTATTTTAGCTGAATTTCTTTCGTGTTTAGTTTTTAAATACTTCATTATTTATTGGGTTGAACTGCTAAAATTACCTTAAATTTATTACGATTTGCAATATCCATAACCTTCACTACATTTTCTACTGGAACAGATTTTTCTGCTCGTAAAACTATAGTTGGTTTATCTTGACTAGAAAGTAACGCTAATAATTGATTTTCTAGAACACTTTCGCCAACTCGTTTTTGGTCAATATAATATGTTAAATCCTTTTTAATACTTACCGCAACAGAACTATTGTTCTCTGTTTTACCGCTTGCTTTAGGCAAAACAATATCTATAGCATTTGTGGTAACTAACGTTGAGGCAATCATAAAAAAGATAAGTAACAAGAATACAATATCTGTCATAGAAGACATATTGAACTCTGGTGTTACTTTGTTTCTGCTTCTAAAATTCATATTATGTTGGCTCGTTTAAAAGATCTAAAAACTCTAAAGAATTAGCTTCCATTTGGTAAACAACCTTATCGGTTTTAACTACCAAATGATTATAAGCCATATAACCAACAATACCTACAATTAAGCCAGCAACAGTTGTTGTCATGGCTGTGTATAAACCACCTGCTAAAACATCCATTTCTATAGATCCTCCTGCATTTGCTAATTCAAAAATTGCAAGAATCATACCCGTAACAGTCCCTAAGAAACCTATCATTGGAGCTGCACCAGAAATTGTAGCTAAGATACTTACGTTTTTTTCTAAACCATAAATTTCTAAACGACCTGCATTTTCTATAGCGGTATTAATATCTGCGAGTGGTTTTCCTATACGTGAAATACCTTTAGCGATTAATCGGGATACAGGAGTGTTTACTTGAGCACATAACATTTGAGCTGAATCTATTTTACCATTACTTACATGGTCTTTTATTTGATTCATAAAATTGGCATCGACATTTGATGCTGCTTTTATTGCAAAAATACGCTCAAAATAAATATAAATTGCAGCAACAAGCAGTATAAACAGGATACCTATAATAATTTGACCTCCTACACCTCCACTACTTATTAACTCTATAATGGAAAGCGACTTTTCTACAGATTCGCCTTCTGCTAGTGCTTCTGCACCTTCTTGAATTTCTTGTAATAACATAGATTAAAGTTTACTAATTTGGAAACGGAAATTTATTAATAAAATTATACTAGAACAAATTTTACCATAATATATCCTAACCCGCCTAATACAATAGTGTAAGGTAACGCCATTTTAACCATTTTACCGTAAGATAAATTAATTAGTGGTGCTAAAGCAGAGGTTAGTAAGAATAAAAATGCAGCTTGACCATTAGGTGTTGCTACACTTGGCAGGTTGGTTCCTGTATTAATTGCAATTGCTAATTTTTCAAAATGCTCTTTATCTATAGCTCCACTTTTAAAGGCTTCTTGTACTTCACCAATATAAACAGTTGCTACAAATACATTATCACTAATTGCTGATAACACTCCATTTGCAATATAAAACAAACCTGGTTGAGAGGCCGGATCTTGCTCTAAAGCCCAATGAATTATAGGGCTAAATAAATGCTGATCGTGTATCATGGCAACAATAACAAAAAACACTACCAACAAACCTGTAAAAGGTAATGCTTCCTCAAAAGCATGCCCTAACTGATGCTCATCAATAATACCCATAAATGCTGTTTGAACAATAATTAAAGCTAAACCTATAAACCCTACTGGAGCAATATGCAACGCTAAACCAGCAATTAATAAAACCGCAGCAACACCTTGAACAATTAAAGCATATTTTTGTTTATCAGATCTATTTTCATCTTCTTTAATGGTATAGTTTTCAATAATACCAGCTACTACGGGTGGTAACTTAGCTCCAAAACCAAATGTTCCGGTTAACTCTAGTATAACAGTGGTTACTAAACCAGCAATTAAAACAGGTATTGTAATAGGTGCCATTTGAACAAAGAAATCAATAAAATCCCATCCCATGCGTTCACCAATTAACAAGTTTTGTGGCTCTCCTACTAAAGTACAAACTCCACCTAAAGCGGTACCAACAACACCATGCATAATTAAACTACGTAAAAAACTACGAAATTGCTCTAAAGTTTCTCCACTAAGTTCTTCTTTGTCTTTAACCCCACTTTCGTCGTGATCAGACTCACCTGAATGTATTTTATGATAAACTCCATAAAAGCCAACTGCAACACTAATTAATACTGCTGTTACTGTTAAAGCATCTAGAAAAGCAGATAGAATTGCAGCTAAAAACACAAATAAAAGCGACAAAACAACTTTTGACTTTATTTTAGTAAAAACTTTACTAAATATAAACATAAGCAAAGGTTTCATAAAATAAATACCAGCAACCATAAATACTAAAAGTAAAACAACCTCTAAATTTTGATCTACTTCATGATAAGCATTATGCGGCGTTGTAAGCCCCAAAGCTATAACCTCGATAGCTAGTAAACCACCAGATTGCAACGGATAACACTTAAGCGCCATAGCTAGTGTAAAAATAAACTCGGCTATAAATAACCAAGCTGTAACTGTTGTTCCTAAAACGTAGTAAGAAAATACATTAAAGATTAAAAAGCTAATCATAGTTAGCTTAAACCATTTTGGGCTATTGCCTAAAAAATATTTTAACATAATAAATAAATTAAATAAGTTGGTAAAACATTAAACATAAAGCTTAATGTTAATTGTTTGTATATACATTTTTGTTTTAAACTGTTAAAGAATATGGCACCGTCAACTAAATGGAATAACACAACACTTACTTTGTTATACTTTTTAAATTTTGCTTCCATTTTTAAATTTATGAAACTTTAATTATAATTTTTTGGGAAGTTTTTACGAAAATTATAATTAAATCTTTATCATAATTAGGGTGTTTCTTGTACTGAAACAAATATAAAAAACTTAATATCTAAAATGTTATTTTTTATTTATTTTTAAGCAATAAATATTTCACCAGAACTATGGTTTTTTATTGCTCCCGTAACACTTTTTAGGCAATTCACTCGTTCTGTGAGTTTTAACACACCCAATAAACCAAAAATTAAAGCCTCTTTAAATTCTACCACCTGTGGGTTAGGTATAATAATTTCATGGTCTGTTTTAAATTTTAAACTCTGTATTAGATACGAATTGTAAGCGCCACCACCTGTAATTAACACTTTTCCTTTTCTTTTTTTATTAATTTCTTTTGTAATTTGAGTGGCAATGTGCTCTACAAAAGTTTTTAAAATATCTTTTTCACTTAATTTAAAAGTATCTATTAAAGGAAAAATATTAGTATTAACCCATTCTAAACCTAGAGACTTCGGGTAATTTAAATTATAAAACGGCTGCTCGTTTAGTTTTTCCAACAATTCTTTATTTAAATTTCCTGATTTAGCAATATCGCCTTTATTATCGTATTTAAAACCAAGTTTACCAACATAATGGTTTAATACAATGTTTACAGGACAAATGTCGTAAGCAATGCGTTCGCCCTTTATATCTGTGGAAATATTTGCAAAACCGCCGAGGTTTATACAAAAATCATATTCTGCAAACAGCAATTTATCTCCAATTGGAACCAAAGGTGCTCCTTGTCCGCCAAGTTTTACATCTTGAACTCTAAAATCACAAACTACTGTTTCATTAATAATTTTAGCCAGTTTTGGTAAGTTTCCTATTTGATAGGTTAATTTTTTTTCTGGCTGATGCAATGCGGTATGACCATGTGAACAAACAGCATCAATAGCTGTTATATTATTTTTTGTAATAAACTCTTTAATTACGGCGCCTAAATAATTTGTATAATCTTCATCAATAGCTTTTAGCTCATGTAAATCATATTTTACAAGATTTTTTAAAATACTAAACCATTTTTCTGAATAAGGTATAGTTTCAGAATATAACATTTTAAAACTCCATTTATCATTAAAACTTAAGTTCATTAAAACCAAATCTACACCATCTAAAGATGTACCAGACATTACACCAATTACTTTGTATTGCATTTTCATATATGTAAAAATAACAATAGGCATGAAAATTTTATAACAAAAACTTATATTTGTGAATAATCCTAACTAAATTAATAGATATTTTACGAATCATGAATTTTAACCTTACAGAAGAACATAAAATGATTCGCGACGCTGCTCGCGATTTTGCTAAAACCGAATTATTACCTGGTGTTATTGAACGTGATAACCAACAACAATTCCCTAAAGAATTGGTTAAAAAAATGGCCGATTTAGGTTTTATGGGAATTATGGTAGATCCAAAATACGGCGGAAGTGGTATGGATACTATTTCTTACGTTTTAATTATGGAAGAACTATCAAAAATTGATGCTTCTGCGTCGGTAATTGTTTCTGTAAACAACTCACTTGTTTGCTATGGCTTAGAAGCTTTTGGTACAGAAGAACAAAAACAAAAATACTTAACCAAATTAGCATCTGGCGAAAAAATAGGCGCTTTTTGTTTAAGTGAGCCAGAAGCCGGAAGCGATGCGACATCACAAAAAACAACAGCCGAAGATAAAGGCGACCATTACATAATAAACGGCACCAAAAATTGGATTACAAATGGTGGTCGTGCAGATTTTTATTTAGTAGTTGCCCAAACACATAAAGAAAAAGGACATAAAGGCATTAATGTTTTTATTGTTGAAAAAGATATGGAAGGGTTTCATGTAGGTCCCAAAGAAGACAAGTTAGGCATTCGCGGAAGCGACACACACACTTTACAATTTAACGATGTTAAAGTACCAAAAGAAAATAGAATTGGTGAGGACGGATTTGGTTTTAAATTTGCCATGAAAACACTTTCTGGAGGCCGTATTGGCATAGCAGCACAGGCATTAGGAATTGCATCTGGCGCTTACGAATTAGCTTTAAAGTATAGTAAAGAACGTAAAGCTTTTGGTACAGAAATTTGCAACCATCAAGCTATTGCTTTTAAACTAGCCGATATGCATACTGAAATTGAAGCCGCCAGATTATTAGTAATGAAATCGGCTTTCGATAAAGACCAAGGTGAAAACTACGACACTTCTAGTGCTATTGCTAAATTATACGCCAGCAAAGTTGCCATGGAACAAACCGTTGAGGCAGTGCAAATACACGGCGGCAATGGTTTTGTAAAAGAATATCATGTAGAACGTTTAATGCGAGATGCAAAAATCACACAGATTTATGAAGGTACAAGCGAAATACAAAAAATAGTAATTTCCAGAAGTGTATTGCGCAATTAAAATAGATATTAATTTTTTTTGTTAAGATTTAACAATTGCTACGACTTTAAAATAACGCAATTTAATTTTTAAGATGAAACAAACATTTTTACTCTTATTTTTATTAACTAGCCTTTTAAGTTTTTCTCAAAAAAAATTAGATAAGTTATTAAAAACACATAACACAGAAAGTATACCTTATATTTTTCCTGAAGATTTAAAAAATGAATCTTCCAGTTATACACTTTTAGATTCTAGAGAACCTCACGAATTTAAAGTTAGCCATTTAAAAAATGCTATTTGTGTAGGCTACGATTTTTTTAATTTAGATTCTATAGCCTCACAATTACCAGCTAAAGATTCTAAAATAGTCGTGTATTGTTCTTTAGGCATACGCTCTGAAGATGTTGCCGAAAAATTAAAAGCCGCAGGATATACCAACGTTCATAACTTATACGGCGGTATTTTTGAATGGAAAAACAGCGATTTCACCATTTATAACGAAGAGGAAACAGAAACAGAGGATGTACACACGTTCTCTAAAGAATGGAGTAAATGGTTAAAAAAAGGAAATAAAATATATGAATAAGGCCCTTGTAATTGTTTTTGTAAAAAACATAAAATTAGGAACAGTAAAAACCAGATTAGCAAAAACCATTGGCGATTATGGCGCATTCGAGGTTTATACAGAACTCGTTAAAGTAACCGAAAAAGCTACGCAAAAATTAAGCGCCGATAAACGCATTTATTTTTCAACAAAAATTGAAGAAAATCTATGGCCAAACCACCATAAAAAAGTGCAATATGGTAAAGATTTAGGAGAGAGAATGCTTAACGCTTTTAAAGATGGCTTTAACGACGGGTATAAAAACATTTTAATAATTGGTTCAGACTTACCAGATATTTCAGAACACCATATTAACAAAGCAATTGAAGCGTTAAATAGTAACGATGCTGTTTTTGGTCCTGCAGAAGATGGTGGTTATTATTTAGTCGGTTTATCTCAATTAATTCCATCTGTTTTTATAAACAAACCTTGGAGTCAAGCCACACTTTTAACCGAAACTTTACAAGAATTAAAGGAAAATAATTTTAAAGTTAGTACCTTAACCACCCTAAACGATATTGATACTTTCGAAGATTTAAAAGCTTCAGCGTTTTACAAAAACAATAAAGTATTACAAGAAAAAATTCAACAATTAAATGATTAAATTTATAGAAGAAACTGTAAATTATTTAAAAGACAAAGGGTTCGAAAAGCCAGAAATTGGCATTATTTTAGGCACAGGCTTAGGCAAATTAATAGATGAAGTTGAAATAATTGCACAAGCGAGTTACAACCACATTCCTAACTTTCCAACAGCAACAGTAGAGTTTCATAAAGGTAAACTTATTTACGGTAATTTATCTGGAAAAAAAGTTATTGTAATGCAAGGTCGTTTTCATGTTTATGAAGGTTATACACTGCAAGATGTTACTTTTCCGGTTAGGATTATGGAAAAACTGGGCATCAAAACACTTTTAGTTTCAAACGCTGCCGGTGCAATAAACACAAACTTTAAAAAAGGAGAATTAATGTTAATTGACGATCATATAAATCTTCAAGGCAGCTCCCCTTTAGCTTTTAAAGGTGTTTCGCAATTAGGTGAGCGTTTTGTAGACATGAGCTCACCTTACAACAAAAACATAAACAATTCATTTAAAAGCATTGCAAAAAAACTTAACATCACACTTCAAGAAGGTGTTTACGCTAGTGTAGTTGGACCACAACTAGAAACTCGTGCAGAGTATCGTATGTTAAAAATTATTGGTACCGATGCTGTTGGTATGAGCACAGTTCCTGAGGTAATTGTTGCTAACCATTTAAAATTAAATGTAGCAGCCGTGTCAGTTTTAACAGATGAATGCGACCCAGATAATCTGGAGCCTGTAAACATAAACGATATTATTGCTCAAGCCAACAAAGCAGAACCTAACATGATTTTGCTTTTTAAAGAACTAATAACGTCGCTTTAAAAACATTACAGGTAAATCTCTGTTTTTTTCAATAAAAACGGAATGCTTTTTTTAATTGATTAACGCTGTAATGCCTCATACAAAACAAATTTTACCTTTAATAGTTATTGCTCAGTTTTGCTGTACCTCGCTGTGGTTTGCTAGCAACAGTGTTATTGATAATATTATTTTAGATTTTGATTTAAATAAAAGTGCCATTGGCAACCTAACTTCTGCAATACAATTTGGGTTTATTATTGGCACTTTAGTTTTTGCCATATTCAATATTGCCGATAGATTTTCTGCCTCAAAAGTATTTTTTGTTAGTGCTGTTATGGCCAGTTTATTTAATCTTGGTATTGTTTGGCAAAACAACACTTTAGTAAGTTTACTATTTTTTCGTTTTGTTTCCGGATTCTTCTTAGCAGGAATTTACCCTGTTGGAATGAAAATTGCTTCAGACTATTTTAAAGAAGGCTTAGGTAAATCGTTAAGTTTTTTAGTTGGTGCTTTGGTTATTGGCACTGCTTTTCCTCATATTTTAAATCCGCTTACGCGTTATATAAATTGGCAAGCTGTGATATTAACCACCTCTGCACTTTCTATTTTGGGAGGCGTTTTAATTTTTTCATTTGTACCTAACGGGCCGTATTTAAAAATAAACAAATCGGTAAACGTGTATGCTTTTGCAACAATTTTTAAAGACAAAAATTTTAGAAATGTTGCCTTTGGTTATTTTGGGCATATGTGGGAGTTATACACCTTTTGGGCGTTTGTTCCTGTTATTTTAAAATTATATCAAACGCAGTTTAATATTAATTTAAATATTTCACTTTGGTCTTTTATTATAATAGCTTCTGGAAGTTTGTCTTGTGTAATTGGCGGTTATATTTCACGTAAAGCAGGTACTAGAAAAACAATTGTAATAGCATTAACATTATCTGGTTTATGCTGTTTAATTGCTCCTTTTTTACTTAATATTTCTTTAATTAGTGTAGTTATTCTTTTTTTAATATTCTGGGGTATGGTGGTTATTATGGATTCCCCATTACTTTCAACTTTAGTTGCACAAAATGCCGATGCAAAAACTAGAGGCACTGCTTTAACTATTGTTAATTGTATAGGTTATAGTATTACAATTATAAGTATTCAACTTACATCATATTTATTAAGTTTTACCAACTCAATGTTCATTTTTATCATATTAGCTATTGGCCCTGTTTTAGGTGTTATTTCTTTGGTAAAAAACAATAAAGCATTATCATGGAAAAGTATCTAGACATAATTAAAAACGCCTATTCCGGCTACTGGAATTATTTAAAGCATGAAATTTTATTCCCTAACCATTGGGAAAATTACTTTTATGGTTTAATTGCGATTTCGCTTATAGTTTGGCTATTAGAAATTATAGTGCCTTGGCGCAAAAACCAATCGGCTTTTCGAAAAGATTTTTGGTTAGACACATTTTATATGTTCTTTAATTTCTTCCTTTTAAACTTAATTGTTTTTATAGCCTTATCGAATAGCGCTGCCGAATTTTTTAATGATATTTTAAGCATAATTGGTTTAAAATTAGCAGACTTAGAACTTTTTGATGTAGATGCCTTACCAAAATGGTTGGGTCTATTTATTTTCTTTATAGTTTCAGATTTTGTACAATGGAATACGCACCGCTTATTGCATCGTTTTGAGTTTTTATGGAATTTCCATAAGGTACATCACAGCGTAAAAGAAATGGGGTTTGCCGCACACCTACGATACCATTGGATGGAGCCTGTTCTATACAAATCACTGCTTTATATACCAATTGCTATTATTGGTGGTTTTGATGCTCAAGATGTTGCCATTGTTCATTTTTTTAATATATCTATTGGGCATTTAAATCATGCCAATTTAGGTTGGGATTATGGTTATTTAAAATACATATTTAACAACCCAAAAATGCATATTTGGCATCATGTAAAACAATTACCCGAAGGTGAAAGGTTTGGCGTGAATTTTGGACTAACTTTAAGTATCTGGGATTATTTATTTAAAACAGATTACATTCCTCATGATGGAAGAGATATTGAATTAGGTTTTGAAGGTGATGAGCATTTCCCTACAGACTTTGTAAGTCAGGAATTGTATCCAATTATTCAAAAAAAGAACAAAACTAAAAAGACATGAAACAAATTTTAAAATTTTTGTTCATAGCAATTATTGCATGTTCAATAAGTACAACATATGCTCAAGATTTGCCACAAGATGATGCTATAAAAAACAACCATAATCAATGGAATTCTCTGTTGCAAAACCATGTTTCTGAAGAAGGAAATGTAGACTATGTAGCTTTTAAAAACAACCAACAAGCTTTATTAAATTATATTGAAGCCTTAAAAACAACATACAAAAACACCAATGCTTTAAAAAATGCAACCAGAAACGAAACTTTGGCCTTCTGGATAAACGCATATAACGCCTTAACCATAGATTTAATTTTAAAAAACTACCCATTACAAAGCATACGCGATTTAAAAGACCCTTGGGACCAAAGTTTATGGCAATTTGGCGATAAGTGGTTTAACCTAAATACTATTGAGCATAAAATTTTACGAAAAATGAACGAACCTCGCATACATTTTGCCATTGTTTGTGCTTCAATTTCATGCCCTAAGCTTCAAAACACTGCTTTTACAGCTTCTAATATAAACGAACAATTAACAGAAGCCACAGAATCTTTTCTTTTAGATAAAACCAAAAATGAAATATCACCCAACGAACTAAAACTATCAAAAATTTTTAAATGGTTTACCAAAGATTTTAAAGGAAAAGGAAGCAATGTAATCGATTTTTTAAACAAATATTCTGAGATAGAAATCGAAAAAAATGCTAAAATAACCTACAAAGATTATAACTGGAATTTAAATAAATAAAACCCTTTGTACAAAAACATCGTAAATTAAGTATGATTAGTATTATTATTCCGGTTTTAAATGAAGTTGATAACATTACTGTTTTACTTCAACATTTAATTAAAAGTGCATCAGTTAAAAACGTTTTAGAAATTTTAGTTGTAGATGGTGGCAGTAACGATGGTTCTGTTGCGGCAGTAAACCATTTTATAAATTTCGCAGCTAATAACGACCACACTTCTCTTCCAAAAATTGAAATAATAAATTCTCCAAAAGGCAGAGCCAAACAAATGAATTTTGGCGCAAAACACGCCAAAGGCGACGTGCTTTATTTTTTACATGCAGATTCTTTTCCGCCCAAATATTTTGATGTTTTTATTTTAAACGAAGTACAAAAAGGTAATGAAGCGGGTTGTTTTAGAATGGAATTTGATAGTAACCATTGGTGGTTAAAATTAGCCGGATGGTTTACCCAGTTTTCATGGCGAGCCTGCCGTGGTGGTGACCAAAGCCAATTTATTACAAAAAACCTTTTTAACGATATTGGTGGCTACAACGAAAACTATATTATTTACGAAGATAATATGCTTATAAACGAGCTATATAAACGCAAAAACTTTGTTGTAATTAATAAAAAACTAACCACTTCTTCCAGACTTTATAAAAAAGTTGGCATCTGGAAATTACAATATCATTTCTGGGCCATTTACATAAAAAGATGGTTAGGAGCATCTGCCGAAGAGCTTTATAACTATTATAAAAAATCTGTAGCGTAAGCTTTTTCTGTTAAAAATTAACAAAATCGTATGTAACAAAATGTTAATTTTAAAGTCTGTTTTATGTAATGCTATATCTTCACAGCCAAATAAAAAAACATGAAACAAGCTTACTTAATTATTCTATTATTTTCTTTATCAATCACTTCTGTAGTTGCCCAACATTCTATAAACGCACGTTTAATTGACTCTACAACCCAAAAACCCATTCCTTTTGCTAATATAACCTTAGGTAAAAAACTAGGTGTTATTAGTAATGATGAAGGTATTTTTCAAATTCATTTTAAAAATACACCTTCAGAAAAAGACTCCTTAGAAGTTAGCTCTTTGGGTTATGAAACTAAAAGAATTTCGGCCTTAACCTTTAACGATAGTATTTTGGTTTTACAACCAAGCTCGATTGAGTTAGATGAAGTTTTGGTTTCAAACAAACAATACACAGCTGAAGAAATTATTGAAAAAGTACACGAAAATTTAGAACAAAATTATAGTGCTCCATTTAATAAAAGCAGATTGTTTTATCGCGTTTCCTATTTTAATAGAATGCTGAAAAAACATGTTGATGTAAAAAAAACAACGATTCCAGAACTTAATCAAAAATTTGCAGATAGCATATTAAACATTTTACCCAATAAAAACGCAGATTACACAGAAATTTTAGGTGACTTTTACATAGCTAAAAGCGATATTATTGATGATGCCAAACTTGACATTATTAAAGCCTCGCATTTGTACGACAAAAACAACGAAGTTTCTTTTGAAGGTGTTGAAGAAAGACTAAATACTATTTTACAAAAGCGTGTAAAACGCGACTCGTATTTTAAAGTAAAATCGGGGTTATTTGGCACCAAAACCGATATCGATACTACTATTTTTAATAACGAGCCAACAAAAGAAGAAAAACAAACCGAAGAATTTCTGCAAGCTCAAAAAAAGAAAGAAGAAGCCAGAAAAAAGCAATTTTTATCTTACAGAAAAAGTGATTTAATCGATTTACAAGAATCTAGTTTTATTTTTGAAGATTCCGACTTAAATTTCATTTATAAACCCAATAAATATGAATTTGAAATTGTAGACCATTTATTTTTAAACGAAGCCTTTGTTTATAAAATAACCTTTAAACCAAGAAGAGGTGCCAATTACAAAGGTGTTTTATATGTAAACACCGACGACTTTGCAGTAGTTAGAGCTGATTACCAAAATGTAAAGCAATTAAAAAGCTTTAATCTTTTAGGTATTTCGTATGAAAAAAACCTATTAAAAGGCGTTTTTATTTACGAACAAGATGATGCTAAAAACTATAAATTAAAATATGCCGAATCTGTTGATGGTACCGACTTTGGCATAAAGCGTCCGTTTAAAATAATTGAAAAGAACAAACACACTCGAGGCCGTAGAAAGCAAAATGAAATATCTACAGATATTCATTTTATAATGTCTAATTCCGAGAAAAGAGAGCTAGTTGTTTTTGAAGCTAAAAATTTAACCCAATCAGAGTTTAACAACTTCAAGGAAAACCCAGATGTTAAACCAACTTATTTACCCGATTACGATCCTACCTTTTGGGAGGGCTACAATGTTATTGAACCTAACGAAGCTATTAAATCGTTTAAAAGTATAGATTAACATTTATTTGTTTCTGCCTTTTTCGTCTGGATACAAACCTGGTAAATTATCGCTTTGCACAAAAGCTTTAGTTTCAATATTCATACCTGTTACTTTACCTTTAAACGCGGCACCAGTATCTATATTCCAAACGTTTGCGGCATTCATTGGTACATCAACATTAAAATTAGTTGTTGGAGTGTGCCCAATATATATTTCATTATAATGCCTTAAACGTTTTGGATATAACAAATTATTAGTTTCAATATTTTTATCTAAACTTAGTACCATTTCCCACAGGGTTCTGTCGTAATACAAAGTTTCCTTCACTGTTTCTTTTTCTACACCATGCATAGATGTAAAACCTGCATGCAGAAATAGCCTGTTTTGTTTATCTATGTAATACATACGCATGTTTTCAAAAAAATCTAAATGGCGCCTTTTTATTAAAGCTGAATAGCCCTCGTAACTGTCCATTGTTTCTTTACCTCCATGAATATACCATGTGGGATTTACCTCTTTACTTCTTAACCATTCTTCACACCAAACATCATGATTTCCCCTAATGAAAACACAATTTATATTTTGCGATAATTCCATTAATAAATCTATAACCTGAGCCGATTCACTCCAGCCATCAACATAATCGCCCATAAAAATAATTGTATCATCATCTTTTACTTCTAATTTGTTTAAAACTTGAGTTAAGGCTTTAAGACCGCCATGAATATCTCCAATAGCAAATGTTCGCATATTTATTAGGTTTTATTTGATACAAAATTAAAGGTTTACAAATCAATATTTTTTTTTTGCGTATTAAATTAAGTTTAAAAAACATCCGAAGAAAAACCAAAAAGCACTTCTAATCGTATTTAATAAAACCTATTACGTTATTTTAAAAAATAACAAACATTAAACCCCCTCATATTCTGAAACATAGCGTTGGTCGAAATACATAAACATGATATTAAAAATTAATTACTTTTGTTATTAAGCCCCAAACAGATTTCTACTAAAACCTATGATAAAAATAATTTATAATTACTTATTTTTTTCAATACTTTTTTGCTCGCCTATAGCTTCAAGTCAAACAGACGTTAACCGGTCTAAATTCATACCCAATAAAAACGAATTAACTGAAGAAGAGAATAATTTAATAAATAATGCTCGAGATTTATTAAATAATAATGAAGTTGAAAAGTTCTACAAAACAGCTCATTACTTAAAAAAACATTTAGTAACAAAAAAAGCGCTTAGCAATGTAAACATTTTATTAGCATATTACTTTAAAAATCAAACTTTAATAGATTCTTCAAATTATTATGTACATGAAGCTTTTAAACATGTTGACAAAAAAAACGACTCTACTTTTTCAAAATTTAAAGCATTAACATACAATATTCTAGGTGTAAATTATAAAAATAAAGGTCTTTTTAATGAAAGTAAAAAATGGCATTTAAAAGCCATTGAAGAATCATTAAAATACAATGAAGTAGATTTTTATTACCAAAACACCCATGGTTTAGCTTTAACTTATAGCCAATTAGGCGAATACAAAAAGGCATTAAAACTATTTAAAGAATGCCTTAATTATCATGAAGATAAAGAAGTAATTTTTGGAAGCTATATAAATATTGGAATGATATATTCTGAAATTAAGAATTATAGTTTAGCCGAAGAATATTTTGCAAAAGGTAAAGAATTAAGCCAAAAAGAAAACAACCACCAAGCTATAGCTGTAATAGCCCTAAACCAAGGAGCTAATGCACAAAAGCTAAACCATTATAAAAAAGCTATAAACTTATATCAAGAAGCCTTAAAAATTAGTGAGGAACAAAATTTTAAAAACTTGCAATTAGTATGCAGACTAAACATAGGCAACGTATTTCTTCTTACAAAAAATTACAAAGAGTCTGAGTTAATATTCAGCTTAGCACTAAACGATGCTAAAGAGCTAGGTTTTTTTTCTCAACAGTTAGATATTTTAAAAAGTTTAAAGGATATAGCTTTAGAGCAAAATAACCATAAAAATGCATACATCCATTTAAACCATTATTTCAATATTAAAGACTCTATAGCCAAATTACAAAAAAATAAAGAACTAAATGAGTTAGAAGTTCGTTATGAAACTTTAAAAAAAGAAAAAGAAATTAAAATCTTAAAAATAGAGAATAGTAATAGAAAGCTAAAGTTAAAAAATCAAGAGGAAGCCATTAAAAACTTAAAGCTTCAACAAGAAATTAAACGTAAAGAAAATGAAAACAAAATACTTGCTTTTAAACATAATTCTATAAAAAAGGAACATGAAATTAATTTATTAAAAAGGAACCAAGAAATTAAAGATGCTGAGTTTTCTAGACAAAAAATTATTAAAAATGTAACACTAATTTCTTTTATCATTATCCTTATACCAATTATTGCGTTACTAATTATTTATTATCAAAAATTACAAACCCAAAGCGAACTTAACCAAAAGCAACAAGAAATAAACGAACAAAAAATTAGCTCGTTACTAAAAGATCAAGAACTTGCCGTAATTAAAGCATCAATACTAGGGCAAGACAAAGAAAGAAAAAGAATAGCCCAAGAGTTACATGATAGCATTGGAGGTAACCTTGCCGCAATAAAATTACAAATCACCAATACTAACAACACTTTCCTTAAAGCTATTAACAAACAACTAGACGACACATACCTACAGGTAAGAAGTTTATCTCATAATTTAATCCCTAAAAAATTTAAAAGAAATAATTTTGCTGATGTTCTTGAAGAATATTTAAACAACATTGGAAATGGCACTGGTTTAACTACTCATTTTCAAGCATACCCTAGAAATAAAATCAATACCATTAACCAAAACCTTCAAATTCAAATTTTTAAAATTATTCAAGAACTTATAACCAACACAATAAAACATGCCAAAGCAAATACAATTGATCTTCAAATAGGTTTATCAAATAACAATTTAAACATTTTATTTGAAGATAATGGTATTGGGTTTAATTCTAATATTGACGAAGGCATAGGTTTAAAAAACATTAAAAACAGATTATATGATATAAATGGAACATTAAATATAGACTCACGTAAAAACCGTGGTACTATTATAAATATAGAAATCAACAACATGCCCCCAACAACATCATGAAACATAACATAATTATTGTCGACGATCACAAAATGTTCTTAGACGGCCTACAAAGTATTTTAACTAGTGAAATAAATTATAATATAATTTACACTGCCAAAAATGGAGAACAAGTTGAAAAATACTTAAACATTAATAAAGAAGAAAAAATTGATTTAATAATTACAGATATATCCATGCCAAAAATGGATGGAATTGCACTTAATAAAACAATTAAAAAACAAA
The DNA here is from genome assembly GCF_020523925.1 of Neotamlana laminarinivorans. Classification (GTDB taxonomy): domain Bacteria; phylum Bacteroidota; class Bacteroidia; order Flavobacteriales; family Flavobacteriaceae; genus Neotamlana; species Neotamlana laminarinivorans. Next base: position 109,120 of record NZ_JAJAPW010000004.1, on the reverse strand, counting down.
ACAAAAACATAAAAACACTTGTTATAAGTATGCATAGCGATGGAGAACGTATTGAAACATTAATAGATAATAATGTAGATGGATATGTGCCTAAGTATGCAGAAAAACAAGAATTATTAAAAGCCATAAAAACAATATTAAATGGCGAAAAATATTTCTCAAAAGAAATTAAAGCAACCTATATAGAAAACAAACTGTCTCATAAAAAAAATGAAGAAATAAAATTAACAAAAAGAGAAATAGATGTTATTAAGTTAATTGCTCTAGAATTTACTACTCAAGAAATTGCAGACAAACTATTTTTAAGCAAACACACCGTTGAAAGTTACAGAAAAAATTTAATGACAAAGCTAGACGTTAGAAATATTGCTGGCTTAACAAAATACGCTCTTAAAATGAAGTATATAGATTGTTAAACAACCTGTAATCTATTAATTATCGACTTAAAACATCTGGAAAATTAAATTTATTCTAGACATTACTTGTTAATAATAATTTGATGAGAGCCGTTATACTAACATTATTTTTTAGTTTTAATTTTTCAAAGTTGTTCTAATATTAACCAATGTAAGCTCCTTTGTTTACTAGCTTTTTATTTTCCTTCGGAAAATCCACAAGCATAAACACACAGCTTTCCATATACATAAACAAGAGTATAATATCTTCACATTTTACAACACCAAAATTACATACCCCCTAAAAAAGGGGGATACAATTTCACTGAAAAAAGTGTTTTTCCTCCTCTTCTTACTCCCCACCTTTGCACTGTACTTTTAAAACACTTGAAAGTATATAAAAATCAAATTTCTAACCCATTAAAACAAAAACTATGACCTGGGGAATTACATTAATTTTATTAAGCATTATTGCTGTACCATCATTAATACTAGCAAAAAAACCAAATGCAAAAGAGCTTTTAGAAAAAATTGAACCTTACCAAGGATGGATTGGACTTATATTCTGCTTCTGGGGTATATGGGGCATTATATCTGCCGTATTAAATCTTGGCTGGTTAACAACATATCCTATCTGGTGGGTTACACTATTAGCAGGAAACATTATTGAAGCAGTATTGGGCTTTATGTTAGGTTTCGGATTAATAAACAAACTTTTCTTATCTAAAAACGAAGCTGCAAAAGAAAAAGCTAATCAACTTAGAGAAAAACTAGCTCCAAAACAAGGTAAACTTGGTGTTCTTGGTTTAATTGTTGGCGCGTGGATGATTGTTGCTTCATTCTTATTCTTTTAATCAAATTAACAAACAATAAATTATTTTAAATTAATTACATTCATTATGAAAACAAAATTTTTTGCCTTAAGTATAATCCTTTTAGGATCTATTTCAACTATTCAAGCTCAAAAATTAAAAAAGTTTGGTAGCTCAATAGAAAAGCAAGTTGGACCAAAAACTATAAAAGTTCCTTACACTGATGTTGTTTCTTATTTAGGCTATGCATCTCCAGGTAACGAAGATGAAGTTGTTGATGGAAAAAAATTCTATTACATCTATGTTTGGGTTCCTGCTGTTGCTCCAGAACTTGGGGTTAGAATGATGTCTCCTGTTGGAAAAACTAAAATTAAAGGTGCAACTTCTTCTAAAGCATATGAAGAAAACGCTAGCAGTTCAGACTTTTTTGATACTTATGTTACTTTAGAACGTTCTGATATTATTAGTAAAGATAACATTAGCGTTGATGCTGTTAAAAGTGCAAAATGGGTTACATTAGAAAGAAATGACGATAGTAGCGAAATGCCAAAACAACCTAGTGGAAATAGCTATAATTCTTTATTACGTTATAAAAGTGATACAGGAAACCCAACTAAAGCGTTAACTGTTGGTCTTTACAGAATTGGATTTACAACATACAAAACAGGAGAAGTTAAAGGTACTTTCCTTGCTGAGGTAGCTGCCCCTGTAAAATTACCAGGAGTTGTAATGGCTAAAACCATAGAAGATTTAAAGAAAGGACTTTAGTCTTAAATAATAACATTTAAAAAATAGTCTTAATACTTTAATTGGTATTGAGACTATTTTTTTTACCCTGTAAAAATTAAAAATATTGCCCGATACCAAAAACTAAGCCTTGTGTACCTCCTATAGTTAAACCAACGCCATAATCAATTCTAAAAATGGCATTAAATATTTTTTTATGAATAAAACGCAAGCCTAAACCAGGGTAAACGCGCAAATTTTCAGATTCTGTAAAATCTCCATAATCACCTCCTGGATTTCTCCACGTTCCAGCATCAATAAAAGCATTACTTTGCAAAGCAAACCAATCTTTTTCTATAAGTGTGTGACGATATTCTGTATTTAAAACTATGGCTGCTGTACCTCTATCAATTAAATTACCAACACCTCTTAAATTAATATTATTATCTACTGCAAATGGTGCAAAAGGTGTTTCGTTATTAGTTGATGTTCCTAAACGTAAGCGGTTAGCCCAATTACCTTTTTTACCTAAACGCTTGTAGTATAAAAAGTCGTTCCAACCTATTAAAAAATCGGGAAACTTTTTACGATCGCCTTCACGAGAATGCACATATTGAAAGTTTAAAATGCTTCTAAAACCTTCAACATATTGGTAATGGTAATTTAAGTTATTGTATTCGTAAATTAACTTGTATAGTATTTTTTTAACATCTAAAGTTGGTGGTACACCTTCACTTGTTGCTCCAGATATATACCTATAATCTTCTTTAAAAACATTTACACCCAATTCAACTCTATTTGTAAAATTTAATTGATACAAGCCTAAAACCTCAACAGATTCGTTATTATATCTATAATCTGCTGTTCCACTATTTAAAAAAACAGGTTCTAAAGTAGTTAAATTTTGATAATTTACGGCTAAACCTAATTGTCTTGAAAACAAATATGGCGCCCTAAAATTTATTGCATAAGAGTCGTAAATATCCTTTTGATAAAATCCACCAAAAGCAATATTTTGCCCAAGCAAATTAAACTCGTAAAGCCCTAAACGATATGCAAATTCGTCGTTATTTGTAGTATAAACATTTGCTGAAGGTATAATTGTAAAGTTCTCTTCAATGTTATAAAACACATTATACTCGTTTTCTTTTCCTGTTGGAAACACCTGATAATAAGCATGTGCGATAGACGGCAAGCGCTTCAACAATTTAATATCGCTTTCAATAACAGCAGAGTCTAAAGCCACACCAGGTTTTATATTCGATATTTTTTTAACAAAACCAGATTTTAATTTTTTATTGCCTTGCACTTTTAAATCGGCAACGGTGTTTTGCGAAAATGTAACGCAGGTAAAACTAAAAAAAAGAAAAAGTAATAGTTGCTTCATTGTACTATAAATTGATTGATGAAAAATTCGTTTATCCAGTTATCTTCACTCACATCCATAATGGTTATGTTGTAAGTTTCGCCCAATGTTAAATCCGGCGGAGTGCCGTTAGTAATATTTAAAACCACGTTGGATGTATTGTAATATTGAAACTGCGTTTCGAAAGTATAAGTACCAGAAATTAAATCGCTGTTGGTGTTTGAAACCACCTCGAAAAAAATAGCATTATCTGCCTCCGAATTCACTTCCCAAGTAAACAACGGCATCTGCGAAGTGTCTTGATTTATAGTAATGTCGCTAGAAAAAATAGTAGGTTGCGATTGGTTTTTTATAAGAATTGGATTTGAAAGTTTTATTTCGCCATCCATTTCAAAAGAAACAATAAACCAACGTTCTTCTGTGATGTTATTTTCAAACTTTCTTAAATAGCCATTAAAAACAGGAAAATCTTCAGCTTGTAAACGGGTATAATTTTCAAAATTATTAGGATCAACATTATTTGAAGCCGTTTCAAAAAGTATAAAATTTTCGGCATCGCCTTCAGGATAGAAATAAACAGCCGCCGCATTAGAGGTTTCACTTTCATTTCCAGCGCAGGCTATAACGGCTCCTGTTTCATAGATTTTACCTTCAATATAACTTGTTAAATCTGTAACATATTCTGAAGCTTCATCATCCGAAATGCAAGAATATGCCAGCAATACTAATAAACATAAAGTTTTTAATATTTTCATTTTATAGTGTTGTAATAATGTTTAATTACGGCTTCTGCCGGTTTATTTTGTGGTGTAAACTGGCTGTTATTTATACCACCAACTTCGTTGTGTTTATGAAACCACTTCCAAACAAATCCACCAGCAAACCAATTTTCTCTCCAAAACGTTTCAAAAAGTGCTTTTGTGGTGTTTACTTGTGCTTCTAAATTAACTTTCGTCATACTTCTGCTAAAAACCCAAGGTTTTTTACCTGAAAAATCTACACTTCTATAACCAAATTCGGTAAACAAAATTGGTTTATTGTGTTTTTCTGAAATCGATTTTATTGTTGACTTATGCGCTTTCCAACCTTGTATACAAGCCTCAACTGTTGGTGTTTGCATATCGCTAACTGGAAAATAGGCATCAATTCCAATAAAATCTAACTTATCCCAAAACGGAGTTGTTTTATACTCGTCCCAATTTGCAGCATAAGTTAGTTTACCACTGTAAACCTTTTTTATTTCATTTATTAATTGCACCCAATACTCAGGCCTATGTTCTATAAATTTTTGTAATTCGGTACCAATACACAGTATTTCCGCTTCAACTTCTTGTGCTAAAGCAGCATATTCTAAAATAAAATTAGAGTATGCTGCTTCTAGTTCTTTCCAAGATGCTTCTGAAGTCATTTTAATTTCTCCTGTAAATTCCCCTCGCCTAACCCATATTTGAGGTTTTACCATTATTTTAATTTTGGCTTTACGAAGTTGCTCAATATATTGTTTAGCCCCTGCGCGTTTTTCTCCAAACCATTGCCTTTCTGTGTTATGCTTTATACTTGGGTGCTCCAAATGCTCAACGAAACCAAAAGGCATTATAGCTGCATAGTTAGCATTAACATTTACAACAGGTTTAACATGGGTGGCATTAATATTATCTCGGGAAGCCACAAAACTTACACCGTTTATTTTTTCTACTTGACCATTACAAGCTGTTAGAATTAATAATATAACACCTAAGAATTTACATTTTAAATATTGCATTTACATTTTGTTTATGCACCAATTTAGCAATTATTAAAACAAAGCACGTAAACCTAAACTAAATGTTTGCCCTAAACCTTGAAAATTATATCCGGTTACAATTTTACCAAACGATGCCTCTAAATTTAAGGCTTGTGTTAATTGGTATTTTCCACCTAAACCTAATTGCGTGTAACGTTGTGAAAAGTTATTTCCTAAATCGATTAAAAACGCTTGTTGGGCATTTACAAATACTGTAGATTTTGCTGAAGGAAAATAACTTAAAAAAGCACTTACAGGTAAAAACATGCTATTATTTGCAAAACGCTCGCCTTGGTTTTCTGTTAAAACATCTGCTTCAGAAGATTTTTCACCAAAGTTAAACCCAAAATCTGCTTCTGTAAAAATTTGCCATTTGCCGCCACCAAATGTTTTATCGTAAAAGAACTTGGTTTCCCAAAACGTACTTCTTTTATCTAAGTAAACACCTGGTTCGTCTTCAAATACTGCAAAATATAGCGAACTTGTAAAAGAGAAGTTTGGCACACTTGCAATTGGTTGTACACGTATAGATGGCGCTATAGTTGTAACACCACTTCTGGCGTCTACACCATTATTTTCAAAATTAAACACACTAAATGCACCTTGACCATTATAAGTATTGGCACGTACTTGAAAAATAACACCAACGTTTATTCTTGAGTTATTACTAACACCGGTATAAATTTCGGTGGTATTTGTAAAAAAGTTTTGTCTTGCTATTTTACCAGAAGTACTCCCAGCATCGGTTTGCTCTGTTTGCGTGTACAAGCTGTTAAAAAACTTAATATCCCACTGTCCTTTATTTAATAATTTTGATGGTGTATATTCTTGAATTACACTTTTTGCAGATTCATTTTCCTCTTGAGAAAATCCTAAAAAGGAAATACTTAATGCTAATAATAAGGTTGATAGTTTTTTCATAATTTTTTATATGTTTTTCTTTTTCTTATTGCTTTTTTTATTGCTGATTTAATGTCCAGTTATAAGGGAAGTAACTGATTTTTGAGTTTGCTGGTACTGCCTCTGTTCTGTATTTGTTTATAAAGTCAATTTCGGTAGTGCCGTTCATGGTAAAATCTTCTTTATACCATTTCATTATTTCTGATGCTTGAATACGCTTCTTTTTTACATTTACCATTAAAAACGAACCGTTTATGGCTAATTTAGTTTGTGCTTCTAATTGCGCATTTAGCGTATTTGGTAAATAAGCCTTATTAATTAATGGCGGACAACCTACTGCACCACAAACTAATACAAAATGAAATCTAGGATCTTTAAACTTTGCTCGAAGTAACTTGTGTTCTATATCGTTTAAAGTGATACTTTTTCCTGCTAATTCGTGTGTTTTTTTATCGAAAAAACCATCATTATCTAATGGCGATTTTGTAGGGTAAACATCTATTATACCTTTAATAACCGATAAGTTATATGCGTTAATCCAAAAGGCTTGATAAGTATTAGCATCTTTTCCATCAATCGATGTGTTTTTAGCAAGTTCTAAAATGCTATTTAATTTAGAAGGATCGTTATTAATAGCTTTATAATTCACTTTACCATCCTTAACATAGGTTTGTAAAAAAGTATTCGTCTCTTTAAAAAAACTTTCAACATTTTGAGCATACACTGAAGATGTTATAACAAATACAATAATAAATTTTAAAATTCTCATAATTTCTAGTTTAATTCAGGCATTCTGTCGAAGCTAAAATTGTTGTCTTACAAAAATTTTAAAATAATTTTAAGAACTATAAAAGTATTAAACCTTACACTTGGCGCTTAATTTATAAGGTTTCTAAATTAATCTTACCTGTTAAGTTATTAACTTTAATAACGACCTAAAATTCATCAAAAACACAAAAATGGAACATATCGCAATTATTGGTAACGGCATTTCAGGCGTTACACTTGCCAGACATATTAGAAAACTATCCGATAAAAAAATCACGATTATTTCTGCAGAAACCGAATATTTTTTCTCACGTACCGCATTAATGTATGTGTATATGGGCCACATGAAGTTTGAACATACGCAACCTTACGAAAATTGGTTTTGGGATAAAAATAGAATCAACTTAAAAAAAGGCTATGTAAATGAAATAGACACCGATAACAAGACACTTCATTTTGCCGAAGGCGATTCGCTTACTTATGATAAATTAGTAATAGCAACTGGTAGTAAACCAAATAAGTTCGGTTGGCCAGGGCAAGACCTCAAAGGTGTTTTAGGCATGTACCACAAGCAAGATTTAGAAAACCTTGAAACATATGCACCAAATAACAAAGTTTGTAAACGCGCTGTAATTGTTGGCGGTGGTTTGATTGGTATTGAACTAGCAGAAATGCTAAATAGCCGAAGCATTCCCGTTACCTTTTTAGTTCGCGAAGATAGTTTCTGGAATGGTGTTTTGCCAAAAGGTGAAAGTGAAATGATTAATAGACACATAAAAAATCATCATATCGATTTACGCCTTTCTAGTAATTTAAGAGAAATTAAAGCCGATGAAAACGGACAAGTAAAATCGATAATTATTGATGAAACAGGTGAAGAAATTGAATGCAACGTGGTTGGACTAACAGCCGGAGTTACACCTAATATTTCATTTTTAAAAGATTCTAAAATTGAAGTAGGCCGCGGTGTTAAAGTAAACCGTTTTTTAGAAACCAATATAGAAGATGTTTACGCCATAGGCGATTGCGCCGAACAACATGAAGCAATTGGAAATCGCAGACCTATTGAAGCGGTTTGGTACACCGGCCGAATGATGGGAGAAACTCTAGCACAAACCATTTGCGGAAATAAACTAGAATACAAGCCAGGACATTGGTTTAACTCGGCAAAATTTATGGATATTGAATACCAAACCTATGGTTGGGTGTTTAGCGAGCGTAGTAAAAAAGACTTCGAAGCTCATTTCCACTGGAAACACGACGACGACACCAAATGCATTACCGTAGCATACAACAAAAACACAAACGAATTTTTAGGCATAAATACTTTTGGAATTAGAATGCGCCACGAAACTTTTGATAAATGGCTTACGGAAAAACGAGATATTGACTATGTAATGAACCATTTAGCTGAAGCTAATTTTGACCCAGAATTTTACAAACGATTCGAAAAAGACATTTTAAAAGCCTACAATAACCAATTAACAATAGCATAACCATGAGTAATAAATTAAATACAAGCATGTCGTTAGCAAAACCAGATGCATTAAACATAACTACTAAACAAAAAATAGCTTTAGGTTTAGGCTCTATTGGTCTCATTATTTTAGCACTAGCGCTTTTTAATACTAATTTTCCAAATAAAGGATTGTTTTTAACGCTAGCGTTAGGACTCATTTCTATAGGAACTATTTTTTATTCTCGTGAGGCCTATTTAACAAAATTAGAAGGCATTAAAAACGATGGTGTTTGGTTTAAATCAATTTCATCTCGTGGTATTGGTGGCTGGATTTTAGGTGTTTTTTTAACCTCATTTTATATTGTGCTTTACTTCTTTCCTAAATATTTAGGTTTAGGACAAAATGGTGAAGCAAACACTGGTTTAATTTCACTTTTCGATCCGTTAAGTAAATTATTAAGCGGTAGAGATGCAAGCCAATGGTTTGTTTACGGAACTTTGTATACCATTGCCATATTAGCATTTGGTTATAAGTTTATTTTAAAATACAGACATAATCGTTACGAACAATTACGAACCATTTCAGTTATGTTTTTTCAATTAGGTTTTGCTTTTTTAATACCAGAGTTCATGTATGTAATGAACAACGATTTACCGTATTACGACTTAAAAAGCATCTGGCCACTAAACTATTATATTTTCGATCAATGGTCTGTTAAAGGTTTTATTTCAAACGGCACAATTGGTTTAGCTTTATTATTATTTGGTATTATATCCATTTTTGTAATCACTCCATTTTTAACCTACAAATATGGAAAACGTTGGTATTGTTCATGGGTTTGTGGTTGTGGCGGATTAGCCGAAACTGCCGGTGATTCGTTTAGACAATTATCATCTAAAAAATTATATGCCTGGAAAATAGAGCGATGGTTAATTCATTTAGTGCTGGTATTTTCTGTAGTGATGACTACGGCAATGGTATATTCTTATTTGGGCACCGATAGCTCCAAATATTGGCTTACCAAAGGTGTTTTTATTAGCTTAGTTATTGCCTTTTTAACTCTAGTCTTTGCAGGCGTAATGTATTTTAAAGGTAAAGAATTAGCAAAAGATGCTAAGTATGGCGCCATTAGTTTATTTTCAGTTATTGCCCTATTACTTGTTATGCATTTTACTAGTACTACAGATCATTTGTTTTTTGTTAAAGGCAGTGCTTTAAGATCGGTATACGGTATTTACATTGGTTCTATATTCTCTGGAGTAATCGGTACAGGGTTTTATCCAATATTAGGTAATCGTTCTTGGTGTCGTTTTGGTTGCCCAATGGCTGCAATACTTGGTTTTCAACAACGCTTATTTTCAAAATTTAGAATTACAACTAATGGCGGACAATGTATTTCTTGCGGTAACTGCTCCAATAGTTGCGAAATGGGAATTGATGTTAGACATTATGCCCAAAAAGGCGAGAATATTGTGCGCTCAAGTTGTGTTGGTTGTGGTATTTGTAGCGCAGTTTGCCCAAGAGGTGTTTTAAAATTAGAAAACGATAGCATGAAAGGTCGTATTAATTCTAACGACATTTTATTAGGCAACGATGTCGATTTAATGAATTATGTTAATCAAAAGTAATGCGTTTTATAGTTTTTATTTGTCTTATTTGTAATATTGCACTCGCACAAAAACATTATCAAAGAAATTACTTTGATAATGGAAAATTAAAATCATGCGGATGGCTAGATAGTTCTAAAAACAAAATTGGATATTGGAAAACCTTCTACAGTAATGGAAAATTAAAAGAAGGTGGGCATTTTAAAAACAATATGCGTGCAAAGTTTTGGGTGTTTTACAATCAAGAAGGTAAAAAAACTAGCGAAGGACATTTTAAAAACAACCAAAAAATAGATTGGTGGGTGTTTTATGATGAAAACGGAAACATCAATCATAAATGCCAACTAAAAAACAACAAAAAAAATGGCTACTGCTTAATGTATAAAAATAAAAAACTAATATCTGCCGCTAAATATTCGCTTGGAAAAAAAATTAAGGAATGGACCGATTTTAAATCGTTCACTAAAGAGAATAGCCTAAGCGATCTAGAGTAATGACACCAATTATAAATGTAATTATCCCTGCTTTTAACGAAGCAGAATCTATAGCTCATGTAGTTAACGATATACCAAATATTGTTAGCGAAATTATTGTAGTAAGCAACAATTCTACCGATGCTACCGAAGAAAATGCACGAAAAGCTGGAGCAACTGTATTAACTGAAAATTTGAAAGGTTATGGCTACGCCTGCCTAAAAGGTTTAGATTATATCGCAAAAAAAACTAAAAAACCAGATATTATTGTATTTTTAGACGGTGATTATAGTGATTACCCCCAAGAATTGACTAAAATAGTAAAACCAATAACCAACCAAAATATAGACCTAGTAATAGGTGCCCGTGTTAAAAAACTTCGGGAACAAGGCGCTATGACTTTACCTCAAATTTTCGGCAACTGGCTAGCAACCAACCTTATGTCATTGTTTTTTAATGCAAAATACACAGATCTAGGTCCATTTAGAGCTATAAAGTATAATAAACTTATAGCTTTAAATATGCAAGACAAAACCTATGGTTGGACCATAGAAATGCAACTTAAAGCATTAAAGCAAAATTTGTCGTACACCGAAATTCCAGTAAATTATAGAAATAGAATAGGTGTCTCAAAAGTTTCAGGAACCATAAAAGGTGCTATATTTGCCGGTGTTAAAATACTCGGTTGGATTTTTAAATACAGTATTAAAAAATGATTCTAGAATCTGTTATTATTCTAATTTACTCTATCTCGTTATTGCTTATTTTCTTATATGCATTAGCACAGTTAAATTTATTATTTAATTATTTACGTGCTAAAAAAGCTAAAGATAATTGTGAAAAATTTAACTTTTCGAATCCTAACGAAATTCCACTGGTAACCATACAACTTCCCGTTTATAATGAAATGTATGTTATGGAACGCCTATTAGATAACATTGCTGAAATTGATTACCCTAAAGACAAACTAGAAATTCAAGTACTAGATGACTCTACAGACGAAACCATAGTTACAACAAAAGCTCATATAGAAAAATTACAAGCTTCTGGTTTAGATATAAAACACATTACCAGAACCGATAGAAAAGGTTTTAAAGCTGGTGCGCTTAAAGAAGGTTTAGAAATTGCAAAAGGCGAATTTATTGCTATTTTCGATTCCGATTTTTTACCAAATTCAGATTGGTTACTACGCACTGTTCCTTATTTTAAAAATCAAGAAATTGGTGTTGTGCAAACGCGTTGGGGCCATATAAATCGTAATTATTCTTTACTAACAAAAATACAAGCCTTTGCCCTAGATGCTCATTTTACTTTAGAGCAAGTAGGTCGTAACAGTAAAGGTCATTTTATAAACTTTAACGGTACTGCCGGAGTATGGCGTAAAACATGTATTATAGATGCTGGTAACTGGGAAGGCGACACACTAACCGAAGATTTAGATTTAAGCTACCGTGCACAACTTAAAAACTGGAAATTTAAATATTTAGAAGATGTAGAAACTCCAGCAGAATTACCTGTAGTAATAAGCGCAGCTCGATCACAACAATTCCGTTGGAATAAGGGTGGCGCCGAAAACTTCAGAAAAATGTTAGGCCGTGTTTTAACCTCTCAAAACATTTCACCTAAAACCAAAGTACACGGTTTACTACATTTATTAAACAGTACCATGTTTTTAAATGTATTAATAGTAGGTATATTAAGTATACCAATGCTTTACATAAAAAATGAATATGCACACTTAAAACCATACTTTTATGTAATGAGCTTTTTTGTGTTAAGTACCGTAATATTTTTTGTTTGCTATTGGCATATGTATAAAAACATTTATGGCGCTGGATTTAAAAATTTCTTTAAATACGTAGGCATGTTTTTCGTGTTTTTCTCAATAGCAATGGGCTTTTCTTTACATAACTCCATAGCTGTTCTAGAAGGGCATTTTGGTAAAAAAAGTGAATTTGTAAGAACACCAAAATTCAACATTACCAAATTTAAAGACAACTGGAAAAACAACAAATACATGAAAAAAAACCTATCCATTCATGTAGTTTTCGAAGGTTTACTTATGCTTTATTTTGGGTTTGGTATGTATAGCGCCTTTATAGTAGGCAACCAAGGTGGCGATTTTGGATTATTTCCATTCCACCTAATGCTATTTGTAGGTTTTGGCTATGTGTTTTTTAAATCGTTAGCCTCAAAAGTATAAATCTAGGTTTATACACTTTTTTGGGCGTTACCCTTAAGGGTCGCGCTTTACACTAATAGTTTTGGCTCGATGCACGCCTCGCCAAAAGCTAACCGTTGCAATCGCTAACGCAGCTAACAACAAAAATTAAAGTATGTTACTAAACAAAAACTTTATAACAACTTATAAAATTCCGTTATTGTTAGTACTTGCTTCCATGTTATTTTATTGGTCGTTTGCATACAATTTAGTCCGCACCGATTATATAAAACTAGTAACACTATACTCGGCATTATTTTACCTATTTTATAAAATAGTAAACATTTTTAAACACAACACCAAACCCTTAACCGTTTTCGCTTTTAGTTTTCGTGCGTTGTTTATACTCGCCATTCCAAACCTATCACAAGATTTTTACCGTTTTATTTGGGACGGTCGTATGCTTTTTCAAGGTTATAATCCTTACCTAAATACCGTAGAATATTTTATACAAAACAACCAATTTCCAGTAGCTCAAGCTCAAGAACTCCGTGAAGGCATGGGCGGCTTAAACGCTAGCCATTTTACAAACTACCCACCAATAAATCAATTATGCTTTGTAATTGCCGCATTTTTTGCTAATAAAAGCATTTTAGGCTCTGTTGTAGTTTTGCGTATTTTAATAATTATTGCAGATTTTGGCACCTTACATTTTGGCAAAAAACTATTAGCAAAACTAAATCTTCCAGAGTATAACATATTCTGGTTTATTTTAAATCCGTTTATAATAATAGAACTCACAGGAAACTTGCATTTTGAAGGTGTTATGATATGCTTCTTAGTTTGGAGTTTATACCTACTTTACTCAAAAAAATGGATTTTAGCAGCCATAATATTTGCATGCTCGATAGCAACCAAACTCATTCCTTTGTTGTTTTTACCCTTGTTTTTTCAGTGGTTTGTAAACAATAAATCATCTAATAAATTATTAATTTCAAAATTATTAAAATTAACCGCTTTTTACAGTATTGCATTAGCTACTACGGTTTTGCTTTTCGTTCCTTTTTATTCTTCAGAATTTATAAATAATTACAGTAAAACAGTAGCGCTATGGTTTAGTAATTTCGAGTTTAATGCCAGTTTGTATTACATAGCGCGAGAAATAGGTTATGCATTTCGAGGTTACAACGAAATTGCCATAATAGGAAAAGTAAGTTCGCTACTAGTAGTAATCTTTGTTTTAATCATTACTTTTTTCAGAAAAAATAAAACATTTTTACAACTAATTACCGCCATGTTAATAGCTTTATCTTTCTATTATTTTACAGCAACAACAGTGCATCCTTGGTATTTGGCTATGTTATTAATTTTATCGGTTTTTACTAAATACAAATTTCCGTTGGTTTGGAGTTTTGTTATTATTTTAAGCTACTTAGCTTATTTAAACTTAAACTCCATGGATAAATCTGAAAATTTATGGGTTATAGCTTTAGAATATATTATCGTTTTTAGCGTATTTTTATTCGAAATTTTTAAAAAGAAACCCATTGAGCATCAACTTCTATAAAATTTTCAGATTTTTAAAACGCTTCATTATAACCTTTGTAGTACTCTATGTAGCTTCTTTAATATTTCTATATTTTAAACAAGAACGCTTTTTCTTCAACCCTAAAGTTTTAGACAAAAATTATAAATATAGCTTTAAAGAACCCTTTGAAGAATTAAATATTCCGGTTGATGCTAATATAAATTTAAACGCCGTAAAATTTAAAGCCAATAACTCTAAAGGTATTATTTTATACTTTCACGGTAATGCTGGCGCCATACACGAATGGGGAACACGTGCACATTTGTATCTAGAAAACAATTACGATGTGCTTTTTGTTGATTACCGTGGTTACGGAAAAAGTGACGGCGCGTACACCAATAGCAACGAACTTTTAAGCGATGCACAACAGGTATACAATTTTGTAAAAAAAGACTATAAAGAATCTGAAATTATTGTTTTTGGTTTTTCGCTTGGTTCGGGTTTAGCAAGTTATGTTGCTTCTAAAAACAAACCTAAACAACTTATTTTAGGCGCTCCTTATTATTCTTGGCAGACTTTAATTGCAGACGAAATTGCACCACCTGTACCAAAATGGATTATGAAATACGATATTAAATCTTACGAATACCTTAAAACCGTGTCTTGCCCAATAACTATTTTTTGTGGTACACGCGATTTTTTGGTTAACCCCAAAACTAATGCCAAAAAATTACAAGCTATAAAACCAGAGCAAACCACTTTGTATTATATTACAGATGCTGGCCACAATGGTATACACATTACCAAACAGTATCACGACTTATTAAAAACCGTTTTATAAAAAAGCTGCCTTAATTTAAATTAAGGCAGCTTTTAGATTTTATTACAATTTTTGTAATTTTTTTATGCTATTAATCTCTTCTTCATAATCATAACCATCTTCATCTTTAGTTACAACTATTTTAGATGTGTAGGTGATTTTAAACTTGGTTCCTATTAATTTATCTGAGTTTAAATCGAAGCTTTTTGCAACTTCATCACTTATTTTGTGGAATGTTACTGTATACTCTAAATCGTCGCTTGTTGCAACAAAATTGTATCCATAATCTTCTTTACCATCAAAAATTGCAGTAATAACAATAGTATCTTCTTGAACTTTTAAAGCGGTAAACCCTGTTAAAATAAAACTTAAAATAGCTACTAAACCTAAAATTGAATGTTTTGCTTTCATAATAATATTTAAAATTTGATTTTTTTTGTGACATATTTTTAACCGGAAAAAATCTACCAAAGTTTCGGCTTAACTTAATACAACTTCATCCTTAAAGCTGCTGGTATTTTAAGTTATTATAATGCACTATCTGTGTCGTTAAATAATATTTGAAAGTTTTGTTATAAATAAATCGATAACCTCAATTACAATTAAAATAATAATAATCCATTCTAAGCGGCTGCTTTCGTTATGGTCCATTATATCTTTAAAAAGCTCTAGGTTTTCTTTTATAATTTCAATACGATCGTGAATTACACGATATCTATCTTTTAAATCGAAGGCTTGTTTTAATTCTTGATTTAATCTGTTAAGTTCTTCTTTTTCCCAAGTAATTTCGGGCGAATCGAAAATGTATAAATTTTCAGAAATCTTGTTTTTAATATTTAAAACCTTGCCTATAAAACGCTTTAACTTGTTACCAGAAATATCGAGCTTACCGTTAGCTTCTAAATATGAGGTATGTTTATTAGTTTCGGTTAATAGCTCTTCGGTAATTTCGGTATAACGGTTTAAAGCCACAGATTGCGACGCATTTAGCATAACTAAACGAATCATTTCTTCGTCTAAATTGGGTAAAATAACATTATCGAACTCGACTTTTAAGATGTTAGGTTTAATAACAACTTCAACCGAATCTGATAATTTTTCTGAAAAATAGTTGGTGCATTGCGGTTTAAGTTTTTGCAATGCATGGTTTATTTCAGTACTAGTCATGTTAAAAAAACTAACCATGCCATACTGAAATATGTAAATAAATTTATTTGGTGAACTGGTATAATACAGTTCGTCGCTATCTTGAAACAACAGCTGCCACGGCAACTGTTGTTTGCTAGATTTTATATTGATAGCACTAGCTACTTGGTAAGCAACTACGGTGTACATTTATTTTTTTAAATACCTTTTATAGTGGTTTTAGGCTTTGTACAATATAAATAACATCATCGCCGTCATCTTCTTCAATAAATGTTATTTTAAAGTCTTTGTCTATTAAACTTTCATCATTTTTTAAATCGAATTGCTTTAAAACCCTAGGGTGTACATCTTCAAAAGCTAATTCTTCTCCATTTTCAAACCAAAAATTGTAATAACCGTTTTCGTAAGATTTAAAAACAGCTGTTCTCATAATATATTTATTTGTGATTAATCGTCTGTATCTTCCGTATCTGGAGGCTGTACTGCTTCTGGATCGTCACTCTCGAAATCATCATAATCATCTTCATCATAATTTTCCATAGTAACCGCAAGTTTAGAACTTACTTTAACCAGATATTTAGTATCTGCAGTTGTAACCTCTACGGCTTCAATAATTTCGTTATGTTGGTTTCTAAACGAAATGACATGATCATCATCATAACCATCAGGGTATTTTTCAACAAGTAATGCTAAAATTTCTGGTGTTAGTTTCTTAAAATCAACTATCACACGTTTTAAGTTATCGTTTCTATTTTTCATGTTTTTAAAATTTAGATAGATTGATCTGATTTACAGACCTAAAAGATAAGCAAAAATTAAAGGCGCAACAATAGTTGCATCACTTTCTACAATAAATTTTGGCGTATCAATATCTAATTTACCCCAAGTTATTTTTTCGTTTGGTACAGCTCCTGAATACGAACCATAACTAGTTGTTGAATCGCTTATTTGGCAAAAATAACTCCAGAATGGTGTATCGGTACGTTCCATATCTTGGTATAACATTGGTACTACACATATAGGAAAATCGCCTGCAATACCGCCACCTATTTGAAAGAAACCAATACCATTTGTTGAATTATCGGTATACCAATCTGCTAAAAACGTCATATACTCAATACCCGATTTCATGGTACTTGCTTTAAGCTCGCCCTTTAAAACGTAGCTTGCAAAAATATTCCCCATGGTGCTGTCTTCCCAACCTGGGCAAACAATTGGCAGGTTTTTTTCGGCCGCTGCGTACATCCACGAATCTTTTAAATCTATTTCGTAATACTGCTCTAGCACACCAGAAAGTAACATTTTGTACATGTACTCGTGTGGTAAATAACGCTCACCTTTATCATCAGCCTCTTTCCAAATTTTAAAAATATGCTCTTGTAAACGACGAAAAGCCTCTTCTTCTGGAATACAAGTATCGGTAACACGGTTTAATCCTTTTTCAAGTAAATTCCATTCTTCCTGTGGTGTTAAATCGCGATAGTTTGGCACACGTTTATAATGCGAATGCGCCACTAAATTCATAATATCTTCTTCTAAATTTGCACCTGTACATGATATGATTTGCACTTTATCTTGACGGATCATTTCTGCGAAACTTTTACCAAGTTCTGCTGTACTCATAGCACCTGCAAGCGATACTAACATTTTAGCTCCATTTTCTAATTGAGCTTCGTAACCTTTTGCTGCATCAACCAAAGCTGCTGCATTGAAATGCAAATAGTGGTTTTCTATAAATTGAGAAATTGGACCTTTAGTACGCATCGTTATCTTTAAATTTAGTGGTTTTATTTACTGTTTTTTTATTGTTGGCATTATCGAAATCGTCATCAAAATCATCATTTTGAAACTTATAGCTAAGCATTTTGTAATATAGTTTTGCTGCAAGAAAATCTGAAGATTTTTCATTTTTATTAGGGCAAAGTTCAACAATATCGAACCCTACTACATTTTTTTCTTCGAATACTTGCTTTAAAAAATCTAAGGTTTCGTACCATAATAAACCGCCAGGTTCTGGAGTTCCTGTACTTGGTAGTATTGACGGATCGAAAGCATCAAGATCTATAGTTATAAACACATTATCTGTCATTTGGTCTATTGCCGAATCCATCCAAGAATCATCAACAGCCATATCGTGTGCAAAATAGGTTTTGTCTTCGTTTAAAACGGTAGTTTCAATAACATCCATTGAGCGAATACCAACCTGAATTAAATTGGTAGTTTGACTAGCCTCGTAAACCGCACAAGCATGGTTACAGGTTGAACCTTCGTAACTTTCGCGTAAATCGGCATGAGCATCTAACTGTAAAACGGTTAGGTTATCATACATTTCGTTAAACGCACGAATTGTACCAATAGAAATAGAATGCTCGCCACCAAAAAGGGTTACAAATTTATTTTTTTTAATGTATTTTTTAGTCGCTTCATGCACAGCTTCAACCATAGCTTCTGGCGAGCTATTTTCGGTAACTGCAGGCGCTAAAAATACACCTTGTTTGTAAACTTCAGTTCTGGTTTCAATATCAAAAAGTTCCATATTTTCAGAAGCATCTAAAAATGCCTCTGGACCTTTATCTGCTCCTTTTTGCCAAGTACTTGTACCATCGTAAGGTACCGGAATTAAAACAATTTTCGCTTGCTCTAATTTTCCGTATTCTTCAGGAATACCTGCGTAGGTTCTATTTTGCATAACCTAATATTTTAAGTAAGTCTTCACTTTTTTGTTGTTCGCTAAATAATGTTGTTTGTAAGTTGCCTGCTTCATCTCTATCTATTAACAGATGTTTAGGCGATGGTATTAGGCAGTGTTGTAACCCGCCAAAACCACCAATAGTTTCTTGGTATGCACCAGTGTTAAAAAAACCAATATATAACGGTTTGTCTTTATTATATTTTGGCAAATAAATAGCATTCATGTGCTGTTCGCTGTTGTAATAATCGTCGCTATCGCAAGTTAAACCACCTAATAACACACGCTCGTAGCTATCTTGCCAACGGTTTACAGGTAACATAACAAAACGTTTATTTATAGCCCAGGTATCTGGCAATGTAGTAATGAAAGATGAGTTTATCATGTTCCATTTTTCACGATCGTTTTGCTGCTTTTGGTACAATACTTCGTAAATAGCACCACCGCTTTCGCCTACTGTAAAACTACCAAACTCGGTGAAAATGTTTGGTACATCTACGCCTTCTTCGTCGCAAACTAGCTTAATTTGGTTTACAATCTCATCGACCATATATTCGTAATCGAACTCGAAAGCTAAAGAGTTTTTTATAGGAAAACCACCGCCAATATTTAAACTATCTAAACTTGGGCAAATCTTTTTTAAGCTGGTATAAACCTTTAAACATTTTGTAAGTTCGTTCCAGTAATACGCGTTATCACGAATGCCTGTGTTTATAAAAAAGTGTAGCATTTTAAGCTCTACTTTCTTGTTATCTTTTATTTGTTCTTTATAAAAAGGAACAATGTTTTTGTAGCCAATTCCTAATCGTGAGGTATAAAACTCGAACTTAGGTTCTTCTTCCGAAGCAATACGAATGCCTACTTTAAAGGTATCGTTAATTTCTTCAGATAATAAGTCTATTTCTTCATAATTATCAATAATAGGAATGGCATTTTTGTGTCCATTATTTATTAATCTAGCAATATTAGTTACATATTGTGCACGTTTAAAACCATTGCTAATTACAAAGGTATCGTCTGTAATTTTGCCTTCAGCCTTTAAAGATTCTACAATATCAATATCGAAAGCCGACGAGGTTTCAATGTGGACGTCATTTTTTAAGGCTTCATTTAAAACATGTTTAAAATGCGAACTTTTTGTACAATAGCAATAGTTGTATTTGCCAGCGTAATTATTGTTTTCAATAGCCTTAGCAAACCAGTTTTTAGCACGTTGTATATTGTTCGATATTTGTGGCAAATAGGTGAATTTTAACGGTGCACCATATTGCTCGACAAGTTCCATAAGGTTAATACCATGAAACTCCAATGTTTTATTTTTTAAAGCGAATTCCTCTTGAGGAAAATCAAAAGTTTGATTGATTAAATCAATATATTTAGTATTCATTTATTCTATTAAAATGTTAAAATTGAGAATTGTAGTTTAACTACATGTTAAGCCAATAAGAACAAAATAATATCAAATACGAAACTGGCTCTGTGTGGTTGGCACAAAGGCATACTCATGCTGTACAGCATAAATTGGAGAAACGGAAGTTAGCTTTAAAATTCGGTTGCTTAATCTGTAAGCTGCTTTTGAATATGACTTCCTAATTTTCAAAAGCCCGAACATAGAAACAGGTTTCAAAGTGTTCAGCTAATAAGTGCGGCAAATGTAATTTATTTTTTAATACAGCAAATATTTTTTTAAAAAAAATGAAAAAAATTTTAAACACGTATGTTATTGGGCGTTACCACAAGGGTCGGGCTATACGCGACAAGTCCTCGCAACCCAATTACCATGGGGTTGCTGTGGGCTTTCTGCTACTATCCCTAACGCGAGTTTAGGGATTTAATTAGACTAGATTGTCATTCCGAACTTGTTTCGGAATCTAAAGGTTTCCATAAATTATTCCAGTTAGGGTTTTCCTTTTCAATTAAGTTAATTTTCCATTGCCTATGCCAATTCTTCAATTGTTTCTCTCGAACAATAGCATCGTCCATGTACTGAAACTCTTCAAAATAAACTAACCTTTTTAACTTGTATTTAGATGTAAATTTACTGCCTTCACCTTTTACATGGCGCTCCATTCTATCATCAATTCCTCCAGTAACACCAATGTATAAAACACCTTGTGGTTTGTTTGTTAAAATGTAAACCCAGTAATTATGGTAGGCTCGTTTTGGCATACTTACTGTTAATTGTTTTAGATGCTGAAACGAGTTCAGCATGACAAATGAAGTTATTTCGTAATTAAACTAAAGCATCTTTAAGTTATTAAGCTCTTGAGTAGTTAAATGCTTCCAATGTCCTCGCGGAATATCTTTTTTAGTTAAATGTGCTATAGCTACACAATCTATACTTACAATATCGTAACTAAAATGCTCGAAAATGGTTCGGATAATAGTATTTCCTGTATTTTTTATTTTTAAACCAATTTCCTTTTTACTTGATCCATCGATGTAGCTAATCTCTTCTACTTCAATAAGCGAACCATCGATTTTAAAACCTGTTTGAATCTTTTTAAAATCTTCGTGTTTTAAATTTCTATCTAACTCTATATGAAATAGCCTAGGCACACCATTTTTAGAATTGGTAAACTTTTTTACCACAGCTTCATCGTTAGTAAACAATATTAAGCCTTTAGAATTTCTGCCTAAACGACCAATTGGCCTAATATTAGCATTTGTAGCATTGGCAACTAAATCCATTACTGTTCTGCCCTTTCCTTCGCTATTTGTGGTTGCGAAACCTTTTGGTTTGTTTAATAACACATAAGCTTTTTGTTCTGGGTTTACACGAGAACCATCATAACGCACCTCGTCTCCTGGTTTTACTTTGTAACCCATTTCGGTAACAACTTTACCATTTACACTTACTAAGCCTGTGGCTATATGCACATCGGCCTCTCTACGAGAACAAATACCAGAATTGGCAATATATTTATTTAACCTAACTTCGTCTGGGTTAGATTTTTTTGGCGCTTTTGGCTTTGTGCTATTCGAGGGCTTTGTAAAACCACCTTGATTTTTAATTGGTGAATTACCTCGTGAAAAACTAGTTCGTTTATTAGAACTGCTTCCACCTCTTGATGTATTTTTATTACTGCCTCTGCCTTGGTTCCTGCTCATAGTATTTTAATTTTTGTGCAAAGATATACTTTAAAATTAACGATTTAGACTTTTTAATTTACGATTTTTTTTGCGTTAGCGATTGAGCAATTGTTGGAGCTCGTGCAAAATGTATTTTGCACAGCGACTTGCGAAAGCGCGGTTTACAACTTCATAAAAAGTTGTAAAAACGCCCAAAACCATTAAATTCTGTTTAAAATAACACTTACGTCTATTAATAATATACTAAAAACTCCTGTTAACAATATAATTTTTAAAATATTATGAAGTATTAAATAATGCAACTTATCTTTTGAGTACCAAAGCATTGCAACAAAAACAATCAATAAAAAAATGCTAGCATAAAAATACAAATTCATATATCCTATTTGGTATTTAAAAAGTAGTAAATAGGTTGGCACTAACGTTAAAACAGCTAGAAAAGCAAGCATTATTTTTGATGCCTTTTCGCCATAAACAACGGGTATCGTGTGGTAATCTTGAAGTAAATCGCCTTTTATATTTTCTAAATCTTTTGTGAGTTCCCGCATAGATATTATTAAAAACAAAAATGTTGCATGTACAAAAATTACTGTTTCGTAATTTTTATAATACATAAATATGGCAAAAAATGGCAAAATAGTTAGTATTGCAGACACTAGATTACCAACTATTGGTAGTTTTTTTAATTTATGCGAATACAACCAAATGGCAAATATGTAACATGCAAAAAAGAGTACAGCATTAAATGCCACATAACTTGCAAAAACAACAGCTAAAAAATTAAGTACAAAGTAAAATGACAACTTTGTATTTTGACTTACCAATTTATCTAGTTTCGATTTTATTGGCTTGTTAATTAAATCTTTCTCGGAGTCGTAAAAGTTATTTATAATATAACCTCCAGCTATAGTTGCTGCCGAGGCTAACACAAGTAAAAACAAATTAATATCTAGCAAAACTTGGCGAACTGGTAAATCGTGAGCTAAAATGTAATTTGCTGTTAAGTATTGAGCTATTACAATAGCCAAAATATTGTAACCGCGCACTACAGAAAACATACTAAAAAACTTAAGTAGAATATGTTTCTGTCTTCTATTTAGCATAAAGAAGTTAAAAATGTTTTGACCCTTCGACTACGCCCAGGGTGACAGAAAATTTAATTAAAAATTATAAACGACTTCTAGTTTATAATTTGATAAAGATTGTTTTGCTTTTTCTATATCTTCGGTAAACCCTAAAATATAGCCACCACCGCCAGAACCACAAAGTTTTAAGTAATACTCGTTGGTATCTAAACCTTTTTTCCAAAGCTCATGAAATTGCTTAGGAATCATTGGTTTAAAATGGTTTAACACCACTTTTGATAGTTGTTTAGTATTTCTGAATAACGATTTTATGTTTCCGCTTAAAAAATCTTCAACACAAGCATCGGTATGTTTTATAAATTTATCTTTAAGCATATTACGGAAACCTTCTTGCTTCATATTTTCCATAAAAATACTAACCATTGGCGCTGTTTCGCCAACGATACCGCTATCTATTAAAAACACAGCGCCTTTACCATTTTGTTGTGCAGGAATACCGGTTGCTTCAATATTATCTTTAGAATTTATAAGAATAGGAATGCTTAAATAACTATTTAAAGGATCGAGACCAGACGATTTTCCGTGAAAAAACGATTCCATTTCAGAGAAAATCGCTTTTAATTCTAATAATTTTTCTCTGGTTAAATTTTCAAGAACTGTTATTTTATTTTTAGCGTATTTATCGTAAATCGCAGCTACTAGCGCTCCGCTACTACCAACACCATAACCTTGCGGAATTGAAGAATCGAAATACATGCCATCTGCAACATCAGATTTTAGTGTTTCAATATCAAAAACAACTAATTCTGGATTTATTGCTGCTAAATAATCTACGTATTTTTTTAAGCTTTCGTTCGATTTTATTGCCGTTTCACTTGGGTTTTCGCTCTTTTTTAAAGCACCATTATAAAAATTATATGGTATAGATAAACCTTTGGAATCTTTAATAATTCCGTATTCACCAAAAAGTAAAATTTTAGAATAAAATAATGGTCCTTTCATGATTTGAAGCTTAAATAGTTTAGCAAAGTTACAACAATTTTGCTCCCAATCCTATTTTGTCATTAATATATTGACCATTTTGACAATGCTCAACCAACTCATTGTTAATAAATTGATTAATATTTTTAGCTTCATTTTCTGGATAAAGCATATGCACATTCGCCCCAGCATCTAAAGTAAAACACACTTTAGAATCTGTTTTTTCGCGATACGCCCATATTTTATTTATTACTTGTAACGTATTAGGTTTCATTAAAATAAAATACGGCATGCTAGTCATCATCATAGCATGAAGGGTTAAAGCTTCACTTTCTACAATTTTTATAAATGCATCTAAATCGCCTGACTTAAAAACAGCTATCAAATCGTTTAAATTTTTATGTGCCTGCTTAAAGCGCTCTTCGGCAAATGGGTGGTTATGCATTAAACCGTGCCCAACTGTGCTACTAACTTGTTTTTCTCCTTTATCTACCAACAAAATAGTATCATGGTAGTTTTTAAAGTTTTCATGAACTTCAAACGGGTATTTAACACCGTATAAATCGGAACTTTCTGCAAAAGCTTCGTGTGTTCCCCATGTTACCAAACTACCTTCAATACTTCGGCAAGCGCTACCAGAACCCAAGCGTGCTAAAAACGACGCCTTTTTATTAAAAAACGACTTATTTAAATGCTCATGGTTTTTGCTTAGCATTCTATCTACACTGGTTAAACACAAAGCTAAAGCACTCATTCCTGATGCCGATGAAGCAATGCCCGAACTATGCGGAAATGTATTTTCGGTTTTTATAACAAAATGATAGTTTTTTAAAAACGGTAAATACGCTTCAACACGTTTAAAAAACGTTTCTATTTTTGGTTTGAAATCATCTTTTTTCTCATTATTTAAAAACACGTCAAACGAAAAATCGGTTTTATTTTCTTTTTCAGAAAACTCTAAAACAGTTATGGTTTTGCACTTACTAAGTGTAAAACTTATAGAGGGATTTGCTGGTATTTGGTGTTCTTTTTTACCCCAATATTTTACCAAAGCAATGTTACTTGGCGATTCCCAAGCTACTTTACCTTCTTCAATGGTTTTTGGATAAGATTTTGTTATAAATTCTTCTACTATCATTCAATAAAAATTATGAGTGCAACTGCCACGAAACGGACTCTTTACAGAAAAAATTGCTTGCAAAAATAAGCAATAGTTTTTTAATTTGATAAGTACATTAATTTTAAGGTCGTTTTGTAATTTCTGGCTGTAGCTGTAACCTGTAATTTACGCTCAAAAAAATTATTATTGCACTTTGCTCTACCATAACCAACAGACGAGTAAAAGTAAACGCAATTAGGAGTTATTTTAAAACTTTCGTTGGGGTAATTTAATTCTGAAACTTCTTCAATCAAGCTATTATTAGGAGCTTGAAATAAAAATGCAAAATAGCTGTTTTCTTTTTGCTCTTGCGGAAATGGGCTGTTATTAAAAATTACACTTAATTCCTTTGGAGTAAGCACTAAAATAGGTACATTAAACTTAAACTTTTTGGCAATAGCTTGATTAATTAAAGTTTCTAAAATATTATTATTTTCTTCTGAAGATTCAAAAACCACATTTCCACTTTGTATATAGGTTTGTACATTTTGTAAACCAGATTCTATTAGTAATGCACGCAAATCTGCCATCGGGATTTTATTTTTTCCGCTTACGTTTATACCTCGCAGTAGTGCTATAAAAGTTTTCATTTTTAGATTAAATTATGTTTACAATATAAAACTTAAATTATTAAACTATCCGTATTTTTACAGAAAAGCATGAGTACAAAAACATATAGCATTTTAGGTTGTGGTTGGTTAGGTTTTCCTTTAGCAAAACACTTTATAGCTAAAGGCCACAAAATTAAAGGCTCGACAACTTCTTTAGAAAAAGTTAACGACTTTAAATCTGAAGGCATAACGCCTTATACTGTAAACATTGAGGAAAACCCAGATTTCAAAGATTTTTTAAATACTGATATTTTACTTATCATGATAACATCAAAACGTTTTGAAGCTTACCAAAATTTGGTTCAGGCTATTGAAACGTCTTCTGTAAAAAAAGTGATTTTTATTAGCTCCACATCGGTTTACCCACGAGGTAATAAAACTTACACAGAAACCGATGAAACTATAGATTCCTTACTTACAAAGGTTGAAGCCTTATTTAGAAATAACACAACTTTTAAAACTACAATTATTAGGTTTGCTGGCTTATTTGGCGGGCAACGTCAACCTGGGAATTGGTTTAAAGATAAAGAAATACCGCAGCCCAACGGTTTTGTAAACATGATTCATCGCGACGATTGTATTGCGATTATTTCTAAAATAATAGAATTTGATATTTTTGGAGAAACATTTAATGCTTGTGCCAACCATCACCCAACAAGAAAAGCATTTTACATTCAAGCTAGAAAAAGCTTAGGAAAACCAATTCCTGTTTTTAATGATTCGCAACCTTTACAATACAAAAAAATAAGTCCTGAAAAACTAATTAAAACTCTGGATTACAAATTTTTACATTCTGATTTATTGAATATTTAATCAGCTATACTTCTAGCCACAATAAAACCACTAGTCCAAGCATTTTGAAAATTAAAACCTCCTGTTATGGCGTCAATATTTAAAACTTCGCCGGCAAAAAACAGATTTTTATGAAGCTTACTTTCAAAAGTTTTAAAGTTTACCTCTTTTAAATCTACACCACCAGCAGTTACAAACTCATCTTTAAAAGTGCTTTTTCCTTTTACTTGAAACACTGCTTTTGTAAGTTGTGTGGCTAAATTTTCTAGTTGAGTTTTATTAATATCTGCCCAAGTTTTACTTTCTTCTATTTTTGAAGCTAAAACTAATTTTTGCCACAAACGCTTTGGAATACCAAACTGAGCAAATTTAAACACCGTTTTTTTTGCTAACTCCTGTTTTAATTGCTTTAAAGCATCTAGACATTGATTAAATTCTTGCTGAATAAAATTAATTTCAATATCAAAATCGTAGTTCATTTCGGCGAGTTCAACAGCGCCAAAAGCAGATAATTTTAAAATTGAAGGCGCACTAAAACCAACATGTGTTACCAAAAGCGGCCCAGTAGATTCTAAATTTGTATTTAAAACTTTAACGGTAACATTTTGCACCACAACACCCGGTATGTTTTTTATACGTTTATCGGTAACATTAAATGTAAACAATGACGGCACAGGATTTATAATAGTATGATTTAAGGTTTTTAAAATATCCCACATTTTTACGCTACTACCCGTAGCAACTACAGCCTTTTCTGTATAAAATACTTCTGTTTTTGTTTGTAATACCCAAGCATTATCGTGCTTCTCAATATTTAATACGCCCGAACTATAAATAACCTCAACCTTATATTTTTCAGCTTCTTTTAAAAAGCAATCTATTATAGTTTGAGAAGAATTTGATTCCGGAAACATACGTCCGTCATCTTCAATTTTTAACGCAACACCGCGTTCCTCAAACCACGCCATAGTATCGCCCGTCATAAACTGATGAAACGGTCCAAGTAACTCCTTTTCTCCTCTAGGATAATTAGTTACTAATTCCTGCGGAATAAATTCTGCATGCGTAACATTACAACGTCCGCCACCAGAAATTTTCACCTTTTGCAGTCCTGTTTTAGCCTTTTCTAAAACAGCAACTTTTAAATCTGGATTTTGCTTAGCAATATTAATTGCAGTAAAAAAACCAGCGGCACCACCACCTATTATAATAACGTTAAATGTATTCATAGAGTTAAAAAAACACTGTAAATTTAGCATTTAAAACTTGTTTTATGCTTAAACACGCTTACTTATTTCTATTTGTTTTGGTGGCAAACTGCCAAGACCAAAGTGTAGATTTACCAAAAGATTTGAATGAAGTTTCTGGTAACGAAACAACTATTGAAAACAATGGTATTTGGATGCTTAACGATAGTGGAAACAAATCGCATTTATTTTTAGTTAATGAAGAAGGAGATATTGAAAAGAAATTAAAAATTGATGCAAAAAACCATGATTGGGAAGACATTACATCAGATGAAAAAGGCAATATTTACATAGGTGATTTTGGTAATAATGGCAGCGACCGTAAGCATTTAAAAATATTAAAAGTAAATGCATCAAATTTAGATTCTGATGACAAAATTGATATAGAAACTATTTCTTTTACTTACGAAGACCAAGACGATTATTCACCAAAAAAAAGCGAGTTGTATTTTGATTGTGAAGCTTTTTTTTACTTTAATAATAACTTCTATTTATTTACCAAAACACGTGTAAATAACGAACATGGCAAAACTAAAGTATATAAACTTCCTGCCAAAAGTGGTAAACAAAAAGCTAAATTAATTGGCAATTATAATTTTGGAGACAATGATTATGATTGGGTTACTGCTGCCGATATTCGTGACGATG
Organism: Neotamlana laminarinivorans; assembly: GCF_020523925.1. GTDB lineage: Bacteria > Bacteroidota > Bacteroidia > Flavobacteriales > Flavobacteriaceae > Neotamlana > Neotamlana laminarinivorans. The sequence continues at coordinate 80,870 of NZ_JAJAPW010000004.1, read as the reverse complement.
GTAAAGAAATTGCTATTTTAACCCAACATAAAATTCATTTGTTTAGCGACTTTACGAGTGATAATTTTTTTAATGGCAAACACCAAACTGTTGGATTTAATTCCATAACACAAAAAGAGGGTATCTGCTATAAAAATAACAATACCCTCTTTTTAACCGATGAAAAAAATGGTGACACCGGTGGTCGACTTTATACTATTAAAATCGATTAAACTTTTACAGATGCTTGAACATCTAAAACGTTAAGTATTTCGTTTTTTTGAAGCACTCCAGATTGCCTCCAACGTGGTTTACCATCTACAAATAAAATCATGGTTGGCACACTACGTACTTGATAATTTACGGCAAGTTCGTTGTTTTTATCAATATCTATTTTTACAATTTTCACATCATCACCTACCTCATCTTTAACCTCTTTTAAAATTGGCATTAGGGCTTGACAAGGCCCACACCAAGTGGCATAAAAATCTACTAAAACTGTTTTTTTTGAGTTTACAATCTCATTAAAGCTATTAATCATAATATGTTTTTTTTAGGGGGAATTATTAGTCGTAAAAACACACCATGGATTACTTAATTATTTATAAGACACCAAAAGTGTAAATTCGTCACATAAAATATTAAAAGGCAAAGCCTAATCTAAATGCAAAACGCACACCATCTTCACTATGAAATAATGATGCATTTAATGTTGTAAGCTGAGATAAATCGGCAAAAACACCACCTCCTAAAGAGGTATTCCATGTATCACTATTACTTTCTGTACTTAAAACAAAATCGTTATCTACCCATACTCTACCAACATCAAAACCACCATAAACGCCAATATTTAATGGCAATAATCCTGTTCTAATTCGACGCAAGTTCACTCGAATATCAGAACTTTGAGTAAAAGCGGTTTTACCAATAAAACGCTCGTTCCTGTATCCTCTTAATCCCGTTTTTGCACCAATGTTTGCGGCTTGGTAAAACTCAAAATCATCACCTATATTAAAATGTGCTCTGGATTTTGTTGCAAATACCAATTGACCGCTTGGTATAATTTTATAATCGAAGGCTAATTCTGGAATTACATAAGCGTAACTATTCGAGTTATCGGTATTATTTTTATAACCCGCTTCTAAAGCCACGTGCATCCCCATTGTTGGAAATGTGGGATAATCTACATTATCAAATTGATATTTAGCATTAACACCAACAAAATTTTGATTATCAAATACCGAATTTGGCAACACGTTTGGTTGACTAACAAAACGACCAGCGGTGTTATCTACCTCATTATTTTCATAAGATAACCCTAATTGCCAACTGGCTCCTAATTCACCTCGCCAAACTAAAGCTGGCGCAATTTTAAACTTACGTATTTTAACACGGTTATAATCTAAATCGACATCTAATCCATCATTTTCATCTGCTTCGGGGTTGATTGTGCTATTACCGTAACCAAAGTAATTTATGGCATAATTAGGGCTTGTAAACCTAGTATCGACGGCTAAATTCCATTTATTTACAACATTTGCAAATTCTGCATTGTACCCTAAATCGAAACCACTTGTTGCAAAAAAATAAGCCGCAGAAAAACTATGCTGTGTGGTAAACGGACTTCGTTTAAACCCATAAGTAGTATACGTGTTTACCGCTCCTATTTTTACACCATCGTCTGGATTGTAACCAATTGAAGGCACCACTTGATTGGTATTATTTTTAGGCTTGGTAAAATCGTAAACATTGGTATTATAATCGTTAGTTAAATGCTTGCTTCCTTTGTTTGTTGTAACTATACTTTCTTTTGATTTATAATCGTAAAACTTAAGGTTTTTACCATTTTCGATATTATAAGTATCTTTATTTTGACCACCTATTAATCGAACTTTTATGTATTTGTTTCCTTCACCAAAAACATTAAAAACATCTTTATCATCTAAACCATAAATCCAGATTTCTTTATTGTCATTTTTATTGAAGGTTTTTTCATAGAATTGTTTATCTCTTTTTCCATCAATATTTCTATAAACAGAAACTTTTGTCTCGCCATTTGGTAGGCGTTCTATATCGAAAAAATCATCTTTATCTGTTCCTGTTATTACCACCGTTTTATTTAGAACTTTAAAATACGCATTGGCAATTTCTGGTAAATTTTTAAGTCGAGCTTTTAAAACACGTTTTATTCTTGCTAAGGTTTCTGGATTTTGAACCTCTTTAGGAAACTGGTTTAAAGCTTCATCGATAACTTCATCGGTTAAATGCTTTTGAATAAAAGCAACCTGTTCATTCCATTGCTGCTTTGTGGTTTTGTTTAGCAGCATATTATCTAACCCAAATGGGCTAAAGTTGAAGCCTTTTACACTTCTAATATCATCATTAAAACCTTCCATTAATTTTAAAGCTGGTATAAAACGTGTACCGTATTGCATAAATGCACCATCTCCCATTATAGAAAATACTTGGTCGCGATCTCTTGGCACTGCTTTGTAAACTACTTCATCATCACTTATTTCAAACTCTGCCCAACGCCATTGGTCGGTATGCCTATCCCAATCACCAATAGTCATATCAAATAAACGAGCTCTTAAATATCCAATATCGTCTACGCTATATTTTTCATCTTTTCTTAAATGCTCTCTTAAATCATCTGTACTTACAATATCTTTTGCGTAGCCGAAACTTTTTATGTTGTCGTGACCATCAGAAGGATGTTCTTCAATCATGTATAATTCATCTCCAAAATCTTCATTAAACAATCCTAAAGCGTTTTGTTTAGGTACATAATAAAGCACTGGGTTTGTATGATAAATTCCTAAAGGATCGGATAATGTTGCGGTTACAAATGGAGCATATGGGTGCGACCCTGTAAAAAAGTCTTGAATTAAATTTGCCGGCGCAGTATCTTCAAACTGCCCTTCTATATACTGATTTAAAAATACCGTTGCTTGTAGGTAAACCAAAGCACTTTTACGTAAAGCACGCATAACGTAACGCGCCCCATTTTTATCTTTTAAATGAAGTGATTTTGATTGATGCCCTCCTCCTTTTCTAAAAGGTGTTAAACCGCCAAAAAGTGTATCTAAATTTACGGTTGGTGCTTCTACGTTTGTTCCATAAACTTCTCGATAACGTTCGCCCCAAATAGCCTTGTATAATTTAGATTTATCAATTTCTTCCTGCGTGTATATTGATGCTGAAACTTGGTCTGGGAAATTACTATCGAAATCGAAAATTTCATCCGATCTGTCTTTTTTATGCACTTGAGTTTGAAATAAAATCTTATTGGTAGCAGAATAAAAACGCACGAAAGATGCCCCGTTTTTAAGCACATCTAATCTTGCATAACCTGGGTTACTAGATGAAAACTCGTCTGCAACGTTTCGGGTTGGTGTAGATTTTGATCCGGCTCCGCTAATTATTTGTGGCAAATTATCTCTAACTAAATATTGTAAACTATGCTCGTGGCCAGAAACAAAAATTACTTTATCGTTTTCTTGAGCTAATGTTACTACACGCTTTTTTAAATCGTTGTACTTTTTATTCTGCAAATCTTCAGGAGAACCGCCACTTGTTTTACGCACTATATTTTTTAAAGTCCCTAAAACAGGTATGGGCTTTAAATGTTGTTTTACAGAATATTTACCACCGTGAGGCCCATTACTAAACATGGGATGATGTAAAGCTATAACTGTAGTTTTACCTCGAGCCTTTTTAATTTCACTTTCTAATTCATCTAAAAATTTAGACCGTGTTTTTATATCGCAATCATCATTAATTGTTGGGTGTTTGTCCCAATTCACTAAATACCATTCTGTATCTACAATTAAAAGTGTTATATCTTCTGAAATTTCAACTTTTTCAATTGGGCATCCATCTTCAGGTAAAAAAGTATTTTTGCCAAGTTTATCTTCAATATATTTTTCTTGCCGTTTTAATCCCTTTAATCCGTTACTGTACCAATCATGATTTCCGGGAATAAAAATAGCATCACCTTTAAAATCTTTAACTATTTCGGTTTGAACATTTAATTGATGTTCTGCAAATTCTCTGCCTTTCTCATCTTTGTCTGGCATGCCTTTAGGGTAAATATTATCGCCTAAAAACAAAACTGTACTTGCCTTTGGAGCTTCTTTTAAAGTAGCCTCTAAAGCTTGAACTGCTTGAGATTTTGAGCCTACAGGCGAGTTTCCAGCATCACCAATTAGATAAAAAGAATACACAATATCAGACTCGTTAAAACTACCCGAAATAACGTCTGCATTATATTGCGTTTTATAGGTTGCACATGCACTTAAAAGAATTAAACTTAAAGCTATAGATAATCGCTTGAATTGAATGTTCATTAGAGAGGGTTAAAGATTAATTGTTTTGTACTTAAATATTACGATTTAAGTTTTGAGGCATAAAGCTTTCTAAATTTAGCTAATTTTGGGGTAATTACCGCATTACAATAACCTTGTGTGGTATTATTATTGTAATAATCTTGATGATATTCTTCGGCTTCATAAAAAGTACTTGCTTCTGTTATCTCTGTAACAATTGGATCATCAAAATAAGAAGCTACTTCTTTTAAAACAGCCTCAGCAATTTCTTTTTGGGTTTCATTATGGTAATAAATAACAGATCGGTACTGCGTTCCTACATCGGCCCCTTGCCTATTTAATGTTGTAGGGTCGTGGGTTGTCATGAAAATAGTAGCCAATTCTTTATATGAAATTTTATCGGCATCAAAAGTAATTTGCACTACTTCGGCATGACCTGTTAAACCTGAACAAACTTCTTTATACGTTGGATGCCCTGGTACAGTACCTCCTGAATAACCAGATACTGCTTTTTCTATACCTATAAGTTCTTGAAACATGGCTTGTGTACACCAAAAGCAGCCACCGCCAAACGTTGCTATTTCTATATTTTTATTCATATTTATTTTTTTTCTAATTGTAATGATTCTGAGTTTACACAATATCGTAAACCACTAGGTTCTGGCCCATCTGGAAAAACATGACCCAAATGCGAATCGCAAGTGTTGCACATAATTTCTACCCGAACCATACCTAAAGTTGTATCTTTTTCGTATTTAACCGCATTATCTTTTATTGGTTGGGTAAAACTAGGCCAACCGGTACCTGAACTAAACTTTATGGTAGAATCGAATAGTAATGTACCACAACAAATGCAGCTGTAAATACCTGCTTCATGACTTGTACACATATCTCCGCTATGGGGTCTTTCGGTTCCTTTTAGTCGGGTAATTCTATATTGTTCTGGTGTTAATTGACTTTGCCATTCTGCTTCAGATTTTTCAATACGTTTATCTGGTTTTAAATTTCCGTTTACCGAAAAATTAATAATATCTTTCCATGTTAGCATTATAAAAATGAAATTTTATGATTTTTTTAAACAATTCGAAATAGATTAAGTCGTTAGTTTGTGAATATCCTTACGACCAAAATCTTTACATATAAAATACCAAAAATACGCATAAATTTTAGTAATTTGTGTCTTTAAAAGCGAACTTATCTCTATGTTAGAACTCATTGAAAAAACTGAAAAATTTGTATTTGATTTACTAAAAAATGAATTAGACAACAGTTTTTTATATCATAATTACACCCATACCGAACGTGTTTTAAGAAGTGTTAGAGAAATTATTGAAAACACAGACATTAACGCCACCGATGCCGAAATATTACAACTAGCGGTCTTGCTTCACGATACAGGTTACACTAAATCTATAGATAATCATGAAGAAGAAAGTGTAAAAATTGCTACTGCTTTTTTAAAAGAAGAAGGTGTAAACCAAGAAACCATTACAGCAGTTAACAACTGTATAATGGCAACAAAGTTTAAAGATTCTCCAAAAACAGAGCTCGATAAAATAATTCGTGATGCAGATGCATCGCACTTTGGTAAAAAATATTTTACCGAAGCTAGTGAGTTTTTAAGAAAAGAATTAGAGTTACAAGGCATAAAAAATTATACACCTATTGAATGGGAAAACGAGAATATAGATGTACTAACAAAAAAGCATGAGTTTTATACCGATTATGCTTTAAAAAACTGGCAACCTAGAAAAGAGAAAAATTTAGCTAGCCTTATAAAATCTAAAAAGAAAAGAAAAACAAAGCTTAAAACCGAAGAGTTAAAAGCAAAATATAAAGCGCAATATAAAAACGAAAGTCCAGAACGTGGTATTCAAACTTTTTATCGTGTTGCGTTAAGAAACCACATTAAACTTAGTGATATTGCAGATACTAAAGCAAACATTTTACTTTCTGTAAATGCCATTATAATTTCGTTAGTGTTAGCTAATTTAATTTCAAAATTAGACTCTAATCCGTATTTAATTTATCCAACTGCAATCTTTACGCTATCATGTGTAATATCTATGGTGCTTTCTATAATTGCTACACGACCTAATATTACAAGTGGAGAGTTTACGAAAGAGGATGTTGCTAACAAAAAAGTGAATTTAACCTTTTTTGGTAATTTTCATAAAATGAGCTTAGAAGAATACGATTGGGCCGTAAAGGAATTGCTTAAAGACAAAAATTACGTTTATAGCTCCCTAACCAAAGACCTCTATTTTTTAGGTAAAGTTTTAGAGCGAAAATACCGAATATTAAGAATTACATACACCATTTTTATGATAGGAATGATTGTTTCTGTAATATCTTTTGGTGTGGCTTTAAAAGGAAACAACGCCAGACTTAATGATGTTTTACCCGATAATTCTACTACAACTTCTTTGCTTTACAACAAAAACGCCAACGTAAATAATACGTTATGTTAACTATAAGCTACAAAATTGTTATTTAACAATGCCTTTATTTAGAATAATTACAAATAATTTGCTTGTTTAATTCTTAGCACATACTTTTGCCGAATAAAACAATCTATAATTAGTCTAAATAAATGAAATCAAAATTTATTATCACCCTTTTGTTATTATTAACATTTATAGGGTTCTCTCAGGATTATTCTGTTCAAGGTACGGTTACCGACAATTATCAAACTAGCTTATTAGGTGTGAACGCCATTGTAAAAAACACTACCAAAGGCGCACAAACAGACGAAAATGGTGTGTTTAAAATTTCAAATCTTGAAAATGGAGATTACACTTTAGTCATCTCTTTTATTGGTTTTAAAACTAAAGAAATCGATTTTACTATAAACAATTCAGATTTTAATATTGGCGACATTACCCTTTTTGAAGGAAATGAACTCTTACAAGAAGTTGTAATAGATACCGAACGCCAAAACAAATTCTCAAGAAAACAAAGCGCATATGTATCTAAAATGCCATTAAAAAATATTGAAAACTCACAAGTTTACAACACGATTACGAACCAATTACTTATATCACAATCGGTTAATACTTTTGAAGAAGCTTTAAAAAACGCTGCTGGTATTACAAAACTATGGTCGTCTACAGGTAGAAGCGGTGACGGTGCAGGGTATTACTCTAGCCGTGGTTTTGCTGTGCAACCTCAATTAGTAAATGGTGTTGCTGGTATTACTAATGGATTTATAAATCCATCGAATGTAGAGCGTGTAGAAGTTATTAAAGGCCCTTCTGGAACTTTATTTGGAAGCACAGTTACATCTTACGGTGGTTTAATTAACATTATTACTAAAAAGCCTTACAGCGGTACAGGTGGAGAAGTAACTGTTTCTGGTGGTTCTTACGATTTTGCCAAACTAAATGCCGATGTAAATATTAGCCCAAACGATAAATTATCGTTACGCTTCAATGGCGGATTCCAACAACAACATAGTTTTCAAGATGCTGGTTTAAAAAAATCAGTGTTTGTAGCACCATCTATTTCATATAGAGTAAACAACAATTTAACGCTTAACTTCTCGTACGAAGCCTCTCAAAACGAGCAAACCAACGAAACCTTTTTATTCTTAAACCGTTACGGGCCATTAGCGTTTAATTCTATTGAAGAATTAGGGTATAACGAGGAATTATCGTTTACAAGTAACGATGTTACAATTACCAACGTAACACAAAATTATCGCGGTGAAGTAGCTTGGAAATTATCAGATAGCTGGTCTTCTCAAACATTAATCTCTGGTAATACAGCCAAATCTTTAGGTTATTATACGTATTTATGGAACGTTGCTGATTGGTCTGACCCTACTGCTCCTGTAGGAACCGAATATTTTAGTTTGTATGCGCAAGACACAAATTCGAAAACTAAAACATTAAACTTACAACAAAACTTTACCGGTACATTTAAAATTGGCGACATACAAAACAAATTATTAGTTGGCGCTGATTATTTAGATTACAAAATAACAGACAATAGCTCAAACTGGGGCTATTTACATACAATAAATATAAACGGAGACTTAGTTTTTGGCGAGCCAGAAATTAACGAAGAAAACCTTAGTGCTGCTTTATCTGGGCTAGGATTTTTAAATAGTGATGTTCGTCAAAATATATTTGGAGCTTACATCTCTGATGTTATAAACATCTTACCATCTTTATCTGTTATGGCTAGTGTGCGTTTTGATAGATTCGATTATCAAGGAGATAGAAATGATGCTTCCGATGATGAAACTGAATATACTGATACTACACTTTCTCCAAAATTTGGAATTGTTTTTCAACCTATTATGGATGAACTATCAATATTTGCAAACTACCAAAACGGTTTCTCTTACGTTGACCCACAATATATCACGACTTACGATGAGAATAATAACGCTACAACTACATTACAAGCTTTTGATGTTGAACAAGCAGACCAATTTGAAGTTGGTGCAAAATCAAGCTTATTTAACAACAAACTAGAAGCTACTTTAAGTTATTACAACATTACTGTCGATAATAAATATTTTTGGGCCACTCAAACACAGGATCTAGAAATTAATAGCCAAGGTATAGAGTTAGAAGTTAACACCAACCCAGTTGCTGGTTTAAACATTCATACAGGTTTTAGTTATAACGATTCCGAAATTACCAATTCTCCTTCTGCTACTTATTTAGAAGGTAGCCGCTATGGTGAATCTGGTCCAGAAATCACTTATAACTTTTGGGCAGATTACAAATTCTTTAAAAACTTTGGTATAGGTGCTGGTTTTAATGGCCAAACAGAATATGATACTATGGTTGCATACAAAGCTGCAACAGGAAGTTTTTATATTCCAGGTTACACCATATTTAATGCATCTGCGTATTACGAAAATGATACATTTAGAATTAGTATTAAAGGAAATAATTTAACCGACGAGACTTACTATTCGGGCTGGAGTACTATTACACCACAACAACAACGTGTTTTACTTGGTACTTTTACTTATAAATTTTAACTTTCACCAAAAAATAAAAGGCAACCTTTAAAGGTTGCCTTTACACTTTTAACCATGGGATTTAAAAAAACCGTATTTCAAGTACATAAAATTTTAGGTTTAGTAACTGGTGCTATTGTTTTTGTTGTAGCCATAACAGGGTGTTGTTGGGCTTTTAGAGAAGAAATAGAAAGCTTATACGACGATTATAAATACGTTACGCCACAAGACAGAGCATTTATTACACCAACTGAAGCAAAAACTATTGCATTAAGTGTTTTTCCTAATAATACGGTTCATGGTACTATTTTTAAACAACCTAACGAAGCTGTTGAAGTTATTTTTTACGATGGCGAACCTGAATTTTACCAAAGTGTATTTTTAAATCCGTATTCTGGAGAAGTAATTCAAGCAGATGACCATCTATCTGGGTTTTTCGCATTTATTTTAAAAGGACATATGCGTTTATGGCTTCCTAAAAATATTGGCGAAAATATAGTTGGCGCTTCTATTTTAATATTTCTATTAATTATTATTTCTGGTTTCATTCTATGGTGGCCAAAAAAACGCAAAAACTTAAAGCAACGTGTTACTTTCGATTGGAAAAAAACAACCCGATGGAAACGTAAAAATTTCGATTTACACACGGTTGTTGGCTTTTACATTGCCATTTTTGCATTTGTTATTGCCTTTACAGGAAGTGTAATTTCATATAACTGGCTAAAATATGTAGTTTACATATCTACAGGAGGCGATAAAGTACCTGCATTTATTACACCTGAAAACATTAGTGATGCTCCAACGGATGCTTACCCAGTTAAACCAATAGATTTTTTAATTGAAAAGTTAAGAAAAGAGTCACCTGAAGCAGTAAGCTACGAATTGCACTACCCTGAAAACGATACTACAAGTATTTATGTTGAAGTAGCTAATAGTAGAGGTTTATACTATAACTCTGATTATAGATTCTTCGACCAAAATACACTAGAGGAAATTGAAACTCCTGCCATTTACGGAAAATATAAAGATGCCAAAGTTCCAGATAAAATTTTACGTATGAATTACGATATTCACGTAGGCGCCATTGGTGGAATTGTTGGCAAAATTATAGCCTTTTTGGTGAGTTTAATCATTGCTTCCCTTCCTGTTACTGGAGGCTTACTTTGGTATGGCAGAAATTATAAAAAGTAGTTGTTAAGCTTCTTGCAAAACTTGGTTGAATTCTTTTTTAATTTGAATTATCCAAGCCTTTAAACGTTCGTCTGTAAGCTGAGATTCGTTATCATGATCGAGGGCTAAACCGTAAAACATATCTTCGTTATCTTCAATTAACGCAACCGAATCGGTATGGCGATAGCCTTCTGTTGGCCAATAACCTACAACAGTTCCTCCTTTTTCAATAATAACTTTGGCCAATATACCAACACCATCAATAAAGTATTCTGCATATCCTATTTGGTCTCCTAAACCATAAATAGCTACCGTTTTATCTGTAAAATCTATGGTTTGAAAATCGTCGAAAAAATCTTCCCAATCGCTTTGTAAATCGCCATCATACCATGTGGATAAACCTAAAATAAGGGTATCATATTCATTAAAATCATCAACGCTAGCATCTCCTATTTCCATAACCTCTAAGTTATCATCTTCCCAAAACGTAACAAAATCTCTTGTTATATCGTCGGTAACACCAGTGTCTGAGCCGTAAAATAATCCTATTTTTTTCATTTTTTTTTGTTTTAAATGAAACACAAAAATACATTTATTTTTATTTATTCTAAATAAAAATTGTTTGTATATTTACATAAAATAATTACATGCTATTTTTAGACCCTGTATACCGAAATGCTATTGGCGCAACTTATTTAATTAAAGATAACCCTAACAAAACCGGTTATTCTTCTGAAAAAATTCAATTATTTTTAGGAGAGGTTAGTATAATATTAACCTATGAAGAAGTAGCTAACCTAATACCAACAATAGATTCCGCAAAAAAAGGGTGCGCTTGTAAAAATTGTAAATGTGAAATTCCGAAACAAATTAAAGCTAATACTAATTACGTAAAGTTTATATTCAAATCATCTGAGAAAAATATTTTAGACTTAGAAGATTTAGTTAAAGGAACATTGTTTGAACTTGAAATGGCATCGGTATTAAGTTTTAATAATATCGATTAATAACTATTATGAACTCACAACATAACACACAATTAACTGTAAAAAAAGTATTTACAGATTTTCTAGAGAAAAATAAACATAGAAAAACTCCAGAGCGCTTTGAAATTTTAGAGGAAATTTACAATACAGAAATTCACTTTGGTGTAGATGAACTGTATATTAAAATGAAGGAAAAAAAATATAGAGTTAGTCGCGCTACATTATATAACACCATAGAACTGTTAATAGAAGCCAAATTAATTAGAAAACACCAATTTGGAAATGGCACTTCGCAATACGAAAAATCTTATTTTAACAGACAACATGACCATGTGATTCTTACAGATTCTGGAAAAGTATTAGAATTTTGCGATCCTAGAGTTCAAGAAATTAAAAAAACTATTGAAGAAGTTTTTGATATTGAAATTGATAAACATTCACTTTACTTTTATGGTACAAAAAAAGTAAATTAAGCATTTATCTCGTTCATTAAGTCTTCATAAGTATAAAACATGGTGTCGCCATTAGTTTTTTGGTAATTCATACTTACTCTTATGGCTTTTAATCCTGTTACGCCTTGTAAATCTTCAAGTTCTAAAACCTCAACATCGTTTGCAAATAAATTTTTAGATTGCATAAAATGAATGTATTTTAAGTATTCTATTTCATCTTCTTTTTGAGAATAAACAATACTCATTTTTCCTTTAGCAGTAACACGTTCGTTTGTACCTTTAATGTAGGCTTTATCTACACGTTTTTTTACAACTTCGTAACGTGCATTGTATGTACCATCTACATCAAATTGCTTTTCGTCCATTCTAAATCGTATAGATAATGGTTGATTAAACACCAAAATCATAGAAGCAACATCTAAACTTAGCGGATATTCGTTTTGGTTTTGGTAAAAACTATTTTCCATGTCGTACATAGCTTGTAATTGCCACAATCTTAAATTATAAAGATATATTTTGTTAAAACTATCTTCTTTAGTTATAGATTCTCCTATATACATATTATGCTCTACACCATCGGTTTTAAAACGCTCGAAAAAGTGAGGATACATCTTTTGCGCTTCTTTTTGCTTATTATCTATAATGGCAGACATATTTTTATTAATAAGCGCAATAGTATCGTCGTAATTTTTTCTGTAGTAATAAATAACACCTAAATTACTATCTACTTTACTAAAATAATCTTCAATTTCTGCTTTAGCAAAAGTTCGCTTTGCTAGAAAGTATATAAATAGCGGTTCAATTTCATCCTTAAAAAACCGTGTTAACTGTTGTTCTGTATCAACTTTAAAATCTGTTTTTATTTCCGTGTTAAAATTTTCAATTTCAAACAGAAGCTGCTCGAAAATAGGGAGTTTTTCGTTTTCTGGTATAGCATCTAATATTTTACTAACCAAAGTTAGCTGTAGGGCTAAATCTTTTTGGGTAGCAAAATTTCTCGCTTCCGATGAACCTTTTACATCTATTTGCCCGAATAACGGATAAACATTATCAAAACTTATTTTAGTAAAACTTGGTTTACCGCCGGTATTAGCAATACTTTCTTTTAAAAATTTATGTGCTGCTGCTTTAAATTTCCATTCCACACTTGGATGTATAGAGGTACATTCTTGCTGAATAATAGCTTCTATTAAATGCTCTTCTTCAACTTTTGAGCGCTCAACAGCCGATACAATAAAAGGCATAATATCTTGCAGTTTATTGGCATTTATACTGTTTAAAACTTTGGGTTCTGGAGAAACAATCTCTAAAATTCCCATAAGCTCACCATCGTTAGCTATTGGTGCAAAAATGGCACTTTTTATGCCTTGTTTGTATAAAGATTTAACTTGAGGTGCCTTAGATTTTTTTACAGCAAGATCTATATTTGAAATTGAAAAAAACTTTTTTTCTTTTATTAATCTATTATAAGACCAGTCGCATAACACACTATTGCAAGGTTCTGAATCTGACTTAGCTAATAAAAAACTCTCCATACCTTCGCCATAAACTCGCTCAAAACTTTTTTCTTCTTCTAGATAAATAGAAAAACCAACTTTTATACTATTTAAACCTAATAAGGATCTGAATATATCTTGAAATCCATCCATGAAAGTTTTATCATTTCTCTTATCTAAACCTATTAAATTAGATTTAATGTTGGATATGGATTGATCGTCGGTTACATCGAATATATTAGAAATTACAAAACCTTTAAAGCTATAACTTTGAGGCGGAAATTTTTCTTTCCAAAGCTCAATATTATCAAAATTATCGATAAGCTCATCATAATCTTCTTGTGTTATTTTAGGCGCATTATCGTTTGGTTTTATTTCACAAAAATCTGCGTTATATAAAATTTTATAATACCTAATAATACCTTTTTCGTCTGGTATTAAATAATACATAGGACGCTTAAAGTTTATCTCGTAACCAAACAAATAGTTTAATATTACTGCGCAAGACATTATGTACGAATCTTCTTCAGCCATATTTTTAATTTGAAGCTGAAAATCGTCTCCTGCTATTTTTATAATATTTTTAAAACGTTCTGAAGCATTAAATATAAAGTTATGAAAAGGTATTGAAGCCGTTTTTATTTCGTTATTTGTTAATAAGGGGCTAAACGTATCTTCTAATAAAAACTCTATCTCCTTTTCTCTGGCTTTTAAATCTTTTGTATTTGTAATCCCGTTACGAAGTTCCGGGTATTGCTCTGCAATTTTTAAAACTTTTTTAGCTCTAATATTGGTAAGCTCGTTTTTACTTTTAGACAATACTTCATACTGCTCTATAAGCTTTTTAAAACTTATATTTAGCTTTAATGGAGAATCTATATTGTCATTAATATTCATTTGGCCAACGTTAATTTAATAGTAATTTGCAAAGTTAGCAATAATATTTAAGTCGGTAATAATGAGACGAACTTACTATTTAAATGTTACTTAAATATACAAAAAAAAGCTCCTCTAACTAACTTTAAGAGAAGCTTTTAATTTTATATTAAAAAAAATTAATTTAAGAATTTCCTTTTTTGTAATCTTCTAAAAATTTAGCTAAACCAATATCGGTTAATGGGTGCTTTAATAAACCAGTAATTGATTTTAATGGCCCAGTCATTACATCGCTTCCTAACTTAGCACAATCGATTACGTGCATTGTGTGACGAATTGATGCAGCTAAAATTTGAGTATCGAAAGCATAGTTATCGTAAATCTGACGAATTTCGGCAATTAAGTTTAAACCATCTGTAGAAATATCATCTAAACGACCTAAAAACGGAGATACATAAGTTGCTCCTGCCTTAGCAGCTAATAAAGCTTGACCAGCAGAAAACACTAATGTTACGTTGGTTTTTATTCCTTTATCTGAAAAATATTTACACGCTTTAATACCATCGGCAATTAAAGGTAATTTCACAACAATTTGTGGGTTTAAAGCCGCTAAAGCCTCACCTTCTTTTACCATACCATCAAAATCTGTAGAAATTACTTCGGCACTTACGTCACCTTCAACAATTTCACATATTTTTTTGTAGTGGTTTATTATATTTTCTTCGCCAGTAATACCTTCTTTAGCCATTAAAGATGGGTTTGTTGTAACACCATCTAATACACCTAAAGCTTGTGCTTCTGCGATTTCATCTAAATTGGCAGTATCAATAAAAAATTTCATAGTTTAATATTTTATTTTGTTTGTAAATACGCTAATACTTCTTTGCTTACTTTCTCTCCGGTAAATCCAAATTTATCATCAAGTACAGAGGCTGGTGCAGAATAACCAAAATGCTCTAAACCAAACACTTTTCCTGCATCACCAACTAAACCTTCTAAATTTACAGGTAAACCAGCAGTTAAACCAAATAGTGGTTTGTTTTTAGGAATAACACTATTTTGATAATCTTTAGGTTGTTGCTTAAATAAACCTTCAGAAATTACAGAAGCAATACTTACTTTTAAGTTATGGTCTGCTTCTAAAATTTCGGCAGCAGCAATTAAAGTAGAAACTTCCGATCCGTTAGCCACAAGAACAATATCTGGATTTTCAACTTCTTTTACCAAATAACCTCCTTTTTCGGCAGCTAAAGCGGCTTCGTAACGAGAACCTTCAGCAGGAACGTCTTTTATACCTTGACGCGATAAAATTAAACCAGAAGGTGTATCTGTATTTTCTAAAGCCATTTTCCAAGCTACGCTAGTTTCTGCAGAATCTGCAGGACGTAAGGCTAAGAAACTTTGTTTATGGCTATGGTTTTGCATTTTTTCCAGCAAACGAATTTGAGCTTCTTGCTCAATTGGCTGGTGTGTTGGGCCATCTTCACCTACTCGGAAGGCATCGTGCGTCCAAACGTATTTTACTGGTAATTCTTGAATTGCACTTAAACGAATGGCTGGTTTCATGTAATCTGAGAATACAAAGAAGGTTGCCACAACAGGAATTACACCACCGTGTAACGCAATACCGTTGGCAATACAAGCCATAGTTAATTCGGCAACACCAGCTTGTAAAAACGAACCGCTAAAATCGCCCTTTTGTAATGCAGAAGTTTTCTTTAAGAAACCATCTGTTTTATCTGAATTTGATAAATCTGCAGAAGACACAATCATGTTTTCTACATTTTCAGCTAAATAAGCTAACACATTTGATGATGCGGCTCTGGTTGCTAAACCAGCTTTATGCTCTATTGAAGCAAAATCTAATTCTGGTAATTTTCCAGATAAGAAAAAGTCTAATTTCTCGGCTAATTCTGTATTATCTTGTTTCCAAGCAGCTATTTCAGCTTTTTTAGCTGCTGCTTGTTTTGTTTTTTCTACGATTAAATCTCTGTAAAACGCTTCAACATCATTAAAAATATCGAATGGCTTTTCAGCATCAGCACCTAAATTTGCTAATGTTTTATGGTAATCGGCTCCGGTTGCTCCAATTGGCTTACCGTGTAATTCGCAATGACCTTCGTACATATCGCCATTTGAAGTTACACACCCTTTACCCATTATAGTTTTACCAATAATTAAAGTTGGTTTCTCGGTTTCGTTATTAGCATCGGTTAATGCTTTACGAATAGCATCGTGGTCGTGACCATCAATAGTTACTACTTTCCAACCCCAAGCTTCATACTTCATAGCTGTATCTTCGGTAGTTACCTCGTCTGTAGACGTTGATAATTGAATATCGTTAGAATCGAAGAACATAATAAAATTGCTTAAACCTAAATGTCCTGCAATCCTACCTGCACCTTGCGATATTTCTTCTTGAATACCACCATCGGATATGAAACCATACACTTTATGGTTAATCCAATCGCCAAAACGTGCCGCTAAAAACTTAGTAGCAATTGCTGCACCAACACCCATTGTGTGTCCTTGACCTAATGGTCCCGACGTGTTTTCTATACCACGTTTTACATCGACCTCTGGGTGACCTGGAGTAATTGAACCCCATTGTCTGAAATTAGAAACATCTTCTTTTGAGTAGTTACCCAATAAATAATATTGTGCATACATTAATGTAGATAAATGCCCTGCATCCATAAAAAAGCGATCTCTAAATGGCCATTCCATATCAGAAGGATCGTAATTAAAAAACTCCGAATATAAAATGTGCATAAAATCTGCGCCACCCATTGGTCCTCCCGGGTGTCCAGAATTTGCTTTTTCTACCATAGCAACGGCAAGTGCACGTATATTATCTGCTGCTTGTTGATCTAATTTCTTGTTCATTATTTTAAAGGTTCTAGTTTAATGGTGTTGTAACAATTAACCTCACAAAACTAAGGTTTTTTATGTTAAAAGCAGTTGCTTTTAGCACGTATTAAACTAATATTAATAGTTTTTACAATGATTTTAACAACTACGATTGTGGCGCAGTTGCTTTATATATAATTGCGTTCGATTTTGTTTGAATTGTATATTGACTTGTTGCTGCTAAAAAAGCGGCTTGCCCCTTAGCTAAACCAACTGTAGTTTCTCCTTCGTTTACTTCTGCCTCACCTTCAATTACAATAATAATTTCGGCTGTTTTTGAAGTGCTTTTGTAAGTTTTTGAAGCTTCTAAAGAAATTAAACTTAATTGAAAATCGGGTGCTGGCGATTTATAAATACGTTCTATTCCATCGGCCTGTAAATCGCCTTGCATAACGTTTGGAACCGTTTCATTAAAAGCCACGTGTTTTAATAATTCTGGCACATCTACATGTTTTGGTGTTAAACCACCACGCAACACGTTATCTGAATTTGCCATAAGCTCCATATTTTGACCTTCTAAATAAGCATGAGGAATTCCTGCATCTTGAAACACCGCTTCACCTTTATTTGCTTTTACAATATTGAAAAAATAAATAGAGTAAATACCTTTATCTAAAACCGAAGCATCATCGGCAGAATCTACTGCTTTGGCAGCCCAATAATCTGGCGATTGTTTTTCTAGCTTTCCGGCTTTGTATAAGGGTAAAATTCTATCAACTAATGGCTGTAGTACTTTGTTGGTTTCTTCTTGAGGTTCTTCCATAACCGTTTTATACAAACCGAAATAGCCTTCAGCTTCAAAAACAGATATTAAATGTTTAAATTCTGGAACAGACTCTAAAACCGCTTTTAATTTGGCTTCCGTTAAAAAACCGTGTAATAACCAAAACTCACTTAAAGCTACCATTATTTCTGGCTTATGGTTATCATCTTTATAATTACGGTGTTTTGCGGTTAAAGGTATACCTGCTTCATTTTCTTTTTTAAACCCTTTTTCGGCTTCAACTTTTGTAGGATGCACTTGTATAGATAACATATCGCGTACATCTAAAACCTTAAACAAAAATGGTAAGCGACCAAAAGCACTGGCAATGTTATCGCCTAATACCGAATTTAAGTTATTTGAAATGTAAGTATCTAACGTTTTATCACCTTCAGTAGTTTTTATAGTTGATGGCGCTTTACTATGTGCACCTAACCAATATTCGGCACATTGTTCGCCATTGGTTTTAACATCTAATAAATTAGGAATGTATTGTGTACCTCCCCAAGCGTAGTTTTGTATTTGTCCTTCTACTAAAAATAGTTTAGCCATTTTTGCTGTATTTAATTCTGGTGTAAAATTAACAGCTTAATTACTTAAAACCAATATTAACGTAGCTTAATAACAAAAAAGAATAAATTATTAAATATAGTACAACAAAGCTTTAAAATTTCGGTAAAATTTCTTCCTGTATTTAATATGTATGAAGAATTTTTAAATGTGTAAACAAAAAAAGACTCTCCATTTAAAATGAAGAGTCTTTTTTGTTTAGTGCGGGCGGAGAGACTCGAACTCTCACACCTCGCGGCACTAGATCCTAAGTCTAGCGTGTCTACCAATTCCACCACGCCCGCAATATGTATTCCCGATTACTATCAAGAATCGGGATGCAAATATAATCAAGATTTTTAAATTGCAAACCTATTCGCATTAAAAAACACACTTTTTTTATACTTTTGAAACGAACTTTTTAATAACACCAATGCAAAACATTCAATCTTACATAAAAGAACATAAAGACCGCTTTTTAAACGAGCTTATCGAACTATTAAAAATACCATCTATTAGTGCAGATTCTACTTATAAAAACGATGTATTAAAAACAGCAGAAGCCATAAAAACAAGACTCGAAAAAGCCGGTTGCGAAATTGTTGAAATTTGCGAAACCGCTGGCTACCCCATTGTTTATGGCGAAAATATAATAGACCCAAACCTACCAACTGTTTTAGTTTACGGGCATTACGATGTACAACCACCAGACCCAATAAATTTATGGGATTCTCCGCCTTTTGAACCCGTTATTAAAAAAACCGAGCTACACCCTGAAGGTGCAATTTTTGCACGCGGTGCCTGCGACGATAAAGGCCAAATGTACATGCATGTAAAAGCTTTAGAGTTTATGACGGCCAATAACGAGCTACCTTGCAACGTAAAGTTTATGATCGAGGGCGAAGAAGAAGTAGGAAGCGCAAACCTAGCAACATTTGTAAAAAATAACCAAGAAAAGTTAAAAAACGACGTTATTTTAATTTCCGATACAGGCATGATAGCCAACGATGTGCCATCAATAACAACAGGATTACGCGGACTTAGTTACGTTGAAGTTGAAGTAACCGGACCAAACAGAGATTTACATTCTGGACTTTATGGTGGCGCAGTTGCCAACCCTATAAATATATTAACTAAAATGATTGCTTCGTTACACGACGAAAACAACTATATCACCATTCTTGGGTTTTACGATAAAGTTGAAAACCTAAGCGATGCCGAACGCGCAGAAATGGCAAAAGCACCTTTTTCTTTAGAAAACTATAAAAAGGCTTTAAACATTGAGGCTGTTTATGGCGAAACCGGCTACAGCACCAACGAGCGCAATTCCATTCGCCCAACCCTAGATGTTAACGGTATTTGGGGTGGCTACACAGGTGAAGGTGCTAAAACCGTAATTGCAAGTAAAGCTTATGCAAAAATTTCAATGCGCTTAGTTCCTAATCAGGATTGGGAAGAAATCACCGAATTATTTCAAAAACACTTCGAAAGCATCGCTCCAAATGCAGTAAAAGTAAAAGTAACACCACACCATGGCGGACAAGGTTATGTAACACCAATAAATAGCATAGGTTACCAAGCCGCAAGTAAAGCCTACCAACAAACCTTCGGAAAAACCCCAATACCTCAGCGTAGCGGCGGCAGCATACCTATTGTATCGCTTTTCGAGCAAGAACTAAAAAGCAAAACCATTTTAATGGGCTTTGGGTTAGACAGTGACGCCATACACTCACCTAACGAGCATTTTGGAGTTTGGAATTACCTAAAAGGCATAGAAACCATACCGTATTTCTATAAATATTTTACAGAATTAAATAATTAAAAATTGGGCGTTACCCCGCTTCTCATGGCGGGGTCGCGCTATACACTACTAGTTTTGGCTCAAAGCGGCTGCTCACCAAAAGCTATCCGTTTCTATCGCTAACGCAAAGCAGAACTTCAATGAAAGATACAAACTATCAAAATTTACTTTTTCTATTATTATCAACTCTGCTTTTAAGCACCTCTGGTCCGTTAGGCAAATTTATAAACCTAGATCCACCAGTAATAATATGGTCTCGCTGTATTCTTGCAAGCCTCTGTCTTTTTATTTTTTACTCCATTAAAAAAGTAAACTTAAAGTTAAGCTCAAAAAAAGATTATATAACTCTTGTTATTAGCGCATTATTTTTTGCAGGACATTTAATAACTTATTTTTATGCCTTAAAATTATCAAATGTTGCTATTGGCATGTTATCGTTATTTACTTACCCAATGATAACCGCACTAATAGAACCTATTTTTATAAAAGTTAAATTCGATTCTGTATATATACTTTTAAGTTTAATTGTGCTTTTAGGTTTATATATTCTATCACCAGAATATAGTATAGAAAACACTTACTTTGAAGCCATTCTGTTTGGTTTGCTGTCGGCTTTGTTATATGCTTTACGAAACATAATTTCAAAAAAACTGATATCAAAATACTCAGGAAAAAGCATTATGTTTAACCAATTGGTAGTAATTAGCATTGTATTATTTCCAGTAATATTTTTATTCGACACCCAAAATATAAGTACGCAATATCCGTATTTAATAATGCTTGCGTTAATTACAACAGCTATTGGCCACACCATGCTTGTTAGCAGTTTTAAACATTTTTCGGTAAGTACAGCTAGTATAATTAGCAGCCTACAACCTATATTCGGAATAATACTTGCCTTTATATTTTTAAACGAAAAACCCAATATAAACACCTACATAGGAGGTAGTTTAATTTTATTAACGGTAATTATTGAGAGTATTCGAGAGCAAAAAAGAAAAACCTAACTTTTCTTGTAACAAAACATAACTTTTAACATTCTAATAGACTATCAATCAAATCACAATCAAGTTAAGTTAAAGCATTTTAATGGGCTTTGGGTTAGATAGCGACGCCATACACTCGCCTAAAGAGCATTTTGGAGTTTAATTTAAAAGACAGTCTTCAGGTTTTTATTTTTATACGTCTTAATTTAATTCTGTGATATTTTTCAACCGTTCTCATTTTACAATCGATAAACTTCATTAAAATGGAAGCTAATCTTTACGCTATCGACAGACAAAAAAAAGTTAGGTCTCAAAAGTAATCATAAACAAAAAATAGAATTTTCTTTTACAGGATCTACAACAAATGAGCTTTGTATTTTTGCAATACCATCAACAACAGATAGTTTTTCATTAATGAAATGATGAAATTCAGAAATATTCCCTACCACAACTTTTAATAGAAAATCAAAATTTCCTGAAACATGATGACACTCCATTATTTCAGAAAGCAAGCAACTTTGCTCTTTGAAGTTATCTAATAGTTCTTTTTTATGCTTCAGTAAAGAAACTTGGCAATATGCCAAAACATGCTTTCCAATTTTATCTCTATCAAGAAGAACAACATGAGATTTTATAACCTGTTGTTGTTCTAATTTCTTAATCCTCTCATAGGTTGGTGTAACGCTTAATCCAACTTTACTGGCAATTTCCTTAGTGTTTTGTTTAGCATTCTTTTGAAGCTCCATTAATATTTTTCTGTCGATTTTATCCATACAAGATTATTTTTCTGAATTCATACAGTCCCAAAATACAAAATAGTTCAAAATCACTGTATTTTTCAAATATAAGAACATATTTTCTGTATTCATATAAAAAATAGATTTTAAAACTAATTAATACTAGTTTTACAGCTTTAACAACACAAAGAAGAAGACTCAAAATAAACTTTGAATTTTATTTTTAGATACCATTAAATTTTACATTAAAGAAAATAAACAACGGTTTTTAGAGGAGCTTATTGAGCTTCTTAAACGCCCTTAAATAAGTGCAGATTCAGCTTAACAAAAATGATGTTTTAATAACCACAAATACCATGCTTTAAAAGGCTTGTATACAATTAACCACTAAGAATCCTATATGAGAAAAAGATACACATCTAGTCTTGCAACGCTTTTATTCGCTGCTCTTTTAATTAGTACTTCTGGGTCTTTAGGTAAATTCATAAACCTACCTATACCTGTTATAACTTGGTGGCGTTCATCATTGAGTGCCCTATTTCTTTTTCTTTTTTGTAAAATAAAAAAAATTGATTTAAAGATTAAATCCAGGAGAGACCTTATCACAATCCTTTTAAGCACTATATTTTTAGGCATTAGTTGGATATCTTATTTCTATGCCTTAAAACTCTCTAATGTTGCTTTGGGAATGTTATCTCTATTTACATTTCCGGTTATAACTGCATTTTTAGAACCCCTATTCAGCAAAACCAAGCTCAGCTCAACACATGTTATTCTAGGAATAATAGTGCTAGCTGGAATTTACATTTTAGCACCAGATTTTGATTTTAAAAACACTTATGTGAAAGGCATTCTTTTTGGCGTTTTTTCGGCAGTTTGTTATGCTCTTAGAAATTTAATGCTAAAACCATATGTTTCAAATTATCATGGTTCGGCCTTAATGACCTATCAGACCCTATTTCTAACCATTCTGCTCATTCCAGTAATTTTCTTGATGGATACTGTAAACACTACAGAACAGCTTCCACACTTGATAATTCTGGCTCTTATTACAACGGCTATTGGCCACACATTATTTGTAATGAGTTTAAAACATTTTTCTGTTAGTACAGCAAGCATTATTGGAACAGCACAACCCATTTTTGGAATTATAATTGCTTTTTTATTCTTAAATGAATCACCATCAATCAACACCTATACTGGCGGAACACTCATCCTTGGAACGGTGATTATAGAAAGCATTCGGTCTAAAACAAACTGATTTTTTCCTGAATATTGTAACAAAACACCAGCTTTAACGTTCTAATAGTCAATCAATCAAAAAACGAATATATTATGTTAAAGCAATTCTTCATCATTTGCTCTGGCGCAGATACCGATATTTTAGAACAATGCTCTAAAGGCGAACAAAATAAATATGCGGGTATAGGCGCTACAGTTTTCTTTACAGCCGTTATGGCTACAATTGCAGCTAGTTATGCTCTATTTACTGTTTTCGATAGTTTATATTCTGCAATACTTTTTGGCTTAATCTGGGGTTTACTCATTTTTAATTTAGATCGATATATCGTTTCAACCATTAAAAAAAACGGCAATTTTACAGATGAATTAATTCAAGCCGCACCAAGAATAATTTTAGCACTAATTATTGCCATAGTCATCTCGAAACCTTTAGAACTTAAAATTTTTGAAAAAGAGATTAATCAAGTGTTATTAGAAGAGAAAAATGCCCTGACTTTAAGTAACAAAAATCAAATTGCACAACAATTCACTCCCAAAATTGAAGCTTTAAATCGTAATATTGATTCATTACAAAGTCAAATAAACCGCAAAGAAGCCGACGTAAATGCCCTTTACAACGTTTATATAAATGAAGCTGAAGGAACAGCAGGAACAAAACGCTTAGGCAAAGGCCCTGTGTATAAAGAAAAACGCGATAAACACGATGCTGCTTTAGCAGATTTACAACAACTAAAAACAGAAAACAAAGCAAAAATTGAAACTATTGAAGCCCAAATAGCTCAAGCCGAAATCGATTATGCAAACCAAGTAACCACCTCACAACCTATTATTGATAATTTTGATGGCTTGATGGCACGAGTAAATGCTTTAAATAAATTACCTTGGCTACCCTCATTTTTTATTTTTCTACTATTTCTAGCCATAGAAACCTCACCCATTTTTGCAAAGTTACTATCTCCGCGAGGCGCTTACGATTTTAAACTTGAAGACCAAGAAATGGCATTAAAAACAAATGTGCTAAAAAACAAAAATGAACGAAATTTAATTATAGAAACAGAAACCGCATTAAACAACCGTATTTACAACGATATTAAAAGCGAAGACGAGCTCTACAAATACAAACGACAAAAGGCTCAAGAACTTATGAGACTACAAGCCGATGCTTTTTATAAAAAACAAAAACACATATTGTAACTAAGCTGCAGAATTAGAATTGAAATGGTTGTATAAATCTTTACAACCGTAACCAATAATAGATAATTTTTTATTTTGTTTTAACGCTTCAAAATGTAGTTGTGAAATTGCAGCTACACCATACTTATCTATACTTTCAACACCTTCAACACTTATAGTTATAGAATCAATTTCTTTAAAAATGTTGTTAAACTCAGCCTTGAAAGAATAAGCGTTTTTCTTGTTTAAATGACCTTTTACTTTGTAAAAATTATTATAGCCAGAAATTTTAAAATCCATATTACACAGTTTAGTAAATTAAAATAAATTTGAGGGAGTGTAGATGATTGTTTTAAAGGTAATTATATTTTAAACTTTATTCACTATTTTATCGACAAACTGATTTTTACTCTAGCTGAAAAAAAGTTTTATGTTGATTAAATCGATGAATAGCATCTTAAATTTTGCTATTTTTACTATTATAAAACTTAAAACAAATCACTTTAAATGAAAAAAATCATTTTAACATTGTGTTTATTTACTGTTTGTATTGGTTTTTCACAAACTGAAGAAAACGATAAAAAAGCCATACAAAAAGTATTAAAAAAACAACGTTTAGCTTGGTCTAAAAACGATATTGAAGGTTTTATGGAAGGTTACTGGAAAAGTGACTCACTAACCTTTTACGGTGCTAACGGTGTTGTAAATGGCTGGGTCGCAACTTTAAAGCGCTACCAAAGAGCTTACCCAACTGAAGACCACACTGGTATTTTAAGTTTTAAAATTAATGCTATTAACAAAATTGAAGCTAATTCGTACTACGTTTTAGGCGAGTACCATATAAAGCGAGAAGTAGGAAATGCCGATGGTTTTTTTATGGTCGTTTTTAAGAAAATAAATGGCGAATGGAAAATTATAGCTGATACTTCTGGTTAATTTTTAAGCTTTGTAATAGTTTATTATGCGCCTCTATATCGACTGGCTTAAAAACTATTTTTGTTGAAACTGGATATTTTTCAAGTAACTGTTTTGGTCTAATTGGTCGTTTTACAAAATCACCGCCACAATTAGGGCAAACATGCTGCAAAACAGTTTCTACGCAGGCTATACAAAATGTGCACTCGAAAGTACATATCATCGCATCTTTTGCATCAAATGGTAATTTTTTATTACAGTTTTCGCAAGTTGGGCGTATTTCTAACATAAAAAAGGAATAACTATTAAAACTCTAATAACAAGTTAAGCTTTTTAATTCACTTTCTAAATTATTTTTATTTTAATAGTTATTCCAATAATTTTAAATTAAACCACCGTTTGCGCCAATAACTTGTCCGGATATCCACTTAGAGTCGTCGCTAGCTAAAAACACAACAACTCTTGCAATATCTATTGGTTCTGCCAATCGGTTAAAAGCAATCATACTTTTTAATTTATCGATAGTTTCTTGCGATTTTCCGTTTAAAAACAAATCGGTTGCAGTAGCTCCGGGAGCTATGGCATTAACCGAAATGCCTCGACCAACTTCTTTAGCAAACACGCGAGTCATTTGCTCTACAGCTGCTTTTGTAGCAGAATACAACGCATATTTAGGGAACATAAGTTTTACTGTACTCGATGAGAAATTAACAATAATACCATTATCTGACAGTTTTGTTGCAGCCTCTTGCATGGTATTAAAAACTCCACGCACATTAACATCGAATAATTTAGTAAAATCGTCTTGGGTGTTATCTTTCAACAATTTATTATACATAATGCCCGCATTATTTATTAAAACATCTACTTTACCAAAAGTTTCAATGGTTTTATTAAACAAAGCTTCTACATCTTGTTTATTGCTAACATCTGCTTTTACAACAATACATTCACCACCTTTATTGATTATTGTATTTAAAGTTTCATTGGCTTCAGCTTCACTATTAGAATGATTAATAACAACTTTTGCACCGTTTTTTGCTAATTGTATTGCCACTTCTTTACCTATTCCTCGCGAAGAACCTGTAACTATAATAACTTTATCTTGTAATGTCATAAGCTTATAATTTTAATGCAATTAATTTATCTGCAATTAGTTTTAAATTTGATTCGTTAAACTCTGGATTTGGTGCTAAAGGATATAATTGAGCTCCTGGTCTGCTAATAAAAGCGCCTCGCCATCCTGCCCAAAGTGCTCCTGCAATATCCCAACCATGAGCTGCTACCAATAAACATTCTGATGATTTTATTTTCATTTTTCGTGCTGCCCAATCGTAAGCATCTGCATCAGGTTTGTATTTTCCCATATCTTCAATACTTAATCGCTCATCAAAATAATCTAATAAACCGGCATTTTCAAATTGAGTTTTAACACCAATGTTAGATGAGTTTGTAAAAGACACCAATTTGTAACCAGCATCTCTTAATTGTTTTAAAGCTTCTTTTACTTCTGGATGTGGTGGTATAGAACGTAACGGACCTAAAATGGCTTCTTGAGCTTCTTTTTCTCCAATTTTAATACCATGATTTGCTGCTACCATTTGTAAAGCCGCAGCACCAATTATCCCGAAGTCGTTGTATTGCCTACCTACTGTTGTTACCAACGAATATTGTAACATGGTTGTAAACCAAAGTGATAATAAATCGCTACGTCCGTTAAGTTTATCACCTACATTTTTTCTCATAGCTGTTAAATCTAATAGCGTTTCGTTTACATCAAAAAACAACACTTTAGGACGGCTTGATAATTTGGACTCTTCTTTTCTTTTATCTTGACTTAAAGCATTGGTAAAATTTGGCATTGTTACTCCTGCAACTCCAAGCATTGCAGTGTTTTTAATAAAGTTTCTTCTGTTGTTTTTCATAGGTTATGGTTTTATTATTAAAAAACATTCTTAGCAGTATGTTTTTGTGTAAAAAAATTTTATGCTTTTAATTGATTTAAATATAATTTTAAACCAGATATGTATTGATTTAAAATGTCATCATCATTATATAATTTTCTAATACCTCTAATGCCTTCAAAAGCACTAATTAAATACACCGCTACGGCTTCGCTAGAAATATTTTGCTTAATACATTTTTCGTTTTTACCACGATTAATTAAAGTAATTAAAGCGGCTTTCCAAGTTTCAACAATATGTTTAAGTGCCGACTGATACGCGGTTTCGTAATTCCCAATTTCATTAATAAAATTATTCATGGGGCAACCATTTTGCTTATCGTAGAACGGAAAAGATTTTATTCTGTTTAAAAAGGTTTTTTCAAGAATTTCCATTGGGTTTCCTGCATCGCTTAATGGTAAAATCATACCATCATAAACGCGCTTTCTCACTTTAAGCTCTATAACTTCTAAGCCTAATTGTTCTTTATTTTTATAGTGATGATAAAATGCGCCTTTAGTAAGTCTTGCTGCCTTTACAACATCGTTTATACTTGTAGTTTTAAAGCCCTTTTCGTAAAATAACGTAAAAGCTTCTTGAACAATTTGTTGCTTGGTTAATTGCGATTTTAATTCTTGCTGCATGCTGTAAAGTTATAAAAAATACCAACTAGTATGTTTTTATTATAAAAAATTTAACTTGTATGTTTACGTTGTTTTTTAGTTTATGAAAATGAAATACAGTTATAAAGTAATTTTAATGGTAGTTTTAGCAGCCATAACCATTTATGGCTTGGTTACTGGCCGCTATTTGTTTTTGGCTTTTATGTTTCCGTTTGGATTTAACCTTTTTAAAAAGAAAGACGAGAATTAGGTTTTCTTTACATAATCGGTAACAATTACAATGTGTTGCCCATCGACTTTACCTTCAATATATTGCGCGTTATCACGATCTAATCGAATATTTCTAACGGCAGTACCTTGTTTGGCAACCATGCTGCTTCCTTTTACTTTTAAATCTTTTATTAACACAACAGAATCGCCATTATCTAAAATAACACCGTTACTATCGCGATGTATCACTTTTTCGCTTTCGTCTTTATCTTCGCCCGTTGCTCTGGCTAATGCTAAAGCTTCATCGCTTAAATACATCATGTCCAGTAAATCTTTTGGCCAACCTTCATTACGTAACCTTTGCAACATACGCCATGCCATTATTTGTACCGCCACGTGTTCGCTCCACATACTATCGTTTAAACAGCGCCAGTGGTTAGCATCCATATCGGTTCGTTCTTCAATTTGATCTAAACAGATTTTACAGATTAACACATCGTTATCTACATTTTCGTTTAACGATGGTGGAATAGTATACTGACTTAATTCGGTTGTAGATTTACACAACTCGCAGCAATCGCCACTACGTTCTTTTAGTGTTTGTAATACACTCATTATTTTTAAAATTTAATTTTCTAATTCTTTCTGAAGCTTTTTAGGTAAACTTTTAACAACCAAATTATAAGATTGATCTATAAGTTCTTTTACTAAAGCCGGAGGCACTTCGTTTTTATGTAATTGAATGGTGTTCCAATGTTTTTTACTCATGTGGTAACCTGGTTCTACGGCTTCATATTCCGCGCGAAGCTCCAAAGCATAATCTGGATCGCATTTTAAGTTTACAGATTGCAAGCCTTCTTCCCATTTTTTTAACGAGGATAAAGCGAACATTTTACCCAAAACTTTAAAAACCAACACATCTTCATCGAAAGGAAAATGTTCGGTAACCGATTTTTTATTTAAGCAATAGGCTCTGTATTGTTCTATATTCATAAGCTACAATAGTTTTTCCATGAGCTTTTCTGGATGACTTAAATCTGTAAAACCAAATTGTTTGTATAAACCGTGGGCATCTTTTGTTTTTAACATCCAAACTTTACAATCTTGCAAATCTTTATGCATTGTAACGGCTTCCATTAATTTTTTTGAATAGCCTTTACCACGATATTCCGGAAGTATAAACACATCCATAATATAAGCGAAAACCGCATAATCTGTTGCAACGCGTGCAAAACCAATTTGCTCATTATTTAAATACACACCAAAACACAAACAGCTATTTATTGTTGTTTGTACTTGCGCTACGGTTCTTCCTTTTGCCCAATAAGTCTGACTTAAAAATTGATGAATTACAGAAACATCTAACTTATTTTTATCGGTAGATATTTCGAACATTATTTTAACTTTTTAGGTTCTACGCTATCTATTTCTAAAGATGAATAATCTAGTTTCCACCCAATAGTTTCAACAATGGTTTCAATAAGTAAAATAGTTTCAAGCGCTTCTTTTTGTGCTATTTCAATTAAACCACTTTCTGGTATTTTTTCTTGAATATGAAGTTTAGCTTCGTTGTGTAATCCGGTTAAATCCGTCGCTTCAAACCTATTAAAATAGCCATCTTTTTTATCGTAATAATTTAAATTCGTTTCTATTGAAAGTACTTCGGGTTGCGGAAAATGCTTCAAAATAATTCTTTTCTTATCATTTTCGGCTTCAATTTTAATTTTAGCTAAATCGTAACCTACATGCGCCTTGGCGTTTATTACAACTAAGGCTTTTTTCTTACTTGTTATTAGTTTTAAAAAACGTTCTTTAACATCTTCGTAATGATAAATCTCGGCAAAATCACCTTCAACAGTTATAAACTTACATACCTTTTTAATCTTATCTATTAAAATGGTAGACTGCGAGTTTACTAAATTTTTCTTTTTAAAAGATTTTACAACAGTAACCACACCAGTAGTTACCAAAACGCCAATTATTATACCTAAAAACGCTTCCATAAAGTTTTAAAGTTTACCCAAATGGGTGTTTTTAAAATCAGTAATATACTTTAATCCGTAGCCAAAAACTCTATCGAAACACGAATGCGAAAAAAGTATAACACCAATTAATTTTACTATATCGTTTTGCAAATAAACGCCTAAAAAATAGAATAAAATAGCAATGCCTTTATGATGAAACACATTGTAAGCATAAGCACCAATTTTAGGGTTTACAAGATAGCCTAACATGCCAATATCTGGAGTTAATAACAAGCCAACAAACCACCACCAACTTAAATTTAATTGTGAAAACAAATACATACCCAAAACAAACATGAGTAACTCTTCTAGTTTTAAAACGGTTTTCATTAGCTTAAAGTTTTATACAGAATGGGTTTACTTGGCGTAGCATCATTTTCAAAAGGTGCGATTTGCAGGTTTAAAAAATACTCGCCGTCTTCAATTTTATTAGACACATAAATAAACTCGGTTATTGTAGCATCTAAACGTAATTTGCCTTTTGTGTTCCAAAAAGCATTATGCCCTAAAAGCTCGCCGCCATCTTTTTCTTTATCAATACTTGGTAAATCTATTAGTAAATGTTTAATGCCTTTTTTAACTAGAAATTCTACAGCATCGGCTTGTAAATACGGCCAATTGGTATTGGAGTACTGACGTGACAATTTTTCGCGAGTATTAGGAATAGTACGAATTACCAAAGCATCACGCTTTTTATTACCTAAAGCAAATTGTATTTGCTTTTTCGAGATAACACTATCGTCGTTAAACGTTTCTGGAGCCACGGTAATAACTTCAGCTAAAAAGAAAAACTGCTTTAAATTCTGGTTTATAGAGTAAACGTCCTTTGTAATATGCCCAACCGTTTCGGTGTGCGTACCATGCGCATGAGGATTAAAAGAAATATTATTAAAATTAACACTAGCACCCTCTGCAACACTAATTATAAAATCGCCTTCTTTTGCAGGTTCTATCTTGGGTTCACCCACATACCAAGCATTTACGTTTTTTTTAGAAGCACGCAACGGCATTGAAATATCGATGGGTTGTTTTAAATTTATTTTTAATTTTCTGGAATTATATTGAATTGTTGCAATCATGCTCAAAGATACTAAATCATGAAGAGTTCTGCCGCTATTCCATCTACCAAAAATTTTCCTTTTTTTGTAGTTACTAGCACAGATTCGTTATTTGAATTGGTTGAAATCCTTAACAAATCTTCAACTATAAATTTATTGGAGTTCTTTTTTAAATGCTGAAGGAAGCCGTCTCCAAATTCGGCTTTAATTTTATTAAACGAAACACCCCAAATGGTTCGTAAACCTGTCATAACATACTCGTTAAAAGCATCTTGTTTAGTTAAATTTTCTGTTGATAAAGGCAGCTCTTTATTTTGAATACTTTTTATGTATTTAGCATTGTTTGAAACATTCCAACTTCGCTGATTATTATAAAACGAATGCGCCGAAGGGCCAATACCCAAATAAGACTTACCCAACCAATAACTGGTGTTGTGTTTCGAGAAAAAATTAGGTTTACCAAAATTAGAAATTTCGTAATGCACAAAACCTTTTTCGGTTGTTTTTTCAACTAAATGATTAAAATGTTTAAGCGCTAAATCTTCATCGATTGGTGGGTATTTTCCTTTTTCAATAAAAGTATCTAAAGCTGTTTTTGGCTCAACAGTTAAAGCATAACTAGAAATATGATTTACCCCAAAACTAAATGCTTTCTCTAGGTTATCATTCCATTTTTCCAGACTCATATTAGGAATACCGTAAATTAAATCGATTGTTATATTATCGAAATATTTTATCGCTTCTTTTAAACATTTTTCGGCTTCAGTAGCGTTATGTGCCCTATTCATGCTTTTTAAATCGTCGTTAAAAAACGACTGAATGCCAATGCTTAATCGGTTAATTTTAGTTTCTTCCGCTAAGGTTTTTATACGCTCCAACGATAAATCGTCTGGATTCGCTTCTAAAGTTATTTCTGGGTTTTCGTAAACTTGAAACCTTGTATAAACCGCATCGATAATTTTTTGTAATTCTATATTACTTAACATCGATGGTGTACCGCCCCCAAAATAAATGGTTTCAACTACTTCACTTTTTAAAATTGGGTAACGTAATTCCATTTCGGATATTAAAGCATCAATAAGTTCATCTTTCTTTTTAAGTGATGTAGAAAAATGAAAATCGCAGTAAAAACAGGCTTGTTTACAAAACGGTATGTGAATGTAAATTCCGGCCATTATTTTTTAACTCTATCGGAATTTTGCTTCACAAAAGCATCCCAACCCGAGTAACTTTTACCAACATCTACACGTCCGGAGTTATAAAAATGACACACTGCCGCTGCTAAACCATCGGTTGAATCGAGGTTTTTGGGTAAGGTTTTTAGTCCTAGCATACTTTGCAACATTTTTGCAACCTGCTCCTTACTAGCATTACCGTTACCAGTAATAGCCATTTTTATTTTTTTTGGTAAATATTCGGTAATTGGTATTTCACGACTTAATCCTGCAGCCATAGCAACGCCTTGTGCGCGACCAAGTTTTAACATACTCTGCACGTTTTTCCCAAAAAAAGGCGCTTCAATAGCAATTTCGTCTGGGTTATGCGTATCAATTAATTCAATAGTACGCTCAAAAATAAGTTTCAACTTTAGGTAGTGGTCGCTGTATTTTTTTAAATCGAGCTCGTTAAGTTGTAAAAAAAGCATTTTTTTACCCACCACTTTTATAAGACCGAAACCCATAATGGTTGTTCCTGGATCTATACCTAAAATTATTCTTTCTTTCATTTATATTTTTAAAATCAACCACTTAAAAAGCAGCAAGTTTTTAAACGCCATTTAATTGCGTAATTTGCAAAAAATATGCGCCAACTCCCTTACAAAACTAAGCAATTCTTTTTTGTGCTTATTAAATTAAGCATTGTTGTTGGTGCTTTCTACTTTATATATTACAAACTTACTAGCAACACTTCTTTAAGTTTTGGATCGTTTATTAGTTTTTTACTAAAAAAAGAAGTTTTTACTATAAAAAACCTCGCTTTTTTGCTCTTTTTAAGTTGTTTAAATTGGTTTTTCGAAATTTTAAAGTGGCAAACTCTTGTTAGTCTCGTAAAAAAAATAAGTTTTAAAAATGCTATAGAGCAAAGTTTAGGGAGCTTAACAGCCTCATTATTTACTCCTAATCGTGTTGGTGAGTATGGTGCAAAGGCAATGTATTTTTCACGAGAAAATCGAAAAAAAATTTTACTAGTTAATTTCTGGCATAATGGTTTACAAATGCTAGTAACTACATTATTTGGTGTTATTGGACTTTTGATATTTATAAAAACCTATAAACCTGAGTTAAATTATAACAAGCTTTTTATAACCTTAGTTTTTGCCACTATTTTGTTTATTATTATAATTTTTGCTTTAAAAAAAATTAAAGGTTTTAGCTTTTATAAACCAAAAAACATTTCTAAAAATAAACTAATTTTAGGATGTTTTTATGCATTTATACGCTATACCATCTTTTCGTTTCAGTTTTATGTTTTACTTAAAATTTTTTCAATTAATATTAATTATTGGAATGCATTGACTATTATTTCTTCAATATATTTATTGAGTTCTGTTATTCCTTCTATATTTATTTTTGATGTGGTTATTAAAGGCAGCATTGCAGTTTATCTATTTTCTTTCGCCGAAATAAGCGAGTTAACTGTACTTACAGTTGTTTCTTTAATGTGGATTTTTAACTTTGTTATTCCTAGTATTTTAGGAAGCTTTTATGTGATAAAGTTTAAGCTTCCAGAACACGAAACATAGCATGATTATAATTAGTATTTTAATTACATTATCTTACCTAATTTTAATAGGTCGTTTTATTTACGGTTTTAATAAAGTTGAAACTTTTAAATTTAAAAACTTACCTCCAAAAACTAGGTTTTCAGTAATTATACCTTTTAGAAATGAAGCTGAAAATTTACCCCAACTTTTAAAATCTATAGAACATTTAAATTATCACAAACTACTTTTTGAAGTCTTTTTGGTTGATGATGAATCGGAAGACAATTCGCTAGAAGTTATTGTTAAAAGTGGTATTGATGTAATTACCATACCTAATAAACGTGAAACAAATTCACCTAAAAAAGATGCTATAAACACAGCTATTGGCTTTGCAAAAAATGAATGGGTTATAACCACCGACGCCGACTGTATTTTACCTAAATTTTGGCTTGAAAATTTTGACAATTACATACAAAACAATAACATAGATGCCGTTGTTGCACCAGTAATGTATAAAAGTAAAAACACTTTTTTAAACCAATTTCAAAACCTAGATGCCTTAAGTTTGCAAGGCGCTACCATAGGTGGTTTTGGGTTAAACAAACCATTTTTGTGTAACGGTGCCAATTTTGCATATAAAAAGTCTGTTTTTAACCAAATTGATGGCTTTAAAGGCAACGAAAATATTGCTAGTGGCGATGACATATTTATGCTCGATAAGCTTTTAAAAGTCAATAAAACCATTGGATATTTAAAAAGTAAGCACGCTATTGTTAAAACAAAAGCTCAAACTTCATGGACAAGTTTAATTTCTCAACATGTACGTTGGGCGGCTAAAACCAGTGCCTACAATAATAAATTTGGTAAAATTACAGGACTTATAGTTTTACTAATGAATGCCTTAATTATTATTGGCATTTTACTAACTATTTTAAAACTTTTAAATCCTTTTGTTTTGGTTAGTGCTGTTACTATTAAAGCTATTGTTGATTTTATTTTATTGAATAAAACAGCTTCATTTTTTAATAAAAAAAATATCTTAAAACAATATACATTAAGCTTTTTACCATACTCTTTTTTTAGTGTTTTTGTGGCTATAAAAGCTATTTTTGGTGGTTATACATGGAAAAAACGCGAGTTTAAAAAATAAAATTATTTTTTAAGTTCTCTTATTAAAAATACGTACACCGGAAAATGATCGCTAAACCCGTTTGTAAAACCGTTACTCCAGCTTTTAAATGGGTAGCCTTTATATTTACCTGAATTCTGAATAATATATTGCTTATTGTAAATACCTGCTTTGTAAAATTTAAATGAGCTATAATCTTTTTCAAGAAATGGTTTTGTTAACAAAATTTGGTCGAATAAACTCCATGAATCGCGGTAAGCTGTGGTTCCTATTCCTTTTTTAAAATAATTTTCAAATGGATTGTAAATACCTTTAAAAGCTACCTTGTTTTTATCTCTTTTTGCTTTTAAAGCATTTTTAAAACTAGCATTATTTGGGTTATCATTAAAATCACCCATTATTAAAATATTCGCATATGGGTCTTTAACTTGCAAGGAATCGGCTAATCGCTTGGTTAATTTTGCAGCGGCTACTCTTTTGGCTCTGCTTTTAGCTTCACCTCCTCTGCGAGAAGGCCAATGATTTACAATAATATGTATATCACTTTCTTCTAACTTTCCAGAAACTAGTAACTGATTTCTTGTAAATACACGTTTTTGTGTTTTGTTATCATATATTTTAAGTTCATGTGAACTTGTTGAAATAGGCGTAAAAAATGCTTTTTGGTATAAAAGCGCCACGTCAATACCACGAGCATCAGGCGAATTGTAATGCACAACACCGTAATTATGTTTAACAATTAAGGAATCGTTTATCAAATCCTCTAAAACAGTTTTGTTTTCAACCTCAGAAACACCAATAATTACCGGTGAATTATTAGTTTCATCCTTACCAATATCGGCTAAAACCCTTGCCATATTTTTAACTTTTTGTTGGTAAACAAAAGACTTGTTGGCTTTTAATTCCATCATAGGGCTGTACTCGTCCAATTTATTAGGATCGTTAATAGTGTCAAATAAATTCTCCAAATTATAAAAGGCCACAGTATGAATTTTATAATTCTTTTTTTGAGCAGTTCCTGTAAAGCAACAAAGCATTAGCAACAAAAAAACGAATTTTGCAGATTTATTTTCTTTCATTTTATAAAGTAAAAACATCAATAAAAATAAAATTTTCTTACATTTATTGATGTAATTATGTTAAAAAACACTCAGTACTTAAGGTTTTTAATTGTATTTATTTCATTTTCAGCATTTTCACAAAAAACTACATTAAAAGGGTCTGTGCTGGAAAATTACACTTACACTCCTATTATTGATGTAACCATTTCAATTAAAGACACGAACTTATATGTTTTAACCAATTCTGAAGGAATATTTTCTTTTAATGAAAACACAACATTACCTTTTGGCGAACAAACACTTATGTTGTCTAAATCAGGATATATAAGTAAACAAATACCGATTATCATTGATGAAGGCAAAACATTAGATATCTCTGGCATAACCTTAGAAAAAGACACTTCGCAAACAACCGATTTATTCACCATTTCACTTACCGATGATGAATTAAATGATGATTTTTCTGGAGCCGACAACATTTCTGGCTTACTAGCATCATCTCTCGATATATTTCAACGCACAGCGGCTTTCGAGTTTAGCGCTTCCTTTTTTCGCATTCGCGGATTAGATTCTAAAAACAGTTCTGTTTTAATTAACGCCATTGAAATGAATAAAACCTTTAACGGTAGGCCACAGTGGAGTAATTGGGGCGGTATTAATGATGTATTAAGAAACCAAGAATTAAGTGCTGGCTTAACACCTTCAAATTATACTTTTGGCGGTGTTTTAGGAAGCACAAATATTAATATTCGCCCTTCTGAAGCTCGACCAGGTAGTCGTTTAACGTATTCGTCATCAAACCGAAGTTACACCAACAGGTTTATGGCTACTCATGCTTCTGGTTTACTAAAAAACAACTGGGCTTATACTGTTTCCGTTGGTAGGCGCTGGGGAAACGAAGGCTATCAAGATGCTACAAATTATAGCGCCAATTCATTTTTTGCATCTTTAGAAAAGCAATTCAACACCAAACACAGTTTAAATTTAGCAGCTATTTACACGCCTAACCGAAGAGGAAAATCGTCACCCAACACACAAGAAGTTTACGATTTAAAAGGCATTAAATACAACGAATATTGGGGCTGGCAAAATGGCGAAAAGCGAAATTCAAGAATTAAAGAGGTGAACGAACCCATTTTTATTTTAAGTCATTATTGGAAAATAAATAACAAAACCACCCTAAACACCAATATTGGTTACCAATTTGGTAAATTAAGTAATAGCCGTTTAGACTATAACGGAACCGATTTAGTTAACAACTTTCCGCAAGGTGGCGGCAGTAACCCAAGCCCAACGTATTACCAAAAGCTACCAAGTTATTTTGAACGTAATTTTCCCGATAATTTAGAGTATGCTTATTTAGCTTTAAACGAATTTCAAGATAACGGACAAATAGATTGGAACGCCCTTTATAATGCTAATATTACAAACACCGCAAATGGTGGTAATGCTATATACGCCTTATATGAAGACCGAGTTGATGACACACAAATCAGTATAAATTCAATTTTAAATAAAGCATTAAACGAACATATTACTTTAAACGCAGGTTTAAATTTTAAATCGTTAAAATCTGAAAACTTTGCTAGCGTTCTAGATTTATTAGGCGCAAAAACGTATTTAGATGTTGATGCCTACGCGACTACAATTAATGAAGCTCAAAACGATTTACAAAACCCAAATAAACTAGTAAACGAAGGCGACAAGTTTAAATACCATTACAATATTGTATCAAAAGAAATAGGTGGTTTTGTACAAGCACAATTCAGTTATAACAAAGTAGATTTTTATACTGCTTTACATACCAAAAGCACCAGCTACCAAAGAGAAGGATTATACCAAAATGGCGGATTTCCTGATAATTCTTTAGGCAAAGGCGATAGGCTTAACTTTTTTGGCTTTGGATTAAAAGCCGGTTTAACCTATAAACTTTCTGGTAAACATGTTTTCGATATCAATGCTGGTTATGTAACCAAAGCACCAACCATACAAAACACTTACACAAACTCTCGAGAAAACCATAATACAGTGCCTAATATTTCAGAAGAACAGATTTCCTCTGTCGATGTAAGTTACATTTTCAGGTCGCCCATTGCTAAAGCTAAACTTACTGGTTACTATACAAATATTAATAATGCCAACGAAATTTCGTTCTATTTTGCCGATGGTATTGGTGGTGATAATGCGGTTTTTGTTCAAGAAATTCTTCAAGGCATTAATAAAAAACATTTAGGTTTAGAGTTTGGTGTTGAAGCCCAAGTTACGCCAACCATCAAGTTAAAAGGTGTCGCATCGGTTGGTCAATTCACCTATAACAACAACCCTAATTTATATCTTTCTTCAGAACCAGATGAAGATGCCGAAAATGCCGGTTTTATTAACGGATTTAAAGACTTTGGAAAGGCCTATTTAAAAAATTACCGTTTAGCTTCTGGCCCACAACAAGCTTTCTCTGCTGGTTTTGAGTATCGCGACCCCAATTATTGGTGGTTTGGCGCATCTGCAAACTTTTTCAATAACACATTTATTGATGTAAGTCCGTTAACAAGAACCTCAAATTTTAACACAGATTTTGATGGCATTGTTTTTAACGATTACAATGAAACCATAGCGAGAGAACTTTTAAAACAAGAACAATTTGATGACTATATGGTGGTGAATTTAGTTGGCGGAAAATCATGGAAAATCAACAAATATTACATTGGCTTATTTGCTAGCATTAACAATGTTTTAAACGAAATTTATAAAACAGGTGGTTTTGAACAAGGTAGAAATGCCAATTACAGAGAGCTTAGAGACGATAAAGCACTTGAAACTCCTGTTTTTGGATCGAAATATTGGTACGGTCGTGGCACCACCTACTTTTTAAACTTAAATGTTAGCTTTTAGTCAATAATTGGTAATAGATAAATGATAAATTCAATGTCAACCTGAATTTGTTTCAGATGAAATGAGATGCTGAAACGAGTTCAGCATGACATCAAAACATATTAAAACAGATGAAAAAAATAATCCCCGTAATACTATTCGCTTTTCTATTTTCCTGTGTGAATAATGAAGATTTAAGTATTCCAGACATTTCTACAGAAGACCCTATAATTCCCGAAAGTAACATCACCACATTTTCGGCTATAAAATCGCTTTACGAACAAGCGGTAAATAACGGAAATTCAACCGCAAAAATTTATAGCGATACCGATTTATATATTCAAGGCTATGTAATTTCAACCGATAAATATGGTAATTTTTTCGAAGAACTCATCATTCAAAATAAAACAGACGATAGCAACCCAGATAACGACCCAAGGCTAGGGTTTTCAATTAGCATAAACGCCGGCAGCTTAAGTGACACCTACCAAATAGGACAAAAAATTTATGTAAAAATGAACGATTTAACCATTGGAGAATCTAATGGTGTTATAACAATTGGCAAAGGTAATGCTGCTGAAGTAGAACAAATTCAAGCATCAGAATATCAAGATATCATTTTAAGAACTAACGAAATCGCAGATATTTCACCAAAAATAGCAGGTTTTGAAACCTTAACTAGTGCCGATTTAAATACGCTTATTCAATTAGAAAACATGCAACTTAATCGGTATGAAATGGGAAGAACTTTTTCTGCTGAATCCTTCGATGAGTTTGATGGTTTTAGGCTACTAGAAAGCTGTGAAACTGGTGTATCTACCTTTTTACAAACCAGCACATTTGCCGATTTTAATGCTTTAGTCGTTCCGCAAGGTCAAGGACATATCACAGGGGTTTTTTCTAGAGATTTTGGTGATGATTTTAATGTGCTTATTGTAAATTCTTCTGAAGACGTTAATTTTGAAAACACTAATAGATGTGATCCTGCAGAATGGGAATGCGGATTAGCTGAAACTTTAGGCGCTAACAATTTATTATACCAAGATTTTGAAGACCAAAGTAACAACCGCTTTGTTGAAATTGAAGGTTGGACGAATTACATTGAAACCGGAACTGAAGCTTGGGAAGGTTACTCATCAACCTCATCAAACGCCTCTTTGGGGCGTTCTTGCAGATTTCAATGTGCCAGCTCTGGTGATGTTAGCAACATAGGCTGGTTAATTACACCAGCTATAAATTTAGATGAACACGATGGCGAAACACTTCGCTTTAAAACTTCAAATAGTTTAGCCGATAGTAGTTTTATGGAAGTTTTATATTCACAAGATTGGGATGGCAACGAAGCTACAATTACCTCAGCAAATTGGGGTGTGTTTGCTGATGCATACATTGTACAAGACACCGATTCTTTTGCGACTTGGTTTAATTCCGGAACCATAGATTTATCATGCCAAACCGGAACACTATACATTGCCTTTAAATTTACTGGAGGCGGTATTGATTCTTTTGATGGTATTTATGAGTTAGATGAAATTAGTGTTGATTATGTAGAGTAAAACTACTTCTTAAAAACCGTATAAACAGGAAAATGATCGCTATAACCTCCATTATATTTTTTACCAACATAAGTTCTAAAAGGCGAACCTTTGTAACGACCACTAAAGGTTTTTAAAAAATCTTCATCAAAAATATTTGCTTTAAAAAATTCAAATTCATTATTCGAGTTTTTAAAGTAATTGGTTGTAAACATAATTTGATCGAACAAATTCCATTTTCTATGATGATATGTTGTACCGCGACTAAAAGAACGTAAAGTTTCCATAGGGTTATAAAGTCCGCAATTATCAACTAAATTTTTAATGCTTTTATTATCGGGTTCATCGTTAAAATCGCCCATAACTATAATTTTAGCATCTTCATTCTCTTGTTTTAACTTCGCTATAATTTCCACCACCTTATTTGATGATACCATACGTTTGAACTCGGTTTCCTTCTGCCCTTCGCGTCTAGACGACCAATGCGTTACAATAACATGTACATTTTCTTCATCTAATTTCCCAGAAACTAAAAGTATATCTCTGGTATAATCTGGCGAACCATCGTCATCTCTAAGTAAAACGCTATACGTTTCAGAATGTAAAACTTCAAAATTAGCTTTATCGTAAATTAAGGCAACATCTATACCGCGTTCATCTGGAGAATCGTAATGCACAAATCCGTAATTATAATTTTCTAAATGTTTATAATTCAGTAAATCTTGAATAACTGTAGCATTTTCAACTTCAGCTAAACCAACAATAGCAGGATTTTTACCGGTTTCGCGCTTGCCTATATTAGAAATGGCATAACTTAATTTCCTAAGTTTATTATCGTAGCGCTTTGGTGTCCATCGTTTTACAGATGTTGGCAAAAAATCGCTATCATGAGTATTTCTATCTTTGTGTATATCAAATAAATTTTCAAGGTTATAAAAGGCAATAGTTTGTAAATCATCTCTTACCGGAATGTCATCAAAAATATCAGTCATTAATAAAAATTTAACATCAAAAATATGAAAATATAAGCCCAACAATTAATTAAATTTGTTTATATTTTAAAATATGATAGAGAAAAAAGAATTAGATTTTGAAAAAACAGTTTTAGTTGGAATTATTACTAAAGACCAAGACGAAACAAAACTTAAAGAATATCTGGATGAATTAGAGTTTTTAACCTTTACCGCTGGTGGTTATGCTGTAAAGCGTTTTACCCAAAAAATGGAGTTTCCTAACCCTAAAACCTTTATTGGTACTGGTAAAATGGAAGAAGTACGCCAATATGTTGAAGAACATAATGTAGGAACTGCTATTTTTGATGACGAACTCTCTGCAACTCAAGAGCGAAACATAAGTAAAATACTTAACATAAAAGTACTAGACAGAACCAATTTAATTCTAGATATTTTTGCACAACGTGCTAAAACAAGTTACGCAAGAACCCAAGTAGAACTTGCGCAATGCGAGTATTTATTACCACGTTTACGAGGTATGTGGACGCACCTTGAACGCCAACGAGGTGGTATTGGTATGCGTGGTCCGGGTGAAACCGAAATTGAAACTGATAGACGTATTGTTCGCGATAAGATTGCATTGCTAAAAGAAAAAGTTAAAACCATTGACAAACAAATGGCTGTGCAACGAAGTAACCGTGGCAAAATGGTTCGCGTAGCACTTGTTGGTTACACCAACGTTGGTAAATCTACACTCATGAATGTTATTAGTAAAAGTGAAGTATTTGCCGAAAACAAACTTTTTGCTACGCTAGACACTACAGTTCGTAAAGTTGTAATACAAAATTTACCTTTTTTATTAAGCGACACAGTAGGGTTTATTCGTAAACTGCCAACCCAACTTGTAGATAGTTTTAAAAGTACTTTAGATGAAGTTCGAGAAGCCGATTTACTATTACATGTTGTTGACATTTCGCATCCTAATTTTGAAGAACATATTGAATCTGTAAACAAAATTTTAGGAGAAATTGATAGTAGCGACAAACCAACCATTATGGTTTTTAATAAAATTGATGCTTACCAAGCCGAACCGCTTGATGAGGACGATTTAGAAACCGAACGCACCGAAAAGCATTACAGTCTAGAAGAATGGAAAAGCACATGGATGAACAAAATTGGAAACAATGCTTTGTTTATTTCTGCGTTAAATAAAAAGAATCTTGACGATTTTAAAAAACGAGTTTACGATGAAGTTAGAGAAATTCACGTAACACGTTTTCCGTACAATCACTTTTTATATCCAGACTACGACGAATTAGATGCAGACAACGCCTAAAAACAAAAAAACAAACCGCTTTAAAACTAAACTAACTGCTTTTTTAAAAAAGAAGTGGGTAAAGTTTAGTTTTATAGGTATTGGAGTAATTATTTTATTTTTTATTGGGCTTTACGTAAGTATTTATTTAGGGCTTTTTGGCAAACTACCCACCAAAGAAGACCTAAGTTCTATTAAACAAGAAGAAGCTACACAAATTCTAGATTCTAATAAAAAACTTATAGGCAAATATTATATTTACGATAGGCAACCTCTACAATTTGAAGATTTTCCAGAACATTTAATCCAAGCTTTAGTTGCCACCGAAGATGCCAGGTTTTACGAACACGACGGTGTAGATAATGTAAGTTTAGGGCGCGTGTTTATAAAAAGTATTCTGCTTCGCGATAAATCGGCTGGGGGTGGTAGTACCATAACATTACAATTAGCAAAAAACCTGTTTGGACGCAAACATTACCCAATTGTGGGCATAATAGTCAATAAATTTAAAGAAGCTATAATTGCCAAACGTATTGAAGAAATTTACTCTAAAAACGATATTTTAACACTGTATTTTAATACCGTTCCGTTTCCCGATAACACTTACGGCATCGAAAGTGCAGCACAAAAGTTTTTCAACAAATCGGCTAAAAAACTAACAAAAAACGAAGCTGCATTGCTTGTTGGCACACTAAAAGCCAATAATTATTACAACCCAAGATTGCATCAAGAGCGCTGTAAAGAGCGCCGAAATGTTGTGCTTAACCAAATGGTGAAATACAATTATTTACCGCAAGATTCTCTAAACGTTTTAAGTAAACACGATGTAAATTTAAGCTACCATTCTTTTAACCACGACGTTGGTATTGCACCATATTTTAGGGAACAAGTTAAGCAAGAGCTTACTCAAATTTTAGACTCTATTAATAAAGCTGATGATACCGAATACAACTTATATAAAGATGGATTAAAAGTTTACACCACTTTAAATTCTGATATGCAGCGTTTAGCTGAAGAAGCTATGGCATCGCATTTAACCAAATTACAAACTGCTTTTGAAGCTTCCTATGGAAAAAATTCGCCTTGGAAAAAAAATTCAGCTTTACTTGAAGCCACAATAAAAAAGCATAAAACCTATAAAATTTTAAAAGAAAAAGGTTTATCCCATCAGCAAATAATTGATTCTTTATCGGTTAAACGCGATATGGAAGTTTTTAATTGGGAAGGAGACACCATTCAAAACATATCGACTATTGATAGTTTACAGCATTATTTGAAGCTTTTAAATACTGGCATGCTATCTATTGAACCAAAAACTGGTGCCATTAAAACCTATATTGGAGGTATTGATTACCGGTATTTTAAATACGACCATGTATCGCAAAGCGAAAGGCAAGTTGGCTCTACATTTAAACCTTTTGTTTATACCGCGGCTATTGAAAATGGCATGAAACCTTGCACTTATTTTTCACTTTCTGAGGTTACTTATAAAAATTACGATAATTGGACGCCTAGTAATTCTGGTAGCAAAGAAGAAGATCCGTACATAAACTACACCCTAGAAAAAGCCTTAAGCAATTCAATAAACACAATTGCCGTTAAGGTGTTTAACGAAGTTGGTATTCCTAAGGTTATTAACCAAGTTAAAAAACTAGGTATTACTAAAACGCTTCCGGAAGAACCTTCGTTAGCGCTTGGCGTTGCCGAAATTAATTTAAAAGAATTAACCGGAGCTTATGCTAGTTTTTTAAACAACGGACATAGTATTAAACCGTATGCCATAACCAGAATTGAAGATAAGCATGGTAATTTAATTGCTGAATTTAAACCAGAAATAAATAAAACTGAAGCTTTTAGCGATTACACAAAAGAAGTCATGTTAGAAATAATGAAAGCTACAGTAAACTCTGGAACGGCTTCTCGATTACGAAACACTTATGGTTTAACAAACGATATTGCTGGTAAAACAGGAACCACCCAAAACAATAAAGATGGTTGGTTTGTTGGCTTAACACCTAATTTGGTTACCGTAACTTGGGTTGGAAACGACAACCATAGCATTGGGTTTAAAAGTACAGGCTTAGGCCAAGGCGCTAATTCCGCCTTACCAATTTTCGCAAAATTTTATCAAAAAT
The DNA here is from genome assembly GCF_020523925.1 of Neotamlana laminarinivorans. GTDB lineage: Bacteria > Bacteroidota > Bacteroidia > Flavobacteriales > Flavobacteriaceae > Neotamlana > Neotamlana laminarinivorans. The sequence goes on along the minus strand of NZ_JAJAPW010000004.1, from coordinate 35,971 downwards.
TAAATGCGAATACCGAATTTAATTCTATTACTAAAAGTAGATTTGATAAACCAGATTCTAAAGTTATAGAAGATTTAAACTGCGAACCAGAAAAACGAGATGGCTTTTTAAAACGCATATTTGGTAAGAAGAAAAAAGCGAAAAATTTCAACTCAGAAGATGAGAAGTAAATATTAATTACTTCTCTTTTTTAGCAAATATATCACTTACATTATCTAAAACTTCACCTTTAACAAGCCAAGATATTCCAAAGGGAATTATTGCTGTAGTTTCAAAAATAAACACATAATATTTGGTTAACACAATGTCGTAATCTTCTAAAATAATAAAAACAACAATTAATGCTATTGATGCCCAGACTAAGTTTCCGCAAATTTTATAAATAGTATTATTAACATCGTTAGAGCTTCTTGTAAATTTAAATTTAGACATCCAACCCATGGTAAACATAAAAACTCCTGCAGCTACTAAATGTATTGTATTTTTAAATGTGTTGCCGTGACCTAACAACGGGTAGTTACCATCTCTACAAACAATATCGATACTCGCACTTAAACTTTCTTTGCAACACGTTGGCACAAAAACAACAACTAATGCCGCAATACCACCAATATTGGTTAAAATATCGTCGCTTATAGTTTCTGTTTTAGAATCGAATTTATAGCCTTTATACGACAGCAAAAACAATCCAAAAACCGATAAAATAATTATGAAAAATAATGACGGCAGTGGCTTATAATAATAATGACTTATAGATGCCAATAATTCTTCACCAGAAAAATAAACTAAAATTGGCAAAAAAAGACCTAGAACACCTATAAGCTTTCGTATTCTATAATCGGAATGTTGTAAATCTTTATTATGCTTAGCTTTCATAACGGTTTTATTTACCCTAAAAATAAAAAAAAGCCGCTTACAATATAAGCGGCTTTTTCCTGTTTTTTTATTTCTTTTTCAATTAGAAGCTATAGCTTAAACCAACTGTGTAATAAGTTTGTAATTTATTGTCAATACTATCAAAAGTAGCATCTTCATCACCACCATCAGCTACATCAAGTGTTTGAATATAATTTAAAGCTTCTTGTTTGTTGTCTCTTAAACCAAAATCGAATCCAACACCAATTTTCTTCCATAACGTGTAGCTGAAAGAGTTTGTCCAAGTCCAGTTAGATAAGTCACTAGACTTGTAGCTTTGGAAAGCAGATAAGTTTGTTTTAAAGTTTATTGCACCAATTTTTCTTGTATAATCAGCAACTATTTTTGCACCTAAAGACGATTCGAAAACAGCATCGTTATCAGCAAAAACAAAGTTGTAGTTTAATGGGTGTACAACAACTAAAAGGTTTGTTATTGGCGTCCATGTAATACCAACACCAACATCTAAATAACCAGGATCGTTAAAGTTTTCTAATAGCGTCGTTCTGTATTCAGCTAAAGCTGAAACTGCTAATTTTTCAGATAATTTATAACCATATAAAGATGATATGTTGAAGATATCTGTTGCTGGCTCAAAGCTATCATTGTCAGTATCATCATCTCTGTCATCATACTTAATCCAACTTAAGTTAGAAGTTAATGAGTTTCTCCAGAAATATTTGTCTTGAATTTGGTTTGCAAACGCATTAAAGGTAAAACCAATATTTCCTGAATTTAAATTTGGAGCAGATTGCGAATACCAGTTATTAAAACCAGATATACTACCTCCAATTGTACCAAAAGCACCAATTCTCCATCCTGGTAAGGCATCAATTTGCGCTTGAATAGCATTAGCTTCGCCTTGAGCTTTATCAGCAATTGCTTGCTTTTCTGCTTTTTGTGCTTGTAATTCTTCTTTAGTTTGTGCGTTTGTAGAAATAACTCCTAAAAACAACAATCCTAATACTAGTACTTTTTTCATTTAAGTTTAAATTTTATTTTGAAAGTTTATACAAATATACGGTTATGACCCTCGATTTAGTTTAGAGTCACTAAATTTTAGGATTTTTTTTTGAAAAGCGGCACCGAAGAACAAGCTTCGCCATACATTATTGATTTCGCTACTTTTTTAACCTTATTGGCAAGCATTATGTAAGCATTTTGAGGCACAGGTTTTTTAGAACAACCTTTAATAATTACAGGTTTATCAGTATATTCAGATACCTCCAAATCGTTTATAATGTCTTGGTAAATTGAAGTTTCTAGAGCTTCTAAATTGCCTACAATTGTTTTTTTTGCGAAGGGCTCTAAATGCAAACTTAACAACATATATGCCCAACCAGGAATTATAGCATCGCTACTACAAGTAAGCGCCACATAATTATCTTGGTATTGCGACCAATGGTGTTCATTTACTTGCGCCCTAAAGTCATTTTCTCGAAGTACAAAACCTTCAAAAAGCCAATCTTTTATATCGAAAAGAACACGTTTTCCTTCAGGATAAAAATCTTCTAAATCTAAGGTAACTAGTTTACTATTCGCCACGCGATTTATAATTTCATCTGCCATAATATGCCATATTTTTTGTTATTGATAACCTTCTGCTTGAAGGGAAAAGAGTTCAGAATATAACGTTTTGTTTTGCATTAACTCTTCGTGAGTTCCTATTTCTAAAACTTTACCATCTTGTAAAACCAAAATTCTATCGGCTTGCCTAACAGTACTAAACCTATGTGAAATAATAATACTTGTTTTACTTTCTGTTAGCCCAATAAATCGGCCAAAAACTTCACTTTCGGCTTTAGCATCTAGAGCCGATGTTGGCTCGTCTAAAATAATAACTTCGGCATCTTTCATGTAAGCTCGCGCCAAAGCTACCTTTTGCCATTGCCCGCCAGAGAGCTCTTGCCCATTAGAAAAACGTTTACCTAAACGTTGGTTGTAGCCATATTTTAATTCGCTAACCACACCACTCGCCAAACTTAATTCGGCCGCATTTTCAATTTTTAATTGATTTTCTAATTCTGTAATACTTCCAATGGCTATATTTTCTTTTACAGTAAATTCATATTTAAAAAAGTCTTGAAAAATCACTCCAAAAAAAGCTTGATATTCCGATTTTTTGTAACGGTTTATATTGATACCATCTAATAAAATTTCTCCTGAAGTTGGCTCGTAAAAACGTAATAACAATTTGGTTAAAGTTGTTTTTCCTGCTCCGTTTTGGCCAACAAAAGCCATTTTTTCGCCTGATTTAAGGGTAAAATTAATACCCTTTATAATATCTTTTTCAGATTCTGGATAATGAAAATACACATCTTTAAACTCGAAACCTTGTTTAATTTCTTTAGGTAAAGGTAAATCTTCGTTAACTTCTGGTTTTACCGAAATATCTACAAAATCGAAATAATCTTTTAAGTAAAGTGCGCTTTCTGCTATGCGTGTAAATTTGGAGAAGAACTCTTGTAAATTCTTCATTAAACGATTAAAAGATCCTGATAAAAACGTTAATTCTCCTAAAGTTATGGCTCCGGAAAGTACACGATAAATAATAAAAACATAAGCGCCATAATAACTTAACGAACCTAAAACGTTAAACAGAAAACCTAATGCCGACCGCTTTACAGCTAGTTTTTTATTGAGTTCGAAATATTCTTCTGATAGATTTTTAAAACGATTTACAACAAAGTCGGTTAAATTAAAAAGCTTAATTTCTTTAGCTGTTTTATCGTTAGCTCCAATAAAACGTAGGTAATCTAGTTCTCTTCGTTCTGATGTCCAACTTCTAGCCAAAGAGTATTGCTGTTGGCTAAAACGGATTTCGTTTATAAACGAAGAAATTATACTTAAAACCAGTAAAATAATTAAATAAGGATCGAAAATTACTAAACCAGCAACTAAAGTAGTTATAGAAATAGCACTTTGCAACTGCCCTAAAACATTAGACATTAAACCTACACGGCCTGTTGTTTGTGTTCTGGCGCGTTCTAGTTTATCGTAAAACTCGGCATCTTCTAATAAACTTATATTTATTTGATTGGTTTTTCGAATAATAGTTACCGAAGTGGCAATGTTGTATTGGTCGCCCAACAAACCATCGGTAAGTGAAACGGCTCTACTTATTAAATCGGAAAGAATAACTAAACCAAACTCTAAACCAACGTAACCCCAAAGTTGTGAATAGTCTGTAACCTCTAAAGAAATTTGGTAAATAATTTCATCTATAATTAATTTACCTACCCATAAAATAATAACAGGCAATAATGCGGCTATTAGTCTGCAAAATGCTGTAAGTAAAAATAGCTTTTTATTTACATTCCAAATTTCTTTAAAGAAACGCGGAATGTAAACTAAAGCATTAAAAGATGTTTTTAAATCAACTTTTTTTCTTTTACTATCTTTAAACGACCTTGGCCCACGATTAACCATGCTTTAAGTTTTATAGCATACCCAATTCCAACTTGGCTTCTTCGCTCATAAGCTCTTGTGTCCATGGCGGGTCGAAAGTAATTTCAACCTCTGCATTGTTTACCTGATCAAGCGATTTTACTTTCTCTTCAACCTCCTGAGGTAAAGTTTCTGCCACTGGGCAATTAGGTGTTGTAAGAGTCATTAAAATTTTAACGTCGTTATCTTCATTTACAAATACATCGTAAATTAAACCTAACTCGTAAATATCTACTGGTATTTCAGGATCGTAAATAGTTTTAAGTACAACAACTATTTTTTCTCCTAATTCGGCTGTATCTATATTTGTTTCACTCATTTTTTAATTATTTATTCTGTTTCGTAATTTTTTAAAACAAATACGAAACTGTTACTAAAAAGCTTTGCTTTTTAAATTCAAGATAAAGCTGTGTTACTTTAACTGTGTTTGGTAAGCAATAGCATACATTTTAAGTTGTTTTACCATACTAACCAAACCATTAGCACGCGTTGGCGATAAATGCTCTTTTAACCCAATTTTATCAATAAAATCGGTGTTAGCTTCAATAATATCTTTTGGGTGTTGATTAGAAAATACACGAATTAATATGGCAATAATACCTTTTGTAATAATAGCGTCGCTATCGGCAGTAAAATCAACTTTATCATCATTCATTTCTGCATGTACCCAAACTTTACTTTGGCAACCTTTTATAATATTATTATCGGTTTTATATTGGTCGTCAATTAAAGGTAAATCTTTACCAAGATCTATCATGTACTGGTAACGTTCTTCCCAATCTTCAAACATTGAGAATTCGTCTATAATTTCATTTTGTATTTCTTCTATAGTCACGTGTACAATTTTTTTAGTTGAAAGATTTCAATTTTATTTTTAAAAAATGAAAAGGTTTCGCCAAAACCTTGCTTTACAACATCAATTTAAATACAAAAATACAACAAGAATTAATGCTATTCAATGTTTTCTGAAAGAGATAAGATTTCTTTAACGAGATTAGATATTTCTGCTGGTGGATTTCCATGATCGAAAGGCGCCGACTTATAAGTCTTTCCGTTTTTCGTTATTTTTAAATGAGCTAGTGCCGCACCATCGAACGCATATTTATGACTTGGCGCTTTCAATTCTGAAATTGTTGAAACATCAAGGTTTTTTATATGCTTTAAAATTGTATTCCAATTTGAAGTTTCACATGGCTTTATAATTGGCGTTCCTCCACTTTTAGCGTAAGTTTCTATTTTGTTTCGGTTAACACTTATTTCTTTATAAATACCTCTTGATGTTGCTATATATTCAATTTTTAATGCTTCTTGTTCTGCTTTTAAAACAACTTGGTTGTTATTATATAGTGAAAAGCCATTTGCATTATACTTAACCGAAGTGGCTTTATTTAATATATTAAGAAGTTTACTTTCAATAGCATTCTGCTCTGGAGCACACATTTTTCTAGTAGAAGCTAAATTGTTAAATTTTAAAGCTAAATCGTTTAAAATATAACTACCAAAAAACCTATTACAGCCCGAAAAACCAGCTACTTTATTAGTTTCCTTATCAAAATTTATATTTAGTTTATAAGGTGTTACATCGTTACCGCTAAGCATTGTAATGGTGTAATCTCCACTAAGATTAGTGTGTATTTCTGGATTGTTTTGCATTAATTGATATTCAGTTTTTGTGCTACCGCATTTTATTAAAATAGCGCAAACAAGCATTATTAAACTTTTCATTTTAAAAAGATTTTTATTCTGAATTAATAATACAAAAAGGAAGCCAAAGTTATTTTTAAGACAACATCATTTTTGCTTTTTTAACGCCTTCAACTAAAATATCTATTTCAGATTTTGTGTTATAAAATGCAAATGAAGCTCGCACGGTACCTGGAATTTTAAAATAATCCATTATGGGTTGAGCGCAGTGGTGACCTGTACGAACTGCAACCCCTAATTTATCGAGAATAGTACCAACGTCGTATGGATGAATACCTTCTAAATTAAATGAAATTACCGATGTTTTATGTTTTGAAGTACCGTATATTTTTAAACCTTCTATTTCTAAAAGTTTATTTGTAGCATATTTTAAAAGTTCATGCTCGTATGCTGCAATGGCATCGAAACCTACGGCATTCATATAATCGATGGCTGCACCAAAGGCTATGCCACCACAAATATTTGGTGTTCCTGCTTCAAATTTATGTGGTAAAGCCGCATAGGTAGTTTTTTCGAAAGTTACTTCGGCAATCATTTCTCCTCCACCTTGGTATGGTGGTAATTTGTTAAGCCAATCTTCTTTACCATACAATACGCCAACACCTGTTGGACCACACATTTTGTGGGCTGAAACTACATAAAAATCGACATCTAACGCTTGAACATCTGGTTTAATATGCGGGCTAGATTGTGCGCCATCAACCAAAACAGCTGCCCCAACTTCGTGTGCTTTTTTTATAATATGCTCTATAGGATTTATTGTTCCTAAAGCATTTGAAATATGATTTACAAAAACAAGCTTTGTATTCTGGTTTATTAACGTTTCGAATGCCTTAATTTCCAACTCTCCATTTTGGTTCATTGGTATTACTTTTAAACTGGCTCCTGTACGCTCGCAAAGCATTTGCCAAGGTACTATATTACTATGATGCTCTAAAGCTGATACTATAATTTCGTCGCCCTTTTTTAAGATTGTAGAAAACCCGTTGGCTACTAAATTTATACCATGTGTAGTTCCTGAAGTATAAATTATTTCGTGAGCATGTTTAGCGTTAAAATGTGCTTGTATTTTATATCGTGCTTGCTCGTATAAATCGGTTGCTTCTTGGCTTAAAGCATGCACACCACGATGTATATTAGCGTTGTAGTTTGAGTAATAATCTACAATTACATCTATAACTTGTTGTGGTGTTTGCGATGTTGCTGCATTATCGAAATACACCAAAGGTTTACCGTTTACTTGTCTGGACAGTATTGGGAAATCTTTTCGTATATTTTCTACTTTAAACATGATGTTGTGTTTAGCCCCGATTGAGGCATTTGTTGGAGCTCGCCCGATAGGGAAGCGACTGCCGAAAGCGGGATTAGCTTCAAAAAAAATTAAATTCTAAAAATGCTTTTAGGACTATAAATCGAAACCTAAACTTACTCCTAATTTATTGGCTATAATTTTTGTAATGCGTTGTTTTAACTCTGGTATTTTTACCGAGCTTAATACATCGTTACTGAATGCAAACATTAATAATGCTTTAGCTTCTTTTTTTGGAATACCACGTGATTGCATATAAAACATAGCACTTTCGTCTAACTGACCAATGGTACAACCGTGTGAACATTTTACATCGTCTGCAAAAATTTCAAGTTGTGGTTTGGTATTAATAGTAGCTTTATCGCTTACTAAAATGTTATTGTTGGCTTGAAATGCATTTGTTTTTTGCGCTTCTTTTTCTACAACAACTTTACCGTTAAAAACACCTGTTGAATTTTCGTCGAAAATACCTTTATAATCTTGATGACTTTCGCAATTTGGCTCGATATGATGCACTAGCGTATTATGGTCTACATGTTGTTTGTTTCCAATAATAGTTACACCTTTTAGTGTAGAATCGATACGCTCTCCATTTTGATAAAAATTAAGGTTGTTACGTGTTAACTTACCTCCAAAAGAGAATGTGTGTACAGATGCTAAACTACTTTGCTTTTGCTTAATAAACGTATTGTCTATTAACGATGCATTGGCGTTATCGTTTTGTATTTTGTAATAATCTACAATAGCACGTTTTGCTGCAAAAATTTCTGTTACGCTATTAGTTAATACCGGATTATTGGTTAAACTTTGGTGACGTTCTATAATTTGAACATGCGAATTCTCGTCTACAACAATTAAATTACGAGGTTGCAACATAATTGCTGCTTCGTTACCTGTTGAGAAGTGTATTATTTGAATTGGTTTTTCTACCAATTTATTTTTTGGAATATGGATGTATGCGCCTTCGCTTGAAAATGCCGTGTTTAAAGCTGATAAGCTATCGCTTTCTGCGGCTTTATTAAAATAATTTTCTATAACTAAACGATATTTTGGTTTACATAACGCTGACGACATTAGGCAAACATCGATACCTTCGTGTGTGGTTTGTGATAGGTGCGATGAATATTTACCATCTATAAATACAATTTTATAAGTATCTATATCGTGAATAAAATATTTTTTTACATCGTTATATTCTAAAGCGGTTTCTTGTTTCGGAAAAACGCAATAGTCTTCGCTTAAAACTTTGTTTAAAGAGGTGTATTTCCAGGCTTCATCTTTTTTACTAGGAAAGCCTTTTTCTTGAAATACTTTTATAGCATCGTTTCGTAAATTATTCACATATGATCCCATATCTGAACGGTCTTCGAATACTAAATGCGATGATAGTAATTTGTCTTTTAAATCCATTTTTTTCAGTTTACAGTGATCGATTCAGTTTTTAAGTTTACTGAAACTAAACACTGGTTTACTAATAATTACGCGTTAACTTCTTCTTTAATCCAATCGTAACCTTTAGCTTCAAGTTCGTGAGCTAACTCTTTAGTACCTGATTTTACAATTTTACCTTTGTAAAGTACGTGTACGTAATCTGGAACAATATAATCTAACAAACGTTGGTAGTGCGTAATTACAATTACAGAATTGTCTTTACTTTTAAGTTTGTTTACACCATTTGCTACAATACGAAGTGCATCGATATCTAGACCAGAATCGGTTTCATCAAGAATTGCCAATTTTGGATCTAACATAGCCATTTGGAAAATTTCGTTACGTTTTTTCTCACCTCCCGAAAAACCTTCGTTTAAAGAACGTGATAAGAAATTACGATCTATCTCTAATAAATCGGCTTTTTCGCGAATAAGTTTTAGCATGTCTTTAGCAGGCATTTCTTCTAAACCTTGTGCTTTACGCGATTCGTTTATAGCTGTTTTTATAAAGTTAGTTACTGAAACTCCAGGAATTTCTACTGGATATTGAAACGATAAAAAGATACCTTTGTGAGCACGCTCTTCAGCATCTAACTCTTCAATAGCTTCTCCATTAAAAGAAATTGATCCTTTCTGTACTTCATAATCTTCTTTTCCAGCAATTACTGAAGCTAACGTACTTTTACCAGAACCGTTTGGCCCCATAATAGCGTGAACTTCTCCTGGTTTTACTTCAAGGTTTATGCCTTTTAAAATATCCTTGTCCTCAACACTTGCGTGTAAATCGTTAATTTTTAACATCCTATTGTTCTAATTTTACAACGTTGCTACTTTCCTTTGGTTTAGAAACATTAATTATCTCAACAATTTCAACTTTATTTTCCCAAAGAATTTTATCGTCTTTTTTATTTGTAATTTTTCCTCTAATTATAACATCAACCATATCGGTTGGCTGCCTTTTATATTGTTTTGCCTTTGCATCGAGCTCTAGCATTTTATCGGTAACATAAACTCCATAAATTTCGTTATGTGTTTGCAATACTGCGGCATCTCCAAAATAAACAAATTCCCCTTTTAACAAGGTTAAACCATCGCTTTGCTTTTCTGTACGCTCACTACTTTTATCGGTAGCTACTGGCACATCTTCTGGTTTAGTTTTTGTATCGTTTTTACAATTTGTAAAAGCGATAAGCACAAATAATAAATAAATGATTTTTTTCATTTTGAAAACTTAATTCCACAAACACTTTAACGTTACAAAGTGTGTATTTAAAATTTATCCTACGCTACCTTCTAAACTTATTTCTAATAGTTTTTGAGCCTCAACAGCAAACTCCATTGGTAATTTATTTAACACCTCTTTACTAAACCCGTTTACAATTAATGCGATCGCTTTTTCGGTATCTATACCACGTTGGTTACAGTAAAAAATTTGATCTTCACCAATTTTACTTGTTGTTGCTTCGTGTTCTATTTTAGCTGTTTTATTTTTTGCCTCGATGTAAGGGAATGTATGTGCACCACATTCGTTACCCATTAATAAACTATCACATTGTGAAAAGTTGCGTGCGTTTTCTGCTCTAGAATTTACTTGAACTAAACCACGGTAACTATTTTGCGATTTTCCTGCCGAAATACCTTTTGATATAATGGTTGATTTAGTGTTTTTACCTAAATGAATCATTTTTGTACCGGTATCGGCTTGCTGGTAGTTATTTGTAACTGCTATTGAGTAAAACTCACCTACCGAATTATCGCCTTTTAACACACAACTTGGGTATTTCCAGGTTACAGCAGAACCAGTTTCTACTTGCGTCCATGAAATTTTTGCGTTTTTCTCGCATAAACCACGTTTGGTTACAAAATTGAAAACACCACCTTTACCTTCGGCATTTCCTGGAAACCAGTTTTGTACAGTTGAGTATTTTATCTCTGCATCATCTAAAGCAATTAACTCTACAACCGCTGCGTGCAACTGGTTTTCGTCGCGACTTGGGGCTGTACAACCTTCTAGGTAACTTACGTAACTACCTTCGTCTGCAATTACTAACGTTCTTTCAAACTGACCAGTTCCGGCTTGATTTATACGGAAATATGTAGACAGCTCCATTGGGCATTTTACACCTTTTGGTATGTAACAAAAACTACCATCACTAAAAACAGCAGAGTTTAAAGCTGCGTAAAAATTATCTTTTTGAGGCACAACTGTACCAATATATTTTTTCACAAGTTCTGGATGCTCTTTTATAGCCTCAGAAATACTCATAAAAATAATTCCTTTTTCACCTAAAGTCTTTTTAAAAGTTGTAGCAACAGAAACAGAATCTACCACTACATCCATAGCGACTCCTGCTAATTTTTTCTGCTCGTCTAGAGAAATTCCTAACTTCTCGAAAGTTGCTAACAACTCTGGATCTACCTCATCTAAACTGTCGTACTTTGGCTTACTATTTGGTGCAGAATAATAAGAAATAGCCTGAAAATCTGGCTTCTCATAATTAACGTTCGCCCACTCTGGCTCTTCCATATTTTGCCAAACCCTAAAAGCCTCTAAGCGCCATTCGGTCATCCATTCTGGCTCTTCTTTCTTTTTTGAAATAGCACGAACAATATCTTCGTTTAACCCAACAGGAAATGTTTCAGATTCTATATCTGTATAAAAACCATATTCGTATTCTTTGGTTTTTAATTCTTCTCTTAAATCATCCTCGGTATATTTCGACATAATGCTTTCTTAATTATTATAATGAAAACGACTCCCCGCAACCACATGTGCGGTTGGCGTTTGGATTATTAAACACAAATCCAGTTCCGTTTAAACCTCCTGAATATTCTAAAGTTGTACCTATAAGATACAAAAAGCTTTTTTTATCGACAATAATTTTCACACCATTATCTTCAAAAACTTTATCATCGTCATTGCTTTCTTTGTCGAACTTTAAATCGTAAGACAACCCAGAACAACCACCGCTTTTTACACCCACACGCACATAGTCTGTACTGGGGTTAAAGCCGTCATCGTTCATAAGCTCAATAACTTTCTTTTTTGCTGTTTCAGAAACTTTTATCATATTGTTTTTTATTGAGTGCAAATATACAATTTAAGACGTGTATTTCAACATAACCTAACATTATATTACTATATAGTTTTATAGCTTTTTTTTATAGATCGAGAAAGTCTGCATTTGTAACAAACTCATAATCAGTTAAAGCTAACAAAAACGCCTTAAGATTAGTTTTATCTGTTTCAGACAAACCTACACCGCCTTGGGCAACTTTTTTCATTAAAGGATCGATTGTTGAAGAATTTTTAAGACCCTCGCTGTAATGATTAATAACCTCATCGATTGTAGCAAAACGACCATCATGCATATATGGCGCTGTAAAAGCCAAATTGCGTAAAGATGGCGTTTTAAATTTTCCGTTATCGGCAGGATCACCAGACACAGCCCCCAAACCCAAATCTATAAATGTTTCGTCTAGACCATTATTATGAAAATCGTTATCTGTCCAGAGCGGATTTTTATCGCTACCATGACAATGAAAACAATCGCCTCTTTCCTCATCCATAAACACATTAAACCCCTCAAGTTCTTCTGAAGTTAACTCTGTTTCTCCCAAAAGATATTTATCGAATTTTGAATTTGAAGATATTAACGTACGTTCGAACTGAGCGATAGCTTGAACCACTAAAGCAGAGTCGATTATTGAAGTTTGAAAGGCTTGCTGAAACAACTCTGGATATTCTGAATCATTTTGCAGTTTTGCAACAACGTTTTCCCATGAATTTTTCATTTCAAGCGAATCTGTAACTGGCACAAATGCTTGATGTTCCAAACTAAAAACACTACCATCCCAAAAGAAATTTTCGTTATAGTTCCAAGCTAAATTAAACAGTGGCATTGCATTTCGAATTCCTGAAACACCCTCTGCCCCCAAACTAAAAGCTAAATTATCCGAAAAAGCATTTTCGGGCATATGGCAAGTAGCGCAAGCTTGAGTATTGTTTCCAGACAACACAGAATCGAAAAACAATTTTTTACCTAAAGCTACACCTTCAACTGTTTGCGGATTATCGTTTGGTATAACTGGGTTTATTATATTTTCCTGAAATAATTCTGGAATCTGTAGCGGGCTTAAAGTTGGTGAGTTGCTATAATTTTCAACCGATTCATTATCACAAGACAACAAACTTATTAAAACACTTATATGCAAAAACCAATTTTTCACAACTACTGTTCAATGGAATTTAAACTAAACACATTTTGCCCATTTTGAAACATCATAACTTGTGCATCATGATTTGGCATAAGCGCATTATTAAGCTCATTTAAATCCCAAGTGTTTGGGCTTTTAAACCACTCAGCAATATTCATTTCAACATTAAAAACAACATTGTTTACAAGTTCAAATTCACCTAAATCTACTTCAATAAAAGTATCTGTAAATTCTAACTCGTCTTCGGTTGCATCAACAGCTCGAATAGCATGATATGCGTAGCCCACTTCCGCGGAAGCGTTATCGATAAACTTACCTTCTAACTGCATATAGTGGTAACCACCACCAAGTGCTTCTGGCACATTCCAAGATTCTGAATTTAAATCGGTATAATTTTGATAGTTATCATCGTTATTAAAACCAAAAACGAATGAAACCGTATAAGTATCAAACGGGATTTCGGTTGAAGATGAAAACGTTAAACCCGAATTATTTGTAACATCAACAAGATTATAACCTTCTAAAACATAAGCTTCTCCATTTAGGTTAGTAAATGTTATTCTTGAAATAAGATATCTTAGTTTTTCTATACTTAATTGCTCGCCGTTAGCATTTGTATATTGAATAGTATTAAAATTACTACTAGACACTTCTTCTCCATCCCAATTATGCGAAAAATTAAAAACTATGCTAGTGTTTGTAATATTGTCGTCTTTATCTTCATGGCAAGAAAAAACAATTAAACATAAACATAATATTGAGGCTATTTTTTTCATTTATTTTAAATTTAAAATTAACAGATCTGAAAACCCTTTGTTTTCCAGAATATCTGCATTTGCACTGCTTGACTCGCCTACTGCAATAAAACTACCATCGCTGAGTTGGGCAGCATCATAAAAATAATCTATTTCGCTACCTCCTATAGTTTGTTGCCATTGCAGATTACCATTTTCATCGAGTTTTAAAACCCAAGCATCGTTTTGACCTTCGTTTTTATTTACATTACCATCTACACTTCTTGAGCTTCCTGAAATTAAAAACCCATCGTCGTTGGTTAAAAATACTGAACGACCAGCATCAAAACTTGTACCTCCAAAAGTTTTTTCCCAGATTAAATCTCCAGAATCGTTAATTTTTATAACCCACAAATCGGCAGCACCGTTATTTAATGAAACGTCGGTATCGTTACTTCTAGTATCGCCAACAATTACATAATTATTATCGCTAGTTTTTGTAATAGCTCTAGCTTCATCTATTTCTGTTCCTCCAAAAGATTTCTCCCAAACTAATACTCCTGTTTCAGACAGTTTAACAACCCAAAAATCGTACGACCCTTTGTTTGATGAAATATCTACATCATTACTATCTGAAGATCCTACTAAAATAAAACCATTATCGTTGGTTTGCACTACTGCATAAGGCGTATCGGTAAAAGTACCTCCAAAATATTGGCTCCACTCTAAATTCCCTGAATTACCAAGTTTAATAGCCCAATAATCGCCACCCGCATGTTTAATATCTGAAACTTTACTATTTCCTTGTCCTTCGGATGCTGAAACATCTAAAACCCCTGTTAATAAATACCCTGAATCGTTAGTTTGTATAATTGAAATACCGCTATCATCACCAATAAAACCAAAGTTGTTTTGCCATTGCTGTTCGCCTAAGGCGTTTAATTTAAGTACCCAATAATCTTTAGCTCCTGCGTTTTCGTTTACATCTAAATCTGTACTTTGGCTGTAACCTAAAATGGCAAAGCCACCATCTTGAGTTTCAATTATACTACTACCTCTATCATCATTACTTCCGCCGTAGTTTTTTTGCCATTGCAAAACATGTGAAGCGTCAAATTTTAAAAGCCAAAAGTTGAATGCATCATTACTTTTTTCTGTTACATCGCCATCAAAACTTTGTGTATAACCCAAAATAGCGTAACCACCATCAGCAGTAGAAACAACCGATTCTGCACTATCATTATTGCTTCCGCCTAGTGTTTTGATAAAATTGATTTCTGGTGCTGAAGTTTTTGAAGATTCATTTTCCGAAGAACAACTTACAAGTAATTTCAATAAAAGAAGTACGAAAAAAACACTTTGACTTTTCATATTGAAAAACAATTAACTTTCGCTTTTTCTTACCACGAATAAACCGCCTTCAATATCACTGATGATAATATTTCCACTAGAAAAAAACGGATACACATTCCAAGCACCATTAAAATTAGCGTTATTATCGTTTGGATATGTATCGAAATAACCAATCTCACTCATTGTTGAGTTGGCTAGTTCTGATATATCTATAACCCTCATTCCTGCTCTGTAACTTGCCTGATAAAATGTATTGCCTAAAACATATCCGTTATGATCGATAGCCAAAAAATCTGACAAATACCCCATGTGAAATGTTGGATTATCTAAATCTGAAAAATTAAAAATTAAAGTTCTTGTGTTTGTTCCCGTGTTTATTTCGTCTAACTCATCGCCTAAAATAAAATAGTTGAAATCTTCCGTAAACCAACCCTGATGTGCATAACCAACGTTTGCGTAACTTATTGTAGAAATAACTACCGGGTTACTTTTATCTGTAACATTAGCTATTACAACTTCGTTTTCGTTACTACCAATTAAAATTTCCATACCAGAATAATCTGTATCTGGACCATTGTAAGTAACTACTTGTGCATCGTGACTGTAACCGCCATCAAGCAAACCACCTTCAACAAAAGGCGCTAAAGGGTTTTGAATATTTACAAAAATAGGCCCACCTGCGTAAGTAGATATTCTGCTAGCCCCAACAATATATGCATAACCTGAAGCTTCGTTTATTACGATATTATGTGAACTTTCGAAATCGGTTAAATGCGCATCAGGATTAAAAGTCTCTGGTGCATTAGTAACCGTTCTTAGGCGAGTTAAATCAAAAACTTGCATACCATGTGCACCAGCATTATCGGCTACAATAAACGCATAATCATTATAAACTTTTACATCCCTCCATGAACTTGAGGAAGTAGCTGTAGGCAACTTGCCTAAATAAACAGGATTTAGAGCATCTGTAATATCTACAAAACCAACCCCATTATTTAAGCACATTAAAGCATATTCTTTGTTTGTAGCAATATCCGTCCAACCCCAACAGTCATTTCCAGCTGCAGCTTCAAACACGCTTAAAGGTATACGAGCAACTAAATCGTAGCCATTACACGGGTAAACATCGGCAAATCCATTTTCGCATGACGCCAGAACACCTTCAATTGTTTCAATAGGTTCTGTTTTACATGATTGAATTAATAAAAAAGAGAAGCAAATTATTAAAAGTAAATAGTTAGCTTTTAAATTCATTTTGATGCGGTTTATTATTATAACTAAATAAATTTAGTTTTGGTATAAATATAGTAAAAACGAAAATAGCTTCTTATTTTTGCATTATGATAGAAGATAAAAACCAGCAAAGAACACAGTTAAGCGATTTAGGTGAATTTGGTTTAATTGACCATTTAACCAAAAACTTTAAGATAAACCACAGTTCTACAATTAAAGGTATTGGTGATGATGCTGCTGTATTAAATTTTAAAAAGCAAGTTGTTGTTACCACAGATTTATTAGTTGAAGGCGTGCATTTTGATTTAAGCTACATGCCTTTAAAACACTTAGGTTACAAATCTGTAATTGTAAACCTATCTGATGTTTATGCTATGAATGCTACTGCAACACAAGTTACAATTTCTATTGCTGTTTCTAATCGTTTTCCTCTAGAAGCCATAGAAGCCATTTATGCAGGTATTGAAACAGCTGCTAAAATTTATAATATTGATGTTATTGGCGGAGATACAACATCTTCCAATAAAGGATTATTAATTTCGGTTACAGCCATTGGGGAAGTAGATGAAAACGGAGTAGTTTACAGAAACGGAGCTAAACCTAACGATTTATTAGTGGTAAGCGGCGATATTGGTGCGGCTTATATGGGCTTGCAAGTTTTAGAACGGGAAAAGGAAGTTTATAAAGTAAACCCTAATAATCAACCAGATTTAGAACCGTATACTTACATTATTGAGCGCCAATTAAAACCAGAAGCCAGAAAAGATATTGTAAAACTTTTAAGTGATTTGGATGTTAAACCTACTTCTATGATTGACATTAGTGATGGTTTATCTTCTGAAATCATGCATTTATGCACACAAAGCAAAGTTGGGTGCGATTTATACGAAAACAAACTACCTTTAGACCCTCAAGTAATTTCAACTTGCGAAGAATTTAACATAGACAGTACAACCGTTGCTTTAAATGGAGGTGAAGATTATGAATTACTGTTCACCATATCGCAAGACGATTACCCTAAAATAAAAGCCAACCCTAATTTAAGCGTTATTGGTTTTATTAAAGAAGAAAAAGAAGGCATGCATTTAATAACACGAGCAGACACTAAAATTCCTATAAAAGCACAGGGCTGGAAAAATTTTAATGACTAAACTTTATTAAGCTACCTACAGTAATTATTGGTGATATATTTGTTTCAGTTGTAGTTGGAAGTATGCCGTGACGTTTAACAAACATCGATGCTAACACATCATTAATTTCTCTGTATTTTGGTGTTAGCTCAACAAGATAGCCGTTGCTATTTGTGGTCAGTTCTTTTTTGCAATATTTGCAGGTGTATTCTTTTACATGTAAAGTAACTTCTCGAGACACTTGGTAATGGTGCCCAAAGACTTTACAATAAAGGTTTTTCATTCGCTATCAAAATCTTTTAAATTAGTTAATTAGAGATATTTAAACTTAGGTAAAAAGCTTGAGAATATTAAACTACTTGCGAGCTAATCGATGAAATGCTAGATTTGCCCCGTAAACGCCTACTTCTAGCTGCATGAATTTTCTCTAAAACCTCGTTTATCTCCTTATACTTAGGAGTTAAGGCCGTTAAATCTCCATTACTATTTGTTGTTAACTCTTTGCTACAGCGTGTACAGGTGTATTCTTTAACGTGGCGAGTAACTTTTTTAGTCACATGGTAATCATGCCCGAAAACATTACAGTAAATTCGAGGCATGAGAGCTGCTTTTATAGGTGAATAATTTCTCATGGTTATTAGATTTGGATTCTAAACATATGAAAAAAAATTCAAAATACGACAAAAAGCTATTTTTTTTCGATGAAATGCGCTATTTCATTTAAAAATTCAGTTGAATTTTCGATATGACTCATATGACCATCTGGAAATGAAACAACTGGAGTGTTATTGGCTTCAGCTTGACGAACAATAGATTTATAAAATAGCACAGGGTCTTTTTCTCCTGCTATAATTAAGGTTTTAAAAGACGCATTTTTTAAAACATGCTGTCTATCTTGCCTTATTTTCATGCCTTCTAAGGCTGCAATTATACCTTGTAAAGGAGTTTTAGTGGCTTCTTTTATTGTTTCCTTAATCTGGTTGGCAAACCGATTTCGGTTTTCTGGCCAAAATAAGTTGGCTATAGCCATTCTTATAAATAATTTATGATTGTTTTTTACAGCCTCAATAGCACGTGTGCGATTTTGCTTCCTTTCTATTGAATCTGCTTCAGCTGTAGAATTTAATAAACACAAACCCGAAACCATTTCTGGCCAATTATCGGCGAAAGCCAAAGCTACATAACCGCCCATGGAATGACCAACCAAATTAACTTTAGCAATATTTAAATGCCTTAAAACCGCACAAACAGTTTCTGACATGAGCTCCATGCTATGTACATAACCCAAACAATCGGTTTTACCATGCCCTAATAAATCAACACAAATTACCCGATTTGTTTTACTAAGTTCTGGAATAAAAGCTTCCCACATACCGCTATACTCTAGAAACCCATGCAATAGCACCAATGTTTCACCCTCACCAGAATCTGTGTAAAAAACTGAAGCTTCTTTGTAAATAAAAGTCATTTAAATTTATGCTTTTACTTTCTTAATGGCAGTAAATGCCTTGTCTACAAATTCATCTTCAACTAAAATAGTAAACTCGTTAGTTGTAGAAATAACCTCGTAAAGCACCACTCCTTCCCAAGCTAAGCGCTTAAAAAAATGATAATATAGGCCCGCTATTTTAGAATTGTCCTTGGGCAAATTTATACTTATGGCCGTTAATCCATCTTGAACTGCTAAAAACGTTTCACCTTGCAACTGACTTTTTATAAAATCATTTAAACTACTGGATATTATAATATTGCTTTCATGAATACCACGTGTAAAGGTGTAAAATAATTTAGATTCTTGATTGATTCGTTCCAGAATTTTAGCATGATTATCAATTATAGTATCAGAATTTTTTACAGTAAAATCGGTAAGGTTAGAGCGCACGGTAATATCGCCTAAATTTTGTATTACACGCTTCATTTTAACAGAGTTAGACAAAGCTACTGGCGGGTTATAGCGCCTTAAAGCCATCATAATAGCTCCAGGTTTTACATCTTTTTTTAGCATTTTGCTTATTGGCTCTGTTAACTCAATAGCCAAAGCACTAAAATTAATAATGTTTCTTGAAAGCGCTTCTTCAAGATAAGGTTGCGATATTAAAATATCTTCTACACAATTAGATACTGTTTTCATGTTAATTATTTAACAATTTGTGTAAAAATAATTTTTTTTTATTAAAAACATAGAAAATAATAAAAGGAGTTTTAATTTAGCCAACAAATTAATTGAAAATGAAGGTATTGAAATTTGGAGGAACCTCTGTAGGTTCGGTAAAAAACATGAGCAACGTTAAAAGTATAATTAACGATGGCAAAAAAAAGGTAGTTGTGCTTTCGGCTATGTCAGGAACTACCAACGCTTTAGTTGCAATTGCTCAATTTATTTCGGAAAAAAATTCTAATGAAGCTTTAGAACACATTAATGCGCTTCATGAAAAATATACAGCTACTATTAACGAGTTGTTACAAGAAAAAACTTTAAACTACAATGTAAAAAGCTATGTAAATGATGTGTTCGATTTTTTAATAGAATGCACGTACAAAACACATACATTAGCTTTAGAAAATAAAATTTTGGCTCAAGGCGAGCTATTATCTACATATATGTTTAACAGCTATTTAGCGCAAGAAGGTATTAGCGCCGCTTTACTTCCTGCTCTAGATTTTATGCGTATTGATGAACACAAAGAACCTGACTTTGCTTACATTAAAGAAAACTTTAATCAAGTAATTAAAAATGCAGGTGATGCAGAAATTTACATAACTCAAGGCTTTATTTGTTTAGATACTGAAGATGAAATTTCTAACCTTCAACGTGGCGGAAGCGATTATACAGCTACAATAATTGGAGCAACTATAAAAGCGGAAGAAGTACAAATTTGGACCGACATTGATGGGATGCATAACAACGACCCACGTCATGTTGAAAACACCAAACCAATTTCTAACCTGTCGTTTGATGAAGCTGCAGAGTTAGCTTATTTTGGAGCTAAAATATTACACCCACAAACTATTTCGCCGGTTAGAAAAGATCAAATTCCTGTACGCTTAAAAAACACTATGGATCCTGAAGCTTATGGCACATTAATATCTGAAGAAACCTCAGAAAACGGTGTTAAAGCTATAGCTGCGAAAGATAACATTACTGCTATAAAAATTAAATCGGGCAGAATGTTACAAGCTCATGGTTTTTTGAAACGTGTTTTTGAAATTTTTGAAGTTTATGAAACCTCTATCGACATGATTACCACATCGGAAGTTGCTGTTTCATTAACTATAGACGATGATAAAAATTTAGAAAAAATACTAAACGAATTAGAAAAATTCTCAACTGTAGAAGTTGATAATAACCAAAGTATTGTTTGCTTAGTTGGACATGCTGTAGTAAACCACCAAGAAACTTTTAAATTGTTTCAAATACTACAAGATGTTAAAATAAGAATGATTTCTTATGGAGGAAGCAACAACAACATTTCTTTATTAATTGATACCAGCAACAAAATTACCACACTACAAAAGCTAAATAATTATTTATTTGAATTAGTCACTCTGTAAATCGCTATGTTAGCGTGGAAAAAAAGGGATTGCTTTTGCAATCCCTTTTGTTTTTCTATGAATTCATGATAGCTTCAATTTCATCAGCTTCTATAGGAATATTTTTCATTAAATTAAAAGGTTCTCCTTCTTCTTGAATTACTACATCATCCTCTAATCGAATACCAAAACCTTCATCAGGAATATAAATTCCAGGCTCTACCGTAAATACCATATTTGGCACCATTGGATCGGTTAAAATTCCGTAATCATGCGTATCTAAACCTATATGATGAGACGTTCCGTGCATAAAATACTTTTTGTAAGCAGGCCAATCAGGATCTTCATTTTGCACATCAGCTTTATCTAACAAGCCTAAACCTAAAAGTTCAGAAGTCATTATTTTACCAACCTCAACATGATAATCTTCCCAAATAGTTCCAGGAATTAACATTTTTGTTGCTTCTTTTTTAACATTGTTTACCGCGTTATAAACATCTTTTTGTCGTTTAGTAAACGTACCAGAAACAGGAATAGTTCTAGTTAAATCGCTAGAATAATTTGCATACTCTGCAGCTGTATCAAGCAAAATTAATTCACCGGCTTTACATTGTTTATTATTTTCTAAATAATGCAACACATTAGCGTTATTTCCAGAGCCAATTATTGGCGAGTATGCAAAACCTTTAGATCGGTTTTTAATAAATTCATGCAATAACTCTGCCTCAATTTCATATTCCCAAACTCCGGGTTTTACAAAATTTAACAACCGTCTAAATCCTTTTTCAGTAATATCACAAGCTTGCTGCATTAAAGCAATTTCTTGTGGCTCTTTTACCGAGCGTAATCGTTGTAAAATAGGTGCGCTTTTGGCAACGCTATGAGCTGGGTATTTTTGCTTTAACCATTTAGAAAATCGATCTTCACGGGTTTCAGTTTCTACACTAGCACGATAATGTTCGTTAGTATTTATGTATACGGTATCACATTGAGTCATTAATTCAAACATTACCTTTTCCATATCCTGTAACCAATATACCGTTTTTACACCACTGGTTTTGTAGGCCGCTTCTTTGTCTAGTTTTGCCCCCTCCCACACGGCAATATGCTCGTTAGTTTCTCGCAGAAATAAAATTTCACGATGTTTTTCTTTTGGGCAATCTGGAAATATTACTAAAATACTCTCTTCTTGATCTACGCCACTTAAGTAAAAAATATCGCGATGTTGCTGAAATGGCAAGGTACTATCTGCACTAATTGGGTATATATCGTTCGAGTTAAAAACAGCCAAACTATTAGGCTTCATATTAGCCGCAAACTTTTTTCTGTTTTTTACAAACAACTCATTATCAATAGGTAAATATTTCATAATAAAAATAGAAATTAAATTTTGTAATTACACAAAGCTACAAAAAGCTATTTGCCTTACTAAGCTTTTAACATAATGTAAATTTTTAAGGGTATAATCTTCTTTAAAATGATTCTAAATACACAGTAAAATGCCATTTAATGCTTGTTAAAAATAGCTTTGAGCCTTACATTTGTTATATATAAATAAACTAACAAAATAATGGGCGGATTTTTTAAATCTTCGATAGGAAGAAAGGTTGCCATGGCACTTTCGGCATTCTTCCTTATGGTATTCTTACTACAACACTTCGCAATTAATTTACTTTCGGTTTTTAATCCCGATCTTTTTAACGAAGTTTCACATTTTATGGGAACTAACCCTCTTGTTCAATTTGCATTACAACCAGTTTTAATTTTTGGTGTAGTGTTTCATTTCATCATGGGATTTGTTCTTGAAATAAAAAACAAAAAAGCACAAGGTGTTGCTTATGTGAAAAATAATGGTGCCGCAAATTCATCTTGGATGAGTAGAAATATGATTTGGAGTGGCGCAGCTATTTTAGCTTTTATCGTGCTTCACTTTATCGATTTCTGGATTCCTGAAATTAACACAAAATACATTCAAGGCGATTGGTCTGGAACGCTAGAAGGCGTTGATGGGTTTCGTTACTACGAAGAGCTTACTCATAAATTTGTAAGCCCTATTCGTGTTGGTGCTTATGTATTGGCTTTTGTGTTTTTAGCTTTACACTTACTACACGGGTTTACTTCGGCATTCCAATCTGTAGGAGCAACGGCTGGAAGAAAACAAACTTTACAAAACATTGGTAAAGCTTATTCTATAATAATTCCTTTAGGATTTATTTTTATAGCACTTTACCATCATTTTAACCATTAATCTTAAAAATATGGCTTTAAATTCAAAAGTACCTCAAGGTCCAATTAAAGATAAATGGACAACTTATAAAGACAAAATTGATTTGGTAAACCCTGCAAACAAACGTCTTATCGATGTTATTGTTGTAGGTACTGGTTTAGCTGGGGGTTCTGCAGCTGCAACTCTTGCCGAATTAGGATATAACGTAAAAGCATTTTGTTATCAAGATTCACCTCGTCGTGCACACTCAATTGCAGCGCAAGGTGGTATAAATGCTGCCAAAAACTATCAAGGTGATGGCGATTCAACATACAGATTATTTTACGACACCGTAAAAGGTGGCGATTACCGTTCGCGTGAAGCTAACGTATACCGTTTAGCTGAAGTATCGGCAAATATAATTGACCAATGTGTGGCTCAAGGCGTTCCTTTTGCTCGTGATTATGGTGGCCTTTTAGATAACCGTTCTTTTGGTGGTGTATTGGTTTCTAGAACATTTTACGCTAAAGGACAAACTGGTCAGCAATTATTATTAGGCGCTTATTCTGCTATGAATAGACAGATTGCTCGTGGTAAAATTGAAATGTTTAACCGTCACGAAATGCTAGATGTTGTAAAAGTAGACGGAAAAGCTCGTGGTATTATTGCGCGTAACTTAATTACAGGAGAAATTGAGCGTCATTCTGCTCATGCTGTAGTTATTGCTTCTGGTGGTTACGGAAATGTTTATTTCTTATCTACTAATGCTATGGGTTCTAATGCTACTGCAGCATGGAAAATTCATAAAAAAGGAGCTTATTTTGCAAACCCTTGCTATACACAAATTCACCCAACTTGTATTCCTCGTTCTGGTGATTACCAATCTAAATTAACGTTAATGTCGGAATCGTTACGTAACGACGGGCGTATTTGGGTGCCAAAAAACATGGAAGACGTTATTGCTATTCGTGAAGGCAAGAAAAAACCAACCGATTTATCGGAAGATGAAAGAGATTACTACTTAGAGCGTCGTTACCCTGCATTTGGTAACTTAGTACCTCGTGATGTTGCATCGCGTGCCGCTAAAGAGCGTTGTGATGCTGGTTATGGTGTTAACGCTACTGGTGAAGCTGTATATTTAGATTTTGCTTCGGCTATTGAAAGATATGGTAAAGAGCAAGCTAAAATTCATAATATTGAAAACCCTTCAAAACAAAAAATATACGATTTAGGTAAAGCTATTGTTGAAGCTAAATACGGAAACTTATTCCAAATGTACGAGAAAATCGTAGATGAGAATCCGTACGAAACCCCTATGATGATTTATCCTGCAACACACTATACTATGGGTGGTGTTTGGGTTGATTATAACTTAATGACCACAGTTGATGGTTTATACTGTATTGGTGAAGCTAACTTCTCCGATCATGGTGCTAACCGCTTAGGTGCCTCTGCATTAATGCAAGGTTTAGCCGATGGATACTTTGTTTTACCTTATACAATTGGTGATTATTTAGCTGATGAAATTCGTACCGGAAAAATTCCAACCAATACACCTGAGTTTGATGAAGCTGAAAAAGAAGTAAAAGATAGAATCGATTTCTTTGTTAACAACCAAGGAACTAATTCTGTAGATTATTACCACAAAAAATTAGGAAAAATAATGTGGGATAAATGCGGTATGTCTAGAAACGAGCAAGGATTAAAAGAAGCCATGGCCGAAATTAAAGCCCTTCGTGAAGACTTCTGGAAAAACGTAAAGGTACCAGGAACTGCAAACGAAATGAACCCAGAACTTGAAAAAGCTGGAAGAGTGGCAGATTTCTTAGAACTTGGTGAACTTTTTGCTAAAGATGCCCTAAACAGAAACGAATCTTGTGGCGGACACTTTAGAGAAGAATCTGTAGAACTTGATGGTGAACAAAAAGGTGAGGCTAAACGTAACGATAAAGAATACGCTTATGTAGCTGCTTGGGAATACAAAGGCGAACCTGCCGATGCTGTATTGCATAAAGAGGAATTAGAATTTAACGATATAGAACTGAAACAACGTTCATACAAATAAGAAAGGTTATGTCAGAAAAAGGAATGAATTTAACATTAAGAATCTGGAGACAGAAAGACTCAAACGCTAAGGGTCAAATGGTAGATTATAAAGTTACCGAAATTTCAGAACACATGTCTTTCTTAGAAATGATGGATGTTCTTAACGAACAATTAGTAGCTAAAGGTGAAGAACCTGTTGCTTTCGATCATGACTGTCGTGAAGGTATTTGTGGTATGTGTTCTATGTATATAAACGGTGAAGCTCACGGTCCAGATCGTGGCGTTACAACATGTCAATTACACATGCGTATGTTTAAAGATGGTGACACTATTACTATCGAACCATTTAGAGCAGCTGCTTTCCCAGTAATTAAAGATTTAGTTGTAGACAGAACCTCGTTTGATAGAATACAACATGCTGGTGGTTACATTTCTGTAAACACTTCTGGAAACACACAAGATGCAAACGCATTACCAATTTCTAAACATGCTGCAGATGAAGCTATGGATGCTGCAACATGTATTGGTTGTGGTGCTTGTGTTGCTACATGTAAAAACTCATCTGCTATGTTGTTTGTTGGTGCTAAAGTATCGCAATATGCGCTTTTACCACAAGGACAAGTTGAAGCTGCAGATCGTGTTAAAAATATGGTAGCCCAAATGGATTTAGAAGGTTTTGGTAACTGTACAAACACAGGAGCTTGCGAAATTGAATGCCCTAAAGGAATTTCGTTAGAAAACATCGCAAGAATGAACCGTGAATTAATGAAAGCTAATATATAAGTTAACTCACATAAAAACATAAATTAAAAAGCCTAAGTAAACTTACTTAGGCTTTTTTTATTTAAATTTAGCTTATGATAAAAAAATATCTTGCCTTCTATATATTCCTTTTAATAGGAAAAATTAGTATCTCACAAAATACAACTAGCTCCAATTTATTTAATGAAACTGAAACTTTAAAACATTTACAAACACTATCATCAGATGCTTTTGAAGGACGAAGAACAGGAACTAAAGGCGCCCTTAAAGCTGAGAAATACATAATAAATCAATTTTACACTCATGGCGTAAAACCATTAACTAAAAAATACACACAACCATTTTCTTTTAATAAAGGTAATATTTATTACAACGCTAAAAATATTATTGGTTTTATTGAAGGAACTAGCTACAAAAAAAAATATGTAATTATAAGCGCACATTACGACCATGAAGGCATTAAACGTGGTAAAATTTATAATGGCGCAGATGATAATGCATCTGGTGTTGCTGCACTTTTTAGTTTAGCAGAATACTTTAAAAACAATCGGCCAAAACATTCTGTTATTCTTGCTGCTTTTGATGCAGAGGAACTAAGCTTACAAGGCTCAAAATATTTTGTAAATAATACTAACATACCTAAAGAAAATATCATGGTTAATTTAAATTTAGACATGATAAGCCGAAGCGATAAAAAAGAATTATTTGCCGTTGGTACACAAACTAATACTCGCCTTAAACAAATTGTAAGACAATTTAAAAACACAGATGATTTTAAACTTGTTATAGGACATGATGGATACGATAAACTTGAAAACTGGACTTATGCATCAGATCATGCTAATTTTCATAGAAAAAATATTCCTTTTATATATTTTGGAGTTGAAGATCATGAAGATTACCATGAACCAACAGACGATTACGAGAACATTCATCCTTCATTTTATATTTCAGCCATTAAAGCTATTATAAATGTTTTTGAAGATATTGATGATTCAAACTTTTAAAAATAGGCCTTTAGTTGTATAGTACCTGTATGAATAACATTGCTGGTTTCGGTTTTTCTGCCAAAATAGCTCAAATTCAAATCTAAATATTTTGTTAGCTTTTTTTGCGCTAATAAACTCCAAGTAAAATTGGTTCCGGGTTGCAAGCCTTCTAACATTTGGTAAGCTACAGGTGTGCTAGAATCGCCTTCAAAATTATTTGAAAAATAATTAAATTCACCATTTATGGCGCTTTTTTGGCTACTCGCAAAACTAAACGAAGCACCATATTTTTGTTGTTTCAACAGCTCTAAATCATTAATTGTGTTTTCTTTATTTGTAATTTGATAAAACACATCGAAACTAGAATTATTACCAAATAAATATGATAATTTTGGATTAAATCGATACTGATTAATATTGTAATTTTTACTGGAATAATTTTCGCTTTCACTTTCATTTTCATCAAAAACTCCCAATAAATTAATTAACCAATTTTCTGCAATTTTATGATTAAAATTTAGTTGATGACTTTTTAATCGGCTATTTAATGAGCCAATAGAAAAATAACTTTGGGTTGTATTATCTAAAACTGTGTACGATGTTGTAAAGTGTTGTTTTCCTCTGTTAAAATACAACACATTTCTAAAATTAAGCTGTAAACCTAACTGATTATCTTCATCCTCTTTAAAAGGGTTTAAATTAAAAACATCGCCTTCACGCCTATTGTTTCTATCAATTAAATAACTGATTTGATAATAAAAATGTGATAACAATTTATTAAAATACTTTTTACTACTAGACCAAACCGCAGGGTTTAAAGTAAGTGTTTTACTTAATTTATTTTGGTGAGTATTAATGTAAACTTGGTTAGGTAAAAGCACTCGAATATAAGTACCTTGATCTGAAAATTGTGCAATTTCAAATTCTTCTAGCTCTTGTATGCTATTGTTATTGTAATCTATCCAGGTGTAACTACCTTGACCTGCTTCAACCTCAACATACGTAAAATCCTGTTCGGCTAATGTTCCTGAATTGGTTTCGTAATTAACATTTAAATGAACTATTTGATTAAAGAGCTTTTGACTATAAATTAATCTAGAATTTACCGATTTTTCATCTTCTTCGGTTTCATCTGTAAAATTTAAAGTTCTGTAATTTGCGAAAAACTGTAAATTGGTGTTTTTGTTTTGAATAAGTTTTGAATCTACATAATACGTGTTCGATGTATTTACTTTTTGCAACTGGTTGTTACGAATACTATCGTTAGCTCTGTTTATATAACCAACTTTTGCAAAAACTTTTGTGCTATCGCCTACTCCAAAAAATGCTTCGTACGACTTATATCTCTGGCTCAAATCGGTTAATGTTTGCGTTTCTTTTTCGGTTTGTTGGTTATCTTCTATAGCAAATTTACCTCCTAACCATGCCTTATTTAAACTATAAGTTAATTGATTATATGATCTTAAAAAAGTAGATTGATTTACCGTAGAGTTAGCCTTTAAATAACTTGAAGATGATAAAAACTTTAACTTATTAAACTTTAACTGCGTGTTTATAACATGCCTATTTCCATTAAAACCCGAAGAATAATTTAAATGCTCGAATTGGTAATTTGCAAATCCGTTTTTTGTTTTATAAAATTTTAAACCTGAAGTAACTAATGCCTGATTACCTAAGCCTAAACCTATACCATTTACGTTATCTAAATCTAAATTCCAATCTCTACTAAATTCGGCAGAGTATAAACCTTCAACATTTCTAAAATTACTACTAATATAATCGGCATCTAAATAAGCGTTTAAATTCCATAAACTGTCTTTTTTTACTAAAGCCTGATTAAAAACAAGCTTTCCTGCATAGCCATTGTTGTCATTATCATTTAAATTAGAATATAAGTTTAAATCGCTGGTGCTTACTGCAGCTTCAAATTTAATAGCTGTTTTTTCTGAAGGATTATATGCACCACTTAACACGGCAACTTGGAGACTTACAGGTGCAATAAGTTGGGTAATTGGTGCATAGTCGCCTAAATTCTCTCCAGCATACTCGTAAATATTATTTATGGCACTGATATCGCTTAAATAATAATCGCCTTGGTTTTCGCCAACATAACTAAAAGTCACTAAATAAAGTACATCGTCTGGATTGGTAGAAAACACAAAAACTTCATTACCATTATCAATCTCTTTTCTGTACAGAATACGATTTTCATCGTATTCCTGTTCTGTTTCAGATGGTGAAACCATTAAATCTTCATTATCACCTGCATTGGCAAGAATCTGTACTTGTTCTTCCGATAAGTTTTGTTGTAGTGGTTGATTTTTTGAATCATTTTCAGAATATACCGTAACTCCTATTTCAAATTTATCACTTTTATATTCACCACCACCATAAGCTATAAAACGCGAATAATTTCTATCACTAAACTGATAGTCTACAGTAATTCGCATTTCTGAAGTTATAGGAAATGTAGCATTAAATATTATTTCGCCCGCATTATAATCTATAATATAATCTTCACTTTCACCACGTTTTAACGCAACACCATTTACGTAAACTGTTTCGCTACCAGAAACAACCAAAACATACAATTCGCCATTTTGCCCTTCAAGTTTATATGGCCCTTGGTTACCTTCTTGAGCCGTAAACTGACTTGTTGCAAATTGCCCACGTACAATAGCTCCAGCCGCAAAAAGATCAGTACTATTAGAACTATCACCTAAATTAACATTAAAGTTTAACCCTTGAACACGTTTAGAAAAGCTAGCAAAATAGGACCCGTCGTTAATTAGATCAATATCTCCTGCTCTAACACGCCAACGCTCGCTAAACAATTCTATAAATACTTGATCAAACTCATCTAAACGTTGGCTATAACCGCTTTCTTGCAAAGGCACATTGGCATCTTGTATTGAAGCTCTTAATGATACTTTATCGTTTAGTTTACCCGTAATCTGCAAATCTAGCTCACTATTTAAAACAGAATTTTGGTTATTACCAACTGTAACACCACGAGCAATACTACCCGAAGTATTTAAACCATTAAATAAAGAAGCGTTGGTTTGTTTATTACTTTGGGTAAATTTATAAAGTTGTTGGGCAGATGCGTTATTTGGTGTTATTATACTTTCATCTAACTGTTTATAAGTTTTAGTTAAAAAATCTGGAAACTTTAAATATTCAATAGTTATGGAATCTGATTCAATCGGTTTTTTAAAAACTAATAATGCTTTGGGATAATTGACAATATAGTCAGAACTATCAACTAAAGCATGGTTGTTAGTTCTAACAAAAAAGTAATTTGGATTAATACTAACACTATCTACACGAATACTATCTTTAACAGCGACTTTTTTAGTTTTGTAATTAGAAAAGCCACCCTGCGAAAAACCACAAAACCCTAATACAAACACTAAACTAGCTACTATTATTTTCATTAATTACATTAACTAAAAATAAACTAAAATATTTTAATTTATTTTTTTCGATAAAACGTTTCAACTACAACGCTGTAGTAGCATAAAACATACATTTAAAACGTGTTAAGCGTAAAATATTATTAAATTGATGGTGTAAAAATAGCGCATTATTTATTTTAGCTAAAACAAACCAAAACTATTTTATTATGTAGTTTTGTGTAAATTAAAAAACAACGTTAAATTCTATAATTTCTCGGAAATACTAGAACAAAAAACAGAACATGAAAATTATATCTTATAACGTAAATGGCATACGCGCAGCATTAAATAAAGGCTTTATAAATTGGCTCGAAGCTGCAAACCCAGATGTTATTTGCATTCAAGAAATAAAAGCATTAAAAGAACAATTAGACTTAGATGTGTTTACAAACGCTGGTTACAAATACCAATATTGGTTTAGTGCACAAAAAAAAGGCTACAGCGGCGTTGCTATTTTAAGCAAAATAAAACCTAATCATGTAGAGTATGGCACAGGAATTGAGTCTATGGATTTTGAAGGCAGAAACCTACGCGCAGATTTTGATGACTGTTCGGTAATGAGTTTATATTTACCCTCTGGAACTAATAGTGCTAGGTTAAACCACAAGTTTGAATATATGGACATGTTTCAAGAATACATTAATAATTTAAAACAAAGTATTCCTAACTTAGTTATTTGTGGCGATTATAATATTTGTCATGAAGAAATTGATATTCATAACCCAAAAATGAAAGGTGTTTCAGGTTTTTTACCAGAAGAACGCGAATGGCTGGGTAATTTCATTGATAGCGGTTTTATAGATTCGTATCGCTATTTAAATCCCGAAAAACAAGAATTTAGTTGGTGGAGTTATCGCGCCAATTCTAGAGCTAATAATAAAGGTTGGCGATTAGATTATGCCATGGTTTCTCAACCCTTACAAGAAAACATAAAAAGAGCCGTTATACTCACAGATGCAGTGCATAGCGACCACTGTCCAATTTTAGTAGAAATAAATCAATAAACATCAAACAACTTAATTTTAATCTCCATGTTTAAAAAAACATCATTTTTGTTACTATTCGCGGTAATAATTACATCATGTGTATCTCCAAAAGTTTATAAAGAACTAGAAGATAAATACAATACGTTAAAAGAGGAAAACCGTGATCTTGCAACTAATAACGAAATGTTGCAAAGCGCTAGAACTATTGCCGAAAACGAGCTAAAGCAACTAAAAACAGCCTACAATGAAGCTATAATCGAACGCGATAAATTAAGAGCCGATTATGCTGCAACTAAAGCCAATTTAGATGCCCTAAAAGCATCATACGAAGCTTTAGAAAAAAACAGTTCGGCAGCTATTGCTAAAAATTCAGAAAAAAACAGAGAACTTTTAGCACAACTTGAAGCAAAAGAAGATGCCTTAGCCGCAGAAAGTGCTCGTTTAGAAAATTTAAAAAATGCCTTAGCAGAACGCTCTAACCGTGTTGCAGAACTAGAAAAAGTAATCTCAGATAAAGACGCCGCAATGAGCGCACTTAAAGAGGCCATTTCTCATGCCTTAACCGATTTTGAAGGCAAAGGATTAACCGTAGAACAACGCGACGGTAAAGTTTACGTATCTATGGAAAACAAATTATTATTTAGCTCAGGAAGTTGGGCAGTAGGTTCAGAAGGTCGTAGAGCCGTACAACAACTAGGAAGCGTATTAGGTAACAACCCAGACATTGCCGTTTTAATAGAAGGACACACCGATAACGTACCCTATTCTGGCAATGGACCACTTACAACCAACTGGGATTTATCAACTAAACGCGCCACTGCCATAGTTAATATTTTACGCGAAAATCCGCAAATTACACCAGAAAATTTAACCGCTGCCGGTCGTGGCGAATTCGCTCCTGTAGCAACCAATACAACACCAGAAGGCAGAGCAAAAAACCGTAGAATCGAAGTTATTTTAACACCAAAGTTAGACGAACTTTCAAAACTATTAAACGAATAAAATAATTAGGGCGTTATCCCCAAAGGGTTGGGCTTTAAGTGAAGTTTATCCTTAGCGTAGTCGAAGGGCTCTCTACGAGGAGCTCCAACAATGCTTCAATCCCTAACGCAAACCTTATTAACACAGTTTTAAACCTTTCAGTTTTTAAACAACTGAAAGGTTTTTTTATCTTTAAAGCTTCAAAAAAACTATAATTTAAAAATGCTAAAGCAAATTTAGCATAAAAAAAAGAAAATGAAATATACAACCATACCAAACACCAATATAAAAGTTAGCAAACTATGTTTAGGCACCATGACATTTGGAAATCAAAACACCGAAGCTGAAGGCCACCAACAACTAGATTACGCCATTGAAAGCGGTATTAATTTCATAGATACAGCCGAATTATACCCAGTTCCAGCCACTGCAGAAACTAGCGGTCGTACAAGCGAAATTGTAGGAACCTGGTTAAAAAAATCAGGAAAAAGAGATCAAGTAGTTTTAGCCTCAAAAATTGCTGGAACAGGCGATTATACTGCACATATTCGAACTAACGGTTTTAGTAAAGCAGCCATAAACGAAGCTATAGATTTAGAATTAAAACGTTTACAAACCGATTATATAGATTTATACCAATTACACTGGCCAGAGCGCGATACTAATCGTTTTGGAGTTAGAACTTATACACTAGACACTCAATGGGAAGACAATTTTAACGACATATTAAATAGTCTTGATATGCTAGTTAAACAAGGTAAAATAAAACATATCGGTATTTCAAATGAAAATTCTTGGGGGACCATGCGTTATTTACAAGAATCTAAAACAAATAATTTACCACGAATAAAAACCATACAAAACGCTTACTCGTTATTAACCAGAAGCTTTGAAACAGATTTAGCAGAAGTATCTTTAAGAGAACATGTAGGCCTATTGGCTTACTCACCAATGGCTTTTGGTGTACTATCAGGCAAATACATAAAAGGTACAGCCGAAGACAATGCACGTTTAAAATTATTTCCAAGATTTTCACGCTACAGTAGCGTAAACGCTACAAAAGCAGCTAAACAATACTTAAAAATAGCAGAAGAGCACGGATTAACTTTAGCACAATTAAGTTTAGCATTTGTTACCCAACAACCTTTTGTTACTAGCACAATTATTGGCGCAACTACAATGAATCAATTAAAAGAAAATATAGCAAGTATTGAGGTTAGTTTAAATGATGATATTTTAAAACAAATAAATGCCGTACATGACAATATACCAAACCCTGCTGTTTAAAAAACTACATACTATTTAACCATAGTAATGCTGCTTCTTGGGTAGAAAAAACTTTATACTTATAGCTTTCGTTATTTGCTAGTGCACCATACATAGTACATAAAGCAGCTCCTATTGGATTACTAATTACCACCGCCGAAGCAACGTTATTATATTGTTTTAAAGACTGGTTTTTAACAGCGTTAAAATCTTTTAGATCTTTAACAGAAAACTTAAATTTAACCTTTTCGGCTTTTACTAAAGTTTTAAGTGTTCTTGGAAGTGTAGTATTAGTTTTAAACTCATTTAAATACAATAATATAGAAACCGAATCTACCTCTCCAGTAAATTCGGTTTCTAAAATATTAATTTCTTCGTTAAACTTTGAAGTAATCATTTATTTATTATTCGAATATAAATGTTTATAATTCAAATATACTCAACAATTCCCCTTAAAGCTGGTAACCTTCATTAAATTTAATACTTAAACTTATACCATAAGAATTTCCTAAAGGCGAATTGTTTGTAGCTATATTATAAAAATATATAAATCTAATATTTTTAATTAAATAAACACCTGCCAACAGGTTAAAACTAGAAGAAGTTCTATAACCACCTCCAAATTCAAACTTATTTCTTACACTTACCGACAAATTAAAATCTGCTTGTAAAGGAGCCCCGTTTTCATGCTTTATAAGGATGTTAGGTTTTAACATGATATTATCAAATTTATTACTAAAAAATCGATAGCCAACATAACCGTAAACAGGAGAAGATAATCGAACTACTTGTTCACTTGCCAACTCATCGCCAATTACATTAGGAACAGAAAAACCTGCATAAAATAAAGCGTTATTATATAACAAACTTAAACCCATAGTTGGTATACTGGTGTTAACATCGTTAGCAAATTCAGGATCGTTAATTATGTTTAATTCTGTTAAATTATCTTGAAACTGCTGTAAACCAGCAGTTAAACCAAAAGACAAAACATTTCGAGAATAATGTTGCCAATATGGACGGCTACTTTTAAAGTCGAAAAATATTTTATACGAAAATGCAGCAAAAACATTTGTAGACTTTGTTACACCTAGTTCATCTCTTACAATTCCGGCTCCTAAAGCTAATTTTTCATTATTTAAACTTCCGTGTCCGCTAAAAGAAAGTGTTCTAGGAGCTCCATCGAAATTTCCAAAATACCCATTGTTGCTTAGTGTTACTTCGGTATCTCCACTTAACCCTGCATATGCACTATTAATGATAAACGGATTGTGATTATACTCAGAAAATAACGGACTTTGCTGTGCACTTACAGTAGCAACAACAAAAATTAATATTAATAATACTTTTTTAGTATATATTTTCATCTTTTTTAGCGTTTAATAACTACAAATCCTTTTAATTTTTTCAAATTATGCGTTCCTGAAACCTTGATTTCAAAAAAGTATGTTCCATTTGGAAGTTTACTTGCTCCCATCTGTTTAAGCCTGTTAGCCTCTCCTCGAAAAACATTACTTGAATTATTATAATTTGCTATAGTAAATACTAAATCTCCCCAACGGTTATATATATTAACTACATTATTTGGACTATTTTCAATTCCATTTATTACCCAGAAATCATTTATACCGTCTCCATTTGGTGAAAACCCATATTTAGATTCTGCTAATGTTATATCAGTTTTGAACAAAGATTCTATACAACCTGTAGCATCACCAATATCATTATAAGCAACAACGGTTACATATATCTGAGTATTTTCTGGTAAATTTGTGTTTAAACTATAAGATGTTACATTACCAACATCTTCGTTATTAACAATATCATAACTCCCCGATGCTGTTCCAACAAACAACCTGTAGCCAGTAGCGTCAATTACATCTTCCCAACTTAAATCTGTTTCTATGCTTACTTCTGTTTCATTATTATATGGATAATCTAATGCAGTACACATTGGAACTGTTGGAAGTGTTTCTGTTGTAAAACTTTCTTCTGTACAACTTACTGCATCGCCTACAGCATTGTAAGGCGTTATGGTAACATAAATCTCAGACGTTTCTGGTAAATCTGATACGAAATCGTAGGTTAATACATTACCAACATCTTCTGCATTTAAAATATCTGTCCCTCCTGATGTTGTACCTAATGTTAGCTTATAACCTGTAGCATCTGAAATAGCTGTCCATGATAAATTGGTAGTTATTGAAACATCTGTTGAACCGTTTAACGGACTTGTTAATGTTGTACACATTGGAACTGTTGGAAGTGTTTCT
>NZ_JAJAPW010000049.1 GCF_020523925.1 Neotamlana laminarinivorans | reverse complement strand
AAACCTCTGTTTTGCCTCTTTGCTTTGTGTAATGAACGTCGCTTTTTTATCGGTTACCCGTTTTTGCGGGTGCAAATATACTCCTCTTTTTCGCTCTTAAACAAACTTTTTTTAACCTTTTTTTGTCTTTTTTTTAACTTACAACTCAACTTGCTCATTTGCTTGTGTTTACAGCTTAGTTTTTTTTGAGTTTTTAATAGTGATTGAACTTTTACTGATGGTTAATTGCCTTTACTTTTATTTACAAGCCTTTTTTAGTACGCCACGCGTTAGGGATTGAACGGCTTGTTTGAGCGCCTTGACAAAGGAAAGTGCGAGTAGTGAAAGCCC
>NZ_JAJAPW010000048.1 GCF_020523925.1 Neotamlana laminarinivorans | reverse complement strand
ATTATCACACTATTTCACAGAATAGTGAGGACTACTAATGCAAACATCTAGGACCATCACTCTGTTCCCCGACTAGTCCCAGCTACGTTCTCATTTCCTGAAGAGAACAGTGAAAGAAAGGGTGAGCTCAACTAGCCCAGTAAGAAATATTATGACTAAGATAATGCAGAATAAATTATCATTAGCCTTCAACAGTGTTAAACTGATAAAATATAATAAATGTCAAGTTTAACTGCAGCGGAACAAGCAATCCATTAGAAGAGTCAAGTAGAGAATAAAATCTACTATCTTCTATGATTTAAAAGATTTTTCAACACTGTTATCGCTGAGACTCAGC
>NZ_JAJAPW010000047.1 GCF_020523925.1 Neotamlana laminarinivorans | reverse complement strand
AGGTCTATTCAATAACTTAACGCAACAAATCTAAAATTATAGATTTGTAATTATGAGTTTAAAACATAGACGGCTTTCTTTAGCTGAAAGAATTAAAATTGAAACACTTTTTAACGAGAATAAAACCAAAGCTTATATAGCTAAAAAGCTCAATAGGTCTCGTTCTACCATATCACGTGAGATTAATAAATGGGTAGTGAAAAAAGGAGATAAATATGACGCTCATTTAGCTCAATGGAACGCTAAAGATGATTATTTAAACAAAAGAAATCTTGACAAAATATCAACATACAATGCTTTAAAATTTTATGTTTATAAAGGATTATTAAAAGGTTGGA
>NZ_JAJAPW010000046.1 GCF_020523925.1 Neotamlana laminarinivorans | reverse complement strand
ATTTTGGAATGAGCCGTCTTCGCCAAATACATAAACATCGTCATAAAAACATGCTCTGCTGGTTACACAAGCTGCATCACAATTCCACCATTCTGAATTCCCAGCATTTGGACCAACACCTAATGCACCTCCTTCTGGAGCCATTACCCATTGGCCAGGCAATCCTGTTGCTCCACTAGAAGGTATAGTTTGGTTAATGTTGTCTATATAGAAAGTCCAATCTGAACCACCTTCGCCAACGACACCAAAATCGAAAAATAAAACTATTTTTTGATACGATTGAGACTCATCAATATCTGCTAAATCAAAAATAACTTCTTCCCAACTACTATTCCCATTTAAGGTAGCTTCCTTTTCAATAAAG
>NZ_JAJAPW010000045.1 GCF_020523925.1 Neotamlana laminarinivorans | reverse complement strand
ATATTTTATGGGTTTACCTATTTTTGTTTTTGTACTTTGTTAGGTAGATAAAGTTTTAAATAGCTGTTTTATAATGGTTTTGGCAGAAATTTGCGTTAGGGATTGAGGCATTGTTGAAGCTCGCCGACGTAGTAGGAAGCGACTGCCAAAAGCCCGCCCCGAGCAATTATTAAATGCTTGTT
Source organism: Neotamlana laminarinivorans (assembly GCF_020523925.1). Classification (GTDB taxonomy): domain Bacteria; phylum Bacteroidota; class Bacteroidia; order Flavobacteriales; family Flavobacteriaceae; genus Neotamlana; species Neotamlana laminarinivorans. The sequence goes on along the minus strand of NZ_JAJAPW010000045.1, from coordinate 184 downwards.
AAAACCTTAAAACTCTATAGCGAAGGGAACGCCCAAACTATTTTTTGCATAGTTTTAAATTAGAAGCTTAATTTTTAAGCGGTATGTTTTATTAGATGAATAAAATGATTATTTTTGTCCAACTTTATAAATAACAACCATTATATATGAGTACAGCAGTAGCAGAAGGCAAAACTTGGGAAGG
>NZ_JAJAPW010000044.1 GCF_020523925.1 Neotamlana laminarinivorans | reverse complement strand
TACAATGCTGCCGTCTGGTAGTGTAATTGTAAAATCTACATCTTCTTGAACAACACTTAACTCTAAACTATCACCTGATGCTATAGTAATTGAGCCTGAACCACTTCCCGAAACACCTTCAACTATATATTCTACATCCATAGGATATGTTGAACAAGGACTTGCATTAGGATCTTCTATATTTATTTCTAATGTTATAATACAACCATACTCCGACTCTATAGTGTATATGCCAGATTGAGATACAACCACATCGCCTAAATTATAATTATCTCCTACTTGACTCCCATCGGGTAAAGTAATTGTTACATCTACTTCATTTGGCAATGCACTTAATATAACTTCATCGCCTTGATTAACATTTATA
>NZ_JAJAPW010000043.1 GCF_020523925.1 Neotamlana laminarinivorans | reverse complement strand
AACTATTTCTGAAACCAATTTCCCTGTTGCTGGACCCAAGCTCCAACCCATCATTGCATGGCCTGTTGCAATGGTTAAATTTTTGCATTTTGATGATTTTCCTATATAAGGTAAACCGTCGGGCGAACATGGTCGCAAACCACATTTCGCTGTAGCTTTTTCCTTTTCTGTAATTTCCAAACCATTGTAATAGCGTTTTGCAGCCTGTGCAATGGCCTCAACACGTTTGGAATTTATGTTGTGATTAATGCCCGCTAATTCCATGGTACCTGCAAAACGTGTATAACCGTCCATAGGTGTTACGGCTACTTTTGCTTCGCACAGTATTGCCGGTATGGTTATATTAGTTTGGCGCTCTACATTAATCCT
>NZ_JAJAPW010000042.1 GCF_020523925.1 Neotamlana laminarinivorans | reverse complement strand
AAATTTTCTCCATCTATATCCACATAATATCAATATTTTCCTCATCATATAAATCAATAATTAATTATTCATAAATAATATTACAGAATCACAGTACTGGCAACCAGGCCGTTCCCAGGAAAGAGGGGGCTTTCCAATAAGAATTTCTCCTTACTGGCGCGCAATTAGGTGACCAAACCTCTCCTTAGACAGAACTTTCTAGACATTGCCAATAATGTTATCTAATAATATTATTCAGATAATATGAATTATTGCTTCGATAATGGAAAATACTGTGTAGTGACAATTATTGAAACAACAGTAATATAAAATATCAACGCAACAATTATTGAATCAATAAAATAAAATATTGAACAGTAATTACTGTAATAA
>NZ_JAJAPW010000041.1 GCF_020523925.1 Neotamlana laminarinivorans | reverse complement strand
CTGTTATTAGCGGATCTTGGGGAGATGTTAGAATGGGAGCCGAAATGGAATCGATCTTAACCGGTTATAATGACGATAGAATTGAAACCTACTTTAACCCTTCGGCTGATGCATCATTGGCAGGAGATTATAAAGGAATTAGAATGGGTATTGATATTACTGCAAAGAGTCAATATGGCGATCATGCCTCTATAGGAAGCGTTATTGATGGAGAAACTTTAACTTGGATGACTGCTGCCGAAGTACACTTCTTAAAAGCTGAAGCTGCTTTAAGAGGTTGGACAGGAGCTGGCGATGCTAAAACCAATTACGAAGCTGGAGTTACCGCATCGTTTGCTCAACATGGAATATCTGGAGCAGATACTTACCTAGCAGATA
>NZ_JAJAPW010000040.1 GCF_020523925.1 Neotamlana laminarinivorans | reverse complement strand
ATTGGCGGAGGTGGTTTTATGGTATACAGAAAAGCAAACGGAGATATAGGGTCTATAGATTTTAGAGAAAAAGCACCAATGGCAGCTACACCAAATATGTATCTAGACAAAAATGGCAATGTAATTCCAGACAAAAGTACTTTAGGCGCTATGGCTGTGGGAGTTCCAGGTACTATTTCGGGGGTTTTTGAAATTCATGAAAAACTTGGCTCTTTGCCATTTAAAGACATTATAACCCCTGTAATTGCGCTAGCTAAAAACGGTGTTATAGTTACAAAAAAGCAAGAAAAAACAATAAAAAAATACCAACCTCTTTTTTCTAAAGCTAATAAAGACTCTATGCTTTTTGATTATTCTTGGAAAGCAAACGATACTATAA
>NZ_JAJAPW010000003.1 GCF_020523925.1 Neotamlana laminarinivorans | reverse complement strand
TTGAACTTTTACTGATGGTTAATTGCCTTTACTTTTATTTACAAGCCTTTTTTAGTACGCCACGCGTTAGGGATTGAACGGCTTGTTTGAGCGCCTTGACAAAGGAAAGTGCGAGTAGTGAAAGCCCGACCCTACGGGTAACGCCTTAATTATTGGGAGGTTTGCTTAATGTGTTGGTTATATATTAATGATGTGGTCTGTTTCGACTACTTGATTGTAAACCTCGTTACTGAACATATACAGGCGTGAGGGTTTTTTGGATTGACCTTTTCGTTTTTCTTCGAGAGGTACAATATAGGGTTTGCTTGTTATTTTTTTGCGAAAGTTTCGATTATCTAGTTCTATACCGAGAAGTGTTTCGAATGCGGATTGCAGCTCGTTGAGTGTAAACTTTATTTGCATAAAGTTAAAAATTAGTGGCTCGGTATTGATTTTACTTTTTATATCTTGATATGCGTCGTTTATTATTTTATGGTGATCGAAACCTAATTCGGGCAATGTTTGTATTTTAAACCATTTTAAACCTTCGGTTTGTTTTAATTTTTTATTTGATGGCAGTATTAAATAGTATGCTACGGTTATTGTTCGGTTTTTTGCCCCGCGGCTACGTATCCAGAGTAAATCTTTATCAGAATTTATTCGATTTGCATTACCATAAGTTCTGAATTGACTTTTGTTTAAATGATTTTCTCCGGTTAACTCGTTAAATATTCTGTTGGCTGTTTCGCCTAGGTTGTTACTTTTTAAGACATAATGACTTGGTAACACCCAATCGTCTATTATTGGTAAGTTTTCGCTAAACAGGTTTAAACTACGCTTGCGCAACAGCACTTTTAATGCATTGTTTTCTAGCTTTAGCAAAACGCAGTCTACGGATAAATTATCTAATTTTCTAAAATCCATTTCGATTAAAAACGTTAATTTTACGTTTTAACAAATTTAAACATTCTTTAAATTTATACTTCTAAAATTCTTATTTTAATTATTACATACTATTAATATGGCTAAAACCTACCAACTAAATATGGAAAATTTAAAACTACTTCCTGAAAGTGTTTTAAAACCTACATATAATAGAGACCTTATTAAAACAAGTATTTTACATATTGGTGTTAGTAGTTTCCATAGATCGCATCAGGCTTACTACATTAATGAACTTATTGAAAAATATAACGTCCTTAATTATGGAATTTGCGGTGTTGATTTATTAGAAAGCGACAGAAAAATTTACAATATTTTAAAAGACCAAGATGGACTTTATACCTTGTATACTAAAGCCCCTAGCGGACACCATAAAGCCAAAGTAATTGGAGCTATTGTTGAATATTTTTTTGGACCAGAAAATCCTTTGGCTGTTATTGAAAAAATTGCAAATCCAGATATTAAGATTATTACCTTAACTATTGCTGAAGACGGTTACCAACTAAACCAGGTGACTGGTGCTTTTGATATAAACCAGCCTTTAATAAATAACGAAATTAAAAACCAGTTTAGCCCAAAAACTGTTTTTGGTTATTTAGCTCAAGGGCTTAAGTTGAGAAAACTACGAAATTTACCTGGTTGCACTATACTATCGTGTGACAATATTAAAGCCAATGGTGATACTATTAAGGAGGCTTTTTTTAATTACATAAAGCAAACTGAACCTGAATTATTAGATTGGGTTAAAAAGAATACTACCTTTCCGAATAGCATGGTAGATAGAATTACTACTGTAACATCTACTGATGACATTAACGAACTTAAGGATATTTATGCTTTAGATGACCAATGGCCTGTTATTTCGGAATCGTTTAACCAATGGATTATTGAGGATAATTTTTTAGAAAAACGACCAGACTGGGAAAAGGTAGGTGTTGTTTTTACTAAAAAAATTACTCCTTTTGAAAAAATGAAACTTCGTGTTTTAAATGCCGGACATACTATTTTAGGTGTTTTGGGCACCATGTGTGGGTATAAAACTGTTTTTGAAGCAGCAACCGATAGTGATATTATGCAATTTTTTAAGCAATTTGTAGAAAACGAAATTACTAAGAGTTTAAATGATTTTACTGCGGATGAAATTGAAGATTATAAACATTTATTAATTACAAGATTTCAAAACCCATATATTAATGATAGGTTATCGCGTATATGCTCGGAAAGTTCTGCAAAAATCCCCCTATTTGTTTTACCTACCATAAACGATTTATTAAATAGTAATAATTCTTTAACCAAATCGGCTTTTATAATTGCTGCTTGGTGTAAATATAATGATGGCGTAGATGACAATAAAGTACCTTATAAAATAACCGATAACATTAGCGGAACTTTAATTAGAAATGCTGCACTTTCGCTGCATAACCCAAAAAAGTTTTTAGAAATTGAATCTGTATTTGGAAACCTTAGTTATAATGAAACGTTTACTAAAAGTTATGAAGCTTCTTTAAAATTATTAAGGACACATAGTACAAAAGCAGCAATACAAATAATAAATACTAAATAAGCATAAAAAATAAAGGCTTCACCTTTTTACCAGTGAAACCCTTAAACAACAAACATATAAACTAACTTTCTGCTAATTATTACCCATAATAGCTGTAATTTCGTCATTTTTAAGTATTGGGTTTGCTCCCTCTTTACTTGCCACTAACGCACCAACTGCACAAGCAAAATCTATAGCATCTTGTGGAGACTGGTTTTTGTACAACTTATTAATTAATGAAGCTAGGAAAGAATCGCCTGCCCCAACAGTGTCTTTTACAACAATTTGATATCCGCTATTGTAGTAAAATGTATTATTTAAAAACAAAATAGCCCCATGCCTACCCTTAGTAACACATATAGATTTTGTATTTGTTTTTTCAGCAATAAAACGAATATTCTGCTCTAAAGACTGTGTTTTTGAATCAAGATTTTTTGCGATTTCGAAAATTTCGTCGTCATTAAACTTTATAAAATCGGCTTGATTCATTAAATATTCTAATATTTCTGATGTATAATATGGTTCGCGTAAATTAACATCGAATATTTTTGTTTTAGCTTCCTTTAAAAGATCATACAAAGTATTACGCGACAAAGCATCACGAGTAACTAAACTACCAAATACAAATACATCTGAAGCTTTAACTATTTCTTTTAAATTATTAGTCAATTCAATTTTATCCCACGCACGTGGATATTCTATATCATAGGAAGCAGAGCCTTTTTCGTTAAGCATTACGGTAACACTACCTGTTTTGTAAGTAGAGTCTACCTGTACACCATCAACATTTATGCTTCTTTCTTTTAAAAAATTAATAAGTTTTTCTCCTTTTTCATCTTCACCTACCTTACTAATCATTGACACATTGTTATCAAAAGATTTTAATCTTGCAGCAACATTTAATGGCGCACCACCAATTTTTTCATGATTAGGAAAAACATCCCATAAAATTTCGCCGAAACAGGTTATTTTTGTCATAATTTATTATTTGTATTTCTGGTTTATCTCAAAAATACCTTTTTTAATTCCAAATTGAGCAATATTACTGTAAGCTTTTTCGAAAATACTTACAAAATTTTCTGATGATTTTAAATCACCGAAAATAGAATCGATTTCTAAAAATTGCTTTGGATCTGTTTTAGCTAGCATTGCTTTTTCATACAATAAACCTTCCATAGCATCTCGAATTATTAATTTTTCTCCTTTTTCGTTTTCACCCAAACTATAAATAGCCCAGGCTGCTAAAACATACGCAGCCAATTCTACTTGACCGCTATTTTTTAGTTGTTGAGTTACTGTTGGTAAAATGAATTTTGGAATTTTTGCCGAACTTTCTGAACATATACGCTCAACTTGATCTTTTATGTGTGTATTTCCAAAACGCTCTATAAGTGTTTGCTTATACTCCTCAAGATTTACACCTTTTAAATTTCCTAAAGTTGGCGTAACTTCTAGATTCATGTAAGTTTTTAAAAAAGCACTTAAATTTTCGTCGTGCACAGCTTCATCTATAGTTTTATAACCCAATAGCGCTCCTAGAATACCAAGAACGGAATGACCAGCATTTAATAAAGTAAGCTTCATTTTTTCGTAAGGCACAACATCTGTTACAAATTGAGCTCCAGCATTTTCCCATGCCGGTCTTCCTGCAACAAATTCATCTTCTATAACCCATTGTTTAAAAGGCTCACAAACAACTGGCCACTCATCCATTATTCCTGTTGTTTCCTTTAAAGTTATAATATCTGAAGCTACTGTGGCTGGTGTTATTCTATCTACCATACTATTTGGAAAAGATACATTTGCTTCTACCCAAGGAATTAATTCAGGTTCGGCATGTTGCATATAGCTTAATAGCATTTTTTTAGTAACATGCCCATTACCTTGAATGTTGTCGCATGATTGTATAGTAACACCTTGTATGTTATTTTCTTTTCTAAGTTTTAACGACTCTGTTAAATAACCAAAAATTGTTTTAGGTGTTGTTGGGTTTTTTAAATCGTATTGTATTGAAGGGTTATCTATAATAAACTCGCCAGTTGCTTCATTAAAATTATAACCGCCTTCTGTAATTGTTAGTGTTATTATTTTAGTTTCTGGGCTAGCCATTTTTTCTACAACAGCCCAAGGATTTTCTGGAGCATACATAAAATCTACAATAGACCCAATGACACGATTTGTTAGCGTTCCGTCAAGTTCTTTTACAATTAAAGTATATAATCCATTTTGGTTTGTTAAAGTTTGATGTATTTTTTTATCGAACTCTAATAATGCAACACCACAAATACCCCATTTTTTTTGAGAGTTGTCATTTAACAACTCATCTGTATATAAAGCCTCATGGGCTCTATGAAACCCACCAATACCAACATGAACAATACCTGCTTCTACCTCAACTCTATTATATGAGGGTACAGCAACACGATTTGCTATTTCTGTTAAGCTGTTTGTGTTTAATTTATGTTCTATTTTGTGTTCTGTCATTATATCTTATTTATTTTCAAAACGCTGTAATAACACAGCAAAAATTATTATTCCTCCTTTTACCACTTGTTGAGGGTACGATGGTACATTTAACAAGTTTAAAATGTTGCCAATTAAACCTAGAATTAAAACCCCCATTAGTGTATTAATAGCAGTTCCTTTACCTCCATTTAAACTTGCTCCACCTATTACCACTGCAGCAATAGCATCTAACTCCCAAGCCATACCCATATTTGGAGACCCTAAATTTGTTCTTGAAGCTACTATAATTGCAGCAATTGCTGCTAGTGCACCAGATATGGCATATACTAAAAACTTGTATTTTTTTACATTTATTCCTGAAAGGCGAGACGCTTCCTCGTTGCTACCCATGGCTATAATTAACCTTCCAAAAACATTATAACGTAATAAAACCATAGCACAGATAACAATTAGAAAGAATACTATAGCAATATTTGGTATACCTAATGTGGTATTGTTTGCAAAATTTGACATGAACAATCCGCCTTTAGTTGAAAATGTTATTGGAGACCCCTTAGAATATATAAAGGCCATACCTCGAGCCACCGTCATTAATGCTAAAGTTGCTATAAAAGGAGCCATTTTTTGAAAGGCAACCAAATAACCTGAAACACTACCTAAAGCAAAACCAAGAACTACAGTTAATAAAATAGCCAAAGGCAAAGCAAATAAATTGATGAAAATAGCAAAAATAACAGCCAATAACGCCACCATTGATCCTACAGATAAATCTATACCACCAGTTAAAATAACTAATAACATACCAATACTTATAACACCTATACCTGAAACTTGCTTAAGTAGGTTAGATAGATTTACCGATGTAAAAAACACATCTGAAATAACTGCTGAAAAAATAACTAACAGTATAAAAATGAAAACTGTATTATATTTTATTAAAAACTTTAGCCATCCCTTTGGGCTACTAAGTTGTTCTTTTAATGTTAAAGCCATTGTCTTAATTTTTTAGTTTAATTGGATATTTTGTTTAAGTGGTTTTCCTATGGAATAGCGCAGAATATTTTCTTCTGAAAATTGCTCTTTAGATAACTCACCATAAATGGTACCTTGGTGCATTACTAAAATTCGGTCTGCAATCCCCATAATTTCTGGCATATCTGAAGATATTACAACAACACCAACGCCTTTTTTAACCACTTCGTTAATTAGGTTGTAAATTTCTACTTTCGCTCCCACATCTACACCTCGTGTAGGTTCATCAATAAAAATAACTTTACTATCTATGCTCAACCATTTCGCTAAAGCTACTTTTTGCTGATTTCCGCCACTTAGGTTTTTTACATCAACTTCAGAATTTGGTGTTTTTATATTTAATTTCCCTATGAGGTTTAACACATTTGAGAATTCTTTTTTAATATCTAAAAACCCAAAGCGATTAGAGATTGCATCAAAACTTGTTACACTTATATTTTTTCTTATTGAAAGAGGCAAAAACACACCTTCTTCTTTTCTATCTTCAGAAACAAATCCTATTTCTAATGCAACTGCATCAACAGGTGAATTTGTTTTAACCTCTTTACCATTTAAAATTATTGTTCCAGACTTTTTCTTTTCCGCACCAAAAATAAGCTTAGCCATTTCTGTTCTTCCGCTACCACCTAAACCTGCAATTCCTAAAACTTCGCCTGGCTTTACTGAAAAACTTACATTATGAACTAAATTATCTTTTCCTGCTAAATCTTTAATTTCTAAAACAGGAACATCTGATACCACTGCTTTTCGTTTTGGAAACATATCTTTTAACTCACGACCAATCATTAATTTAATAACATCGTCTGGATTTGTTTCTGCAACTGCTAGTGTACCTGTATCAACACCATCGCGCAATACGGTAATGGTATCTGCTATTTTAAAAATCTCTTCTAAATGATGTGATATGTAAATTATAGATACACCTTCGTTTTTCAATCTATTTAAATTATCGAATAACTTTTGTGCATCTTGAGGATCGAATACTGTTGTTGGCTCATCTAAAACTAATACTTTAGTATCTTCAGATAATGCTTTAGCTATTTCAACTACTTGTTTTTGCACAATACTTAAATCTCGAACTGTTGCTGAAGCATCAATTTTAAAACCTAAAGAATCTATTAGCTTTTGAGCATTTTGGGTTATTTCTTTCCAATTCATCCAAAACTTACTGGCTCCAAGTTTGTGTAAATAAATATTTTCGGCTACAGATAAATCGTTTACAAGTGATAATTCTTGGTATACCACATTTATACCTAGTACTTGGCCATCGTGCGTGTTTTTTGGATTTATTTCTTCTCCATTTAAAACAACTTTACCTGTATCTTTTTGATGTACACCACTTAATATTTTCATTAAAGTAGATTTACCTGCACCGTTTTCTCCTAATAAAGCATGAATTTCACCATGTTTTATTTTTAGGTTTACATTTTTAAGTACAGAAACCACTCCAAAACTTTTGGATATACCCGACATTTCTAAGCGATATTGGCTTTTATTTTCTTGCATAATAAAAGGTTTTAAAAGTTAAAATATCGCTTTTGGATTGTAGTATTTAGCTGCGTTTTGCTTGGTAATTAGTAAAGGTGCTGTAAAAGATGTTTTTGGAAAATCTCTTTTACCATTCATGTATTGAATTGCAAATTCTACTGCGTTTTTACCTATTTGCACTGGACTATTCATTGCAGTACAGCCATAAAAATCGGTATCCATAATGTATTTAATAGCCTCTTTTTGACCATCGGCTGCAGCCACTATTAAAATATCGTCTGTTTTACCTGCTTGAGCAATGGCCTTTATAGCTCCTAACACACAAACATCGGACTCTGTTATTACCACATTAATATCTGGATGCGCCACTAAAACATCTTCCATTGCTTTTAAACCACCCGCATAAGACCACTCTGTATACATTTGAGTCTTTACATCTAAATCTATATAACCTATACTTCTTAATTGCTCTTCGGTAATTCCTTCTAACAAACCTTGTTTACGTGTTCTACCAACAGGATTACCAGCATTACCACTTAATAAGGCAATATTCATTTTTTTTCTACCAAACTTTTTAGCCAACCACTCTCCTGCTAATGCGCCATTTGCTCTGTTATTAGATTGAATTGTAGTTACATATTCTGCATCTGGATTAATTGAACTATCTAATATAAAAACAGGTATTCCAGCTTTTTTTGCTAATTTAGTTACTCCTACTAAGGCCTCTGGATCTTTTGGGTTTAGCAATAAAGCATCTACGCCTTTGGTAATTAAATCTTCAACGGCGGCTACTTGTTTATTTATATCGTCTTGCCCATCGGCAGACAAAAACACCATACCGTTTTTTTCAACGTTCGCCTTTACACTTTGAAATAGCGCTTGATAATATGGTGCATTTAAAGTAGGGGTACAATAACCTATTTTTTTACCAGTTAAATCAATTTCACTGGCTATTAATTCACCTTGTGCGTCTTCATTTTCATTTTTTGAATTATTGCCTTCTAATGGCTCTGCACAATTTAATGCCACTGATGCCATTAGTAGCAACAAAAAGCTGCTCCAAATTTGTTTAATTGTTTTCATTTATATCTTATTTAGTTGTATCGTTTATGCTTATTGAAAATCGTCGTTTAGAAAAAACCCTTCTCCATCGCATTCGTAGCCCATTATTTTACCTAATACCTTTACGTAACCCGTAATAGTTTTTTCTTGACCTGCTAATGATCTCCAAACTCTTACATTATCTGCAATAGTCACTTTAGTTCCAATTGGTAAAAACTCAGAATTATTGAATGACTGATTACTTATTCTGGTATAACCTACCAGATCATCAAGATTATTTATCTCAAATTGGTTTCTAGATCTTTCCATAATTTTATTTTTCTTTTTCTTCATTTAAACACTTCTTTAAACTTAGCTTTTAGCTACAAACACATCAATTAACTGTATTAAAATAAAGTTATATCTAATTGTAAAACCGTTTTTTCTTGCTCTGGATTCCACATTGCAGTTACTTCAACAGGCATTTTGTAAGCACCTATATTAATATTTTTTGACAATGCTGCTCCTACATTAATTACATTACCTGCTCCTTGAGTATAAAATGTTTTATCGGTAAAAAAAGACCATGCACCACCAGCAAAAAGAGATAATTGATAATCATTTTTTTCCCAAACTTTGCTTTTTATTTCTAAATATTGAGTCCATGAATCTTTTAACGAACCATTGCTTTGAACTTCATAATCACCAGATCTACCAGCAAGTATAGTAGCTAAATAAAGCAGTGTATTATCTGTAATATTGTAACCAAAGTTTAAATCGACAAAATTATAGCCTTGAGTTTTATCGTAACTCCAATAATGTAAAACATCACCTCTCTCTTCTACACCGGTGTAGTTGTTATGTGTTACTGCCTCCACGAAGAATTTATCAGAAAATCGGTATACAGCATAAATCGAAAACTCTTTATAGTTTGCACTTACATATTGATCTGTATCAGAATTATAAACATCGACACTAGTAAAACTGGCTCCTCCCCAAAAACCAAAAGTAAACTTCTTATTTCTGGTATTATACTCTAAATTGGTAGCAAATATAGCCCCTGGATGCACTACAAAACCATGCCAAATATGCATGTTTTTTAAGTGAGCCCCTGCTGTAAAAGCCTTGTAGTTATCCTCTTTATTTTCACTGGTTACATCTTGTGCTTTAACAACCCAAAAAGATAAACACAATAAGAAGAATAAAATTAAGCGGTTATTATACGTCTTAGTCCTATAGCCTCTTTCCTCTTTATCAAAAACATAGCAAGCAGCTTTCACCTTGCTTTGTGGTGGTAATTCACAATTTTTCATAATATTTAGTTTAGTTGTTTTTTTATTAAACGTATATTTTACGTTTAATAAAACAAATATAGAAAAGTAAAATCCAATAAAACAAATTCGAATTCATAAAATTTAAATAAAATCAAATATTTAACACAAATCATTAAAAATTAAGCTTAATAATTATGATTTAATAAAAATTGTAAAAATCAAACAAGACCTTTTATAAACGTTTAATTTAAAAATCAAGAACTAATAGTTGTTCTACCTTGAAAAAAACAATTATCATCAATAATTATATTGTTTCTGTATTTTTATCCTATTATCTTTGTTTCGAATTTTAAAACAATTATGATACATATTACTCTACCCGATGGCTCGGTAAAAACTTTTGAACCAGGCGTTACTCCAATGGATGTAGCTAAAAGCATTAGTGAAGGTTTTGCTAGAAATGTAATTTCAGCAAAATACAATGGTACAACTATAGAAACGGTTACCCCATTAACCACCGACGGTGATTTAATATTATATACGTGGAAGGATGATGAAGGAAAAACTGCTTTTTGGCACAGTTCTGCTCACGTTTTAGCCCAAGCTATTGAGGAACTATACCCTGAAGCAAAACTAACTATTGGACCAGCAATTGAAAATGGATTTTATTATGACGTAGATTTTGGAGAAAATTCTATTTCTGATAAAGATTTTAAAGCAATTGAAAACAAAATGTTAGAAATTGCTCGTGGTAAACACGATTTTAACATGCGATCGGTTACTAAATCTGAAGCTTTAGAATTATATAAAAATAATGAGTTTAAAACTGAACTTATTGAAAATTTAGAAGATGGTACTATAACATTTTGTGATCATTCTTCATTTACAGATTTATGTCGCGGGGGTCATATACCTAACACAGGTATTATAAAGGCAGTAAAAATACTAAGCGTTGCTGGGGCTTATTGGCGCGGTGACGAGAACAAACCGCAATTAACTAGAGTGTACGGTATATCGTTTCCTAAGCAAAAAGAACTAACAGAATATCTAGCACTTTTAGAGGAAGCAAAAAAACGTGATCACAGAAAATTAGGTAAAGAGCTTGAATTATTTACTTTTTCGCAAAAAGTTGGTCAAGGCCTACCATTATGGTTACCTAAGGGAGCTGCTTTACGCGAACGCTTGGAAAACTTTTTAAAAGCAGCACAAAAAAAAGCAGGTTACCAAATGGTGGTAACACCTCATATTGGCCAAAAAGAACTTTACGTTACTTCTGGGCACTATGCTAAATATGGTGAAGATAGTTTTCAGCCTATTACCACACCAAAAGAAGATGAAGAGTTTTTATTAAAACCAATGAACTGTCCGCATCACTGTGAGGTTTATAACAACTTTCAATGGAGCTACAAGGACTTACCTGTAAGATATGCCGAGTTTGGCACTGTATACCGCTACGAACAAAGTGGCGAATTACATGGTTTAACACGTGTTCGTGGTTTTACTCAAGATGATGCGCATATTTTCTGTACACCAGATCAACTCGATTCAGAATTTAAAAATGTTATAGATTTAGTACTTTACGTATTTGGGTCATTAGGTTTTGAAAACTTTACAGCACAAGTATCTGTAAGGGATCCTAAGAATCCCGACAAATATATTGGTGATGTAGCAAATTGGGAAAAAGCAGAACAGGCTATTATTAATGCAGCCTCAGATAAAGGTTTAGATTATGTAATTGAAGAAGGAGAAGCAGCTTTTTATGGCCCTAAGCTAGATTTTATGGTTAAAGATGCCCTAGGAAGACGTTGGCAACTTGGTACTATTCAAGTAGATTACAACTTGCCTGAGCGCTTTAATTTAAGCTATAAAGGAAGTGATAATGAATCACACAGACCAATTATGATTCATCGTGCTCCTTTTGGTAGTTTAGAGCGTTTTGTTGCACTTCTTTTAGAACATACAGGAGGTAATTTCCCGCTTTGGTTAATGCCTACACAGGCTATTATCCTTTCTATTAGTGAGAAATATGAAAAATACTCCGAAAAAGTTTTAAATTTGCTAGAAAATCACGAAATTCGCGCCCTCGTAGACCATAGAAATGAGACTATTGGAAAAAAAATACGAGAATCTGAAATACAGAAACATCCGTATATGCTTATAATTGGTGAACAAGAAGAGCTAGAAGGAAAAATTACCGTAAGAAAACACGGTGGAGATGATTTAGGTATGATTTCTGTTGAAGAATTTGTAGAATTAATAAAATCGGACATACAAAAAACGTTAAAATCGTTTTAAGACACATTATAATAAGTTTAATTTAAAATCGTAACGCCATAGCAATTAGAAGAAGACAGCAACCTAGACGAGTTGTACAAGAAGACAAACATAAAATTAATTCGAAAATTACTGCACAAAAGCTACGCCTTGTTGGGGATAACGTAGAAATGGGAATTTACACCAAAGGAAACGCTTTAAGAATTGCAGATGAATTAGGCTTAGATCTTGTTGAGATTTCGCCAAATGCGGAACCTCCTGTTTGTAAAGTTATGGATTATAAAAAGTTTCTTTACGAGCAGAAAAAGCGAGACAAAGCATTAAAAGCAAAAGCCAGTAAAGTAACTGTTAAAGAAATTCGTTTTGGTCCTCAAACCGATGACCACGATTACGAGTTTAAAAAGAAACACGCTGAAAAATTCTTAAAAGAAGGTGCAAAACTTAAAGCTTTTGTATTTTTTAAAGGACGCTCTATAGTGTTTAAAGAGCAAGGTCAAATTTTATTATTACGTCTGGCTCAAGATTTAGAAGAATTTGGTAAAGTAGAACAAATGCCAAAACTGGAAGGTAAACGTATGACTATGTTTATCGCACCACACAAAAGTTAAATACACCTGATTTTTTCAGGAATAGACAATAAAATGCTGAATTGGTAATACCAGTTCAGCATTAAAAATAATTAAGCGATAATTAAAAACTAGGAAGAAAAATGCCTAAAATGAAAACAAAATCTAGTGCCAAAAAACGCTTTAAGTTAACTGGTACTGGTAAAATTAAAAGAAAGCACGCTTTTAAAAGTCACATCTTAACAAAGAAGTCTAAAAAGCGTAAGCTAGCGTTAACTCATGATACTTTAGTACATAAGGCTGACGAGAATAACATTAAAACAATGATGCGTTTAAAGTAACATTCGTTTTAATCGGTTAAAACAATTTATAAACCCTGGAGTGTGGCAACAAAGTACAATTTAAAAGTACACTGTTAAAAGTACCTATATTAGGTCGCCCTCTACAAAAACATTTAAAATTATGCCAAGATCAGTAAATTCTGTAGCAAAAAGAGCCCGTAGAAAAAAGGTTCTAAAACAAGCAAAAGGTTACTTTGGACGTCGTAAAAACGTTTGGACAGTAGCAAAAAACGCGGTTGATAAAGCGATGCAATACTCGTACAGAGACCGTAGAAACAAAAAAAGAACATTCCGTGCTTTATGGATTACCCGTATTAATGCAGGTGCCAGAGAACATGGTTTATCTTATTCTCAATTTATGGGGAAATTAAAAGCTAACGATATCGAACTTAACCGTAAGGTTTTAGCCGATTTAGCTATGAATAACCCTGAAGCTTTTAAAGCTGTTGTAGAAAAAGTAAAATAAGGCTTTAGCCTATTGTAAAACATATTCGCTTAATTTAAAAATCCAACTTTTAAAAGTTGGATTTTTTTATTTAATATTTTTTAAACATTTATTAATTACTATCACCGTACATTTACTTTATAATTTTTTTCTATGGATTTATCTCAAGTAAAATTAGTTGTAAGCGACATGGATGGTACGCTTTTAAACTCTAACCATGAAGTTAGTAATTTATTTTTAGAACAATTTAAAAACTTAAAACAAAACAATATAAAATTTGTTGCTGCCAGTGGTCGCCCCTATTACAGTATAATTGATAAATTAGAGACAATTAAAAACGAAATAATTGTGGTTGCAGAAAATGGTGGTTTAGTTATAGAAAACGATAAGCAATTACTTTCTACACCAATAAATACCAATAATTTATACGCTATTGAACAAATTATAGATACTAACAACCATATTCACCCTGTTTTTTGTACTAAAAGTAAAGGCTATTTTAAAAGTAATTCATTCGGATATATTTCAGTATTATCAGAATATTATCCCACATTTAAAGTTATTGATAGTGTTGATGAAATTGAAGAAGACATTATGAAAATTGCAATTTATCATTCTGAAGATTCTGAAAAACACATTTATCCTTTAGTAAAACATTTTGAAAATAATTACGCCATAAAAATTTCGGGCAAAAACTGGCTAGACATTTCTGATAATTTAGCTAATAAAGGTCACGCTATAAAAATGCTTCAAGAGAAATATAACATTTCTGAAAATGAAACTATGGCTTTTGGAGATTATAATAACGATTTGGAGATGCTAAAAATTGCAAACTTTAGCTTTGCTATGCAAAACGCTCATGAAAATGTAAAACAAGTAGCTAATTACGAAACCAAAAGTAACGATGAATTTGGTGTAGAATATATTATAGATAAATTACTTAAAAGTAAAATTTAGTTTCCAAAAGCTGTTATTACAATACTTCTAGAACTAGCATAATCTCTATGTTCACATAAATATATACCTTGCCAAATACCTAAATTTAATGTTCCATTTGTAATAGGTATTTGAACCGATGCACCAAGCAATGAAGCTTTAATATGTGCAGGCATATCATCTGGACCTTCGTAAGTATGCTTGTAGTGTGGTTCATTTTCTGGTACCATTTTATTAAAATGGCTTTCAAAATCAAGTCGTACTGTATAATCGGCGTTTTCATTTATGGTTAAACTGGCCGAGGTATGCTTTATAAAAACTTGAAACTGCCCAACGTTAATATTTTTAATTTCAGGAAAATTATTCAACAATTCATCTGTAATTAAATGGAACCCTCTTTTTCGCGGTGACAATCGCATTTCTTTTTGAACAAAAATCATGTTTAAATACTTTTATTAAATGTAAAATTAAAAATGTTTAAATAACATACCGTAATACGCAAGCAATTTTACAAACATACACCTTGATAATATTAACCCTAAATGAATATTAATATAAAATTTTATTTTTTTATTTTTTGTTTAATTTTAATTAATAGCTGTAGTATAAACAATGAAACTTCTAATAGCTAGAATGGCGCAACATATGAAGAAGAATGGCTCTTAACACAATATAGCGGAGGTATTTATGGAAGTTTTAGTGAGTTTGAACTTGGTAGTATTATTTGGAAATTTGATTCTGAAGATATCACTCTTGTAATAAACAACACCAATATTAATGATACTAAAGAAGATTTATTGGATTCTGGTACTTATGAAAAAACAATGATAATACTTTTTATTTAAGTGTTGATGGAACAGAATATGGAGAAATAACCTTTACATCTACTTCAACATTTACCTTAGATGGCTCAAACTTATCTTTTAGATATGTAAAGGATGCTTATATTTACGAGTTTTCAAGAGTTTTAGTAGCCACTGAGTAAGTACATAAGTAGTACATAAGTTATAAAAAAAACAGGCTATTCTTTAATTAAAAAATAGCCTGTTTTTTTATTTTAAAATTGCTTTTTAAATTTTTACAATTTTACCTTGTCTTAAATTCATTAAGTCAATATTGCTTCCATTAATAACGATGAAAAATTCTTTTGTTCTTGTAATTACATCATAGCTGTAATCTAAAACCATTTTGTTACTTATTAAACTAAATAGTCCGTATTTATTTCCTTTTTTTACTATAAAGTAATTTTTATACTCAGATAATATATCATCAAAACCATTTTCGTTTATAATTTTACCAACCTTATCCATAATTTGGAATTCATCTTTTTGTTTAACCTTAAAAAAGGTAAATCCATTACTTTTAGTATCATCTGGAATAATATCTGCATCTACAAATCCTTTATTAGAAATGTTTTGTCCTGAATCGCTTAACAAGTAAAACATTTTCTTCTTTCTTGCCTTTAAAGCTTTATTGCTGTAAGAATTATTATTTAATACATTTATTTCATCATAATAAGGCTCTACAATTTCACTACCATCTGCATCTAGTAATCCGTATTTATTATTTTGTTCTGTAATTAAAACAGCCTTTAAATTTGTGATGTTGTCATATTCACAGGAAATAATTTCTGTTGGTTTTCCAGATTTTATAGTAACTACACCACATTGATCTCCGCTTTTAGAAATCATGTTATTACTACTGTATTTTTTATCTATTTTATCGTATTTAAAAGGTAAAGTTACTTCTCCGTCCATAGTTATAAATCCATATTTACCATTTTTATTTCTTGACAGATGAGAACCATCGCTGTATGCACTAGATTCTATTGACATATATTCTATTGGAATAATTGATTCTTCTCTTTTATTTATAACACCATATTTATCATCCTTTTTAACAATAAATCTATTAGGTGTTTTATACATTGTTGTTAACTCTTGATACCACGTTTTAAAAACAGGCTCATTATTTAGATCAATTAAATTATATTGATTGTCTTCGTTTTTAACCTTAAAAATATTATTACTTCCTGAAAGAGTTATAAAAGATTTGTATTGGCATGGTATAATTAATTTTTTCTCTAATAGACTAAATACACCATACTGTACAGTTCCATTTTTTAGTTCACTTACTTTAACATAATTTTCTAAGGAATAAATTTTTTCAACAGAGGCCCATTTTTTTGAAGAAATTGGCTTATTTGCTAAATTTACTAACGTATACATATCATTATTTTTTACGCCATAAAAATTTGAGCTTACAGATACTACATTATTATTATTTAAAGGTATAACCCATTGGTTTTCTCGTAAATCAAACATACCATACTTACCATCAACATTTAAAATTTGGTAATAAGAGTCTCCGCCTCCACTACTTGAATTTCTAAATATATTAGGTAATATAATTTTACCATTTCTATCTACAATACCATAATCTTTTGAGTAACTGGTGATTGATTTATCGTAAAACCAATCGAAATCGTTATTAATACTTCTTGTTTCGTATTTTTCTTTAAACTTATAATAGGCTTGACTTTGAGTATTTCTATTTCTATAACTACTACTTGATTCTGTAGATTCAATAACTGTTTCTTCTACCTCCGTTTCTTCTAAAACCTCAATAACCTCCTGAGCATTGGCAAAATGAACGTTTATTATAATAAATAATCCTAAAAAATGTAATTTGTGTTTCATAATAATTTTAATGTAGGTTTAATTTTGTTTAAATTATGTTTTTTGCTTTTTCTTTTTTGCTGCTGGAAATAATACGTTATTAAGTATTAACCTGTAACCTGGTGATGTTGGATGCAAATCTAGTTCGGTTTTAGCATCTCCTACTCTGTGTTGATAATCTTCTGGATCGTGACCGCCATAAAAAGTAAAAAAACCCTTTCCTTTTATACCGTGTATATATTTGGCCTCTCCATTTACTTTGGTTTCTCCCATTACAAGAACATTTGTTTTTATTTCGTCTCTTTTAAACGCTGTGGTTTGCCCCATAAACCCTTTTACTAAAGCTGTATGGTTTTGACATAACATTGTTGGAATTGGATCCCATTTTGCTGAATATTCCATTAGGGTAAAATAATCGCTAGTTTTAGGAATTCTGCGTTTAGAAGTCATATCAATTGAAGAAAACTCATAAACTAATGGACTTCTTTCTAAAGTAAAATCTGTAAAAGCAAATGTTTTATTATAATCTATTTTATTTTGATATCCCGCATCGCTTCCGTCGCCATCAAACATTGGCTCACAAATATCCACACCTTCTGCAGACAATGCAATATCAAAACTATCTGTAGCACTACACATGGCAAACATAAAACCACCGCCTACAACGTAATTTCTAATTTTTAAAGCTACAGCTAATTTTTCTTCAGATACTTTTGCATAACCAAAACGTCGGGCTCTGGACTCGGCTGTTTTTTTTTCTTCAATATACCAAGAGGCGGCACGGTATTGGGTGTAAAATTTACCGTATTGCCCTGTAAAATCTTCATGATGTAAATGCAACCAATCGAAAGCTAAAAGGCCATCGTTAAGCACTTCTTCATCGTAAATTGTTTCATAAGGAATTTCAGCATATTTTAATACCATGGTAACAGCATCATCCCAAGGTTGCTTACCATCGGGTGTATAAACTGCTATTTTTGGCGCTTTTTCTAAGACCACAGCATCCATATTTTTACTTGGACTACTTATTTCTTGTAATATACTTTCGGTTTTACTATTCGATATTACTTCAAAAGAAACTCCTCTTATTTTACACTCTCTTTGAATATCATCGGTATCTGGCAATAAAAAGGAACCTCCTCGATAATTTAATAACCATTTAACTTTCAGCTGCTTATTAAGCGTCCAATACGTTATTCCGTAGGCTTTTAAATGATTTTTTTGCGAATCTGCATCCATAGGAATAAGGATATAAGACGCATAAGAATTGATACAAACGCATAAAAATATTAATAGTAAAATATTTTTTTTCATGAGGTAAATATAAACATTTAATGCCACTACACTAACTTAACGCGTAGGGCAAAACCTTATTATAATGAGGTAAACATTGGTTAAGTAAAGGTTTTAGGTATTCTGGAAAGTCTTCTATTTTTTTAGAATATTTAGCAAAGCCTGTGCTTTTATGCACATTGCTATACCAATATTTTGCCCAAACACCATCTTCTGGCCTTGCACCTGCTTCCCATGATAGCATATTTGTATCGAATTTAATATTGGCTTTATTACATAATGCCTTTAACACACCTTCTGGATTTAGCAATAGCTTTGTAGAATCTATAACTATTGGTATTATATTTTGGTTTTCAAAATAGGTTATTAATTCGCTATGTTGAGCATAACCAATGTCATTAATAGTTGGGTTTTTAATAACTTTAGCAAAGGAAGGAATCATTTCTTCGGGATGTCTGGTTAAAATAACATTAACGACGTTTTTCATAAAATCTCGATTTAAATCGAGTAAATGATGAGTCATGTTTTTAAAAAACAATACCGGTTTACTAGATTCTGCCATCATATTTTCAACAACTTTTTCACCGTTATTTTCCATTAACTTTAAAATATCAATAGATCCAGGGTGATATTCTTTAGCTGGAGTTTTATTTAAATAGTGTGCATACAAAGGTTCATCAAAAACCTTAGTATCTTTTCGTTGCGCAAAAGCATACATTAAAGCTGTTGAAATATTTCGCGGACCAGACCACAAACATATTCGCGTAATATCTGCCATTTTTATTTACTATTTATAATGTACAATTTTATTAATTCGTTGTATAAATCGCTAAGTTTTCTGGTAAAGTCTCCATAGTTTTTATTACCTATTGGCCTACCATCTATTTTTGTTACGGGCGTTAAACCTCCAAAAGTTCCTGTTACAAACGCCTCATCTGCTCCATAAACATCGAAAAGCGAAAAATTCTTTTGTTTACATATTATGTTATTTTTTTCGCATGCTTCTATAACTTTTGCTCTGGTAATACCATTCATGCAATATTCTCCAGTAGATGTCCAAACTTCATTATTTTTAATTATGAAGAAATTGGTGGCATTACAAGTAGATACAAAACCGTTAATATCTAACATTAAAGCTTCATCTGCACCAGCTTCTATAGCTTGTACTAAGGCTTGAACTTCGTGGAGTTTGCTGTGACAGTTTAGTCTGGGGTCTAGGTAATCTGGCGAACCCCTTCTTATTGTACTTGTAAATAGTGTAATTCCTTTTTCTTTACTTTCAATTGATGCTTGTTTAAATTCTGGAACTATTACTACATTTGGCCCAGAGATGGTTAATCTTGGATCTTGCGAAGGTGTTTTTTTAATACCTCTGGTTATCATGATGCGCACATGAACATCATCATACATGTTATTTATTTTTAAAACTTTCCAGACTTCGGCTTCAAGTTCTTTTTGTGTAAACGGAAATTGCATACCTACTGTTGCTGCAGCTTGCCATAATCTTTCAAAATGATCTTCTAAAAAAACCAAAACACCATTATGTAAACGTAAAGCTTCCCATATTCCATCGCCCACTAAATAACCACTATCAAAAACCGAAATTTTGGCATCTTCTCTAGAAAAAAAATCGCCATTAATATAAATTTTAATGTCTTTATTTCTGCTATCTTCTAAAGCATTATGAGTTCCATGAACCATATATTTTTCTTTTTATTTAATTGAAAAAGAAAGGTAATAAAACTAGAAGATTAATACTAAGAAATTAAATCTGATATTTGTTTAGTACTTGGAAATTGCTCGAAAATAATTTTAAGAAATACGGTTATTGGAATAGCCATTATTAAACCAGGTATTCCCCAAATAAATCCCCAAAACATAAGCATAATTAAAACGGTAATTACATTTATAGAAAATGATTTTCCCATAAAAATAGGTTCCAAAATAGCACCAAATAATACTTGAACACCTGTAATAGCTATAACAAATAAAAATAAAGTACTCGTAGGATCTAACTCAACAAATGCAAAAATGGAAAGTGAAATAACAGAAATAAAAGATCCGACCATTTGCACAAAATTAATAACAAAAGCAAAAAGACCCCAGAAAATTGGGAAACTTACATCAAAAAAATAACACGCTAAACCTGTGCCAAGTCCTGTTAAAAAGCTTACTAAAAATTTGACTTTAATAAAAGTATTAAGTTCTTTTTGAATTTTGCCATAGGTCAATAATGACGTGCGCTTTTGTTTTAATACCACTTTGTTTAATACGTCGTGCATATTTATAGACTCTGCCAATAATAATACCACGAAAAACACAGTCATTAAAACACCTGTTAAAAATTTATTTAAAAACCCAACTGTTGTACCTATATTTTCTTTTTTTATGAATTGAGATAATAAGCTTTTATCTCTATCTATAACCAAACCAAAGGTTTTTTCTAAGTAAATTGCTGCTTGGTTAAGCTTAATTTCTGCTTCTGTAAAAAACGTAGTATCGCTAGATAAAATTTGTTTACTAGATAGCTTTATAAGCTCTACACCAATAGCTAAACCACAAGAAATTAACATAAAAACAATAAGAATACTTATTACTTTAGGCACTTTTCGTTTAGATAAGCCACGCATAATTGGCAAGAATAACAAAGCTATAAACATTGCAAACACCAAAGGAATAAATATAAAGGATAAAACTTTTAACAAATAAAACACTATGGGTATAACTATAATTAAAAGTAAAATATTTGTTGTTTTACGCTCGTTTAGCATAGTAGGATTTAGTTTTTATTATGGGGTAAAGTAATTTTAAAACGGAACCTCATCGTCATCAGCATCGTTTAATGCGCTACCAAAAGCTTGGTCTGGGGTTGCACTAAAATTACTTGCCGAGAAACCATCGCTAGGTCCTTCGTTCATTTTAGAATGGAACTCGAAAGGAGAATCGAAATCATCTAAGTTGTCAAATTTACCTAAATGACCTAAGAATTTCAACCTAATATTTTCTAAACCACCATTACGGTGTTTTGCTATAATAAATTCGGCTTGTCCTTCTGTAGGCGATCGTTCTTCATCATCCCATTCATCAATTTTATAATATTCCGGACGATAAATAAAACTCACAATATCGGCATCCTGTTCAATTGCTCCAGATTCACGTAAATCTGAAAGTAAAGGGCGTTTGCTGCCACCACGAGTTTCTACTGCACGCGATAACTGCGATAAAGCTATTACAGGCACATTAAGTTCTTTTGCCAATGCTTTAAGGTTACGGGAAATCATAGAAATTTCTTGTTCACGGTTACCTCCATGACTTGTTCCTCCTGTCATTAATTGCAAATAGTCAATCATTATTAGTTTAATATCATGCTGTGATGCTAAACGTCGTGCCTTTGCGCGTAAATCGAATATTGAAAGTGATGGTGTATCATCAATAAATAGTGGTGCTTTTTCTAAACTCTTTACTTTAACGTTTAGTTGTTCCCACTCATGTTTTTCTAGTTTTCCTGTTCTTAATTTTTCTGATGATAATCCTGTTTCACTAGAAATTAAACGCGTAATTAACTGTACAGATGCCATCTCTAATGAAAAAAATGCAACAGCTTGATTTTGATCTACAGCAATGTTTCTTGCCATAGATAAAGTTAAAGCTGTTTTACCCATACCAGGACGTGCAGCCACAATAATTAAATCGGATGGTTGCCAACCTGAAGTTAATTTATCTAATTTGGTAAAACCTGTTGGAATTCCACTTAAACCTTCTTTATTAGAAATTTCTTCAATTTTCTTTTTGGCTTGAATTACTAACTCTTGAGCTGTTTCACTTGATTTTTTAATGTTTCCTTGGGTTACCTCGTAAAGTTTAGATTCGGCTGTATCTAATAAATCGAAAACGTCTTTAGTTTCATCGTATGCTTCTTCAATAATTTCGCTTGAAATTTTAATTAAACTACGCTGAATATATTTTTGTAAAATAATACGAGCATGAAACTCGATATGTGCAGAAGATGATACTTTTTGCGTAAGTGATATTAAATAAAAATCGCCTCCTGCCAACTCTAATTTTGCATTCTTTTTTAACTGCGAAGACACTGTTAATAAATCTATTGGCTCACTATTTTCAAATAACTGAAAAATGGCTTCAAAAATATGTTTATGTGCTTCTTTATAAAATGCGTCTGCGCTTAAAATATCTATAACCTCATCAACTCCTTTTTTATCTATCATCATTGCACCAAGAACAACCTCTTCTAAATCAAGAGCTTGTGGTGGTATCTTTCCTTTTTCTAAGCTGATTAAGGTGCTTTTATCAACTTTATATCCTTGTAATTGATTAGGTTGTTTCATAACTACGAAAGTAAGTAAAAAGATGTATTGTTAGCTTAAAAATGTAATAGGTTTGTTCACTAGAGATTAACAATTTAACTGTTAATAACTTAAAAAAATTGTGTATAAGTATAAAAAAAGAACTGTCTAAAAAATTGTTTTACAGTTTAAACTTCAACTACTATTAGAAGAAATTTTAAAACAAATTGAAAATCATTTTTAAACGCTCTTAATATTTAATAGAGCAATAGATTTTCGTCTTTTTTAGACAGCTTTTTTATGATATTACTAAAAACGAGTTTAGTCTTTATAAACTCCCATTTGAGAGTATTTTTCCATACGTTGATTAATTAAATCGTTTGTAGGTATGGTTTTTAAAGCTTCAAAAGTTTTAACTATTTTATTGCTTACAGTTGTAAATGTTTTTTCTCTATCTCTGTGAGCACCACCTACCGGCTCTTTTATAATTTCATCTACAACTTTTATTTTTTTAGCATCTGTAGCTGTTAGTTTAAGTGCTTCTGCTGCTTGCTCTTTATATTCCCAACTTCTCCATAAAATAGAAGAACAGTTTTCTGGTGAAATTACAGAATACCAAGCGTTTTCTAACATTAGCACTTTATCGCCAACACCTATACCTAATGCTCCTCCAGAGGCGCCTTCTCCTATAATAATTGAAATTATAGGTACTTTTAATCGAGACATTTCTAAAATATTTCTAGCAATAGCTTCTCCTTGTCCGCGTTCTTCTGCCTCTAAACCTGGGTATGCACCTGGCGTATCTATAAATGTTACCACAGGAATACCGAATTTTTCGGCAGACTTCATTAAACGAAGTGCTTTACGGTACCCTTCCGGGTTTGCCATTCCAAAGTTTCTATATTGTCTGGTTTTTGTGTTATAGCCCTTTTGCTGACCTATAAACATAAAACTTTGGTCGCCTATTTTACCTAAACCACCAACCATGGCTTTATCATCTTTTATATTTCTATCGCCATGTAACTCTAAAAAAGAATCGCCACAAATAGCCTTAATGTAATCTAAGGTATAAGGACGATTAGGGTGACGAGATAATTGTACACGCTGCCACGGCGTAAGGTTTTTATATAAGTCTTTTTTGGTTTCAATAAGTTTTTTTTCGATTTGTGAGCAAGTCTCTGTAACATCGACTTCACTTTCTTCACCAATTATTTTACACTTATCTAATTGATCTTCTAGTTCTTTTATTGGGAGTTCAAATTCTAAATATTCCATAAGAATTTTTTAATGTTTGTTTAAACTTTGGTTAGCGTACAAATATAAAAACTTTATAGCTTTTATACGTTAAGTATATTTTCTTTTTAACTTTCTTCTGTATTTTAAACTGGCATTAAGTAGCACAACCGTGAGTATTACTGCTGCACCAATGTAAAAATTAATTGTCATTTTTTCCTTTTCTGGAAATAAAATAACAGCTAATATAATACCATAAACAGGTTCTAAATTATAGGTTAAAACTACGGTATAAGGGCTTATATCTTTCATAACATAAATAGATGCAATAAATGCATAGGTAGTACAAACCGAGGCTAAAATGAGTAAATAAATTAAATCGGATGAGCTAATTTGAAAGAAATTTAACGAAAAGCCTCCTTTAAAAATAAAGATATAAATAGATATAAAAATAATACCGCTTATAAATTCGTAAAATGAAATGGTGGTTGCTGAATGTTTTTTTAAAAAGCTTCCGTTTAATACGGCAAATAAGGAAGAAAGAAAGGCTGAAACAATACCTAATATAATACCTGATAAATATTTAATTTCTCCTTGCGTAATTATAAAGACACCCAAAACAACAATAACCCCAAAAAGAATTTCATACCAAACAATTTTTCGTTTATAAATAACAGGTTCTATAAACGAGGCAAAGAAAGCTCCTGTAGAAAACATTGCTAAGGCAATGGATATATTAGCCACCTCTATAGCGCCAAAAAATGTTATCCAGTGCAGAGCAATTATAATACCTGCTATGGCTAATTTAAAAATTGATTTGGGGCTAACTTTTAAATTGATTTTAGCTACTTTAATGTAAATAAACATAAAAATAGATGCAAAAACCATACGGAACCAAACCAATGGAACTGCAGATATTGATATTAACTCCCCTAATATAGCTGTAAAGCCAGCAATAAATACTAAAACATGTAAATGTAAGTGGCTTTTTAAATTAGCGTTTGGCATTATATAATAAGTAAATCGCTAAAAAACTAAATATAAAATTTGGAAACCAAACGGCTACAATTGGCGGAAAGTCTGATTGCTCTGCCATTACACCAAAAATTTTATCAAAAAACACGAAAACCATAGCTATACAAATACCCATAGCTAAATTTACCCCCATACCACCACGCCTTTTTATGGACGATACCGCTACTGCTATTAAAGTTAATATAAATACTGATACTGGTAAACTCCATTTGCGATATAATACCAATTTAAAACGCCCCACGTTAGATGACCCTCTGGATTCTTCTTTAGCAATAAATCGTTTTAAATCGCCATACATTTTGGTTTCGGCAGCATAAATTTCAGGAATTAAATCGTCTACTTCAAAACTAAAAACGGTGTCTTTTTTCTTTACTATTTCTAGTTCATCTTCATTAACTCCTATTTTTCGCTTTACATAATTTGTTAATGTATATGTAGAGTCTGCCTCATTATATACAATGTTTGATGCAGACATTTTGTATTTTAATTGATTATCTTCAAAATGCTCTAAAGTAAAGTTAGAGCCTTTGTTTCGTTTTACATCAAAATAACTCACATAAATAATATCGTTATCGTTTATTTGCCTGTAAACATTTGTATTTTCAACAACACCTTTGTTTCTTTTAAAATATTTGTAGCTAAAGTTATTGAAACCTTCACTAGCTTTAGGCGCTAAAAATAAGCCTAATACAATAGCCAAAATAGCTACAATACTTGCTCCAATCATGTACGGTCTTAAAAACCGATAGAAAGATACTCCAGAGCTTAAAAAGGCTATTACTTCTGTATTGTTGGCCAGTTTAGAAGTAAACCAAATTACTGATATAAATAAGAATAACGGAAAAAGTATGTGCGCAAAATATATTGTAAAATCTAATAAATAAAGTAATACTTCGTTTAAAGGCACTTCGTTTTCTAAAATTTTACCAATTTTTTCGGCTAAATGCACTGTTATCCCGATAGGAATAAAGAGCAAAAGCATCATAAAAAAAGTAAATAAATACCGTTTTAATATGTACCAGTCTAATATTTTCATTTGCTGTAAACCGTGTTAAAATTACGGCATTATTGTATTATTAGTTCTATACTAAATAGTAACATAGTTACATTGAATTACAAACGTTTATCCATTTGCTTAACCATTTTATCTTTCCAGGTAGCAAAATCTCCTGCTAATATATGTTTTCTTGCTTCGCGAACCAACCATAAATAAAACCCTAAATTATGTATAGTTGCTATTTGCTTACCTAGTAACTCGTTAACTGTAAATAAATGCCTTAAATATGCTTTACTGTACTCGGTATCTACAAAAGTTATTCCCATTTCATCAATTGGCGAAAAATCTTCTGCCCACTTTAAGTTTTTAATATTAATGGTACCGTGCGCTGTAAACAACATACCATTTCTAGCATTTCTTGTTGGCATTACGCAATCAAACATATCTACACCTAACGCAATATTTTCTAAAATATTGATTGGTGTACCTACACCCATTAAATATCTTGGTTTATCTTCTGGTAGAATGCTGCACACCACATCGGTCATGGCATACATTTCTTCTGCAGGTTCTCCTACAGACAATCCCCCAATAGCATTTCCAAAAGCTCCTGTGTTGGCAATATACTCAGCAGATTGTTGTCTTAAATCTTTATACGTACTTCCTTGGACTATAGGGAAAAATGCTTGATTATACCCGTATTTTAATGGTGTTTTTTCCAGATGGTTTATACATCTATCTAACCATCGGTGCGTCATATGCATGGAGCGTTTGGCATAATTATAATCGCATGGGTAGGGTGTACACTCATCAAAAGCCATGATAATATCTGCACCAATAGTGCGTTGAATTTCCATAACATTTTCTGGTGTAAAAGTATGGTAACTCCCATCTATATGGCTTTTAAACTTTACGCCTTCCTCTTTTATCTTTCGGTTAGCAGAAAGAGAGTATACTTGATATCCACCAGAATCGGTTAAAATATTACGATCCCAGTTCATGAATTTATGCAAGCCTCCAGCTTTTTCAAGCACCTGGGTTTGGGGTCGTAAATACAAATGGTACGTATTACCCAAAATAATATCTGGGTTTATATCGTTTTTAAGCTCGCGTTGGTGCACCCCTTTAACTGTAGCCACTGTGCCTACAGGCATAAAAATGGGTGTTTCTACTATACCATGGTCTAATGTTAACTTACCAGCCCTTGCCTTACTTTGAGAATCTTTCGCTTTTAATTCAAACTTCATTATTGCTTTATCTATACTCTATCCATACTGTATCCATACTGTATCCATACTTTATCTATACAGTTTCTATTGAGGATGCAAATATAAAAACTGAAAGTTGAAAACGATTGTTATCGTTTCTTTTTATTCGTAATACTGGATAAAACTTTTTAAATTTAATGGTTACAAATCGTATAATATCTTAATGCTATCACACTGTGTATACATAAGTTATATTGTATTTACACAAAATAATATGTGTTTGGCAGCGTTTTTGATTATATAAACGAAATCTTAAAAAAACGAACATTATGAAAACATTACTCTTAGCTTTGGTAGCGATGATAAGCATTACTGCTTTAACTCACGCACAAACCGCAAACGGATTTGGTATTAAAGGTGGTATTAATTATGGGGCTAACGGCGATTATTTTGATTCTGCAGCCAACTCTTACGAGCACCCCGACCGAAACATTGGTTACCATTTTGGTATTTTTGGTAAAGTTGGTAATCGTATATTTTTTAGACCCGAGTTGGTTTATACCAGTACAAAAAGTGATTACCGCGACGACTCGTTTAGTATGCAAAAGCTTGATGCTCCTTTATTATTAGGTGCTAAAATTATTGGTCCTCTTAATGTATTTGCTGGTCCATCTTTGCAATATATCCTAGATTCTGAATTTGATGATATTACCTTAGGTGAAATTGAAGAGGATTTTTCTGTTGGTATAAACTTTGGTATTGGGTTACATTTAAAACGCTTTGGTATCGATTTGCGCTATGAACGCGGATTTAGTGACAACGAAGCTGATTTTTTAAATAATAATGATAGGCTGGACACTAGACCTGATCAACTTATTTTAAGTTTATTCCTTTTACTTTAATTAAAACGACTATTTAAAAGTTTAATCCTTATTTTTTGAAGTGCTGATTATCTGAAGGATTGTTGTTATTCTCATGGACTTTAACCTACTTCATTGAGTAACGATGTATTTTGACTGAGGCTGTATGGGGAGATTAGGGTTTCGACTGCGCTCAACCTGACAAAAACTAATACTCAATCTGATATCATATTTTGTGCTCAACTTGATATTTTCTTTGTTTAATTTGACTATTGGATGATTGATTGAAATATATTTCTTAAAATTAGGTTTCGACTGCGCTCAACCTGACTACACCTGCTTATAACGTAACTTAGTCAGCATTCTACATGACATTGTATTTGTCCCTCAAGTTGATGTTTTTACTTTTCTTAACTTGACTTTTTGATGATTGATTGTGGCTGTGCTAAATGATTGGGGTTTCGACTGCGCTCAACCTGACGTATTAACTAGCTATTAACATGGCATTGGTCTTTATTGAACTTGAATATCAGATGATTGATTAAAATATATGCATGTAAGATTAGGGTTTCGACTGCGCTCAACCTGACAGAATAACTAATACTCAACCTGACGTATTAACTAATGCCCAACCTGACGTATTATATAGCGATCAACCTAACATAAAACCTAAAGGTCAACCTGTCATAGTAACTAAAAATTAGCT
This sequence comes from Neotamlana laminarinivorans, assembly GCF_020523925.1. Taxonomy (GTDB): domain Bacteria; phylum Bacteroidota; class Bacteroidia; order Flavobacteriales; family Flavobacteriaceae; genus Neotamlana; species Neotamlana laminarinivorans. The sequence continues at coordinate 572,275 of NZ_JAJAPW010000003.1, read as the reverse complement.
TGACACGACACAGTCTTGTAAATCATAATAAAATTTGCTTTTAGATCGTCTATTTTTATTTAATACTTATTTTTGAGGCATAAATGGTACATGTTTTATGAGAATAGATAAGTATTTATGGTGCATTCGTTATTATAAAACGCGAAGTTTAGCCACAACTGCCTGTAAAAAAGGCCATATTAAAATTAATAATGCTCCAGTAAAACCCAGTCGTGAAGTTTATGCACAAGACACTATAGAACTACGAAAAAATCAAATTAATTACAAATTAAAGGTTAACGATATTCCTCCAAACCGGGTTGGAGCCAAACTTGTTGACCTTTACCGAACCGATCTTACACCCAAAAGTGAATTTGAAGCTCAGGACCTGTTAAAATACTCTAAAGATTACTATCGTAAAAAAGGCACCGGAAGGCCTACCAAAAAAGATCGACGTGATATTGATGATTTTTATGATGAAAATGCCTAATTTTATACTTTAATTTTACAACTTACATTTATGAACGTGAAAACTAATGTCATCCTTAGTCATGAAGAAATTAATGACAAAATAAGACGCATTGCTTTTCAAATATACGAAACCAATGTTTACGAAACTGAAATTGTTTTAGCAGGCATTTATAAGAATGGTTATATTTTTGCAGCGCAATTAAAACAAACATTGGAAAGTATTTCCGATATTTCTGTCATCCTTTGTCAGGTTAATATTGACAAAAAACATCCACTTGCAAAAATTACCACTTCAGTTCCTCCTGAGGTTTATCAAAATAAATCGGTCGTTTTAGTTGATGATGTTCTAAACTCAGGCACCACCTTAATATACGGAGTTAAGCACTTTTTAGATGTGCCTTTAAAACAGTTTAAAACAGCAGTATTAATTAACCGAAATCACAAGAAATATCCTGTAAAAGCCGATTTTAAAGGGCTTTCACTATCTACCTCCTTACAAGAACACATAAGTATTGTTTTAGAAGGCAACAGCTATAAAGCCGTTTTAGAATAAGGTAGCCACCATTTCGGTTACAATCTCCTTTTTTGATTTATTATCGGTAGAAATGACCACTTCCGCCCTATTATAGTATGCCGATCTTTCAAACAAATGTTTGCCTATGAATTCCGTTAACTCTTCTTCGGTCTCAATATGAGCTATCAAGGGTCTTTTAGCCTTCTTTTTCATTAATTTTGTCACCAATTTAGGCAAAGACGCTTTTAAATACACACTTTTAGCTTTTTCTTGACTTAAAATAAGATCCATGTTATTTCCAAAGCATGGCGTCCCCCCACCTAGAGATAAAATTATTTTATCACTGGTATTTAAAATTTCCTTTAAATATTCTGTTTCTTTTTTTCTAAAATAAATTTCGCCTTTGTTTTTAAAAATCTCTGTTACTGTCGCTTTTTCTTTTTCTTCAATAACATCATCCAAATCTACGACGTTGTAATTTATTTTTTCAGCTAATTTTTTACCAATAGTTGACTTTCCAGAAGCCATATACCCCATTAAAATTATTATCATTTTTTTCGTTATAAATTGATTATTAAAAACATAGAATAAGCGGGTGCAAAAAAACGAAAAAAAAATTAAAAAAAGTATTGTTTAATTGAATAAAGGTTCTATATTTGCACCCGCAAACGCAAACAACGCCTTGCAAGACCGGGTAGCTCAGTTGGTAGAGCATCTCCCTTTTAAGGAGAGGGTCCTGGGTTCGAGCCCCAGCCCGGTCACAAAAACCTTGTTAGTTTTAACAAGGTTTTTTTTTGTCAAAAATTATAATAAATTCTATTTTTAGCAAAGCTAAAAGCGCACGTGGCGGAATTGGTAGACGCGCTGGCTTGAGGGGCCAGTATCCGTTTAGGATGTGGAAGTTCGAATCTTCTCGTGCGCACAAATTTATATTATACTTTGTTTAATTTTTCTCCTCAAAAGTTTCATTTGATTTAAACACTTCTTTTTACCCCTGTTTTAGTTCTCTTGCAGTTGTTCTTTAAAGCCTTTAAAGCTCATTAGTATCATTACTCCCTCTACGATAGCTCCTCATGCATTGATTTCTTACATAGGAACCTGTTATTCATTACCCGTAAAATCTTAAAAGTTTCTTAATGTAATTCGCTTCACTTGACTTAATTTTACTATTTTTAGAGCTAAATAAACTAAAAAATAAAATAAATGAAAGTAGCTTTAATAACAGGAATTACGGGACAGGACGGTTCTTACTTAGCTGAACTTCTGCTTGAAAAAGGCTATATGGTTCACGGTATAAAACGCAGATCTTCTCTTTTTAATACCGATCGTATTGACCATTTGTACCAAGATCCTCATGACCCTAACCAACGCCTTAAACTTCATTATGGAGACCTTACTGACTCCATGAATTTAACCCGAATTATACAAGAATCTCAACCCGACGAGATCTATAATTTAGGGGCGATGTCTCACGTAAAGGTTTCTTTTGACTCTCCTGAATATGTTGGAAACGTTGACGGCCTGGGCACCTTACGCATTTTAGAGGCTATCCGTATATTAGGCTTAGAAAAGAAAACCCGAGTATATCAAGCCTCCACGTCTGAATTATACGGGGGTTTACCAGAAAATAAGAACGCCAAAGGGTTTTACGACGAAAATTCTCCTTTTTACCCACGTTCTCCGTATGGTGTTGCTAAAATTTACGGCTTTTGGATCACCAAAAACTATCGCGAAGCCTATAATATGTATGCCTGTAACGGTATTTTATTTAACCATGAATCTCCAAGACGAGGCGAAACCTTTGTCACTCGTAAAATTACTCGGGCTGTAGCCAAAATAGCTTTAGGCTTACAAGACAAAGTCTATTTAGGCAACCTAGAAGCTCAACGCGATTGGGGCCACGCCAAAGACTATGTAAGAATGATGTGGATGATTCTACAAGCCGAAAAAGCAGAAGATTGGGTTATTGCCACTGGAGTTACTACTACAGTGCGTGATTTTGTACGTATGGCTTTTCTTGAAGTAGGCATCGCTCTAGAGTTTAAAGGTATTGGTGTTGATGAAAAAGCTTATGTTAAAGCTTGTCATAATGACGATTACCAATTAGAAATTGGCAAAGAAGTTCTTTCTGTAGACCCCACCTATTTCCGTCCTACCGAAGTAGACCTATTAATAGGTGATCCCACCAAAGCGAAAGAACAATTAGGTTGGGTACCAGAATATGATTTAGAAGCATTGGTTAAAGATATGATGGCGTCGGATATTAAATTGATGAAAAAAGATGTAGACTTATTAAAAGCCGGACACAACATTTTAAAACAAATAGAATAAAGGTTTTAAAATTTAATTGTAATCAATTTATTAATTAGTCAGTACATTTTAACATGGAAAAAGATTCCAAAATTTATATTGCCGGTCACCGTGGTTTGGTAGGTAGTGCTATTTTAAAAAACTTAAAAACCAAAGGCTATAGCCGTTTTATTACCCGAACCCACAAGGAACTGGATTTAACCAATGCCACTGCTGTAGCTACATTTTTTGAAACAGAAAAACCAGATTATGTTTTTTTAGCTGCCGCTAAAGTCGGTGGTATAGTAGCCAATAACGTTTATAGAGCCGATTTTATTTATGATAATTTAAGTATTCAAAATAATGTCATCCATCAAAGCTATTTACACGGCGTAAAAAAGCTTATGTTTTTAGGGAGCACTTGTATATATCCTAAACACTGTCCGCAACCTATGAAAGAAGATTATTTACTTACGGACACCTTAGAATACACTAACGAGCCTTACGCCATTGCTAAAATAGCGGGCATTAAAATGTGTGAAAGCTATAATATCCAGTATGGCACCAATTTTATATCGGTTATGCCTACCAATTTGTATGGCCCCAACGATAATTTCGATTTAGAAAAATCGCATGTTTTGCCCGCCTTAATTCGGAAAATGCATTTGGGAAAAGCATTATTGAATAATGATTTTAATTCCATTAGAGCCGATTTAAACAGAATGCCCATTGAAGGTGTTAGTGGCGCCTCTTCAGAAACCGACATTTTAAGCATTTTAAATAAATACGGTATTCAACAGCATAATGAAAGCGTACAGCTAGAAGTTTGGGGAAGTGGCCAACCTATGCGTGAATTTTTATGGAGTGAAGATATGGCTGATGCCTGTGTTTTTTTAATGGAGCAAAGACATTTTAGTGATTGCTTTGATGCCAGCAATAAAGAGATTCGAAATACGCATATTAATATTGGTACAGGACAAGATATTAGTATTAAGGCTCTGGCAGAACTCATAAAAAAGTTAATTGGGTTTGAAGGCAGCCTTTTCTTTAACACTGAAAAACCTGATGGTACCATGAAAAAGCTCACCGATCCCTCAAAACTTCATGCGTTAGGATGGCGGCATCGTATGGCATTGGACGCTGGTATTAGAGCGATGTATGCGTGGTACACCCGATAGGCTATTCACCTAAAATTAGTATCTCTAAACTATTCAAAGGTGCACTCTACTAGTTTAATTACCAAATCATTAACAAAAGACCTGATGTTTTATTATAATCAAAACCATCAGGTCTTTTTCTTTAAAAATCGATAAAAATAAGAGTTCGCAAAAGAAAGCTATTAAAACTCAATTTTTATAGTTAATTTTAGCCTCTCTCCCGAATTATAACATATTAATTAAAAACCTATTAGCTCATTATCAATCTATACTATTTTTATTAAAAAAAAGTTAATAAATAAGATCTAAATTAAAAAAGCAAACGTAAATCAAAGACATTACACTCATTTTACCGAAACCGACTACCATCAAATGCATTTCATCGAAAAAATACATATTTTCAACGATTTTATTTTTTTATTTAATATTATTGCAGTGTCGTTTTAAAAGATTAAAATTTTGAAGTCCAATAATTTATGTACCCGCTTTGTTTTCTCCTTTATGGTTATCAGTCTGTCTTTACTAAGTATTCAAGGTCATGCTCAAGCCTATGCGCATAGTATTAATGCCTCAGGACAAAGTACCCGTATGGCTTCTGGATCGATTTCGTATTCTATAGGTCAGGTTTTTTATACACTAAGTTCAGATACTGATCATCATATTAATGCCGGCATACAAGATCCTTCTATTTCCTTATCTAGCAGTAATCAAGATTTAGATGTAGATGTAGCCACCGAAGTTGCTATGCGTATTTACCCTAACCCTACTCCGGGTGCCGCCACGCTTAGCAGTGAAGGTTTAGATTTTACTAAATTAAATTCATTCCGAATTTTCAACTACCAAGGTCAGCTTATACACAGCGAAGTCATTTCACAACAACGTACTCCAATAGAATTAAGTTATTTAGCCAGTGGTTTATATCTTATTCAGATTTTCGTGGATGAAAAATTATGGAATACCATCAAACTATTAAAACAATAACCCTATGAAATACGTACACTCTATTATCCTGTTTTTGTTTTTATCGCTATCCGTTTTTTCTCAAACCCCAGAAAAAATGAGTTATCAAGCTGTTTTGAGAGCCAGTGATTACAGTTTGGTCAGCGACTCGAATGTGAGTCTTAAAGTGCTTATACGTCAAGATTCACCAGATGGCCCCGTTATATTTGAAGAAACTCATCAAACGACCACGAATGCTAACGGCTTAGTTTCTTTAGAAATAGGATCTGGAAGTGCTGACATTGGCAGCTTTAGCAGTATTGCTTGGGAAGCAGGCACTTATTATGTAGAAACCCAAACCGATGTTACTGGTGGCAGTAACTACAGTATCATAGGTGTTAGTCAGCTTTTAAGCGTGCCTTATGCCTTACACGCCAAATCTGCCGACACCATTACCGGAAGTGTTACTATAGCCCGAGCTCTTGTTATTGATTTCACCGAATCTAGATCTGTACTTAGCAGTGATATTCATAATACCATTGCTTGTACCCGAGATGCGATTTATACTTTAAGTGCCAATTTTACAGCCATGGCCATTGGAGACACTATTAATTTAGAAGCTCATAATGGGGCCACATTAACTGTTCAAGCCGACAGTGGCGTTACTTTAAATTATGTGGCTTCAGGTACAGGCACTTTTGCAAGTACTTCTGGTAATGTTCGATTTGGAATGCTTAGAAAATCTGGTGACAATGCCTATATAATTTCGGGACAATGATGAGACAGTTATTTCTATCGGTTTTATTACTAACCAGTGCGGTTAGCTTCTCTCAGAATTACTTTTATTCATTGGATTCTGGTGAACGTGCAGATACCCAACCGCCTACTTCGCCAACGGAACTGGTAGCTAGTAGCATTACAGCAACCACCGCTACCCTATCTTGGACGGCTTCCACTGACAATGTCGGGATTAGCGGCTACCATATTTATCAAAACGGCCTTCTTTTTACTACGGTAGGCTCTGTTAACACGTATGCGCTTACCGGGCTAAGCAGTAACACGACTTACGATTTTAGTGTTCGTGCCTTTGATAGTGCCGGCAATTTGTCTGCCCTTAGTAACACGGCAACTTTTATTACTTTAACAGGTAGCACTGGAGATACCGAAGCCCCATCCGCCCCCTTAAATTTGGTTGCTAGTAGTATTAGTGACAATACCGCTGCGCTTTCATGGACGGCCTCCACGGATAATATAGGGGTAACTGGCTATGCTATTTATGTTAATAATACGCTTTTTACTTCAGTTGGGGCTGTTAGTAATTATACGCTTACCGGACTTAGTCCTGAGACGAACTATACGGTATTTATCCGCGCTTTTGATGCGACTGGTAATACCTCTAACGCTAGTGATACTATAAACTTTAGCACTTTAATCGCTATTGATACCGAAGCCCCTACAGTACCCTTAAATTTGGTTGCCAACCCTATTACTGAAACTAGCGCTACACTTTCGTGGACCGCCTCTACGGATAATATAGGGGTTACTGGCTATGACATTTATGTTAATGATACGCTTTTTACTTCAGTTGGTGCTGTTAGTAGCTATACGCTTACCGGACTTAGCCCTGAGACGAACTATACGGTGTATGTACGCGCTTTTGATGCGGTTGGTAATACGTCTAGTGCTAGTGATTCTGAAAGTTTTAGCACTTTAAGCACAACAACCTATACTTCAACTCGCTTTATAATAATGGGTGCCTCCATAATGTATTCATCATTTTATTTTACAGACCAAATGAAATCTACTACAGAATCAGCTTATCCTGGAGAAACTGTAGAGTATTATAACCACGCTAGCCCTGGGCAAACTATTGGCAGTTACCAAAATGGGGTTGATGATGTTTTAAGTAATTATACATACGACCCAACAATAGATACTTATGTAATAGTAACTCTAGGAGGTAATGACAGAACAAATAGTGGAAGATGGGATACTTTAACTGAAACTAAAAAAACAGAATTAAATGACGATTTAGATTATATAATTTCAGCTATAGAATCAAAGGGATTTAAAATTGTTTTAAATGATTTATGTTTTAGAAATAATGATAGATTGGCTTATGATGATGAATCTCATGGTATTCTACCATACAATGAAAATTTAATAATCCCTAAAATATTAGAACACTCTAGCGATTATGCTTTTGATGATGGGCAAAGTTATTGGCAATTATATCCATTGATATATAATGATTATGATACTTTTTTGAGTGATGATAATATACACCCATCTGGAACCGGGTATTCTGCAATTAAAGATGCTTTTATAAATACAATATGTAAAAAAATTTTTACAGGTGTAGCCCCGGAAAAAATAGAAAAAGATGTAGCAAACACACCAATATTATCAGAAAACATGCCCAGCGAAATCGATTTTCAAGCTGCCACTTTATATCCATTAAGCGGTTCAAGTATTTCTGGGTTACAGGATGCTATAGATACTTATGGAACTATAAGACTAGAAGCTGGCGATTATGGTCAAGACGCAGGTACAATCTATTTAGACAGCAATGACAAAATATATGGCGTAATAAATACAACCTTAATGCCAGATATTGTAGTAAAAAGAGGTAGCAGCGGTATTTTATTAGATGGTGTTAATTATGCAGATATTACAATAGAATCAGGTGCTTCTGTAAACAATAACACTTTTAAAAACCTTAGAGCTGTAAATATATCATTCGAAAATGCTGTGTTTGAAGAAAATAAAATAACAAACCTTAATGGACGTTTTGATTGGGATTGTACTACCAGTGGCTATTTTAGAAATAATAACATTATTAAACACTGGCCACATGGTGGACATCCTCAAATCGAATGGCGTGGAAATTTAAACACACCAAGCTACAGTAATTTACAAATGTGGGTTAATCATTTAACCCCTTCCGGTGATTCTGGAACTTATTATGATGTAGAAGATATAACTATTGTAGGGTTAGATGCTGAGGGTTGGAATTTAACAGACCAAGGTGATAATGCTATGACTTTTGTTACTGGTGCTGATAAAGTTATTCTAACTGATATAAATGGAAGTAATGGTTATAGTGAGAGTTACACACCTGTTTTTGATATTCAAGCCGATAATCTAACTATTTTAAAAAACAACATAGCAACTTTTGGTGGTAATGATATTATACAAGCAAACACTAATGCTTATTTACTTAATAACAAAACAGACTACACAAAACTTGGAAGTGGGTTTGATATATTAGCACATGATAATGACCGCAAATTATACTACAATGGCTCGTTACAAAGCTCAACAATAACAGATGCTACTATAAAATCTAACTTTATAAATATTATAAAAAATACTCGATTAACACCAATAGACCGACCTAATTTACCTAATATCCCTAACCCAACAGGCGCTTCGTGGGCTACAGATAGAAACGATCAAACAGATAGTACAAGTTATATACAGGGCTTAATTGATGCTGATGGTATTGCTAATTTACCTGAGGGTATTTACTATATCAGTTCAACACTTCATATTGATAATGAAGAGGGTATTATAGGAGCAGGTACAGGTAAAACAGCTATAGTAGGTATGACCGATGATTTCCCTTTAATTACCTTCAAGTCTAACGGCACTAATAAAAAAATTCATTTACGAAGCTTAACCTTGCAAGGAGGTCAAACAGGGGTGTATATACGTCCTTTAACATTTGGTACTAATCTTATGGTTACAAGTATGGTTTGGCAAGATGTGGTATTTAGAAACCAAACCAATGGTATACATTTATATCGTTTTTTTGGATTAGATAATAATTTCTTTGAAAATGTAAACTTTATTGACTGTACCAGAGGTTTGTATCAAGAAAGAAATCCGGCGTCTAACACTACTCAAAGTGATATTATGTATATAGACAAGACTGTTTTTTATAATTGTCAAATTATTAATTGTGATGTTGGTTTTAGCATGGTTGCTGGACGACCTAATAACTTAAACGCCTGGATAGATTGTGAATTTGATGGTAATGGTGTTGCAGTAGATATGTATTTAAACAATGCCCCAGTTTTTATAAATTGTGATTTTACTAATCATACTGGAAGTGCTGTAATTACTCAACAAAGCCCAAGTAGTTTTTATTCTTGTAATTTTAGTAATAATAATACAACCACCGTTTTTGATATTTTAAAAATTTATGCAGAAGGCTGTAATTTCAATGATAACATACCATTAATGCAAGACGACAACAACCCTATTGAAATTTATATAATGAACAGTACAATTACTGGTGATTTAGGTACTGTTGATAATGGCGTGTTAAGCAACACCACTATGAGTTCGGTTAGTTCACTAAATAAATTTTTAGTAAATATAGAAGAGGGAGTGTCCAGTGTTATTATAGATGAATTACCAGACCCTTACCCGCAATTTTTAGTTACACGCCCTTAAGTTTTTGGTTCATAATGTATTGTTATTTGTTTCATTTAAGATAAACGTTATGATGACTAAAACTACACTGTTTTTTTAATACGTTCGACTATTTTAAAAATAGGAAAACCTAAAAATATCTTTATTTTAATTTTTTTATAATACTTCTTCTAATTTTCCAAGCTCTTTTTAGCTTGTTTATATTCGTTTTACAATACTTCTTTTTCCAGTTTTTGGTTGTATAACCTAACCAAGATCGATAACCGTTATGTATTATTTTTCCTACCATATCCCAAGGTTTCGGAGAACCTATAAAATGAATGATTTTATCCTCTAGATTATGGGCTTGATTTTTACCTGGTAACCAAGCTGTATTAAATTTGCTAGGTAATCTCTCAAATTGCCCATTACTCACCGCATTTAGCAAGGTTTGATCGTGAGATGTTAGGTCTAATGGATATTTTTCAATTAAAGCTTTAACTTTGGCGTTGATGTTGTATATTCTCCATTGTTTTAAATTAAATAATATTACCCCTGAATTAAAATAGGCCGTGGTATCCTTCCACTTTAATTTGTCTAAAAAAAATCTTTTATCAAGGGTGTATGTTATGGTTGATCCGTATACTGCCGCTAAAATTTTTTCATTGAAATTAAATTCCTTTAACTCCAGTACATCTAATAGGACCAGCAAGTCTGCATCTAAATAGAGTGCTTGATCTTCGCTAGGTAGTAATTTAGGAATTAATAGGCGACCATAACAGGTATAATCGCCGTGCAATGCCTTTAAATGACCAAATTCTTTTTTTGCATCAAAATCTATAAACTTAGCCCTTCCAGTGAAATTTTCATTAACTAAAAGATTTTTTATATTCTGCTTATCATGAGTGTTTATATCAGAACACAAAAACACTAGGGCTAAGTCAGCGTTATTGGAACAATTGCGAATTAAAGAAACGAGGGTTGCCCCCAAACCTGTCAGACCAAATTTATTAATACTGAAGACTATATTCATTTTTCATTAGTTTTATAAGCCTTAGTAATTCCTATTTTAATTTTTATTCATTACTTGTTCAAAATCTTTCATCACACTATTTATATCTAAGTAGCGTTTGGCATAGTCTCGTGCATTCTGTTTTATCTCTTCATTATTTTCGCCGTTTAAGGCTTCTGCTATTCCTGTGTTTAAAGCCTCTTGATTTTCGGCTTCAACTAGCCTTCCCATCTTATACTTTTGGGTTAAGGCATATAAACCTGAATCATTATTTGCCGTAATAAGAGCTAGTCCTCCCACTGATAAAATGGTTGTTAGTTTTGATGGCATGACCAAGTCGCTGGCTTTTGCTTTTTGAATTACTAGATGGAGGTCTGCCATATTTAAAAAGGCATTAAACTTTTCAAAAGGTTGCAAGGGCAAAAAGTGTACATTTTCAAGGCCAAAATTTTGGCTTAGCTCTTGTAGTTTTTCTTTATAAGGCCCTGTACCACAGATTACAAATTTTATATCTGGTTGGTTTTTTAAGGTTTCGGCTGCATAAATTATGCTCTCTAGACCTTGTTTTTCTCCAATGGCTCCAGAATATAGCACCACCTTATCGTTAGCTTTGAAGCCGAATTCCGTTTTTAAGTCCTCTTGATTAATTAAGGGCTTAAAAAACTCGGTATCGGACCAATTGGGAAATAAGATGACTTTCTTTTTTGCTTTTGCTTGTACTTTGGATACCATTTTTTCTGAAATGGTACTTATTATATCGGTGTGTTTAAAAATGAAACGTTCTACTGCAAACAGTATATCCACCACTTTTTTAGAGCTGATCATGTTTAAATCTTGAGCCGCCTCAATTTGCATGTCTTGAATGTGATAGACCGATTTCCCTCCTCTTATCCATTTGTAAAAGCAGCCCAAAAGGCCAAACTGAAACGAGGGCACTACAGTCATTACCACATCGCTTTTTTTGGAAAACAACAACTTTAAAAGTTGAATAAAGGCCGAGAGCATAAAGGACAAATCTAACATCATACGCTTTTTCCCTGTAGGTTCTTCTGGTACATACATGGGGCATCTGTAAGTGGTAATTCGACCACCTGAGCTAAACTCTTCTTTTTCTTTAGTATACCAAAATCGTTTTTTATAATAAGGCTCTTGTACTTTCCAATACGGATAATACGGATAAGTTGTTATTACAGTACATTGGTAGCCGTGTTGGGCTAACCACTGTATCATTTCGCCAGAGTATTTACCAATACCTGTTGGCTCTGGTGCAAAATTATAGCCAATTAATAAAATACGTTTTGTTTTAGCTTCCATTTTTTAGTTTTTTATACGCTATTCTCATACGTCTTAATACCTCAATCATTATTAGTCCGAGTGCCGCACCAACAGCTCCCCAAAACACATCCTTCCAATCGGCTGACCGCAGTGGTAATGCCAATTGTCCCAATTCGGCTATGGCTACTAGCCCCACTAAGCCCCCCCATATGATTAACCAACTTTTAGCGTTCCTTTTTCTATAGGTTATTAGATATAGACCAGCCAGCCCTCCTAAACAGACTAAAGGCACCGCTGTTCTTATATTATCATTTTCATGTTTGTCTGCCCAGACTGCTATTCTTTTAGGTACAAATTGATTTAATTCCAATCTTGGGCTATTAATCCAGCTGAAATACAGGACGACTAGCACTCCAAATATAAATATGCCCCACCAAAACAGAAACCGCATGTGTAAAAAATTATTTTTCGTTATTACTTAACTCCTTAATTTTACAATAAATTTGTGTAAAATATGCCTTTTTTAAAATGGCGAAGGCAAAACCTGTAGCCCCATCTTTCCAACCGCCGTAAAACACAAAACTTCCTATAAAATAAACAGGGCCTATTAATGCCGATTGCATGAGTTTATATTTTATTTTTTGCTTCCAAGTCCATTTTGCTTTGGCCGCTTCATCGTTTATGGTTTTTATATAGCGGTAGGCTTCCCAAGAGGCATATTCGTTATGCTTATTCATATAATGTGATACCCCTCTAAAATCACGATGATCAATTTTAGATTTAATATATCCTATTTCTCCTTTTAAAATGGGGTGTTCATGAATTTCCATGTCTAGATTACTCCATTTGTCTTCATCAATTCTTTCGTACTCGCCTGCTCCCACTTGAAATAGGGCCAATTTATTTAAGGGGTAGCCTCCTTTTAATTTTTTCCCCATAAAATAGATGGTATAATTTAACCAAAAGCCAACTGCTTGGGTTTGTTTTAATTTTGCCCGGAGTTCGGTTTTAAATTCTGGGGTTAGATATTCGTCAGCATCCAGAAATAATACCCATTTTGTTGTTAGATTGTAATTACGTAAAAACCAATTTCGTTTTTTAGGGAATTTACCATCCCAATTAAAATTAACCACATCAACATCTTGAGATTTTGCTATTTCAATGGTCTTGTCAGTACTTCCTGAGTCTATAATTACTATTTGTTTGGCCAAGTCCTTTCCAATAGCCTTAATACAGCCCAATAAATTCTTTTCCTCATTTTTTACAGGAATGGCAATGGTTAAATTTAATACTTTATTCATCGTATATTTTACTTAGATATCTTTATGGAATTACTATGAATTGAAATCGTATTTATGCACAATATTTTCAATTTACTATCTCTCTTTTTTTAATAAATTTTGCTGGATTACCTCCGACCACACACCACGGTTCCACATCTTTAAATACTGAAGCTGTAGCACCAACAATAGCACCTTCTCCAAGAGTAACCCCAGGACCTATAAATGCTCCGGCTGCAACCCAAGCCTTTGATTCAATATTAATTGGAGCTAAAAATAAGTCATGATTTCTTTTAGTATAATCATGACTAGAGGCACATAAATAAGCCTTTTGGGAAATTGTGGCATTCTCCCCAATGGTTATCTTTCCTTGATTATAGCAATCAACCTTTGGCCCTAGACATGAAAAAGGCTTCATTTCGAGATTCCAGGGTGCCCATATCTTCACATTTGCATAAACCATCGCATTCCAAGATATTTGTGCGCCAAATACTTTTAATATAAACACTCTATATTTTTTAAAAACTCTTGGCATAAATGGTTTAAACAAAAACATGTCAACTAATAGCCATATTACTCTTTTAAGTTTATTTGCTAAAGAAAACTTATGTCTGGTTTTGGTCATATTTACACTCATACTTATATTCGCTATGGTTTTGTTATTTTTTAAGAACTTTTACTAGATATTGTATTGAGTTTTGAATTTCTCCAGAAAGTATATTTTTGACAGCATCAAAATCAATATCATTTATGGTGTCCAAATCCACATGTGTTCCCTCTTTTAATAACCTATGCTTTAAGCCTACTATATTCATTAAACTTTCTTGCCTACTGTTATTATTTTTACTGTTGGGGGTAATGGTGTAAAATGGTTTTTCAAAAATTAAAGAAAAGATACTACCATGAAAAGATGTGGTTAAAACAAAAGCAGCCTTACTGTATAAGCCCAAGAATTCTAATGGACCAAAATCTCTAATATTAATCATTTTAGAATCCGATTCTAAAGGCATTTCATTTTTACAAATCCTAATTATTTTATATCCTGTACGTTTTTGAATTTTATAAGCCAATTGTTCTGCATAAGTGTTTCGTTTAAAGATAAAGAATAAAATGTAAGGCTCATTAGTGTTATAAGGCACCATAATGTCTTCCCATTCTTTTTTTGATAATAACAAGGTTGGGTCTACTACATGCTCTGCACTTTTACCTGTAATTTCTTTAATGATTTTAACCCCATCACTTTCTCGAGTGCTTAAATAATCCAAGTTATTTAACCAGGCATTATAAGTTGCATGTAAACTAGTGGGGATCTCTGAAATTCCGAAACTAGAGGCGTACGCTATTTTATTCACGTTATCAGGAGCAAATGTTAAGAAATAAGGTTCCAGATTAGTACCGTTATTAGGGTTCCAAACTTGATCGCTACCAACTATAACATTATCGTAATTATGATTGGCCTGATATAATTCTGAAAAACTTTTAAATGTTTTTGATACCTGTGTGTGTTTTTTATGAAACTCAGCAAAGCGTTGTTTACGTATTTTCGCTATTTTAGGATAGCGTAAGGCACTGTACTTGTCTATCCAAGCTAAAATAGCATCCTTTAGCTTGTTCTTGTAATTGGTTTTTAACGGTTTTGATTTTTTTTCATGTTTATAGGCTGAATTTTTGTAGTACAAGTAGTTGATTATTTCGTTTTCGTAGCCTAGCTTTTTTAACTTATGATGCAATGCAAAGGCTTGCAATTCTGCGCCATAATTGTTTACATTTAATATGGTTATTATTCCTGTCTTTTTCATTTTTTTATGTAGTTTATTGTATGCTACTTATAAATTTTTTTGCCGCCTTTTCTATGGTAAAATGATGTTTAAAGACGTTACTTGCATTCTGTGTCATTTCAGTTTTTATAGTTTGTGGTGCATCTAACCACTTGCGCACCAATTGATAAGTATCACTAAGGGTGTCTTTATTAACAAAGCCACCATGGCCTTCTTCAATTTCTCTCCAAATATTAACCTTATCTGATATTAACACCGGGGTAGATGTCGCAAGCGCTTCAGCTACAGCGATACCAAAATTCTCTTGATGGCTCGGTAGAATAAAGACCTCAGCATTGTTAAATGCCTTCCATTTTATATCCCCTTTTAGCATCCCTGGAAATAAAATATTATTAGAACCACTTGCTAATTCAAGCATTGCCTTTCCAAACTCAGTATCAAGACCTGGTCCTGCAACCACCAATTGGGGAAGCGTTTTGTACTTCAATTCTAATTTTAAATACGCTTTAATTAGTAAATCGACTCCCTTTTTAGGGTGAATTCTACTTAAAAATAAAAGATACGGTTTTTTATCCCATCCTTTTAAACTAGTTAATAATTCTTCTGAGTTTTTAGATAACAATTCTGGAGGGTTCTGTATGCCATAGCCGACATTTATTTCTTTTTTAGGCTTGTAGTTACTAAAATTTTGTCGTGCTAACAACAATTCTTGTTCACATGTAAATAAAACACCGTTTGCTTTATTTATAACCTTATGTTCTAAAATATGCCAGTACCAAAAATTCCTAATAGCTTTTAGAGTACGTCCCTTGGCTTTTTGAAAGTAAGGGTCTAGCATACCATGTGGCATAATATACACTTTTGGAACTCGTGCATTTGCAATTTTATATTTCTGGATGATTTTAATAGTTCCATAGCTTGGGTAGAGCCATAAGCCATGTATAATAACAACGTCAAACCTTTTCAAATTATCTAATAACCAAAAATCTAGAGTTTTACTGTAAAACCATGCATTGGTGGGACGTCCTAACTTATATATGATAAATTCGTCGATTATCCCATAATCTTCATCTGGATTATCCAAACAGACCACTTCGTTTTGAACACCCATTTTAAGTTGTTCAGGTATTGCATTTCGAATACCTTGACATGGCCCCCCTGTTTGCGGCTTCATGCTCGTGATGACTCTAAGTATTTTCATTCTTATAGTTTAATGCACAAACCCCACTGGTCTGCTAAAATATTTCGCTGTTTTATCTATAGCTCTAACGGCCTTAGCCGGAACACCTCCATATAGCGTCCATTCCTCTGTAAATGTTTTATTCAATAAGGCTTTCGCTCCTAAAACCGAAAAATCAGGTAATACTGCACCACCTAACACTACTACATTAGTACTAACAAATGCGTAAGCTCCAATAGTTATAGGCACACTATTTTGCCTACTTTCGTAAACATCAATAGAATGTGTCAAAAATTGTGAACTGTATCCGGCTATTGTAGCGAATTCTCCGATTTTAATCACATTCGTACAATCTAAATGGTGTTGTTTGGTCACTGCAGCATGTTCTCCTAAAAATAATTTTGATTGTCTATTTTTTTGATGTTTAAAATGTTTAGATTTGGCTTTAGCAGAAAATCCAGTAATCCAATTACTTCGACCGATTTTGGCATTTGCTTTTAATTCTACACAATCTAAATGTACCGCCACATTTAAGTGACCTATTTTAGATCCAGATTCCATTATTAATTGGTCGGGAAATATCCAAGACCAACCAATTTTTGCATTTTTTGCAATGTTATAACCAAACCACTTATTTAATAAACGACGTCTAATAGGCCAAGGCCAGAAAAATGTAAAAAGTTTTTTAATCATTTAATTTGTATTTGTTAATTGATGTAAATTGATATATGCATCTATCATTATATCAACCGAAAAACGTTCGCTATTTTTGAAACCAGCATTTACGAGTTTTAATTTAAACTCTTTGTCTTTAAGCTTCCCAAATGCCTCGGCAAAACCATTGGCATCTTCGGGGGCTACATGTAATGCCGTATTATTGCTTACTTCGGGCATGGGTTCTAAATTACTGGCTATAACAGGAGCGCCACATGCTTGGGCTTCTATTAAAGGCCATCCAAATCCCTCGGACAAGGAGGGAAAAATAAATGCCTTAGTGTTAGTATATAAGGCTAATAACTCTTTGTGGTTAGGTTTTACTATAGATACCACTCGATGTTCAAAGTTTAAGGCTTTAATTTCTAATTTCAATTTATGATCTATTGGTTTGCCGGCAAAAACAATAATTCCCTCCCAACCAGCGCCTAAAGCTTTTAACATATGTACTAATAAACTCCGGTTTTTACGTTTTAAAGCTGAACCTACGTGTAAGATATACGGTTTATTTTCGAGATTAAATTTTTTAAGAATAGGCTGTGATTCCAAAATACTAGCCGGTTGAAAATTTGCATTAAAGGCATTATGAATTACGGTCCAATATTTAGGTGTCTCGTTTAAATTACTCAACGCTTTTAATTGTGATAGGGTAAAGTGAGATACTGCAGCTAAAGCATGTGCTTTACTCAAATTTTTTAAAATCCATTGCTGTAAAATTTTGCCCGTTTTTGATGCCGGACAAAAGGCGTCCTTAAAACCAAAGGCTCCTCGTATAGCCAATACGTCATGACATGTAATTACCGTATTCGTTTTAGGTAGACTTTTAAGATAGGGTGCGTTTGAATGATCACATATGTGATATTTAATACGTTTACTGTCGTTACGATTAAGAAGTACACGCCATTTTAATATTAGCGGAAATATAAGCCATTTATCTATATAGCCCAACCATTTACCAATACTAGATGTTGAATTTTTACAGAAAAATGCGGTAACTACTAAGGGGTTCCATAATTCTGTTTGTATACCCTTTGCCGTGAAACCTTCTAAAAGCATCGTGGCAAAACGCCTCATACTTTCTTGATGATCCAAAGGGTAATTTCCTATTAAAACAATACGGTTAGTCATATCTAATATTTTTCAGGATTTTTTTGATTCAAACTCTGTTTTACTATAGGCTAAAATTAAGCCTGCAGATAATGTTGCAAAGCCTAGTACTGTAGGTTGCGCCCATTGGCCTTTTATTATAATTAAAAATGCAAAACTTATTAACAACCAAGCTAAAAGATAACCTTTTCGCATCGTATAAAAGCTCTTAAATACTAAGTTCAAACTAAAAATTACGCGTAATAAAATCACTCCAATACCTACAACAAAGCCCATTTCACCTACAAGGCGTAACCATTCCTCCTCTGCAATTAAAAATTTAGGTACATCTTGTCCGGTTAACATAGCGGCACCCGCATTTGTTCCCATCCCAATTCCCATGCCCCAAAAAGACAAATTATCAGATTCTGTAAACGCTTCTATTAAACTGCCAAAAACACGCTTTAGGATGGACGTAGAAACGCCTCCCTCATTTTCACTAGCCAGTTCAAAGCGTTTTGTAAAAGCGGCTGTTGATGTTTCAAAAAATGACAGATTACTGAGTAGAAGAATTAATAAAAATCCTAAAAATAAAAAGAGCATAAATCGTAATAAAAATTTAGGGTTTCCAGCTACAGAGAGTATTGCGAATGCCAACGTTAGCCCTACAGAAAACATTAGGGTTCTACTGATTGATAAGGGGATAGCCGCAAGTAAAGCCACCGTTGCGCCTGCCAGTAATAACTTGTTTACAGGTATTTTAGCCAGCCAAAAATATACAATGTAACAGGCTGCGAAACTAAAATACAATACATTACCCGTGGTAAACGAAAAGGTACCGGGAGGCCTAAAATAGCCCATAGCCCCACTAAAACCCGCTCCATCAGTGCTACCTCCTATACCTCTATTTACCCAGGCCGATTGGGGACTGTAAAATTGTAAGCCAATAAGTATGACCATAGGTATTGTAATTATGAGTACCCATCTACCAAGTTCAATAACATCTGCTTTGTAAAATACTTTACTGATAATAAAAATAACCGGAAAGTGAAATAAAAAAATACGGGCACCATAAATAGCCACCATAATATTCCCATGACCAAATACCAAAGCTGTACATACTGACAAAAGGGTAAAAAAGGTGAAACCAATTACATAAGCATTTGCTTTTATAATGTTATATCGCCATGCCATTATTATTAACCCAATAGCTAAGGGGTCACGCACAATTAACAAGGGGGTTGCTAAAAATGGCAAAATCCATTTGCGTAATGCCCCTTCAAAAATTAGCAGTAAAAAATACAGCCACACCCCTTGTTTGAGCCGAAGTATAACCTGCTCTTCTTTAATAAAGATTTGTGTATTTTTTTTTAAGATTGAGGCCATTCTTAAGGCTTTAAACTTTTTATTTTTTCTGCTAGCTCCTTCCCATACAGCTCCCATGGTCTTTGGCTTGCCGTTTTTAAAGCTGCTTTTCCCGCTTCTTTAATTTTGTTTGTTGTTTGTACAAGATCTGCAATACAGTTTTGTAAGGCTTTGGTTGACCCTGCCTCCACAATCCAGCCATTAACCCCATGAGTAATTAAATCTGGGCCAGCTGTTCGGTTTGTGGTTATTACAGGGGTCCCTTGTGACATGGCCTCTGTAATTACTAAACCAAAGCCTTCAAATAAGGACGGAAATAGTAAGACATCATGTTCTCGCATGGTTTTTAATACTTGGTCGTGAGGCAAACTGGGTATCCATCTATGTTTTTGTAAAGCTGAATTTAGCGCTTCGCAGTCTTCTGTACTTTTACGCCCAACAACTGTTAGCTCTACTTGGCTCTGTAAATTCTCTACCGCTTTAAACATATTAGCAATGCCTTTGCGCTGGGATAAGCCGCCTACAAACAGTAACTTAATTGGGCGGTTATTGAAGTGATAGTTTCTATTTTCTACTGGTTTGGGAAAGCCATAAGGGATTACATGAATTGGTCCTAGTTTACCAGCATAATCCTCTAAGGTTTTTTTAGTAAAGGAACTGGCTACAAAAATATGATCGGCCAAGGCTAATTCTTCATCTTTACGCTTTAGCTTTTTAGGAGAATCTTTAAAGCCATGTAGTGTTGCTTTCCATTCTGGCCACTTTTCGATTTCTTCACTTAATAATGTCCGTGCGGTTTTATAGTAACCAATAGGCAAGTCGTACAAACAGGCAATGTTAACATCTTTTGCTGCCTTAAACGAATCACAAGCACCATCTTCGTAAGCATATATCGCATTTATTCCATTTTTAGCAGATTTTTTCAAGCTTTTCGCCACTAATTTATCTGCATGATGGTAAACTCCATCGACAGAATACTTACCAACCTCATGCTTTGTTAAGTGATTAAAACCTAACCTATTAGACAGCAATCTAACCAATTCCATAAAAGGTGCAGTTTCTGTATAGGCTTTTAACTTTATATCAAATTTCCGTCTCTTTAATTCTTTAAACGGAGGAAAGGCAGTTAATTTATACCCTATTGTCCCTGAAAATATTGCGACTGCCGTATAAAATTTATAAATTAATTTCGCTTCTAAGAGCCCTTTTAATACTGCTCTATTATTTTGATTACTTGTAGGATGACTAACAATTACCTTCATATCTGTTTTTTAACCGATTAACCAAGCTCTATTTACCGCAACAAATTCACACGGACTATAATCAAATTCTATATCTCTAATTTTAGATAAAGGTTTTCCAGGATTTCCAACTATTATTTCACCTGGTTTCACAGATTTCGTAACTACGGCCCTTGCTCCAATTACCGCTCCTCTGCCAACATGAACTCCCGCTAAAATCATAGCTCCCGTACCAATCCATGCGTAATCATCAATTTGAACTTCTGCTCTTTTTAATGACCATTTTGGATCAAAAATATCATGTCCTCCAGTTAAAATTTCCGCCCCATCATTTATACATACATTCTTCCCAATAGAAACTTTATTATTTACTACAATTCTAGCTCTACCAATAAATGTCTGACCTCCAACTGTTAAAAACTTCATTCTTCCAGAAAGATTAACTTCACCAATTTCAGCCTGCTCACTTATAGAGGCTCCTTTTCGTCTTAATTTACGAGCTCTATTATTCCTTTTTAAAAGTTCTCTTAAAGAAAATAGCCTTTTTCCCCAAGCTCGATAAAACGAAATACTTGTCGGAGAAAACTTTGCTCTATTTTTCCATAAATAAGATATACTAGCCATAATTTTCAATTTTATTAATAAAACTTAGCGCAATACTGGTCGCGTTAATATTAGGTGCTGTTTCTAAGTTGGATTGTATAAAACAGTTTTTTAGTTGTCCTGAGGAATATTCTACAACTCCATGCACTTGTTCTTGATTAGAATAACCAATGGCGCTCCATGGTTTAGATAAACAAATTACGGGTAAACCGTGATCCCGCATAGCGGCTACCGAACCGCTTTTTTCTATAAGTGTAAATGGTGTTGTGGCCAAACCATATTTAGCCTTACTTAAAACGTATGAAATCGCGATCTCACTCTGAGGCCCTAAAACCGATAATTTAAACCCATGTTTATTAATTACATCGCTCCAATAATTTAAAGCTGAACCGTTTCTACCTAAAGCCACAAAACTTATAGCTTTATCCTGATAAATACCCGATAATTCCTCCATAAATTTTTCTATTGGTGCATGTTGATGGATTGAACCAAAAATCACGAAGTAATTACCTTCAATTTTAGACTCAGGTATTTCTAATCCTGAAAAACCACTCTGTTTTGGTATATTGGAAAATAAAGGTAAAACAGAAGCCTTGAACCCCATATTTTTTAGGTGATGCTTATATAAATTGGTTTGAGTATTTATTAGTTTAGGGTTCAATTTTTTAAAAATCAATCCAATTAATAACTTTTGTAACTTGCCTACTATCTTTTCTTTTTTAGGTGATTGATAGCTCATGCCAATCCACAATTCGTGAACCATTACATGTAAATTGCGTTCACCAATTACAGATTTAAGAGCCTTTCCTAAACCAAAAGGCAAGCCTTTATTATGAAAAGCGTAAGGTACAAATTGTAAACTAACCCAATTAGGATTTACTTTAATTACAAAAGACTGAGCCATTTTTGTTCGTTCCTTAATAGATAATGCAAACGGTAGTCTTAAACAACTTACCTTAAACTCATTAATAATTAAATCTTCGCTAATTACGGTGTTACAATGTTTATCACTAAAAGCTAACAAACTAACTTCTACCTCTTTGTTACACAACTCAGCACAAAGTCTACGTGTATAATCTCCCACCCCATCTTTACCAGGTTCTAAGGAGCCACAAATAAACGTAATCTTCATGCTAAATTATGTATTTATATTAATAGAGGCTTAGGCCTTTAAAGTTTGTTTACCAATTTGGAAATATTCGAAACCATTTTTCAACATCATTTTATCATTGTATTGGTTACGACCATCAAAAACTATTGGTGTTTTGAGTTGGGCTTTTAATTCTTCAAAATCTGGGATTCTAAATTCTTTCCAGTCGGTTAATAATAGCATAGCATCGGCATCAACAATGGCTTCGTATTTGGAATTGCAATATGTTATGTTTTGAATGCCTTTTAGGTAACATTCTTGCGCTTCGTGCATAGCTTTAGGGTCGTAGGCTTTTATTTTAGCTCCACGGCTTACTAAATCTTTGATGATGTAAATGGCAGGTGCTTCACGCATATCGTCGGTATCAGGTTTAAAAGACAGCCCCCATATTGCAAAGGTTTTGCCTGACAGATCTTCTCCGAAACGTTTTACTACTTTTTTAGCGATAACTAGTTTTTGTTTATCGTTAACCGATTCCACCGACCCGATCAATTCCGCATCAAACCCATATTCTTTGGCTGTACGGTGAAGGGCTTTCACATCTTTAGGGAAGCAAGAGCCACCGTAACCTGCACCTGGATAGATGAAGCTGTAGCCAATACGGCTGTCTGAACCGATACCAATGCGTACATCATTTACATCTGCCCCCACTAATTCACAGATGTTAGAAATTTCGTTCATGAAGGAAATTTTAGTTGCTAACATGGCGTTGGCTACGTATTTGGTCATTTCTGCGGAACGTACATCCATTACTATTAAACGGGCTGAACCGCTTCTGAAAAAGGGTGAATACAACGTACGCATGGTTTCGGCAGTTTCTTCACTATCGGCTCCAATTACCACGCGGTCTGGTTTCATAAAATCGCTAATGGCATCGCCTTCTTTAAGAAATTCCGGATTGGACACCACATCGAAATGAATATTGACCCCACGCTTTTCTAATTCCTCATTAATTTGGGCTCTCACTTTGTCGGCTGTTCCTACTGGTACTGTTGATTTATCAACCACAATAAGTGGGGTGGTCATGTTTTGCCCGATTTCTTTAGCCACTTGAAGTACGTACTTTAAATCAGCAGATCCATCGTCGCCCATAGGTGTTCCTACGGCAATAAAAGCGATGTCGCAGCCCTCTAGGTTTTCTGATAGTTTTGTACTGAATTTTAAGGTATTGCGCTCATAGTTGCGTTTCACCATAACTTCCAAACCTGGTTCGTAAATTGGAATGATGCCTTCTTCTAGTTTTTGAATTTTGTTTGTATCGACATCAATACAGGTTACTTTGTTTCCCATTTCTGCAAAACAGGTTCCGCTTACCAAACCTACATATCCTGTACCTATTACTGTTATTTTCATAAAGCTTATTATTTTTTATTTAATTATTTACTGTAAAATCGGCCTATAATTTTTGCAACCAATATACTTAATTTTTTCCTTTTTATTTCAAGATTACTATGTGCGGAGAATGGTGTATTGTTTACTCTCCAATAACTTACATCTGTTAGTCTAGGTTGATGTCCTTGTATTGCTCTACTTAGTAAATTTGTTTTCCAAGGTTTTGGACTGCCCAGAGCATGAATCATCAGATTATATCCTTCCTTAAACCCCATACCTTCAAGACCTATATAGCTTACATGATCTTTATAACATTCAATTGCCGCATTTAAAGCGTCTTGGTCTGATTTATCAAAAATTTGAAACCCTTTTTTCACAGGTATTGTTGTTTTGTAGGTTTGATTTGAAAAAATAGAATTTTCAAGACCTCCGATTGCATTTGCCATGTAATCTTGTATATTTTTCCATAGTTTTAAAAATTCTAAATTACTTTTGTTTACTCCTATAAAACCACCATTTACATAAATATTAGATTTGCATTTTAATGACATGTTGTATTCCTTGAAATAGGTACGCCAACCCACTCGTCTTGGATGTAATTCTTCAAGGGGAGAATTAACATCTTCAGATACTGCTATTCCACAGTTGGCCCATTCCTCGAAACATGCCCAAGGTTGTTTGACCACAATATCTGGATCGAAGTAAAACATATAATCCAATTCTTTTGCTGGGCCGTTAAGTAAGTCTAACATAAAATTAGGTTTATAATTTGTTAAGCTGTACGATGTTGATAAGGGTATAAAATATAAAGTCATTTCTTCCTTTATATTTTTCACTTTCATGACATTATCATAACCTTGAATACTTACACGTTCTCCTGCGTTTACCCAATCTGGTAAATCCCCTCTATATCCTACATACATTGCACCTCTGAACCCCGAATGGTATAATGAATTTGACAATGTAGCCACTCCATAATGATAATGTCCCTCAAACAGGGTACATATAGCTGATTTAGATGTCATTAATTTTTATTTAATTATTTTTTAATTTAAAAATTTTGTAATACCCATATAACATATGTGATAGAAATTGCACTAAGCCTACTAAAATATTTAATTTAATTGCCCCCATTAAGTTGGATACATCAATTATAGTAATACCCACTATTAAAGTTATAAAACTTATTGAAATTGCTAAGATAGGATGTTGAATCCAACCTCTTCCCGAATACAAGTTATAAATAAGGCCGGCGATAAGTGATAATGTTGCACCCAAAATTAACCACACAATTTCTGTATTTAAATTTTCATAGTCAGCTCCTAATATCCATAATATTTGAGATGAAAACCAATAAGTCATACTAACCACTACGAGTAATACCACAAGCAATATAAGCACCACTAAAGTATATCTTTTAATTAATACTTGAAAACTTTCTGTTAATCGCGCAAATCTTGGTGCAATTAAAATATTAAACACCATAGTAAATAAGGTTAATAACACCGCTATTCGGTTTAATGCTCCTATTTCTGCAACTGCTTTAGTGGTTCCAAATATTGATAATAACCAGATGGTTATTTGACTTGAAAACGCATAATAAACCGATTCAGGAAAAATACGTGAAACGGTTTTTATGATTTTTTTGCGGATGGCAGGCGATGGTTTTTGCTTTAAATTCACATGTTGTAAAGCTATTTTTTTTAACCTATAATTACCTACTATCTGTGAAATACCGGCAGATAAAAGTGCCACATAAGCAATAGGGAAAAAGAGTATGGATCCCAATAAAAGCAATAATCGCCCCAAGTTAACCCCAATTTGATTAATTTGCAGTGGTCTGATATTCTGGTGTAATTGAGGCACTATGACTAATAAAGCATTAGAAATAGAAGCCGTAAAAGCCGGAATTAATGCTATAATTATCAAAACGGCTGAAGTGATACTCGCATCATTTTTTAATAGGAGGTAAAATAAAATTGGTATTCCAATTATTAAGCTCGCGAAAATGAATTTTTTTCTTAATTGGAGTCCTGTAACCATTACTTCGCCCAAATGGTTTTTATTTTTCCAAACTTTACTCCCTTGCGCCATTACACCTTTAGATATACCACCATTCGCCAACAAGACCATAGCACCTAGCATACTATTCCCTAGAGTGTATAAGGCGTATTCAGAAGGCGGTAATATTCTAATTACTAAAATACCTGAAATCAATCCTAATCCTTGAACTAAGGCTTGAGCCATACTCGTAGAACCTATTAACATAAACCAAGGTTTCAGCCTCATAAAAATGGAGCGATTAGATATGTTCCTCATTGACAACTATACTGGTTTTTTGATAAAAGTTAAATTAATTCGATATCTATTCATTTTTTCATTTCATTTTTTCTTTGTTCCTTGTACCATCACCGAGCACTTAACTCTTCATAATTGTTTGTATTCCAATTACTTATGATGTACTTACAGCGTTTTTACAAAATTATTAGATGTTTTAACCTCAGCCTCAGTATCTTTTGATTTTTTTATTTTTCGCCTTAAATGTCTTATTAATGCTCTTGAATGAAATTTTCTAAAAAACTGTGAATAAGAATAATATAAATTTCCTAATCTGTTATTCTTTTTATTTTTATGCAAACTTTCTGCGCAATCTGCTAAAACATTAAACATCACCTCATTTGAAAACCAATTTTCCCAATTTTCACGGGCTAAGTTTCCCATATGGATAGCTTGTTCTTTTTTTGCCTCCAATATTTCAGGGATTTTATGCACTTCATTTTCTTTTACCCTGATAGCAAATTCGTCCCAATTTGGTCCGTTCATAGGCACCCACTCGTCTGAAATGATTACTGGCACTAGACCCATTTGCATGACTTCATAGACCCGATAGGTATCTGGACCAATGCCTCTAGGGCATAAGACAAAGTAACTATTTTTATATACATCTACCGATTCTTGAGTGAGTTTTAGTTTTTCCTTATTACTTAATTTCCAATACACCAATTTACTGGTGTCCTTTAAAAAACAGTTTTGGTATTGAATGTCTAGAATTTTATATCTGGTTTTGTTGGTGGTGCAAGAACCTAAAAATGAAAATAAATATTTTCTTTTATGGCTTAACTCCGTGTATACCACAGAATCGTTGGTGGTTTGACGTGCTATAAAAGGGGCTGGGTAGCATAAGCCTTTATTGAAATAAGATTTCTCTAAGGTTGGAGATAGCATGGGTAAAATGGGTAGCGGCCTATCTACATCGGCATATAATATTACCTTCTGCTTATATTTTTTTGTTAATTCGTGTTTAATGACCTGAAAATAATAGGGATCGTCGGAAAGGTGTTGCTCCAAAAACAAAATAACATCAGCTTCTTCTGGATTTTCCACTATAGCATGCCTAGGGTTCTGGGTTTCTTCCGCCAAATTTTTTAGCCAATTTACCGCAAAGTTATTTTCTTGATTATAGGGGTACGCTGATGTTAAAAAAAGTTTCATAATACTTATACTTTTAGTGGTTTGGTTACTCTAAATTATAGCTCTTAGGGAGTTTATTTAGGCGTCTTAGGTGTTTCCTGTATTTCCATAGCCACCGTAGAAATCGTTTTTCTCGTTTTTTATATCGTTTATTACTAACATTAAGTTGTTGATTTTGTTTGTTTCTACTATCTCGTTTACCAATTTCAAGTCTGTTTTTTTGGTATAATTTTGACGTAGCACAAAAATAGCCGCATCTGTATGCTTTGCTAAAGCAAAGGCATCTGCTACTTTCCCTACAGGAGGTGTATCGATAATGATGTAATCGAATTGTGATTTTAGCTGTGCAAAAAGCTGCTCAACCCGTTGGTGAATTATTAATTCCCCAGGATTAGGCGCCATGGTACCTGCCCCAATAAAGTGTAAGTTTGGCACCTGTTGGTAAGCGATTAGTAACTGCTGTATTTGTATCTCGGGATCGATTATGTAATCGGATAGCCCATATTCATACTTTAAATCTAATTCTTTAGTTAATTTAGGTATCCTAAGGTCAAAACCTAGGACAACTACTTTTTTGCCTGTAAGTGCTAAACTCGCTGCTAAGTTTGTAGATACAAAAGTTTTACCTTCTCCAGGATTCCCGGAGGTTACCATAATGGTTTGGTTGGCTTCATTTTTGGTCATAAACTTTAAATTGTGCCTCATTAACCTAAAAAGTTCCGCAATTGGTGTGTTGCTATTTTTACTTAGCACTACTGCTTTATTGGTTTTATTATGAGCCACCAGACCTAAAATTGGGGTACTGGTTAATTCGCTTACTTCATCATGATCTTTAATTTTAGTGTTTAATGCTTCTTTTAAAAATACAAAGCCAAAAGGCACTAAAAGCCCAAACATTAGAGCTCCTAAGTATACTGGTGTTTTAGCCCCATTTATTGGATATCCACTAGACCTAGGTTCTTCAATAACCCGTGTATCGGCAAAAGGCACACTGATAGATAGGGCTTCTTCTTCTTTTTTCTGTAGAAGAAATAGGTACAAACCTTGTTTGAGCCCTTGATCTCTATTAATTTCTAATAAGGCTCTTTCAGCCGAGGGCACTGAGGAAATTTTAGACCTGTATTGGGAGGACTGGTTTATTAAATCCCGTTGTGATCTGGTTAGTTGTAATTTAATGCCTTTAACATTTTCTAATATCTGTCGTTTACTAGACTCCAAACGCTTATCGATTTCTCCCAACATGGGATTCCCTATTCCCGTTGCATTTACTAAAGCTACTCTTTCTTGCACAACTGTGTTATAATTCATGATTGCAGCCACTAATGCCGGGTTTTGGATGTTGTAGGAACTTATAGCTGTATAATTTCCGCTCCCGGACTGCACTAAGGTTCTATCGAGTGCGTTAATGGCATTGATTTCAGTTCGCAATGTCACTAACTCCCTATCCACTTGATCGGCCAATTGGATAAAGCGTGATGCATCTGCCTCGACATTGGTTAAGTTATTACTTTGCTTATAATTTTCAACACTTTTTTCTGCGCTATTTAAATCTGTAGTTAGCAGGCTTAAACGCTCATCAATCAATTTTAGGGTAGATTCGGCTAGCAAATTTTTGTGCTTCGCAGAATTACGTGCATATACTTCTATAAGTTTATTAATTAAGTCTTCTCCGCGTTGCGGTATTGCATCAGTTAAACCTATTTCGAGCAATCCCCCGCCGTTTTCGTATACCGGAAACACATCTAAACGGTAATTGTAATTAGAAGCCATAGCCTCGGGATCCTTAAATTTAACAATTACAGGTTTGGTATTTTTAAGGTCTAATTTTTCTTGCTGTAATTCCACATGAAAGTTTCCAAATTCGGTAGCTATCATTTCCCCGAATTCATACACTTTTTTATCAACCACTTCGTCGTCGACTAATTTTTCAACACTAAATTTGAATTCATCAAGCACTTTAACCCTACCTAATGTTCCTTGTTTTAACAACGGTAATGTATCATTTAATACCACTTTAAACGGTAGAGATTTTACATACACCTCCACCTCATTAAAGCTTCCTTCTGCGTAATATGCCACTGCAAAATCTAACTCATTAATTGTTTCTAACATTAAATCGTAAGATAGTAGTACCCCTATCTCGTCTTGAATGTTTTTAGACATTTTAATCAAGCCTAGATCGCTTAAAGACTGTAACCCTGAAGCCTCTCCACCACCATTCTCTTTATCATTAAGCAATACTTTACCCGCAATGTAATATTCAGACACTACATTATAACGAATATGCAAAAATGCCAATACCAGACAGATTACACTACCTATTACAAATAAATACCAGTATTTTAGATAATTAGATACTATTTTAGCAATATCTTTTTCCATAATTAATAAATCACATTTTATTTTTAAACTTTTTGCCCCTGTTTTGAGGAACTATAATGAATAACGTTTTTTTACTTTTTAAAAGTATGAATAAATTTAATACTACCAAGCCAAGACTATCCTCTCTATCTCTTTACTTAATTTTACGCTAAACCGTTAGCAAATGAACTGTAAATTCAGATAGCAACTCACTTATTTTTTTTAAGCGGCCCTTATGCATTAAAACACTCCCCATTGCCTATTTGCTTTGGTTTGTATTAGGGTAATAAAATAACGGATAATTACATGAGAGTATTCCCTGTTTTGATTCATAAATAGCAATATATCTTAAATTTAATTCACATTTATATCAGCTCCTTTTAGGTAAGCTTTTATAACACGTTTACATTTCAATTCTGCTATTAATCTCAATTTGTGTTCAGGTAAGTTATTCAATAACTTTGATACAAAAGAATATAGAATTCTATTATTTATTTTGTTATTTCTTTATATCGCTATTATTTTCGTTGAATTACATTTTAATAGGCTGGAGACTATCTTACACTCTCCCTAAGCCCTAAAATTTCCGATAAAAATCACATTTAATAACCTATCCCATTCGTGTTCCTGCTTTTTTGACGTAAAATTAAAGTTACCAAAGGCTTGTATTTATTTTTTTTTTATACATTTAAACTCTCCTAAGAACAATAAACAATCAAAAAGAATGAAAGCAGTTATACTTGCTGGGGGTTTTGGAACCCGAATTAGTGAAGAAAGTGGTATTCGCCCCAAGCCTATGGTTGAAATTGGAGGCAAACCCATATTATGGCATATCATGAAAATTTATTCTCATCATGGTATCAACGATTTTATTATTTGTTGTGGCTACAAAGGTTACGTTATTAAAGAATATTTTTCGAATTATTTTTTACACACTGCGGATGTTACTTTTGATATGAAAACCAATAGTATGGCCGTTCATCATAAAAAATCGGAACCTTGGACGGTGACCTTAGTTGACACCGGAGAAAACACTATGACTGGTGGACGACTTAAACGGGTTGCGGAATATATAGGCAATGAAACCTTTTGTTTAACTTATGGTGATGGTGTAAGTAATGTTAATATTACCGATCTGATTCAGTTTCACAAGCGCCATGGTAAATTCGCTACGCTTACTTCTGTAAGACAACCTGGACGCTTTGGCGTTTTTACCCTCCAAAAAGATGAAAATCAAATTCAGTATTTTAAGGAAAAACCTAAAGGTGATTCTGATGGCACTGCATGGATTAACGGTGGCTATTTTGTTTTAGAGCCTGAAATATTAGATTATATTGATGATGACTCGACAGTATTTGAAAAAGAACCATTAGAACAGCTGGCCTCGAGTGGTCATTTATTTGCCTTTAAGCATCATGATTTTTGGCAACCTATGGATACCTTAAGAGATAAAAATGTTTTGGAAGGTCTTTGGAGTTCAAGACAAGCGCCTTGGCACATATGGTAAGATTAGCAGCGTTACATATTTTACCTGACCTTTTGAAACTTAATTTGAAGTTTTTTCCTTTTAATTCCTGCACCAGCTTCTGTATTTATAAATTTGAGGCTGTACCGCATTTCTATTTAAACTTTGAAATTTTTAATTTATTGACTTCAACTCGTCGCATTAATTTGGAGCGCATGGTATTTTCCATAAAAGATCTAATAGAAAAAAGGCCTCATATGGCATTCTATATTTATTTTTAGCCAATCTTTTAATTGTTAAAAATATCTTTAGAACAATAATTAATACAACTAAAAACATATTCGATTTTTAAACCGTAACAATGACAACACAAAAACTTTTTGATAGATATCAAGGAAAAAAAGTATTTATCACAGGAAATACCGGATTTAAAGGATCCTGGCTATCTATATGGCTCAAGGAATTAGGCGCCGATGTTTATGGCTATGCGTTACCCCCCTTAAACTCTCTAGATAATTTTAAGGTTTGCGATTTGGAAAACAAAATTAATCAAACTTACGGGGATGTTACTGATTTTGAACACTTACATGCCCAAATTACCTCTGTAGATCCTGACTATATTTTTCATCTTGCCGCCCAAGCCCTTGTTATTGACTCTTATAATGACCCTGTATCCACTTATTCCACAAATGTTATGGGTGTTGTTCATGTTTTACAAGCTGCACGAGATGCTAAAAACTTGAAGAGTATTGTGGTTATTACCAGTGATAAATGTTACGAGAATAAAGAACAGGTTTGGGGATATAAAGAAAATGATGAGATCGGGGGAAGCGATCCTTATTCCGCCTCCAAAGGTTGTGCTGAATTAGTTATCTCTTCATTTCGACGCTCCTTTTATAGCGACTCTCCTGTATCTGTTGTAAGTACTAGGGCCGGTAATGTTATAGGCGGCGGCGATTGGTCTGCCAACCGACTTATACCAGATATTTTTAAGACCCTACGTGCTAATGAGACTTTAGAGATACGAAATCCGGCCGCAACTCGCCCATGGGAGCACGTTTTAGAACCTTTATCAGGTTATATGCAATTGGCACTTTTGTCTGAAAATAATAAACGCTATGAAGGCGCTTGGAATTTTGGTCCAAGTACTTACCGACATTATAATGTACTGGAAGTTGTAAAAGAAATTGAAAAAACCACAGCTATAGATTATAACACACCCGAACACACTAGTAAATTACATGAAGCTAATCTTTTAAAATTAGATATCACTAAAGCGGCCAACACCCTAAATTGGGTTCCTCAATTAAATTTTGAAGACACCATAAAATTTACAGTTGAAGGCTATCTTGTACAAGACGATAAGGACATTTATTCGCATCGTGTTAAACAAATCGAGGACTATACCGAATTAGCCAGACGTCAAAACACCTCTTGGGCCTTATGATTTTTACAGAAACCACTTTAAAAGGCGCTTACGTTCTTGATTTAGAAAAACGTGGCGACCACCGGGGATTTTTTAGTCGTACTTTTTGTGCTAAGGAATTTGAATCGCATCACTTAAATTCTCATTTTGTACAGGGTAATATGTCTCACAACCATTTTAAGCATACCTTAAGAGGCATGCATTATCAAACAGACGGCGCTGAAGAAGCAAAACTTGTAAGGTGTACAAAAGGCGCCTTGCTGGATGTTATTCTAGACATTCGCCCCGATTCGAAAAGTTATGGATCCTATTTTTCGGTTGAACTCTCTGAAAAAAATGGCAGACAATTATATATACCAAAAGGTATGGCCCATGGATTTTTAACCTTAGAGGATGATACTGAAATCGCATATCTTGTCTCTGAGTATTACACTCCAGGAAAAGAAGCCGGCATAAGATGGAACGATCCTGC
Organism: Neotamlana laminarinivorans; assembly: GCF_020523925.1. Lineage (GTDB taxonomy): Bacteria > Bacteroidota > Bacteroidia > Flavobacteriales > Flavobacteriaceae > Neotamlana > Neotamlana laminarinivorans. Next base: position 539,296 of record NZ_JAJAPW010000003.1, on the reverse strand, counting down.
TTTTAATATTAACTGGAATGTTGAACATCCTATTCTTTCTGACAAAGATTTGGCCTATCCAGATTATAAAAAACCGTTGTAATATAAAACCTTAGCTATATACATCATTTGATTTTAATTATTGTTTCACAGTTTTGTTATACACCTATTAGCTAAAGTAAGGCCACACACTTAATACCGTTTTGATCGCATTGTTCAAACCTTGAAAAAATTTATATTTATGATAATTGTAGATACCGCATTAAAAAAAAGAGAAGAATCTGGAAATCCTGTTAAGGTAGGCCTTATAGGAGCTGGTTTTATGGGACAAGGCATTGCCGTTCAAATTACGCAGTCTGTCCCTGGTATGGAGCTTGTTGCTATAGCTAACAGAACCGTTGATAAAGCCATACATGCGTACGCCATATCTGGAATTGAAAATGCCCTTGTTGTAAGTGGTGTTACCACTTTAGAGGACAATATCGCTAAAGGAAAATATAGCGTAACCGATAACCCTCACTTATTGTGTGAAGCCGATGGCATTGATGTTATCATAGAAGTTACTGGTGCTATAGAGTATTCTACTTCTGTAATAATGAATGCTATTAAACATAAAAAGCATGTGGTTTTAATGAACGCCGAAATTGACGGTACTATTGGCCCCATATTAAAGAAGTATGCTGATGAGGCAGGTGTTATATTAACTGGTTGCGATGGCGACCAACCCGGAGTAGAAATGAATTTATATCGGTTTGTCAAATCGATAGGTGTAACACCTGTTTTGTGCGGAAATATTAAAGGCTTACACGACCCTTATCGCAACCCCACGACTCAAAAGGGATTTGCTGAAAAATGGAAACAAAATCCTTCTATGGTTACTTCTTTTGCAGATGGCACCAAAATATCTTTCGAACAAGCATTAGTTGCCAACGCTACAGGAATGACTGTTGGTAAACGGGGTATGCATGGACCCACTGTTGCTTATGGGAGCTCTTTACACGATGTTGTTAATGACTTATATCCTTTAGAACAACTACTTGAAGGCCCCGGCATAGTTGACTATGTTGTTGGCGCGAGTCCTGGTCCTGGTGTATTTGTTTTGGGTACTCATGACAACCCTATCCAACAACACTACTTAAATTTATATAAACTCGGTGAAGGTCCTTTATATTTATTTTACACCCCCTATCATTTATGTCACTTTGAAGCTCCGTTAACAGCTGCTCGCGCTGTACTATTTAATGATGCTGCGCTAACGCCCCTTGCAGGCCCCACAGTTGATGTTATTACTGCTGCCAAAACTGATTTAAAAGCAGGTTCTACTTTAGATGGGCTAGGTCATTACATGACTTATGGTTTATGTGAAAATTATCCCATTTCAAGACAAGAAAACCTTCTTCCTATTGGACTTGCTGAGGGTTGTCAATTAGTTAGAGACATCCCAAAAGATGGCATTATTACCTATGATGATGTTATACTACCCTCAGGCCGTTTATGTGACAAATTAAGAACAGAGCAAGATCAACTTTTTAAGCTATAAAGTAGGTATGGCTATTCCTTCTAATTTAATTAGTTTCTAATACAAAAAGCATCTCATAACCTTATATCATGAGATGCTTTTTGTATATTATAAGTAATCTTAATGTAAACTAAATCCTTATTTTTTTTGTTGTATTTACACCACTTTTCTAAGTTTCTCATTAACAATACCATCCATTTCCTTCAATAAAAATAAGGCCTTATTTGCACCGATAGCTTTTTGCCCTGATGGATTATTCATTAACCATTTCTGAACATTAATTTGTTTGTTTGAAATTAGTTTTGATAGTAAAACTAAGTCATAAGTATCGTCTTTCACCCACTTTTGAATTGTTTTAATATCCTCTTGATGCACTGATGCTGGTTTTCCGTTGAAAGACACATAGCCATTTACTCCAGGTATACCAAAAACAAGACCTCTGTATTTACTCGGTATGCTCGTGAATATATATGTTTGAAAAAGCGGTGTTTCCACTACTTTTTGAGCATTACTCCAATATTTAATTTCCTTAACTATTGGGTTAAACACTTCAATATTCATTTTTTGCAATATCTCTGCAACTTTTTTTTCTTGATTCCTTTTTACAGACAGTACAAACCAATTCATAAACTTCTTTAATTTTAGGTTATTTAGTATGCTTTTTCTTCACCACTAATGGCATTGAAAACCGTTAAAACAATAATTTTAAAATCTAACAGAAACGACCACTTTTCGACATATAAAATGTCTAATCTAATTCTGTTTAATATATCTGATGGATTAATAATTTCTCCTCTGTAGCCTTTAATCTGTGCCAAACCTGTAATGCCTGGTTTTACAAAGTGGCGCACTAAATATTTATCTACCGAAATCTCATAATCTGAGGTATGCTGTTCCATATGCGGACGTGGTCCCACGACACTCATATCTCCCATAAACACATTAAAAAACTGCGGTAACTCATCAATACTAGTTTTACGTAAAATACGACCGATTTTAGTCACTCGCTTATCGTTTTTTGTTGCCATTTTAGTGTTAGCATCTGTATTATTTGCCATGGATCTAAACTTAATACACTTAAATGTTTTACGCTTCAAACCATGCCTGTTCTGACTAAAGAACAAAGGACCAGGTGACTCCAATTTAACTAACACGTATAAAATAGGTACTAACCACGATAGCACCCCTAGAATAACCAAAGAAGAAAAGACGATATCAAAAATACGTTTAGCTATTTTACCAAACTCGGCATCCAAAGGCACTGTTCTTAAATCCAGTACCGGAATCTGATCGTATTTTTGCACTGTCATAGCCGGTGTAAAAATATCTTTGTTATCTGGTATTATTTTAAGCTTAATTAAATTATTATCTGCAAAATTGATAAGATTTTGTAAATCGGACTTTGTTAATTTAGCCGCAGTACAATAGACTTCATCCACCTGATTGTCAATAATATATTTAAAACACTCTAGTATTTCTCCTAGATAGGTTGGACTTTGTGATGGATTATCATCAAAAAACCCACAATATCTATATCCGTAATACGGATTATCAAAAACACGGCGTATTTTTTTTAAATTTTTGTCCCGACCTATTACTACTACATTTAAATAATTTCCTCCTTTAGAGCGATAGTGCCTTATAAACATGTAGAATAGCCACCTATACGCTGTTAGCAACACACAAATAATGAGGTAAATCACCAATTGATGTCTAATAAATTCAGGCTGAATACCCGTTACACCAAACCATGAAAAATATGTTAATCCATAAATAATATACAGATAGAACATTTTTTTTATGTTCGTCATAAAGGTTTCTTTACGCGCAGTAGGATAGTAATTTAAATTGTATGTAATGAGTAACCAAGACACATTGTAGAATAAAATGCTTAATACATTTAGGTAGGTGTCTGGCGTCAAAAAATAAAGCACTCCATTAATTATACTTAAATGTACAATTATTGAAAATGGTATTATTAAATGAGAGTAACTCTTCGTTTTCATATAGCAACTTCAACTATTTTTTACCTAGTTAAAACCAGATAGGGTATGTTTTATTTTTGGTAAAATCAGAATTCACTAAACTAATTCACCAAATTTTTTTTGCTATTAATCAAATTTGAGTGTCTTATTTATTTGTTGACGTGTACAAATGAACGTAGAAAAATTTTATGTTGAATAAATTTTCTACACAGCGCTGTTATTTTCGTTAAAATACCTTTTTAGTCTTTCTTAAATTTAAGCCTAAGCCCCTCTTTTTAACGCAACAAAACTACAAGAACTAATTATGACCAAACAGCCTTGTCTTGAAATTAAGCTCTTAAACGACTATTCAGGTTCACTTCAGCCCATTAAAACCTGGTTTATGAGACTTTCAGCTTAAGAAAATCAATAAAAGCTATTCAATTCAATATTATATATTATTTTTGTTGAACATAATCTCTCATAAGATGAACAACATTAAAACTAATTTTAGCATTAAAGATTTAGAAAATCTTAGCAATATAAAAGCTCATACCATACGTATTTGGGAAAAACGCTATAATCTTCTTTCCCCAAGTCGAACTGATACCAATATTAGAACCTACAGCTTAGACAGTTTACAAAAATTACTCAATATTTCTTATTTAAACAAAAATGGTATCAAGATCTCTAAAATCGCCAATCTTTCTGATCAAGACATTAATATTAAAGTTAGAGAAATTGCATCGCGAGCAGATATCGAAGATCATGCTATAAATGCTTTTAAAATTGCCATGATTAATTTTGATCAAGTCCTTTTTTACAACACCTATAATACTTTAATTGAAACTAAAAGCTTTAGTACTATTTTTTACACCATTTTTTTACCCCTGTTAAATCATATTGGTGTACTATGGCAAACTAATACCATTACTCCTGCCCATGAGCATTTTTTATCCATTCATATTAAACAGAAGATACTTTTAAATATAGAGCGCCTACAGTTACTAGAACCCCAACCAGACACCAAAACCTTTATTTTATTTTTGCCTGAGAACGAAATCCATGATATTGGATTGCTATTTATAAATTATCAGCTTCGAAGCAAGGGTTACCACTCTATTTTTTTAGGTGAAAGCGTTCCTATGGATAACTTACGTTATGTTTTAGATTTTTATCAACCCGTTACTTTTATTTCTTATCTCACCATTTTTCCTGAAGATGATAAATTAAATGATTATATTCATCAATTTGAAACCCTGCTATTACACGGTGGTAATCAGCTTTATTTATTGGGTAAAAAACTGGACATCATTAAGGACGACAACTTTCCAGATTCCATAACGCGTTTTACCTCCATAGAAAGTTTAGTAAACAATTTATAAAAACCTATTTATGTTTAACTTTTTTGTATATTTGTTAAACAATGAAGAAAACAATACATATTATAGGCTCTGGTTTTTCGTCGTTAGCCGCCTCGTGCTACTTAGCTAAACAAGGGTATGAGGTTAGTATTTTTGAGAAAAATGCCAACGTAGGCGGTCGTGCCAGACAATTAAAAAAAGATGGCTTTACCTTTGATATTGGCCCCACATGGTATTGGATGCCCGATGTTTTTGAGCGTTTTTTTGCTGATTTCAATAAAACGCCATCAGACTACTACCGTCTAGAAAAATTAAACCCGGCTTACAGCGTTTATTTTGGTAAACATGATTTTATTACCATTGAAGATACTCTGGAAAAAATAAAAATAGCGTTTGAAAACGAGGAACAAGGCAGCGCCAAAAAACTTCAAAAATTTATAGATCAAGCACAAAGCAATTATAATATCGCTATTAAGGACTTAGTTTATAACCCTGGAGAATCGCCATTGGAGCTTATAACTCCTGCAACCATAAAAAAACTTAATCAGTTTTTTAGCACTATTAAACGCGATGTGAGGAAGGCTTTTAAAAATAAAAAGCTCATTCAAATCCTTGAATTTCCTGTATTATTTCTGGGCGCCAAACCCAGTGATACCCCTTCCTTTTATAACTTTATGAATTATGCTGATTTTGGCCTTGGCACCTTTCATCCTAAAAAAGGGATGTATGAAGTTATACTAGGCATACAAAGCCTTGCTAAAGCGTTAGGAGTTAGTATTTACACTAATCACCCTGTTGATAACATTATTGTAAACAACGGCAGTGCTATTGGCATTGAATCCCGAGGTCAAAAACATTTTGCAGATATTATTATTAGTGGTGCCGATTACCATCACAGCGAAACTTTATTAAAACCTGAGTACAGACAATATTCTGAAGCTTATTGGGACAAAAAAACCTTTGCTCCTTCTTCGCTACTTTTTTATGTAGGCTTTAATAAAAAATTAAATCACGTCAACCATCACACTTTATTTTTTGATGTTGATTTCGATGTACATGCCAAGGCTATTTACGACGATCCGAAATGGCCTGAATCTCCATTATTTTATGCTAGTTTCCCTAGTAAAACTGATTCACATGCCGCCCCTGAAGGTCAAGAAGCTGGTATTTTTTTAATTCCGTTAGCCCCAGGGCTAGAGGACACCCCTGAACTTAGGGATTTGTATTTTGATAAAATAATTTCCCGATTTGAACACCTTACTAATCAAGATGTTAAAAAAAGTATTATCTTAAAGGAAAGTTTTTGTGTCAACGATTTTATAAAAGATTATAATTCCTATAAAGGCAATGCGTATGGTATGGCTAATACTCTTTTACAAACCGCTTTTTTACGACCTAAACTCAAGAGTAAAACCGTCAAAAATTTATATTTCACAGGTCAATTAACTGTACCTGGTCCTGGCGTCCCTCCTTCCTTAATATCAGGAAAATTGGTTGCCGATTTAGTTAATAAATATCATTCCTTATGAAAACATTATTCGACCATGTCTCTTACAGCTCCAGCAAGTTAGTAACTCAGACCTACAGTACTTCGTTTTCTCTAGCCACAAAAATGCTATATAAGAGCATTAGAAACGATATTTATAATATTTATGGCTTTGTACGCTTTGCTGATGAAATTGTTGATTCTTTTCATGATTACCAACAAGAGCAACTTTTTAATAAATTTCATGAGGATTTAGAGTTAGCCTTGGAACACAAAATAAGTTTAAATCCTATTTTAAATGCATTCCAGTACACATACCATAAATATGATTTAGACAAGGAGCTTGTTGATGCTTTTATGCATAGCATGAAAACCGATTTACATAAAAGCACTTATTTAACACAGGAAGAATTTAAAACCTATATTTATGGTTCTGCCGATGTGGTTGGTTTAATGTGTTTAAAAGTATTTGTAAACGGAGACCAAGACAAATATGACGCCTTAAAAGATACGGCTATGGCCTTGGGGTCTGCCTTTCAAAAAGTAAACTTTTTAAGAGATTTAAAAGCGGATTACGATTTACTAAACCGCAGTTATTTTCCTAATACAGATCTTAGCAATTTAAATGAGCTATCTAAACAAGATATTATCAAGGATATTGAACAGGATTTTGAAAAGGGGTTACAGGGTATAAAAAAGCTCCCCATAGAAGCGAGATTTGGGGTGTTTACAGCATACAGGTATTACAAACAATTATTAGAGAAACTTAAAGACACCCCCGCCTTAAAAATTAAAGATTCTAGAATTCGAGTTTCTAATCCTAAAAAAATAGAACTTTTAATGCGTAGTTATGTCAAATATCAATTAAATTTATTATAATATTAATGTTATGCACTTATTATACTGGATTCTTATTTTTTTAGGCACTTTTTGTTTTATGGAATTTATGGCGTGGTTTACCCATAAATACATTATGCATGGCTTTTTATGGCACTTACACCAAGACCATCACAAAAAAGATCATGATAGTTGGTTTGAGCGCAATGATGCTTTCTTTTTATTTTATGCCGTTGTAAGTATTGGCTTTTTCTTACTTTGGAAATACACTAGTTTTTGGGCTGGCCTCCCTATTGGCTTAGGTATTTTTGCATACGGGCTATGTTATTTTATTGTACACGACATTTTTATACATCAGCGTTTCAAACTCCTTCGCAACGCTAATAATAGATATGCCAAAGGCGTTAGGCGCGCACATAAAATGCATCATAAGCATATAGGGAAGGAAGATGGCGAATGCTTTGGAATGCTTTTGGTTCCTTTTAAATACTTCAAAACTAAATAAATGCCTTACTTATATTTATTATTAAATTTAGGCTCCTTTTCTATTCCTTTTCTTTACAGTTTTCACCCCAAACTAAAATTTCACACCCTTTGGAAGCCTTTATTTATTGGTATAGCTGTTAATTTTATTGTTTTTATCCCTTGGGATATTCTTTTTACCCATTATAACATCTGGGGTTTTAACCCCGATTATTATCTGGGTATTACCATTTTTAATTTACCCATAGAAGAATGGTTGTTTTTTATTTGCATTCCGTATGCCTGTGTCTTTACACATTTTGCACTCTTATATTATTTTCCAAAAATAGCACTACAAAAACCCTTAAGTACAGCTATAGGCTTTATTTTATGCCTAATATTTTTAGGTATTGCTGTATATAATTGGGATAAATGGTATACCCTAATTAATTTTTTATTGGGCGCGTTCCTCATGGCTTTCACGCTTTTAAAATCCCCAAACATTTTGCAACAGTACTTATTAACCTTTTTGGTTATGTTAATTCCCTTTTTTATCGTTAATGGTGTATTAACAGGAAGTTTTATTGACAATGAAGTCGTTTGGTATAATAACGAAGAGAATTTAGGTATCCGGTTATTTACCATCCCTATTGAGGATTCGGTTTATGCCTTCTCTTTAATTTTAATTCATTTGTTGATTATATCCCCAAAAGCAAAACGCTTAAACCGCTAATTTGACTCTATTTTAAACATATTCCTTTTTAACAATACGAATTTGTAAATAAATTATTACTATTTTTAATACATTAAAATAATCTTATTTACATTCATTCATGAAAAAAACAATCTATCTCCTATTCACACTGCTTGCATTTATTTCATGCAAGCCTCAGCTAGAACCTGTTGCCACAACCTCTGCCTCTAACACCTCAACTGTTGATTCGATTTCAACGACCATTCCTTTTAACCCAGAAGTCAAAACAGGAACTTTAGAAAACGGCCTTACTTACTACATTAAAAACAACGGCAAACCTGAAAATAAAGTAGAACTCCGTCTTGTTGTTAAAGCAGGCTCTATTCTTGAGGATGATGACCAACAAGGATTAGCCCATTTTATGGAACACATGAACTTTAATGGCACTAAAAACTTCAAAAAAAACGAACTGGTTGATTATTTACAGAGTATTGGTGTAAAATTTGGCGCCCATTTAAACGCCTACACTAGTTTTGACGAAACTGTTTATATTTTACCCATACCGAGTGACGATCCTGAAAAACTAGAAAAAGGCTTTCAAATCATTGAAGATTGGGCTCACAATGCTCTTTTAACCCCTGAAGAGATTGATAAAGAACGTGGTGTTGTTCTGGAAGAGTACCGACTAGGTCAAGGCGCTGATGAGCGTATGATGCAAAATTACCTTCCTAAAGTACTTTATGGGTCTAAGTACGCCGAACGCTTACCTATAGGAAAAAAAGATATTCTTGAAAACTTTAATTACGAAAGTTTAATTCGTTTTTACAAAGATTGGTATCGCCCAGATTTAATGGCTGTAATGGCTGTAGGCGATGTAGATGTAGCTCTACTAGAAGAAAAAATTAAATCCCATTTTGGCGGTATCAAAAATCCTGAACATCCCAAAACACGAGCATCCTATTATTTAACCAATCATGATGAAACCCTAATAGCTATTGAATCGGATAAAGAAGCTCCTTTTACCAGAGTTCAAGTTATGTTTAAGGATTTAGACAATGCCTCAGCTAGCATCACTTTAGAAGATTATAAAAAAGATGTTTTAGAATCCTTATTCAGTCAGATGATAAACAATCGTTTAGACGAATTAAGAAACAGCCCTAACCCTCCCTTTGTTTATGGGTATTCATTTCATGGTGGCACTTGGGCAGACACCAAAGAAGCCTATCAATCTTTCGCTATGACTAGTGAAACCGGACAACTAAACGCTCTTAAAACACTTTTAGAAGAAAACGAACGCGTTAGGCAATTTGGCTTTAATCCTGGAGAATTTGAAAGAGCTAAAAAAGATTTACTAGCTCGAATGGAACAATCGTTTAAGGATAAAGATAAAACAGAATCTAAACGGATTATTTCTGAATATGTTAGACATTTTTTAAATAACGAGCCTATGCCCGGAATTACTTGGGAGTACAATTTCTACAAAAACTTTTTACCCGAAGCTAAACTAGAAGATGTAAACGCCCTAATTTCTGACTACATAAAGGAAACCAACCGTGTTATTATCCTTACAGGACCCGAGAAAGAGGGCTTAGAGCCAGTTACTAAAGCACAAGTAACCACTTTAATTAACGCTGTAAAAAACACCACTTTAACTCCTTACGAAGACAAACAATTGGCCTCTTCATTAATTAGCGAATTACCAACAGCTGGAGGTATTACCAAAACAGAAACTAATGCTACATTAGGAACTACCACTTTATATTTGAGCAATGGTGCTATTGTTACTTATAAAAAGACTGATTTTAAAAATGATGAAATTTTGTTTGATGCTTTTGGCTTTGGTGGTACCTCTAACCTCTCAACAGAAGATTATTTAGCCACCTCATTTGCTTATAATGGATTATCTGAAGCTGGTGTAAACAGCTTTGATAAAACGACTTTAGACCAAATGTTATCTGGCAAAATTGTTAGAGTTTCTCCGAGAATAAGCACTTATAACACCTCTATATCCGGAATGGCTTCACCCAAAGCTATTGAAGAACTTTTTCAATTAACACATCTATATTTTACCAAATTGAATAAAAACAAAGATGCCTATGCTTCTTATACCGGCAAGCAAAAAGCTATGCTTGGTAATATCCTCTCTAACCCTAATTTTTATTTTCAAATAGAAATGGGCAAATTTTTATCTGGTAAAAATCCACGCTTTACCGGGTTCCCTACCCCCGAGAAATTTGACCAAATGAATTATGATTTAGCTTACGACAAATACACCGAGCTATTTGATAATGCCAATGGCTTTCATTTTTATTTTGTAGGTAATATTGATGAGGACCGCATTAAAAGTTTAAGCCAAACTTATTTAGCTAGCTTACCTGCAAAAGAAGCCCCAGACACTTACCAAACTTTTGATTTTAGACCGCTAACTGGTGGTCAAGAAAATATCATTAAAAAAGGAGTAGACCCCAAAAGTTTTGTTCGTATTATTTACCAAGGAGAAACTACTTACACCAATAAAGAACACCATGCTTTAAAGAGCTTAGGAGAAATTTTAAGTATAAAACTTATTGAAAAGCTTCGCGAAGAAGAAGGTGGTGTTTATGGTGTTGGCGCCAGGGGTTCTATTACTAAATTTCCTTATGGATGGTATAATTTCTCGGTAAATTTCCCTTGTGGACCAGAAAATGTTGACAAACTTAAAGCCGCTGCTTTAACTGAAATTGAAACGCTTGTAAACAATGGGCCAACAGATGCCGATTTAGCTAAAATAAAAGAAGCTCAAAAACTAGAATATAAAGAAGACTTAAAGGATAATAAGTTTTGGCTATCTACTTTAAAAGATGCCGATTATTTACAAAAGGATACCTCACGTATTTTTGATTTTGAAAGCGATGTAGATGCCCTTACCAAAGCCGATATTAAAAACGTTGCTGTTAAATACTTAAGTGATGCTCCTATTATTGGGATTTTGTACCCTGAAGACTAATACTCTATTACTTATTTTGAATATAAAAAAGTGCAGTAAACTACTGCACTTTTTTTTACTCAATTAAACTCAACTTATACTAATAATTAATTTCTGTTTACCGTAATTGAGTTCGATAAATCGAAATACCCACTTAAATTACTAGCATTTTCTCCCATCATTAATCCTGTAATTCCATCTTCATATCTTAAATACCAGATTAAGCATACTCCTACACCAGCGCCATCAAAGTTTACTCCTTCTAAATCTGCTAAAGTTGCTGGTAATCCTAAAATATTACCCGCATCATCTGTAATTATATAAGTTGCATTCGTTCCGGCTGGTGTTCCAGAGTTTGAAATCCCAGACACGTAATCTGCCATACCATCACCTGCCGTAAAGTTAAATGGTCCACCTTCAAGCGTTCCAGCGTTTGTATAAGGCTCTCTGTTTACCGTTATACTATTAGACAAATCGAAAGTACCTGATAAGTTACTTGCACTTTCACCCATAGCTAATCCCATTAGGTCATCTTCATATCTGATATACCAAATTAAGCACACTCCTGCTCCTGCTCCATCAAAATCTACACCTTCAACATCGGTAATTGTTCCTGGTAAACCTAAAATTGTTCCTGCTTCATCTGTAATTATGTATGAGGCATTTGTACCGGAAGTCATTTCAGCATTTGTAATACCAGACACCATATCTGCCATTCCATCACCTACAGTAAATGTAAATGGGCCACCTTCTAAAGTTCCTGCATTAACGTAAGCTTCTCTGTTCACTACTAAACTGTTAGATAGATCGAAAATTCCAGATAAATCGCTTGCACTTTGCCCTGCTCCTAATCCTGTTAACCCCTCTTCATAACGAATATACCAGATTAAACATACGCCCACACCGGCACCATCAAAATCTACACCTTCTAAATCGGTTAAAGTACCAGGTAACCCAAGAATTGTTCCTGCTTCATCTGTAATTATGTAAGAGAAATTTGTACCATTTGGTGTTCCAGAATTTGTAATTCCAGATACATTATCCACTACACCGTCGCCAGCAGTAAATGTAAATGGCCCACCCACTAAGGTTCCTGCATCAGGACCTCCTAAACGGTTTACAGTAAGACTGTTTGAAAAATCGAAGTTTCCAGATAAGTCTGCTGTAGTGTTACCTGTAGCTAAGCCAGATAAACCATCTTCGTAAGCTAAATGCCAAATTAAACACACACCAACACCGGCACCATCAAAATCTACACCTTCTAAATCGGTTATAGTGGCTGGTAAACCTAAAATATTTCCTGCATCATCAGTAATTACATAGGTTGTATTTTCTCCTTCAATATCGTTAGACAATGAAATATCTGTTACGTAATCTGAAGTACCATCTACATAAAAGGTGAATGGACCACCTGATAATGTTCCTCCGTTTGTTGAAACTACATTTGTATCATCATCTTCACAAGACACAAATAAAAATGCTGAAGCTAAAACGCCTAATAAGAATTTTTTAATCATAGTAATATATTTTTTTTAATTTTTCTTGATTCAAAATTAAATTATCACCAGATTATAAAATGTTAGCTAGCTAACACTAAGCCATTTTTTTATAAATTCTTATCTCTTTTCTATTAAATTCTATTACATTTTGTTCTTTTAATTCGTTTAAAAGTATGTTTAATGTAGGTCTAGAGGTTCCTATTAAAGATGCGATATCTTTTTGTGTGTAAGGATGTTGTATAATTTTATCTCCGGTTTTTTGGCAATCGTAGCCATATTCATGACATAATTCTTCAAGAAATTCTGCTAATCTTGTTTTAGCATCTTTAAACATTAACAATTTTAATCGGCGTTCCAGCTTTTGAAATTTAAATCCTATAAATTTATAAACCTTAAAGCTAAAGGTTTGGTTGTCTCGCATTAAATCGTGCATCGTATCGACACCTATAGGGCAAATGCTTGTTGTATTTTCTATGGATTGCGCAAATTCATCGCGTGTATTTTCTCCTAAAATGGCTTTTTCGCCAAATAATTGCCCTTTTGTTAATATGGCTTTTATTACTTCGGATCCGTCTTCGTTGTAATATCCAATTTTTACTTTTCCTTTTTCAATTAAAAATACTTTATTTGAGGCTTCCTCTTCAAAATAAATATAGTCTTGTTTCTTGTATGTATCGAAACAATGTGCGCTTTTATACTTTTTAAACTTATGAGGACATAACACTTTAAAAAGGTTTACATCTTCGAAAAACCAAATTGAGTTCATTGTGTGGGTGTTTTGTTAGTTGAGTTCTTTTACTGTCGGAAATAATTAACATAACTTTCACAATTGTATAAAAAAAAGCCTCTTAAAAAAAAGAGGCTTTTTATTTATTATGTTTTTCAACTATTCTTCTTCATCTGTAGTATCAGCAGTTGCTTTATCTTCAAGAAGCTCTAACATATTGTGCTTTTGAAGTAAGTTATACCACTGAATTACTTTTTTAATATCGCTGGCATAAACTCTATCTTCATCATAATTAGGTAAAATCTCGAAAAAATATTCTTCCAATTTATCTTTACTATCCTTGGGTTTTACTGATGCGATGTTAGCATTTTCTTTATCTTTTATTTTCTTTAACACATCGTGTAATGGCACTTCTTCTTCTAAGGTATAGATGGCTATTTCACTTAAAACACTCACGTTATTTTGCATGGTTACCGATATGCGTTTATTATCTATTAACGATTCGGCTACAAACCCCCCTCGGGTTTGGGCTATTAATTTATATAATCCTGGTTTACCAGAAATTGCTAAAACTTTTTCTAAACTCATATGTTATTTTTTGGGCTGTAAAATTACATGTTTACTGTAATCTTGCAAGTTATCTTTTCTTTTTTTCGGCAGGAAAGCGCATTCTATAATCTATTCTAATTTTGCCTTTTGATATATTAGCTAATCTTCCTTTAATTAATCGTTTTTTTAAACTTGATAATTTATCTGTAAATAAAACCCCTTCTATATGGTCGTATTCGTGCTGTATAACACGGGCTACCAATCCATCGTAAGTTTCGGTATACTTATTAAAATCTTCATCCAAATATTCGATAGTAATTTTAGGTTTTCTGTACACATCTTCTCTTACATCTGGTATGCTTAAACAGCCTTCATTGAATGCCCATTCTTCACCTTCTTCTTGAATTATTTTTGCATTGATGAACACTTTTTTAAAGTCTTTTAATGCTGATTGCTCTTCTTTGGTTAAATCTTCATCCTCTGCAAAAGGAGTTGTATCGACCAAAAACATTCGGATAGGCAGGCCAATTTGGGGTGCTGCTAAACCTACACCAGAAGCATTATACATGGTTTCGAACATGTTAGCTATTAATTCTTTAAGCTTGGGATAATCGGAAGTTATATCTTTAGCTTTTTTTCTTAATACAGGGTCGCCGTAAGCTACTATTGGTAATATCATTACTTTTTTTTTGGTTGCGCAAAAATACTAACTTATAATTTATTTGCTAGTATTGCTCCTACATATTATTTTGAGTATAGATAATTTTGCAGAATTAAGGTTGCGCTAATTTCGTCTATTAACGCTTTATTTTTTCTTTGGTTCTTTTTTAAACCACTATCTATCATGGTTTGAAATGCCATTTTGGAGGTAAAACGTTCGTCTACACGTTTAATTGGAATACTCGGTATCGTTTTTTGAAGTTTCACTATAAAGGCCTTGATAAACTTCTCGCTCTCTGAGGCTGTATTATCCTTTTGTTTTGGTTCTCCTATAACAAAAAGCTCTACGGTTTCTTTTTTAATATAATCGGTTAAAAAAATCAACAAATCTTTGGTATTTACTGTAGTTAACCCTGAAGCTATTATTTGCAACTCGTCTGTAACCGCTATACCTGTTCGTTTTGTACCAAAATCTATTGCTAAAATTCTTCCCATGGCCATAAAGGTATAAAAAACAAAAAAGGCTGTTTAAAAAACAGCCTTTTTTATTTAATTAACCTTAAATTATTAATATTTAAATTTATTATTACGCTTTTAACGCTTTATTTGATTTAGGAAAAACTACACTAATATTTCCTGCTTTTCTTTCTCTAGTTAAATATTTTCTAATATCGCTAGCACCACGAGCCACCGTTTGCTTTAATTCGTCTGCAGATATTAATATTACATCAGAATTAGTAGCTTCTGCTTCGCTTGCGCTATTAGCAACAATCATTTCTTTTTCTACTTTAGTAGCAGGCACTTCTGAAGTGTTTTGAGCTGAAGCCAAAGACACACTTAAAAGGAAACCTAATGCTATGTAGAAATTAATTTTCATGATTTTGTTGTTTTACACCTCAAAGATATATTCACAAGTTCTTTTCATATAAAAAACTAGTTGTATGCACCAGAATTCTCGTTTATAAGACGAACTGTTGTTTTTAGACGTTGAAATACACAAAAACAATTCGAAACACAATTTAACGACAGAAACACACCATTCATCGACACCAAACTGCTATTCAAAGACATATCCACCTATTAGCCATTTAGAAATAAAGCTTTTTTACAGTATTATAGACATTTGTAATACCGTTAATCGTGATATTTTCATGAGACCTATTATATTTGTCAAAAAACTTAAATATTATAATGACTGAGTTACAACAAATCATAGAAAAGGCATGGGATGACCGCTCGCTTTTAAAAGATGAAGCTACTACCAATGCGATTAGATCTGTAATTGAAAAATTAGATAAAGGCGAATTACGAGTAGCTGAACCCACTGCAGATGGATGGCAAGTGAATGAATGGGTAAAGAAAGCTGTTGTGCTTTATTTCCCAATTCAAAAAATGGAAACTTTAGAAGCCGGTGTATTTGAATACCACGACAAAATGCCTTTAAAAACAGACTATGCAGGGCAAGGTGTTCGCGTTGTGCCTGGTGCTTCTGCACGTCAAGGCTCTTACCTATCTCCTGGTACTATTTTAATGCCTAGTTATGTAAATATTGGTGCTTATGTAGATGAAGGCACCATGGTTGACACATGGGCTACTGTTGGTAGTTGTGCACAAATTGGAAAGCATGTACACCTTTCTGGTGGTGTTGGTATTGGAGGTGTTTTAGAGCCATTACAAGCTGCTCCGGTTATTATTGAAGACAATGTATTTGTAGGATCTCGCTGTATTGTTGTTGAAGGTGTACACGTTGAAAAAGAAGCCGTTTTAGGCGCTAACGTTGTATTAACCATGAGTACAAAAATTATTGACGTTACTGGAGATGAACCTGTAGAAATGAAAGGTCGCGTACCCGCTCGTTCGGTTGTAATTCCTGGAAGTTACACTAAAACATTCCCTGCTGGAGAATACCAAGTACCATGTGCTTTAATTATTGGTAAGCGTAAAGAAAGTACAGATAAGAAAACGTCTTTAAACGATGCGCTTCGTGAAAACGATGTTGCGGTTTAAAACAAACACTATATTCACTCCCAAATTCTTAAATTATCAATTCGGAATTTGGGAGTTTTTTTATACTTACTTTTAGATGAAAATATTAATTATTCAACAAAAAATGATTGGTGATGTGCTTACCAGTAGCATTTTATTTGAAGCCTTGAACGTTGAATTTCCTGAAGCTCAGTTAGACTATTTAATAAACGAGCACACCTCTCCGGTTATAAAACACCATCCGTTTATAAACCATGTTATTTACTACACCAAAAAGGAAGCTAAAAGTAAAAAAGCCTTATTTAGGTTTGCACAACGCATTAAAAAGGAAAAATACGATATTGTTATTGATGTTTACTCCAAATTCTCCAGTAATGTGATAAGTTACATATCTTCTGCAAATATTAGAATCTCAAAGTACAAATGGTACAGTGCTTTTATTTATACCCATACCTTTGCAGATGCTACAACCCCTAAAACACCTGCAGGTTTAGCCATAGAAAACAGATTACAACTTTTAAAACCTATTTTAAACTATAAGCCTAAAAACCAAACTCCTAAAATTTATTTAACGCCAGAAGAGCTTAAACATTCCAAAGCATTTTTACTGAATCATGGCTTGGATTTGTTAAAGCCTATTTATATGATAAGTGTTTTAGGAAGCAGCCAAAAGAAAACTTATCCTTTTAATTACATGGCCGAACTCCTTGATGCCCTTGTTATTGCAACCCAAGGTCAAATTCTTTTTAATTATATTCCAAATCAAGAAGAAGACGCCAAAGCCATTTACAATACGTGTAAACCAGAAACACAGCAACACATTAAATTTGATGTTTTTGGTAAAAGCCTACGCGAATTTATTGCCATAACCAAACACTGTACCGCCCTAATAGGTAACGAAGGTGGGGCTGTAAACATGGCCAAAGCTATTGATGTACCAACGTTTACCATTTTTTCTCCTTGGATTACAAAAGCCGCCTGGAATATGTTTGAGGATGGAAAAACTCACGTTTCTATACATTTAAACGACCTAAAACCTGAACTTTACACTAATACATCGAAAAAATACTTAAAAGCGAATTATAAAAGCCTCTATAAAGCTTTTACACCTAATTTAATTGTAGACCAATTAAAACTCTTTTTAGAAGAAAACTAGTTTTTAAATAAGAACCCGAAACACGTTCAGGTTGACAAACACTACATAAATTGTTGGTTTATCAAATATACAACATCTCAATCCTTTTTAACAATACCGTAATCGGTCCAAGCAAGTTTTTCGTTTTTTGTAGTGGCCCTAATTGCTAAATTTTTGTTTATGGATTCTTGGGTTTTATAACCTCTTGGATGATCGAGGTGTACACAAATAGCACTATACCTAATTTGCTTCGATTTTATACCATAATTAAATAACCGCTCGCCCAATTCGCGATCTTGCCCACCGTACTGCATGCGCTCATCAAAGCCATTTATCGCTAAAATATCTTTTTTCCAGCCCGATGCATTATGTCCGTTCCAACTTGGTGTTGTTGGCGTCACCGCATTTAAAAACTTAGCTTTAAAACCCTTTGCTGTTAGTTTGTTATTTTTAAAAGATGCTTTTAAACCTTTCGACTTTAACCAAGAAGCGTCAAATGGATTTTGATTAAAAATATCGTCTTTAGTTATGGCTTTGGATATATCCATGGGTAGCATAAAATAACCTCCAGACAAAAAATAACCTGGTTCTTTTTTATCTACATGTACTTGCACAAAATCTTCTCGCGCCATACAATCGCCATCACTCATTAAAATATAGTCAGCATTACATTTTAAAACCGCCTTGTTTAATATTTGCGATTTTTGAAATCCGTTATCCTCATGCCAAACGTGAATAATAGGATAATCGACAAGCTTTTGCATTTTTTCAATTAAACTAAAGGTTGGTTGTTTTGAACCATCGTCAGCAATTACCATTTCAAAGTTTTTAAAACTTTGCTTGTGATAACTCCACATTACTTTTTCTAACCAAGCTTCAGCATTGTAAGTACTTATTATTACAGATATTTCAGGTTGCTTCATTCGTATTTTGTTATACCAAATTTGGTAACTACAGTTTTGTTCTTTTTATTGTTTTGCCTTATTTTCTTGTTCAATTTAAGAGTTTCTTCATTTTTATAAGGTCTATTGTGGTGCAAATGTACACAAATGGCGCTATATCTAATTTGTAAAAATGTTACTCCTTTATTCCTCATGCGTTCACCAACTTCACGATCTAACCCTCCGTATTGCATTTGCTCGTTAAAACCATTTACTGCCAACATATCTTTTTTCCAACAAGATACATTCATGCCATCAAAGGTTGCTTTGGTGGGCGTTACTGCGTTTAAAAACTTAGCTTTAAACTTATGCTTAGTTAATTTATTTAATTTGAAAGACTTAGGCTGACCTTGACTTAACAACCAATTTTTATTAAAACATTCCTGATTTTCAACTACTTTATTCGTTATTTTTTCTGAAACTTCTTGAGTTAATTTAAAATATCCTCCAGAAAGTGCCGAATTTTCTTTTTGAAGATTTAGATGTGTTTCCACAAAATCTTTTCTAGCAATACAATCGCCATCTGTAAAAATTAAATAATCTGCATTGGTTTTAAGAATAGCTTTATTTAAAATTTCTGTTTTTCTGAAGCCTTTATCTTCATGCCAAGCATGATTAATTACCAAGTTTGTATTCTCCTTAAAATCTTCAACAACTTGTTTTGTTTCAACTCCAGAACCATCATCGGCAATAATAAGTTCAAAATTTTTTACAGTTTGTAAGCTGTAACTTAACAACACTAATTTTAAAAATTCTGGCTTATTATAGGTCGTAATTATAACTGATGCTAGTGGCTTGTTCATATGGTAAAATTAAGTATTTTTACCCAAAATTATATGCATTAATGCTTAAACTATCTGGTGTTATTATTACCTACAACGAAGAAGACAAGATTGAAACCTGCCTGCAATCTTTAGTTGGTATTGTTGATGAAATTGTTGTAGTCGATTCCCTTTCAACAGACCACACCAAAGCCATTTGCCAAAAATATAACGTCACTTTTATTGAACAAGCTTTTTTAGGGTATGTCGAGCAGAAAAACTTTGCTTTAAGTAAGGCTAACTACAACCATGTGGTTTGTTTAGATGCCGACGAGTATTTATCGGAAACCTTAAAACAATCCATTCTACATTTAAAATCTAATTGGGTTCACGATGGTTACATAGCCAAACGCTTTAATTATTTTTGCGGACAATGGATTAAGCACACTACCTGGTATCCTGATAAAAAACTCCGTGTTTTTGATAAGACTAAAGCACAATGGGGCGGTTTAAACCCCCACGACTCGGTAAAGTTTTTTAATAAAGATAGTAAAGCTGCACTGCTAAAAGGTGATATTTTACACCACACCTACCAAAGTTATTCCGAATTTAACCAGCGTGTAGAGAAGTTTTCAAGCATTTCGGCCGAATCAAATTTTAAACTTGGAAAGAAAGCACCTATTTATAAAATCATTTTAAATCCTACTTGGGCTTTTATACAATCGTATATTGTAAAACTTGGTTTTTTAGATGGCTTAAACGGATTTATAATATCTGTACAAACCGCTAATATTCGATTTTTAAAGTATATAAAATTGCGTGAATTAATTAAGAAGAATAGTTAAAAACAACAATATGTTTGATCATTATATAGTGACCCGATTTAATTTAAGACGAGAAGACTGGACTCATAACAAGCGTCAGCAAGTGGTTTTAACTGATCTTTGGTTAAAAAACAGGTTTGAGTTATTTACAAACTTTTGCTTTTCGAGTGTTGCGGCACAAACTAATAAAAATTTTACTTGGCTAGTATATTTTGATGTTAATACACCTGAAACATATAAAGAAAAAATAAAAGATTTAGAAAACGCGTCTGCTCAATTTAAACCTGTTTTTGTTGATGGTATGACGCAGTTTTTACCAGATTTACAAAGTAAATTAGCTGCCAGCCCTAAAGAGTACGTTATAACAAGTGGTTTAGATAATGACGACTGTTTAAGTATTCATTTTGTAAACGAAGTACAAAAGCAGTTTAATAAACAGGATTATTTAGCATTAGATTTTATTGATGGCTACACTTTACAAATCACACCAAAGGTTAGAGTTGGATACAAACTTCAAAAATTTAATCCGTTTATATCGTTAATAGAGAAAAACGAAAATCCAAAAGGCATGTATTACAGAAAACACATGCACTGGAAATATGAAACCAAGCTAAAAACCATTAGCGATTGCCGTATTTGGTCTTCTATAATTCATGAAGAAAATATGATTAACGAGTTTACAGGTTTTAGTAAAGTTGATATCAATTACTTTTTAACTCACTTTAAGCTATCTAAACAAAAACAAGAATTTATATTAGCTAAAAATGTTCCGCAAAACAAATGGTTTATTACCAGTTTTAGAAACTATTTAGATTCGTATTTTAAATACTACAATAAAATTCTAAAACGTAAATTGGGATTGTATAAAGAAAAGTAAGTGCTATTTTCTTTTTTTTCTCCAGAAAAAGTACTTTTTCTTAAAACGCTCTCTGGCCTTAAATTTATGTGAAAATTGTTTTGAAAAATACAACATACGCTCTTTAACTTGAGCTTCTGTTTTATCATCTAAAAGTGTGGCATATTCGCTTGACATTACTGAAAGCATTTTTCCGCGCGGCGATAAACGTGCAAAATTATTCATTCTTGCATCAAAATCCATTTCTTCAAAATTCATTCGGTTTAAATCTACCAAATAAAAGTCGTAACCAGTTTCGGTTTTCTTTATTAATGTATTTCCTGGTGAATGATCTAGAAAATTAATTTTGTTTTCGTGTAACTTAAATGTAAACCGCGTGAAGGCTCTTAAAATCTGATCGTAATTTGGGTAATTATCATCATCAACTAAAGCTCTTATGGTAAAATCATAATTAAAATGCTTACTTAAATAATAACTTTTTTTAAACAATCCGAATTGTTTATATTCAAAATAACCAATAGGTTCTGGCGTTTTAATTCCTAGAGCTAATAATTTTTTAGCGTACTCAAAAGAGCGTCTGGCTTTACTTTTCCTAAAAAAACTATATGCCAGCTGATTAACTAAATTTGGTATTTTAAATGATTTTATAACTACTTTAAAATCATTTAAATCGAAAATTTTAAGTTTATTTCGATTTTGATTCGTGAATTTTTCTCCGCGCGCATCAAACTTCTCTACAAATTCGTTTAGCGCAGCTTCATTTATTTTATAATTGCTATCTATTCGTATATTCTTCATTAACTGACTTCTCTATGGTTTTCAGCTATTAAAACTTCATTTAATTCTTCAAACATTTTATTTGCAATCACCTCTTTAGTAAAGTTATTTTTTAAAAACTCGTAACCATTAGTTTTAAACTTTTCTTGAAGCTCTTCATCTTGCAGTAAAAGTTCTACTTTATCAGCAAAATCAATAGGATTTTCCACTTTTGCTAACAACGCTGTTTCTTTATCTATTACCAACTCTGGAACTCCTCCTGCGTTAGCAGCTACAACTGGGATTCTACAAGCATATGACTCTAAAATCACTCCTCCTGCTGGTTCATCTTTAGAGGTGAATAAAAATAAATCAAATTCTGGCAAAATCTCTGGAATATCTGTTCTAAATCCAGTAAATATAATATGCTCCTCAAGATTTAATGCTTTTACTTGAGCTCGCACTTGAGCTTCTAAGGCCCCCTTGCCAACAAGAATATATTTGGCTTTAATATTATTTCTAGATACTAGTTCTTTTACTGTATTAACCCAAGTAAAATGATCCTTAAAATCACTAAAGTCGGCAATATTACCAATTATTTTATAATCATCCGGAATATTAAATTCTTTGTGTAAAATTCCTGTTTTTTTAGTTTTTGTAAACTTTTTAATATCTGTTAAAATACCAACAATACGAAGCTTTGACGTATCTTTTACTGCAAACTTTAAAACATCTACAACAGGCTGTGTAATACATAATATCTTTTTTATGCCTTTGTAGTTGTATTTCCATTTTCTAAAGAAGTTTGTATCAACACGCTTCGTTAAGGTACGACAAAGCACTAAAGGTACTTTTAACCCAAATAACAAGGATGAGATTACTACTAAGGTATGCGCCTTACTACTATGAATAAAAAGCATATTTGCGTTTTTTTCATTGCATATAGCTTTTAATTTTTTTGAAAATTTTAAATCGTACTCCGATTTTAAATCAAATGTTATGACTTGCATTCCTTTACTCTCGGCAACTTTACTTATCTCAGAATCATGCGGACAAATAATCCATTGATCTTCAACTAAGCCATAATCTTTAAAAGCTTCGTATAAATAAATAATTTTCTGTTCGTGTCCTCTCCAAGATGTGCCGGCAGTAAACTGTATTAAACGCATTGTAATTTTTTCTTTTTTAGGCATAACCTTTATTTGAATTGAAAAAGCAACAGTAAAATTAATTACACCTTAAAATATAATGAAACAAAACTAGTATTTTAGCCAACGTAATTACGAATAATAATGCTTTAGATTCGCAAAATAACGAAAACAATAAAATTAGACCTATAAAAACTAAAACATTTCATGCAAACCGAAATTAACAACGCTCTTAAAACCCTTAAATCTGGTGGCATTATACTCTACCCCACCGATACTGTTTGGGGCATTGGTTGCGATGCCACAAACCCAGAGGCCGTAAAAAAAATATACGATTTAAAGCAACGCGAAGACAGTAAAGCTTTAATTTGCTTAGTTGCCGACGATAGAATGTTAAAAAACCACGTGGCACAAATCCCTAAAGCAGCTCAAGATATTATTGATGTTGCCGAAAAACCCACCACCATTATTTACGACCAAGCCAAAAATTTAGCACCCAATTTAATTGCTGAAGATGGTAGTATTGCCATTAGGATTCCAGACGACGATTTTTGCTTTTGGCTAACACGCAAACTTAATGGCGCTTTAGTTTCTACTTCCGCAAATATTAGCGGTGCACCTACGCCTAAATCCTTTAAAGAAATAAGTGCCGATATTTTAAATGGCGTAGATTATGTTGTAAATTTGCAAAAAGAAAAAATTTGCAACAAACCATCGTCTATTATTAAAATAAGTAATAACGGTGTGTTTAAAATTATACGGGAATAGTAGCCACATAACCACTCGATAATTCGTGGCCAAAATAACATGAATTACAAAGAAGCACTTCAACATAATATTTTTAAAGTTATTTCGCAATCTGCACAAGATCTTAAGCTAGATGCTTATGTTATTGGAGGTTTTGTACGCGATTATATTTTACAACGAGGCCATGCCAAAGACATCGATATTGTTGCTATTGGTAGCGGTATAGCTCTAGCTAAACACGTTGCTAAACTTTTACCTAGCCAACCCAAAGTACAAGTTTTTAAAACTTATGGAACCGCAATGTTGCGTTATGATGATATTGAAATAGAATTCGTTGGAGCGAGAAAAGAATCGTACACCGAAAACAGCCGAAATCCATCAGTTGAAAACGGCACACTTCAAGACGACCAAAACCGTCGTGATTTTACAATAAATGCTCTAGCTTTAAGTTTAAATAAAGCTAATTTTGGCGATTTACTCGATCCTTTTGATGGTATTTCAGATTTAAATAAAAACATAATCCGAACGCCTCTCGATCCAGATATTACTTATAGCGACGACCCATTACGCATGATGCGTGCCATTCGATTTGCCACTCAATTAAAGTTTAAAATTGAAGTAAAATCGTTAGAAGCCATCTCGCGAAACAATAAACGCATTGATATTATAACCAACGAGCGTATTGTTACCGAACTGAATAAAATTCTAGAAAGCGAAACGCCTTCTATTGGCTTTTTACTTCTAGAAAAAACAGAGCTTTTACAACATATTCTACCAGAATTAACCGCTTTAAAAGGTATTGATGAAGTTGAAGGCCAACGCCATAAAGACAACTTTTATCACACCCTAGAAGTTGTAGATAATATATCCAAACACACCAATAATTTATGGTTACGATGGGCAGCATTGTTACACGATATTGGTAAAGCCCCCACAAAACGGTTTAGCAAAAAAGTAGGCTGGACCTTTCATGGTCATGAATTTGAGGGCTCAAAAATGGTATTTCATTTATTTAAACGTTTAAAAATGCCATTAAATGATAAAATGAAGTTTGTGCAGAAAATGGTGTTTATGAGTTCGCGCCCAATTGTTTTGGCTAACGACGAAGTAACCGATTCTGCAGTACGCCGCTTAGTTTTTGATGCTGGCGATTATGTAGATGATTTAATGACACTTTGTGAAGCCGACATTACCACCAAAAACCCTAAAAAATTTAAAAAGTACCATAACAACTTTAAAATAGTTCGTGAAAAAATTATTGAGGTTGAAGCACGCGATCAGATTCGCAATTTTCAGCCACCCATTTCTGGCGAAGAAATTATGGAAACTTTTAATTTAAAACCTTGCAGAGAAATAGGTGTTATAAAAGAAGCTATTAAAGAAGCCATTCTTGAAGGCGACATACCCAACGAACACGATGCTGCCTATAATTTAATGTTGAAAAAAGGCGAAAAACTTGGGCTAAAAACAACCATTTAACCATGTTAAAAATTGTAAGAACTCACTCGGGAAACCCAGATTTTATGGCCTTGGTTAAGCAGCTAGACCATTATTTAAAGATTGTTGATGGCGATGAGCATGATTTTTACAACCAATACAATACTATTGATGTTTTAAAACATTGTATTGTCGCTTTTTTAAATGATCAACCTGTGGGCTGTGGCGCTTTTAAGCAATTCGATGACAATTTGGTTGAAATTAAACGCATGTTTACATCGCCAGAAGCTCGTGGTAAAAATATAGCTTCGCGTATTTTGAATGATTTAGAGAAATGGGCCGAGGAACTTCATTATAAGGCCAGCATTCTTGAAACAGGAAAAAGGCAAATTGAAGCCGTTGGTTTTTACAAAAAAAATAATTACAAAATTATCCCAAATTTTGGCCCCTACAAAAACATTGTTAACAGCGTGTGTTTTAAAAAAGATTTTGAAAAATGAAAAAAGACAACAAAAAAGTCATTTATTGGTTATTCACTGGGTGTGTTTTAATTTTCATCATGGTTATTGTTGGTGGTATCACACGATTAACACATTCTGGTTTATCCATATCTAATTACAAACTTATTTCGGGAACTATCCCTCCAATGAATGACACCGAATGGCAAGACGCTTTTGAGCTATACCAACAATATCCAGAATATCAAAAACTTAACACTCATTTTAATCTTCAAGATTTTAAAGATATTTACTTCTGGGAATGGCTACACCGTGTTATTGGTCGCTTTATAGGTTTAGTGTTTTTTCTGCCATTTGTTTATTTTTTAATTACGAAACAACTTAGTAAACCCACCATTAAAAAAGCTATTATTTTAATGTGCATGGGCGCTTTTCAAGGCTTTTTAGGTTGGTATATGGTAAAAAGTGGTTTAGTTGATAATCCTGATGTTAGTCACTTTAGGCTTGCTGCGCATTTAACTACCGCTTTTTTAACCTTTGCCTATACCTTTTGGGTGGCTTTAGATTTAATTTACCCCAATAAAAAAGACATCAATATTCCGTTTAGAAACCTTGTACGCTTAACCTACCTTATAATAGTTTTGCAAATTATTTACGGTGCCTTTGTTGCCGGTTTAGATGCTGGTTTTATTCACAACCACTGGCCTTTAATGAGCGAAGGTAAATTTATGCACGAAACCGTTTATATTGAACAAAGTCCGCTTATAAAAAACTTTATAGAAGGTAAAAGTGGGGTGCAATTTGTACATCGTTGTTTGGCGTATATCGTTGTAGCATTTGTAGTGATAGTTTATGTGAAATCTAGAAAACTTATTTTAACCTTACCTCAAAATCGAGCAATAAATAGCATTTTAATTATTGTATTTTTTCAATTTGTACTAGGCGTATTAACTATAATGCTTCAGGTTCCGGTTTGGTTAGGTGTTGCGCATCAAATAGGTGCATTTTTCTTGTTAACCGCTATCACATTTACGCTACACAGGTTTACAAAATAATATTATTGAAAAACTTTTGATTTACTATTAAAATCATATTTTAACTGAAAACAGTGTATTTTAAATACGCACATACATTTAATTTTGAATAAACTAATCCTGAATAATAGGTTTATTCAAAATTAATTCAAATAAATATGAGTGAAGATAGTAAGGTGATACTAGTTGCATTAATTATTTTAACACTAATTGTTGCTGGTATTCAGTGGTTATTTTTACGATTTATACATTGGTCAGCCGCTATAGTTGTTACAGGTTTCATTTCATTTGTTATTTCATTTCTTTATGTTGGGCTAAAGCATGCAACACCAAATGGCTCTAACCACAGTATAAACTCCTTAGAATATATTAGCCCAACCTTTTTAATGTTTTCTATATTTCTTTGTGGTTTTTGTTTAGTTTGTTATTTAAGCAAAGTCCATACTCCCAAAATAGTTTATGGAGTTTCTTTAAGTATAATTGCTTTAATGGTAATAGGTAGTTTATTGGCTGTATATATCACTAATCATTACAACGCAATACGTTATCACAACGAGAATTACAGTTCGTGTCAAATAGAAATAAAAACCGATGCAGACGTTACCCCCATCATACGCCGTATTTCTTTTAAAAATGACACAAAATTCAAAAATCTCACCACAACTATTGAACTAGATGAAAACAAGAATGTAAATCCTATCAATAACCAAAATGATTTAAGGGATATTCCAAGATTTACTAACACAATTGAATTTCAGTGTATTTCTACTAAAACAGGTAACTTATTTTCTCAAGAGTTTGCTTTCGATTACACTTTGTGTCAAGAAAAAAAGAAGGGAAAACATAACCAGAAAGTCTTGTTGCCTATAAAAATAGTATTAAAAACAGATCAAAAAGTTGATTTGTATATTAACAATCATTTTATAAAACAATACCTGTTAAATAATAAAGAGTAGATCAAGAAAAATGAATTAAAAAACTTTACATTTGCACTTTAAATTATTACCATGATTTACAGGTTTAGAGTTATACTAGACAACGATACTAGTGATGAAGATGTTTTTCGTGATTTAGAAATTCGCGAAACCGATTCGCTTGAAGAATTACACAATATTATTACCCAATCGTTTGGGTTTGATGGTAGTGAAATGGCTTCCTTTTACCTAAGTAATGATGCTTGGGAACAAGGTGAAGAAATTTCGCTATTCGATTTAAGTGATGATGGTTCTGCGCGTTTAATGAACGAAACCTCAATTGATAGCGTAGTACACGAGGCACAAACTAAACTTATTTACGTTTACGACTTTTTAAGTATGTGGACTTTTTATGTGGAATTAGCTGAAATTGTTGAAGAAACCGAAGGGCATGACTACCCAAACCTTATGTTTGTTCAAGGTCAAGTTCCTGATCATGCTCCAGACCGACAATTTGAAGCCGATAATTTAGACGATGAGTTTAACGACTTTGAAGACGGACTTGATATTGATGATTACGATAATTTAGATTTTGACGAGCACTGGAATTAGCCTACATCTATTTTAGCTTATCTAAATTTACATTTTCATAATTTCGCGTTAAAAACTCCAACGAGTATTTTAAAATTTCGCCCATGCTTTTGCAGTGTTTAAAATTAACATCGTGCGTATATTCAAAAATCTTAGAGGTTAATATTGCTATGTTCTCTTGGCTAGAAATAGAATCGTTTTGCATGCAATCTAAAAGTCTAGTAATTCTATTATTATAACTTTTTAATCGCTTTACTAAAATTGAACGTTCTTCCGTTTTATACTGTCCAATAGACAGTTTTTGCATGCTACTTGATACCAATTCCACCATTTTTAAATTTTCTTTAAAAAACTGTGGTCTGTAAATATTAAACTTCCCTTCATAAGATTGTTGGTCGAAATCTATAGCTCTAATTTTATAGACCACATGATCAAAATCGTGTGTTGGCACTATAACGTAGTTATACGAACGCATATCGCCTAAAAGCCTAATCATGCAACGTTCGTTAAACTTCACAAATTCTTTAGCTATTTGCGATTTTTCAGATTTATCACACTTATCTAAATGATTTTTTATAAACTCATCGCCTGGAATTCCCGCAATGTGCTCTTCAATTAAGGTATCGTTGTACACCAAAAAATTTAGGTTATATGGCGACAACATATGTTCTAACTCCAAACCATACACCCGAGAAGCATCAGCTGTTTTCACATAAAAATACGTGTAATTATCATTTAAAATATTTCGCACTTTTATTCTAAATGGCTTAGAGTTTCCAAAGGTGCAATAATCAATGGCATCGACACTTAAAAACGGAATTGTATTTTCATTTCCATCAGAATGTAAAATGGTATACACCTTTTTTAAAGCTAAATCTATTTCTTCGCGTTCAAATTCATTATAATAAACACGAATCCAAAGTGTATCGTTATCGTCTTTGTCATACACTACAATCGAACCTTGAAAACGTAATAAATCATCATAAAAAATAGGAATTTTTATATTACGATTATATTTTGATAAATAGTTATTTAACTGTATCGTTATTCGAAACGAAGGCTTTTTCTTTGAAATTTTTAAATCTTGCATAGGGTAAAGTTATTTAAAAATTACAAAGCATTTTAATTTTCGTGTAACAAAAACTAGCACCTGTCGTCTTATTTTCAAACTAACTTTTATCAATTAATTTGATAAACAAACCACTTACAGTTTGGAATCCATTCTTACAATTAACAACCTCACTAAAAAATTTGGCAATTTAACCGCTGTAAACAACCTGTCGTTTACCATTAAAAAAGGGAACGTTTATGGTATTTTAGGCCCTAACGGCAGCGGAAAATCTACAACCTTAGGCATCGTACTCAATGTCGTTAATAAAACCTCTGGCGATTTTAATTGGTTTAACGGCAGCACCTCAACCCACGATGCTTTAAAAAAAGTTGGCGCCATTATTGAACGGCCAAACTTTTACCCGTACATGACCGCCGAACAAAACCTAAAACTAGTTTGTAAAATTAAAGGTGTTAACGAAAGTAAAATTGAGGAAAAACTAGATATTGTTGGACTTTTAGAACGTAAAAACAGTAAGTTTAAAACCTATTCGTTAGGTATGAAACAGCGTTTAGCTATTGCTTCTGCACTATTAAACGATCCTGAAATTTTAATTTTAGATGAACCCACAAATGGTTTAGACCCTCAAGGTATTCATCAAATTAGGGAAATTATAAAGCAAATTGCTGCACAGGGCACCACTATATTATTGGCCTCGCATTTACTTGATGAAGTTGAGAAAGTTTGCTCGCATGTTGTGGTTCTTCGTAAGGGTGTAAAATTATACTCTGGTCGTGTAGATGAAATGATTTCTAGCCATGGCTTCTTCGAGCTTAAGTGTAATAACCAGGAGCTACTAATAACTACGCTTAAAAATAGTGACCTATTTACCAGCATAAAAACTAATGATGATTTAGTTACCGCATTTTTAAAAGCACCTATGCCATCGGATGCGTTCAATAAATTTTTATTTGATAAGGGCATTATTTTAACTCATCTTGTGCAACGTAAGGAAAGCCTAGAAGAACAATTTTTACAATTAACAGACAACACCAAAAACTAACCGCATCATGCTTCGACTTTTAAATCTAGAACTACAAAAGTTATTATTAAACCGCACTAGTAAAATATTAATTTTTGTATCGTTTATACTACCATTTTTTGTTATCCTTCTTTCATCGTTAAAAATAAATGTTTTCGGTTTTTTTACTTTAGAATTAGGCGAATTAGGTGTTTTCAATTTCCCTATAATTTGGCATTTAACCACCTTTTTTTCATCGCAATTTAAATTCTTTTTTGCAATTGTTGTGGTAAGTATGATTGGTAACGAATACAGTAATAAAACTTTAAAGCAAAACCTTATTGATGGCTTAAGTAAAAAAGAATTTATACTTTCTAAATTTTATACCATTGTATTCTTTTCTTTGGTTTCAACGGTTTTAATTGCATTAATTTCACTTTGTATTGGCTTGTATTACTCGAGTTATAACGAGTTCTCTATAATCATTCAACAAACCAATTTTTTACTGGCCTATTTTATAAAATTAGTCGGCTTTTTTAGTTTGTGTCTATTTTTTGGTATGCTTGTTAAGCGATCGGCATTTGCATTGGCCTTCTTATTTATTCTTTACATTTTAGAATGGATTATTTTTGGTTTAATCACTTGGCAATCCGATCATCAGTTCGCAGAAAAAATTCAAAACTTTTTTCCGCTTAAAGCCATGTATAAACTTATCGACCAACCTTTTCAGCGCATTGCTATGAGTAAATTTCCTGAAAAAACAGAATTGGTTTACGATTATGCAGTACATTGGCATGAAATGCTTATAGTTTTAGGCTGGACGGGTTTATTTGTGTTTTTATCTTATAGATTATTAAAACTACGAGATTTATAATATCTTTGGTAGCAACCGCTATCATAAAAGATGAAGATACTATACACTACTCTGTTCATTTTATCCATTCAATTTATTTTTTCGCAAAACGAAGCTGCTAATTGGTATTTCGGACAAAATGCAGGAATTAATTTTAATACTACCACTGGAGATGTTACAGCATTAGGCGATGGAAGTATAAATACCCTTGAAGGTTGTACATCCATTTCAGACGAGAATGGCAATTTACTCTTTTATACAGATGGCTCAATCGTTTACAATAGTACACATACTGTTATGGATAACGGTTATAGCTTATTGGGCGATTCGTCGAGTACACAATCTGCCATTATTGTTCCTAAACCTCAAGACCCTAACATTTACTACATTTTTACTGTAGATGACCAAATTACGCAAAGTAGTCCGGTAAATTTAGGATTAAATTACTCTATAGTAGATATGAGTTTAGATGGTGGATTAGGCTCTGTAACTTCAAAAAACATTAATCTAGTTGATGAATGCTCAGAAAAAGTTACTGCGGTTTTAAAAGATTGTGTAGATGACACCTATTGGGTAGTTACCTTTGCTGCACAATCTGGAGTTGGCACACCGTATGACACTTTTTATGCCTTCGAGATCAATGCGAGTGGCGTAAATACCAAAGCCGTTACTTCAACATTCAGCGACCTAAATATCAACGAAGGCCGGGGCTATTTAAAACTTTCTCCAGATGGCACAAAAATGGCTTGTGCCAGTGTAGATTATGGTTTATACCTTTATGATTTCGATACCTTAACCGGAAAAGTTAGCAACCAGAACCTAATTAGATCTTCTGGTGGCGATTACCAACCGTATGGCGTGGAATTTTCACCCAATAGTCAACTACTTTACACCACGTATTCTAATGACTATTTTGGCTCAGATAGCGAAAACCCTAACACACATAATGGCATTTTAGTTCAATATAACTTAAATGAAGCCAATATTATAAGCTCAGAAGTTACTCTTGATAACCGACAGTTATATAGAGGCGGATTGCAACTTGGGCCTAATGGTAAAATTTACAGAGCCTTAAGCGCCACCTATTTAACCGGATTACCTTTTCTAGGTGTAATAGAAAACCCTAATACTATTGGTACAGGGGCTTATTATAATCATAATGCCATTAGTTTATCTTCTGGACTATCCACTCAAGGCTTACCCCCTTTTGTTTCTTCATTTTTTAATACAGAGATTGATATAATTAAAAATGGTGAATCAACCAACAGCTTGGTGCTTTGTGAAGGCACATCGTATACACTTACTGCTGAAGACATTCCAGGAGCAGATTATGTATGGACTTTTGATGGCACAACTTTACCGGAATCTGATTTTGACTTAGAAGTTTCTCAGCAAGGGCGATACGAAGTCTATATAGAACCTAACAACGGTGATTGTGCTTTAGAAGGTTTTGCTTTTGTTACTTTAAATGAAAACCCGACAGTAAACAATATAACCCTTTTACAATGTGATGAAGATGGGCTTTCGGATGGGCTCACACTTTTTAATTTAACTGAAGCTGAAAACGAATTAGCAAACTTTGAAACTGATAGAAGCCTCCTATTTTATAGCGATTCTAGCAGAACCGTTAAAATTGAACCAGATGCTTATTATAATACCTCCAATCCTCAAATTGTTTATGCCGAAGTTATAAACAACAATACAGGCTGCTATAGCGTTGCTGAATTAACCCTTAGTGTAAGTATAACCCAAGCCAACCATGTAAGCTTACCTGCTACTTGTGATGATGATGGCATTGAAGATGGGTTACATATTTTCGATTTAAGTGAAGCCGACAATCTTATACTTAACGGGCACCCGCAAGATTTAAACATTCGATATTTTGAAACTTATAATGATGCACTTCTTGAAACAAACGAATTAAACACCTCGTATACCAACACCACTCCATATTCTCAAATTATTTATGCCAGAACAGAAAATGATAACAATTGTTACGGTATTAATGAAGTCGAACTTACCGTTAACAAACTACCACAACTTACAACAGAAGAAATTACTTCTTATTGTTTAAATTTTTATCCAGAACCCATTACCATAAATGCCGGAATTCTAGAAGGTAATACCACAGATTATACTTATAGTTGGTCTACTGGAGAAAGTACTTTCGACATACAAATTAACGAAGTAGGAGATTACGTTGTAACAGTAACCAACGCAAATGGTTGTTCAAAAGCACGAACTGTTTCTGTTGAAGCTTCAAACATCGCAGAAATTAGCAGCATTGAAGTTGTGGATGCTTCTGCAAACAATACCATAACTGTTATTACCTCTGGTGAAGGCGAATACCAATATGCCTTATTTAACAGCGATAACCAAGAAGTGGTCCCTTACCAAAACAGTTCTACCTTTACTCAGGTTTCTCCTGGTATATACACCGTTTATGTTCAAGATATTGAAAATGATTGTGGTGAAGTTTCTCAAGATGTTTCGGTCATCGGTTTTCCAAAATATTTTACACCTAATAACGATGGCATTAACGATACCTGGCAAATATATGGAGTATCCGATATGTTTCAACCCAATACTAAAATACTCATATTTAACAGATACGGAAAACTTTTAAAGGAATTAAACCCTACAGGAAGCGGTTGGAACGGTACCTATAAAGGCGAAGTGCTTCCTGCAGACGATTATTGGTTTGCCATAACTTTACAAGACGGACGTGTTTATAAAAATCATTTCACTTTAAAACAGTAACTTGTGAGAATATCAAAATTATTTTTTGCTTTAATCTTCATTTTAAATGTCACAAATATATTAAGTGCTCAACAAGATTGTTCGGAAGCCATTGTAGTATGCGGTAATTCTGACATTAACCTTGATGTTAATGGTTATGGAATACGTGAGTTTCCCAATTCATGCTCTAGTAATGAAAACAATAGTGTTTGGCTGGAGGTTACTGTAGTTTCAGGAGGTACTTTAGGTTTTACCCTTACCCCTAATAGCACCTCAATTACAGAAGATTATGATTTTTTTGTTTTTGGCCCTAACGCTACTTGCGATAATTTAGGAAGTACTATTAGATGCTCTACAACCAACCCACAAGCCTCAGGTTCTACCAATAATTTAACAGGAATGAGTGCTACAGCAAATGATGAATTTGAGGGCCCTGGAGCCAATGGCGATAATTTTGTAAGTTGGTTAAACACTAATGCAGGTGACACTTATTTTATTGTAATAGATCGGCCTATTGGTAATAGTCCGTTTAGTTTGCAATGGACGGGAAGTGCCCAGTTTTCCGATCCGCCAACTAATGCAGCAATAACAGCAGGTACTCCTTTAGATTTAGATAGCTGTGACATTACAGCTCCTTTTAACGACGGATTTACAACTTTTAATTTAGATAGTAACACTTCTAACATCATGGGTTCGCAAACCGATGTTACTGTTACCTATCATGAATCTGCAAGCGATGCTAACATTGGTATTAACCCTCTAACTTCTCCTTACACAAACACAAGTAATATTCAAACCATATATGTTAGAATTGAAAACAATACAACTGGCTGTTTTGAAGTCAGTGATTTTCAATTAGAAGTTACTTTAGGCCCTACTATTACCACACCAGAAGATTATATTTTATGTGATGATTTAAGTGATGGCAATGATAAAAATGGCTTAACCACTTTCGATTTATCAAGTAAAAACAATGATATTTTAAATGGTTTATCAGCTTCAAATTATACAATTAGCTATTATACAAGCCAATTACATGCCGAAAACAAAACATCGCCTATAGCTACCAACTATTACAACTCCACAGCGTTTAATGAAACCGTTTATGTAAGAGTTGAAGATAACACATACCCCGATTGTAATTCTATTGTTCCTTTAAATTTACAAGTCAATGCTACGCCAGAAGCCTACAATATTCAATTATTACAATGCGATGAAGATGGTGTTAGCGATGGTATCACTCAATTTAATTTAACAGAAGCCCACGACGACATTACTGGTGGGGCCCTTAATACGTCAACACTTTTCTATTCAAATTCTTCTAAAACTAACCTCATCACTGGAAGTCATTTTACGAATACTTCTAATCCTCAAATTATTTATGTGGATGTTATTGACGATAATACAGGGTGTTCTAATACAGCTGAATTAACTATAGCCGTTAGTGTTACTCAAGCCAACAATGTTTCAATACCTGCTATTTGTAGTACAGACGGAACGTATGATGGTATAGAAACATTCAACTTACAAAACGCTGATAGTTATGTTTTAGATGGTTTACCCAATGGATTAAGCTTAAATTATTACGCCAATTATACCGATGCGCTTTTAGAGCAAAATGCCCTACAGAACAGCTATAGAAATACAACCCCCTATTCACAAGTTATTTATGCTCGTACTGAAAATAATAATGATTGTTATGGTATTAGTGAGGTTGTATTAAATGTAAACCGATTACCTGATATAAAAACCGAAGATCTTTTTTATTACTGTACTAACACGTTTCCTGAAACCATACGCATTGATGCAGCTCTTTTAAGTGGAACAACAAGTGATTATACTTATGCTTGGTCTACTGGAGCGAGCAGCTACGCCATAGATATTAATCAGGTTGGCAACTACAGTGTTACAATAAGCAACGCAAACGGTTGTAGTATAATGCGAACCGTTACCATTGCCCCATCGAATACTGCAACTATAAATACTATTGAGGTAGTTGATGCTTCAGAAAACAATACAATAACCATACTTACCAGCGGAGATGGTATTTACGAATATGCTTTATTAGATTCAGAACACACTATTATTTATCCTTATCAAGAAGATCCTGTTTTTGAAAATATATCCCCAGGTATTTACAATGTCTCTATTACTGATACTAAAAACAATTGTGGTACTGTAGAGGCCTTAGTTTCTGTAATTGGTTTCCCAAAATTTTTTACTCCAAATAACGATGGTGTAAACGACACTTGGCAAGTTTATGGAATTTCCGATGTTTTTCAACCCAATTCTAAAATATTAATTTTTAATAGATACGGTAAACTTTTAAAAGAAATAAGCCCTTTGGGAATCGGCTGGAATGGTACCTACAAAGGCAAAGTACTTCCTGCTGACGATTATTGGTTTGCAGTAACTTTGCAAGATGGTCGCGTTTATAAAAATCACTTTTCTTTAAAACAATAGTAACTAAACTAATAATAAGGTCATTACTCCGTTTTTTTTTGACATTTAGTTTAAATCATCTATTTTCAACACGTTTTTATTTTAAGTATTTTATAACTAAACCCCTGAGATAATAACCTGCCAAAGCTATGAGATTTTTTTACTGTGTCTTATTTACATTATTATTCAGTAGTTGGGTTAGCTTTTCTCAACAAATTTCTATAGACAGTTCCGTAGGTCTTGAGGCTTTAATACAGGATAATCTGGTGGAGGGTTGTGTTGACATTTCTAATATAAACTCACCTGTAAATGGAATTTCTAGTGGTTTTCCTAGTTATGCCTATTTCGAGCGTGGTAGTTCAAACTTCCCATTTGCAAGTGGCATTATGCTATCTACAGGTAGCGCAGAATCTGGTGGAAATTCCGTTAGAACGCCAACCCTAAGCGAAGGCTCTACATCATGGGGTACAGATCCAGATATTGAAACCGCTTTAGGTATTACAAACACCGTAAATGCCACCTCTATAGAATTCGATTTTGTATCTATATCCAATCAATTTAGTTTTAACTATTTATTTGCCTCCGAAGAATACTCAGGTGTTAACCCTTGTGAATTTTCAGAAGGCTTTGTCTTTTTAATAAAGGAAGCAGGCACCACTGCCCCTTACCAAAATGTGGCCTTAATACCTGCCACAACAACGCCGGTAAACACCCAAACTATCCG
Organism: Neotamlana laminarinivorans; assembly: GCF_020523925.1. GTDB lineage: Bacteria > Bacteroidota > Bacteroidia > Flavobacteriales > Flavobacteriaceae > Neotamlana > Neotamlana laminarinivorans. Next base: position 502,173 of record NZ_JAJAPW010000003.1, on the reverse strand, counting down.
TCCTGAAATTTCAAATGCCTGTAGTGGACAAAATGAACAATATTTTGAAGGTTATAATGTAGGAGACACTAATTTTAATGGTAGAACAACCATTTTAACAGCTTCTGGTAGTATTCAACCCAATGTTACCTACCATATAAAATTAATTATTGCCGATCAAACAGATGGTGGATTTGATTCTGCTGTTTTTATTGAAGGTGATAGTTTTAAAATTTTAGATTTAGGAGACGATATTGAAACCTGTGCCGGATCAACCCCCTTAGATGCAGATATTAATAATCCATTCGCCTCTTATGCTTGGTATTTGAATGATACTATTATAAGTGGTGCCGTATTATCAAATTATAACGCTACCCAAAGCGGCACATATAGAGTTGAAGTTTCTGTACCTTTAAATGGTAATAGTTGTATTGAAGAAGATGAGATTGAAGTTATTTTAAATTCAGAAGAGCCTATAGCCTCACTATCCGATTACGAATTATGTGACGATTCAAGTGAAGATGAAACCGAAGTTTTTAATTTATCTACTAAAGACTCAGAACTCATAGGACACATCCCTTTCACTAATTACGACTTTTCCTATCATTATTCCGATGCAGATGCTAGAAACAATACCAACCCAATAACATCCTCAATATCTAACACCACTAATCCGCAAGCCATTTATGTAAGAATTGAGGATTTAGATAGCGATTGTTTTGCCTACACCACATTTAATTTAGTTGTAAACCCCATACCTCAAATTACACCTCCAACCGATTTAAATATCTGCGACGGCGATGACAACCCAGATGGCTACACCATTATATACCTTTCTGATAAAAACGACGAAATTACTGGTGGTAATAGCGATTATAGCGTTACTTACCACTACAATATGTTAGATGTTTCTACAGGAGATAATCCTATTTCTATTCCTTACATTAATAGTGCTACACCAGACGAACTTGTATACGTTCGTGTTGTAGATACTACCACGGGCTGTGTCAATACAACAACACTAAATGTACACGTAACTATTAGCCCTGAAGTTAATAGAGACCCGCAATATATTGATGCTTGTGATTCTGATTTAGATGGTTCTGCCAATTTTGATTTAACCGAAGTTATAGATGATATTCTTCAAGGTTTAACTGGTGTTTCTACCACATTTCATACCACTCGAGACGATGCTGAAACTGGAGACAACCCCATTGCAGACGAAACTAATTACCAATATACCAACGCTGTTACCGAACCAGGATCTGCAATAATTTACCTAAGAATTGTTGATGACACCACTGGATGCCACACCATTGTTCCTTTTGAAATTCACACCAACTTACTACTAACAGGCACAAACACAGGAGATTTTGCACTCTGTGATGACAACGATATTGAAAACGACACTTTACATTTTAATTTATTAACCATTGAAGCTTATATTAGTAACGATTTACCCTTACCTGTTACAGTTAGCTTTTTTGAAAGTGCTGAAGACCGTGATAACGGTGTAAACGCACTTGATAAATCCCTGTTATACGAAGCTACAAGCCCAAGTGTATTATACATTACATTAGAAAACGGAGCCTGTACAGAAAACACACATATTACATTGTTAGTTAACCCTATATTATTATTTGAAGATGTTATTATTCCTTATTGTGATGATGATGATGATGGCATTACAAGCATAGATTTACACGCACTAGATGACACTATTAGAAACAACAATACTAATTTTGAAGTTACTTATTTTGAAACAGAATCAGATGCGCAAACCAATCAAAATCAATTGCCACCATTCTATACCAACACCAATTCTATAGAAACCTTATATGCCAGAATTTCAGCTGTAAATTCGGGATGTTCAACCGTAAATCCTTTCAGAATTGAAGTTCTTACTGCACCGTCTACCAACACACCCTCAAACCTACTTATTTGTAATACTAACCAAAATGAAGAAGCTACAATAAACTTAAATGATAAGATATCAGAAATTGTATCTAACACTAGTGGTTTAGCAATAGATTTCTTCACAAATTTTGAAGATGCCGACTTAAACGAAAACGCCATACCAGACTCTGATAGAAATGCCTATAACACGGGTACACAAACTATTTATGTAAGAGTAGAAGATACAGTAAGTGATACCAACTGTTATTCCATAGTTTCTTTTGAAGTTATAGTAAACTCACTTCCTATATTTCCGGATATAAGCGACTATCAAGTTTGTGAGGACGATGGTGATGCCTTTGCCGATTTTATACTCTCTGAAAAAGACCTAGAAATTTTAAACGGCCAATCAGGTAAAACTGTTTCTTATTACGAAGATGCTGCTTTATCCTCATTAATAGATAAAGACAGTATTTATAGAAACACTACGAGTCCGCAAACCATATATGTTAAAGTTGAAAACATAACAGATCCTGATTGTTACGCTACAAGTAGCTTTATCATACAAGTAGCACCTGATCCTGTTTACAATCCTGTAATAGATTATTTAATCTGCGATGATGATAGTAATGATGGTGTTCATAACTTCAACTTAAACGAAAAAGCATCAGAAATTTCAGAAGATTCACCAGACACTCTCAATATTTCCTTTCACAGAAGCCGAAGCGATGCTGAAACTAACCAAAATCCATTGGGTAATAATTTTACAAACACATCCAATCCTCAAAGTTTATATGTTCGTATTGAAAGTGAAGATTCCTTATGTTTTGTTATTGAGGAATTAGGTATAAATATTATTTCTAGCCCAGAAATAACGGCAGTTACCGCTCCACTTATTGCCTGTGATGCCAATTATGATGGTATAACCACCTTTGATTTAACCACTGCTTATTTTGAAATTTTAGATCGTGTGCAAAGTAATTTAAGCATTAATTATTTTGAAAATTTTGAAGACATTAACCCTGATGATGGCTTAGATAACACCAATGAAATCACAGATCCTACCACTTTTAGTTCTGCCGCTCAAACCGTTTATATTAAAGTCTCAAATGTTTTAACTGGTTGCTACAGTTTAAATACTTTAGATTTAGAAGTTAATTTACCTCCATCAACTAACACTATTAACACCATTCAAATTTGTGATAACCCAAACAACACTTACAATCTAGAGCTTGTTGACAGTATACTTGTTAACGACATTGCCAGCGCTAACATAAGCTATCATAATACTTTTGAAGACGCCGAAAATAATACTAACTCAATAAGTAACACCTATAGCTACACCAGTAATAGTCATGATATTTATTATAGAGTAACAAGCCCAGAAACAGGATGTCATATTACTATTCCGGTACAACTTCAAATTAACAACAATCCAACAGCTAACACGCCTAATGATTTAATATCCTGTGACGACGATTTTGATGGTTTATTGACATTCGATTTATCAACACAAAACACCGCTATTTTAGGTAATTTAAACCCTACAGATTATACCGTTTCATATTTTAACAGTCTTGATGATGCCCATAACGCCTCTAATAGTATTCCTAACACTTACGAAGCATACAACGAAGAAATAATTTATGTACGATTAGAACATAACACTACAGGTTGTTACAGTACTACACAATTTACAACCTATGTAGACTATCTGCCCGAAATTAACATACGTGATATAGAGCCCTTATGCCGCGGTAATTTACCTTTAATATTAAATGCATCAACCGGAAACCCTAGCGATACCTATTTATGGTCTACCGGAGAAACAACAGCTCAAATAGAAATAAACGACCTAAGTTTAGTGGGAGACTATTGGGTAACTGCTACTACTATACACCACAATGGTAATAGCTGTTCTTATACCAAAAACTTTACAGTAATGGAGTCGGAGACCGCCTATTTAAACTTTACTACAAAAGTAGATTTTAAAGACCCTAATAGCATCACCGTTAATGTTAGCGGTATAGGAAATTATGTTTATATATTAGATGATGGTGAACCACAAACCTCAAATGTGTTTAATAATGTGCCTTATGGCTTACATGTAATAACCATTAGAGATGTTTACGGTTGTGATGATGTTACTACCGAAGTTATGGTTATAGATATTCCCAAATATTTCACCCCCAATAATGATGGTTATAATGATACATGGCATATTATAGGTATCCATGAAATACCTGGTACTTTAGTTTATATTTATAACAGGCATGGTAAACTCCTAAAAACCCTTTTAGATAGTTCCCCAGGTTGGGACGGCACATTTAACGGACAGCTCATGCCCACTGATGACTATTGGTATGTTGCCGATGTCATTCAAAACGGCGAATCATTTCAACTGAATGGCCACTTTACCTTAAAACGTTAGTAAAACTTATTTTTTTGTTTTCTCAAATTAATTACACTTCATAGATAAACATTACAACTAATAGTTAAACCTTTAAAGGTTAACACAGTCTAATATCAATTAAAAACCTTACTTTACTACCAATTTTGTTTTAAAGAGATTTTAATATTTCAACTAATGCAGCTTAACCAACGTTTATTTTACTTAATGCTTTTATGGGTATGCTCAATTAAAGGTTACGCCCAATTAAGCACAACACACTATATTCCACCATTAACAAGCTCTGAATATGGTAATGCTAACCCTGAAAATCAATATCTCTATATTTCCACTCCTTCAAACACATCAGTGCCTTTTACAATTATTCCTATTGGGCAACCTGCTACAAGTTATATTACTGATTCTGTAGACAATAACACCCCGTTTATTGAATATTTAGGCAATGGCAATGGGCAATTGTTTGTCGATTCAAATTTTACAGCTACCATTACTAATAATAAAGGCTATATTATAGAAGCAGATGCTCCAGTTTATGTATCTATAAGAATGGAAGCTGGTAGTAATGCTCAAGCTGGTGCTTTAGTTAGCAAAGGGCTATCTGCATTAGACACCTCTTTTAGAATAGGTATGTTTACAAGTGAAAACCCTCAAGATAACTACCTAAGTTTTGCCTCCGTAATGGCTACCGAAGATAATACCATTGTTACCTTTAGCGATTTACCTAACAATCTCATTTTAAAAAATCACACAGGCGGCTACCCCATATCAGTAACTTTAGATAAAGGAGAAAGCTATATAATTGCCGCAAATATTGAAGAAAACGAAACTAATAATTTAACCGACGGTTTAATAGGCGGCTTAATATCTTCAAACCTGCCTGTTGTAGTAAATTGTGGCTCTACAAATGGAAGTTTTCATAATGGTACTGGCAGAGATTATGGATTAGATCAAATCGCTGGACTCTCAAAAATTGGCAATGAATATATTTTTGTTAAAGGTAATGGTAGTAACGACTGGGAAAATGTTTTAATTGTTGCCCATACCAATAACACCTCAATAGGCATAAATGGAAGCGCTCCCGTTGCTACTATTAATGCTGGAGAATATTATGTTATAGAAGGCAATAACTATAATACATTTGGCAACATGTATGTAGAAACCTCTGAAAATGTTTTTGCGTATCAAGGTATAGGTTCAAGTAGTGAAGCCAATCAAGGTTTATTTTTTGTCCCTCCGTTAAGTTGTGAAACTAGAGGAAATATTGATAACATAGCCGATATTGATAATATTGGAGGCACAACCTACGACGGCGGTGTTTCAATAGTAACAAGAACAGGCGCAAACATTACCATAAATAATTTGGCGCTTTCAAACTATAATGTTATTGGCCCCAGTACCGTTTCTGGTAATAGCGCCTACGTAACCTACAAAGTTACAGGCTTAACAAATAATATTTCTGTACAAGGAGATGATGAGTTATACGTGGCTTATTTTAACGTAAATGGTTCAGCTACTTCCGGTGGTTATTACTCTGGCTTTCCAACAGCACCAGAAATTAGCTTTGACACACAATTTGCCACCTTAGGTCATTGTATCCCAAATGTTAGTTTAGAAGCTGCTAACGCTGATAGTTTTGATACCTACGAATGGTATTTTGATGATGGCTCTGGTTACCAATTATTAAGCACTAATGTACCCTCTATAACTCCAACAATTCCTGGTAAATACAAGTTAATTGGCACCATTACGTGTACCGGAGAAACTTTAGAATCGACCGAAGTACCCGTAAGTTTATGTCCAGACGACATTGATAATGATGGCATTATAGACAATTTAGATATTGATAACGATAATGATGGTATTTTAAACTGTACCGAATCTAAAGGCGATGTTACTATAAATTTAAGCGACGTTACCAATCCTGAATTAGTTTTTCAAGACAACACGACAAATATATCAATGGTAAGTGCTTCTTACACCGAAACTAGTAGTTCGGGTAGTTCAAACACCTTATTTGGTGATAATTTAGGGGGTTTTATAAGCATTTTAGGAAATGACACCTCAGCACAAAGTGAATATACTCTAAACTTTTCCGAAACTGTAAATTTTAAATTTACCGAATCCTCAATTACCTCTGCATCAAACAACAACGAATACTTTGTTGTAAAAATAACACCATCAAACAAAAATATTACCTTAGTAGACCCAGATGACAAACTTTTAGTTGATTCAAATTTTGACGGCGTTTTTGAAACTGGTATTACTCAAATATCAGGTTCCGAAATCCATTTTAAAATAAATACAGCTTCAACAGGAAATACACCTTATCAATTTTTGGCTAATACCATAGATAGCTTTTCGTTTTATCATTATCTATCAGATCAAGTAACACCATCAACCTTTACTGGCAATATTTCATTAACCTGCTTTAAAAAAGATTCAGATAATGATGGTTTAAAAGATGAACTAGATCTTGATAGCGACAACGATGGCATACCAGATAACATTGAAGGCTCTGGACAAATAGTTGAGCTAACGGGAATTGATAATGATTTTGATGGTTTAGATGATGTTTATGATGGCTTTACAATCCCAATTGATACTGACAACGATGGCATTTATGATTTTTATGATTTAGATAGTGATAATGATGGCATTTACGATTTAATTGAAACCGGCCAATTAGGAACATTATCCGACACCAATTTAGATGGTGTTGAAGACGGTCCAAATTACGGCACAAACGGATGGACAGACGCTGCCGAAACTTCGGCAGACAGCAACATCCTAGGCTATGTTTTAAACGATTTAGATAATGATACTGTATTCTCTTATATTGATTACGATAGCGATGGTGATGGCTGTAGCGATGTTATTGAAGCCGGTTTTACCGATGAAAATCTAGATACTTATGTAGGAAACAACACGGTTACGGTTGATGCTAACGGACTTGTTACAAATGCGGTTGATGGTTATACGCTACCAGACAGCAGTTATTTAAACTATGCGCCTATAAGTATATCAACCCAACCAGAAGATATTACCGTATGCGAGCTAAGTTCTGGAACATTTAGTGTTAGCTCTACAGAAGCAGAAAACTATCAGTGGGAATTGAGTACCGATGGCTCTACTTGGCAAACCCTAACAGACAATATTAATTTTTCTGGATCAACAACCCAAAGTTTAACCGTAAATAACACACCTAATAGCTTCAACAATTATAAGTTTAGAGTTTTGTTAAATCGGTCGGGTAACACTTGCGGCTTATATTCAAACGAAGTTACTTTATTTATTAATGCTTTACCAACTGCCAATACACCAAATACGTATACGCAATGCGATGATGCATCAAACGACGGGCAGGCCTTTTTTAACTTAACCTTGAATAGTATAAAAGAAGACATTAATCCTAATTATATTTCCGAGGGCTTATCCTTTTCATATTTTGAAACCGAAACTGATGCTCAAGACAATACAAATGCTATTTCTACACCAGAAAACTATCAAGATTCATTAGGTTTTACTCCTGAAACTATTTGGGTACGGGTTGAAAATGCAAACGGCTGTTATCGTGCCGTAGCGTTATCAATCGTTGTTAGTCCATCGAGCGTCGTTTTAAATGCATATAATCCAGACTCCATTTACCAATGCGATGATGGCACAGATAACTACGATGGTATTGCAACTTTTAATTTTTCTTCAGTAAAAGATGATATTGAGAATTCTATTTTCTCCAATTTAAATGTAACAACTCACTTTTACGAATCGGAAGAAGATGCAACTTTAGAAACCAATGAAATTATTGATATTTCAAACCACACTAACACTAGTTCGCCTAACAACCAAAGTATTTGGGTACGTGTTAAAAGTAATTTAGGTAATAATTGCTTGGGGTTAAAAGAACTAAATAATCTTTTAATAGTTGAAGCTCTGCCAGATTTTAGTATTGTAGAAAACCAAATTGTTTGCAGTTCTAATCCTGATTTTACAGTTGTTTTAGATCCGGATGAAGTTAATACCAACGAAACCTATAACTATGAATGGCATTTTACTAGTTTAGATGGCAGTATTGCATATCAACTTTTAAGCGAGACCACTTCAACATTAACCGTATCAGAACCCGGAACGTATTTTGTTACGCTTACAACCACTAATGGAACCAATTGCTCTGAAACTAAAGAAGTTTTTGTAAATGCTTCCGAACTCGCCACACTAACAACCGATGATATTACTATTGTAGATTTTACAAAAAACAATAATAGCGTAACCGTAAATACTTCAAATTTAGGTTTAGGAGATTACGAATTCGCTTTGGCAGAAACGGGAAGCTTAAATGTTGTATACCAAGATAGTCCTGAATTCTACAATGTTACTCCCGGGCTTTATACCCTTTATGTTAATGACAAAAAAGGGTGCGGACAAACAAGTTTAGAACTTTCAGTTATGGGAATTATGAAATTTTTCACCCCAAATAACGATGGCTATAATGATACATGGCAAATTATAGGTTTAAATAACTCTACAGATGTTAAAACCATTTTTATTTTCGACAGATATGGTAAATTACTAAAACAAGCCTCTTCTTTAAACGAGGGGTGGGATGGGACATCTAGAGGAATATTAATGCCAACAGGAGATTATTGGTATAAAATAAGTTTAAACGATGGTAGAACGTTCAATGGCCACTTCACCTTAAAACGTTAAATATAATATTTAAGTGCTTATATTTACCCAAGCGTTTTAAATTAACATGAAACATCTTTTATTTAGCATCCTTTTTATAAGCGCCTTTTCTTTTGCGCAAAATGTTCAAGTAGACAGTGCTACTTACACCGCACAACAACTTATTGAAGATATTTTAATAGACAGCAATTGTATTACAGATGTTGTGGTAACTAATGTTGTAGGCGGAAATTTTAGTGGCACAGACCAAAGCTTTGGCTACTTCGATGCCAACAACTCCTCATTTCCTTTTACAAATGGTATTGTTTTAAGCACTGGAAAATTAACAAACGTTCAAGGTCCTAATACTACGTTAAGCGACGACGATGCTACAAATTGGACTGGAGACCATGATTTAGAAACTATTTTAAACAAAACCAATACGTTAAACGCTACTATTATTGAGTTCGAATTTAAATCTGTTGCCTCACAAATTAGTTTTAATTACGTTTTTGCTTCAGAAGAATACCAAGAAAATAATAGTAGTACTTGTCAATATTCCGATTTATTTGGGTTTCTAATAAAAGAAAAAAACGCTACCAATTTTACGAATATTGCTTTAGTACCAAACACACAAACTCCTGTAAAAGTAACTACCGTTCATCCAGAAATACCAAACTCTTGCAGCGCAGAAAACGAAAGTTATTTTGGTAGCTGGAACGACGCCTCTGCTCCTATTAATTTTAATGGACAAACCGCTGTGCTTACAGCCATAACTAATACCATTCCTAACGAAACTTACCATGTTAAACTTGTAATTGCCGATGAACAAAACTACAGGTACGATTCTGCTGTGTTTTTAGAAGCTGGTAGTTTTAAATTAAGTACAGACCTAGGAGAAGATCGATTAATAGATACCAATAACCCACTTTGCGAAAACGACACTTTAACACTAGATGCCTCTCAACTTGGTAATAATACCTATAAATGGTTTAAAGATGGTGCAGAAATTATTGGAGCTATTAATGAAACATTTACCGTTGAAGAAGCTGGCACTTATAATGTTGAAGTTGAATTACAAGGACAATGTACTTCTTACGGCGAAATTACTATAGAATATTTTACACCTTTTACCATAAACAATCTCAACTTAACAGTTTGTGATGATGATTTGGATGGCTATGCGATATTTAATTTAGATGATTTAAAAGCAACCATTCTATCTAATTTCCAAGAACCGCCATATATTAATTTTTATACAGATATCAATGAATCCGATGAAATCTCTGGAAATTATCAAAATACCCAAGCCAACTCACAAACTATTTATGTGAAAATTAAGAATGACATCGATTGTTATGAGCTTTCTCCAATTACGCTACAAGCTATAGAAGTCCCTCAGTTTCTAAATACGGAAACGTATACCTATTGCGTTAATACTTATCCGGACACCATAACTATTGATTCTGGCATTATCAATGCAGATGATAATACGACGAGTTACCAATGGTTTTTAAATAACACTGAAATTTCTCAAAGCACCGCTTCAATTCAAATTAATGAAGCCGGAACTTATACAGTAATAGCTACTTTTTTAAATGGTTGTTCTGCCAGTAATAGTATTACTGTAAATACATCAAACGCTGCTATAATTGAAGATGTTATTGTTACCGAAGGTTCTACAAACAATACCATTAGTGTTATAGTATCTGGAGCTGGCAATTACGAATACGTTTTAAATAATACTTCGCCACAGCAAAACAATACCTTTACAAATGTACAAGCGGGTTTACATACTATTTCTATTTACGACACCAATGGTTGCGAATCTATAGAAACAGAGGTTTCTGTATTTGGTTTCCCCAATTTTTTCACACCCAATAACGATGGTATTAACGATACTTGGAATGTTATTGGGCTATCAACCGAAATAAACGCTAATATTTATGTTCAAATATTTAATCGTTATGGCAAACTTCTAAAACAAATTAATCCCTTAACTACAGGATGGGATGGTTTATATCAAGGTCAGACTTTACCAAACGACGATTATTGGTTTTATATACAACTTCCCGATGGTAAAACCTATAAAGGACACTTTAGCTTAAAACATTAAACACTTATTTTCCTTAATTTTGCAATATGCAATTTAAGATAGAATCAGAGTTTAGCCCAACAGGAGATCAGCCACAAGCCATAAAGCAATTAGTTAATGGCATAAATCAAGACGAAAAATTTCAAACACTTCTTGGTGTTACAGGTTCTGGTAAAACTTTTACAGTCGCTAACGTTATACAAGACGTACAACGTCCTACTCTAGTTTTAGCGCATAACAAAACCCTTGCAGCACAGTTATATTCAGAGTTTAAGCAGTTTTTTCCAAATAATGCTGTAGAGTATTTCGTATCGTACTACGATTATTATCAACCCGAAGCTTATATTCCTGTTTCTGGGGTTTATATAGAAAAAGATTTATCTATAAACGAAGAAATTGAAAAAATGCGACTTAGCACCACATCCTCACTACTTTCTGGAAGGCGAGATGTGTTGGTTGTAGCCTCGGTATCCTGTTTATATGGTATTGGTAACCCCATTGAATTTCAAAAAAACGTTATTACCCTTAAACGAGATCAAGAAATCTCTAGAACTAAATTGTTACATAAACTTGTACAAAGTTTATATTCTAGAACCGAAGCAGAGTTTAACCACGGAAACTTTAGAATAAAAGGTGACACTGTAGATATTTTCCCGAGTTATGCTGATGATGCTTTTCGTATTCATTTTTTTGGTGATGAAATTGAAGAGATTGAAGCCTTTAACATACAAACTAACGAGGTTATTGAAAAATACGATCGCTTAAACATATATCCTGCCAACATGTTTGTAACCTCTCCCGATGTGTTACAAAATGCTATTAAAGATATACAAGACGATTTAGTTAAGCAACATGATTATTTTAAAGATATTGGTAAACATCTTGAAGCTAAGCGCCTAAAAGAGCGCACTGAATTTGACTTAGAAATGATTCGTGAACTCGGGTATTGCTCTGGTATAGAAAATTATTCGCGCTACCTTGATGGCAGACAACCAGGAACACGCCCTTTCTGCTTACTAGATTATTTTCCAGACGATTATTTAATGGTCGTAGACGAAAGTCACGTTACTATTTCGCAAGTACACGCCATGTACGGCGGTGACCGAAGCAGAAAAGAAAACTTAGTAGAATATGGTTTTAGGTTACCTGCCGCCATGGATAACCGTCCATTAAAATTTGAAGAGTTTGAAGCTTTACAAAACCAAGTTATTTATGTAAGTGCTACTCCAGCAGATTACGAGTTACAAAAAACCGATGGAGTTTACGTAGAACAGATTATTAGACCAACTGGTTTATTAGATCCCATTATTGAAGTGCGCCCGAGTTTAAATCAAATAGACGATTTAATTGAAGAAATACAAATTCGTGTAGAAAAAGACGAACGTACGTTAGTCACTACACTTACGAAGCGCATGGCAGAAGAATTGACTAAATATTTAGATAGAATTCAAATTCGTTGTCGCTATATTCATAGTGATGTAGACACCTTGGAGCGGGTAGAAATTATGCAAGATTTACGCAAAGGTTTGTTTGATGTTTTAGTGGGTGTAAACCTACTTCGTGAAGGTTTAGATTTACCCGAAGTATCATTAGTTGCCATTTTAGATGCCGATAAAGAAGGTTTTTTACGTTCTACGCGATCGCTCACTCAAACGGTTGGTCGCGCTGCAAGAAACCTAAATGGTAAAGCTATAATGTATGCCGATAAAATTACTAAAAGCATGCAACAAACCATTGATGAAACTAATTACCGTCGTGAAAAGCAAATAAATTATAACACTAGGCATAACTTAAAACCCAAAGCTTTAAATAAAAGTTTAGATAATGCACTTACTAAAAATTCGGTTAGTACCTATCATTACGAATTAGAAGCAGCAAAAGCTGCCGAACCCGAAAGTGAATATTTAAGTAAACCACAGCTTGAAAAGAAAATTAAAGAAAAGCGCAAAGCTATGGAAGAAGCCGCAAAGGCACTAGATTTTATGGTAGCTGCCAAATTGCGCGACGAAATAAAAGTATACCAGGACAAACTAGAAAAGCTAAAGGCCTAAACCCTTAGCTTTTCGTATAATTGGTTGGATTAGTTAAATACTATACCCTAATAAAAAATTTTGTTTGTTTAAACAAAACATGCAGGGGTTATTAGGTAATTTGCAATTAGTTGTATTGTGTTTTAAATATATCAATTAATACATCTGGTGGTACTATTTTATTCGGAAAACTCTCCATTAAATACAAAACTTTAGTAATAGATTCATGGCTTAAGCCCATACGTAAACCAAAGTTATAAAGTTTTGCAACACTTTTATTATTTTCAATATCGCTGTGCTCCTGTTCAATATTCATTAATAACACCAATCTATGAAATTGCACAATACGCTCGCTATGCGACTTTAAATGCGTATAAGTTACAGGAAATTCAATTAAATAATCAAAATCCTCTCGAGAAATACCTAGTTGTTTTGCCACACCAAGTAAAAAATTATACTCTACACTTTTAATATCTTTATCATGTGAAGCGAAAGCTATCATCTCTGATAAAAGACTTAGTTTTTCTATTCTATTAACCATATTGAGGGTGGATTTAATTTCTATTATAAATTTAAACAGAAAGGTTATAAATTAATCCTACCAAATTGGTATTATATCGAAAAGAGCTGAGTATTTTATCGTAAATTTTATTTATTTCATCATAATCGAAATTATATTATCTAAAAAAAATGCTTTTTATCTTTTTATTCATTGAAGAGTCAAAAACACAAATTTAACTCAAATTACTCAAAATCAATTATTTACATTTAATGATGTGAGTTTTTTTTATTTTTTTATAAATTACTAACTTCAATATTTAAAAAAACGCTAGTTTCGGACTTTATAAATTTAAAAATCGATGAAATGCATTGATTTTTAACCAGATTAACAGATTATGACCAATAACGATGTATTAAAAAAACTTAGGGTAGCTTTAAAGCTAAGAGATGATGATATAGTAAAAATTTTAGCTTTAGTAGATTTTAGAATTTCTAAAAGTGAATTAGGCGCCTTTTTTAGACGTGAAGATCATCCTAAATACATGGAGTGTGGCGACCAAATATTGCGTAATTTTTTAAACGGTTTGGTTATACATTTAAGAGGCCCAATGCCTAAAAAAGGTGATAAACCAAAACCCCAATCTCAAAATAAACCACAAAAAAAGAGCAACAATTAAGTTGCTCTTTTTTATTATATAACTAAGAAGTATGTTTTACGATAAAACCTCTTGTACTTTATCTGCAGCTTCTTGAAATTCTGTAGCACTTAATACCGCTAATCCAGAATTGTCAATTAATTCTTTCGCGATATCTGCATTTGTACCTTGTAAACGCACAATAATTGGCACTTCAATATTCCCCATGTTTTTATAAGCATCAATAACACCTTGTGCCACACGATCGCAACGTACAATACCACCAAAAATGTTAATTAAAATAGCTTTTACCGCAGGGTCTTTTAATATAATTTTAAAAGCAGCTTCAACACGAGCAGCATCAGCAGTACCACCAACATCTAAAAAGTTTGCTGGCTCTCCACCTGCTTGCTTAATTAAATCCATGGTTCCCATTGCTAAACCAGCTCCGTTTACCATACAACCAACATTTCCATCTAAATCTACGTAGTTTAATCCTACTTCTTTAGCTTCAACTTCAATTGGGTTTTCTTCACGTAAATCTCTTAATGCTTCATAATCTTTATGACGATATAAAGCGTTATCATCTATAGTTACTTTAGCATCAACAGCTAAAATTTTATCATCACTAGTTTTTAAAACTGGGTTAATTTCGAATAAAGAAGAATCAGACTTTACGTAAGCTGTGTATAAAGACATCACGAATTTAGTCATTTCTTTAAATGCTAAACCAGATAAACCTAAGTTAAAGGCAACGCGTCTTGCTTGAAATGGTAATAAACCAACAGCAGGATCTACTTCTTCAGTAAAAATTAAATGTGGTGTTTCTTCGGCAACAGTTTCGATGTCCATACCACCTTCTGTAGAATACATAATCATGTTACGACCTGTACCACGATTTAATAACACAGACATGTAAAATTCGTCTGGTTCGCTATCACCTGGATAATATACATCTTCGGCAACTAATACTTGGTGCACACGCTTACCTTCGGCAGAAGTTTGAGGTGTAACTAAGTCCATTCCTATAATTTGTCCAGCAACTGTTTTAACTTCCTCTAAATTTTTAGCAAGTTTTACACCGCCACCTTTACCACGACCACCAGCATGTACTTGTGCTTTAATTACGTGCCAACCTGTTCCGGTTTCTTCTGTTAATTTTTTTGCAGCTTCTACTGCTTCGTCTGCGTTTTGGGCTACAATACCGCGTTGTACTCTCACGCCAAAACCTGCTAGTATATCTTTTCCTTGATACTCGTGTAAATTCATAATGACATTATATAGTTAAAGTATAGCAAATGTAAATAATAGGCTTTACTTACCCAATTTTAATGTTTAAAAATATTCTATAATTTTAATTTGTTAAATAATTAACTTTTTGTTTAATTTTAAAAATTTTCAGTATTTTTTATTTTTAATACCACTTAAAGGAATATATTTGCGCAAAATTAAAGTTATGACCAATACTCAATTACTAAAAGCTGTCGAAGAATTTGGCAGTCCTGTATATGTTTACGACGCCGAAAAAATTGAATTTCAATACAAAAGACTTACCAATGCCTTTAAGAGTGTAAAACACTTAAAAATAAGTTATGCGGTAAAGGCTTTATCAAACATATCCATTTTAAAGCTTTTAAATAGTTTAGGTTCTGGTATAGATACCGTTTCTATTCAAGAAGTACAATTGGGATTAGCTGCTGGTTTTAAACCAGAACAAATTATTTTTACACCAAACGGTGTTTCGTTAAGCGAAATTGAAGAAGCTGCAAAACTTGGGGTAAAAATTAATATAGATAACCTTGCTATTTTAGAGCAATTTGGTACTAAATATCCAAAAACACCGGTTTGTATTCGTATAAACCCTCATGTTATGGCTGGTGGAAATAGCAAAATTTCTGTAGGTCATATCGATTCTAAATTTGGTATTTCAATACACCAAATACCTCATATTTTACGTATTGTAGAAAATACTCAAATGACCATTAACGGTATCCATATGCATACTGGAAGTGACATTTTAGATATTGAAGTATTTTTATATGCCAGTGAAATTTTATTTGAAACCGCAAAACAATTTAAAAATCTAGATTTCATAGATTTTGGTTCAGGATTTAAAGTACCTTATAAAGCGGGCGATATTGAAACTAATATTGAAGAATTAGGTAAAAAACTATCTAAAAGATTTAACGATTTCTGTAAAGAATATGGTAAAGATTTAACCTTAGCCTTCGAACCTGGTAAATTTTTAGTTAGTGAAGCAGGTCACTTTTTAGTAAAAGCAAATGCGGTAAAGCAAACCACATCTACTGTTTTTGCACAAGTAGATTCTGGTTTAAACCACTTAATACGCCCGATGTTTTATGGGTCGCATCACGATATTATTAACATATCAAACCCAGATGGTAAAGAGCGTTTTTATACCGTAGTAGGTTACATTTGTGAAACCGATACTTTTGGTAGCAACCGTAGAATAAACGAAATTAACGAAGGCGACATTTTATGTTTTAAAAACGCAGGTGCTTATTGTTTTTCTATGGCAAGTAACTATAACTCTAGGTTTAGACCAGCCGAGGTACTTTGGTATAACAACCAATTACATTTAATTAGAGAGCGTGAAACTTTTGAAGATTTAACAAGAAATCAAGTAGAAGTAAATTTCACTCCAAAAGCAGAAAAAACATTAGCTAAATAAGCTAGCAAACATATAATCTATTTATTAAAGACCTCTTTTATACGTCCTAACGTTAAAAGCGGTCTTTTTATTTAAAATAAATCTAAATTTAGTCTGTTTAATAATAAAATCATCCTATTTTTGGGCTAAACACAATTTTTAATGGATTTTACAAACCCGCTGGTTTACGGCGTTCCTTGTTTTCTTGGTCTTATTCTTCTAGAGTTATCCTACAGCAAGCACCACAAAGAAAAAAAAGATTTATACAACTATAAAGATTTAGGTGCAAGCCTAAGCATGGGTATTGGCTCTGCAATTATTGCTCCACTAACCAAAACTATTGCAGCCATAGTACTGTTTAATTTTGTTTACAACGTTTTTAACCCAGAAATTAATGGTGTTCGCACCAATATTATGGGTTACGAATCGTTTGGTTACGTTTGGTATATTTGGTTACTTTGTCAATTGGCCGACGACTTTAGCTATTATTGGTTTCATCGCCAAAACCACAATGTTCGCGTACTATGGGCCGCACATATTGTACACCATTCCTCCGATAATTTTAATTTAGGAACTGCGGTAAGAAACGGGTGGTTTACTGTACTTTATAAACCATTTTTCTATATGTGGATGCCCGCTATTGGTTTTCCTCCAGAAATGGTAGTTGTTTGTTTAGGTATAGAATCTTTGTGGCAATTTCAATTACATTCTGTATTTATTCCAAAACTAGGTTTTTTAGAAAAAATATTTAACACCCACACCATGCACCAAGTGCACCATGCCCAAAACTTTGAGTATATGGACAAAAACCATGGCGGATTTTTAAATATTTTCGATAAAATATTTGGTACCTGGAAAGAATTAGACGAAAACATCCCCATAAAATATGGTGTTACACATCCGCCAAACTCCTACAACCCACTAGTAATTTTAACCCACGAGTATAAAGATATCTGGAACGACATGAAAAAGTCTAAAAACTGGTATCATAAATTTATGTATGCTTTTGCAGCACCCGGTTGGAGTCACGATGGTAGTTCATTAACCATAAAGCAACAGCGTAAGTTACTAGCACAACAACAAAATTAATAAATTGGGCGTTACCACGCTTTAGGGCGTGGTCGGGCTTTCGGCAGTCGCTCTCTGCGAGTAGCTCCAACAATGCCTCAATCCCTAACGCGTGGGCTAACTACACAAACCGTTCTATAAATTCTTTTTTATAGACCCTCCCAATGGGTAACACATCACTATTACTCATAAAAACCTGGTTACCAGACACCTTTTTAAACTTATTGGTATTAACAATAAACGACCTATGTATTTGACAAAAATTTTGATTCAAAACCTCCAACCATTGCTTTAAAGTATCTGTACTTAAATAGTTCTTTTCAAGCGTTGTAATTTCGGTATAATCGCCATCTGCTTTTATAAATATAATTTCATTTTGGTTAAGCTTTATTAAATCGTAACCCGATTTTATAAGTACATACGGATCATCAAACTCTTTATCTACTACCAATTTAGAAATGGCCTGATTAAAACGTTCAAAAGAAAAGGGCTTCAATAAATAATCAACTACATTATATTCGTAGCTCTCTAAAGCATAATCCGAAAAGGCCGTAGTTAAAATAATCCCAGATTTAGTTTTAAACGATTTTAAAAAATCAATTCCAGAAATTTTTGGCAAGTGAATATCTAAAAAAATTAAATCTACAGTCATTTTAGTTAAATACTCCTGTGCTTTAATAACATCAGAAAATGTGTTTTTTAACTCTAAATTTTCAGAATCTCCTATATATTTCTGCAAAATACGCTGTGCAGGTGGTTGGTCTTCAATAATTACACAAGTTATCATTTATATAGCAGGATTTAATTTCATAACAAGCTCTACGTCATATAAGTTATTAGTGGTTGTTATATTTAGTTTATAATTATTTTTATAAAGTAATTCTAATCGCTTTTTTACGTTTACCAAACCAATGCCTTTCGCTAAATTGTTTGTATTGGTAATTGCAGAAAACCGGTTTTTACAGCTAAACTTAAGCGCACCTGTATGGTCTACATTAATGGTCACCCAAATTTCAATATCTTCAGTTTGACTCGCAATGCTATGTTTAAATGCATTTTCAATAAACACCATCAAAATTAAAGGCGCAATTGTAAAATTATTTGGCAAATTATCTGCCTTAAAATTTATTATACCCCGATGTTCAATTTGTAACTTATACAACTCTGTAAAGTTTTTTAAATGCAAAATTTCTTTTTCTAACAGCACAAAATTTTCTTTACAGTCGTATAACATATACCGTAAAACTGACGATAACTCTAAAATAATTTTTGGTGTTTTATTTGAGCTTTCAATGGCATAAGCATATAAATTATTTAAATTATTAAACAAAAAATGCGGGTTTATTTGCGACTTTAAAAATTGAAGTTCACTTTCTTGAACCAAGCTTTTTAAAACCTCTACTTCTCTTTGTTTTTCATTATAATCCCAGGCAAATTTAAAGCCTACAAAAAGTAAAATAACGGGAAGTGTTTCTACCAAGGTAAAAATTATACCAGGAAAATAAGTACCTCTGGTAGTTGGAAAATATAATTTTTCTAGAACAAATTCGTCGATTAAAATTATAATACTTAATAAGATTAAAAGACTAAGAAAAAGTTTAAAAAATTTATTTTTTGTGTACAATCTAGGAATCAAGAAATAACTAATTACATAAGCCCCAATAATATAGTTTGCAAAAAAAACAATTTCATAAGGAATTATCTTATTTAAAAAAGTGTCTTCGTGTATACCTACCCGCTGTGTATAAGTGTAAAAAATAAAGAGTACACATAAAATAACCACTTGAAACAATAGCTCCTTACTATGTTTTTTAAAAAAACTAACTACAATTTTTAGCATCTCTATTTTTTAAGATGCTCAAAAATATAACAAACATTTCTTTTTTAAGAATCATTCTAAATACAACATGACGTTCGGCATGTTTTAAATGTCGTTTACAGATTTTAACTTTTATACAGGGGGATTTTTTTTCATTTTTGACTTTTATTTTTATCAAGTCTAAATAAAATGACCAAAATTACAATTGTTATTGTTTTTATTTTAAGCTTTACAGGCTATACTCAAGCACAAAACGGCACTATAAAAGGTTTAGTTACCAACACTAAAAACGAACCTTTAGCAGGTATAACCGTTATTATAAAAGATTCTAACCATGGGGTGGCCACTGACTTTGATGGATTTTATACACTTAAAAATTTACCATATAAAACCTATATCTTAAAAGTTTCAGCTATTGGTTTTAAAACCAAAGAAATACCAATAAATATAGATACCCTTGTATTAACAAAAAACATTGTTTTACAAGAAGACACTGCACAATTAGACCAAATTGTAGTTACAGGCAAAACAAAATCAACTAAAATTGAAGAAGTGGGATTTAGTGTTGATGCCATAGAAACTCAAAAAATTATAAATCAAAGTGTTGCCATAAATGCTGTTTTAGATAAAGCACCAGGAATTAACGTAAGGTCTACTGGTGGCATTGGTTCCGATTTTGAATATTCTATAAACGGCTTAACAGGTAATGCCATTCGCTTTTTTATAGATGGTATTCCTATGGATTATTATGGATCCTCTTACTCCATAAACAACTTACCTATTTCTCTTATAGAACGTATAGATATTTATAAAGGTGTTGTACCTGTATCCCTAGGTTCAGACGCGCTAGGAGGTGCCATAAATTTAGTGACTAACAAAGAGACTTCAAATTTTGCAGAAGCCTCATACTCTTTTGGCTCTTTTAATACACACCAAGTAGCTTTACACGGCCAATGGAAATCTAATTCGGGCTTTACTACAAGACTTTCTTCATTTTACACCTATTCGGATAATAACTATAAAGTATGGGGAGAAGGCGTTTTTTATGGTGAAGAAGGTACTGGTAGGGCTATATATTTTACCGAAGACAATCCTGCCGAACGTTTCAATGACGATTTCCAAACGCTAAGCGCAAAAGTAGATTTTGGTTTTACCAATAAAAAATGGACAGATCATTTTTTTATTAGTTTATTAGTTTCAGATCAAAAAAAGGGCGTTCAAACAGGGCAAACTATGGGGCATGTGTATGGCGAAATGCGAAATAACGAAACTGTTATTATGCCTACACTTACCTATCAAAAAAAAGATTTCTTAACTAACGGACTTGATATAAACACCTTCGCTGGATATTCTGAAACTAAAAGTACCGTTATAGATACCACCATGAATGTGTACGATTGGCGTGGTGAAATTATAGGCACAAACCCTTCGGGAGGTGAAATTGGACGCAACGGTAGTTCACTTTACACACAAAACGATAAGTCTCAAATTTACAGAGTAAATACAACTTATAAATTACCATTAAATTTTAAACTTGCATTTAATTACCTCTTTTCAAACACAAAACGAACAGGAAAAGATCCTTTTGCGGCAGAAAGCAGAATTCCATACTCTGAGCCCCAAAGTATAGGTTCTCATTTTGCAGGGCTTTCTTTAGAAACCACAAAATTTAACAATAAACTAAAAGCCAATGCTTTTGTAAAATATTACGCTTTTAATGCCTCAATAAACGACTTAGAATACACCACCGAATACGAAATTATAAACTATAAAAACCATGTTAATAATTGGGGTGGTGGTTTTGCCGCATCATACAAAATTAAACCCTCATTTTTAATTAAAACATCTCTAGAACAGGCTACACGATTACCAAGTGCTACCGAAGCTTTAGGTGATGGGGTAACTATCTCTCCTAATTTTGAAATCGAGCCAGAACAAAGTTTTAATATTAATTTTGGAACTATTTTAGGACGATATGGTTTTGGCAACCATGGCGTAAAAATTGCTTTAAACACGTTTTACCGAAGTGTAACCAATAAACTTCAACTAAACATTTTTGGAGGCCAAGAATTGGGGCAATACACTAATATTAGAAAAATTGGAGGTACTGGTGCCGAAATCGATATTATCTACGATTACAATCAAAACCTAAGAATAAACCTTAATGGTACTTATCAAAATATTAGAAATAAACAAAAGATTGATGAAAACGGGAACTCCAATATACTTTATGGAGACAGACTTAGAAATCAACCTTACCTTTTAGCCAATTCAGGTATAGAATACACGCTTGAAGATCTTTTTCAAAAGGAATCTAAAGTTTTTACCTACTTTCAAGCAAGTTACGTACACGAATTTTTCTTAAGATGGCCCAGTCTTGGCGTTGCCGATCAAAAAGATGTTGTACCAACACAATTGGTGTTTGATGCTGGGTTAAGTTATACTTTTCCTTCTGAAAAGTTAAGTCTTGCTTTAGATGTTTCCAATATTCTTAACGAACAGGTTTACGATAATTTTTTATTGCAAAAACCAGGACGAGCAATTTTTGCAAAAATTAACTTTCAATTATAAATAAAAATCAAATTAATACAATTTAAAACTATGAAATCAAAAATTAATAATTTACTAAAAACAAACTTGCTGATTTTACTTGTAATCTTTGGGTTAAGTTTAACTAGTTGTGATTCTAACGACGACGGTGGTGATCCTACTCCAAGTGCCGAATATCCAGATTACCTAGTTGGAGCCGCTGTAGATGGCGAAGGCTATTTTTTAACTACAGATAATATTACAAGTGGCAATTTAACTATAGTTGGTAACGGATATGAAGGGTGGTCTAATATTTCAGCTTCTGTAGACGGGTATCTTTATGTTATAAACAATACTGAAGGTTTAACTGAAAAATTTGAATTAACTGAAAATGGTCCAGTTAAAGTTGATGCTATATCTAACGCCGTACTAACTGCTGGTGGTTTTTTCCGATACATTCAAGCTACAGATAATGGCGATTTATTTTTATCTAGCAATCCTAACGGCGATGGTTACACGCCTTATGCTATTATAGATATAGAAACATTCGCCGCTACAAGTTCAGGCTTTATTAGCTTCCCTACGGTTGGTGAAAAAGTTAATTTATGGTCGAATGCTTTGGTTGAAAATGGAAAAATTTATTTCGGATCCTTATACGGTAATTCTGATTGGACAGGAATTGAAGATGAACTTTATACCGTTGTATACGATTACCCATCTTTAACCAATGCTCAAATTATTACTTCTAGTGCTTCAGCAGGTATGACCGCAGGCTACAGAACTAATGGAACGTTTGCTACCGAAACTGGCGATATTTACCAATATAATATTACAAGCGAACTTTGGTATGGGCACGATGAAGTAGCCGATGAATCTTCTGTTTTTGTAAAAATTGCAAATGGTGATTATGATGATGATTATGTATTAGATGTGTCTTCTTTCTTCAGTGAACCAATTTCTATCTGGAATGCTTGGTATGCTGCTGATGGTATAGCGTACGCTAATGTAATTCGCAATGCCGATGTTCCTGAATGGGGAGACTTATCTCAAAACACAGGAACTTTAGTAGAAATAGATTTAATTAACCAAACGGTAACAGAGTTAAATTTACCAGATGCATCTTTTGTAAACATTTTTACATTAGATTGTGTTGAAGACGATAAATTTTACATTCCTGTAAGTGTTACTGGTGGTGATGCACATATTTATGAAATAACTATTGGCGGTGGTGCTAATGCTTTTTCACAAGGGGCTGCACTAGATGGTAGTAATGTTTATGTAAATTCTTTATTAAAAAACTAACAGCATATAGCTAAAATTAAAGCTTCGGGCTCATTGTAAAAATGAGTTCGAAGCTTCTTTTGTAATATGAAAACGTCTTTTAAAAAAATTCTTTTAAAAATTCATTTATGGTTAGGCTTAGCCTCTGGACTTGTAGTATTTGTTGTAGCCATAACGGGCAGTATTTATGTGTTTTCTTATGATATAAAAGACCTCATCTACAAAGACCGCCATGAAATTATAGTTCCTAAAGACCAAACTAAAAAAGTTCCAATATCTCAACTTATAAAAACGGCAGAAGGCGCTTTTAATAACCAATACAGTTTTCAAAATGTAGTTATTCCAGAGGATTCCAGTCACACAGTTAGCATTAGTTTTATGGATGTTGATGCTAATACTTTTGGTTATCATAATTACATGAAATTTTACAAAACCGTTTACCTAAACCCTTATAACGGCAAAATTACTTATATAGAAAACTCCAAATGGGAATTTTTTAATGTTGCCCTAGCCATACACATGACTCTCTTTATGGGCTACAACCCAATTAGCCATTATATTATTGCTGGTGCAACCTGGATTTTTGTAATTATGCTTATTTCTGGGCTCGTTATATGGTGGCCAAAAAAATCGCAACGTAAACAAAGTTTTTGGTTTCGTTGGAAAAAAACTTCAAGATGGCGACGTAAAAATTATGATTTACACCGCATTTTTGGCTTTTATGTATTTACTATAGCTTTAGTTTTAGCCTTAACCGGATTAATTTGGGCTTCTAAAAGTTTTAACGCATCTGTTAAATGGGTTGCAAATGGTGGTAAAATCATTCCATATGCAGAACTCTCTAAACCTGTAAAAAATATAAACCCTAAAGAACCGTTTGATGTTATTTTAAATACAGTAACAACTCATTATCCTGAATTCGAATATCTTTTACTTCGAAAGCATCCTAAACCTAGCATACCTTATATTATACGTGTTTACAAAAAAGGAGAACAAAACTATAAGCGTACCGAGTTATATTTTGATAGAAACACCGCCGAACTATTAAACACTTTCAATTTCTCCGATAAAAATAATGGTGAAAAAATACAAGCTTTAAACTACGATTTACATGTTGGTACTATTGGAGGGTTACCAACACAGATACTTGTTTTTATTGCTAGTTTATTAATTGCTTCTTTGCCTATTACTGGTTTCTTTATTTGGTATGGCAAAACATTTAAAAGATTAAATTAGTTTCCAATTACTATTTACACCTAAAAAAGTTCGGTTACTAGCATAACCGAACTTTAAATTTTTAATTAACGTCCTAAAGCATATTTTGCTCCTATGGCACAATTTTTAAAAAATTGACTTAATTTGTTTAAAAACGTATTACTGTTTTTGTTTTGATTAATGATTTGCATGTGGATTAATTTTTAGCCGTTATAACAACTTATTTTAAGGATTAAAAATTGAGGTTTTTAGTTATTTCAACTTAGCCCATTAATTTTAGTTACAGTAATTAGCAGGATTATTTAAGGCGTTTTCAAGCGCTTCATTATTTTCAATGGTTATAACGCTGCCATTTCCTCCTAATAACTCAATAGGATACACAAAACCTAATTCGCCAACATCTATACCAAAGGCTTCTGCTAGTGCTTCATCGGTTTCAATAGTTGTAGTTACTACTTCTTCTAACTGTAGGTTAAAACGGTTTAATTCTAATGGATACACAAAGTTTAAACAATCGGTATTAGTAGTGTCTCTGTTAAATAAACAATCATCAAAATAATTTAAAAGTTTATCTGTTTCATTAATATTTTCATCACTATCATAAATATTTTTATAATAAATACTAAACAGTGTAATATCTTCTAAACTGTAGTTTGTATTGTTGTTTGCATTAATACCTTGCAGGAACTCTTGAATTGCTGGCAAATCTTGCGTGTCTGTAACTGTAAGGGATTCGCCAGACAAGGCTAAAATTTTTTCTGTATTGTCGCAATTTAAATAGGCTTCTAAAAACGGAACGCCATATTCTACAGTAGTTCCAATACCTCCATCGTTACAACTCTCAAAGTATTCTATAAATTCTTCTCTGGTAGACATCCCTAAAAAGCCCGTATTTAAGTCCATTTGGTCTATAAAAAAATCTTCGTTAGTAAATGCTATTCCGGTAGAACTCAGTATTTCTGTTTTTATTTGGTTGTATGTTGTAAGCCAATCCTCTAATGATTCTTCGTAAGTATTAAAAACAAAATAATCACCTTCAGGATTAGAAAAATAACAACGCATTGAAGGAAATTCGCAACTCGAATTCGCCGACTCATATACTAAGAAATTATAATCGTTCTTGTAATTTGCAGTTTCAATTATTTTTGCTGCTAAATCTTGAGATATTGCTAACTCGCTCGATGTTGTTTCCTCTATATTTTCTTCGGAAGTACAAGCTTGAAAACTGATAATTGTTAACAATAATAAGATGGGTGTTTTAATAAAGTTTTTCATAATGTTTTTTAAAATTCGTTATATAATTAAAACGAATCAAGGTTTTAATTCCCTCCAAAAAAATTAAGTTTTTTAAAAATCTATATTTAAAGACAGGTTGGGTGTAAACTCTAAACCGTATTTATCTAGAACCTCAACAGATTGCTTATCTTCAGATAAAGTATAATAGCGGTTTAAAATATTTTCCCTGTTTGTTATATTTATCATACCAAAAGCTATTTTAACTCTTAATCGTTCCTCGAAATTAAATTGGTAACTTATAGTGCTATCAAATCGTAAATAATTTGATAAACGCTCGGTGTTAGGCGTATTGTAATTAATGGTATTAAACACACCTAGGTTTATTGGTTGTTCGTTGTTAATAGTTGTAAAAGGTTTTCCCGAATAATACTCCATTCCTAGGGCTAAATTAAAGGCTTTGTATTTATAATTTACACCAGAAATTACCCGATTTCGTATGTCGTTATTGTTGTAAAACACCGATGGCGCTAAACTTTTAAATTCATATTTATTTACGCCATAATTGTAACTTATCCAGGTATTAAAATTTCTAGTTTTAAAATTATAGTGGGCTTGAAATCCGTTTATTATATATTTACCGAATTGATTTTCAAATTGATGTAAATTTTGAAACCCTTGATTACTCGTCGTTATTCCATTTACTTTTTTATGATAAACGCCGGCGCTTAAATTACTTTTATTCGTTTTTAGGTTAACCGTTACATCTATTTGATTGCTTTTTTGAATTGGAGAAACGGTATTGTTCGCCATAGTCCATCGTCGTTTTTCTATGCCTAAAAAGTTATTTTCTAAATCTACTATTTGAGATAAATTTTGAGTTTTTCGTTCACCTCGTAATTGCACATTAAATTGAGGTGAAAACTTATATGTAAAATAAAAACGAGGTTCTATCTGATTACTGTTTAAAAACTCGTAATACGCATTATGTAACACAAACGCCGCATCTATTTTATTTTTTTGATAATTAACAGCAGCAAACACATTGTAAATACTATTATTTTGATGCTTTTTTGATATAAACAATGAGTTAAAATTGGTTGTATTATTTACCACCAATAAATAATCGTAAGCAAAACCTAAACTGTAATTAAAACCAGATGCAAAGTTTTTAGAAGTGTATTCTAGTAAACTTTCGTAATTCGCAATACTGTTATACTCGTTACTTGCAATATCTTTAGATAATAAAAAATTGCTTCCTTCCATAATATGTTTAGAGTAGTTAAAGGAAGTTTTTATTTGACTTTTGTTAGCAAAATAATGTTCCCAATTTGCGCCTAGTGCCATATTATTTTGCTCTAAATCACTTTTTTTAGAATTTACATTTTGCACATCTTCTTCGGTGTAAGACAAATGGTTTTTTAAGTAAATACCGTTAACGTTAAGGGTATTTTTGTCATTTAATTTATAGGTATATTGAAATTGAACATCATAAAATCTGAAGTTTTCTTGATTTGTAATATCATCATTCTGCAAAGCATTTTCAGAATCTACAAAAGACGATTGAAACACTTTTTTTGAATATTTTAAATAGGTTTGCGATTTCCAGAACTCGGTTGTAGATTTTCTTCCAGATAATTGAATTTCAGATTTTTTAGAAATAGGCACTTTTAAATACGCATCTTGACTTAAAAAGTTTATTCCTAAACCTCCTGATGTTTTTTTAGAAATTTCCGAATTATGCTCTAAGCTAATAACGCCGCTCGTATTATTACCATATCGTGCTGGCGTAGCGTTGTCATACAAATTTATACTGGAAATTAAGTTTTCGTTAAAAGCAGAAATCAACCCAAAAAAATGATGGTTTTGGTATACTTTGATATTATTCCAAACAAATAAATTTTGATCTTGTGTTCCGCCTCGAATTATTAAATCGGCAACCGATTCGCTATTACTAACAACTTGCGGTAAATTTTCAATGCTTTTTATAACATCGTGCGATGTTTGTCCTGCTAAAAAGTTTATTTTATCTGGTTTTATCAAAAAACTGCCGTCATTGTTTTTATAAATACCATTAGTAAAATAGGAGTAAATAAATAACTCATCTAAGTTTTGCGTAATTCTTTCAAGCTCTATGTTGTTACCTTTTAAGCTATCTAAAACTATAGTTTGTTTCCCGTATTTTAAATGAGAAATTGTTATTTCTTCAGGAACTGTATTTTTAAAATGTAGTTCTCCATTGGCATTTGTAACCCAAGTGTTATTCGTTCCATAATCTGTAATAAAAACATCTGGTATGGGTGTTTTATAATCTGCATCAAAAAACAACAAATACTTCTTACCTGGTTTACTTATTACAATTTTAGTTGGGGTAACCAAGGTAAAATCTAACTGTAATTCTTTATGTAAAGCAGATAAATGATATTCTAAAGATTCCTTCTCATTAAAAAAACACACTTCGCAAGAGGTGTTTTTTATAAGTGTAGATTCGTAATTAAAATTCACTTTAAAATGATGCTCAATTTTTTTTAAATGAGTTTCAAGTAAGATGTGCTTTTTTTGAGAGAAACTAAAAACTGAAAACAATAAAATAATTACCGTAAACAGGGCTTTTTTATATATTACCATGTCTATTTACTCAAAAAAACAGTATTATTTTCAATACTATAATTTAAATTTAGAGACTTACACAATACTTTTAAAACGGTTTCTAAATCATCAGAATAATTATAACTTCCTGTATATTTTAGCAATACAATTTCACTGTTTTGGTCTGTATTAAATGTTACATTGTAGTGCAAGCTAATATCTGCAAGCACTTCATTTAAATTCGTATTATTAAATACAGACTCCTTGTTAATCCAATTGGGTTTATTAATGTGTTTTATTTGTTTTTTATTTTCTTCGGAAGAGAACACATCGCTCGCTTTTAAAACAGTTAAAGTATTATTGTAATTAACAGAAACTGAACCTTCGAAGCAATGCACTTCAAAAAAATGATCACGCTGTTTTACGTTGAATTTTGTACCTAAAACAGTGACAATACCTTCTGGCGTTTTTACGGTAAATGTTTTCCCTTTAGCAACTTCAAAATAAGCCTCTCCGCTTAAGGTGATATCTCTAGAGTTTTCCCAATCTTTATTGTGAGTTATTTCAGACTTTGCATTTAACCAAACCAAAGATTGATCTGGTAATGAAAATTCAATAGATTCGCCTATATCTGTATTATAAGCAGTTGGTTTTAATGAAACATAGTAAAACAAAGAAAAACATATTAAAATAGAAGCTGCAATTGAAACCGGAATCCATTTTTTGTACAACGGAATCACCTTTTTATTTTTAATATTTTTTTGATTATTAATGTTGTTTAACACTTTTTCTTTATCAAAAGCAATCCCTTCAGAATCCTCAAACAATTCTATAACTGTTTTATGCTTTTGATATTCTTCAGACTTTTTAAACAATTCTGCTTCATTAGAAGACATTTCATTATTTAAAAACTTATGAATATTTATTTTTTTATTTTCTTCCATAGCCTAATTCATACTTTTATAACGGATAACAATTAAAAAACCCTCTAATTAAAATCGTTTTTTACTAATTTCTAATTCTTCTTGTAAAAACTCTAAGGCGTTATAAATGCGTTTTTCTATAGCTTTTACGGTAGTATCAAGAAGTTCTGCAATTTCTTTATACTTTTTTTTCTCAATTCTATTTAATAAAAAAGGCACTCTATATTTCTCTGGCATTTTGGCTAGCGCCAAGTTTAGCGTTTTATGAAACTCTTTTTCCTCTAAAATAAACATAGGCGTTTCTTGCTCAACAGTATTGCTCACGTTATTATTGGCATACTTGTTAACCGTTTGCTTATTTCTAAAAGCATCAATAATTTTATTTTTTGCTATGGTGTATAGGTAAGATTTTGCCTTTTCAACAGGCACTTTACTACAGTTTTTCCATAGTGTTATGTAGGCCTCTTGCACAGCATCTTCGGCGAGTTGTTTATCGTGATAATTAAACACTAAAAAATTGAAAATGGCTTTTGAGTGTTTATTAAAAGTAGTGTTAAAATTAAATTCTTCACAAATTGATTGACTTGTGAATGATTTGGTTGAATCCATTTATTTAATGTTGAGCAAATATAACGTTTGATTTAAACACTTTTATGTAACAAAAAATACAGTGTTTAATATGAAACGGATGTAAACTAAAAAACCCTCTAAAAAAACTTTTTTATTTACAATTTGTAATGAATTCCTTTTCTACTCGCTTACTTTTCCTTGAAAAACACTCACTTTAGAGCTAAATGGATTTCCTGAAGCACGGCGCAACGTAACTAATTGTCCACAATGCCACATGGCATCAGCAATTGGGCCATTAATTAAATTCCAAAACGGAAACCTATTATTATCGTAAACCGAAAGATCTTCGGAAGCTCTTAAAATATCTGAAGCCATTTTTATGTTTAGAAGTGCTTGATTACGCATGGCATCGTAAGTTTTTAACTTACTAATATCAACCAATTCATCAGAAGTAATATTTTTTAGAAGAAATACCGAAAGCGATAAAATATGCTCTATGGTTTCTAAACTTGTTCGTCCTGTTTCTGAAGCTTTATAATTTAAATCCTCTGGTCGTAAACCTTCGCTTGCCCAGTAAAACCTGAACCCTAAACCATCTACCAACCTTGAAGCTACTGAGCCAGCGGTGTATTGTTCGGCAGGTTCTGGGATTTGGTAATAGGGTAATTGTGTATTGCTTTGTGCCAAAATATGTAATGTAAAAAATAAAAAAGCAACTGTAAGGAGTCGCTTTTCTATTAAAATTCGTTTATTTCTTAATTTCACTGGTTTTAGTTATTGGGTTTACCCCGTATTTGTCGAATAAATATACTAATGCTGTCATGGTGGCAGCACCAAGTTCTAATTCACGTTTGTTAATAGCATCGAAAGTATCGTTACTGGCATGATGATGATCGAAGTATCGTTGGGAATCTGGACGCAAACCACACAATACATTACTTTCGGTTTTTAAAGGACCAACATCGGCACCACTTCCGCCCTTTTCAAAAAAATGAATTAAGTATGGCTTAAATAAATCTTTCCAACTTAATACCTGTGAAAAGGCGGCATCTGTACAATCGAAACTAAAACCACGCGGTGTGAATCCGCCTGCATCACTCTCTAAAGCAAATACATGGTTTTCATTTTTTTGTTTAGCCACTTCTGCATATTTTTTACCGCCACGAAGTCCGTTTTCCTCATTCATGAATAACACTACACGAATGCTGCGCTTTGGTTTTATTCCAGATTCTTTTAATAAACGTAACACATCCATGGATTGTACAACGCCTGCACCATCGTCGTGCGAACCATCTCCTAAATCCCAAGAATCTAAATGCCCGCCAACAATCATGTATTCATTTGGGAATTCGCTTCCTGTAATTTCACCAATAACGTTATAGGATTGTACATCGGGCAATTGCTTGCAACTTTGTTTAAAATAAAAATTAATGTTTTTATTTAGGGTTAGCATTGTGCTTAACAATTCGGCATCGTTAGTACTTATTGCTGCAGAAGGTATACGTTTTTCTACAGGTAAATCGCCATAAGTCATACTACCGGTGTGTGGTAAATCGTCTAACCTTAAATTCATAGAACGTACAATAACACCAATAGCTCCATATTTTGAAGCTTCTAGCGCTCCTTTGTAACGTTGGTTAACACAACCACCATATGCTTGAAAGGTTTGTATTAGTTCTGCTTCCATTGGGCGGTTGTAAAATACAATTTTTCCTTCTATATTTTCTTTTCCTAAAGCTTTTAATTCTTCGAAGTTTTTTACTTCAACTACATTGGCTTTTAAGCCTAAGGCAGGTGTTGCCACAGAGCCTCCTAAGGCACAAATATTTACATCTGTAGTTTTACCAGGTTGACTCTCGATATAGGCATACTCTTTTGAGCCACGAACCCAACGTGGTACCATTACAGGTTGTAACCATACTTTATCTAACCCTAATTTTTCTAGTTCTTCTTTAGTATACTTTACAGCTTTTTCTGCACCTAAAGACCCTGACAAACGACTACCTATTTGGTTTGATAAATGATTTAACCAATCGTAACTTTTACCGTTGGTTAACGATTGCGTATAAATGGTTCTTAAAACGGATTTATCTTCTTGTGAAACGCCTAAAAATGAAGCTAAAACTAGTGCGAGTAGGGTTATTTTTTTCATGTGTATGGTTAAAATTAGGTTTTAAAGATACTATGTTATTAAAAATTTTAAAATGTGACAAGCCATAAATTTATGTTAAGAAACGATACTTGCAAACATGGCCGCGTTAACGATTGCAGCGGTATCCTTTATGCTTATTATTATTGTTAAAAAAACACATACCCTTATAATAGGCTAATAGATTTTGACATTCTTACCTTTTTTAAGCATAAAGATATAGCGGAAAGCGTGTTAAAACGCCCCGAAAAAATTACTCGTTATTTAACTGATCTTTATAGGCTTTTAAGTTAGCTTTTACTTTATCGTTTAGTTCTGGCTCAACAATATCGGTGTATTTCATGAGTTCGTCGTAAATGGTCTTTGCTACGATATAACGCGCTGTTGGCTTATCGTCGGCAGGTACAATGTACCATGGTGCGTGTGGTTTTGAGGTACGGTTTATGGCCTCTTCGTAGCATGCTTGATATGTATCCCAAAGTTTACGCTCTTTTAAATCGCCTGGTGAAAATTTCCAGTTTTTCTCCTGTTTTTCTAAACGACGAAGTAATCTGTTTTTTTGTTCGTCTTTAGATAAGTTTAAAAAGAATTTAAAAATTATGGTACCATTTTCGGCAATGTGCTTTTCAAAGTTATTAATTTGCTCGAAACGCTTATCCCAAAAGGCTTCGTTAACATCTTCTACTGAATTTATATCGGGTAAGTTTTCGCCTAAAATGTATTCTGGATGTACGCGGGTTACCAAAACATTTTCGTAATGTGTACGGTTAAATACTCCAAATTTACCACGCTGAGGAAGTGCTATGTAATGGCGCCATAAATAATCGTGGCCCAACTCTAGTTCTGTAGGCACCTTAAAACTTTGCACTTCAATACCACGAACATTAAAGTCTTTAAACACTTCGCGTATTAGACTGTCTTTTCCCGCTGTATCCATACCTTGCAAACATACTAAAACAGCGTATTTATTATGCGCATACATGGTATTTTGCCAATCGCCTAGTTTTTCGCGTACCTTTTTTAGTTGTTTTTTAGCATCGTCTATTTCTACTTTGGTTTTATAATCTTTTAACGAAATTTGATTTGTTACTTTATATTCTTGCATTTTGATTTATGAATTTTCTGAAATTTTCTTGTATTTACTCGTTTAAATTACAACATTTTTAATTTATAAAGATTTTAAAGCTTAAAAAAACGTATTTATATATTCAATTAATATATTTGTCTTTGGTATAGCCCCAAACTATAAAAACTTAAACATCATGAAAAAAAATTACCTATTAGTTATTTTTCTAACTCTTCAAGCCCTTTCATTTTCACAAAGTAAATGTGAAGATGCTAATGCTTATTTATTAAATGCCTACGGACATGTAAAAGATTCGTATGAAGCCAACAATATTAGTCACTTAAAATATTACGCCAATCGTACTGTAGAGTCTTTGGAATTAACTCAAGAAAATTTAAAAGGTTGCGATTGTGATAAAGTTTTAGAACTTGTAATTAAAACTAAAGAATTTTTAGAGAAAGTTGATACTCAAGAAACTTATGAAGATGGCCGTTTTTATGTAAAACGTGGTAAAGAAAGCTGCCAGGAAACTGTAACCGCTTTTGATGAATGTACTTATAGAAAATCTCAAGAACAAGATGGTTTGTCTGGAGATACCATAACCGAAAGTGCTGAGCTTAGCGATTTAGAAAACGAACAATTAAAACTTAAACAACAACAAGAAGCCTTAATGCAAAAAGAGGCAGAAATAAAACAAAAACTTGCTGAACAACAGGCTAAACAATTAGCTTTAAAGAAAAAACAATTGGTTACTGCTTACGAGAGTGCTTTAACTAAAAATATTGAAGCTTACAATTTATCGTTAAAGGCTTGTGGTAGTAAAAGTAATCTGTTACCAGACGTATCAAAAAATGTTTTTAACAGCTCAATTTCAGAAATTAAAAGTTACTATAACCAAAAATTAAAAACTTTGGCTACTTCTTACTTAGAAAAACTTGATTCATGTGCTAGCGCTGAATAAGTTTCTGTAATATAAACATATAAAAAAGTCCACTTAGAAACTTAGTTTTTAAGTGGACTTTTTTATTACTTACTGGCGAAGGCTTTTACATCTTTTTCACTTACCTCTGCCCCTCCAAGAATAATTAAACGCTCTACAACGTTTCTTAACTCCCTGATGTTACCAGTCCAGTCGTAATCTTGTAGAAGTTTTATAGCCTTATCTGAAAATGATTTTTGAGCTGTTCCTTGCTCTGAAGCTATTTTACTTGTAAAATGATTAATTAACAATGGAATATCGGCTCGTCTATCGTTTAAAGCTGGTACTTTTATGAGTATTACAGCTAAACGGTGATATAAATCTTCTCGAAATTTACCATCGGCAATTTCCTTTTTTAAATCTTTGTTAGTCGCGGCAACTACTCGAACATCTACTTTAATATCTTTATCGCTACCCACACGTTGAATTCTGCTTTCTTGTAAAGCACGAAGTACTTTAGCTTGGGCAGGAAGGCTCATATCTCCAATTTCATCTAAAAAAATTGTTCCGCCATTAGCCGCTTCAAATTTACCTGCACGATCTTTATTGGCACTGGTAAAAGCACCTTTTACATGCCCAAATAATTCGCTTTCTATAAGTTCGCTTGGTATGGCCGCACAGTTTACTTCTATCATGGCTCCTTTTGCTCTATCGCTTTTTTGGTGTAGCCAGTGTGCTACTAACTCTTTACCGGTTCCATTAGGGCCTGTAATTAATACGCGAGCATCGGTTGGCGCCACCTTATCTATAATATCTTTTATTTGAGCAATTTCGGGGCTGTCCCCAATCATTTCATATTTTTTACTTACTTTTTTCTTAAGAATTTTGTTTTCTACAACTAATTCTTTTCGGTCTAAAGCATTACGAACCGTATTTAAAAGTCTGTTTAAATCTGGTGGTTTTGAAATATAATCAAAAGCTCCTAAACGCATGGTATTTACAGCTGTATCTAAATCACCATGACCAGAAATCATTACCATAGGTGTTTCTGGTTTTATTTTTTTTGTAGCTTCTAAGACCTCAACACCATCCATTTTAGGCATCTTAATATCGCATAACACCAAATCGAAATCATCATTTTTTATTTTTTCTACCCCTGCAAGACCATCTTCGGCTTCTTCTACTTTGTATGTATCATTTTCTTCAGAAAGTATTTTAACTAAAACGCGGCGTATTGCAGCTTCATCTTCTATTACTAGTATTTTTGGCATTTTAAAACTTATATTTAATTCCTGTTCTTAAATAGAATGCATTTCTATCGTCTAATTTATAAATTTCGTCTCTATTATCGTTTCTAAGTACGTTATTTAATCTAAAAGAATATCCAGAATACATGTATCCCATAATATGTTCTGTAAAAAAGTATTGGTAGCCAGCACCACCAACCATTACGGATAATGATATATGATCTACCTCTTGACCATTAACTATTGTTGGCCTTTGTAAATGTGCTAAGTAGCCATCGAGACCTACAAAGGACAATAATACATGTTTGTTGTTAATATTGTATTTTAAACTGGATTTTGGAACCCCTAAATTATATTCCCAATGTTCGTTTATCTCTCTGGTGTAACTAATAAAAGGCAATGGAAATGGTAGTCCTGTGGTTGCATTATAGGTTAACCCCAACACCAAACGGTAAGGGTGTTTTAAACTTGTATCGTCCATTCTGTCTGTTACAAAATAAACACCACCGTTAATAAAAATATCGTCGTTTGTTATACTTCTTGTTAATGTAGAAGCTATTCTTGGATTAACTTTAAATCCAAAACGCCAATTTTCGTTCCATTTAAATGTGTAACCTAAATTAAAATCAATTATATGAATTGTATTTAACCCTGAGGTTTCAAAAGGATAAGTATCTTCTAAATTTAATATTACTCGGTTATATTCTGCCCCAAAAACTAAATAATCGCTTTCTTTTATTTTTATTGGGTAATTAAATAATGCTCGCAACCTAGTGTATTGATCTTGAGATTTTGATTTTGGAATAAAAGAGTACTCCAACCTAAATAAATCTGTTAATTGTGCATTTGCTATACCTGATATAAAACCTATAAAAAATAAAACGAATATTGATTTATTTAGCATATAATATTTATGATTTTGAGTAATTATTTATTTAAGTTTTAATATAAACATCTCTTTGTGGAAATGGAATACTTATATTATTTTCTCTGAAAAGCTTATCAATTTCAAATCTGATATCACTTTTAGTAAAGCCTGCTTTAAAGCTATCTTGTACGGTAAACACTAACCTAAAGTTTAATGAGCTATCTGCAAATTCGGTAAACAACACAGATGGTTCTGGCGCACTTAAAACATCGGGATGTGTGCTTGCCGATTGTAACAATAGCTTTTTTACAAGCTCTAAATCGCTGCCATAAGCGACACCTACAGATACGGACTCACGTGTGATGGCTCCATTTTGAGTCCAGTTAAATAAGCTTTTTTCTAAATATAAGTGATTGGGTATTACCAAAACACGATTGTCTATAGTTACAGCTCTAGTTGTTCGTAATTTAATTTCTTCAATTCGGCCAATTTTTCCATCTAATTCAATAACATCTCCAACATGAACACTTTGATCTATTAAAATAAAAATACCCGAAATAATATCTTGAAACAAGGTTTGCAATGCTAAACCCACACCAATTAATAATGCCGCAGATGCTGCAAAAATAGCTGTTACATTAAAACCTATAGAATCTAAAACTACTAATAATACTATAATATATATAATCCAACGTGCGAACGAAAATACAGTATTAAACTTGACCTTATCGTCATAAGGCATTTTTCGAGTTATAAGTTTTTTTAAAAACCTTAAAAGATATGTTGTAGTAATAAGAACTATTGAAACTAGTAAAACATATTTTACTCTTAACACAATGGCGTGTGCTTCTTCGCCCGTGCCATAAGTGAAATCTAAAATTTTAAACTCTAGAAAGTTTACTATTTTTTCCCAAACACTGCTCTCGGTTATTTTTTCTTCTATTTTCTCTAAATCTTGAATCATTTAATACTTAATCCATTTTAAGAGTTCTTTGTAACTTGGTTTTTTTCCATACATTAAAATACCAACTCTATAAATTTTAGCAGCAAACCATACTGTAAGCATAAAAGTTGCTATTAAAATAAATAAGGACAAAACTTGCTGCCATATTGGAACACCAAAAGGTATGCGCATTAACATTACCACTGGTGAGGTTAATGGAATATACGAAAAAACTGTTGATATGGTTCCATGCGGATCTTCAATTACAGTAAATATGCCTATATAAACAGCCAATATTAGTGGCATAATAATTGGCATCATAAATTGTTGAGTATCTGTTTCATTATCTACAGCTGCACCAATAGCGGCGTATAAAGAACTGTAAAGTAAATAGCCTCCTATAAAAAAGAATACAAAAGCTATTATTAGGTTAATTAATGGCATATGGCTTAACCCTTCTTTTAAAGCTATGAAATAATTTTGAGCATCGTTGTTTTGTGCTGCCATTTCAACCAACTCTTGTTGCGGTGTAGATTGCATTAAATCTATACCAAGAACAAGAGAAACTACCGTCATTAACAAGCCTCCAAAGACCAACCAAATAACGAATTGCGTTATTCCTGCCAGCGAGGTCCCTATTATTTTACCAAGCATTAGTTGAACCGGCTTTACTGATGATATAATGACTTCAATTATACGGCTTGTTTTTTCCTCGATTACACTTCGCATAATCATGTTTCCGTAAATAATTATAAACATAAATAGCAAATAACCAGACGCCCCACCAAATATGAGTTTAATTACACTATCTACTTTCGATGTTTTTTCACCTTGAAAACTTTCTTGGGCCACATCTACCTGTATTTTAGATTCATTAATTAATGCCACATTTACCCCTTTATCCTGCAATACTTGATTGGTAAAATGTTTCTCTAATTTACTTTCAATTCCTGAAATTAAACTTAACGACGGAGACTCATCAGAATAAAACTTTACATGTTGCGAAACGTTATTTATGTCGTTAAATTTTTCTACATGTAATAAGCCATATGCAGAAGCCTCTTGAGTTAAAGTTTTGGCATCAGATAATTCCATGTTAGTTAACACATTATATGTTGTGTTATCGGTATTTTTAAAGGTATTGTTTAAATACCCAGATTGATCTAACACCATTATTGTGCGAACTTTATCATTGTTTAGTTGTGCTAGATAAGCCACTACAGATATCAAAACAATCATTATTATGGGACTTAAAATAGTCATAACTATAAACGCCTTATTTTTCACTTTAGTTAAATATTCGCGTTTTATTATAAGCGGTAAATGGTTCATTATTTAGTTGTTATTCTTAACGGTTTGAATAAAAATATCGTTTACACTAGGTATTAACTCCACAAAATGGGACACCTCGGCTTTTGTTGTTAAAAAGTTAAGTAACTCGTTAGGTTTTTCGGTTTCGCTTAACTTTATATTTAATTTAAGCTCGTTATCTAATGTTTTAAAATATGCCGGATTTACGGTAAATTTTTCTGCAAGTTCTTTTTCTAAAACCTCGTTATTTAATGTTCTTAAGCCTACCTCGAAGGTGTTGCTTTTAAATTTGCGCTTTACTTCGGTAAGTTTACCATCTAGTATTTTATTTGACTTGTTAATTAAAGCTATATCGTCACACAACTCTTCTACAGACTCCATACGGTGCGTAGAAAAAATTACCGTGGCACCGTTTTCTCTTAAATGTAAAATTTCATCTTTTATTAAATTGGCGTTAATAGGATCGAATCCCGAAAACGGCTCATCAAAAATTAATAACTTAGGATTATGCAATACGGTTACAACAAACTGTACTTTTTGAGCCATCCCTTTGGATAATTCTTGTATTTTTTTATTCCACCAATCTCCAATTTCTAATCTATCAAACCAATAGTTTAATCTTTTTTTAGCTTCTGCTTTACTTAACCCCTTAAGTTGGGCCAAGTACAATGCTTGTTCTCCTACTTTCATAGACTTATATAAACCGCGCTCTTCTGGCAAATAGCCTATGTCTTTAATATGATTTTCTTTTAAAGATTCACCATCTAAAATAACTGTACCTGTATCGGGCATCGTTATTTGATTTATTATTCGTATTAAGGTAGTTTTTCCTGCACCGTTTGGACCTAAAAGCCCAAAAATACTTCCTTTTGGAACTGTTAACGACACATTATTTAAAGCGGTAAAGCTTCCAAAATTTTTAGAGACGTTGTTAACTTCTAGTAAGTTACTCATTATTGTTTTTTAAATTTCTTATAGAGCATGTAAAGATATTAAATGTTACCCGAGAAGCTTAATACTTTCTAAATAAAACCAAATGGATATTGTATTTTTATTAAAGTATTAAAAAAACAAAACCCACCCTTAAAAAAATTAAGGATGGGAAAAAAATTGCTATGAAAAAGAAAAATTATCACTAATTTAATTAGTGATGTTCAAATATAGTTTTTTTTTCAATATATTGTAATAAAACAGCAAGATATCTTGATTGTTTAACAAAAAATCCGCTATTTTAAAGCGGATTTTTAATTTTTAAATTACTCGTTTACGAGAACATATCTTTTACTTTTTCAAAGAAAGACTTATCTGAACTTTCCGGTTTAGGCTCAAAATGCTCGTCTGCTAGCATGCCTTCAAAAAATTCTTTTTGTTGCTTGTTTAATGTTTTTGGAGTCCATACATTAACATGCACTAGCAAGTCTCCAGCCCCGTAACCGTTTATACTTGGTATACCTTTTCCGCGTAAGCGTAAAATTTTACCCGACTGCACACCAGCTTCTACTTTTATACGCACTTTTCCGGTAACGGTTTCAATTTCTTTTGAAGTACCCAGTACAGCTTCTGGGAAGCTTACATATAAATCGTAGTGTAAATTATCGCCTTCACGTTGTAATTTTTCATGTTGCTCTTCTTCAATAACAACAATTAAATCACCCGAAATGCCATTTCCTGGCGCTTCATTACCTTTACCCGAAACTTTAAGCTGCATACCATCTACAACACCAGCTGGAATTTTTATAGAAACGGTTTCTTCTGCAACTTTTAAACCTTGAGCATCTGCATCTGCTGGTTTTTTATCTATAGTTTGCCCTGAACCACCACAAACATTACATGGTGATGCGGTTTGCATTCTACCTAAAATAGTGTTTGCTATTCTGGTTACTTGCCCTGTTCCATTACAAGTAGAACAGGTTTTGTAACTTACCCCTGGGGCTTGTATTTTTCGTTTAACTTTTACTTTTTTCTCTACACCATTGGCTATTTCTTCAAGGTTAAGCTTTACACGAATGCGCAAATTGCTTCCCTTTACACGGCGTTGGCCGCCACCGCCACCAAAGCCAGAGAAACCACCTCCAAAACCTCCGCCGCCAAAAATATCTCCGAATTGGCTAAATATGTCATCCATATTCATGCCGCCTCCGCCGCCTCCGCCACCAAAGCCGCCTTCAAATGCTTGATGGCCAAATTGGTCGTAACGAGCTTTTTTATCGGCGTCACTTAACACCTCGTAAGCTTCAGCTGCTTCTTTAAATTTAGCTTCTGCTTCTTTATCGTCTGGGTTTTTGTCTGGGTGAAATTGAATTGCTTTTTTTCTGTAAGCTTTTTTAATTTCGGCCGCAGATGCGCCTTTGCTTAATCCTAATATTTCGTAGTAGTCTCTTTTTGCCATGTTTTGGTTTTATTGTCCTATTACCACTTTAGGGAAACGAATTACTTTTTCTCCTAATTTGTATCCCTTTTCTATAACGTCTATAATCTTACCTTTTAAATCATCGGTTGGCGCTGGAATTTGAGTGACAGCCTCATGATTATCTGCGTTAAAAACCTCTCCTTTTTCAACAGCAATAGCCTTTAAGCCTTTTTGCTCTAAGGTATTAACCATTTTTTGATAGATTAACAACACACCTTTTCTTAACTCTTCGGCCTCTTTGTCTTCTTCAATGTGTGTTAAAGCACGTTCAAAATCATCAAGAATTGGAAGTAATGTTTTCATAACACCTTCGCTAGCCGTAGAAAATAGCTCAATACGCTCCTTAGATGTTCTTTTTTTATAATTTTCAAATTCTGCAAATAAGCGTAAAAATTTATTCTTTTCTTCTTGCAGTTCTTCTTGAAGTTTTTCTTCAACAGTTTGCTCCTCTACCACTTGCTCTTCTGTGTTTTTTCCTTCTTCCTCAACCGTTTCATTTTCTGTAGCATTAACTGTTTCGTTTTCTAACTCTTCGTTTATATCTTTTTTGCTCATTGCTAAACTTAATTTTTAAATACTAACTTAGGTTGGCAAAAGTACTGCCATTATTATAAAAATGCCATAATGTCATAATCTTTTTAACAAAAATTTCATTTTATTAATTTCAAAATCAAAATACTTAATCTTACTTTTACATGATAAACTGAAAATCACTAATTATGAAAACCAATTTTATTAAACTTTTATTTGTTGCTTTTGTATCTGTAAGCTTATTTTCTTGTAAAGATAAAGCTAAAGAAGCCGAAACTTCTGCTGCTGAAGCTGTTATTGAAGCTGCTCCAGAAGCTACTACTTATAACGCCGATTTAAGTGCTTCAAAAATTGCCTGGAAAGGTTTTAAACCTACTGGCGAACATTATGGCTATATTTCTTTAACAGAAGGTGTTTTAAATACTACTGA
The DNA here is from genome assembly GCF_020523925.1 of Neotamlana laminarinivorans. Classification (GTDB taxonomy): domain Bacteria; phylum Bacteroidota; class Bacteroidia; order Flavobacteriales; family Flavobacteriaceae; genus Neotamlana; species Neotamlana laminarinivorans. The sequence continues at coordinate 460,193 of NZ_JAJAPW010000003.1, read as the reverse complement.
TGGTGAAATTGCTGGCGGAAGCTTTACTATTGATATGAAATCAATTATGGTTACTGACATTCCTGCTGAAGAAAAAGGAAATGCTAAATTAGTATCTCATTTATCGAATGAAGACTTTTTTGATGTTGAAAAATACCCAACCGCCACTTTTAAAATTACAGGTATAGAAAAACAAGAGGGAAAAACCTTGTTATCTGGAAATTTAACGCTTAAAGAAGCAACTAACAACGTTACTTTTCCTGTTACCGTAACCAATACTGGTGATGTTTTAACTCTGGAAAGCGAAACTTTCACCATAGACAGAACTAAATGGAACGTAGAATATGGTTCAAAATCTATATTTGATAATTTAGGTGATAAGTTTATTAATGATGATATTGAATTAAAAGTAAGCTTAAAAGCATCAAAATCTTAATAAAAACATTACCATAAATATTAAAAAACGCCTTACTAATTAGTAAGGCGTTTTTTTATAAATAAGTAACATTATAATAAAGTTATAGTAACAAGCCAATGCTTCGATTTCATGAATTTTATGCAAACAAAAAACAAACATGAAATTACAAAACAATAGCAGAAGAAGTTTTATACAAAAAACCTTAATGGCTGCCGGCGGCATAATGCTTGCTCCAAACTTTATTAGTTGCAAATCTGATGATGATATCAACTTTAATATTGACCCTACAAATTATGCGTTAGATTTTTTTACTGAAGGTATTGCAAGCTTCGATCCTACAAGTTCTAGTGTTATAATCTGGACACGCTACAGCGGAGCAACACATACCATTACATGGGAAGTTGCCACCGATGCCGAGTTTAATACTGTTATTAGAAATGGTGAAATTACCACCGATGCCTCAAGAGATTACACCATTGCCGTGCAATTAACCGAACTCGATGCTGACCAAAAACTGTATTACAGGTTTGCAAACACAATAGACAAAACCATATCTGCCGTTGGTGAAACCATTACATTACCAGATAATGCAAACTCATTAAAACTAGCCATTTGTTCTTGCTCGAACTATCAAGCTGGATTATTTAATGTTTACGATGCTATGGCAAACTCTGATGCCGATATTATTGTACATTTAGGTGATTATTTATATGAGTATGCTGCAGGCGGTTATGGCTCGAACGACGAAAATGCTTTTCTTGATCGCTTTCATGAACCAGCTACCGAAATTTTATCATTAGATGATTACAGAACTCGTTACAAACAGTACAGACAAGATGTTTCATTACAATTAGCCCATCAAAAAAAACCTTTTATTTGTGTTTGGGATGATCATGAAATTGCTAACGATGCGTATAAAAATGGAGCAGAAAACCATGATGACGCCACAGAGGGCAGCTACGAAGTTAGAAAAGCTCATGCACTACAGGCCTACAGCGAATTTTTACCATTTTCAAGGTTAGATGAAAATAACAACGAACTTATTTACCGTACATTTAATTTGGGTAACTTGGTTAACCTTGTTATGCTAGATACTCGAATTATTGGTCGAGATGAACAACTTGATATTTTCGATTTTTTTACAGCTACAGGGTTTGATGCTGCGGCTTACCAAACAGCCATAAGCGATACCAGCAGGAGCTTATTGGGCACAACACAACGCGACTGGTTAATTAATCAAATCACTTCAAGTTCGGCAAAATGGCAAGTATTAGGTCAGCAAGTATTAATGGGAAAAATGTATATTCCAGCCGAAATGCTATTAGCTTTTGGATCCTCTACTTTTAATGAAACATTAACCGAGCTTGTTACCATTAAGGTACGCATGCTAAACAACGACCCTACATTAACTGCGGAAGAAACTGCTCGTGTAACAACAGTATTACCCTATAACCTTGATGCTTGGGATGGTTATCCTGTTGAACGTGAAATTATTTATGCTGCTCTTGCCTATAAAAAAATTATTACACTCGCTGGCGATACTCATAATGCGTGGAGTAATACACTTTTTACAGAAGGTAATATTGACGTTGGAATAGAATTAGCAACATCTAGTGTTAGTTCTCCTGGTTTTGAAGGCTTTATTGGCACAGACCCTGAAGCCCTTGCTGGTTTTGAATACGCTTTAACTACCCTTGTAGATGGTTTAAATTATTTTGATGCTTCTAAACGTGGCTTTCTTTTAACAACCTACACGCAAAGCGAAGTCACCTCTGAATGGATTTTTGTAAACACCATTCTTTCAGAAACCTATACAACCGAGGTAGGGCATAGTATTACTTATGCATAAAAATTAAACTTTATAATAACTTAAAAAAAGCCACATAAAACTAATTGAAGTGTGGCTTTTTATTTATAACAAATCCACTAAAGCGGGCTCTAGGTAGTTAAATTTAAAGTTAAACCCTTTGTTTTCAATTTTTTTCGAGCTTACTCTCTGGCTATCAAAAAGTAAGACATGCATTTCACCTAGAACCAATTTCATAAAAAACTTAGGAATATTAGGCATAAAATAAGGAACTTCTAGTATTTTAGTTACTGTTTTAGTTAGTTCTCTATTTGTAACAGCATTAGGCGCAACAGCATTAAAAACACCTGTTAAATGGTATTTTAAAATATATAGAAATAATCTTGCTAAATCGGTAATATGAATCCATGACTGCCATTGTTTACCTGTACCAAAAGCAGCCGCTAAACCTATTTTTGCGGGTTTAATAATTTGTGGTAAAGCCCCTCCTTTTTCAGATAATACTAAACCTATACGTACTTTAGCCACAGCTATATCTAACTTTTTAAAAGCTTCTACTTCCTGTTCCCAAACATGAACCACTTTAGTTAAAAACGAATCTTCCGTATGGGTTTTATAATCTTCGTTATAATAATTTGTTTGCGAATCTGGGTAAACCCCAATAGCACTTGCAGATATTATTTGAGTTACACTATGCTCTATGTTTATAAGCGTATTGTAAATTAGTTCTGTTGATTTAACTCGGCTTTCTAAAATTTCTTTTTTGTAACTCTTCGTCCATCGCTTTGCTATAGTAGCTCCCGCTAAATGAATAATCACATCAACATTCTCGAAGCAATTTTCATCAATTTCACCCGTATTAGGGTTCCAATAAAACCCCTTGTAGTTTTCGTTATTTTCTATTTTAGATTTACTGGTAGTTAAATAACTGATTAAAATTTCTTTTTCGCGACAAAGTTTTACAATTTCGTTTCCCACCAAACCTGTTGCCCCTGTAATTAAAACTCGCATATCCTTTTTTTATAAAATTACAAAATTGCTAAAGGCTTAACTATGCTTTTAAAGAAGGTTTAACAGTTTATAAATGGAGATTATTAAAGTATAGAGACTAAATACCTTAAACATTCACAGCTCAAGTATACACTCTAATAAAGTTAATATTAGGAAAGGTTTAAGTTAATTTATAGCAAAAAGCTACATTTTTTTTGATTTTTATATTTAATACTTCATGAATTTAGCGTGAATGCTTCGTAGCCCTTAGCATTTAGCGCTTTCATGGTATTCGGCGTGAATGCTTCGTTGCCCTCAGCATTTCACGTTTTCCGGGAGGACCGGGAAGTTTTTCTACTAAAAAGCCTACCGCCTGCATCGCTCTGCGCACGCTTCCTTTTGCTGCATAAGTTACTAGAACACCATTATTTTTTAAAGCTTTATACATTTTTTGAAATATTGCTTCTGTCCACAATTCAGGTTGAACACGAGCTCCAAATGCATCAAAATAAATGATATTAAAGGCGTTTTCATATTCAATGGCATCAAAAAATTTTTCTTGCTTTACTAATGAAAAATATGGTGTAATGTCATGTTTTTCTTCCCAAGACACTTTATGTATTTCTTTAAAAATTTCTTCGGATTTCTGAATTTCTTGAGCATAATTAAGTTTTTCAACTTCATTTACCGCGACTGGATAACCTTCAACACCAAAATAATCTATTTTTAAGTTTAGTTTTTCAGCTTCAAAAAGGGTTATAAATGCATTTAAACCCGTGCCGAAACCTATTTCTAGGATAGAAACGGAGTTGTTTATGTTTTTATGCTCCTCGACTGCGCTTGGAGTGACACCATCTTCTTTTATGTAAAACTCGACTGCGCTCGGAGTGACATCTATAGGGTGAGATTCTGTAACGCGTTCAGAATGACAATATTTATCATGAAAGTAATTTAAGCCATATTTTATAAATACATGATAGGCTTCTTGTATGGCTCCATGTTTGGAATGGTATTGTTCGTTCCATTCTGGAATATGAATGGTTGTTGAACCATCGGCGGTTATTATAATTTCGCGTTTCAAAACTTACTATTGTACAACTAAAACGCCATCGGCTTCAAAAGACAATGTTTTTTTAGGCTCTGTAATTAAAGCTATTTCTTCTTCGGTTTTACCAGCATCTTTTGCATAATGTTGTTGTTCTTCAACAGAAATTTCGCTAACAAAAGCTTTTCCGTTTACTATAACATCTTTACCAGAAATATCTTTAGGCACAAAAAAACCATAGTCTTTAAATTTCACCATAACTTCTTCGTCGCCTTGTAAGTTTAAAGTCATCCAACAGCCTTTTGCCTGACAAACATCGGTTACTTTAGCTATCATTTTACTATTTATACTATCTCCAACTTGCATGGTTTGGTAGTGTTGTGCCATTGATTTACTAGATATGGCATCATCTGCAATAATTTCTTTTCCAAACGACGCATAAGTTACCTCTGGTATTTGGCTATCTTGTTTTGTTGTTTCTTCACTTTTATTCTTACAAGAAATTAACACTAAAACGCAAATTATTAATAGTCTAAAGTATGACATGTTATAAATTTTTCAATTTTATTTAATTTATGTAAAGATAGCGCTTTTTTAAAAACGTTTTTAACTAAATTTGTTATTCAAACTATTTAAGCTATGAACGCTATGACGAACGCAATAGAGGTTATAAAAACAAAAAACTCTAAAATAAACGAAGTAGATTTTAATAATTTAAAATTTGGAAGCGTATTCTCTGATCATATGTTAGAATGCGATTTTAAAGACGGTAAATGGCAAGCACCAAAGGTCGTGCCCTATGCGCCAATTAGCTTAGATCCTGCTTCTAAAATTTTCCATTACGGGCAATCGGTTTTTGAGGGTATGAAAGCCTACAAAGATGCCGATAGCAATATTTTATTGTTTCGCCCTTTAGATAACTTTAAGCGTTTAAACATATCATCAAAACGTTTAGCCATTCCTGAGTTACCAGAAGATTATTTTATGGATGGTTTAAAAACGCTTTTAGAGGTTGATGAAGCTTGGATACCAACCCAAGATGGTAGTTCGCTTTACATTAGGCCTTTTGTTTTTGCTTCAGGTGTAGGTTTTCATGCATCACCAGCTAACGAATACAAATTTATTATAGCCACAGCTCCTTCAGGTTCTTATTTCTCTGGTGAAGTTCGTGTATTAATTGAAGAAAAGTATTCACGTTCTGCCAATGGTGGTGTTGGTTACGCTAAAGCTGGTGGTAATTATGCTGGACAATTTTACCCAACACAACTAGCTGTAGAAAAAGGTTACCAACAGGTTATTTGGACAGACGATAACACCCACGAATACATTGAAGAAGCTGGCGCCATGAATATATTTGTTCGTATTAACGACACTTTAATTACTGGTCCTACAAGCGACCGTATTTTAGATGGGATTACGCGTAAAAGTATTATTGAATTGGCTAAAGCTGAAAATATAAGCGTTGAAGTAAGACCACTTAAAGTAGCCGAAGTTGTTGAAGCTGCTAAAAATGGCAATTTAAAAGAAATGTTTGGCGCAGGTACAGCTGCGGTTATTTCGCCTATTTCTGGTTTTGGCTATAAAGGTGAAGATTACAATTTACCTAAACTAGACACTACCTATGCTAGCTTTTTAAAGAAACGCATCACCGATATACAAACCAATAAAAGTGAAGATCCTTTTGGTTGGAGAGTACAAGTTAAATAATGAAAAAAGCAGCTAAATTAGCTGCTTTTTTTATACTCTTTGTTTTTTGAAATGCTGAAACCAGTTCAGCATGACAATATGTTCCCTTTTACTTTTCTAAAATGGCTTTAATATTAGGTTTAAAGTAATTAGGGCCTTTTAGCACTTTACCATCTTCTCGATAAATAGGTTCGCCATTTTCTCCTAATTTACTCATATTACTATTTTGAATTTCTGCAAAAACCTCTTCTATTTTATGTTGCATACCGTGCTCAATTATAGTACCGCATAAAATGTACAACATATCTCCCAAGGCATCGGCAACCTCAACTAAATCGTTATTTTCTGCAGCTTCAAGATACTCTTCGTTCTCCTCTTTCATTAAATTAAAACGCAAGGTATTTTTAGACTTACCTAAGTTGGCTTTTGGGGTTTCTCTGTGTCCTATTTTAAACGCAGTATGAAATGCCTTTACTGCTTCTATTTTATCTTTCATAAATAATTTTAATTTTTCACTTCCGCTAAGGCGGAAATCTCATCTTGTTTTATTTAAATTTGCATAAAAATATTGTATGTTTAGTAAAGGCCAAATTGTTTTCGGAATTTTATTTTTTATTGTATTCGCAATTATTATTGGGTACCAATATCGAAAAGATTTAAAAATACATAAACGCTTTTACAAAGGCAGCTTATGGATTCTTCTGGCTTTTATTGCTTTTATTGGCTTAATATCGGCCATTAAGTTTTTATTATAACAGTTATAATAAAAACTTAAATTTTAACGCAACCTTTTTCAAACTTTCACATCTAAGTGTAAGAACCAATCAGAAAAAGAACATATATGAAAGTTTTATTAATCATTAGTCTACTATTAATAATAAATTTACTACTGCTATTATTTAGCGTTAACAAAAAAACGAGGCCATAACCATAAAATATAAGTTCGTTTTATTTATTTCCTAAAAATATAGGGTACTCTGTAACATATTTATAATTTGATTATATTTGAGATATTTAACTCTCAATCCCTATATAAATGAAAGCCCTAAAGTACCTTTTATTTTTATTTTTAATTGCAATAATTGGTGTTGCTATATATATTGCTGTGCAACCCAATACCTTTAGTTTTTCCAGAAGCAGAGTAATTAAAGCACCTGCAGCACTACTATTTAACAAAGTTAACAACTTTAAAACGTGGCCAGATTTTTCTCCTTGGATTGAACTAGAGCCTGAAGCCACATTAACTTATGGAGATACCACTACTGGTGTTAATGCCAGTTACGCTTGGAATGGTGCTATTTTAGGTGAAGGCAACATGAAAACTTTACATGTTGAAGCAAACAAAAGCATTACCCAAAAAATAAACTTTATAAAACCTTTTGAATCTCAATCTGATATTAATTGGACCTTCGAAAACACCAATGAAGGTACCAAGGTTACTTGGGCCATGAGCGGCAAACAAGATTTTATGACCAAAATGTACACCACCTTTGCGGGTTCTATTGAAGAAAACACATCTAAAGACTTCGATCGTGGTTTATTTAAATTAGATAGTATTGCTACAGCAGAAATGAAAAAATACAGCATTAAGGTAGATGGTATTACTCAACATGGTGGTGGTTATTATCTATACAACACCACATCTTGTAAGATCGATGAAATTGAAACCAAAATGCAAAGTATGCTGCCAAAAGTGAGTGCTTTTGCATTTAAAAACAATATAAAAATGGCAGGTGCTCCTTTTGTTTACTATCACAAATGGGACGAAAAAAATGGTACAGCCATGTTTTCATGTTGTATTCCAACCAGCGAACGTGTTATAACAACAGATAGCGCTATTCTAACAGGACAACTGGAACCTTTTAACGCTGTTAAAACCACATTAAAAGGCGATTACAAAAACTTAAAAGAAGCTTGGAAAACCGCTATGACTTACATTCCAGAAAACAATTTAGAATTTGTTGAAAATGGTCCCATGTTAGAAGTTTACCAAACCGATCCTACCAACACACCAAACCCTGCAGACTGGATTACTCAAATATATATAGCAGTAAAACCCGTAAATTAAACCATGAAACAACTTTTACTAGTTTTTTTAGGTGGCGGTGCAGGTAGCGTACTACGTTTTTTAATTGGGAAACAATTTAATAATACCCAAACCGGAATTCCATACGGCACATTTGCAGCAAATATTTTAGGCAGTTTTTTAATAGGTTTAATTTTAGGTTACGCTTTAAAAAACAATAGCCTCTCGCAAAACCAAACACTACTTTTAGCAACCGGGTTCTGTGGTGGCTTTACCACCTTTTCTACCTTTGCTTACGAAAACCACATATTTTTAAAATCAGGCGATTTTTTAACCTTTGCTATTTATACCATAGCCAGTTTTGTTTTAGGTTTTTTAGCTGTGTTTTTAGGTATGTTTCTCGTAAAATAAAATGTACCACATGCAACTGAAAAATTGCTAATTGAACCTTACTAAAAAACTTTTAAAAAAAGTGTAACACATTTGTAATTTCTACTACATATAAGTAACTAAACCATCAATTTGAAAACCGAACTCGAACATAGTTTTGTAGAATTACTTGAACAACATCAAAATATTGCGCATAAAATTTGCAGGTTATACACCAATAATTACGATGCACACAACGATTTATTTCAAGAAATAACCATACAACTCTGGAAAGCCTATCCTAAATTTCGGGGCGACTCAAAATTTAGCACCTGGATGTATCGTGTAGCATTAAACACCGCGATTACACTTTACAGAAAATCTAAAAGACAGGTTACAACACAAGATTATAGCGGTGTTGAGTTTAAAATAAAAGCAGAAGATTATGATGATACCGAAGAACAACAATTAAAAACCCTATATAAAGCCGTACATAAACTAAACGACATAGAAAAAGCTCTTGTTTTCTTATACCTAGAAGATAAAGATTACAGAGAAATAAGCCAAACTTTAGGTATTAGCGAAGTAAATGCTAGAGTGAAAATGAACCGAATAAAAACCAAGCTAAAAGCTATACTAAATCCGTAAAAACCTATGGATGAATTAGATTTATTAAAGAAAAGTTGGAACACCACCCAACCCGAACATAAAAAACTATCGGTAAACGATATTTACCCCATGCTGCACAAAAAATCGTCTTCTATTGTAAAGACCTTATTTTATGTAAGCATTGCCGAACTTGTATTCTGGATTATCCTTAATGCCATTCCTTTATTTTATTCCGATGAGTATAAAAAAAAGTTAGAAACTCTTTACCAAAATGACACCATACTTACCGTGTTAACCTTTGTAAGTTATGGTATAATTATATTATTTATCTATTTGCTTTATAAAGCTTATAAGTCTATTTCTGTTACAGATTCTGCTAAAAAACTTATGGAAAGCATAATTAAAACCAGAAGAGTAATTAAATATTACGTGCTTTATAACCTAATAATGGCCGCTGTTTCATTTAGCATTGGGCTTTATTATGCCATACATAACGATTCTAACATCTCACAAAATATTGCCAACTTACAAACTACTCAGCTCGTTATAATGTATTCTATTTTTGTAATAGTAACCCTATTATTTATTGGTATAATCTGGTTATTTTACAAACTTATTTACGGCCTTTTATTAAAACGTTTAAACCGAAATTACAACGAATTAAAACAGCTAGAAGATTAAAAATTTGGGCGTTCGGGCGGGCTTTACGTTGCAATCTTTTTGCGAATAGCTCTTAACTTATTTCAAAATTTTAGATATTAAAATGCTTTTATTTTTTGTTTCCAATTTTTTGTTTTAAACATTCGCAAAAAGGATTTTCACTGCAATCCCTAACGCAATAGCTTGCTAACCTCAATAACATCACCAGGTTGCATACTACCCATTAAAACATTACCAATACGAACGCGAGCTAAACGCAAGGTAGGAAACCCCACAGCCGAGGTCATTTTTCGAACCTGCCTAAACTTGCCTTCGTTTAACGTTACCGAAATCCAACAGGTTGGCCCATGCCTATCATCACGTATTTTTTGTGTCGTTTCAGGAAGTTCTGGCAAAGCATCTAATTTAAACACTTTACAGGGTTTGGTCTTATACTTTTTACCATTAAAACCAATTTCTACACCTTGTTTTAATTGTTCTATAGCTTCAAGAGTTATGTCTCCATCAACTTGAGCATAATACTCCTTCTCTACTTTTTGGCTATTTATATAATCGCTTGTTTGTCCGTTAGTGGTTAAAAACAATAAACCTTCCGATTTTTCATCTAAACGCCCAATCGCCATGGTGCCTTCAGGAAAATCATGTAATTCACCTAAAAAATGTTTTTTTTGTTGTTTGGAATCGTTGCTTTTAAACTGACTTAAAAAGCGGTACGGTTTATAGATAATAAAATGCCTATGCTTACACATAAGCTTCTCCCAGAATTTTATAAACCAACTCCTTGGTTGGTTTTTGGCCACTAATTTTAGCTTTAACCACCTCGAAAGTTACTTTAAAATCGCAACCCGATTTGTAAGCCGAACAACCATAAGCCGTTTTTCCTTTAACAATATTTCCCGTTTTACACTTTGGGCATGTATTAGTATTCGTAGCTTCAGTTTTAGTTTCTGCAACCTTTTTTGTTGCGTTTTTTTTGGGTTCTAACTTCAAGTTAAAATGATCATCAAAACGCAATAAGCCTTCAACGGTTCCTGTTTCTGTTTTAAATCCTTTTAAATTTACAGTACTTCCTTTTTGCAACAACCTAATAAACTGTTTTTCCGATACTTTTTTATCGTAAACTTTAAAAGGCATTTTAAAATTACAACCCGATTTGTATTGCGTACACCCGTAGGCTGAATTCCCTTTTAGCAACGTTCCCTTTTTGCATTTCGGACAAGTTTCAGAAGTAATTCCTGCTTTTTTAATCTTAGTCTCTTTCGCCTTTCTGCTTTTAATTACATTAGCTTGCGATATATTGGCGCGTTTAGTTTCGGTTCTTACTTCGTAAACCAAAGCATCAACCATGCGCTTCATATTTTTTATAAAAGCAGCAGCGCTGTATTCGCCCTTTTCAATATCTTTTAATTGTTTTTCCCATTGCCCGGTAAGTTCTGCCGATTTCAACATTTCATTTTGAATCGTATCTATTAAAGCAATACCTGTTACAGTTGGCAAAACTTGTTTTTTATTACGTTTAATGTACTGGCGTTTAAACAAAGTTTCAATAATATTTGCCCGTGTTGACGGACGACCAATACCGTTTTCCTTCATTAAATCACGCAACTCATCATCATCTACTTGTTTACCTGCAGTTTCCATAGCTCGTAATAGCGAGGCCTCTGTAAACTGGTTTGGTGGCTTGGTTTCTTTTTCTAAAAACGAAGGCTCGTGTGGCCCTTTTTCGCCTTTAGAAAATGATGGCAAGGTTTTGTCATTTGTCACACTGAGCGCAGACGAAGTGTCGAAAACGACACGCCAACCTTTATCTAAAATTTCTTTTCCTGTTGTTTTAAATAGCACCTCTGCTGCATTACCAATAACTGTTGTATTTGCTACGGTACAATCGTCGTAAAAAACGGCTATAAAACGTCTTACAATAATATCGTAAACTTGCTGCTGTACAGGGTTTAACTGGGTTTGCATTCCTGTTGGAATAATGGCATGATGATCGGTAACTTTTTTATCGTTGAAAACCTTACTCGATTTTTTTATTTTTTTACCTAAAAGTGGTTGCGTTAAACTTGCATAATTAGTTAAGCTTTTAAGTATTGCCGGTACTTTTGGATAAATATCGTTAGGTAAAAACGTTGTATCTACTCTTGGATAGGTTACTACTTTACGCTCGTATAATAACTGTACAATTTTTAAAGTTTCGTCGGCCGAAAGTCCAAATTTTGTATTGCAATACACTTGCAACCCCGTTAAATCGAACAGTTTTGGTGCGTATTCTTTTCCTTTTTTCTTGGTGATGGATTCTATAGTAAAATCACTTTCTTTTACTTTAGCAGCAAGGGCTTCACCTTCTTCTTTTTTTGTGAATCTGCCGTCTTCGTAGCTAAAAAGTGTTTCGCGATAAGTGGTTTGTAATTCCCAGTAGGGTTGTGGTTTAAAATTTTCAATTTCTTTAAACCTGTTTACCACCATTGCCAAAGTTGGTGTTTGCACTCGGCCAACCGATAATACCTGCTTGTAACCACCATGCTTTACGGTGTACAATCTGGTAGCATTCATACCTAATAGCCAATCGCCAATGGCACGAGAAAAACCGGCATAGTATAAATTATCGTAATCGGTTGCGGGTTTTAGTTTATTAAAGCCTTCTTTTATGGCTTCGGTAGTTAATGAAGAAATCCATAAACGCTGTACTTCGCCTTTATAATTGGCTTCGTTTAATACCCAACGTTGTATAAGTTCTCCTTCTTGCCCTGCATCACCACAGTTTATAACCACATCGGCTTTATCAAATAAGGATTTTACTATTTTAAATTGTTTTTTTATCCCTGAGTTTGAAACCACTTTGGTCTCAAATTTTTCGGGCAGCATGGGTAAGTTATTTAAATCCCAGCTTTTCCAGTATGGTTTATAATCGTTGGGTTCTTTTAGCGTGCATAAATGCCCGAAAGTATAAGTTACAGCATAGCCATTGCCCTCGAAATACCCATCGCGTTTGGTATTTGCTCCCAAAACCGATGCTATTTCGCGCGCTACACTTGGCTTTTCTGCTATGCAAACTTTCATTTAAAACTTAATTAAAATTAGCGTTGCAAAATAGAAATTTTAATAGGTTTTTAAAAACAGATTTATGAGTAGTTATTAACCAATTTATAAGTTACAAACTTAACAAATACGCTCGCGTTAGGGATTGAGGTATTGTTGGAGCTCCTCGCAGAGAGCGACTACCGAAAGCCCGCCCGAACGCCCTAAATTTTTACCATTCGCGTAGTTTATTTAACTTTTCTTGTTCTTCTATTTCTTCTTGTGGAATTACTTTTAAGAACGACGAATGTTGCTCGATGGCGTATTCTATTTTTTTTACGATTTCTTCTGTGGTTTCGTTATCGTAATCAATGTCTAATGGCGCTTTTATTTCCATACTTTGTAGTATGTTTTTCTTTTTTATTCGAAGCCCTTTTTTATCGAAAGAGCGACGAAAACCATCTATTACTATAGGTACAACAACGGGTTTGTATTTTTTTATAATGTGTGCGGTTCCTTTTCTGATGGGCTTAAATGGTGTAGTTGTACCTTGCGGGAAGGTAATTACCCAACCATCGTCGAGCGCTTTACCTATATTTGATATGTCGCTCATTTTTACTTGACGTTTTACCTCTTTTCCGGCTGAACGCCATGTACGCTCGATTGGAATAGCGCCCGCATAAGCTAAAATTTTAGGCAACAAACCTGCTCGCATCGTTTCTTTGGCAGCTATATAATAGATATTAAGCTTTGGATGCCACAGGTAACCTACATTTTTTATTGAGTCTACTCGCCCACTTAGGCTTGCATTAAATACATGAAACATAGCTACTACATCGGCAAAATAGGTTTGATGGTTTGATATGAAAAGAACATTTGTATCTGGTAAATCTTTTATTATTTCTGATCCATCTATTTGTAACTCGTTAAAACCACGAAAACGTCTGTGGGTTATACCTCCCATGATTCGAATAAGCCATTTTTTTAGGAACAAAATATGCCCAAATGGATTTTTTTTAAACAATCCCATAAAATCTCACTTCAAAATAATTTGTGTACAAATGTAATAAAACTAAGTAACTACAGGCTCTGTTTTATTAAGTCTTTAATTTCACTAAGCATCATGGCAGTTGCCCCCCAAACAATATGCTTGTTTAATAAAAAGGCTGGCACTTCTACTTCTTGGCTGTAAGATGTTTTTAGTGTTTTAACAACCAAGGACTTATCGTTTAAAAATTCTTTTACATTTATTTGTAAAATGGCTTCTACTTCGCTTTCTTCCTTAATAAATTTTGGAGTGGCTGTTGTGTAAGCTAAAAATGGATGCACGTTAAAATTACTTGGCGGTATATATACTTGCGATAAAGCTCTTACAACAGAAATACTTTTTTGAGGTACACCAACTTCTTCAAAAGTTTCTCGTAATGCTGTTTGTTGTATGCTTGCATCTATTTCTTCAAATTTACCACCTGGAAATGCAACTTGAGCGGAGTGCACACCTTTATAAGTTTTACGCAATATTAAAACGAATTTTGTGTTGTTATGCATGTCAGGATAAAACAAGGCTAATACTCCTGCTTTTTTTGCCTCTTTAACTTGATGTTTTTGCTTTTTTAACAGCTCTTGCCTAAAGGGCGGTACCATTTTAAATTGCGATGCTTGTCCTAATAAATCTTTATTTTTTATTTTTGAAAGCACTATTAAAAAATCATTAAAATTCATTTATGCGTTTTATCTCTCTAGTTTTGGTTTGTATTATTTTTTTTAATTGTGAAGATAAAGAAACTAAAAAGAAAACTAATATTAATGCCTCGGTTGTATTAGAAAAACAAGATTCTATTAAAGCGAAGCCTGAGGCAAATAAAAAACTTACCACTAAAAGTGCTATGTATTTTTTTCAGGATTATGATAAAAAACATAAAGAAAATAAAGTACGTATTTATACCGATTATGGAAACATTGATATTTTACTTTTTAATGAAACTAAATACCACCGCGCTAATTTTATTTTTTTAACCAAACAGAATTATTTTGATAACACCCAATTTTATAGGGTTATTGATAATTTTATTATTCAAGGCGGTAATAGCGACGACACGAAAACGCAAGATAAGCGTAATGAAATAGGTATTTATTTATTACCCCCCGATACTAAACGTGGATTTAAACACGACAGAGGCACCATTTCTATGCCAAGTAGTGAAATTGAAGATGCTTACAAACTCGCTTCGCCTTATGAGTTTTTTATTGTTACGCAAAAAGGTGGGGCACATTTTTTAGATGGCGATTATACGGTGTTTGGTCGCGTTATAAACGGAATGGATGTTGCCGACAAAATATCGAGAGTAGAAACCGATGAAGCCGATTGGCCTAATAAAAATGTTTATATTAAAAAGGTTGAAATTATTGAGTAACCGGCTTTATGGTTTTATTAATTGCTGGTTTATTTGTTTTAAACCTTCAATGTTTCTTTTTAGTACTTGCTCTACATCTTCGGTTTTTATATGACCTAAAATACCCCAAGGCCCTTGGTAGCCTTCGTTTATTAACGCCTTAATCATACTTAATTCGTAATCGCCTTTACCTATAGGTAAAATTTGCGGGCCTTCCAGCTTAACACCATTTAAGTTTACATAAGATAAATGTGGTGTTATTTGTTTAGCTATATTTTTAAAATCGTTTAAATGCTCTAGTGCGTGATGAAAATTATAAACTATTGAAACAGAATCATCTTTTAATAGTTTTAAAATATCAAGCTGATTTAACGGGTTACCAAACCAACCATCGTGATTGTATAAAGCTATTTTGCAACCTAAAGCATCTGCTCTTTGTTTTATATACTTTATCATATTAGTAGATCGCTCTAAAGATTGTTTTTGATTTAAATCTTTAAAAAAATTATCGCTAAAACTAACCCAAATAGCAGGTTTAAAAGGTGCTTTTTTTAATTGATTTAAAAGTAATGTGTTTGCCTCGCTTAATTTACCAATGGTATCGCGTTGAGCGTTTAACCATAAAAATACCGATGTGATTTCTATATTATTTTGTTTGGCTAATTTAAATTCTTCGGCCATGGAACTAAAATCGGCTTTTCCACGATTGTATCCGTATTTTTTAAAGCCAAATTGTTTTAACATTTCTATACGTTGGGCTGGTGTTCTATCTTTTGAATCGAACCCAATAATGCACCATGGCGTAACTTCGCTTATTTTTATTGCATTTTCTTGACTATTTACACTGAAGCTGACACCTAATATAAACAGAAATACTTTGAGGTTTTTAAGCTGAATGATTTTAAAAAATTTCATGTTTAGTTAATTATTGCGTTAGGGATTGCAGTGGAAATCCTTTTGCCTAAGCAAAAGATTGTAACGGAAAGCCCGACCACGCCTTAAGCGGGGTAACGCCCAAATTATTTTAATTATTATAAATGTTAGGCAAAGCGAATTTAAATTTTACCGCTAATAAACGCGTTACTATTATTACAAAACCCGAAACAATATACACAATATTACTGTCTATTGGTAATTGACCAAGCACAAAATAAACCACACCACCTAATATACAAGTGGTTGCATAAATGGTTTCTCTGCGAAAAATTACAGGTATTTCGTTACACAGAATATCGCGAATTACACCGCCAAAACTCGCCGTCATGGTACCCAGAGCTATACATATTATGGGATGCAAATTGGCATTTATGCCTTTCTCTATACCTATTAAGGTGTACAAACCTATACCAATGGTATCGAACAACAGCAGTGAGGTTCGTAAATAATTTATTTTGCTTTTAAAGGTTATAGCAAAAATTGCTGATGCTATAATGACGTAGGTGTATGTGATGTCTTTCATCCAACTTACTGGTGTGTCTCCAATTAGTAAATCGCGTAATGTACCGCCACCAACGGCTGTTACAAAAGCAATTATAAGAATGCCAAACAAATCCATTTTTTTTTCCATGGCTACCAAAACGCCTGAAATAGCGAATGCAATGGTGCCTAAAATGTCGATGGTATAAAACATTACATTTGGTTGTTAATTTAGGTTGCTAAACTAATGAAAATGTTTTTTTTGATTTGTTATGTTTTAAAAATAGTAAGACTAAAAATATTAATATATTTTTTCGTTTTGTAACTTAAATCTAAAGATCTCAAAACTTGTTCGGGTTTAGCGATTTATACACATTTTTCTGCATTACACTTGAAATCTTTAAAATTGACTTGAAACTTAATATTTTATTGTTGCTTACTTTTATTTAAAGATCCCAAAACGAGTTTGGGATGAGCGATTCACACACATTTTTCTGCGTTACACTTGAAAAATGTGGTTCTCTGCTCACATATTTTGGGTGTAGAAATTATAATCTTTTAGAATGGTATCTATAAATTCTATATCCGATTTATGTTTCATGGATTTTAACCCCATTACACTCATAATTTTAGAACGTAATTTTATAAGCGTTGGGTAATCTTTTGATGCTTTTGCTGTTATGAACGTTTCTTTTATAATACGCGCATCATTATCAGATAACTTTATAACACTTGGGTAACTTGGTTTATAATCTTCAGACAAGTTTTCTAAAATAGTATGCTTTATGTTTACTTTATCTTTTAACGCTATAACTGCTGTTCCTGCAGCCATGTCACCTAAACGCTGTGTTTTTTTATTAAAAAGCATAACAAAAAAACCTAAACCAAAAATATAAACATCTACTACCCTAAAGAACCAACGCACCGCATAATCGGAAAATGTGGCTTGGTAACCATCTATTTTAACCACTTTTATTTTTAGTAAACGTTTGCCAATTGTTTGCCCCTGTAAAAAAGATTCCAAAGCTAATGTATAAAACATAACTGGAAAACTTAATACGGTATTAATGGCAATTTGTGACCATTGATCCATGTTTTGGTAGGCACCAACAGTATAACCCAAAAGCATCATATACCCGATTTTTATAGCATTATCTATAACAAAAGCCAATAAACGTTCTCCACCACCTGCAGCATTGAACGAAATTTTTACATTTTGAGTAGTGTTAATTTGTAACTCTGACATTTTATAATTTAATTTATAACCAATTATGAGGGAAGTTGCATTTATTAAGCAAAATAAGGAAAAATGGTTAAGTTTTGAAAAAGCTATCTTTAATAATGATTTTAAAGATGCCGATGAACTTGCTTCGCAATACATTCACGTTATAAACGATTTGGCTTACGCACAAACCTATTACCCTAAAAGTAAGGTCATTGTATATTTAAATCAACTTGCTGCAAAAGCCTACCAAAAAATTTATAAAACTAAAGCCGAAGACACCAATCGAATATTTAGATTCTGGAAAACCGAAGTACCTTTAATTTGCTACCAATACCGCAAGTTTATTTATGTTGCATTTATTATATTTTTTGCATTCACATTTATTGGTGCCATTTCTGCAGCTAACGACGGGGAATTTGTACGATCTATTTTAGGCGACGATTACGTTAATATGTCGCTTGAAAATATTGAAGCTGGCGACCCAGTAGCCGTCTACAAAAGCGGAAGTAATTGGGGTAGTTTTATTGGTATTACTATTAATAACCTTAAGGTAGGTATTATTGCTTTTGTTTTAGGCGTATTTTTAGGTATTGGCACCCTTTATATTATGTTTAAAAACTGTATAATGTTAGGTTCGTTTCAATACTTTTTTTACGATAAAGGTGTTTTTTGGGAAAGTGTCCGTGGTATTTGGATACACGGCTCTATGGAAATTTTTGCCATAGTTATTGAAGCCGCCGCTGGATTAATTTTAGGTGCTAGCATTTTATTTCCGGGTACACATTCGCGATATACATCATTTAAGCTCGGTGCAAAAACCGGAATAAAAATTTTAATTAGCACCTTCCCATTTACCTTTTGTGCAGGGTTTTTAGAAGGCTTTATTACACGATATTCTAACATTATGCCACATTGGCTATCGGTTGGTATTATTTTATCAACCTTAGGCTTTATTTCATATTACTATCTTATTTATCCTTTTAAAATTCAAAAACAAATTACTAAAAGCCCCCAAACAACTAACGCATCATTTGAATTTATTTAAATTACATACTTTAATTATTTGTGTGTTGATGCTTCATAGTTTTCAGCCGCTATATTGCTCTGAAATTATTCAGCAACCAGAACAATTACGCAAATTTGACGAGGATTTTAAATCGCGTTATTCTAGTGATAAATATAATTATGAAGGTGAAGAATTTATTGGTTATACCGAATCTGGTTCTGGTGAATACGAAGCATATAATGAAGAGAAAGTAAAAACAGAGGAAGAAGAAGATTCTAGTTTTATATCCTTCAATACACAACCTCTAAATTTAATCTTTTATATAGCCATTGCATTTGCGGTTATATTTTTAGCTTATATTTTAGTTAACGATGGTAGCTCTAACCTATTTACGTCCAGAAACCATAAAAAAGTTAATTATTCTGAAGATATCACTGCCGAAAATATTGAATCTGCCGATATAAAATCACTTATAAAAAATGCTGAAAACAACAATAATTTCAGATTAGCTATTCGGTATTATTACTTGTTAGTTCTTAAACAACTCAGTTTAAAAAACTACATAAAATTTGAAGACGACAAAACTAACAGTGAGTATTATAACGAAATTTCAGAAAAACCATTTAGTGAACAATTTTCATACACATCTTATTTGTACACTTACATTTGGTATGGTGAATTCCCTGTAAATACAGCACAATACAGCAAAGCCAAAGATAATTTTGAAACCCTTTTAAACACCATAAATCAATGAAAAAGGCCTTACCAATAATACTTGTTTTGGCGGCCATAATTATTGTTGGCGTATTTTTTATGGGCGTAAAAGTTACGCACACCGTAGATTGGGAAGAATCGTTTAACGAAAGAAGTAACAAACCTTATGACACCAGTATTTTCTACAAAGAATTAAATAACTTATTCAAAGACCGTAAAATAAGAACCATTTACCATCAACCCGACAGTTATTTACAAGCCAATTCTGAGGATGGCTATGGCGACCATACCGCAAAAGGAAACTACATTATAATTGGTAATACCGATTATTTAAGCGAAAAATCTATTGACGAACTTTTAAATTTTGTTGATAATGGCAATACACTTTTTTTATCAGATTATGTATTTCCGCAAAAGTTTCACGATACTTTAGATGTTAGCATTGATTATTTAAATAACGAAAAAGATAGCATTACCTATCACTCCTTAAAGTATCTGGATATTAAAAATATAAAGACCGACAGAAGTGCTTTTATGCAGTATTTCTCTTATTTCGATAGCATTAATCACAGCGTTTTAGGGCATTCTAAAATCGATAAAAACTTTGTTAATTTTATAAAAGTGCCGTTTGGTAAAGGTCAAGTGTATTTACATACCGAACCCAAGGTATTTACCAATTACAATATTTTAAAAAACAACCGCTACAAATACGTTGAAGGTTTAATATCGTATTTACCAGATGATGATATTTATTTCGACTCTTATACAAAAATACAAACGCGCTATACTGCCGATGTAGAAAAAGAATCGAATTTAAGTTGGTTTTTACAACAGCCCGCTTTTAAATGGGCTTGGTATACCTCAATAATTTTTGGTATCTTATTTATGATTTTTAATGCTAAACGTCGCCAACGCATCATTAAAATTATAAAACCGCTGCAAAACACAACTGTTGGTTTTGTAAAAACAGTGTCTAATTTATATTTAGAAACTCAAGATTATAAAAATATAGTCGATAAAAAAATCACCTATTTTTTAGAGCGCATTCGAACCGATTATCATATAAATACTACTGTTTTAGATGATGCTTTTTTAACAAAATTAAGCGCTAAAACAGGCAAGAAAAAAGAAGACATTAAACCGCTTATAAATTATATAAATTGGTTACGAAGTAAAAATGAGTTTTTTGAAGAAAACTTAATTAAGTTAAACCGCCAAATTGAAGCATTTTACACAAAATAATTATGGAAGACAGTCAAGATAAAAAACCAGAAGATGTTGTGTCGTCTATCGACGATAGCGCTTTAAACAGCACTAACGACTTACAATTTAAAAACCGCTTAGATTTAACCGAACTGCAACAAAGTATAGCCAATATAAAACAAGAAGTTGGTAAAGTTATAGTTGGGCAAAAAGACATGGTAGATATGCTTATTGCGTCGCTTTTAGCTAAAGGCCATAGTTTAATTGAAGGTGTTCCGGGTGTAGCCAAAACGGTTACCGCTAAATTACTAGCAAAATCGTTAAGCGTTGGGTTTAGCCGCATACAATTTACACCCGATTTAATGCCAAGTGACATTTTAGGAACATCGGTTTTTAACTTAAAAAATTCGGAGTTTGAGTTTAAAAAAGGGCCTATTTTTTCGAATATGATTTTAATTGATGAAATAAACCGTGCCCCAGCAAAAACACAAGCCGCCCTATTTGAGGTTATGGAAGAACAGCAAATAACTATTGATGGTAATAAATTTTTATTAGATGCACCCTTTATGGTTTTAGCAACCCAAAACCCAGTAGAACAAGAAGGCACTTACCGGTTACCTGAAGCCCAATTAGACCGTTTTTTATTTAAAATAGACGTTGATTATCCCGATTTAGAAGATGAAATTGAAATTTTATCGCGCGAGCATCAACTGCAAGACAAAGAAAAAACCAATCAAATTACATCGTTTTTAACCGCAGAGCAAATTGCAAAATATCAACATTTAGTAACTCAGGTTTTAGTTGAAGCACATTTGCTAAAATACATTGCACAAATAATTGTGGCTACAAGAAGCAATCCATTTTTATACTTAGGTGCTTCGCCTAGAGCATCTATTGCCATTTTAAAATCAAGTAAAGCCTTTGCTGCTATGGGTGGTAGAGATTTTGTAACACCAGAAGATATTAAACGCGCTGCTATTCCTGTATTACACCACCGTGTTATTGTTACACCAGAGCGCGAAATGGAAGGCGTAACTAGCAAACAGGTAATAAAACAAATTATTGAAACGGTTGAAATACCAAGATAAAGGCTTATTTGGACAGCAATTAAAAATAAGGTATTGAAATATTTTAACTTATAATAACATAAAATCTGAGAATAAATAATAGCATATTTAAAATTGAAACTATTTAAACCCTTTTACATACAACCCCGTTTTTTTTACACCGGAATTGCTATTGTAGTTTTATTTACTACAAGTTATTTTATTCCGTCGCTATTTAACGTAGCTCAACTGTTAATTTTGGCGTTAGTGGTGTTGTTTGTTTTAGATGTTTTAATCGTTTTTATAGGGAAAAACAAAATTGAAGCCACTCGAGAATTACCCGATAAATTCTCGAATGGCGACAATAATTCTGTAATATTAAACCTAAGTAACTACTACCCTTTTACAATTAATTTAGAGATTATTGATGAAATACCAGAGCAATTTCAAGTACGCGACTTTAAATTAAAAGATAGCATTGCTTCGCGAAAAACAAAAACCATAAACTACCTATTAAAGCCGACCGAACGTGGCGAATATAAATTTGGCAGTTTAAATATTTACGCGTCTTCCGCATTAAAAATTGTAGCCAAACGCTATACATTTAATGCCGATGCTATGGTGCCAACTTACCCAAGTTTTAAACAGTTAAAAAAGTTTGAACTTTTAAATATTAATAAAAACTCCTTTGAATATGGCCTAAAAAAAGTACGTCGCTTGGGTCATTCTATGGAATTCGAACAAATAAAAGAATACGTTTTAGGCGACGATTTACGCACTATAAACTGGAAAGCTACGGCAAAGAAAAACCAATTGATGGTAAACCAGTTTCAAGACGAAAAATCGCAACCTGTTTATTCCATTATCGATAAAGGACGTATTATGAAAATGCCTTTTAACGGTTTAAGCCTTTTAGATTATGCCATAAATGCCGCTTTAGTTATTAGCAATGTCGTTTTAAAAAAGCAAGATAAAGCGGGTATGTTTTCATTTTCTAAAAAAACAGAAAACGTGGTAGTTGCAGAGCGCAGAAATTCGCAAATGCAACTTATTTTAGAATCGCTTTACAACGTAAAAACCGACTATTTTGAAACCGATTTTAGTCGATTATACACCAACCTCAAAAAACATGTTAAGCAACGTAGTTTACTTTTAATGTATACTAATTTTGAAACACTTGATGGTTTAGAGCGCCAACTACCTTATTTAAAAGCGATAGCTAAAAGTCACTTACTCGTGGTAATCTTCTTTAAAAATACCGAGTTAAACGAACTCATTAATAACAAAGCCGAAACTGTTGAGCAAGTTTACGATAAAGTTATTGCCGAAAAATTCGATTTCGAAAAACGCCTTATTGTAAACGAACTAAAGAAATATGGTATTCACTCCATTTTAACTTCTCCTGAACAATTAACCATTAATACCATCAACAAGTATTTAGAAGTTAAAGCACGTGGTTTATTATAAAATTCACAATTCAGCATATAATTTCTACAATTGAGTCATTGTAATTATTAAACACTGGTTTTCTATTAGATATTTGAAGTGTAAAACAACATAAATCACTTTAAATTATGAAAACGCTAACATCAATCATTCTATTAACATTATCCACATTTTTTGGAAATGCCCAAGAATCAGAAGAAAAAGGCCAATCTATTACTGTAACTATTGAAAATATTACCAACAATAATGGGCATGTTTTACTAACGCTACACAACGAAACTACTTTTATGAAGGCTGCACCGTTAAAATCTGAAAAAAGTGAAATTAAAGAAGGTAAAGTCATTATCACTTTTAAAAACATATTACCAGGAACTTATGCTATTATAGGCACACACGACCAAAACGATAATAATCGTATGGATTTTTATGATACAGGGATGCCTAAAGAATCGTATGGTGTTTCAAACAACCCTGTAATGTATGGACCACCAGAATTTGCTCAGGCAAAATTTATGGTTACTAACAAAAACTTAGATCTAAATATAACTTTTTAGTTATATTTAGATTTATTGAACCAATTTCCAATAAAACTTAAGTTCAGCGTTAATTTATGATACTTTTCTTGAATTAAATGGTTGCTTACGGTTCCTTCGCTACCATAAGAATATGAAAGATTTAAGGTAGCACGGTTTGATAGTGGTAAACCTAAACCCGCTGAAATGAAATAACTATTTATTTCTTGATCAGAAATTGTTAAAAACCCAGAGTTGTAATTAAACCCAAAACGATAACTAACGTTACTAAAATATTTACTACTAGGTTCAGGAATATATTCAGCTCCTAAGCCATAGATATATTGATTAGAGTAAGATTGACTATCTTGATATTGGTCTGTTTCATCCCAGAATAAATTAGTAAAATCTACACTTGCGGTTAAGTTTTTATTTATTTTAGAAGTTACCCCTATACCATAAACAAATGGAAATTCAAAATCATCTAACTCTGATTCTTCTTCAAAATCTATAAAAATTGCCGATCCATTTACTGATGTTTTATAAGACGTTCTTACCTGATCTCCACTTAAAGTAGTTGGCAGCTCTATTATACCCCCTAAGGTAAGCGCTCGGTCAGCTTCATTAAAAATGTTATATTGCAATCCTGCTTTAAGCTTAAAACCATTGTATTGGTTCATATCAGAAATATTTACTAAAGACTCATAAAACAAAGTATTTTCTTGGTTTATGCTCCCAAAAAGGTAAGTTAAATCTAAACCAACAGATAATCTATCGTTAAACTTATAACCTCCTGCCACATAAACTTTATTTAAACCTCCTGATCCTGTTACACGATTAATATAAGTATCTTCTGAACCTTCAATATAACTTTCAACATCAATATCGTAACCCACTTTTGTGTAAGGCAAAAGTCCAAAACTTAAACCTAATTTTGGTGTAACCGGAAATGCCATTACTACGTGAGATATATTAAAATCTGTTGTATTATCGCTTTCTTGAGTTGTTTCTAATTTTGAGCTAATTCCATTTAAACCAAACTCAAATAAAAATGTTTTTAACTCTACATTTCCTAAACTGGCAGGGTTAAACAAATTAATTTCACCAGATTTATTTTGTGCCAAACCAGTATTACCTAAACCTGTTAAGCCTGATGTAGCTGTTTTATTTTCTACACCTAAACCATATAAAGAGTAAGGTGAACTAGTATCGTTTTGAGAGTAACAAAAAGTTGTTATTAAAGTAAAAAACAACAAATATTGTAATTTATTCATTTAAATATATTTAGTATTTTAAATAGGTAACAGATAATTTAATGTTTTCTGAAAAACTATCACCTAAACTTTTAATAATCATTTTATCGGTTTTTTGCTGATAATCTACAAATTGTATCATTATTGCATACTCTAAATCTGTTTCAGATAATAGAATTGTTTGCACAAAACCACTCATATCAATTGTGTAATAGGTGTTTTCATTAAATTCGTCTTCATCATCAGAAAGTAAAGCTAGTGCTTCACTACCATCAAAATCAGTTAATTGAGATATAATTCTATTTTGACTATCTACAATATACACTAAAAGGCTTTCTTCCAAAGATTCTTTATCGTAAAGGTTATCTATTTGAGGAAAAAACTTTAATTCTGCATTTAGCACAGCACTTTCATCAGAAAACACATTTAAATCTCTGATGGTTGGCATTTCAATTCTGGCACAAATTCCAGTTCCAGCTTGAACAAAAATCTCATCGTTAGTATCTTCGCTAGACAATGTAATATCTTGCTCTGTTAACTCAGGAAATTCTGTGCTAATATATTCTATTCTATTATATTGGTCTGCTTCAGAGGTTATATAAAAACTTAAAACTTGATCATTATCTTCGTCGGTGTCATCCTCCTTTAATGTGTAATAAATTCTTAAACTGGAGTTATCCTCAATAGTAGTGTCTGAAGAAAAAGCAAAACCCATTACATTGCTATCTACAGCATCAGGGATAACCGTTAAGCCGTTAAAGTTTTGTAATAAATCATCTAGAGTGTTTATATCATTATCTTGAATACCATCAAATATTTCCTTTCCAAAATCATCATCTAACCGAATGTAAACAGAATCGGTAGTTGAATTAGGTCTGAAACCTTGTTTAGTCACTTCACCAAGTGGATCCGGATCATAACTTAAATGTGCCGAAGTATTATAGAAACTTGTATTATCGTCGTAAGGCTCAAAATAATCTAATACTTCATGCACTCTGTATGTTTGTACTCGAGTGGTGTCTCCATAATAATAGGTATCATAATTTAAAACTAACCCTATAGAATCGAAAACAGCATCGTCATCTAGCGAAAAATCAGAATTTCTAACCTGAAAATAAGATTGAGAAATTAAATGCCCAAAATCTTCATCATCGGCACTACCAATTAGTATTCTTCCAGTGCTTGAAGTTATTAAGGAATCTAGTTTAAATGTTCCTGCCTTTATTGAAAAGGTGTCTATTACCTGAATATTTATATCGTTTTCAATAAAATCTTCCCCAACAGGATAGCTGTTTACATCACTAGAACATGACATAATTAACATCATTATAGATATGCAACTAAAAAAAAGTATTCTCATTTATAAGCATTTTTAAAAACCAAAAATATCTGTATATTTAATTATGTGGGTGTATAAATAGATTAATTTGACTATTTCATAGACCAACATGTAAATTATTTGTTAAAAACGCAAATAAACGATTATTTATTAAATTTATAGATACATTTAACGAAAACATAGAGAAATATTAGTTATTGGTCTATTTTGTAGTAATTGCAACTTTTATTGAATCTAGATTTGTAAAAGCTTTTTTTTAAGCGAAAAAAATTGGCTATTATTGTAAAAATTTATTAAACAAATTAACGAAGAATGAAATTAACAAAAAAGTATCCAGTTTTACTATTATTGGCTTTATCAATATTTGTAGTAAGCTGTAATAATGACGATGACTCTGATGAGTATGGAAACTGGGTGGAAAGCTCAACATTTGATGGTGACTCCCGAGGAAACGCCGTTAGTTTTACTATTGGTACTAAAGGCTATTTAGTTACAGGTTATGATGGTGATGATTACTTAACTGACCTTTGGGAATATGACTCTGAAGGTGATTATTGGCTTGAAAAAGCAACCTTTCCTGGAACAGCACGTAGTGGAGCTGTTGGTTTTGCTTTAAACGGTAAAGGATACATTGGTACGGGTTACGATGGCAACGATGAATTAAATGACTTTTGGGAATACGACCCAACCACTGACACTTGGACTCAAGTAGCAGATTTTCCTGGTACTGCTAGATACGGAGCGATTGGTTTTGCTATTGGTGGTTACGGTTATGTTGGTACTGGTTACGATGGTAGTGAACAAAAAGATTTTTACAGATATGATGCTACTACAGATAGCTGGGAACAAGTTGTTGGTTTTGGTGGAGAAAAACGCCAAAATGGAGCTGTATTTGTAATAAACGATATAGCTTATATTGGTACAGGAACTAACGATGGTGCTATTGAGTACGATTTTTACTCGTTTGATGGAACTACTTTTACAAGATTAACTGATTTAGATGATGATGATTTAGATGAAGATATTATCTTCTCTAGTACAGCTGGTTTCTCTTTAAACGGTTTAGGTTATTTTGCCACTGGTTTACAAGGTGCTTTAACTACAGAATGTTGGGAATATGATCCTGCAACAGATACTTGGGATGAAATGCCAAACTTTGAAGGTTCTGCAAGACAAGACGCTTCTGCATTTAGCTTTGACACCAAAGCGTATGTTTTAATGGGAAGAAGTAGTAGTTTTTATTTTGATGATGTTTGGGAATTTAGACCAGATGAATTAGAAGATGAAGATGATTAATTAAAAACAATTAATCTGATTTTAATATAAAGGTTGAGTTTTGGATAAGAGTTATACTCACAATCAAGTCCAAACTCAACTTTTTTTTACCCTTTATTTTATCATAGTTTAATAACCTTTTCTTGTTCTAATTTTTAGATTTTGATTAATTTAAAAAAAATTCCCCCTGCCATAATACATATTTTAATATGGATGGTATTTTTAGTTTCTAGTTCTAGCCAAATTTATTTAAAAATAGGAACTCTTCCGCTAGATTTTATAATACGCTCTATAATTATAATTATAGCATTTTATTTAAATTATAATCTTTTTGTACCCAACCTATTACTTAACAAAAAAATCCCTTTGTTTTTTCTGGTAACCTTCGTATTCTGTTTTTTGTTTACATTTTTGCTGGAAGAAATAGCTCCAAGACCTATAGACCCCAATATAAACACCAGTATAAAACCACCTAAACCTGCTCCTTTTTTATTACACTTTCGTGGATTTTTTCCATCAGGCGGAATTTTATTACTCATGTTTGCGTTAAGCACAAGTATAAGGTTAGGTATTGAGTGGTTTAAATCAGAAAAAAAGCGTGTTGAAATCGAATCTCAACGTGTAAATTCTGAACTTTCGTTTTTAAAAGCGCAACTAAATCCTCATTTTTTATTCAACTCATTAAACAGTATTTATTCTTTAGCTAATAAACAATCTAAAGACACCACAAATGCCATTGTTATCCTATCAGATTTAATGCGATATATGATTTATGAAGCCAATAAGGAATCTGTACCTTTAGAACGTGAAGTAGATTATATTAAAAATTATATTTCTTTACAACTATTACGTTTAAAAGACTCTAGCAACGTAAAAGTAAATATTCGTGGTAATTTAAAATACAACATAGTACCGCTAATACTTATTTCGTTTATAGAAAATGCCTTTAAATATGGTACCGATTTTAAAGGACGCACAAATGTTACCATAAAATTAGATATTGAAGACGAAGTTTTAAAACTTTACGTTTACAATACTGTATCGCATTTACAACAAAAATCAGAAAATTCTGGAATTGGGCTGGTAAACATAAAAAATAGATTAAATTTACTTTATCCAAACCAACACACCATAGACATTAAAAACGACAACCATAGTTATGAAGTAAACCTAACTTTAAAACTAAAAAAGTTATGATTTCTTGTATAATTATAGATGATGAACCTTTAGCATTAGAATTGCTAGAAGATTTTATATCTAATATTTCCTTTTTAAATTTAGTAGCATCATGCTCTAATGGTTTTGAAGCCACAAATATATTACACGAACAAAAAATAGATTTAATTTTTACAGATATTGAAATGCCTAATTTTTCGGGTATAGACATTATAAAATCTTTAGAGTACACACCCCATTTTATATTTACAACTGCCTACTCACAGTATGCTGTTGAAGGCTTCAACTTAAACGCTATCGATTATCTTGTAAAACCAATTCCTTATCATAGATTTTTAAAAGCAGCAAAACGCGCACATGGATTAATTACAGATAAACAACCTGTAAACACTACAACTATAATTAATAAACCTGTAACAAATTTAGAACCTTTTATTTTTGTAAAATCTGAATACGAAAATATTAAAGTAAATATTAACGATATTAAATATATTGAAGGCTTAAAAGATTACATAAAAATTCATACCAAAGCAGCAAAACCCATTTTAACACTAAATAGCCTAAAAAACTTCGAAGAAAAATTAAGTCAAGAAAATTTTATTCGTGTACACAAATCCTATATCGTTTCAATAAACCATATACAATCCGTACAACGTAATAGAATAATAATCGATGATAAATGGATTCCTATAGGCATTAGCTACAAAAACGACTTTATAAAACGAATTGATGGATAAAAAAACGCAACCAAACCTAAATAATATAGGCGATTGCGTTTTTTGCTATTAACCAACTTTAATTAAAACTAAATATTTTTAAACAGTTTCACTTAACCAAGCTTTCATCATCCAAACTGTTTTTTCTTGCTCTGTAATAAAATCACTCATCATTGAGCTTGTTCCTTCATCGTTAGCATCACCAGCCTTTTCTAAAAGTGCTCTTTCAATTTTTAATAATTCGCTTAACGAATCTACAATTAACTGTACTGCTTTTTCATCTTGAGAGATGTTTTTTCCAACAGGTACCTTTCCGTTTTTAGAATAATCTTCAAACGTATGTAGTGGCGTTTCACCTAAAGTTAATATACGTTCTGCAATTTCATCAACCTTTACATTAGCATCGGTATATAATTCTTCAAATTTAGCGTGTAAATCAAAAAATCGCTTCCCTTTAATATTCCAATGTATACCTCTTAAATTTTGATAATAAATTTGGAAATTAGCTAACAGTTGATTTAAATCGTTTGCTAGTGCTTTTGTTTTTTCGGTATCTAAACCTATACTATTGAGTGTCATATTTTATGTGCTTTTGTTATACTTACAAATTTACTACATATTTATCCCTTTTACATATAAATTTTATTGATAGTTTTTATATTTTTATAGCCTAAATTGATATAAATGACTATTACCCAATTATACTATGTTTTAGCTGTTGCAGAAAATCAAAACTTCACTAAAGCTGCAGAAAAATGTTTTGTAACACAGCCTACATTAAGTATGCAAATACAAAAACTTGAAGACGAACTTGATGTTCAAATTTTTGACAGAAGCAAAAAACCTATTGAATTAACTGAAGTAGGAAAAAAAATAGTCACACAAGCAAGAAATATAGTAAACGAATCGTACCGTATTCAAGATATTGTAGATCAGCAAAAAGGATTTATTGGAGGCGAGTTTAAATTAGGTATTATACCTACTGTTATGCCTACACTTTTACCAATGTTTTTAAAAACTTTTATAAAAAAACATCCAAAAGTTAAACTTAAAATTGAAGAACTTACTACAGACGAAATAATTACCCGCATTAACGAAGGACATTTAGATGCAGCTATTGCAGCAACACCTCTTGAGGAAGAAAACATAAAAGAACGCCCTTTATTTTATGAACCATTTGTTTGCTACATACCTAATGGGCATAGGCTTTTTGGAACTAAAAAAATAGACATTGCAGAATTAGATTTAGATGATATGCTTTTACTTGAAGATGGACATTGTTTTAGAGAAGGTGTACTTAATTTATGTAAAGTGTTTAAAAACCACTCTGATGATGAGTTTCAATTAGAAAGTGGGAGCATTGAAACTTTAATAAAACTATCTAATGAAGGTTTAGGCATGACCTTATTACCCTATTTGCACACACTTGATGTTAGAGAAACAGACAAACAAAACTTACATTATTTTAGCGAACCTTCACCAGCACGAGAAGTAAGTATTATTTACCATAAAAGTGAACTTAAAATGCAAATTATCCAATCTATTCAAGATGTAATAACAGGCATTGTAAGAGGGGCCATTGCATTTCAGGATGTTAAAATAATTAGCCCCATTAATAAAAAATAAACCTACAAGGCATAATTTAAATATACAGAAAGCCTGTTTTTCGATTTTACATTTCCTCCAAATAAATCTTGTGAAACAGGCAAAGTGTAACTAAAACCTAAAATACATTTTTTATAAGGCACTTCTGCTCCTATTGATGTATTAACAATATCCCCCTCTGTATTGCTTAAAGTTTCGTTATATTGTTTAATCTTGTTATATACATCGCCCGATAAGCCTAAAAACGGCATTACCGCATAACGCTCTCCTGAAAATACTGAGTATACTTTTGCTGAATAACTAAATTGATTACCAAACTGGTATTCATTTTTATTTTCACCTTTTAAATAATAGGTTAATATTGTATTCACTCCTATTTTATCTACCCCGAAATTATAACCTAGAGAAAAAATACCATCAAAACTACCCGTTCCTACTTGAAAACCAGGATTTACATTATCTGCTAAAGCTTCTTCAAAATTCCCTGTTGGCAACTTAATCCCTAAACCAAATTGTAGACTATGTCCTGAAACTTCCCGTTCCATATCTTTCATTTCAAAATTAGAATCTTTTTTGTAAAAAGGTAATTTAAACCAAGCTATAACACTAGCATCACCAATACCATTTATAGTTTCGCTATCCCCTTGAAAGGTTCTATTTAAATCTTGATATGGTAAATTAGCTGTAACATAAAACTTATTACTAACAGGTATTTGTGCCCATAATTGATATGTATTAAACGTTTCTTTACTTACTGGTGAGTTTGAAAACACCCCATTTCTGGATTCGAAGCTTTGGTTTATATAACGCAAACCAATAAAATTAGAATTATTCAAGGTACCAAAACCAAAACTACCACTACCGGTTGAACAACTGCATAAATCGCAATCATAATCAAAATAGCTTGATGATTTAAATGGAGGGTCTATCTCTGAAGCTACAGCGGTAGCCCTAAAAACTATTGCAAATAATAAGAAACAAGCTATTACTTTAATATTCTGAAAATCGTTCATCTGTTAAAAATTCTTCATCTGTTAATGTGTTTAAAAAAGCGACTATGCTTTCTTTTTCGTAATCGAAAAGTGTAATACCCAATGTACCGTCTTCTCTACTAAAAACAGCATCTACATTTCCGTTATCTGTCATACCCGAATCATAAAAAGTAAGTACAGCTTCTAAGGTAGAAAACCTTCCATCATGCATATAAGGCCCTGATACTGCAACATTACGAAGGCTAGGAACCTTAAATTTGTACAGGTCGTCTGGGTTTTCAAATACGGCATATCTACCTTCATCATTTAAACTTGGGTTTATAGATAAACCATTATTTCTATAACTATGGTCTGTAAATAAATCTGTTGCATGGCAAGTAGCACATTTATTATTAAAAGTTGCTAAACCATCTAACTCAATATCGGTTAAAGTTACATTGTCTTCATTCCTTATATATTTGTCGTATGTTGAGTTAGAAGACACCATCATTACCATAAATTGAGACAAAGCTTTAAGTAAGTTTTCGCTGTTTATCTCGCCGTCTTCAAAAGCTTTTGTAAATTGACTTTGATAATAACTATCAGTTTGTAATTTCGCTATAACATTACTTATAGTTTCTCCCATTTCCAACTCACTTGTTATGGGTATAACTGGTTGTAAATCTAGATGAGAAGCTGCACCATCCCACATAAACTCGGTTTGGTATGCTAAGTTTTGTATGGGTTGGGCATTTCTTGTACCAATACCTCCATTTACACCATGGCTTACGGTATGCCCGTGGTGTGTAAAAGCAAAGGCCTGTTCATGGCAAAAAGCGCATGGAATAGCATCGTTGGCTGATAACTTACCCTCATAAAATAAACTTTTACCCAACTCGAAACCCGCTTCGGTAACAGGGTTATTATCTAAGTTATAGGATATTTCTGGAAAGTTTGCTGGCTGTTCTACCTCCAAATAAATTGGCTCGTAAACTGCGTTAATATTATTTGAAGAACACCCTACCACAACAATCCATCCTAAAATTATTAAGATTTCTTTTTTCATTTAAAATAAAATGAAGCCTACCAGAAAGTATAAAACAGTTTCTGGTAGACTTGAGTTATTTAATCATTATGTATGTGGTGTACACTAAACATTTCCATAGCGTTGTTTGCTATTACTCCAGTTGTTGTTTCGTCTACATGCACTTGGCTATAGCCTTCATCAAAACTAACTGAGGTGTTGCCATCAAATAATAAAGCAATATCTGCTACTATATGTATTTGTGGAGAACTATCTTCACGAACCAATACCGTATTTGGTAAAGTTAATGTGACTTCTCGATAATTGTCTATTGCTGTACCTACACTTCCCATGTGTATATTTAAGGCTTCATCTGTTGCAATATCAGACGAGTAAGTTCCATCTAATCTTGTAAATCTATAGCCTGTAGCCCAGCTCCATAACATCCCTTCTTCTTCAGCTGTTGTTAAAAAATCGCCTTGTCCGTCTGCACCTAAAGCAAAACGATCTTGGTCTATACCTATTCCAAAAGAAATTTCGGTATAATCTGCGGCATCGACATCATTGAGTGTTACATAAATTTCGCCAGCATTGTTAGCATTGGCTTCGCTTATAATAAAAATGTTATCATTATAAGGATAGGTGTAAACATTACCCTCGCTATCTGTTAAAGTGATATTACTTATTAAGTATTTTAAAGTTTCTAGTTGATATGATTCGTTATTAGATTTTGTGTAGGTGGTGCCAAAAATAAAATCTTGGTCTCCTACACCGTTATCAAATTTAATAATTAATTCTCCTGTTTGTCCTGTTAAATCTTCTCCTGAATCGTCATTCGAACATGATGATATTATTGCACATAGTAATAGTGCAAATGATAATTTTAAAATTTTCATTTGTAATTTTTTAAATGTTTGAACACACAATATTTATTTTTAATTGCGTATTAAAAATTAAGTTGATTGTATAAAGCCTTAGGGCTCTAAATTATTTAAAAATGAAAATTAACTTATTGGAGGTCTTAAAAGAGAATTGTAAAAGGTATAATTATACAGTTTATTGTAAAAATTATATATATTATTAGACTTGACTGTCTTTAAACTAAACACATGGTAACTATTGTAGGTTTGATAAAAAACCACTTGAAATATTTCTGAAAACAATTTTAAACCATTGTTTGTATTCTCGTCGGTATTGTTTTCTTGTTGCAGTTGTTTTGCTAAATGGCATTTACCATTACATTTTAATTCCACCTTTTTCTTATTAACACAGTAATTCTCTATTATATAATCCATGTTTACTTGATAATACGCCAAGTAACCTAAATTATAAATAGGTTTTGCCATAATGGCAACTATTAATGTAAATAAAAAAAGCTGTTTCAATTTTTATGTATTGAAATACAAAATTAAGTAAGAAAAGATTAATATTTTAGTAAAAAGGCAACTGTTTTGTAAAATAAAAAGCGACCAGAATCTGGTCGCTTTTTTTATGGGTTCAAATAAATTAAACATTTATTTAATTCAGGGTTTTGTTGAATGAGTTTATTGATATAAATTCTAAGCTCTTCTAGTTCATAAGGCAACAAACGTTGTACTGCCTTTTGAACCTCCCTGCAAAATAAAGTGGCATCAAAACTCACTTTATTAAGTACAATTTTTGTGTACTCAAGCATTGCTCTTGGCATGATTTTTAAAAAGTTTTTTGGTTAAAGTAGATGTGGTTAATATGATTGTTTTTGTAATTTAACGATTATAAATTTAGCATTTTTTTTCAAAATTTATTTATATTAATTAAAAATTAACATTTTCATATTACTTTTTAAACAAAATAACACATTCTTAATTTCACTATTAATAATTAGTTAATAATTACGAAATCAATAATATTAAAAACGATTATCACCGTCAAGCAAATCTCCTAGTCCTCCTAAAATACTACCTTCGCCTCTACTTTTTCCACCTGTTTGTGCTGCCGATGTTAAAACTCGACCTGCTAATCGGCTAAAGGGTAAAGATTGTATATATACAGTTCCTGGTCCTTCTAACTTTGCAAAAAACAAACCTTCGCCACCAAATACCGTGTTTTTTATACCTCCAATAAATTCTATATCATAATTAACTGTTTGGTCAAATCCTACAATACATCCCGTATCTACGCGTAAAGTTTCCCCTGCTAGTAATTCTTTTTTTGCCATAGTACCTCCTGCATGAACAAACGCCATGCCATCACCTTCAAGCTTTTGCATAATAAAACCTTCACCACCAAATAATCCTCGTCCTAACTTTTTAGAAAACTCAACACCAACACTAACTCCTTTAGCGGCGCATAAAAAGGCATCTTTTTGGCAAATAAACTTACCACCAAACTGTGTTAAATCTATAGGTATAATTTTACCAGGATAAGGTGATGCGAACGATACATTTCGTTTACCAACAAGTGTATTGTAAAAGGCCGTCATGAACAAGCTTTCTCCTGTTAAAATACGCTTGCCAGCGCCTAGAATTTTGCCTAAAAAACCAGCATCTTTTCCAGAACCATCTCCAAAAATAGTTTCCATTTTAATACCATCGTCCATCATCATAAAACTACCCGCTTCTGCAATTACACCTTCTTGTGGGTCCAGTTCTATTTCAACGTATTGCATTTCTTCTCCGTAAATTCTATAATCGATTTCGTGTGCTGTCATTTTTTTGTTTTTTGATTTACATATTTGTAGTCCATTATTGTTAATTGTTACAATAAGAAACTAAATTATGATTTTACCTTAATACTCCACTCAAAATTAAAAGTAGACACAACAATACCTTCCTCATTTACACCTTCAGATTTCATCCAAAGTGTTTGTCCTTCACCTGTTTCAACAGCCTTGGCAATTGCATCATCAATTAAATTACCATCGTTGCAAGTAAAGGTTATTTTTCCTGTAGCTTTTTTAGTAAAACTAGCATTATTGGTGGTAACTAGCATAGATATTCGCTTGCCCGAAGCTTGAATTTTAGCAATCATTAATGCGCCCGTAGAGAATTCGGCTGCCATACCTTGCACAGCCCAAAACATAGATTTAAATGGATTTTGATTAATCCACCTATGCTTTACGGTAACAATGCATTTTTCTTCATTAATAAATTTGGTTCGAACACCACACAAAAACGCCGATGGCAATTTAAGCATAGTAAACATATTTAGTTTTTTTGGTGTTAATTTCATGTAATAAAAAGTTTAAGTGGTTTTAAATATAACTAATTAGTTTCTTTTTAAAAGAAATTGAAAATAAACCAGCAAGTTTTTAACACAAATTGCATCTAAAAAAAACATAAATTATTAACTACCTAATTAGTTTGATAAAACTTACTCAACTTATTGCTTTATTGTTTACACTAATAAGCACAACCACTTTTGCCCAACTTTGCACAGGCAGTTTAGGCGATCCTATTGTAGAAATTAATTTTGGTTCTGGCTCAAATAGAGGTGCTGCTTTGGGTAGCGATATAACAGCATTTACCTATGTTGCCTCTGGTGAATTAGATGAGGGCGAATACACTATTGCTAATACTACAAGTGGTTTAAAAGGCAATGCTTGGCATACTACCACAGACCATACAGGTAACGAAAACGGGTACATGATGGTAATTAACAGTGCTGTTCTTGCCAGCGAAGGTGTATTTTACACAAAAAACGTTACC
This sequence comes from Neotamlana laminarinivorans, assembly GCF_020523925.1. Lineage (GTDB taxonomy): Bacteria > Bacteroidota > Bacteroidia > Flavobacteriales > Flavobacteriaceae > Neotamlana > Neotamlana laminarinivorans. The sequence goes on along the minus strand of NZ_JAJAPW010000003.1, from coordinate 423,580 downwards.
AGCCTTTGTCCTAATACAACTTACGAGTTTTCGGCATGGTTAATAAATATTATGAACCCATCTGCAGGAACAGATGAATACCACCCTGATGTAACTTTCCGCGTAAGCGATACCTCCGGAAATGTTTTAGGCTCGTATAACACCGGTGACATCTCTCAAACCACTTCGGGAGAATGGCTTCAATATGGCTTCTTTTTTACCTTGGAAGAAGAATCGGAAGTTATTATTACCATTTTAAACTCTGCTCCTAGTGCCCACCCTGGTAACGATATTGCTCTAGATGATATTACTTTTAAACCTTGTGGCCCAACAATAACCACTTTTATTGAAGGCAACAATGTTAATGAAGCAGATGTTTGTGAAAACGAAATTACAGATATAACACTAGAAACCGAACTTTCTGACGGCTACGATGATCCTAAATTTCAATGGCAAACTTCAACCGATAATGGCAATACCTGGACAGATATTACAGATGAAACGAATTCAACTTTTATTTTTACAGATAGCAGTACACCCGGAATATTTTTATTTAGAGTTGCCATAGCAAACGGCATTAATATAAATTCAAGCAACTGTAGAATTACTTCGGATGAATTTACCATAACGGTAATTGAAAAACCAGAACCTTTAGTTGGAGAAGCACAACAAAGTTTTTGCTCCACCCAACAAGCTACATTAAGTCATATTCAAGTGAATGCCAATGCCATTTGGTACGATTCAATAACAAAAGACAATGTACTCAATGAAAATACAACACTCTTGGATGGTACCACATATTACGCCACCCAAATAAACAACGGATGCGAAAGCGATGACGTTTTAGCAGTGCAAATTTCAATTTACTACCCAACGCTAACCTTTAACAATATTGATGTTTACGTATGTGATAATTTAAATGATTTAGTTGAAGTTATTGACTTAACCTTTTATGAATCTGAAATAGCCAACTGTAATGATTGTTTGTTCTCCTATTTTACAACAACTACTGATGCTGAAAATTACAGTAACGTCATAGATACACCAACAAGTTATACTTGGTATACAACAGTAAATGAATTGTATGTTAGAATTGATTCCTCAGACAATTGCTACCAAATAGCACGAATAAATTTAATTCAACAAGAAACACCAGAAATTGAAATAGGTGATTATATTGGAATATGTGAAGGTGACAGCTATGTTACCATTGATGCTGGCAACGATTTTGATTCCTACCTTTGGTCTACCGGAGAAACTACTAAAAGTATTAATATTTCTGAGGATAACATTGGGGCTTATTGGGTTACAGTAACACAAAACCACAATAGTTTTTCCTGTTCTACTACCAAAAACTTTGAAGTTTTATTTTCTAACACAGCAACTATTAGTAACATAGATATAACAGATTGGACTGATACCAATAACCGCTTAACCATACACCTTACCGAAACGAGTTTAGGTAATTATGAATATTCCTTAGATGGAATAAATTACCAAGACAGTAATACATTTACAAATGTAACAGCAGGAGAATATATTGTTTATGTAAGCGATAAAAACGGTTGTGGAACAACAGAAGATGTTGTATACTTATTAAATCCGCCAAAATTTTTCACTCCTAACAACGATGGGTTTAACGACACTTGGCACATTAAATATGCTGAACATTATCCTGAAATGAGAATAACCATATTTAACAGATATGGAAAAATGTTAGCCGTATTAAATTCCACATCAGAATGGGACGGCACATTTAACGGAAGTGCTTTACCTACTAGCGATTATTGGTTTATTGTAACAAAAAACAATCAAACTGTATATAAAGGCCATTTTACACTAAAACGATAAATTTTCATAAAATTAGCACTGAGGTTTAGCAAAGTATTTATTTTTTGTTTTTTTCTATAAAAAACTTCTTAATTACAAATACAAAGTAATACTTTTATAAAGCACTACTAAAATTAGTATTTAATATTTAAAAATACCATGTTAATAACAGTCCCAAAATTATCATGAAATTTATATTCTTAAAAAACCGAAAGTTTTGGTGGAGATTTATTGCCTTAGGAATCTCGCTACCTATTATATTTCTTACTACAGTAATTTTGTTTATTCATTTTAAGCAAAATGATATTATACAAAATGAAATAGCAGCTTTAAACGAACAACACAAGGGATTAATTACCATTGGCGACACACATTTATCACTCTTTAAAACCTTCCCTTATATTTCTTTTAAATTAGATAATGTTAAGGTTTATGAAACTAAAGAGCCCAATGCCCAACTAATTCTAGATGTTGCAGATATTTATACAGGTTTCAATATAATCAATATTATTAAGGGTGATTATCATATTAAATCCCTCATTATAGAAGATGGTTTTTTTAATATTATACTGCATGACGATAGAAGCCTTAATATTCAAAATGCTTTAACACCTCTAGAAGAAACAGATAATGAAAATGAAGAACTTTCTAATCTTCAACTTAAAAATATCAAATTACTAAATCTAGATATTCATAAACTAGATGAAACAACGCATACCGATTTAGAAACTTTTATTCATCAAGCAGAAGGCGGTTTTAAAATAGATAATCATTTAATTTCTTCTCATGTTGACACGGATTTTGAAATGAATTTAATCAACAATGGAGACACCACTTATATCCGCCACAAGCATTTTGAACTTCATACAGATATTTCACTAAACAAAAACACTGGAGTACTTAATATTAAACCCTCTGGTATTAAAATGGAGCATGGTGACTTTGAGCTTGAAGGCACCGTTGACACTAAAAACGATGTTAACCTTGACCTTGCTATTAAAGGCACTAAACCAAATTTTGATTTGCTATTTGCTTTTGCGCCGGAAGACCTTATTCCAATTCTAGAACGCTACAAAAACGCAGGTAACATCTATTTTAATGGTATTATTAAAGGTTCTACATTAAATCAGCAAACCCCTTTTATTGATATTAATTTTGGTGCAAGTGACGCATTCTTAGAAAATACAGATAAAAGAAAACGTGTTAATAACATGGGGTTTAGTGGGCATTTTACTAATGGAGAAGAACACAACCTACGTACATCTAAATTCTCGCTAACCAATATGACGGCTAGTTTAGAAAAAGGAAAGTTTTTAGGCAATATTGTAATAACCAATTTTGAAGAACCAGATGTTAATATGCAACTAAATGCAGATTTTAATCTGGAGTTTATGGCTAAATTCTTAAACTTAAAAGACATTGAAAACCCTTCTGGAAAAGTGGCGTTAGAAATGAATTTTCATGATATTATAGACATAGACCATCCTGAATTAGCACTAAACAGACTTAGTCAAGCTTATTTTAGCGAACTGAAAATAACCGATTTAAGTCTATCATCAAAAACGCTACCTGCTCCATTAAAAAAACTAAATGCACATCTTGTTTTAAATGGTAAAAAAGCAACTCTTAATCAATTTGATATGCTAATGGGGAAATCTGATGTATCAATAACTGGATACCTATCTGATTTTCCATCTATTATACATCACACAGATACACCCGTGGTAGCACATTTAGAAATTGAATCTAATCTGTTAGATATTTCAGAAATAACTAAATACTCAAAAACAGACAGTACAGGTATAGATGAACGCATTGAAAAACTAAGTACTGGTTTTTCTTTTAAATCATCGGCAAAATCGTTTACCGAAGCCAAATATTTACCAAAAGGTGAGTTTTTTGTAGATAGCCTTCATGCTAATCTTAAACATTACCCTCATGAATTACACGATTTTCACGTTGATTTTCTTATTGACGATAAAGACCTTAAAATTGTTGATTTTAAAGGTTTTATTGATGATTCTGACTTTCATTTAAACGGATTTGTACACAACTATGAATTCTGGATGCAAGAAGAACTTAATGGAGATGTTGATTTAGATATTACCTTAACGTCTGGTTTATTAAAGCTAGAAGACATTTTTTCTTACAAAGGAGAGAATTATGTACCAAAAGATTATCGTCATGAAGAATTCAAAACCTTAGCTTTACATGTAAATTCCAGTATGCATTATAAAGCATCAGCACTACATTCGGTAGATATAAATTTAGATAAACTCACTACCAAAATGCATTTACATCCACTTAAATTCGAAGATTTTTCTGGTCGTTTTCACTATGAAGACGATCATCTTATAATTAAAGATTTTATAGGTAAAATAGGTAGAACATCATTTAACGCTAACTTAAATTATTATTTAGGAAAAAATGAAGCCATAAAAAAACGAGATAATTATATAGATTTTAAAGCAAATTATATAGATTTTGATCAGTTATTCCCGTCTGAGGCGACCACAACAAAACCATCTTCAGCTATAGCGCAAAAAGACACTACGGATATTAAGAAACATGCAGAAGCTTTTAATCTATATGAGCTTCCATTTACAGACATGAAAATTAATTTTGATGTTGATTATTTTATGTACCACCGCATTATTCTAGAAAAAATTAATGCAAACTTACGCACTACTAAAAATCATTACATCTATATAGACACCCTTACTATGAATGCTGCAGGAGGTAAGTTTAATATGTCTGGCTACTTTAATGGCAACAACCCTAAGCATATTTATATGAAACCCAATATTGTAGCCGAAAATGTAGATATTGATAAGTTTTTATTTAAGTTTGAAAATTTCGGGCAAGACCATCTAGTATCCGATAATTTAAAAGGTAAAGTTTCTACAAAAATTAATGGAAACATAAGAGTTTATCCAGATTTAGTTCCAGATTTAGACCAATCTGAAATTCATATGGATGTTAAAGTACTTAATGGCAAATTACAGAATTATAACCCTATGTCAATGCTATCGGACTATATGGGTGATAAAAACCTTAATAAAGTAAAATTTGACACACTTAAAAACCATATAGATATTACTAATGGACGCATTACCATTCCTAAGATGACTATAGAGTCTACATTAGGTCACATGGAATTATCGGGAACCCAAGATAGCGATTACAATATTGAATATTATTTAAGAATTCCTTTAAAAACAGTTAAACAAGCCGCACGTTATAAATTATTTGGTAAGAAGAACGACAGTATTAATACTACCGTTGATGATGAGATTATAGAACTAGATCCTAATGAAAAAGTACGCTATCTGAATATAAAATTACACGGTAATATAAATGATTATAATATTACTTTAGGAAAAGACAAAACAAATAAAAGTAAGTAATACCTATTCTGTTAATTAAAACACAACAGCTTTTAAATAAAACGTAAACCTAATCGCAACTACAATTTTTTACAGCCTTTACAATTTAAAATTTTTGTAATTTTTATTTATTTAAAAAAAGAATCTACAAATTCATATTTATTAAACACTTGCAAATCTTCAATACCTTCACCAACACCAATATACTTAACAGGAATTTTAAACTGATCTGAAATCCCTATAACAACACCACCTTTTGCTGTTCCATCTAATTTTGTAACAGCTAAAGAGGTTACTTCGGTTGCTGCTGTAAATTGTTTAGCCTGTTCAAATGCGTTTTGACCGGTAGAACCATCTAAAACCAATAACACATCATTAGGCGTATCATCCACCACTTTTTGCATAACACGCTTAACCTTTGTAAGCTCGTTCATTAAATTTACTTTATTATGCAAACGTCCAGCCGTATCAACTATAACAACATCGGCATCTTGAGTAACTGCACTTTGTAAAGTATCAAAAGCTACAGAGGCTGGGTCACTTCCCATATTTTGTTTAACTATAGGTACATCTACACGGTCTGCCCAAACCTGAAGCTGATCTATGGCTGCTGCCCTAAAAGTATCGGCTGCACCTAAAACTACTTTTAATCCTTGCTTTTTAAATTGATAAGCCAGCTTTCCAATGGTTGTTGTTTTCCCAACACCATTAACACCTACAACCATAATAACATAAGGCTTTTTATTACTAGGAACAGAAAATTCTGTTTCTTCTCCAATGTTAGTTTCACTAAGTAATCCTGCTATTTCTTCACGTAAAATATGGTTTAACTCATCTGTACCAAGATATTTATCTTTAGCCACACGTTCTTCAATACGTTCAATTACTTTTAAAGTTGTGTTTACACCAACATCGCTACTAACTAAAACCTCCTCAAGATTATCTAGAACTTCATCGTCTACTTTAGATTTTCCAGCCACAGCCTTACTGAGCTTACCAAAAAAACTGCTTTTAGTTTTTTCTAAACCTTTATCTAAGGTCTCCTTTTTTTCTGATGAAAATATTTTTTTAAAAAAACTCATTATTTTTTTTATGCTTTAAAAAGATGATTTAACATAACCTGAATCAACCAAATTTCTTGCCTAATTTAAAATTTTGCAATAATGTCAGATAAATATAAAACAAAAAAAGCAGCTTTCTTAGCTAGAAAGCTGCTTTTCTAAACCATTGAGAGGTTTATTAATTTTTTTTGAAATAGTCGTTTACTAAATCTGGTGCCATAATAGATTCAACAAAAACATAAGCTCCAGTTTTAGGAGATTTAACCATTTTTATGGCTTTTGTTAATCTTTTTGATCCTGTTTGTAATGATGCTACTGCTTTCTTTGCCATAACTAATTATTTTATCTCTTTATGAATAGTCATACGCTTAAGAATTGGATTAAATTTTTTAATCTCCATTCTATCTGGCGTGTTCTTCTTGTTTTTAGTTGTAATGTAACGAGATGTTCCTGGTTGCCCAGTAGCTTTATGCTCTGTACATTCTAAAATTACCTGAATTCTGTTTCCTTTCTTTGCCATTTTATATATTTTTTAGCGCAGCTATTACTTTAAAAATCCTTTAGATTTTGCTTCTTTAATTGCTGCAGATATACCTATTTTATTAATGGTTTTTAAAGCAGAAGTTGACACTTTTAAAGTTACCCACTTATCTTCTTCTGGAATGTAAAAACGTTTCTTAACTAAATTCGCACCAAATTTGCGTTTAGTTCTGTTTAATGCGTGAGAAACATTGTTCCCAACCATTGCCTTCTTACCTGTAAGTTCACAAACTCTTGACATTATCTATAACTTTAAAATTCTTGTTGCTTAAAATCGAGGTGCAAATATACAAATAATTTAATAGCTAACAACCAAAACTTTATCAATTTTTAAAAATTTCTTTTTGAAGTAATTCTAAAGCCTTGTTAACCGCTTTGTTTATTACTCTGGCACGAGGACTACCGAACTTAAATTCTTGCGAAAACACACCGTTATTATTAGCAATGGCTATAAATACGGTTCCTATTTCTGCTTGCGAATCACCTTTACTTGGTCCTGCATTACCTGTTGTTGCAATAGCAAAATCTGATTTATATAAATTTTTAACCTTAATGGCCATTGCTTCGGCAACTTGCGAGCTTACAACCGAATACTTGTTTATTAAAGCTTCATCTATACCTAAAACATCTATTTTAGACTGTGTAGAGTATGTAACCACACCTCCTTTTAAATATTTTGAAGCTCCTGGATTAGCTGTAAATAATTCTGCCAATTTACCTCCTGTACAACTTTCTGCAATGGCTAGTGTTTTTTCTATTTTCGTTAATCGGTTTCCTATTACAGCTTCTTCATTACCATCTTCATCTTCATACCCAAAAAACTCATCTTTTATTAAAGGTAAAACTTTATTAATTTGATCTTGCACTTCGGTTTCTACTTTAGCTCTATCAAACCCTTTTGAAGATATTCGAAGTCGCATTTTACCTAAACTAGGCAAATACGCTAATTTAATATGTTCTGGCAAGGCATCTTCCCAAGCTTCAATACGTGCGGCTAAAGTACTTTCACCTAAACCATAAACTAATAATGTTTTGTGAAGTATAAACGGGCATTTGTATTTATCTTTTATTTTAGGAATGACCGAGTTAGTAATTAGTGCTTTCATTTCAAAAGGCACACCAGGAAGCGAAATAAACGCTTTTTCCCCCTTTTCCATCCACATACCTGGAGCTGTACCCAAGGTATTCATTAAAACCTGTGCTTTAGATGGTACTAAGGCTTGATCTTTATTTACTTGTAGCAAGGTTTGCCTTACATAATTTTTCCAAATGTTTTCAATATTCTCCAACACCGAAGCATCACGAACTAGAGTATCGTTAAAATATTCTGCTATGGTTTTTTTAGTAATATCGTCCTTTGTTGGCCCTAATCCACCTGTTAGAATAATAATATCTACACGGTTTTCGGCATCTTTTAAGGCTTGTAAAATATGAGTTTTTTCGTCTTGCACCGAAGTAATCTGGTACACAGATACGCCTATTTTATTTAACTGCTTAGCTATAAAAGCCGAATTGGTATCAATAACTTGCCCAATTAATAACTCATCACCTATGGTAATTATTTCTGATAACATTTATAAATTGAAATCTGACTTCAATTCTGCCAAAGCATTATCTACTGCTGTTATAACAATATTAAGTTGCTCGGTAATATCTTGGTCTGTTTTTGTAAATTTCCCCCAATCTTGCACTTCAATTAAGGTATTAAGTACACCAAGCTCGAATAAATCGATAGTAGGCTTCATTTTATGAGCCGCTTGGTAAGCTTCGTGGTAATTTTTATCTGCAACTGCCTTTTTAAGTCTTTCGGCATCAACAGCAACCTCTTCCACAAATGTTTGAGCCAAAGCCAATATAAAATCGTCATCATTATCGGCTAATTCGCGAACTCTGTATAATTTGTAATGTTGTTCCATATTTTATTTAACTGTAATCGAAAACATTTCCTTGTTTTCAATAAATCCTTTTAAATTATCGTTTACAGAAACCTTGCCTACTCCGGCTGGTGTTCCCGTAAATATAATATCTCCTATCTTTAATGTAAAATATTTAGAGACATATTCTATTATTTCATCAATTTTCCAAAGCATGTGGCTTGTATTTCCATTTTGCACAACATTTTCATTCTTTTTTAAAGAAAAATTCATTTCATTAACATTGGTAAATTCATCTTTTGAGAGCCATTTACCAACCACCGCAGATCCATCAAAAGCTTTAGCCTTTTCCCAAGGCAGCCCTTTTTCTTTTAATTTAGATTGTAAATCTCGAGCTGTAAAATCTATACCTAAACCAATTTCGTTGTAGTATTTATGGGCAAATTTTTTATCAATATACTTCCCTACTCTATTAACTTTTACTAGAACCTCAACCTCGTAATGTACATCGTTAGAGAAATCTGGAATAAAAAACGGCTGTTTTTTAAGTAAAATAGCAGTATCTGGCTTCATAAAAATTACCGGTTCTGTAGGTTTTTCATTCTCCAGTTCCTCAATATGCTTGGTATAATTTCTACCTATACAAATTAATTTCATGCTATTTTAAATTATAATAAATGCGAAAATACTTTATTTTTTTCAATTTGGGCGTTACCACGCTCAGGCGCGGTCGGGCTTTACGCTGCAAGTCCTCGCTTACTGTTTACAACAGTTAAGCTGTGGGCTTTACACTACAATCCCTAACGCAGGTGTATTTGCTAACTAAAAGCTAACACCTGCAAATATTTTTATTTTTAAAGTTTATTATTAAAACTTCTTAATTTAATAGCTGTTAAAACCTTTTTGGTATACAATGGAAAATCAGCATTTAATAACCATCCAAAATAACCAGGTTCTTTATCTAAAACCTCTGTTACCAACTTGCCTTTATGTTTACCAAACGAAAAACACTCTTCTCCATTCTTATTAAACACGATAAATCCGGCAAAATCGGCAAACTTTTTACGAGAACTAAACTCAGCTAAAAACTTGGTGCTATTTTCAAGATTGTCATATTTTTCAATTTGTGCCTTTAAAACTTCGTAAGTTGCATTAGTGTCAGCTTCAGCACTATGTGCATCATCTAAATTTTTATCGCAATAAAACTTATAAGCTGCACTTAAAGTACGTTGTTCCATTTTATGAAAAATGGTTTGCACATCTACCGCTAATCGGTTTTTCATATCAAAATCAATATCAGCACGCAACATTTCTTCAGCCAACAAAGGAATATCAAACCTATTAGAATTAAACCCTCCTAAATCAGAGTCTTTAATCATGTTATGAATATCTTTAGCTAAATCCTTAAATGTTGGTTCGTTAGCAACTTTTTCGTCTGAAATACCATGAATTTCGGTAACCTCCTTTGGAATGGGCATTTCCGGATTTACCAACCAGGTTTTGCGTTCTTCTTTTCCATCTGGAAATACTTTTAAAATAGAAATTTCAACAATTCTATCTTTTGTAATGTTTACGCCTGTGGTTTCTAAATCAAAAAAACAAATAGGCTTTGTTAAGTTTAGTTGCATTATAACTATAGTTTTATATTAAAATAAAAAGTCCAACCCTTTATTTTTTGGATTGGACAATTTAGGCATTTATTTTATTTTTTTAAACCTCACGATTGGTATCCCAAGCTTCAAGATAATCGGCTACAGCTTTTACAAACATACCTCCAAGTGCACCGTTAACCACACGATGATCGTAAGAATGTGTTAAAAACATTTTATAGCGAATACCTATAAAATCGCCTTCTGGAGTTTCTATTACCGCCGGTACTTTTCTTATGGCACCTAGAGCTAAAATACCAACTTGAGGCTGATTAATTATAGGTGTTCCCATAACACTGCCAAAGCTACCAACATTAGTAACAGTATATGTTCCGTCTTGTATTTCATCGGGTTTTAATTGATTTATACGCGCTCTGTTTGCTAAATCGTTAACCTGTTTAGTCATTCCAACTAAGTTAAGCTGATCTGCATTTTTTATAACCGGAACAATTAAATTACCGTCTGGTAAAGCTGCCGCCATACCCAGATTTATATTTTTCTTTTTTATTATTTTATCGCCTTGAACAGAAATATTCATTAACGGATACTCACGTAACGCTTTGGCAATAGCTTCCATAAAAATTGGCGTAAACGTAAGTTTTTCGCCTTCTCTTTTTTGAAATTCGTTTTTAACTTTATTTCTCCAGTTCCAAATATTTGTTACATCGGCTTCTATAAAACTTTGTACATGTGCCGAGGTTTGTAATGATGCCGTCATGTGATGAGAAATTAACTTTCCCATTCTTGTCATTTCTATAATTTCATCTTCACCACTAGAAATTACAGGCGTTTTGATTTCTACTTTAGTTGTTTTTAAATCAACAGGTTCAACCTTTGTTTTTACAGGACTATCAGTTCCGTTTTTATTTTCTAAAAATAATAAAATATCGTTTTTTGTTACGCGTCCATCTTTACCTGTTCCCTGTATAGCGTCTAACTCAGCTTGCGATATTCCTTCGGCTTTTGCAATATTTTTAACTAAAGGTGAATAAAATCTATTTTCTGTAGATGTTAAAACAGGAGCTTCAACTACTTGTTGAGCAACTGCAACACTTTCATTAACATAATTTACGGCTTCTTGAATAGGAGCTTCAACTAAGTCTTCCTCGTTAACCGATTCAATTACACCATTATCTTCTTCAACTTCATTATCGTCTCCACTGGTTTCAATTATAGCTAATACTTCGCCCACTTGTACAACATCATCTACATTATAAAAGCGTTCTACTAAAACTCCTTCTACTTCGCTAGGAACTTCACTATCTACCTTATCTGTCGCTATTTCAAGAATTGGCTCATCTATTTCTATAGTATCACCAACTTCTTTTAGCCATGATGTTACTGTTGCTTCTGCAACACTTTCTCCCATTTTAGGTAGCTTCAACTTATATTTTGCCATAATGAAACGTTAAGATGTTTGGTTTTATTTTTTTTGCAAAATTACTAAAAACAAGTGTTTTTTAGTTAATTTATTTTATAAAAACTAGTTAAATTCTATTATTTCTCCTTTATCTATAGTATTATCACTTCCTATTATAAATTTTGAATTTTCAGGAAGTATTTTAAATGCCAACTGCTTATTTTTTGGATTAGCTTTAATTATACTTATAATTTCTTTATAACTATATTTTGAAGTATCTATAATAACCTCGTCTCCATTTTGTAAATTATTTGTATTGTTAACTAAAACAACTTCAGCATCCAAATGGCTTTCAAGGTTTTTATTTTTAGTGTCGGATAATAAAACATAACGATTTAATACTTTATGACGCCTTTCTGGAGGTTTTCTAAGAAAATAAGCCAAATTTATACCAAAGCATACGAAAACATCGAACAACAAATTTCGTTTAAAATGTTTTTTATAAAATATACGCATGGCTTCATAAAAACGTCTTGCATAAAACTTATTTTTTAATGTACTTTCACCTTTGTAATGAATAATGGTTGTTTGACCAAAATAATAATTTTTATAACCAGCTTTTAGTAGTTTATACGACAAATCTATATCTTCTCCGTACATAAAGTAGTCTTCATCAAAACCTCCTACTTTTAAAAACACATCTCGCTTCATAAACATAAATGCCCCAACTAAAACCTCTACTTCACCTACTTCATCAGGCTTTAAATTCTCAGCATAATAATCTTTAGCATTTCCTAAAATCTTTTTAAAAGCCGCTTTTACATATGGTATTTTACGTTTACTTTCTGGCAAAAAGTCTCCAACACCATTTATTAATTGACAACCTACAGCTCCTAACTTTGATTTAGAATGAGCAAAGTTTAAAATTTTAGTAAATGTATCTTCTGCAACAACAGTATCTGGGTTTAAAATACAAACATATTCACCTTTGGCCTGTTGCACACCTATATTGTTAGCTTTTGAGAACCCTAAGTTTTCTCTATTTACAATTAACTTAAACTCAGGAAATTTATCCTTGAGCATAGCTACGCTATCATCATTCGAGTTATTATCTACTATAATTATTTCTGCATCTATGTTTACAATAGCAGCTTGTACACTTTTTATGCATAACTCTAAAAAGTAACGCACATTATAGTTTAATATAACAACAGATAGTTTCAAAAAAAAAGGCAAATTAAGATTTAAGTGAAGACTCGAAAGGAATACGATTTACAATACTTCTGCCAAGTGTTATTTCGTCGGCATACTCCAACTCATCACCCACCGAGATCCCCCGAGCTATAGTTGATGTAAGTACATTATATTCCTGTATTTGCTTATAAATGTAAAAGTTTGTGGTATCGCCTTCCATTGTTGAACTTAAGGCGAAAATTAACTCTTTTACCTCTCCTTGTTTTACCTTATTAATCAAAGAATCTATTTTTAAATCGTGAGGTCCTACACCATCCATTGGAGAAATCTTACCTCCTAAAACATGGTAAATCCCTTTAAAAGAGCTCGTATTTTCAATAGCCATAACATCTCTAACGTCTTCAACAACACAAATAGTATCTGTAGCCCTAGATTTGTTTGAGCATATTTCACATAAATCTACATCACTTATATTATGACATGATTTACAGAACTTAACTTCGGTACGCATTTTCACTAAAGCATCGGCAAGTAATTGTGTTCTAGAGGCTGGCTGCTTTAACATATGTAAAACCAAACGTAATGCTGTACGCTTACCTATACCTGGTAATTGAGACATTTCGCTTACTGCGTTTTCTAATAATTTTGAAGAAAATTCCATGGTTGCGAATTTACAATTTTAGAATTAAGTTTTAAACTTATCGTTTGTTATTTGTATTTTGGCTTCAATATACTATTTATGACAGCAACACAAATTCTATTTTTAATTGCAGGCTATTTTATAGTCCTTATATTAATATCTTATTTCACAGGAAAAGAAGACTCTAACGATGCTTTTTTTAAAGCAAACAAGTCTGCCCCTTGGTATTTAGTTGCATTTGGTATGATAGGCGCTTCGCTTTCTGGAGTAACATTTATATCGGTTCCAGGTGCTGTGGAAACCAAACAATTTGGTTATTTACAAGTAGTTTTTGGTTATTTATTTGGCTATATTGTTATTGCTTATGTATTGTTACCTATATACTATAAACTTAATTTAACATCTATATATTCGTATTTAAAAGATAGATTTGGCATTGTAAGCTACAAAACCGGCTCTGTTGCTTTTTTAATTTCCCGCGTTGTTGGCGCCTCTTTTAGGCTGTTTTTGGTTGCCAAAGTTTTACAGCTTTTAGTTTTCGATCAATTTAATATACCTTTTGCCATAACTGTAATTATTACCATCATTCTAATTTGGCTTTACACCTTTAAAGGAGGAATAAAAACAATAATTTTCACAGATACACTGCAAACTTTATTTATGTTAGTTTCTGTTATTGTTACTATTTTCTTTTTAGCATCTGCACTAGACCTAAATGGTATTACTGAAATTTATACCAGTGTTAAAGAAAATACTATGAGTAAAGTTTTCTTTTTTGAAGATGTTAACGATGCTCAATACTTTATAAAAAGTTTTTTATCTGGCATGTTTATTACGATAACCATGACTGGGTTAGACCAAGATATGATGCAAAAAAACTTAACCTGTAAAAACTTGAAAGAAGCTCAAAAAAACATGCTGTCTTTTAGTGTGGTTTTAATTTTTGTAAACATCCTATTTTTAGTTTTAGGCCTTATGCTTACAGAATACGCGAATACAAACGGCATTACAGCTAAAAAAGACGAATTATTTCCAACCATTGCCATGCTACCTGAAATTGGCATTTTAACCTCATCATTTTTTATTCTTGGTTTAGTAGCTGCCGCCTATTCTAGCGCTGACTCTGCTTTAACATCATTAACTACATCGTTTTGTATTGATATTATTGAAATAGGAAAAAAACCTATTAATGCACAGAAAAAAATTAGAAAACAAACTCACATTTTTATAAGTGCTTTATTAGTAGTTGTAATTATTTGTTTTGATGCTATTTTTAAGGATGTATCTGTAATATGGGAACTTTTTAAAGCAGCCGGTTATACTTATGGACCACTTTTAGGCTTATTTGCTCTTGGTATTTTTACTAAAACCCAAATTAAAGATAAATATGTATGGGTTATTGCTATTATAGCTCCAATACTATCATACTTTATTAATGCCCATTCTGTAGATTTATTAAACGGCTACCAAATAGGTTTCGAAATTCTAATTATAAACGGTCTGTTAACCTTTTTAGGCCTAATATTGATTCGTAGAAAGCAAAACTAAAGTACAAGCTACTTCATAGCTTATACCATTAGCTCGTAACAATTTATAAAATTCTGGGTTTTCTGTTCCAGGGTTAAAAATAATACGATCTGGCCTTAACGCAATTAAATAATGGTAATACTCTTCTTGCCTTGTAGGGTTAATATAAAGTGTTATGGTATGCAGATTTTCATAGTGTAACAATTCTGTATCTACACCTACTCCTTCTATAATTCCGCTTTTTAATCCAAAAGCTACCGTATCTATTTTATTTGCAACTAACCGCTGTACAGCCAAATTCGAATATCGATTTGTTTTCAAAGAAGCTCCAAAAACTAAAGTTTTCTTTTTCATTCGTTAAACTTATTTTAAATAATTACTTTCTAGTAACATAATATACATTTTGTCGTCTTATTAAAAAAAGAATTACAATATTTAATATCCTGCATTATTTTGATGGTTAGTGAACATGTTAGGATATTAAAAAAACCCTGAAAAACTTACAGCTTTCAGGGTTTTGTTTTAAATTTTTTAACCAAACCAAAATCATTGTTAAAAATCCTACAAAATAAATCCCTCAAAAATCAATTTCGTAATTTTAAGGGGTAAAAATTTAGCAAAATAAAATTTTATGTTAATTTTTTATATTTTAAATAATATTAGATTAATTTTGTCGTTATAATAAAGTACAATCTATACTACTACGTTTTATTTATTATTTAGAATTAGTCATCTACAAGAAAAACATCCGTAATTATGAAGATTTGTATAAACTAAAAAACTCGAAAGTAATGTTTCGAGTTTTTTTTATTTGTTATGTTAAAATTATTGAAATACTGATTATCAATGTAATAAAACAGATATAAATACGTCTAAGATAATATGATTCTTCATATAAGTGTTAATTGAAGTTGATTAATAGCTAGAAAAACCCGAAACAAAACGTTTCGGGTTTTTTGTTATTTTTAATAAAAATTTACTTTACCAATTAATAATGCAACTTCCCCAAGTAAATCCGCTTCCAAACGCTGCAAGAACAACTGTATCGCCTTCCTTTATTTTACCTGCTTCCCAAGCTTCTGTTAAAGCTAAAGGAATAGACGCTGCTGTTGTATTTCCGTATTTTTGAATATTGTTAAAAACTTGATCGTTTGTTAATCCGAATTTATTTTGAATAAACTGCGCTATACGTAAATTAGCTTGGTGCGGAATTAACATATCTATAGCTTCTTTTTGCAAACCATTTGCCATTAACCCCTCCATAATTACCTCACTAAAACGAACCACAGCATTTTTAAACACAAATTGTCCATTCATGTACGGGAAATAACTCTCATCATCTTCATTATTATCTGCTAAAATATCGTTTACCCAACGCGTTCCCATACCTGGTGCTTTTAAAACCAATTCTTCGGCATGTTCACCTTGACTATGTAAATGTGTAGACAAAATTCCTTTTTTATTACCTTCTTCCCTAGTTAAAATAGCCGCACCTGCTCCGTCTCCAAAAATCACACTAACACCACGGCCTCTTGTTGTTTTATCTAAACCATGCGAATGTAACTCACTACCAATTACAAGTATGTTTTTATACATACCTGTTTTTATAAAATTATCGGCTACAGATAAGGCGTAAATAAAACCAGAACATTGGTTTCTAACATCCAAAGCTCCAACCGTTTTAATACCCAACGCATGCTGAACCTGAACACCTGGCCCAGGAAAATACATATCTGGACTTAACGTAGCAAAAACAATAAAATCTATATCATCTTTACTTATTCCGGCGCGTTCTATAGCCATTTTAGCTGCTTTAACACCCATTGTTGCCGTAGTATCTCCACTACCTTCTTTTACCCAACGACGCTCTTTTATACCTGTTCTTTCTGTAATCCACTCGTCATTAGTGTCCATTATTTTAGATAAATCATCATTGGTAACCACATTATCTGGCACATATTTACCTAAACCAATTATTTTTGAATTATACATAATTTATGCATGTTAATTTTAATAATTTGGCAATATAAACATATTTAGCAATATAAAATCATGGTTAAGTTTAAAACTTAGTATATAAACAGGCTCCAAAGGTATTTTAACTTTAATTTTAGACTTTATTTACACTGAAATCAATAATTTTAAATGCTAACAAATTCAAAAATCAAAAAATGAAAAAACTACTATTTTTTTATTTTCTCGGCATTTCCATATTTAGCTATGCTCAAGAAAATTTAACTTACCAAAAACCCTCAAAAGAAATTCTAGAACTTGCTGAAGCTCCTTTAGCGCCATCAATAAGAATTGATAGCAAAGGTGAAAACATGGTGTTCTTATACCGAAGCAATTTTAAAAGTATTGAAACCTTGTCGGAAACCGAAATGCGACTTGGTGGATTAAGAATTAACCCAAAAACAAATATTGGCAGTAGAGAACGCTATTACAATAATATAAAAGTAAGAGTTGGCAGAAAAGGAACAGAAACAACCGTTGAAAATTTACCAAAAAACCCAAGACTTTCTAATTTTTCTTGGTCGCCAGATCAAAGCAAAATGGCTTTTACTAATACAACTACTTCTGGTGTAGAACTTTGGATTTTAGATATAAATAGTAAATCTGTAAAAAAACTAACCAAAGACAATCTTAATGCTAATATTGGAAACCCGTTTTACTGGTTTAAAAACAGCAATGCTTTACTTATTAAAACACTCCCTGATAACCGAAAAGATTTAATAGACACTAAAATTGCAGTTCCAACTGGCCCAACAATTTCGGTTAGTGAAGCTGGTAAAAAAGCACAAAACAGAACCTACCAAGATTTATTAAAAAACAAAGCCGACGAACACAATTTTGAGCAATTGGCTTTAGCCGATTTACAAAAAGTAGATTTAAATGGTACAATTACGCCCTGGAAGGAAAGTGCTATGTATCGCAGTATATCGTTTTCTCCAGATGGTAACTATATCATGATTACAACTATAGAAAAACCTTTTTCATATTTAGTACCATATCGCAGATTTCCATCAAAAAGTATTGTCTACAATACCGATGGAAAATTAATAAAAACCGTACTTGAAGTACCTTTAATTGAAGACTTACCAAAAGGATTTATGTCTGTTAGAAAAGGCAAAAGAAACCTTTCTTGGCGCGACGACAAACCAGCTACTCTAGTTTGGGCTGAAGCTTTAGATGAAGGCGATGCCGAAAAAGAAGTTGAGTTTAGAGATGAAGTTTTTCAACTCGATGCCCCGTTTACAGGACAACCAACTGCACTTTTAAAAACTATTAACCGTTTTAGCGGTATTGAATGGGGAACAGATAATACTGCTATTGCCTACGATTATTGGTGGAACACCAGAAACACAAAAACCTATATATTTAATCCATCAAACTCAAAAATTAAACCTGAAATACTTTTCGACAGAAACTACCAAGATGTTTATAGTAACCCGGGTAATTTCGTTACCAAACGCAATGAATTTGGGCGTTACACTTTAGATATTATAAAAAACAAAGCCTATTTAATTGGAGACGGTTATAGTGCCAAAGGAAAATTTCCTTTTGTTGATGCTATGGATTTAAGTAGCAAAAAAACATCTAGACTCTATCAATCTAATTTAACAGATAAAGTTGAAGACATCTCTATGGCCTTCAATATGAAAAAAGGAGAAATTTTAGTGCGCATTGAATCTAAAAACGAATATCCTAATTACTACGTACGAAACATTTTTAAACGCATGACTCCTGTGCCATTAACACAATTCGAGAATCCGTTTAAAAGTATACAAAACGTTAAAAAAGAAATTATTAATTACAAACGTGATGATGGTTTAGAGCTTTCTGGAACATTATATTTACCAACTAACTACGAAGCTGGTAAAAAATACCCTATGATTATGTGGGCATATCCGCGCGAATACAAAGACAAAAGTAGCGCAGGCCAAAGCACTAGCAACTCTAACGAGTTTACTTATCCATGGTACGGTTCGCCAATTTATTGGGTTACAAAAGGCTATGTGGTTTTAGACGACGCTTCTTTCCCTATAGTTGGCGAAGGCGACGAACAACCAAACGACACCTTTATAAAACAATTGGTGGCCAATGCTAAAGCTGGTATTGATGCTGTAGCCAATTTAGGCTATATAGACCGTACAAAAGTTGCCGTTGGCGGACACTCTTACGGTGCATTTATGACGGCCAATTTATTATCACACTCCAATTTATTTGCGGCAGGTGTAGCAAGAAGTGGTGCTTACAACCGCACATTAACGCCTTTTGGTTTTCAAAGTGAAGAAAGAAATTATTGGGAAGCTCCAGAAATATATTATAACATGTCGCCATTTATGCATGCCGATAAAATGAAGACACCTTTACTACTAATTCACGGTGAAGCCGATAACAACTCTGGAACATATCCACTACAAAGCGAGCGTTATTTTAATGCCTTAAAAGGTCTTGGCGCTCCGGTAAGATTAGTTATGCTGCCAAAGGAGAGTCATGGTTATGCTGCAAAAGAATCGGTTTTACATATGCTTTGGGAACAAGACCAATGGTTTGAAAAACATTTAAAACCTTCAAAAAACACAGAAGAATAATTAAACTTCTTCATAAATTAATAAAAGGCCTTTCTATTACAGAGTGGCCTTTTCTTTTAGTGCCACTTTGTCATATTTTAGGAATTGGCATTTTTGTTGAAATGACAAAATCAATCAAAATAAAAATCAATAAACAGTTCTCGCAGATGTGAGAATTAAAAAATAAATTAAATTATGGCAAAAGGAAACATTAATGTATCGGTAGAGAACATCTTTCCGTTAATTAAAAAATTCTTATACAGCGACCACGAAATATTTTTACGTGAGCTTATTAGTAACGCAACAGATGCAACTTTAAAACTTAAACACTTAACTAATATTGGTGAAGCTAAAGTTGAGTATGGCAATCCTCAAATTGAAGTAAAAATAGACAAAGACGGTAAAAAACTTCATATTATAGATCAAGGTTTAGGTATGACAGCCGAAGAGGTTGAAAAATACATTAACCAAGTAGCCTTTTCTGGAGCTGAAGAATTTTTAGATAAATACAAAGATTCGGCTAAAGATTCTGGAATTATCGGTCATTTTGGTTTAGGTTTTTACTCTGCCTTTATGGTTGCAGAAAAAGTTGAAATCATTACAAAATCGTTTAAAGATGAGCCTGCTGCACATTGGACTTGCGATGGTTCGCCTGAGTTTACTCTAGAAACTGCCGATAAAACCGATAGAGGTACAGAAATCATACTTCATATTGCCGAAGATTCTACAGAATTTCTTGAAGAATCTCGTATTCGTGAGCTATTAAACAAATACAATAAGTTTATGCCTGTGCCAATTAAATTTGGCACTAAAGAAATTAACGACCCAGAGCATGAGCCTGCAACTATTACCGATAAAGACGGTAAAGAAACCAAAGAACCACACAAACAAATTACGGTTGACGATATTATTAACAACCCTAACCCAGCGTGGACAAAGCAACCAACCGATTTAAAAGACGACGATTACAAAAACTTTTATCGCGAGTTGTACCCAATGCAGTTCGAGGAGCCGTTATTTAACATTCACTTAAATGTTGATTATCCATTTAACTTAACTGGTATTTTGTATTTCCCAAAAATGGGACAAGACATGAATATTCAAAAAGATAAAATTCAATTATACCAAAACCAAGTTTTTGTAACCGATAATGTTGAAGGTATTGTACCAGAATTTTTAACCATGTTACGTGGTGTAATCGATTCTCCAGACATTCCGCTAAACGTATCGCGTTCATACTTACAAGCCGATGGTGCTGTAAAAAAGATTTCATCTTACATTACACGTAAAGTAGCCGATAAATTAAAATCGTTATTCAATAGCAATCGTGAAGATTTTGAAGCAAAATGGGACGATATTAAAGTTGTTATTGAATACGGAATGCTTTCCGAAGAAAAATTCTTTGAAAAAGCAGATACTTTCGCACTTTACCCAACGGTTGATGGTAGCTACTACACATACGAAGAATTATTCAATAAAATTAAAGCAAACCAAACCGATAAAGATGATAAATTAGTAATTCTTTACGCTTCAGACAAAGATGCACAACACAGTTACATCGAGTCTGCAAAAGCAAAAGGATACGAAGTTTTATTATTAGATTCTCCAATAGTATCGCACTTAATCCAGAAATTAGAAACATCAAAAGAAAACATATCTTTTGCACGTGTTGATGGTGATCACATCGATAATTTAATTAAGAAAGATGAAAACACTATTTCTAAGTTAGATGACGATCAAAAGAAAACTTTAGAAGAATTATTAAAAGAAGTTGTGCCTTCTGATAAATTTATGGTTCAATTAGAAGCTATGGATAGCGAGGCAAATCCGTTTATAATTACGCAACCAGAATTTATGCGTCGTATGAAAGAAATGCAAGCCACTGGAGGCGGTGGTGGTATGTTTGGCATGGGTAATATGCCCGAAATGTACAACTTAATTGTTAACACCAATAATGCCTTAGTAAACGATATTTTAAACACCGAAGCTAAAGAGGATAAAGAACGCTTAATTAATCAAGGATTAGATTTAGCGCGTTTATCTCAAGGTTTATTAAAAGGTGAAGAACTTACAAACTTTATAAAACGTAGCTACGCTATGATAAAGTAAAACTGCTTGCAATTTAATTCTTAAAAAGGCGCTCTAAAAGATCATTGTGTATTTTAGAGCGTCTTTTTTATTTACACAAAATTTTAACCGACGCCCATTAACAATACATACATCTTATTATATTTACCGCTAAAATTTTAAATATGAAAAATACGTTATTAGCCTTAGCCTTAATAGTTCCATTAATATTTACGGCTTGTAAAAACGACGACACTGTAGATTATAGAGCTCAAAACGATGAAGACATTCAAAATTACATTGCCGAAAATAGCCTAAATGCTGTAAAAACCGATTCGGGTTTGTACTATGTTATTAACGAACAAGGCTCTGGCGAACAACCAACTTATACAAGCAACGTAACTGTAGCTTACAAAGGCTATTTTTTAAATGGCAGCGTTTTCGACGAAAGTAGTGAAAGCGGTGTTTCGTTTAACTTACAGCAAGTAATTGCTGGTTGGACCGAAGGTATTACTTATTTTAAAGAAGGCGGTAGCGGTATACTTTTAATTCCTGCGCATTTAGGGTACGGTAATAGTAGTTACGCCGGTATTCCTGGAGGTTCTGTACTAATTTTTGATATTAACTTAATTTCGGTTAATGAATAAAGTCTAAGCAATTTTACAAAACATAAAAGTCGTTCTTAATTTAGGAGCGACTTTTTTTATTATATTAGTTTAACAAACTATTTTTCAGATATTTATTTAAAACCTACTTAAAAAATGAAAAAACTCCTATTAGTTGTCCTAATTATATTACAAACTGCATGCTCTAAAAGTGATAACGGCGGTACAGAAGAAGAACAAGAAGACGATGACACCCCAGTTACAGAAGTTATTGATATTCCAACCTCAACTGTAGATTTCGAGAATACTGAAAATTGGGTAATCCATCCTGAAAAAACAACTATTTTACCTTTTTACAATTTAGATATTGCGGTAATTGATGAAAATTTAAATATTGAAGAAACCATTGCAGTAGAAAATAATGCCACCATAAATACAGGAATCGATGTGTTTTGGGTTCACCCAACAATATTAACTACTGCACAAAGTGCTTTTACCCCTCAAAATATCCCTATAGACGAGCAAGATAAATTATTAATTAACCTAACCATAATTGCTCAGGGTGGTTTATTAGCAAAATACGGTCGTGTTTTTGCGCCGCATTATCGCCAATCGTCTGGTAAAACCTACGACGAAACAACCGACAAGGAAGAACAAGCCAATATTATTGCAACCTCTTATAGCGATGTAAAAGCAGCATTTTTAGAGTATTTAAACAATTACAATAACGGCAATAAAATAATAATTGCAGGCCATTCGCAAGGATCGTATTTATTGGGTATGTTATTGCGTGATGTATTCGATGAAAACCCAACGCTTCGCGACCAATTAGTGGTAGCAGCCTTAGCCGGCATGGGATATGTTTATGCCGAAGAAGGTCTATATAAAGGCGGTTGGTGGGAAAACATTCCGTTATGTACCACAACAAACGAATGTGGCTGTATTAGCAATTGGGCCGCTTTTGATGAAGCTCAAGATATTCCAGATATTAACCCTGGTTTGCCCGAATTTAATCCGTATTTAATTAATAGCGGATTGGTTTACAGAGCTTTTAATGAAACCGAAGACTGGTTTGTTCAAGATTTTAGTTATTACGGCGAAACTGCCACAAATTTAGATTATTACATAACACCAGATAGCGGTTACGATTATGCCGACGATGCAAATTTTATAGCCTTCAATAATTTTTACACCGCCAGACAACGCCGTGAAGCAAATCAAAAAGTGGTATTAAGCATAGATTTCGCAGCACAACCCAACGACCAGCGTCCTAACGAGCTAGAAGACGAACAAGACCATATTAACTACTCGAATTGGGGTTATCACACCAAAGATTACCATATTTATTTATGGGCTTTAATGTCGCAAATTGATGAGAAATTGGAGCATTGTAATTAGTTATACCTTTTAAAAAATTTTGGTATTCACTTAATTCATAGGCGTTTCGCATCTCCGCAATTGATATTTCCTGTTGATGAAAGATTGTGAACCATCTAGTTTAGAAGCTGAATAAAATATCCAAACTTTGTCGTTACCAATATATGCTTCCGGTTCGGATACGTTTAAAGTACTATCAAAATCACTTAATAACCACATTTGTTGATTTTGGTTGTCTATTGTCGTTAACCAAATTTCACCAGGTCGATTAAATGCCGTTTGGGAAAAATTATTGCCGTCTTCATTGATTTGAAATGCTGAATACATCTCATTATTAAAAATAAAAGGTTCGTGAGATTGGTTTAAGGCAGGTGTTTCAAGATTTACCGAAGTTGGTGTAATTATTTCATTTTGAACGAACATAGATTCGAAAGATGTTCTTTTATAAATATATGCAGTGTTTGTCGCATTAAAACCACTTAAAAAATACTGATTTCCATTTAACGTGTTTAAAATTGTATTACCATCTACTTTATTGGCTATATCATTTGTTACAGGAACAGCAGCAGCAGTTGGGTTTAGTGCATTAAATTGTTTTGCTTGCACAACTCCATTGGCATCTTTATAACCATAAGTGATATAGAAACTTCCTTTTATCCATCTTGGAACAATAACATCCATAGGAACTATTAATGGGTATATGCTTGGTTGTTCTTCTATTAAATAATCATTTGTTGGATTGTCCAAATCAAGAAATCTTAATTGAAATTTCGTGTTTTGAGGATAATTTGCAGAAAACCCATTAATGACATCATTTAAAATATAAAGAACAAATCTTTTGTTTTCGTCAGGAAGTTGTGAAGGATAAAATACTCTTCGTTTATTTTCAATAGGTGCTGCAATATCTGTAACCGTTGCAGAAGTTGGGCTTGTTGGTCGTATCATTTTTATTTGCCCTGAAGTTGTAGCACCAACATAAAAAACACCTAAATTATCAATTCCCCAATCTGCAGGACGTGCATAAATATTTGAGGTAAAAGGACTATATCCTTTTCCATCTTCAGGAATTAAATCTCCTGTATTTGGGTTTATACCCCATTGCCAGACTTTTCCAGATACACCATTTATCGTATCAAGTTCTATCCAAATCATATAATTATCCCTAGGCGAAATTTCGGGATTAACATAGTTTACGGAAAAATCCCCAACTCTTATATCGTTTTCAGAATCGGGATAATCAATCGCAGTATTATCATCTGTTTTTGAGCACTGTACGAAAAGCAAGCTAATCATAAAAAGTAATACCGTCTGTCTCATAGATTATTTTTTTATTTGACAGTATTTTTTTCGGAAGGTTTAATTAACTCACCTACAACACAATAATAAAACCTACCCCAAACTAGCCAAACTAGTCTTTAACGTTTCAATTTTAGCTAAAGCATCGGCTTCTTTCTTTTTCTCGCTAGCTACAACTTGCTCTGGTGCATTATTTACAAAACGCTCGTTTGATAGTTTTTTCTGCACCGATTTTAAAAACCCTTCGGTGTAATTTAACTCTTCGGTTAGTTTTTTAATTTCAGCTTCAACATCAATTGCGCCTACCATTGGTACAAAATATTCGTTCGATTTTACTCTAAACGTTAATGCTCCTTCAACGGCTTCATCTACATAATCAATAGCTTCTAAATTACCCATTTTAGTAATTATAGCATCGAAAGTTGTGGATGACTTTTCGTTGTTTATAACAGAAAAACCAATCGTATCTTTAAAAGCAATGTTCTTTTCTTTTCTAATGGTTCGAATACCCGAAATCACTTCCGAAGCAAAATCAAATTCAGAAATCAAAGTTTCGTTAATTGGTTTAGCTGCTGGCCAACTGGCTACAATTAAAGCTTCTTCTGGTGTGCGGTCTTTTATGTAATGCCATAAATCTTCAGTTAAAAATGGCATAAACGGATGTACAATTTTTAAATTATCTTCAAAAATAGCAATAATCGCATTATAAGTTTTAGCATCAATAGGTTGTTGGTACGCTGGCTTTACCATTTCTAGTAACCAACCACAAAAATCATCGTAAATTAATTTATAAATTGCCATTAAAGCATCGCTTAAACGGTATTTACTAAAATGATCTTCTATTTCGATTAATGCTTTTTGGAATTTAGATTCGTACCAAGAAATAGCTATTTTGCTTGCTTCTGGTTGTTCTATGCTTTCCGAAACTTCCCAACCATCAACTAAACGGTAAGCATTCCAAATTTTGTTACCAAAACCTTTACCTTGTTGACATAGAGACTCATCGAACAACAAATCGTTTCCTGCTGCGCTACTTAATAGTAAACCAACACGAACACCATCTGCACTGTATTCTTCTATAAGTTTTAAAGCATCGGGCGAGTTTCCTAAAGATTTACTCATTTTACGACGCTGCTTATCGCGAACTAAACCGGTTAAATACACATTTTTAAATGGCATTTCTCCTTTATATTCGTATCCAGCAATTATCATACGAGCTACCCAGAAGAATAAAATATCTGGACCTGTAACTAAATCGTTTGTTGGGTAATAGTATTTTATATCGTCGTTTTCTGGGTTACGAATACCATCGAAAACCGACATTGGCCATAACCATGACGAGAACCAAGTGTCTAAAGCATCGGTTTCTTGACGTAAGTCGTCTGCTGTAATTGGCTTCTCGACTGCGCTCGAAGTGACATTAAGTTTTTCATTTGCCAACTTAACCGCTTCTTCGATAGTTTCGGCTACTACAAAGTCTTCTTTTCCTTCACCGTAATAGTAAGCTGGAATTTGTTGTCCCCAAAGTAATTGGCGCGAAATATTCCAATCGCGGATGTTTTCCATCCAGTGGCGATAGGTATTTTCAAATTTTTTAGGAAATAATTGGATATCGTTATTTTCGCCTAAAACCGCTTCTATTGCTGGTTTTACAAGTTCTTCCATTTTTAAAAACCACTGATCGCTTAATCTAGGCTCGATTACAGCCTTTGTACGTTCTGAGGTTCCTACTTTATTTATATGTGTTTCTGTTTTTACTAAAACACCAATATTTTCTAGTTCTTTGGCAACAGATTTTCGAGCCACAAAACGATCTTGACCTTCAAATTGTAAACCGTAACTATTTAATGTAGCATCTTCATGAAAAATATCGATAACCTCAAGATTGTGTTTGTCGCCAAGGTTTTTATCGTTTTCGTCGTGTGCTGGTGTTACTTTTAAACAACCTGTACCAAACTCGAGATCTACATATTCATCTTCTATAATTGGAATAACACGGTTACAAATTGGCACAATGGCCTTTTTTCCACGTAAGTGCGTAAAACGTTCGTCTTCTGGGTTAATACAAATAGCGGTATCGCCAAAAATAGTTTCAGGACGTGTAGTGGCAATAGTTAAGGTATCGTCGCTACCTTCAATTTTATAATTAATATAGTACAGATTACCTTGACGCTCTTCGTGAATTACTTCCTCGTCCGATAATGTTGTTTTTGCCTCAGGATCCCAGTTTACCATTCGATAACCACGGTAAATTAAGCCTTTGTTGTATAAATCTACAAACACTTTTATTACGGCTTCGCTCATATCGTCGTCCATAGTAAATTTGGTACGATCCCAATCGCAAGAACATCCTAGTTTTTTTAATTGTTCAAGTATAACGCCACCGTATTCATGCGTCCAATCCCAGGCGTGTTTTAAAAACTCATCGCGAGATAAATCGTTTTTATCTATACCTTGCTCCTTTAATCTGGCCACAACTTTTGCTTCGGTAGCAATAGATGCGTGATCTGTACCCGGAACCCAACAGGCATTTTTACCTTGTAAACGTGCACGACGAATTAATACATCTTGAATGGTATTATTCAACATATGCCCCATGTGAAGAATTCCTGTAACGTTTGGTGGCGGAATTACAATAGTATACGGCTCTCTCTCATCTGGTTCTGAATGAAAGTAATTATGTGTCATCCAGTAGTCGTACCACTTGTTTTCTACCTGTTGTGCATCGTATTTTGATGGAATACTCATCTTTGGAATAGTTTTTGAATAATAATTGGCAAAAGTACTTATATTTCTTGTTTTGTAAAAGTCTTATTCAGCTTTAATACGAGCTTAATTTTATAACTGGCAACAATAAAGAATGTACTTTCAACTTTGTTAAATATGTTAATAAAGGTGTAATACATCTATATTTTTTGTAGGTTGTGGAAAAAGTAAGTATGTTTGACGAAGTTTTTTATGAAAATGAAATACATATTCACCCTGAAACTATAATTAAAAAAGGGTAATTAATTTGAAATAAATACTAAAATTATGAAACATTTAATTACAATCTTATTTGTTGGGTTATTCAGTTTTGCTGTGAATGCTCAAGCTAAAATTGAATTTAAGACCGAAACTATAGATTATGGTACTATTGAAAAAGGTGCCGATGGTGTAAGAGTTTTTGAATTTACTAACACAGGTAATGAGCCTTTAGTTATTACTAAGGTATCTTCTAGCTGTGGATGTACAATCCCTAAAAAACCAAAAGATCCTATTTTACCAGGTAAAACTGGAGAAATTGAAGTTAAATACGACACAAACCGTGTTAACCCAATTAGAAAAACAATTACAGTACAGTCTAACGCTGAAACGCCAACTGTAGCTTTAAAAATTAAAGGGGAAGTTATAGACCCAAGTAAAGCTAGTGTTTTAGAGAAAAAAGACAAAAGCATCGTTCAACAATAATCTTTTTTAAAGATTACTCGATAAAAAAGCCCAAGCAAATGCTTGGGCTTTTTAATTTTAATAAGGCGACTTTAATTTAAACTCGAAATTTAAAATTACACCTCTACGCTCCACTGTTATTTGTATACGTTTACCAATATCATCATAAAACATATACATAAGATCTTGTAACTTGTAACGATGAGTTTCCTTATTATTAATACTTAACACCATATCTCCTATTTTTAAACCAGCTAAAGCAGCTGGCGAATCGTTGCGAAGCTCTACAATAACAAAGGCCGGCTTTAACGAATAGGTATATTTTGGATCTATTACAATAGTATTCTTGTTTGCCCCTCCAGGATTATTACCTGGAGCTGCTATTATATTACCTTGATCTAACTCTCTAATTATGCGCACACCATTGTGGGCAAGTTCAATACCACTACGATTGTATTTAAATTTTTCTTTAAAAAAGCCATTTTTCTTTAAAGTTATGAACCCCGTAGGATAATCAAAAACCACGTTAAATCGCTTTAAAATGTTACCAGATAAACTACCATTTCTTGCTTTATTGTGTTTTGCCTTAACTACAGAACTTGAATCTGGGTATGCTACATTTACTTTACTAAAATAAAAACTTTTTAAATAAAAAGCATCAACTTTAGACCGCTTACCAAATACACTTCCGCTAAGGCCATGTCCTAAAAAATCATAAAAAAAATGGTTACCAGAGTGAATACCAACTTCATCTTCTTCAAATAACCAAAGCGCATCACTTCCTCCAGAATCTATAAGTAATTTTACAGGTATTTTTATTTTATCTAGCTCAACTTCAGCATTTATATATGGTTTGTTATTATAAAATTCTAAATGAATTTTTTCGCTATTTTTCTTCTTCTTATATTTATAAAATTCTGGTTCTGTTAACCTTATAAATTTTCTGGAATAATTAATTTCTACGGTTAAATCTTTAAACAAATCGTAACCAATAATACCATGAACAGGTATTCCTAACCTGGGAGCTAAATTTAAATCGGCATCATAAACCGCATAAAAATCTTGATTTAATTTAATTGCATCTCCTATTTTAATTACATTATTTGTAGATTTTGTTGCTTTAATAGGTTCTCCATCGCCAAACCCCATGAGCTCAATTGTTTCTGTATTCTGTAGCTTTAAACTATCTTCTACATGTAATAAATTAAAAATAATAGGCTTACTCACTCCGGTATCTAGCAAAAAGGATAATTTCACATTGTTAACTTCAACAGGAATAATAACAAGGTTATTTATTAGTTTAAATTGTATTTTATGAGATTTTTTGCCATTTAAAACCTTAAAACTATCCTGAGCATAACTTACAATACCTACATAAAAAAAAAGGACAAAGAACAAGCAGGATTTCATGACAATTACAATTTAGTTGGTTTCTTAAATTTAACAAACTTTCCGTTTTTGTCGCAATAATTATGCCGATCTTTTAAAATAATTTTAAAATAATTTTCTCAACTTTGCCGCTTAAATATTTTTTGATGCCAAAAATTTCTACAAAAGGGCGTTTAATGCCCGAGTCGCCTATACGTAAACTTGTACCTTTTGCCGAAAAAGCAATAGAGCAAGGAAAGTATATTTATCATTTAAATATTGGGCAACCCGACATTAAAACCCCTCAAAATGTATTAGATGCTGTAAAAAATAATTCGGTGGAAATTTTGTCTTACTCCAGATCTGAAGGCATAAATTCATATCGCCAAAAACTAGCTAAATACTACCAAGACACTAATATTAATGTAAGCGATAAAGATATTATTGTAACCACCGGGGCTAGCGAAGCTTTAATATTTTTATTTAGCAGTATTATGGATCCTGGAGACGAGGTTATTATTGCCGAACCTTTTTACGCTAATTATATTGCTTTTTCTACGGCTACCGGAGTTAAAGTTGTACCTGCAGTATGTAATATTGAAGACAATTTTGCTTTACCAAATATTGAAGTTTTTGAAAAATTAATAACTCCACAAACAAAAGCGATTCTTATTTGTAACCCTGGCAATCCAACAGGTTATTTATATTCTGAGGAAGAAATTCGAAAATTATCTAATTTAGCATTACGAAATGATTTATTTTTAGTAGCCGATGAAGTATATCGTGAATTTGTATACGATGGTGAAAAACATTTTTCTATACTAGAAGTAGAAGGCATGGACGAACATGCTGTTATAATAGATTCGGTTTCTAAACGTTACAGTATGTGTGGCGCACGTATAGGTAGTTTAGTTTCAAAAAATAAAACCGTTATGTCTACGGTTTTAAAATTTGCTCAAGCCCGTTTAAGTCCGCCAACATATGCACAAATTGCTAGTGAAGCCGCTCTTGACACACCTAAAAGCTATTTTACTGAGGTAAATGCAGAATACTTAAGTCGTCGCAATACATTAATTAAAGCTTTAAAAGGTATTGAAGGCGTTAAAGTTGCCAAGCCTAAAGGAGCGTTTTATTGCATTGCTGAATTACCAATAAACGACGCTGATCATTTTGCGCAATGGCTTCTTGAAGATTTTGATCTGGATGGAGAAACCATTATGGTAGCTCCGGCCTCTGGTTTTTATTCAACACCCTTAGTTGGAAAAAACCAAGTAAGAATTGCTTATGTGCTTAATAAAGAAAGCCTATTAAAAGCTACTAATATTTTAAAAGAAGCCTTAAAAGTTTACAACAACTAGTGCAAATACAACAAAACATATCTTTAAAACCCTATAACACTTTTGGAATTGATATGGTTGCAAATCATTTTGTTTCTGTAAATTCCATTGATGATTTAAAACAAGTATTATCATTAAAAGAGTATAAAAACCGATTAGTTTTGGGCGGTGGAAGCAATTTGTTACTAACTAAAGACTTTGCTGGAATAGTAATTCATGTAAATTTAAAAGGCATTGAAATTGTTTCACAAACCGACGACTTTGTATATGTAAAAGCACAAGCAGGCGAAAATTGGCACAATTTTGTACTTTGGTGCATTGAAAATAATTTTGGCGGAATTGAAAACCTTTCCCTTATACCCGGCAATGTTGGCACTGCGCCTATTCAAAACATTGGAGCTTATGGAGTAGAATTGAAAGATTGTTTTGAGTCTTGTGAAACCATTTCAATAAATAATCTTCAAAAAAACACGTTTTCCAAAGCGGAATGTAAATTTGGTTACAGAAACTCTATTTTTAAACAAGAAGCTAAAGGCAAACATATAATTACCTCTGTTATTTTTAAATTAAGTAAACAAAACCACAAACTTAACATTAATTATGGTACTATTGCTGCAGAGCTTGAAAGCATGCAGATAAAAACTCCTACTATTCAAAGTATTTCTAAAGCCGTAATCGCTATTCGAGAAAGCAAGTTACCAAATCCAAAAGACATAGGTAATAGCGGAAGCTTTTTTAAAAACCCTGTAATAAATAAAAGTGAGTTTAATAAACTATCCTCTAATTTTAATAATGTACCCAATTACCCTGTTAGCGACACCGAAATTAAAATACCTGCAGGATGGCTTATAGAACAAGCCGGATTTAAAGGTAAACGTTTTAAAAATTACGGCGTGCATACCAAACAAGCTTTAGTTCTTGTTAATTATGGAGGTGCTTCTGGTAACGATATTTTAAACCTCTCTAAATTAATACAAAACACCGTTCAACGAATTTTTAACATTTCTATTGAAGCCGAAGTAAATATTATTTAATTTCGGATAAATTTCTAAATTTGAAAATTAAAACATTTAACAACCAGCCATAAATTGATTGCTCCCATAGAAAAAGAAATTGTTGCCCTTTTACAGCAAGGCGATAAAAAAGCTATTAGTTTGTTATACGAAAACTACGCTGACGCCCTTTATGGCGTTATAAAAAAAGTAATAACAGATGATGATACGGCGCAAGATGTATTACAAGAAAGCTTTGTAAAAATATGGCGCTATGCCAAAAAATACGATCCTAACAAAGCAAAACTTTTTACATGGTTGTATCGTATATCTTATAACTGTGCCATAGATAAAGTTAGGAACATCAAAAATAAATCTGGCAAAGAAGTCCAAATTGAAACCTCAAACGTATATAAAGTATCGTCAACAGAGTTAAACCAAGACGTCCTAGATATAAAAAAGCATTTAAGCAGTTTAGACGAAAAGTATCAAATAGTTTTAAATGCCTTGTTTTTTGAAGGTATGACGCAGCAAGAAGCTAGCGACGAATTAAATATTCCGTTAGGAACCATAAAATCAAGATTAAAAATTGGGTTACGCGAATTGAAAAAAATTTACAACCCCTAATTAATTAAGTCATGAATGAGAAAATAATTACTTTCTTAAATTCTGGCCTATTAGACAAATATCTAATTGGTAATACTACTTCTGAAGAGACAATAATGGTAGAATCTTACATTGCAAGATATCCAGAAGTACAGAATGCCTACAACTTATTACAGCACAACCTGGAAGTGGTTGCAAAAAGTAATGCTGTTGAAGCCCCTAAAGGCATCTTAAATAATATTTTAGATGAACTTGATGATAAACCCGTGGTAAAATTAAAACCACAAAAAAACACTAAAAGTTGGTTTAAATTTGGTGTTGCTGCAAGTATTACAGCTATAGCATTTGCAGCTACTTCGTATATATTTTATAATCAAAATTTAAAACTATCTGAAGAAAACCAAGTGGTTGTAGATGAGCTTTTTGATTTACGTAGTGATATTGACAAAAACAATTTAATGTTAGACAATGTTATGCGTCAACTTTTGAAGCTTAATAACCCAGAAACAGAAAAATATATAATAAAAGGAAACGAACGTGCTAAAGATTTAAAAACCGTTGCCTACATTAATCCAAAGGAAAAAACATCAATGATTGATGTGGTTTCATTACCACAATTACCAGAAGAGCAATGTTACCAAATTTGGGCAGAACTACAAGGTAAAATGGTTAGTTTAGGAATTTTAAATGAAGCTGACAGAAAATTAAAAGAAGTACCCTATTTAGAAGACGCTTTAGCTTTAAGCATTACAATAGAACCTAAAGGAGGAAATCAAACCGCCTCTACAGATAACTCTGTAGCAGAAATAGACTTACATTAAATTTAGATTAATAGCAATAATCAAAAATAAAAAATCCCCATTTAAAAAATTAAATGGGGATTTTTTATATCCCGAAAATACTATTGCGTTTAACTAAAACTATTATCTTTGCAAAAATTTATATTCAATGAAACTTCTTTTAATCACTATAGCAATGCTAGGTTTAGGAATAGCAGGAATTGCTATTAAAATTTGGGCAAAAAAGGATGGTAAATTTGCTGGCACCTGCGCTAGCCAAAACCCAATGCTAAACAAAAGTGGTGAAGCCTGTGGGTTTTGTGGTAAAACTCCAGATCAATTTAGCGATTGTAACGAGCCACAACATCAGGAATAAAACCTCATGGCGTTTCTTGATGTTATTTTCTACATTTTTATTATTGTAGTTGGTATTCAAATACTTTTTTATCTTTTTATTTTTTCAAAACTTGCTTTTTTTAAGGAACAAAAACAGACAAAAACCAACATCTCTGTTTCAGTTTTAATTTGTGCTAAAAATGAAGCTGAAAATTTAAAAACTTTTTTACCCTCCATAATCTCTCAAGCGTATTCAAATTTTGAAATTGTTTTAATTAACGATGCTTCAAGCGATAATACTCTGGATGTGATGGAGCATTTTGCCGATACCAACAAAAACATTAAAATAGTAAATGTAGAAAACTACGAAACGTTTTGGGGTAATAAAAAATTTGCCCTTACTATGGGCATAAAAGCAGCCTCTCACGAGCACTTATTATTTACCGATGCAGATTGTAAACCAGCCTCCAAACACTGGATTAGCGAAATGACCTCTCATTTTAACAACCCTAAAACTATTGTTTTAGGATATGGAAAATATAAAACCAAGGACAAATCTTTTTTAAACAAAGTTATCAGATATGAAACCCTGGTAACTGCAATTCATTATTTTTCGTTTGCTAAAATTGGCTTACCTTATATGGGTGTTGGCCGAAATTTAGCTTATACCAAAACAGATTTTTTTAAAGTTAACGGGTTTGCAAACCACATGAAAATAAAATCTGGAGACGATGATTTATTTATAAATCAAATTGCAAATAAAAACAATACCGCTATTTGTATAACACCAAATAGCTTTACAATTTCTGTACCTAAACTTAAATTTAAACATTGGTACAAGCAAAAACGCAGGCATGTAAGCACTGCTAAATATTACAAAATTAAACACAAAATTTTATTGGGTTTAAATTACCTAACACAATTTATGTTTTGGGTTTTATTTATACTATTATCTGCATTACTATTTAACTGGGAATTAGTAATTAGCTTATTTGTTTTAAAGCTGATAACTCAATACATTATAGTTCACAAATCCACAAAAACTTTACATGAAAAAGGCTTAATAGGTTTATTACCCTTTTTAGAAATATTTTTAATTATCGTACAATTAACTATATTTATAAATAATCTTATTTCAAAACCCAACTATTGGAAGTAGAAAACGCCATTAAACTTGCAAAAGCAAACAACCAGAAAGCATTTAATTTTCTTTTAGATAAGTACTGGGATGCTGTATACGGATTTCAGCTAAAGCGAACTCAAAACGAAAACGATGCCGAAGACATAACCATACAAACTTTTTCTAAGGCTTTCGATAAAATTGACACTTATAACAGTAATTATACATTTAAAACATGGTTAATTACTATATCAAAAAATATTCATATCGATTTACTCCGCAAAGAGAAAAACTCTATCAATCAAATCATTTCAAAAAACACTGAGGAAGTCTATAAAGTTCTAGACGAGTCGCCTTCACCTGAAGACAAACTCATAACAGAGCAAAATTTAGCAAAATTACTTCGCGACATAAAAAAACTAAAACCTCATTACCAGAACATTATAAACTTACGCTATTTTCAAGAATTAAGCTATAAAGAAATATCAGCACAGCTTAACGAACCTATAAACAACGTAAAAGTTAAACTACTTCGTGCTAAAAAACTACTGGCAGATATTATTATAAATAAGGCTTAAACCTAAAAACCTTATTACCTTTCCTCCTATACAATTTAACAGAAATACTTTGTATCTTTGTAATCACACTTTTTTTATATGAATACAGAAACAGTTTCAAATATATTGCCAGAGCGCAAACCAAAACCAAAATGGCTTCGTGTAAAACTTCCTACAGGGAAAAAATATACCGAATTACGTGGTCTGGTTGATAAATATAAGCTAAACACTATTTGTACTTCTGGTAGCTGCCCAAATATGGGTGAATGCTGGGGTGAAGGTACTGCCACCTTTATGATTTTAGGAAACGTTTGTACACGCTCTTGCGGATTTTGTGGTGTAAAAACTGGAAGACCAGAAAGCGTTGATTGGGACGAACCTGAAAAAGTAGCGCGCTCAATTAGAATCATGAAAATTAAACACGCTGTTTTAACCAGTGTTGATAGAGATGATTTAAAAGATATGGGAAGTATTATGTGGGCAGAAACCGTTAAGGCTGTTCGCCGCATGAACCCAGAAACCACTATGGAAACATTAATACCCGATTTTCAAGGTATTGAAAAACATATAGATAGAATTATTGATGTGGCTCCAGAGGTTGTATCACACAACATAGAAACCGTTCGTCGTTTAACCCGTGAAGTTAGAATACAAGCACAATACGACCGTAGTATGGGTGTTTTAAAATACTTAAAACAGCAAGGGCAACGCAGAACAAAATCCGGAATAATGCTTGGTTTAGGTGAAACAAAAGAAGAAGTTATTGAAACCCTTCACGACCTTAAAGCTAACGACGTTGATGTAGTAACTATTGGCCAATATTTACAACCAAGTAAAAAACACTTACCCGTACAACGTTTTGTAAACCCAGACGAATTTAAAGAGTATGAAGAAATAGGTTTAAGCCTAGGATTTCGCCATGTTGAAAGTAGTGCATTAGTGCGTTCGTCTTACCATGCTCAAAAACATATTAATTAAAAACAATGATTAATGTTGCCATAAATGGTTTTGGCAGAATA
Source organism: Neotamlana laminarinivorans (assembly GCF_020523925.1). GTDB lineage: Bacteria > Bacteroidota > Bacteroidia > Flavobacteriales > Flavobacteriaceae > Neotamlana > Neotamlana laminarinivorans. The sequence continues at coordinate 387,078 of NZ_JAJAPW010000003.1, read as the reverse complement.
GGCAGGCGTGTTTTTAGACTTCTTCAAGAGTACAACAATATAAACGTTGTTGCCATAAACGATCTAGCTGATGCTAAAACTTTAAGTCATTTATTAAAATACGATAGTGTACATGGAATATTTAACAGTACTATTTCAAGTGAAAACAATAACATTATTGTAAATAACAACACTATTCCGTTATTAAATCATAATCATCCAAAAGAAATAAATTGGCTGCCCTTTAATGTGGATTTTGTAATTGAATCCACAGGTAAATTTAAAACAACTCCAGAATTAAATCATCATCTAAATAATGGTGCAAAACGAGTAATTTTAAGTGTTCCACCAATTGAAGATGATATAAAAACTATTGTTTTAGGAGTTAATAATTATATATTAGATGGCTCTGAAAAAATAATATCTAACGCATCGTGTACCACAAACAACGCAGCCCCAATGTTTGAAGTTATTAATACACTATGTGGTATAAACGAAGCTTATATTACAACAGTACACTCTTACACCACCGACCAAAGTTTACACGACCAACCGCATAGAGATTTACGCCGCTCGAGAGCAGCTAGCCAATCTATTGTGCCAACTACAACCGGAGCAGCTAAAGCACTAACAAAAATTTTTCCAGATTTATCTGAAGTTATTGGAGGTTGTGGCATTCGAGTTCCGGTTATAAACGGCTCTTTAACCGATATAACATTTAATGTAAAGCAAACGGTTAGCATAAACGATGTAAATGAAGCGTTTAAAACAGCATCTCAAGGAAAATTTAAACATATTATTGAATACACCACAGACCCTATTGTATCCATTGATATTATTGGAAATAAACATTCATGTATCTTTGATTCGGAAATGACTTCGGTAATTGGAAATATGGTTAAAATAATAGGTTGGTACGATAATGAAACCGGTTATTCGCAAAGAATCATTGATTTAATTTGTAATTTGCCGTGAAAAAAACACGTTTAATCGGTAAAAAATGTATATTTGTTTTTTTCAAACTCTAAATATGTCTCTTATAAAAGCCTATATTTCAATTATTTTAATGCTTTTATTCGTTTCCAGTTATTCTCAAAACAAAATTGAGAACGACCCTGAAATGACTTTGAATAGCATTAACTACAGAATAAAACAAGCTCAAGAATATTTAGACAATTATAATTACTACAATGCTAAAATAAACTTAGACGAAGCCTTAAATTTAGCAAATAGTATAGATGATAAACAAAGTATAGGTGTAATACATGCTATAAAAGGTAAAATTCAACTAATATTAGGGCAAGAAGATAAAGCTATAAAATCTTTAAGTAAAGCTATAGAAGTACAGCGTATTATAAACGATAATGTTAACCTAGGAAAGTCTTATAAAACTTTTGGAGACATTTATAAAACCAAAGGCGACTACTACCAAGCCTTAGATTCTTATACAGCTGCTAAAACAAAATTTCAAGAAGAAGAATTATACGAAAACCTCACACAAGCGCTTTTAGCTGAGGGACAAACCTATATTGATTTAAATAACTATCGTAAAGCTAGATCTATAATTGAACAAGCACTTGTAGAAGCACAAAACATTGATTTTTTACAAGCACAAGGAGAAGCATTAATTAGCCTAAGTGTTATTTACAACAAATTGAGTGAAAATAAAAAAGCCATTCGCTATGCCCAAGATGGTATTAAATTAGCAGAAAACAACAATTTTACAAATTTATTACCTAAAGGCTACTTAGTTTTAAGTAACATATACAACACAGTACGAAACTACAAATCTTCACGAGAATATTTACATGCATATATAACTGTAGCAGATTCTATAAGAAATTTAGAAAATGCTAACTCCTCTATTGCTTTAGAAGCAAAAACACAACTTGCTGATGTTACTAAAGAACTTCAAGATGTGTCTGGAAAATTAAAAAAATCTGAATCTGATAATGACCTAAGTACATTAATTTCTATATTAAGTGTTGCGCTAATAACAATTTTATCGCTTTTAACATTATCACTATACAAAAACAATAACATAAGGCTAAAAACAAACAATATGCTCCATAAAAAAAACTCGGAACTTATTGTAGCTAAAGAAAAAGCAGAATTAGCCTCTAAAACCAAAGCTAATTTTTTATCAACCGTAACTCACGAGTTACGCACACCCCTATATGCGGTTACGGGCATTAGCAACATGCTATTAGATGAAAACCCAAAACCAGAGCAAGTACAACATTTAAAATCATTAAAATTTTCAGGAGATTACTTACTTACTTTTATTAACGACATCCTTCAAATAAATAAAATTGAAGCTAATAAAGTGGATATTGAACCTGAAACGTTTAACCTTAAAAAGAAAATTAACAATATTATACTAGCTTTAAACAATTCTGCACAGGATAATAATGTTAATATTCATTTTGAATATGATCCAGAACTTTCAGAAAACTTTATTGCAGACCAATTAAAAATTTCACAAATATTAATTAATCTCGTAGGTAATTCTATAAAATTCACAAAAAATGGTGATATATGGATACGTGTATACCAAATTGCCCAAAAAGATAAAACATACACCCTTCGATTTGAAGTTGAAGATAACGGAATTGGAATTAGCCAAGAGAAGCAAGACCATATGTTTGAAAGTTTTTCACAAGGCTCAATTCAAATTAATAGAAAATACGGAGGTACAGGCCTAGGCTTATCAATTGTAAAAGGTTTAATAGATATTTTACAAGGTACTATTTATGTAAAAAGTGAATTAGGAAAAGGCACCACTTTCTTTTTTGAAATACCATTAGAATATACAACGGTTGAAGAAGCTGTTGAAAATAAAACAAATTATTTTGATAGTGTAAACACAGAATTCGATCTTACAAAAGTAAAAATATTAGTAGTCGAGGATAATAAAATTAACCAAATGATTACTAAGAAAATTTTAACCAAAATGGGATTAAATTGTGAAATTGTAGATAATGGAGAGGATGCTGTTAGTAAAATTAAAGCGAATAAATTTGATATTGTTTTAATGGATATTCACATGCCTGGAATAAGCGGTATTGAAGCAACAAAAATTGTTCGTAGTTTTGACAAAGAACTTACAATTTACGCGCTTACAGCTGTAACTATTGAAGATAAAATGCAGGAGTTTGAAGAAGCTGGTTTTACAGATATTATACCAAAGCCTTTTAAACAAGAAGAGTTCGAGAAAAAACTTTATAATGCCTTATCCGGAAAAGCTACCGCTTAGCAAAGTTTTTTAATTTACTTACAAATTCTTTTTCTCGATCAAGTTTTACTGTAATAGGTAAATAAAACAACTTTGTTTTTAAAACCCCATACCCTTTTAAACGCATAAAATCTTTTTCGGTAGTAAGTATTAATTGCTCTTTTTGTAATTCGATAATGTCTTCAGCTTTAAAATTATAATGGTCTGAGTAATTTAAATGGTTAAATTTTAAATGTTGACTATTTAAATAATTCACCAGTGGCATTGGATTAGCAATGCCTGTAACTAAAGTGAATTTCTGAGAAATTAATTCTTTTAAAAGTTTTGAAGCATTTTGAGAATAAACCTTATCGGAATACACAATTTCACTAAAAAATACTTCCTGTTTAGCAGTGGGTTTAATTTTATTAATAAAAATTTGTTTATCAGCATCCAATAATTGCTCAGGGCATTTAGTAACAACAATAACATCTGCTCTTTTAGCACCACTTTTAGGCTCGCGTAAATCTCCTGTGGGCAATACAATATTATTGAAATATGGCTTATAATAAGTGGTTAAAAGTATATTAAACCCTGCCTTAACTTTTCGGTGTTGATATGCATCATCAAGTAAAATAATATTGGGAGCTTCAGTTAAATTTAACAAACTTTCAATACCATTTTGTCTGTTTGCATCAACTGCAACCCTAATATCATCTTTAAACTTATTAAAAAACTGAAATGGTTCATCCCCTAAAGTTTTAACCGTAGATTCTGAATTTGCCAATTGAAAACCATCTGTTTCCCTTTTATAACCACGGCTTAATGTAGCAACTTTAAATTCAGTTTTTAAAACATTTATTAAGTACTCAATCATAGGGCTTTTCCCTGTACCTCCAACACTCAAATTCCCTACACATATAACGGGTAAATTATAGCTTTTTGATGATTTTATATTTAAATCATATAACCAATTTCTAAGCCATGTTATAAAAAAATACACAGGAACTACAGGAAAAAGTATGTATCGTAAAAATTTCATTAAACGAAAGTAATTATTTTATATTTGATGTAAAATTTAATTGAATATGATTATACAAGATGTTATAAATCATTTAGAGGCATTCGCACCCTTGGATTACGCTGAAGACTTTGACAATGTTGGCCTTTTAGTTGGCGATAAAAGTACTACTTTAACTGGTATATTAGTAACACTAGATACTCTTGAAGCTGTTGTTGATGAAGCCATTGAGAATAATTGCAATCTTATAGTTAGCTTTCACCCTATTATTTTTAAAGGATTAAAAAAAATTACAGGTAAAAATTATGTAGAACGTACCATATTAAAAGCCATAAAAAACGACATTGCTATTTATGCCATACATACCGCCTTAGATAATGCTTTACAAGGTGTTAATCACAAAATTTGCGATAAATTACAATTAACAAACAAACATATTTTAATACCACAAAATAAAACCATAAAAAAACTTAGTACTTACGTGCCTATTAACGAAGCCAACACGCTAAGAGAAGCCCTTTTTAAAGCAGGAGCCGGAAATATTGGTAACTACTCAAATTGTAGCTTTAATGTTGATGGTTATGGCACATTTAACGGAAACGAAAATGCTAATCCTACAATTGGTATTAAAGGACAAACGCATACCGAAAATGAAACTAAAATAACCATTACTTACGCCAAACATCTTGAAAGTAAAATTTTAAAAGTGCTTTTTAATACACATTCATATGAAGAAGTCGCCTACGAAACCATAACTCTAGAAAATAAAAATCAAAATATTGGTATGGGTATGATTGGCGAATTTGAAACTGCTAAAAATGAAACTGATTTTTTAAATTTTGTAAAAGAAAAGATGAATACTCCATTTTTAAGACATTCATCACTTTTAAATAAAAAAATTAAAAAAGTTGCTGTTTTAGGCGGTTCTGGTAGTTTTGCCATAAGTGCTGCAAAAACAGCTGGAGCAGATGCATTTATAACCGCAGATTTAAAATATCATGACTTTTTTACAGCAGAAAACAATATTTTATTAACAGATATTGGCCATTATGAAAGTGAACAGTACACAAAAAACCTTTTAGTGGCATATCTTACAAAAAAAATTACTAATTTTGCAATCATTTTATCAAAGACAAATACCAATCCTGTTAAGTATTTTTAAAGTATGGCTAAAAAGAAAGAAGCAACTGTAGAAGAGCGTTTAAGAGCACTTTACGATTTACAATTAATAGATTCTCGCATAGACGAAATAAGAAACGTACGTGGTGAATTACCATTAGAAGTTCGCGATTTAGAAGACGAAGTAGCTGGATTAAACATAAGATTAGACAAACTTGTTGCTAGTTTAGAAGTTATAGATAACGATATTTCTAACAAGAAAAACTCAATTGAAGAGTCTAAAGCCTTAATTAAAAAATACGGCGAACAGCAAAAAAATGTTAGAAATAACAGAGAATTCAACTCACTTTCTAAAGAAATTGAGTTTCAAGAACTTGAAATTGAATTAGCTGAAAAGCACATTAAAGAATTTAAATTTCAAATTGAACAGAAAAAAGAAGTTATTGCCGAAACTAAAGAACGCTTAAAAGAGCGTGAAACGCATTTAAAGCATAAAAAAGGTGAATTGGATGCTATTTTAGCTGAAACTGAAAAAGAAGAACAAGCTTTAATTGATAAATCAGCAGAATACAAAGAGCAAATAGAAGCGCGTTTAGTTGCTGCATATACCAGAATTAGAAATAATGTAAAAAACGGATTAGCCGTTGTACCAATTGAAAGAGGTGCTTCTGGAGGATCATTTTTTACAATTCCACCACAAATTCAAGTAGAAATTGCTTCACGTAAAAAAGTAATTACAGACGAGCACAGTGGTAGAATTTTAGTTGACGCTGTTTTAGCTGAAGAACAAAAAGAAAAAATGGAAAAAATGTTTGCAAAACTGTAGTCTAATTTCCTACAAAATAAAAAAAGCCTTCACAATTTATTTGTGAAGGCTTTTTTATTTTAAAAAATCATATCAAATACCGGAAAAACACGGTTATAAAACCCTTATTAAACCTTTACAATTTAAAAATTCAATAATTAATTTTGTAAAACTTTATTAATTCAAGTGTTATTACTTCAGTATCAGAATTAGTCAAAACCTTTAACCAGAACAACCAACCTACTTTTAAAAGCCTTTGTAAACACAAAGGCTTTTTTTTAAATCTATTTTAACATTATAATTGTTAAGTTTAAAAATTAAAAACGTCTATAATAACATGAAAAACATATTTCTCTTATTCGGATTATTTGTATTGTTAAGTTGTAAAAACGATGCACAAAACAAAAAACAAAAAGAAACTTTAGTAGATAAAGAACCTGTGGAGGTTCCATTAAAAAACGGAAAAGCCCGAGCATATTTTGCTAGCGGTTGTTTTTGGTGTGTAGAAGCTATTTATGAAAGTGTAAAAGGCGTAGAAGAATCTATTTCTGGATATTCCGGTGGCCATACTTCAAACCCAACTTACGAGGCTAGTAACACAGGCAGAACAGGTCATGCAGAAGCAGTAGAAATTATTTACGACCCTAACATTGTAAGTTTTGAAACTTTGGTAGACGTTTATTTTGCATCGCAAAATGTAACCCAAGTAAATGGTCAAGGTAACGATCGTGGTTCGCAATATCGGTCAATAATTTTTTATCAAAATAATACACAAAAAGAAATTATTTTAAAGAAAAAGAAAGCTTTAGCCAATAAATTAGGTAAAACAATAGCCGCAGAAGTTTACCCTTTTCAAAAATTTTGGGTCGCTGAAGATTATCATCAAGACTACGAAAAAAAGCATCCAAATCACCCTTATATAAAAGCGGTTTCAATCCCCAGATTAAATCGTTTTAAAACAAAAATGCCAGACGTATTAAAAAATAGTGGGCATTAAAAATAAAGCTTCACAGTTAAAAAAGTATCTTTATAAAAAAGATATTTTTTTAACTTATGAAACACATAATACAAATTACACTTATTTCATTATTACTTTTTAACTGTAAAGAAAAAACAGTTTCAAAACCTTTAAAAACAGCTACAGAAACTAATACTAATGTTTTAACTACCGCTGAAAAAATTGCAAATGCACATGGTTATATAAACTGGAATAATGTAAACGAAATTGCATTTACTTTTGCAGATAGAAGACATTGGTTATGGAACACTAAAACAAACACTGTTAGTCTTTTTACAGAAACCGATACCATAACTTACAATAGGAAAAAAATAGATTCTATTAATGCGAAAACCGACGCTGCATTTACAAACGATAAGTTTTGGTTATTATTTCCGTTTCAATTAGTTTGGGATAAAAATGTAACAATTTCAGAGGCAAAAAATGAAATAGCTCCAATTAGTCAAATTGAACTCCAAAAAATCACATTAACATATCCAAATCAAGGCGGTTATACTCCTGGCGATGCCTACGACATTTACTTTAATAACCAATACATTATTAAAGAGTGGGTATTTAGAAAGCAAAACCAACAAGAAGCCACACTAACCAATACTTTTGAAGATTATAAAGATTTTAATGGCATAAAAATAGCCCAAAGCCATAAAATGGCAGAAGGCGATTGGAATTTAAAATTATCGAATATTGAAATAAAATAAATCATAAAAATTTAATTATAAACGTCTAAGAATTCGTTTTACACGTAAATAAAGTATAAATATTCCGCGTAAGGCGTCTATATATATCAAAGTGCTTCAATAGTAATATTATTGAAGCATTTTCTTTTTAAAGCCTTATTATTAGTACCAGTTACTATTCTTATAATTCTTATTTTTGTTAAAACCCAAAAATTAAATCACATTGCACACCTATAAACACGGCCTTGAGTATGCGTTGCAACAAGACAAAAACGATACTCTAGCAAAATATCGCGACCAGTTTTATATACCAAAAGATAAAAACGGAAAAGACTGGCTTTATTTTACAGGAAATTCGTTGGGTTTACAACCAAAAAGTACACAAACTTATATTCAGCAAGAATTAAACGATTGGGCAAAACTTGGTGTTGAAGGCCATTTTGAAGCCAAAAATCCTTGGTTACCTTATCATGAGTTTTTAACCGAAAGTATGGCTAAAATTGTTGGTGCAAAACCTATTGAAGTGGTAGTAATGAATACACTTACCACAAACTTACATTTATTAATGGTTAGCTTTTATCAGCCAACAAAAAAAAAGTACAAAATTGTTATTGAAAGTGATGCCTTTCCTAGCGATAGATATGCGGTACAAACACAACTTGAATTTCATGGTTTTAATGCTGAAGATGGTATCGTAGAATGGAAACCTCATGAAGGTGAAGAACTTTTAAATATTGAAGATTTAGAAACCATTTTAGAGCAACAAGGCGATGAAATTGCACTACTTTTAATTGGAGGCGTAAACTATTATTCCGGTCAATACCTCGATTTAAAACGAATTGCAGAAATTGGTCATGCTAAGAACTGTATGGTTGGCATAGATTTAGCTCATGGTGCCGGAAATATAAAACCAGAATTACACAACTCTGGAGTAGATTTTGCAGCTTGGTGCACTTACAAATATTTAAATTCTGGACCAGGCAGTTTAGCAGGACTTTTTGTTCACGAAAAACACGCCTACAATAAAAACTTAAAACGTTTTGCTGGTTGGTGGAGCCATAATAAAGATACCCGATTTAATATGCGCCAACCACTCGATGTTATGCCGGGTGCCGAAGGTTGGCAATTAAGCAACCCACCCATTCTTTCTATGGCTGCCATAAAAGCATCATTAGATATGTTTAACGAAGTTGGCATGGATGCATTAAGAGAAAAATCGGAAAAACTAACGGGTTATTTCGAATTTTTAATTAACGAGTTAAATAACAATAAAATAAAAATAATTACACCTAAAAACCCAGAGGAACGTGGTTGCCAACTTTCTATACAAGTGCAAAATGCAGATAAAAGTTTACACCATAAACTTATAGAAGCAAATATTATAACCGATTGGCGAGAACCAGATGTTGTACGTTGTGCAGCAACACCGTTTTATAATACTTTTGAAGATGTTTTTAAAATGGTAGAAAAACTTAAAGAGATATTAAAAACATAAAATAGCTTAATAAGAAGTATTTTTAACAATACTAAAATATAACATGAAACAAAAAGAGAATATTTTAATTATTGGCGCCGGTTTATGTGGTAGTTTATTAGCTTTAAGGTTAGCACAACGCGGTTACTTTGTTAATATTTACGAAATGCGACCAGATTTAAGAAAAACCGATATTTCCGCTGGTCGCTCTATAAATCTTGCGTTTTCAGATCGTGGTAATAAAACCATGAAATTAGTTGGGTTAGAAAATAAAGTAAAATCGCTTTGCATACCTATGCATGGAAGGATGATACATACCAAAGAAGGCGAAACTTTTTTATCGAATTACAGCGGTCGCGAACACGAATATATAAACTCTGTTTCTCGAGGCGAACTTAATGCGCTTTTACTTACCGAAGCCGAAAAACACGAAAACGTAAATATTTATTTTAATAGAAAATGTAAATCGGTAGATTTTGAAAATACTACAGCTCTTTTTAAAGATTATGAAAACAAAACAGAGTTTGTTGAAGATGCCGATTGTATAATAGCCACAGACGGTGCTGGCTCTGCTTTACGCAAAAGCTATTATTTAGGCAAAAAATTCCTATTTAGTTTTTCGCAAAACTATTTAACTCATGGCTATAAAGAACTGAGTATTTTACCCACAGAAACTGGCGATTATAAAACGTATAAAAATGCTTTGCACATTTGGCCACGAGGCGATTTTATGCTTATTGCCCTACCAAATTTAGATGGTAGTTTTACTGTTACACTTTTTTTAAGTTATACCGAAGGTAAATACAACTTTAACAATTTAACCACACCAGAAATTGTTACCGAATTCTTTAAAAACGAATTCCCCGATGCCTTGCAAATTATGCCTAATTTAGTTGAAGATTTTTTTAAAAACCCAACTGCAGCTCTTGGCACAATAAAATGCTCGCCTTGGCATTATAAAGGCAATACGCTGCTTATGGGCGATGCTGCACATGCTATTGTTCCATTTTACGGGCAAGGTATGAATGCCTCGTTTGAAGATGTTGTTGAGTTTGATTCTGTTTTAAACCAAAATAAAAATGTCGATTGGCAAACTATTTTTAGTGCATACGAAAAAATCAGAAAAAAAGATACCGATGCTATTGCCGATTTAGCTTTAGATAATTTTAATGAAATGCGCGACCATGTGGGGCAAGTTATTTTTCAAGAAAAACGAAAAATTGAAATGGCTTTAGAAAAAGAGTTCCCTGAAGATTATGCATCTAAATACAGCTTAGTTACATTTAATGAAAATATTGGCTACAAAGAAGCCATGCTTAAAGGGCGTGCGCAAGATAAGGCTATTTTAAACTTATTATCAAACCATGTTATTGATGTTGATAGTGATTTAAACACGGTTTTAAAACTGGTTAAAGAAAAAACAAATGCCATTTTAAATAATGATAAAATTACAGGTTTACATTAATTTTTAACTGCATTTAATTTCTGGTTAAAACACAATAAATTTCACTTTTTTATTGGTAATTTTAATGCTTTAAAGAACCCGCGTTAAGGATTGAAGCGGCATCCTTTTTTAGTTTTTTATTGTGTTTTGTGAAGCATAAGTAAAACACAATAAAAAACTAAAAAAGATATAGCGGAAAGCCTGACCCTTTAGGGTAACGCCCAAAATATTATAGCACAATGAGTAAATTATATCCGCCTATTAATTTTAAAGAATGGATTGAAGAAAACCGTCATTTATTAAAACCACCTGTAGGAAATAAGGTCGTTTGGAAAGATGGCGATTTTATAGTAATGGTTGTTGGTGGTCCTAATGACCGTACAGACTATCACTATAACGAAACGCCTGAATTTTTCTATCAAGTTGAGGGCGATATTGTTTTAAAAGTTATAGATGAAGGCAAACCCAAAGACATTCATATAAAAGAAGGCGAGATATTTTTATTACCTCCAAAAGTGCCACATTCGCCTCAGCGCGGACCAAATACAGTTGGATTGGTTATAGAATATCCCAGAGAAAAAGGCGTAAAAGATAAATTACAATGGTATTCTGAAGAAGAAGCCGACTTAATTTATGAAGAAGAGTTTACTCTAGAAAACATTGAAACGGATATGCCTGCAATTTTTGATAGATACCACGACAAATTTGGAAAGGGTAAATAAATACCTTATTTAATTGTATTATAATATAATGAGCTGCATAGAACAATCAATTTAAAACAGATAATTATAACTAGAGCATCTCAATAATATTTACCATGAGCAAACGTAAACTTAGAATAAACGGGCATTCGCATTTATTACCTTATCCGGAAGAAATTCCAGATTTTATGCGAGACAAAGGTATTTTTTGGGTTGATAAAGACCGAAAATTTATGCTTCAAAAAGATTGGAATCGCCCAATTACAGACTCTAGTTTCTTTTTACATGAAAAACTCGCTTGGATGGAGCGTAACAAAATAGATCATGCGGTTGTTTTAAATTTATCGCAACTATATGGTAATGGTTTACGTTTAGAAGAAATGAAACAAGCTTTACGTTTTCAAAACGATTTTAACGCCCGAATACAAGCCGAACATCCTAATAAATTTACTTGTGGTTTTGTAGTGCATCCTGGTTATGTTCGTGGTGCTTGCTGGGAAATTGAACGTTGTGTTGAAGAGTTAAACATGCGTCTTTTATGTTTACCAACACATTACATGGACACCATTGGTACTTGGCGTAGTATTTTTGATGAAGAAAACGCACGTATTTTTGAACTTGCCGACAAATATGGATTAGCCGTTGAAATTCACCCATATGACGGCGAAAAATTTATAAAACTTCAAAACACCTCATGGCGTTTTCACCTAATTTGGATGCTTGCGCAATGCGCCGATGCTTACCATTTTTTCACCTTAAATGGCTTGCAAGATAAATACCCAAATATGCGAACTTGTTTTGCTCATGGTGGGCAATTGGCTCAAATTAATTTAGGAAGACGTATTCAAGGTTTTGATGGCAGACCTGATTTATTTGAAGGTAAACATCACCCAAGAAAGGCTGTTGGCCATAAAAATATATTTTTTGATACTTTGGTTCATGATACAGGCTCTTTTCAACTTTTAGTAAAAAATCAAGGCGCCAAACAGGTTTTAATGGGGTTAGACGATCCTTACCCGTTAGGTGAAATGGAAAGTGACAAACAATCATCATACCCAGGTAAAATTTTAGATTTGGCCATAGAACGCGAAATTATAAACGAAACAGAACGTGATGCCATTTGGGAAGATAATGTACTACAATGGCTTTATGGTGATGACGAAAAAGCAAAAAATGAACTAGTAAACAGAATTTTAAGTTAATGCATTTTATACCAGAAGAATTAGATGATTATGTTGTAAAACATACCGAAGACGAACCCGAACTACTACAACAACTTACTAGAGAAACTTACCAGAAAATTTTACAACCCAGAATGCTTAGTGGGCATTACCAAGGACGTTTATTAAGCATGATTTCTAAACTGGTTAATCCTAAAAACATTTTAGAAATTGGTACTTACACTGGTTATTCTGCCCTTTGTTTAGCTGAAGGAATGCAAGATGAAGGCGAACTACATACTATTGATGTTAATGAGGAATTAGTTGATTTTCAAAGAAAGTATTTCGATAAATCTGATTATGCATCTCAAATTCATCAACATTTAGGAAGCGCTTTAGATATTATTCCTAAACTCGATAAAACTTTTGATCTAGTTTTTATTGATGCAGATAAAGTAAACTACCCCAAATATTTTGATATTATAATTGATAAACTAAATACAGGAGGCATTATTTTATCGGATAATGTATTATGGAGTGGTAAAATTTTAGATACAACTTTTAAAAAAGATGATGTTTCTACTCCTGCCCTTATTGCTTATAACAAGCTTTTAAAAACCGATACTCGAGTAGAAACTGTAGTTTTACCCATTCGAGATGGTTTAACTATAAGTCGAAAAAAAAAGTAGGCTAAAAGCCTACTTTCTTAATGTATTTACTTTTTTATCGGCATTATTAGCAATATGCCTTTCAAAATCTTGAGTGTATAATGTGGCTACGTTTTTAAATTCTTCCGGTAACTTATTATAGTTGGCCCAAGCTTCATCATATTTTTTTATCCACTTTTGCACGGTTTTCTCATCTCCTTTTTTATTGGCATCTGCCATATAAACTAAGGCTCTGTAAATTTCATACAATCGTAAACCATATTCTGCAGAACCAACAGCATGATCTTTGGCATCTGCACTACCCCAATCTATAACCTTTGCTAACTTTACAATGGTTTTCCATTTAGCAACTGCTTCATCTTTTTGAGCTAAATTACGTTTTTGTTTATAATCCTCATTAGGCACGGGGGGAAATGCCATTCCTTGATCGCGAGTCCACCATGGGTTCATGTCTCTGTATGTACTATTTCTTCCTCGAACTACAGCTTCTGCAGATAGCAAACATAATCTTCTAAATTTAGCTACATCGTCTTGCTTTAATTTTAAACGCTCTGTTGCATATCTGTTAAACACTTCTTCCTCGGTTTGAGTCACATCTTTTCCCCATTGTGCCATTACCCAAGCATTTAAATCGCACCATAATTCATTTTTAATATAGGGTCCGTTCCATCCGCCACCACGTGTCCAAGTCCAAATACCTGCATATAATTCTGGCTTTGTTTCTACAAATTCTTTAAGGCTATTAATACGTTCTTCTGGCATACGAGCGTGTTCTTCAAAACCATTTATTACACCATTTGAAATGTAATTAGGATAAGCACCTTTACCTTCGTATTCACGAGCTGCCTGAACTTCAATAATTTGTTTATGACGCCCCTGCCCTATTACTTTACTAAAAGCATTGGCTCGATGGAAATCGCCTTCGCAATGCTTAACACTAATTACTAAATTTTTATGTGGTTCTACAGCATTACTTACCTTCATGTAATCGTCTAAATTTACATCAAAGGCGCCCCAAGTTCTAAAAACCAGTTCTTTGTCGCGTTTTACGCAAATCTCTTCTCTTAAAATATTTATAAGAGGAATAATTGTTTTTTCTGGACTCTTTTTATTTTGAATAGAACCTAAATGATAAGGCGCATCGTGCAAATACGTTTCTCCAATTCTAACTACTAAACCTGTTAAATCTGGAAACTGATCGAACATTTCATTAATTTGAGCTCTAATTAATTTTTCGGTTAATGGGTTGTTAGGGTCTCCAAAAGTATCTTCAATCTTATATTTCTCAATTAAACGCTTAGGAAATAATACCAAATCGGACATGGCATATATTTTCATATTGGCTGCCACACAAGCTTCATGCATTTTTTTTACTTGAGCCGCTTTCGCATCAACCCAAGCTCTATCTTCGCTTCCTTTTGGTAAAATATCTTTATCTACCGACTCCCAATTAATAGCTAAAGCAGGAGATTCGAACAAAAAGTAGACCTTTCCATTATATCCCATTTCTTTAATAACCTCAGGGTTATTATATACTGAATTGTAAGGAGCCTCACCTGGATTATGGTGAACCATATCTAAAATAAGAGGTTCTGCAGTTTGAGCACATAAACGAAGTACAAAAACAAAAAAAGTAACAATTAATAAAATTAATGCTCTTTTTTTAACATTTATTTCTGTCATAAAAACAAATACTTTTATCATGAATGAACAAACTTATATTAATTGACTATTTAGATAATTAAATTTCGACCAATAACTAATGGGCTTCGACTACCAACAGTAAGTTTTTTCTTTCTAAAAAATATTAACTTTTTATTAACATAATTTGGTCACCTGGCTTAGTTTTAATATCATAGACAAAGTGCTTTTTTAAATTTAATGGTTCTGAATTGATATTTTTTGAAATTATTGGATCTTTGATTTCAGGAACTGCATAAAACGTGTTTAAATTTTTACCAACCGCTAAGTTTAAATCTTTTCCGTTACTCGTTTTTAACTCATTATAGGTTCGTATACGTAGATTTCCTCCTAATTTAGAAGTAAGAACAACTTTTACAACTTTTCCATTTTCCCAAATTAGTTCCGAAACCTCAAAACCACCTCTAGCTTTTAATCCTTTAACACTTCCTGATTTCCAAACATCTGGTAATGCTGGAATTAAATGCACTGCCCCATCATGACTCTGCACTAACATTTCAGTTAAACCTGAAGTAAAACCAAAATTTCCATCAATTTGAAATGGCGGATGCGCATCTAACATATTAGCATAAGTACCACCCCCTTTTGGAGAACCTGGTCTGCCTACTAGTTTTATTTGATCGCCCATAAGCTTATACGCATGATTACCATCTAATAAACGTGCCCAAAGATTAATTTTCCAGTTCATAGACCAACCTGTTGATGGGTCGCCTCTCTGAATTAAGGTATTTTCGGCCGCTTTAAATAATTCTGGATTTCTATAAGGCGAAATTTGATTTGAAGGATATAAACCATACAAATGCGAGACATGGCGATGTTTATCTTCAGGATCGTCTAAATCTTTTAACCACTCTTGTAATTGGTTGTATTTACCAACTTGCATTGGTGGTAATTTCGCTAAAGCTGCTTCCATTTCTTTTATTAATTCGGCATCAACATTTAATAACTGCGCTGCTAAAATGGTTTTAGTAAGCATATCGAACACCAATTGATTATCCATAGTGGTTCCCGCTTCAATATTAACTCTAGTTGTTCGCCCTTTTGGACCATGTTCTGGCGAAATTGAAGGCGTAACAATTAACCAACCATTTGTTGGTTCTGGTATTAAAATACTTAAACAAAATTGTGAAGCGCCTTTCATGGCTGAATAAACCGATTTTAAATATTCTAGATCGCCATTAAACATAAATTTTTCCCAGGCATGTTGTGTTAACCAAACACCTCCGGTTGGCCACATGCCCCAAGTAGCACCATCTACAGGGGCACAAATACGCCATAAATCGGTGTTGTGGTGTGTTACCCAACCTTCGGCACCGTACATTACTTTTGCTGTTTCTTGTCCGGCTACCGATAAATCTTTTACCATTTCTATTAATGGCTCATGCATTTCGGTTAAATTGGTGACTTCGGCTGGCCAATAATTCATTTCGGTATTAATATTTACCGTGTAGGCACTTTTCCAAGGTGGTGTTAAATCTTTATTCCATAACCCTTGAAGGTTTGCAGGCTGCCCTCCTGGTTGCGACGAAGAAATTAACAAATATCTTCCATATTGAAAATATAAGGCTGCCAATTCTGGATCGAATCCGTCTTTAAATTCTTTTATCCTAACATCGGTTGGAAGTTTGGAAGCTTCAGATGTACCTAAATTTAAAGACACACGATTGAAGTATTCTTGATAGAAATTTGTGTGTGATTCTAGCAAATTTTTATACGATTTCTTTTCCGCGAAAGCGATATAATTTGAAGCCTTTTTATGTGCATTGCCGCTTACATCTTGATAGTTAATAAAATTGGTTGCAATAGACAAATAAATAAGTACGCTATTAGCTTTTGAAACTTGAAGCGTGTTGTTTTTAGCCTCGACACGGCCGCCTTTAGTAACTATTTTAATGCGAGAATCGAATTCTACTTCGCCTTTTATAGCTTCTGTTTCTTTTGGCAAACGTTTGTTTTTATTGTCACTTCCAAAACCTGTCATTACCAAAACATTGTTGTTTTCTGTAAAATGTTCAACTTTCGCAGGTTCTGGCCTATCCATTGAAGCCGTAAAACTGATGCTTTTCTTTTTGTTTGCTGTTAGTTTAATAAGAATAACATTATCGGTAAACGAGGTGAAAATTTCTCTGGAATAATCTACACCATTAGCCGTATAAGTGGTTTTATTAACGGCGTTTTCAATATTTAATTCGCGGTAATAGTTGGTGTAATTGTCTTGGTTTTTAAAATTAAGACGTAAATTCCCTACGGTTTCGTAAGGCATACCGTGAGAGGTTTTCGACAATAATTTGTCGTTTGCCAATCGATGTGCCTCGTCGTACTTTTCTTGAAACAGCAAGCTTTGAACGTCTTTTAACGCATCTTTCGCATCTGGATTATCGTTTCTATGCGGTCCTCCAGCCCAAAGTGTTAACTCGTTTAACTGAATATTTTCGTTTACCGGATCACCAAAAACCATGGCGCCTAAGCGGCCATTCCCGATTGGCAGGGCTTCGTTCCAGTTAGCAGCTGGAGCATCGTACCAAAGTTTTAAATTTTTAGATTGTGAATAGCTGGTTGTTGTAATCATTACCGAAAAAACAATCAGTATTTTAAAAGCGCTTTGCATGCTCTATTAAGTTTAGTTAAATTATATCTTACTTGTTTTTGGGCAGCAAGAAAACCCATTAAACCTTCGAATTAAATCCCAATATATTTTTAAATTATGGAAAACAGGTTCAAAATATTTCATTAATCAATTTTATAAATACAGACTAACGAGCAAATTATAAGTGAGACAAAATAAATTCTGTAGCGTAATTGTTTAATTCGTCAATAGATGGCGAAATGTTTTTACCATGAAAGCTATGGGCTGCTCCTTTTATAGTAAGCAGCTCTACATTGGCTTGTTTTTGCTCAGCAACTTCAAGCATGTAGGTTGAGTTTTTTATTGGCAGCACATCGTCTTGATCGCCATGTAATAGTAAAATTGGTGGTGTTTTTTTACTTAAATATTCTGTTGGACTTAACAATTTCGCTAATTCTGGTTTTTCTTCAATTGGTGCACCTAAAAGGCGAACAAATAATTTACCATCTTCGAAAATAGAACCTGGTCTAATTTCTGGATTTACGCAAGAGGTAAACGGAAAATAAGACGCTATACACTTAAATTTTGGTTTAATTCCTTGCAATTCTGTATCGCCTAAAAATTCGGAATCATGCCCTAAAGCTGTAAGCAAACTTAAATGCCCGCCAGCAGAACCGCCCCAAACACCGTAATGTTTTTTGCTTAATTTATATTGCTTTGCATGTTTTATTAAAAAACGGGCGGCATCTTTGGCGTCGACAACCGCATCGTAAGCAGTAGTTTTTCCTTTTGCTAATCGGTATTCTATGGTTGCACAAACTACGCCATTATCGAGCAAACCACGAAATGTTCCTAAAAAGGCCTTTTTTAATATGTTGTATTGGCTTCCTCCTGCCCAACCACCACCGTGAACATGTAGCATCCAAGGGTTTTTCTTTTGTAACTTATCGTTTTCTGGGTAAAAAATGGTCATTTTTAACGTTTTTCCATCAACTGTTTTATAGGCTACAACCTCTTTGTTTGGAAATGTATTTAAAATGTCTTGCTCGTCTGGTTTTTGCGCGTAAGTAGTTAACGAAAAACTGAAAATTATAATTAAAATGATATTAAACTTCATTATGCTTTTTATTGAATTTGAATAGGTCTTAAATCTCCTGCTTCAAAATTTACGGTCTTATTTTTGAATTTTATTTTAACCGGAATTTCGTTATGTAACCACAGCTTACCTTCTGTAAATTTTAAAACTACATTTCCTGTTTGTTGGGCAAAAATTGAATAATCTTTAGCTTTAACTGCTTTACCATTACCAACAAAAACTACCCAATCGCCATTTGTTTCGTTAGCAACTAAGGTATAGGTTGCATCGGTTTCAATAGATTTATATTTATTTTTTTTATGATTTTCAGAAGAAAAAACCAAATCTTCGCGACCCGATTTATGACTAATATTAAATCCTACAAACTCGGTATTTCCATGCTCATCATTAAAACTAGAAATAGCTTTTATACTTTTTCCTTGCGATGCTGTAAACGGTTCGAAAACCGACACAAATGGTGTTTCCCATGCAGCACCGTGTTGTCTGGCGGTAAATGTTAAATAAGGCTGATTGCTAACATCGTATGGCAAACCGTGATTTCCTTTAAAGGCCTTATTTGGCGGCGACTTTATTGAAAACACCTCGCGACCTTCGTAACCTTTCATCCATAAATTCATAAACACATCATCTTCGCCTTCTGGCATATCTATTTGCCATTGTGCTTGGTAATCCTCGTTAACTTTTGCAGATTTTTTGTCCCACATATAATCTAAGGCATATAAATGGCCTCCAGCAAATCCCATTTCGTCTGTCGACTCAAGCTTCAAATTATCGCCTTTAGCATTCATTACTTGCATGGTTTGCCCTAAATTATGATAGTAGTAATCATGAAATTTATCGCCTTCGCGTTGTTTTTTCGACCTAAAAACATCAATATAATAACCGGTTTCTTCACCTGTTTTTACAATACTAACCAATCGAGTTTGGTCGCTTCGCGTTTCAGGCTCTAAAAAATAAACATTGGAATAAGAAATATCGCTAAAATAGCCTGCTTTCTGCTCAGATTTTGGATATTCTCCTATTAAATCGAAAGCGTGATAACTTAACATTTCGGTGTACGATGAAACGCCATCGACCATAACCGTATTATGTGCCGGAAACTGCGAATAATATTCTAAATAAATGGGTTGTAAATAACCTGCACCTTTGCCAGGATCGGCACCTTGCACGAAACCTTTTCCGTACAATTCCATATTAATACCATTGGCGTGCATGTGGTTTCCTAACGAAGCATTCAGCGAAACCATCATGCCATGTTTACCCGTACCATTTCGTTGTACATGCCAACTCACATTTGGCGCGTAAAAGGTTTGCGTCATATAATCAGACACATTTCCTGTTTTAAATTTAGGATTTAAAACCACTGGTTTACTAGCAAAAAACGAACTGATGTCTGATTTGGGTTTTGATACTTTTTTTACCTCATCGTGTTTAGCGAACAAACGGTACATTTCGGTGAATTCTTTTTCTAAATCTTTATCTCCGTTTTTTTGCGCTGTACGAATCATATCGCTTATCGCTTCCGTTTTTAAATCGGTATAATTACTATCGCCAAAAGCAATGGTTTGCCCGTTTGGAAATACATATTGCGGCAAAACTTTAACCGCTTTTTCCATAACCGGCATGTATGGCAATAAATTATGATTAAACGTATTGTCGAAATCGTTTATAAAATGCGTTAAATCTTTAGTTACACCAAAGGAATAGCCTGGACATTCGGCCCAAACACCGTTGTTGTAATCGTAACCATAATCCATAAACTTGGTTAACGACCATTGTCGCGCAGAGGTTTCGTTTAAAATATAATTGATGTAATATTCACGTCCTTTTTCATCTTCATAATTATTATTATCCTGTAACACCATAGCGGCTTTTAAAATAATTTTTGCTTGATGCAAATTCCAGTTATTTTGTGGTACACCGTTTTTTATAATTTGGTCGTTCCATTTTTTAATGGTAGCATCATAAATTTCAATTTTTTCAGGATGATTTTTTTCTATGTATTGATGCAGAAAATCGTAAACTTCTGAAGCGTAAATTAAAGTATGCTCATGTATTACTTGAAAACACTCCATGCCAACCAACGTTTGAATATGGCCGTTTAATAAATCTTTAGGCGCATTTCGATGATACATTCCCAACATATAAGTATCGAAAATATCGAAAGCGAATTTTGCAAATTTCTCATCGTTTTCTAACCAAGATAAAAAAGCAGCATCGCGAGCATATCCCATAATTTTTTGATTATGCCTATGTATAATTCCTCCGGTTTTAGATTGCTCTACCCATTCTAAAGGCTTACCAGGCTTGGTTTTATTGCGTAAATATAGCCCACGCTCGTCGTCCATGTAAGGCAAAATATCTTCTAAACTTGGCATGGCATAATTTGTAGTGTGGTCGCGCGAACCTGTAAACCGAACAGTTGGCACAGGCGCATTGCCATCGGCATGCGAATAATAAATACCGTTAACGTAAACATTTGCTGCTTTAGTTTTCCAGTACATCATTAACCTAGATGGCATCCATTCCGGATTGGTTTCATGACGTTTTACATAAGCATCAATTTTATTATGAATGCCTTTGAGCACATCGCTTGCCCATGCTTCTTTTTTTATTGTTTTTTGTAATCCCTTTTTTTCCGATTGCGAGATATACATTCTTGGGTAACCTTGTACTAAATCTGTAGGTAATGGAATGTCTTTTTGCTGTGCAAAAAAGCTTAAAACAGCTAAAAACATGCAAGCTATAATGCTATATAATTTCATTTATTTTATCAATTTTATTATTCTGCAACTGGATTAACTCCTTGCCTCACATTGGTTTTCCAAAGGTTTAATCGTTTTTTTAAAGCCTCTACTTTATCTGGATTTTCGGCGGCAAGATTCTTGGTTTCAGATAAATCGGTTTCAAGATTATAGAGTTCATAAACTATGCTCTCTTTACTTAGAATTTCTAATAATTTCCACTCACTATTTCTTATAGCAGAATGCCCTTTAAAACTCCAAAAGACGTCTCGATTTGGTAAATTTTCTTCATTTACTAAATGATTCTTAATGCTAATGCCATCAAAGTTTTCGATATTAGATTTCCCTTCTGAAAAATCTATGAAAGTTGGGAGTAAATCCATAGTTAAAACAGTTTCATTACTTACAGAACCAGCTTTTATTTTTTTAGGATAACGAACAATTGCAGGTACGCGATGTCCGCCTTCGTAAATGGATGTTTTTGCAGCTCTTAAGCCACCACTGTCGCCACGTTTTCCAGCAGGCCCATTATCTGAACAAAATACGACAATAGTATTTTCACTTAATCCTTCTGCATCAAGGGTTTTCATGATATCGCCAATACCTTTGTCCATAAGCTCAATCATTTCTGTGTAAATAACTGGCACGCTATCTTTAGGCACTTTTCTAATAAATTTACCACTTCCTTCTTTTCGCAAAGGTTTATCATTTCTACCTTGAATAGGATAATGTGGCGCTTCTTGCGCTAAATATAAAAAGAAAGGTTTCCTTGTTTTTTTAGAGCTATTTTCTTTTATAAATTTTGAAGCATATTTTGTAATTAAATCTGTGGTGTAACCTGGCTCGTCTTCAACTTTATTATTAACCCACCAATCGAGATAACCCGCTTGATCGATATGCGAATGATAATCGATGTTTCCGCTAACAAATCCTCTAAAATCATCGAAACCTTGATAAATTGGATTATAAGGTTCGGCATAACCTAAATGCCATTTTCCATACATTGCCGTTGTGTATCCTTGGTTTTTCATAGCTTCTGCCATGGTAAGCTCGTTTAAACTCAACCCAACTTCTCGATGATCGACCGCTGTAATAACGCCTTCAACACCGGTTCGTTGCTGGTATTTCCCTGTCATTAACGCAGCTCTTGTTGGGCTACAAACGGGTCCGTTAGCATGAAAATCTAAAAACTTAACACCTTGTGATGCTAATTTATCTAGATTAGGTGTTTTAACCTTTGGACTACCGTAGCAGGATAATTCGCCGTAACCCAAATCGTCGGCCATAATTAAAATGATGTTTGGCGGAGTTGTTTTTCCAGAAGTTTTACAAGAGAAAATGAATCCTACAAAAATTAAAACCATCAAATAGTTAATTGCATTCTTAATTTTCATTATTTTAAATAAATTTTGTCTAGACAATAATACATGTTAAGACTAAACTTTGGTATAAATCATGCTTCTTGTTAGATAAATTATTACCCAAGAAGTAATGTTATTCATTTTTGTAAAACAAAAAGCTTCACTGTTAATAACAGTGAAGCTTTTAAATTATTTATTAAAAAGTATGGTTAATTAGCTATAGTTGGCTCACTGCTCAAATACCCCAACTTTATTAAAAATAAATCTGTTTGATACATAGTTTCGTTGAAGAAAGTGTCATCACTTTTTTTCCTAAAAAAACTACCATTAAAAAAACCATGGCCTTGATCTTTATAAGCAAATAATTTGGAATCATTTTTAGCTTTCTGCATTAGTTTATTAAACCGTTTTGCATTTTCAAAAGGTACGGTTTTATCTGCTTTACCATGAAATAACAGCATTGGAGGTAAATTTTCTTTTACTTGATGGCACGGTGAAATTTCGGTTTCTCTTCCTGCAACTTTTTTAGCTCCATAGCCATTTTCTGTAGTATCAAAAACCGGATTATAACCAATAACAGCATTTGGAATAGAGCTTATTTTAAGATTTTCATCTGGATTATCTAGCTCTTCAATTAACGCAGTGCAAATCGCTAAATGCCCTCCTGCAGAACCACCAGCTGCTACAACTTTATTAGGATCTATTTCTAAGAAAGGAGCAAATTCACGCACTTTACGAATGGCTGATTTTGCATCTTCAACCGCATCAAATGGTGTGGTGCCGTGTACATTTTTTACGCGATATTCTGCCGATATAGCCAGCATACCTCTTGATGCTAAATATTTGCTTTGTTGATAAAACTGTTTAGGATTTCCTCCTGTCCAACCACCACCAAAGAAAAATACTATAGCTGCGGTTGGCTTTTGGATTGTTTCCGGCTCAAAAACATGTAAATAAAGACTATCGCTATCTACAACTTTGTATAATATTTTTTTTGTTGGTTGATATTCTTGTGATTGCATAGAAACAGTTATCATCAAGAAGCTCAACATTAAAAAGTAAATGTTTTTAAAACTCATTTTGAATTAATTTAAAGGAATTTGCAATATAAATATTATTGATATGATTTTGTTTTATAAAGCGGATAAAACTTATTTTTAAATTTTATAAAGCATCACAAGATTTCTTCATTCTTAAAAACCTACATTCTTTTATTCGATTGCCCTATTAAAACAAAAAATCGTTCTGTGTTTTTTTCAATTTAGAACGATTTCTTATTATACAATAATTTTCAACTTCTATATTTTTTTTATTGCGTTTAAAACCAAGGGTTCCATAACATGATATCCAGCTAAATTTGGATGTACAGTATCTCTACCATAAGCTTCTATTAACCCTTTATTTTTATTTACCATTTTAGAATAATAATCTAAATACAACATATCATTCGCTTTGGCATAAGCTTGAATTAAACGGTTTAAATTATTTATTTTTTCTACAGGTTTAATAGATGGACTCCATGAATAACTACTTGCTGGTAAAACTGATGCTAAAACAACTTTTATGTTATAAGCTTTAGCCAATTCTGCCATAGAAAAAATATTATCGGCAATTTGCTCAATACTTATAGGACCTTTATTACCGGCAATATCGTTGGTTCCTGCATGTATTACAACAGCCTTTGGTTTTAAGTTAATAACGTCTTGCTTAAACCTTAATAGCATTTGCGATGTAGTTTGTCCACTTATACCACGGCCAACAAAATTATTTTCCTGAAAAAATTCTGGGTGAAACTGAACCCATTTTTCGGTTATAGAATTACCCATAAAAACCACCGTATTTTCTTTTATCGGGTCTTTTAATAAGGCTTTATTTGCATTTCTGTATTTTTTTAAATTGGCCCAATCTTCATTTGGCATAAGTTGAATTTTTATAATTGAATCTGCTTTTTTATCTGGTAGGAAAAGGGTTAATTCGTCATTAACAAGCTTTATTTTAATTTTAGTTGAAGGTTCTGAAAGAAATGAGGCTTGGCGTGGTCTTATTTTTCTATCTATAACCAACTTATTACTTGCTGGCCATTTCGATACGTGAGCGTATAAAAACCCATTTTCTGAAGTGTATTTCCCCCATTCGGGATCAAAATAGGCATCATCTTGTGCAAACACTAAACTTACAAACAATATCGCTGTAATAAATACACTTACCTTTTTATATTTTTTCATTTTATAAAGTTATTTATACATTCAAATAATATAAAAAAAAGACAAACACCAAGAAGGTGTTTGTCTAAAATTTTGAAAAAACAAGCAATTAATTTGCTAACTCAATTTTAACTACAGAAACTATACTATCTGGAGCCAACATAGGCACATCAACTAAAACTTCTCTTGATGTTGCTAAAGTCGTTAATTCCGCATCTGGATTAGTTAAAAGTGTTGCTTTTTTCACTTTTACATCCTTATGTAATTTTAAAACACCATCTTTTGGCCAGTTAAATACATGCGCATATAAAACGCCATCTTTTGTTGTATAACGCCCCCATTTTGGTTTTTCGTAAGGACTTGCCTTTGCGCCATAAATAGCTTCACCGTTAGCTTTTGTCCATTGTCCCATGGCATTTAAACGACGAATACTTTGCGCTGGGAACCTACCGTAACCATCAGGACCAATATTTAATAAAAAGTTTCCGCCTTTTGATACGATATCTACTAATTTCTGAATTAAATCTTCACTACTTTTCCATTTATTGTCATCTGGTTTGTACCCCCAAGTACCGTTCATGGTCATACATGCTTCCCAATCTGAATCGATTCCTGTATCTGGAATTTCTTGTTCTGGCGTACCAAAATCTCCGGCAAATTTACCTGGTTTATTATTCATACCATCCATTCCCGTTCTTCCTTTATCTACACGGTTATTTACAATGGTATTTGGTTGAATATCACGAATAAAATCGTAAAGCTCTTTACCCATTTCTGTGGTATAATCTGAAATCCAATCGCCATCAAACCACACCACACCAACATCGCCATAATTGGTTAATAATTCTTTAACCTGAGGCTTCATATAATTTTTAAAATACTTTGGGAATTTTGGATTAACCACCGACGGGTCGTCGTGTTGCGCAATGTTATAATTTGGATATAAATTACCTTGTGCATGCGGATGATGCCAATCGACAATAGAGTAATAAAAACAAAATTTAATACCTTGTTTTTTACAAGCTTCGGCTAATTCTTTAATAATATCGCGCTTAAATGGTGAAGTATCCATAATATCATAATCGGTTACTTTAGAATCCCATAAACAAAACCCTTCGTGGTGTTTACTAGTAATTACAATGTACTTCATGCCGGCATCTTTAGCCATTTTCACCCATGCATCGGCATCGAACATAACTGGGTTAAACATTGCTGGGAATTTTTCGTACTCTTCAACCGTATAATCTAACTTATCCATGGCCCATTCTGCGCCACCACCAGCAATTTTAGATCCGCGTTCACCACCTATAATAGAGTATGCTCCCCAGTGAATAAACATTCCGAATTTAGAGTCGCGCCACCATTGCATACGCTCGTCATCTGATAATTTTTTAGTGCTTGAACTTTGCGCAAACCCTAAATTGGCACTCATTACAGCTACCAAAGCAAATATTGCTATATTTTTTATTGTTTTCATATTCCTTTATTTAGTGTTAATTGTTATTTCTTGTTCGGTTTGGTTACGCATAATAACCAAATTCATTTTATTTGTTTTATTTTCTGAAGATATTTTAAAGAAATCTGTAATGGTTTTAACCGGCTTTCCATCAGTCTCAATAATAACATCGCCTTTTTTAATACCGTTATTTTGTACTGCCGGACTTGGTTTCCAGATACGAAGCACAATAACTCCTTCGGCTGTATTTAGCCCGTAAGCAGATTGTTCTTGCTCCGATTCTACGTTTTTTAATTGGTTACGTAACCATGCCACCACCGGACTTGTTTTACTTTTACTTGGGTCTTTTATTTCTGGAACTTCTGGTGTTTTTGCTAACTGTTTTAACTCTGGTTTTTGTACACCAAATTTATCCATAGGAAAGTTTTTAAATCCTAACTGTAAAGCTGGCGAATCTTCAGCAACTGAAAAATCTAAATGTTCAGGATCTTTAAACTTTGGATCTCCAAAAGCACTGTGCTTGTCGCGATCGTAAATTTGAGGTTTTAACATGGCGGCTTCCGTTGGAAATAAATTATAATCTAAATCTTTCCCCCAACCCAGTAAACCAACATCTTGATAAGTATCGCCAACAATATTGTATTTAAAAACATCTTCGCTATTAGCAAACCACACATGCGGATGCAACGAATTATTAACCATTATGTTATTTTCTGCCACACGACCAAAGCCTTCACGTAATTTAAGTCCGCTATTCAACATCAAATTATTGTATATATGGTAGTTTGATGAGCCATCGTCTAAATCGATATCCCAACCATGATCGCAACGAAAACGGTTATTTCTAATTATTGTAGTTTTAACCGCGTCCCACAAATACATATCAGGTATTTCGGTTGTTATTTCATTCATTTTACCGCGCTTAGGATGCCAAAAACGATCGCGACCCCAAGAGTTAAACGATCCATGATCGCTGGTTTCTAAAACCGTATTAAACACATCGTTAAACTCCAGAATGTGGCCACCCCAAGTACCATCGCCAATATTAATTCCAGCTCTGGGCACATCGTAAATACTATTGTGTCTCACAGTAATATCCATGGCCATAGAAATTTGTACACCGGCCGTTTGTTTTTCAATTCTACCAATGCGGTGAATTAAATTATTAACCACCAAACATTCTTGTGGATACAATTTATTTTTTGGTCCGCGAACCGTGTCCATGTTTTTTAAATCTACAAATTGCCTATAATTAAAAGATGGCGAACGTACCGCCGAAGGATCTCCAATAAACGACACTGCACTACCACCACAATTTACAATATGATTGCCTTCAACCACCAAATTTTTATTGTATTTACTCGCCATAATAACATTGCCACCTAAATTGGTAAACACGCTATTTTCCACTTTACAGCCTTCTGTACCTTCAAAAAACAGTACTGCACCACGATAAATAGTCCAATCGCTTCGTAACAAAGGTTCGAACTCTTCCATGAATGTTCTTGTGGTATTTTCGAAAGTAATGTTGCTAATTGTTACGTTTTCAACTGGATTTTCTAGTGTGCCTTCAACTTGAATTAAATCTTTTAAAACTGAAACTTCAAAAGCATCATTGTTTACATTCACATTATTTGCAGGCCAGTAATACAATTGGTTTGTTGCTTTGTTAAAAAACCATTCGCCTGGGCTATCTAGCTCTTCAAACACATTTTCAACCATTTGATATTCATCATGATATCGGTTACCACGATTATTTTGGTGCCCGCCTTCTAAAATGGCATTTCCGTCTTTATCCACTCCGGTAATTACATAATGAAATCCGCCCCAACGTCCTTTGTGTAAGGCATGAAAATAGACACCTTCAGGGTTGTTCCATGTTACTAATCGTTCCTTCGAAATGGCATCGGCAGCATAACCTTGCCAATAATGTCCGTTTTCATCGTAATTAGGATAGCGTGCTAAAATTTGGGCTTCACCATTTACAACGAGCTGATCGAAGTTTAAACCAGCATCAACCGTAGTTACATAAATATTGTCGTTATATTTTTCCCATTTTGGAGCTAATAATTTAGAACCTTTTATGGCCACCTCATCGGCACTTGTTCCTGTAATTGTTATTCCGCTTAAAGTTGCTGGAATTTGAATTGCTTCAGACATGTAATAATCTCCAGGCAATAAATTAATAATTATTTCGGCATTGGCTTGATCTGCTCTAATTACAGTGGCTTTAGCAATAGCTTGAGCTACCGTAGCAAAAGGTTCGGCTTTTGTACCAGAATTTGCTTCAACACCTTGCGGCGACACATAAAGCTGAATAGTTTCACCTTTCATATTACACGAAAAAATGAAGGTTACTAGAATTAATATGCTAACTTTTAGTTTCATTATACTTTATTATTTAATTTCAATATTGTATCCTGCTGGATAGGTTTTTGCCATTCCTTTATTTATTTTGATTGAAATAGGTTTATCTGATGAATAAAAATAACGCCCCTCTTTAAATCGTAATTCGGCAGAAACAGCTTCATCAAGGGCTTCAATTTTAAAGTTTCCGTATTGAAGCAATTTGCCTTTTCCTAAATATAAATATTCAAAACCATTGTTTTTTTCTGAAACGACTCCAAAAACACCTTCAAAAGCAATCCCTTTTAAGGGTTTAAATAATTTTTGTTCGTTAGCACTTAAAACAATTTGAATGCTTTGTTCGCCTTCAACTGCTATACCTACAAAACTTTCGTTGGCTTCAATTTTTGAAATATTTTTAATGGATTTTTCATCCGTTTTAAAAGTTTCAAAAACCGATACAAAAGGATGTTCTGCGCCATTTATACCGTTTTGTCTCACAATTAACGTTGGCGTATTTTCTGGACTTTTATTAATCTGGTTTGGTGTAACATCACTTCTTAACGTGGTTGGAGGCGCTGTAACCGTATAAAGCTCGCGGTTATTTTGTCCCATCATCCACATATTTACCGTTAAATCATCTACATCCCAAATGGCATTAAAATCTTCGTTAAATTTTATTTTTTTCTGATTTTTGAAGAAGCTATAATTTTTATCGTATTCCGTTCCTAAATCATTTACATTATTCAATTTTAAGGTTGTATTTGATGTGTTTTTTAATGACACTGAATGCCCTAAATTATGATGAATATAATCGTTATTGTTTTGATTTGATCTGAAAACATCAACATAATAACCTGTAGTTTCCGAAGTACGAATCATGGCTACTAATCGGCGTTTTTCTTCGGCTGAAACATCAGCAAACGACACCCTATCTGATGCAGACGTAGTGTTGTAAAAACTTTGAGCTGTATTCACCGCTGGTTCCATGGCATTTATTGTAATGTTGCCTTCCTTATAACCAGGAACAATGGTGTTTGTACCTGTAATTCCACGATGATAACCGGCATCTTTAGACCAATACGACTCGTAAGCCGAAGCATCTGGAGACATGACCCAACCCTGGCTGTAAAACTGCATTGCTAATCCGTTTTCGGCCAAATGCGACTTACTTTTTCCGCCGTAGAGCGTAAACATTAATCCGTTGGCTTCATCGTTACCATTTTTCATAATGATATGTCTGTGAAACGGCGAATAGGCCGCTTTATGAAACGGCAAATCGCTGCCAGACTCCGGTAAGGGTTGATTAAAAATAATGCCTTGCCACCCCGAATTTTCGCGTTTATATTGACCTGAAGCGATGTTTTTTCGAATTACGGTAGCCATACTTTTTGCGGTTTCTGCATGGCCTTCCCAAGTAGCGTATGTTAATAAAGATTCGAAGGCCGACATATTTGCTGGACCACCGCGCATGTCGCCAAAAACCACCAAATTACCGCGGGCATCCAACCAACCTAAATTGGCTAAAGCAGCTTTTTCTATTATGGGGTTTCCGGCCAAAGTATTTACTCCTGAATTATACAGTTTTAATCCCATTTCTAACACAAAAGGAATCATGCCAGAGGCATATCCTGGCGATTCTGGCCAAAGCCCTGTAATGGTATTGTAATTTGCCACAATTTCGGGTAAACCGGCGTAATGATCGCCCGATTTTTCGGTGTAAAACGGAATGTAATAGTCGCGTCCTTTTTTATCGTCGTAAAATTCATTTGGCTCTAAAACCAAAATACTGTTCATAATGTGGCGGTAGCGATTTACATTCCAATTCCCTTTTTTGCCACCGCGAACTAAACCAATTTCAATGAAGCGTTTAAACACTTCGCTAGACACATCGGTAACCGATTTATTAATGGTTGCTAAATGTTTATGCGGATTTTCATTTAAGTAATTGTATAAGAAATCGTAAATGGCCGCTGCAAAATCTTGACGATCGTCGTGAATAACTTCATAATCGTAGTAGCCTAAAATACCTCCAGGTGCATAACCGCCAGGGCCTTTACTAGATTTTTCAGGATCTAAAGGTGGTTGCATGTAATAGGTACCGAGCATCCAAGTCCAGAAAATATCGGCCGAAAATTTAGCATACTTTTCTTTCTGAGTTATGAAATAAGCAAAAGCTGATTTTTCGGCTAGTTTTAAAATTTCAGAATTATTCTGGCGAATCATGTGTCCGGTTTCCTTATAAGGTACCAAAACTGGTGTTTTATCGGCACTAGAACGGCTAATTCCTAGCATGTCACCCGTTTCGTTGTAAGGTATTCTGTCTTCTAAAGGCACATTTACAAAATCATTCCAGCGACGCATTCCGGGTAAGCGAACCGTTGGAAGTGGCGCATTACCCTCTCCATAATCCCAATCTTGATTTTTAATATAACATTGCGTGTAGCGCTCGCCTTCTTTCCAATACATGGCTAAACGAGACACCATCCATTCGGGGTTGGTAATATGCCTATTTACATGCACATCGATATCATGCAACAAAGCTTCCCATGAGGCTTTTGCCCAAGCTTCAGTTTCAATTTTATTAATAATATTAGTGCGCTCGCTTGCCTTTGTATAAATTCTTGGGTGTTCTGCTTTTTGGGCAACAACCACATTTAAACAACAGGTTAAAATAACAACTACAATGTTTTTAAATTTCATAAATAAAATTGCGTTTTAGTGCAACGGCACGGTTTCAATATCTGGGTTGTCTTTAGCTTCTAAATACTTTCTTAGAATTTCTTGGTCTAACTCCGAGCTATCACCATAATGCGCACGCATCTCTTTTAATTGTTCTTTTAATTTCACAACCACATCGGCATAGGCAGGATCGTCAATAACGTTTTTCATTTCTTGTGGGTCTTTTTTACGATCGTACAATTCCCACTCATCAACATCATAATAAAAGTGTGCTAACTTATATTCTTGAGTAATAATAGCATAATGCCTTTTCACCATGTGTATTCCAGGATACTCATAATAATGATAGTATACTGCGTCTCTAGTCCATTCTTCTTGATCCCCTAAAAGCAACGGTATTAAACTTTCGCCTTGCATGTCGCTTGGCGCTTCAATTTTAGCAGCTTCTAAAATGGTTTGTGCAAAATCTAAATTTTGAACCATTTCGGTGTTTGTAATTCCTGGCTCGATAACATTAGGCCATTTAATTAATAATGGTGTTTTAAACGATTCATCGTACACGAAACGCTTATCGAACCAACCGTGTTCACCAAGATAAAACCCTTGATCGGACGTATAAATAATCATGGTATTTTCATCCAGACCAGAATCCTCTAAATAATCTAGTAAACGCCCAACGTTTTCATCAACCGAAGCAATACAACCTAAATAATCTTGCATGTAACGTTGGTAACGCCATTTCATTAAATCTTTATCGTCCATTTCTGGATATTTAGCTTTAAAATCTACCATCACCGGTCCGTAAGTAGAATCCCAAACGGCACGTTGTGTTTCGTTCATGGCTCCAACTTCACGCTCAAAGGCTTCTAAATCCCAACCAGACTCGTCTTTTAAACCGAGTTCTTTCATAAGTTCTGGGTAAATTTTAGCATCTCCGGCCCAATTCATATGTTTTAATAAATTCATTTCGGCAGTTTTAGCAGCACTTCCTCTACCTTCATAATCATCGAATAACGTTTCTGGCTCTACAAAGGTTTTCTTGGTATATTCTTTAAAATGACGCGGTGCAGGCAACCACTCTCTGTGCGGTGCTTTTTGCATAGAGAATAGCATAAATGGTTGGTCGTCTTCTTTATTTTCTTCTAACCACTCCAAAGTCATGTCCATAATAATATCGGTTACATAACCTTCAACCGTAATTTGTCCATCATTTGTATTAAAAATAGGATTGTAATAGCGGCCTTGTCCTGGTAAAATTTTAAATTCATCAACGCCTTTTGGGTTGTTTCCAAAGTGTAATTTACCAAACATAGCGGTTTTATAACCCGCTTGCTGCATAAGTTGCGGAAAGGTAGTTTGCGATTCATCAAAAGGAAAAACATTATCTACTTTACCATGAATGTGGCAGTGTTTACCAGTTAAAATAGTTGCTCTTGATGGTGCACAAATAGAGTTAGACACACAGGCGTTAGTAAACTTAATACCTTCTTTTGCAATGCGGTCTATATTTGGCGTTTCGATTAAATGATTTCTATACGCACTAATGGCTTGATACGCATGATCGTCAGACATCATAAAAATGATGTTTGGTCGCTTAGCCGGAAGTTCTTTTTTTACAACGGGTTCTTGTTTGGTTTCTTTGTTTTTACAAGCTATTACCACAAAACAAAGCAGTACAGTAACACATTTTAATATTAGTTTCATTGTATTTTAGTTTGATTATTGTTTTTTGATATGCATTACAAAACCATTATTGGCTTTAACCGATAAATTTAATTTTGATTGATTGGTTAATTCTGATTCTGTAATTTTTACTTTGGTTCTTGTGTTTACCGTTTCGTCATCTGTATATAACTTGGCATTGTAATTTTGGTTAGACTCTAAAAATGAAAAATCTAACGCAACTTGTTGTGCTTTTGATCCGTTTATACAACCCACAAACCAATCGTTTCCTTTTCTTCTGGCAATAACACCTATTTCGCCAATTTCGGCTTGCATTACTTTAGTTTCGTCCCAAGTGGTTGGCACATTGTTAAAAAACTCCAATTCTGGCTCATTACCAATGGTTTTAGTATCACCCCAAAGTCCGTCGTCTTTTACAGGTGCTGCAGGTGCTTTATCGTACCAGTATAAAAATTGTAACGGACTAAATATACATACTGTTTTTGCCATTTGCGAGGCATGCGAGCCCATTTTATCTACGCGCTTGTTGTAATAACACACGGTATTATCGGCAGCACCAGCCAACATTCTTGTAAACATGGTAATTAATGTATGTTCGTTTGGTACGGTTTCTTCATCGCCTCGAATACCTTCTTGCGTTAATAAATTTGGATAGGTTCTTGAAAACCCTGTCGGGCGATATTCATCATGAATATCTATAACCAACTTGTACTTTGCTGCTTTTTTAACCGCTTCGTGCATCCAAGCTGTGGCGTTCTCATCGCCCACACGAACAAAACCATATTTTACACCAGAAACACCCCATTTTTTAAGCACAGGAAAAACCTCATCAACCTTTCCTTCTAAAGCTCTACGGTTTATATATAACATTACTTTTACACCTTTTTCTTTAGCATATTTACAAATGGCTTCAATATCAAAAGGACCTTTGGAACGCTTTGGGTCTAACGTTACGGTTGTCGCATCTGATTTGTTATCCATTTCGTTTCCATACCAACCAGCATCAAAATGCACATATTGCATGTTATGGCTTGCCACAAAATCAATAGCCGCAAAACCGCCTTGGGTTGTTAGCGTCGTTTCACGCAAAACTTTACCAGGTTCTACCCAAGAATCATCGATTGCAGATGGTGGATTTAAATTTTGAATGATGTAATTTTTCTCTAATAAATCGGCATAACTATTCCCCATCATTACTACGCGCCAAGGCGACATAATTGGTAATTTTTGATGAATTTTGAAGCCCTTATCATTTCGTTCTGAAATAATTGCTCCTGTAACAAGGTCTTGTTTGGAGTCTTGTATTTTTCCATCTAAAGACGATTGAATGCTAAATTTCGAGGCTGTACCTTTGCTATAACTCAAGCGTGCATAATCTACCAATCTAGCTTCGGCTAGGGCAATTTTTATACTATCGGCAACTTCAATTAACAATGGTCTTTCGCAACCTTCTTGTAATTGACTTAACGGTATTTTTTTGTATTCGCCTTGTGCTGTTAATTTCCCTTTTTCGCGTTTTGGGGTAGACCATACCGCGTAATCTTCCGTAAAATTATAATTGATATTTTCACTTAATTTTATGTCTTCTACATTATTCTGCTTCGGAATTTCGTAAGCAAACGCAACACCTTCGTTATACGCTCTGGCAATAATATTTAATTTTGCTTCGCCTTGTTTTAAAGAAATTTTTATTTGATTGTAATGATCTGGAATACTGCTTAATTCTGAAAAGTTGGAATCCCAAGAGGTGTTAACTGATGTTTTCTCAATGTTTTCAACTACAACTTCACCTTTAAAATCAAGCGCATCTGCAACTAACTCCAATACCGAAGTTTCAACCACTTGTTGGTTACCATAAAACACCGAAAAGGTAATGTCATTTTTATTTTCACCATTTAAAAACACCATTTTTTTTGATACATCTGGTGATAATAACTCTATAGTTTCCTGTGTTTTGCAACTACTAAAAATTGACAACACACAAATGACTATCGCCATTTTTTTTGAAATAAAATTCATTAGTTTAAGCTTTTAGTTTAATTGATATATTTTGATAATTTGTAGGTGGCACTTTAAATTGAACCACTTTCTTTCCATCTATTGTTTTTCTGCTTCCGTTTAATTGTTTAAATCCAATATTTAAAACCATGGCACCTTTTTTAAAAGTGTCTGGAACAGTTAGTAAAATAGCATCATTGTTTGTTAATTTAAACTGCTCGCCCGTAACCAATGTGGCCGAACTCGATTTTTTACCAAGAATTTCAATGGTATAGCCGTTAAAACTTATTTTTTTACCAGCGCCAATAAACAATGTCGTTGCATTACCTTCTTGAGTTAACACACCAAACGTTCCTGTAAAATCAATAGATTGATGCTGACAAACTTCTTGAGTAGTGGAAGAAAACACATAATCTACCCGGTTTGTTTTGCTTTCTATTTTTACACCAATAAAACTAGGTTTTGAATCTATTTTAAAGGTTTCCACAGCTTTTATTGTGGCAGATTCTTTATTGGTTGAAGGCTCGTAAACCGCTACAAAAGGGTTATTCCAGGCTTCACCATATTGTCGAACTACGGTTGTAAGCAGTGGCGCTTCTTCAATTGCTTTTGGAAGTATTTTACGAAAAGCTTCAGAATGTGGCGACTTAACTTTAAAAAGCGCTCTATTTTCATCAGCATTCATCCACATATTCATTTGAACTTGCTCATTATTAATAGATAAATTATAGATGGCCTTAAATGGTGTTTCTATGGTTGTTGACATTTCATCAAATAAAAAATCGTAAGCTTTAATATTTCCTGATTTGGAATTTAATTTTGAAGATGGTTTAAGAGAAATCGTTTGATTATTTAAGGTTGAAAAACTCAACTCTTGCCCTAAATTATGATAGAAGTAATCGTGATATTTTGCAGTGCCCGCTTTAGTTTTCGACCTAAAAATATCGATGTAATAACCCGATGTTTCACCTGTTCTTACAATACTCATTACTCTATTTTGGTCGGCGTTGGTACTTGGCTCGTTAAAGTATAAATCGGAGAAATAAATATTTGGGTAATAACCTGATTTTCTTTCGGAAGCCGGATACATAGTATTCACTTCGAAAGCATAATAACTACGCATTTTATTGTATTGCGATTTCCCGTTTACCGAAACGGTGTTGTGCGCAGGAAATTGCGAATAATATTGACGATAATCATTTCTAAAATAACTTGAGCCACGACCACCTTCGGGAGCCAAAATATAGCCTTTACCATACAATTCCATGGCGATTCCGTTAGAATGCGCATGGTTTCCTAAAGATGCCGCTTGCGAAATCATTAATCCGTTGTACTTATCCATGCCATTTCGCATAGCCAACCAACTTACATTTGGCGCGTAAAACGACGCCGTTGCATAATCTTTTAAATCGGCAGCTTCAATGGTTTTATTTAATGTTACGTTTGTGTTGTAAACAAAAGCATTAAAGGCGTTTTTTGGTGCTTTTTTAGTGAGTAGTTCCTGTTTATCCTTCAGCATAAAAAGCATGCTAGTAAAAGTAGCTTCTTCTGTTTTTTTGTTGAATTTTTGGGCGTTACTTATCACATCTAAAAAAGGCTGACTTTTTAATTCGCCATAATGCGAATCGCCAAAAGCAACAATACTTTTATTAGGATATAAATATTGTGGCATTACTTTTACTGCCTTTGGAATTACCGCCATATTTGGCATAATATCGACACCTAAAGCTTCCTCAATAATACCGGCTAAATGTGTAAAACCTTCGGCAACGCTTAAAGCATAACCGGCACTTTCGTTCCAAACACCATTGTTTTGATCGTAGCCATAATTTAAAACATCGTTGACCGACCATTGGCGCGCTTCCGATTCGTTAAATACACGATTTAAATAATATTGACAACCTTTTCCATCTTTATAAGCCTCGTTATTATCTAAAACCAAAGCAATTTCAATTACTTTATTGGCTTGGTGTAAATTCCAGTTATTATCTGGTACGCCATTTTTAATAATAATTTCGGCAAGTTTTTTTAACGATGCTGTGTAAATATCGTTTCTACTTTTATGATTTTCTTGTATGTAATCATAAATAAAATCATAAGTTTCGGCTAACTCATCAACAATATTTTCTTTAATCACTTGAAAAGAAGTTAAGCCAATTATGTTTTGCACATTGCCGTGTTCTAAATCAACAGGTTCATTTCTATAATACAAACCTTGCATATACACATCGAAAACATGTTGCGCTAATTTTGCATAGGCTTCATCTCCTTCAACAAAATAAACTAATGCCGCATTACGAGCGATTTTCATAATATTTTCGTTGGTATTTTCTATAACACGTCCTGTTTTTTCAGGGCTTACCCATTCCCATTTATCTGTGTTTTTATTTTGAAGAAATAGGCCGCGTTTATCTTCAAAATACGGTTTTACATCTTCAATTTTTGGCGTTTTATAATCTGTAACATAATCGCGTTGCCCTGTAAACCGAACGGTTGGCACTGGAGCTTTTCCCGAAGTATGATGAAATATTGTGCCTTTTACAAATACGTTTGTAGCATGACTTTTCCAATACATTTGCAGACGAGACGACAACCAATCTTTATCTGTTTTAAACTGATTTACGTATTTTGAAACATCATTTTTAATAGCTTCAAAAGAGGTTTTAATTGCCTGTGAAGTGTCTATAGCTTTTAAAATAGCATCGCGATTAACTCCTGACGAAATTAAACGTGGATGCGCTCTGCTAATTTCATCTGGAAAAATAAATTGAGCCGTTGCATCTTCAATAAAAAAGACAGTAAATACGAAAATTAATATGGCAACTTTTTTAATCATAAAATTATTCTGCTCTTACCCAAATATGGCTTTCGTCTAATAGTTTTTTGTATTCCTTTTGAAATGCCAATTTCATTGAATTGAACACTTCTGGTTCTTTATCTTTTAAATCTTCCGATTCGTTAATATCCTGTTCTAAATTAAACATCACAAAATCGACCAACTCTGCGTTTTTAACTAAAGCTTCATTACCATCGTAAAGGTTATGGATTTTGCCTAAGGTTTCTCCGTTAGCTTCAATACGCGCCATAATTTTGTATTTGCCTTTTCGCATCGCAACACGACGCTCGTTAATAGCATCGTAAAAGGCCCAAATAAGTGGTTTTTCTCTATTAAATTCACCCGTTTGTAAAAGTGGTGTAAAGGATTCTCCATCTAAATTACTTGGTGTTTCTGCACCAGCCAATGCTGCGAAGGTTGGAAAATAATCTAAAGCAGAAACCACATTATTTGTTGTTCCGGTAAAAGTTTCTTTACCTAACCAATTTATGATTCCTGGCACACGAAAACCAGCTTCGTTAGTCCACAATTTCATTCCTCTTAGTGCTCCTGGAGAACCATAAGAATGTTTTGCTCTGCTGTAACGCATTAAGGTTTCTGGCCCGTTATCTGAACTAAACACAATTAACGTGTTGTCCATATTGTTTTCTTTGAAATATTTTACCAAGCGACCAACAGCGATATCTACATTTTCAACATTTGCAAAATACTCTGCTTCTTCTCTGGTTTTAGCCTGTGGTAAATATTTTTCTACTAAGTCTTCAGGTGAAGCAATAGGCTCGTGTGGCTCATGAAATGTAACTTCTAAAAAGAAAGGCTTATCGTCTTTTTTAGCATTTAACCAATCAATTGCTTCAGATACTATAATTTGACTACTAAATCCTTCAATTTCGCCAACCTTTTCTCTATTTCTAATAAAGTTTTTAGGATTTTTATGGCTAGGTGCTGCGTTATTATGCGTTGCCATCCAATGATCGAAACCAAAATCGTCGGGTTGTGGTTGTTCATTTGAATTAAATCGAGAACTACAATGCCATTTCCCCACTAAACAGGTTGCATAACCAGCCGATTTTAACATGGCAGGAATGGTTTTTTCGTGCGCTTGTAAATGCACTAAATCGCGGTTGTCTGGACTCTTTTTTAAGCCTGGAATAAAATCGTAAATCCCTGCTTTATTTGGGCTTCTACCAGTCAACAATCCTGCGCGCGATGGCGAGCACACTGGTGCTGTAGAATAAAAATTAGTGAGCTTTATTCCGGTTTCGGCTAACTTATCAAGATTAGGTGTTTTAATAATTGAATGCCCGAAAGACGATAAATCGCCGTAGCCTAAATCGTCGCATAAAAGCACTACAATATTGGGTTTGCTATTTATTAAACTACTTTTAGTCTCATTAGTTTCTTCTGCTTTTGTTTTGGACTCGACGTTGTTTTTACAAGCCACAAAACAAAACAGAATAATGAAAATTGAAACTATGTTTACTTTTTTAAAAGGCATAAATTTTAATTTGATTGATTAAAAAATTCATTGAAATACAGCATGTGATATTTTATTGCATTCCTCCAATACTTCTTTGTATGTCCTCCTGGTCGCTCGATATAATCATGTGGGATATTGCGTTCTAAAAGTTTTTTATGAAGTCTTACGTTGGCATTGTAAAAGAAATCGTCTGTACCACAATCGAACATAAATTTTAACTTTTCACCATCTAACAGATGAGTTAAATTAATAACCATATGGTTTTCCCAGTTTTCTGGGTGTTCTGCATAAGTTCCTAATCTTTCTGCCAAATGCCATCTTAATGGAAAACCTCTAACATCTACTCCGCCACTCATACTGGCAGCGACTCCCCAAATATCTTGATGTTTAAACGCCAAATACAAAGCACCGTGACCACCCATACTTAAACCGGTAATGGCTCTAAATTCTGGTTGGGCTTTTGTTTTGTAATCTGCATCTATTTTTGAAACCAGTTCTTTTGATATATAAGTTTCGTAACGCATGGAAGCATCTATTGGACTATCGAAGTACCAGCTAGATTCGTGCCCATCGGGACAGACCAAAATAACATCGTAAACGTCTGCAAAATTTTTTATTTCTGAAGAAATTTCTAACCAAGATTTATAATCTCCCCAAGCACCATGAAGCAAATACACAACCGCATAGGTTTTATTTTTTTCAGGATAACTATCCGGTGTAATTACTACATTTTTTATGGTTTTATTCATTGATTTACTAAATACCGAAAGTGTATCGACATTTGAAGCAAA
Source organism: Neotamlana laminarinivorans (assembly GCF_020523925.1). Taxonomy (GTDB): domain Bacteria; phylum Bacteroidota; class Bacteroidia; order Flavobacteriales; family Flavobacteriaceae; genus Neotamlana; species Neotamlana laminarinivorans. The sequence goes on along the minus strand of NZ_JAJAPW010000003.1, from coordinate 346,854 downwards.
TAGCTTAAACGAAGAACAAATCAATATTGTAAATAGCAAATACTTCTTCATACACTTTGTTTATTTTTTTAGCATTACGTCTTCTAATTCCTCTAGCGTTTTTCCCTTTGTTTCTGGCATCATAAAAGCAACAAAAAGCAATTGTAAAATCATCATAGCTGCAAACACTAAAAACACCAAGCCACCACCAGCAACTTTTAATAATAACGGAAATAACGATGGAATTAATGCAGCCAGCACCCAATGCGTTGAACTACCAAAAGCCTGCCCCGAAGCTCTTAAATGATTTGGGAAAATTTCTGAAATAAACACCCAAATAACGGCTCCTTGACCAACAGCATGAGCCGCAATAAATAGAAATAAGAAAAATGGCACCGCCATTCCTGTCCATTCAAGGAAAAAAGCAGCAGATAATAAACTTAACGATACAATATAGGCCAAAGAACCAATGTACATAAGTGTTTTACGGCCTAGTTTATCTATTAAAAACACACCTAACAATGTGAATATTAAATTTGTAACACCTAAACCAATACTATTTAATAAAGCCGAGTTTTCGCCCAATCCGGCAGCTTCGAAAATACGTGGCGCATAATACAACACCGCATTTATTCCTGAAAACTGATTAAAAAATGCAATTAAGAAAGCCAACATTAAAGGAAACCTGTATTTCTTTATAAAAATAGTTTCGGTTTTATCGCTTTTTGCTGCGTGTACATGATGTTCGTTAATAAGCTCATCGATGTTTGCAGAAGGTTCAATCATTTCAAAAACTTCTCGTGCCTCAGCCTCTCTGTTTTTTGAAAGTAACCAACGCGGACTTTTAGGTACTTGCAAAGCAAATAAAATATACAATACCGCAGGAATAGCTTCTACACCCAACATCCAACGCCAATCGTTTTCATCAATATCACTTAACAAATAATTTGATGCATAAGCCATCATAATACCAAAAACGATATTGAATTGATACATAGCAACCAAACGTCCACGATCTTTAGCCGGCGCAATTTCCGAAATATACGCAGGCGCGGCAATGGTTGATGCTCCTACTCCTAATCCGCCAATAAAACGTGCAAAAGCAAATACATACGGATCGTTAGCCAAAGCCGAACCAATTGCCGAAACTGCAAACATCACACCAATTACGATAAGCGTGTTTTTTCGTCCGTATTTATTAGTTGGCCAACCGCCAAAAATAGCACCAATAACGGTTCCCCAAAGTGCCATTCCCATAACTACAATGCCATGAAAAGCTTCAGACGAACCCCATAAGGCCTGTAATTTTTTATCGGCTCCCGAAATAACGACCACATCGAAACCGAATAAAAAACCAGCAAGTGCTGCTGTAATTGACCAGATTAATATTTTTCTATACATTTATAATATATTTTAGTTGATTTTTAATTATTGTTTTAAAGGAATAACCATATTCCAAGTTTTTGTCCCATTACCAAAACCACCTGGCCCATCCATTGTAGCAAAGAAAATATGTGTTGGCACGCCGTTTTCTGTAAATACAAACGGGCGTTCTAATTGACCTTGTTTTATTGTTTTTCCGTTATTCCATTTTACGGTTTTAGTATAGGCTCTTGCCGATTTATCTACTTCCCAATGAATGCCATCTTTTGAATGCGCTAATAAACCATCACCTTTACCTCCAGTTATTAATCCACGCTGATCTTTTGCAACTAAATGAAATCCGTTATTATCGCTCCATAAATGCGGATCTTCAACCTCGCCTAAATGTTCCATTGAGAACAAAGGTTTTGTTCCTACAACCGTATATTCACCATCAAACGAAGGCGCTGTTGCAACACCTATACTCATGTCGCTATGTGTAATGCCATCCTCTTGATAACTTCTACCTTTAAATAAAAGCACCACAGAGCCATCATCTTTAATTAATGGTGATGGATTTGAGGTTAAAAAGCTGTAATAACTATTAGGTTCTACTTCTAGAATAGGTGCATCGAGTCGTTCCCAAGGTCCAAACGGACTTTTAGATGTTGCGACACCAACACGTTTACCCCAACGTGCAGCGATACACCATTTACTTTTTAAGTCGAATTCCTCTAAATTGTCGTGATTAACTTCTTCGAAAGGATGTGTAGAGCCCATGTAATACAAAATATAAGTATCGTTATGTTTTACAATTTTAGGATTGTGACATGAGCGACCATCCCAAAATTGAGCACCACGACTTCCTAAGGCAACATCTTGAAATTTATAAGGCCCTTCTGGTGTTTTTGATGTGGCATGAACAATTTCTGAAGCAACCATCCAACCGGGGTGAAATGGCAAATAATGTGGCCAACGCGACGCATACATGTGATATAAACCATCGTCTCCTTTTATAACCGAGCTTCCCCAAACCCAATAATCGTCCATTTGCAAACCGCCATCAACAGGTGCTACATTTAAATTATCATAGATTATATTTTGCGCGTTACAGGCAAAAATTCCGAAGAAAAATAAAACAAAAAAATTTATGTTAGTCATTAATAATTATCTAGTTTAGGTAGATACAATGATATAAACTATGGTGTGTTATTGATATAAAATATGAACCATAGCTTATAAACTATTGCTCATTTTTTAATAACCTATTAAATACATTATGGTTAAACTAACCTTCGTCGATTCATATATGCTTTCTGTATAAGAAACTTGTTAAGACCTCTTCTTTTCATTAATTTCAAATAAAAAAATTAATGAAAAACATCATTCTTTTTACAATCTGCTTTTTTGCAATTTTAAGTTCATATAGTCAAACCAACGACCACATACAATTAGAGAACTCTTTTTTTAAACCTAAAAAAGTAGTTAAAATTAAAAATGGACATTATTTTTTAGATTTCGGAAAAGCCTATTTTGGTACTATTGAAGTAACATCAACTCAAACACAAAGTGATTCATTAATTATTCATTTAGGAGAAAAACTAATTTCCGAAAACAAAATTGACAGAAAACCCGGTGCAACTATTAGGTACAGAAAATCTGTTTTACCAAATTTAAAAGCCAATACACCAACCAACGTAAGTATAAAAGCATACAAAAGAAATACCACAGGAGATGCGATAATGCTGCCAGATTCGGTTGGAGTAATTATACCTTTTCGTTATGCTGAAGTTGAAAACCTAAACATACCAATAGATAATATTGAATTTAAACAAAAAGCATTACATGCCAAATTTAATGATGACGCTAGTTATTTCTCTTCCTCTAATCCTACTATGGATTCTATTTGGTCGCTATGTAAACATACTATAAAAGCTACCACATTTACAGGATATTACGTTGATGGCGATCGTGAACGCATTCCTTATGAAGCCGATGCATACATAAACCAACTTAGCCATTATAGTGTTGATAGCCTATACACCATGGCACGACGCACGAATGCCTATTTTATTAATCATCCTACATGGCCAACAGAGTGGCTACTACATACTGTGCTAATGTTTTATACCGATTATATGTATACTGGCGACCTAAAACCTTTAGAAGACCATTACGACAATTTAAAGCTTAAAACATTAATGGATTTAGAACGACCTGATGGCCTAATAAGCTCTAAATCGCCAAACCTAACTAAAGATATAATAAAAAAATTAGGGTTTAAAAAACCGAACACAAAAATTAAAGATATTATAGATTGGCCACCAGCACAAAAAGATACAGGCTGGAAACTCGCTACTGCCGAAGGCGAAAGAGATGGTTACGAAATTGTTGATGTTAACACCGCCATAAACGCCTTTTACTACAAAAATATGGTGTTAATGAGTAAAATTGCTAAAGCTTTACATAAACCAGATGATGCCGCATTATTCAGTAAAAAAGCTAAACAAGTAAAACAAACTATAAATAACACATTTTTAGATTCTGAAAGAGGCATTTATATTGATGGTGAGGGCTCAAAACATGCATCTTTACACGGCAATATGCTTCCTTTAGCTTTCGATTTAGTTCCTGAAGAACATATTGCTTCGGTAACTAAGTTTATTAAATCTAGAGGAATGGCCTGCAGTGTTTATGGAGCTCAATATTTACTTGAAGGCCTGTATAAGTATGATGAAGAACGTTACGCAAATCATTTAATTTCTGACACCATTGGAGATAGAAATTGGTGGAACATGATAAAGGTAGGTTCTACAATGGCTATGGAAGCTTGGGATGTTAAATACAAACCCAATACCGACTGGAATCATGCTTGGGGAACCGCTCCGTTAAATGCTATTACTCGCTATTTATGGGGCATACAACCAAAAACTCCTGGGTTTAAAATTGCACAGATAAAACCTAAAATGGGCGACTTAACATTTTCCAAAATAAAAACACCAACGCAACATGGTATTATTTTAGGAAATTATGAAAAAACCTCGGCACAAAGCTCTACATTTACAATTACAATCCCAGACGGGATGACTGCCGAATTTTCGATACCAAAACCATTTAAAAAAGCTTACTTAAACAATAAAAAAGTAAAACGGAAAGTAAATTCAGTTGCATTAAAATCTGGTGAAAGTATTATTGAATTAGTAAATTAAACACAATCAACTTTTTATAAAAAAATGAATAATCAGGTTCTTAACACATTAACCTTACTTTTACTATTAACAAAATCAGTTTTAAGTTTTTCACAGGAATTAAAACCCTCTAACCTTTTTGGTGATAACATGGTTTTACAACAAGGTGTTGCTGTTCCTGTTTGGGGTTTATCTTCACCTAACGATAGTATTACTGTAACTTTTTCTAACCAAAACAAATCTACACTAGCAGATAGCAACGGTAAATGGATGCTTAAATTAGAGCCACTACAAGCTAATAAAACTGCTGGTGAAATGATTATTAAATCAAAATCATCTGAAATAAAAATAAAAAATATTCTAGTTGGTGAAGTTTGGATTTGTTCTGGGCAGTCCAACATGCAAATGAATGTTGATAATGTTCCTGATGTTAAAGCTATTACACCTTTATCTGAAAATATTCGCAGTTTTGATGTAAAACGCACCGTTTCTTTTGAGGAAGAAGATGAGGTAACTGGAAAATGGCAACTTGGTAACTCTTCTAGTGCTGTAGCTTCTGCTTTTTCGTATTATTTAGAACAATTAGGAGATATTCCTGTTGGAATTATTCATGCGTCTTGGGGAAGCTCATCTATTGAAGCTTGGATGCCTCGCGATATGGAAAACGACTTTATGTATTTTAAAAACATTATGTACGATTTTGATAAAGATATGATGACCAGAAATACCATAAAAAAGTCGTTAAACGCCCCAAATGGTTGGTCTCAAAAAGAAGATGTTTTTATGCGCCGTCAACCAAATATTATTTACAATGCCATGATGCACCCTTTAATACCTTTTGCTTGCAGAGGTTTGGTTTGGTACCAAGGCGAGCGTAATACACGATATATTTCTGGGGTGCCAACTGTAAACGAAACCAATTGGTTTCATAGAGTTATAGGTATGCAAGAATATAGCGATGTGTTACAACAATGGATTTTAAATTATCGAAAAAAATGGCAAAACGATACTATGCATTTTGCTATTGTTATGCTACCAGGATACGGAAAAGGCACGGTTAAAAAACCAGATATAGACCCTGAAAACCCAACCGAAGAATCTTTTGCATGGATGCGTGCATCGCAATTAAAAGCACTTAATTTACCAAATACAAGTGTTGTTAATACGATTGATTTAGGTGATGTTGATAATATACACCCAAAAGATAAATTACCCATTGGTGAACGTTTAGCTTTACTTGTTGCAAAAAACACACTAAATAAACCTATTATTGCAGAAGGCCCCATGTTAAAATCTGTAGAAGTTAGTGAAAACAAACTAATTATTCATTTTAAAAACAGTAATGGCTTAAAAACAACCGATGGTGAAACCCCAAAAGGTTTTTGGATAGCAGATAGCACAAAAAAATGGAAAATGGCTGATGCAAAAATTGAAGGAGAAACTGTAATTTTAAGTCATAATGACGTAAATACACCACTTTACGTAAGGTATGCATTTGCTGGAAAACCTAATGTAAATCTGGTTAACGAAGAAAATTTACCAGCTTACCCTTTTAAAACACGATAATAAAAAAAGAGGCACATTACATAAACTTGAAATGTCCTCTTTTAATTTTCAATTAAACCTAAATATGTTGTTTCTCTGTTTTTTCGAGCTTCTTTTCAATAAATTGACTAGGGGTTAAATCGAAAAGTTCTTTAAAGGTTTTACTAAAATATGCCGTAGAATTAAACCCAGACATGTGAGTTACCTCTTTAATTGAGTATTGTTCTTTTAACAACAACTCTGATGCGTAACGCAAACGAATAGTGCGAATAAAATTACTAGGATTACTACCCGTAAGAGAATTAATTTTTCTGTAAAATTGAGAGCGTCCAATACCTATTTCTTTTAATAATTGCTCTTGTTTAAAATCTAAATCGCTAACATTATCAAGAATAACTTTAGTTACTTTATCTAAAAAAACCTCATCTAAATTATTGGTTGTAACTTCGCTAGAGGGAAATATACCGCCAATTTCAGAGTATCGTTTACGTAATCTATTTTTTGAATCTAATAAATTTTTCACTCTAGCCATTAGCACATTAGTTACAAAAGGTTTGGATATATAACCATCTGCACCGTGTTGATAACCATGTATTCGGTCTTCCTCAAGAGTTTTTGCTGTTAAAAGTAAAACAGGAATATGAGAGGTTTCAAACTCTGATTTAATGTACTTACACAACTCGAAACCATTCATTTTAGGCATCATAACATCGCTAATTACAACATCAGGAAGCATCTTTTTTACTTTTTTAAGCCCTTCTTCTCCGTTAACTGCCTGTTTAACTGTATAGAATTTTTTTAAGTCGTTGCTTAAATGTGTGCGTAACTCTTTGTTATCTTCAACAATTAGTACCACTGGTTTTTTATCTTTTTTGTTTGTTTCTGTGTTATTCTCTATATCGGCTTCAAGATTAACATCATCAGAAATTAGCATATCATATTCAACTGTTTTAATAGAATTAATTAAAAATTCATTTTTAACGTTCTCAACTTTTTCGGCTTTTGCATTAGAGTTAATAGGCAACTTTACAATAAACTTAGCTCCTTTATTTAACTTACTTTCTACATGAATTTCTCCACCTTGAGCTTCAACTAAAGCTTTTGTAAAATTAAGCCCAATACCTGTTCCTGTTTTTGTAGGATCTTCGTTGTGAAACCTGGAGAAAATATGTTTTAACTGGTCTTTATCTAAACCTACACCTGTGTCTTTTACTACAATTTCAACATAATCATTTAATTTTCCCTTTTTAAATAACATGTTTTTTGGGTTTAACACGTTACCTTCAACTCTGTTTATAGCAACTGTAATTTTACCTCCACTTCCTGTAAATTTTAATGCATTTGATATTAAGTTGGTTATTATTTTTTCAACTTTGTCAAAATCGAAAAGCATGATAATTTCATTGGAAGCGCTTTTAAATTTATACTCAATTTCCTTTTTAAAGGCCAAACCTTTAAATAGGGAAAATATATCTTGCCCAAATTTTATTATGTCACCTTTTTCTAACCTAACCGGAGACATACCTACATCCATTTTTCTGTAATCTAATAACTGATTTACTAAATGCAGAAGGCGGCGCGCACTACGCTGAATAGATAAAGCAGAGGTTTTAACCACTTCGGGATCGTTATTAAAACTTGATAAAATTTTATCTACTGGATTTAAAATTAAAGTTAAAGGCGTTCTAAACTCATGCGATACATTTACAAAAAACTGTAGTTTCATTTGGTCTAATTCTCGCAACTGGCCTTCTTGTACTTTTAGTGTGTAATAATGTAAAATTACCCAAGAAATTAAAACTCCTAAAACCAAATAAATTACATAGGCCCACCATGTTCTCCAGATTGGTGGTAATATTTTTAGGTTTATAGTTGTTGCTTGTGCTTCATCCCATTGCCCTGTGGTTGTTGCTTTTACCTCAAATGTATAGTCACCAGATTCTAAATTCGAAAGATTCACCACTCTATTTGAACCTATTTTTATAAATTCGTCGTCTAAACCATTCATTCTATATGCGTATTGCACACGGTCTGGATTTTCAAGATATAAACCTAAAAACTCAAAGGATATATAATTTTCGTTATACTTTAATGTAATGTTTTGCACTTCGGAAATGCCCTTGTTTAGCACTATACGTCCGTTTATAGAATCGCCCGCCACTACATTTTTATTGTTAAGCCTAAAATTTGTAATTTGAGGTTTAATATTTACTGATGCTGGATAAACGATATCTTTGGGATGAAACATATTAAAGCCGTTTATACCTCCAACTATAATGCGTCCATCATTTGTTTTAGTTATAGATTTACTTTGAAATTCTGGACCTTGAAGTCCATCGTGAGCATTAAAGTTTTTAAAAACATGAGTATTAGGATTTAACAACGATAAACCACCCTTTGTAGTAATCCAAATATTGTAATCATTGTCCTCCTGAATACCAACTACTAAATTATTTGGTAACCCAGTAGTTGATGAATATGATTTTGTTATATTTAATTTTGTTGAAAGCTTATGCACGCCACTATCTGCACCAACCCAAATGTTGCCTAAATGGTCTTCGGTAATGTAATTAATACCAATACCTTCCAGACCGTTACCTTTTACCAAATCGAAATTTAAGCGTTCTGGAATGTAGGATTTAAACGCATTTAAATTAATTACATTTAAACCTAACGATGTACCTATAAATAAACGGTTTTTTGAATCTATAAACGAACATAATACCGCGTTACTTATTAAATTATTATCGTTACCAAACTCATTTTTATAATTGGTAAACTTATTGGTTTTAGCATTATAAACACTTAAACCCTCTGTTCTTAAACCAAACCAAACTCGCCCTTCTTTATCTTCTACCCCAGTCCAAACAGAACTTTGTCCTATAGAATTAACATCATTATCGCGATGAACAAATACTTTTGACTGTCCTGTTTCCGGATTAAATTTATTAACTCCACCATCTAATGTACACACCCAAATACTACCATCGTTACCCTCAAAAGTGTACATTATTTTATTAGAACTCAAACTGCTGGAGTTGTTACCACTCTCAAAATGGGTGAAACTCTGTGTGTTTTCATTAAATAAATTTAACCCTCCTGAGTAGGCACTAATCCATATTCTACCTTTTGAATCTTGTAAAACAGATTGTACTGTTTTTTGGTTTAAACCATTTTTATGATAAGGCTTGAAGTAGTAATGCCCAAATGAATTTGATAAATCGAGCATACTAACACCTTTATCGTAACTTCCAATCCAAAAAACGCCGCTTTTATCTTCAATAATTTTTGTTGGTTTATTATTGGGTAGAGAAAATGGATCTGAATAATCGTTTAAAACATTTTGTATTACCTTAATTTCGTTATTATGTTTTTCGAATAAGAATAAGCCATGAACATCTGTAGACATCCAAAACAAACCATTTCTATCTTGATAAATATCATAAACAGGAATACTTTTATCGCTAATTGATACATGTTTAAATGTATTAGATTTTCTGTTCCAGAGTATAAAATTTGATGCATCGTTGCCAATCCAAAAATCACCATCGGCATCAATAAACATTTTTTTTGTGATATGGTTTAATTCGTAAGACTCGCTACTATCTATATAAATTCTATCAAAATTATTATTCTGAGAATTGTATTTGTTTAAATATTCACCATTTGTAGCTATCCAAATATTACCTTCTGGATCTTTTAAAATTACGTTAACGCTGTTGTTATCTATAGATTTAACATCAGATTGATTATGAATATAATAGGAGAAATTTGAGTTTTCACTATCTATAATATAATCGCCAAGTTCAATTTTAATTACACCAATGTTAGTGGCTACCCATAAATTATTATTAATACCATCATAAAGTAAATCGTTAATAATTTTTTTATTGGTGCTAGCTAAAGATAAGTTGTCGTAAAGGTTAATGCGTGTAAATTTACGTGTTTGCTTATTAAATAAATTTAAACCGTTATTGGTTCCAACCCATAAATTACCTTGATTATCTTCTACAATAGTATTTATTCGGTTATTACTTATAGATGTTTCATCGTTTAAAACAGACCTAAAAACCTCAAATTCGTATCCATTGTATTTGTTAAGCCCATCAATAGTTCCTATCCATAAAAACCCATCATCATCTTGATAAATTTCAACACAAGTACTACTTGATAAACCATTATAGGTATCAAGATTTTCGAATTTTAAATTATTAAACTGACTGTAACCAAACTGAGTTAACAATAGCCACAGTATTAAAAAATTAAATTGAATGCGCATTAGTTTAGTAAATTAGTTTAGTGGTGTTGGTTTGCCTAGAAATATAACTATTTTGTTTCTAGCATTAATGACAAAAAGTAATAAAAAATACAATTTTTAATTACTTTTTGTACTATCTATATCATTTTTAATATGAAACTACTCTTTTTTCGACGAATTACGTTCTAACAAGCTAGTGTCAATTATAACGGTTTTCCCTTTTTCAGGAATACTTTTTTCTTCAATATAGTTTAACAGTAAATTTGTTGCGGTTTTACCTATAGTTAACCCAGATTGATCTATAGTGGTTAGTGATGGTTCTATAGCAGTACTTATAGGCTCATTACTAAAACCAACAATTGCAATATCTTCAGGAATTGCTATTTTTTGTTGCTTCAAAAACTTTATAGCGCCTATAGCAGCCATATCGTTTGCTGAGAAAACGGCATCTATTTCAATATTTTTATCAATTAAAACTTTCATATTAGCATAACCATCATCTTCCATAAGCCTTGATGTAATAACATAACTTTCATTAAATGTTAACTTATGTTTTTTTAAGGCCGCTTTGTAACCCGCTAATCTGTTTTTATAAATCTCTAAATTTTTAGGTCCTGAAAAATGAGCTATATGCTTACATCCTTGTTTAATTAAATGTTCTGTAGCTTCAAAACCTCCTTTAAAATCATCTATAATAACACTACTATAGTTAGGAATATTACAATGTCTATCAAAAAAAACAAGCGGAATTTTATTTTTTGCAACCAGATCTAAATGATCATAATTTAACGTTTCCATAGATATTGAAATTAGCAACCCATCTACACGTTTTTCTACTAAACCATTAACAATACTTTGCTCTCGCTCTAATTGCTCTAAAGACTGACAAATTATTACATTATAACCTGCTGCATAGGCGGTTTCCTCAATACCTTGAATAGCAGACGAGAAAAAATGGCGAGAAATTCTTGGCACAATAACACCAATAGTATGCGTTACATTTTTTCGTAAGTTGGATGCAAGAACATTTCGTTGATACCCCAGTTCTTGAGCCATTGCTAAAATTTTATTTTTAGTTTTTTGTGTTACCCTCGGGCTATCATTTAAAGCTCTAGATACCGTAGAACTATTTATTCCTAAAGCCTTAGCTATGTCGTGAATGGTTGGTTTATTATTCAATGCTATAGTTTATTTTCTTTTAATCTCTACAAATATAACAAAAATACAATCGATTGCATTTTAATTAATTTTATTATATTTACCTAAACAAATTATCAACTTAAACAAATTACTAAAATCATTAAAACTAAATAAAATGAAAAATAATTATGAAGTAAGGTACGCCGCTTCTCCTCAAGATGTAAAACAATATGATACTACAAGACTTAGAGACGAATTTTTAATTGATAACCTAATGGTACCAGATCAATTAAATTTGATATACTCTCATTACGATCGCTTTATTACCGGAAGTGCAGTACCAGTAAACGAAATATTAAAGCTTGAAGCTATAGACCCTTTAAAAGCCCCATATTTTTTAGAAAGACGTGAATTAGGGATTATTAACATAGGTGGCTCTGGAACCGTAAAAGTTGACGGTACTAACTACGAACTTAACAACAAAGAAGCCTTATATGTAGGCCAAGGAAATAAAGAAGTTTCTTTTACAAGTGCTTCGGCCAAAGAACCTGCTATGTTTTACATTAATTCTACTCCCGCACATAAAGCATATCCTATTAAAAAAATTGGAATTAATGATGTTGAAGTTGTAGAATTGGGTGCACCAGAAACTGCTAATGCTCGAACTTTAAGAAAATACATTGTAAACAGTGTTGTAGATGTTTGTCAACTGCAAATGGGAATGACCGAATTAAAATCTGGATCTGTATGGAATACCATGCCCGCCCACGTTCATGATAGAAGAATGGAAGTTTATTTTTATTTTGATGTTCCTCAAGATCAATCAGTTTGCCATTTTATGGGACAACCACAAGAAACTCGACACATTTGGATGCAAAACAATCAAGCTGTTATTTCTCCAGCATGGTCAATTCATTCAGGTTCTGGAACAAGCAATTATACGTTTATATGGGGAATGGCAGGTGAAAATTTAGACTATGGAGACATGGACCATTGCAAAATAAATGAATTAAAATAAACAAACTATGTCTGTAAACTTATTCAATTTAACAGGTAAAATTGCACTTGTAACAGGAGGAACTCATGGTTTAGGGCAAGCCATGGCTACAGGACTAGGCAATGCCGGAGCCACTTTAGTGATTAATGGTGCCTCGTCACAAGAAAAACTAGATAAAGCTGTTGCTTATTATAAATCTTTAGGCATTAAAACCTATGGATATTTATTTGATGTAACTAATGAAGAATTAGTTATAAAAAACATTGCCCACATAGAAAAAGAAGTTGGAGAAATTGATATTCTTGTTAACAATGCAGGTATTATTAAAAGAACGCCGCTTGAGGATATGGAAGTTGCCGATTTTGAAGCTGTGATAAAGGTAGATTTAATAAGTCCCTTTATTATGTCTAAACACGTTGTTAAAAGCATGATAAAACGTAAAAGCGGTAAAATAATAAATATTTGTTCCATGATGAGCGAATTAGGCAGAAATACAGTAGGTGCTTACGCCGCTGCAAAAGGTGGTTTAAAAATGTTAACTCAAAACATGGCCACAGAGTGGGCAAAACACAATATACAAACCAACGGTATTGGCCCTGGCTATTTTGCTACAAGCCAAACGGCTCCCATACGTGTAGATGGGCATCCGTTTAACGAATTTATTATAAACCGAACACCAGCAGCTCGTTGGGGAAATCCAGACGATTTACAAGGTGCAGCCATATTTTTAAGCTCGAAGGCTAGCGACTTTGTAAACGGACAGGTTATTTATGTAGATGGTGGTATTTTGGCTACCATAGGTAAACCTTCAAACGAAGACTAAAACTAAACATTATGAATAAAAACACTTTATTAGTCGGCGCTTTATGCGCCGCTATTTTTTCTTCTTGCAATCAAAAAGAAAACATAAAAACAATTATTATAAAAAATAATTTAGACTTTAAACGCACTTTCGAAACGGTTGAATTATCAAAAGAATTTTTAAATGTTGAAGACTTAACCACGCTAGCAATAAAAGATGCCGAAACTGGAACTTTACAAATAACACAAACTGTAGATAATGATGGCGATGGTACTTTCGATGACTTACTGTTTCAACCACAAATCGAGAGAAATACCACAAAAACTTACCATTTGATTACAATTACTGAAGCTGAAAAACTTAAAGCAGATAATTTATGTTATTCTAGGTTTGTACCAGAACGTACAGACGACTATACTTGGGAAAATAACAAAGTAGCTTTTCGTGTTTATGGGCCTGTAGCTCAAAAAATGGTAGAAAACAGCATTCCAGGTGGTACATTATCAAGTGGTGTTGATGCTTGGTTAAAAAAAGTAGAATACCCAATAATTAATAATTGGTACAAAAAAAATTCTAAAAGACCTGGTGCTTATCACGAGCCTTCCCCAGAAGGCTTAGATAATTTTCATGTAGGCTCTAGTAGAGGTGTTGGAGGCATAGCTATAAAGGAAGATACCATGTACCACATATCAAAAAACTTTACAAAATGGAAAACGATAACCACAGGACCAATTAGAACTAGTTTTTATTTAGAATATGAAACTTGGCAAGCTGGAAATAAAAACATTAAAGAATCTAAATTAATTAGCTTAGATTTAGGAAACAACCTATCTAAATTCACCACATTTATTGAAGGAACAAACACCATATCGGCTGGTTTAACTTTACATGAAAAAGATGGAGAAGTAACCGGAAATACCGAACGTGGATGGGTTAGTTACTGGGAACCACACGGTGATTCTGAAATTGGATTAGCTATTGTTGCACCAGAACATACTTTTATAGATTTTGAAACTTATAACACTGAAGCCACAGACCTGAGCAATGCTTATGCACATTTAAAAGTACATAATAATAAAGTTGTATATTATGCAGGTTTTGGCTGGAAAGAATCTGGACAATTTACCACTAGTCAAGCATGGAAAAACTATTTAAACAAGTTTTCACAACAAATAAACACACCTCTTGAAGTAAGTTTAAAAAATTAAATTTTTATAAATACCAAAAACAAAAAAGCACTTTAAAACATAATGTTTAGAAGTGCTTTTTTAAACTAACTAACTTAAATACTTATTTTAATGCCAATGCATTAGCCTGTTTTTCGTATAACTTTTTATATCTTAATAAAGCTTCCATGTAATAGTAATCTGCATAAATAATTGGTACATCTATTTCAGAGTTTTTTGGATAATGCCCTGTTGAATGCAATAATAAAGCTTCATTAGTATTTTCACTTAAATAGGCTGCAGATGATAATATTTCAACATAATTTTTAGCGGCGTTAAAATATTTTTTCTTTTTTAAATCATCATCAATTAACTGAGATAATTCAAACATGCCACAAGCAGCAACGGCAGCTGCCGATGCATCTTTAGGTGCATTTGGAATTTTAGGGTCATCAAAATCCCAAAACGGAATTTTATCATCAGGCAATCTTTTGATGTAATGATCCGCTAGTTTTTCTGCGGTTGTTAAAAAGGCTTGTTCTCCGGTTTCTCTATACGCTACAGAAAAACCATAAATACCCCAGCCTTGTCCTCTAGCCCACATAGATTCGTGTGCATAACCTTGGTGTGTATAGCCTCGTAAAAACTCGCCTGATTCTTCATCAAAAGAGCCCACATGGTATACTGCACTATCTTTTCTAACAATATGCTTCATAGTTTTTTCTGCATGACTTTTTGCTATGTTATAAAGCTGCTTATTACCTCCATTTTTTGAAGCCCAAAAAAGCAGTTCTAAATTCATCATATTATCTATTATAGTGTTGTATTTAAACTTGTGTTTTTGGCTAGGCCAAGATAAAATTGTACCTACTTTGGGGTTGTATAAAGTAGCTAAAGTATCTGCTGCAGCTAATAACGTTTGCTTGTATTCTTTATTTCCAGTCAACCTATATCCATTTCCATAACTACAATACATCATAAACCCAATATCATGATTATCAGCTGGTGAATACGCAATACTTTTTAAAGGGGCTGTAAAACGTTCTGCTTCCTGCTTAATTTGTCTGTTTTTAGATGCTTCGTAAGCATACCATAAGGTTCCTGGCCAGAAGCCACTACACCAATCTGTAACTCCAACAAAACCCCAATTTGTTTTATCTGATTTTATATTTCTTGGTAAACTATCGGGGTAAGATAACGCATTAGCTACCTTACTTAATTTTTCAACATTATTTTGTAAAACATTTTCTAGAGGAAAAGATTTAGGATCTTCTTTTTTTGAAGCTTCTTTTTTTGTTGAATTACATGATAACATTAACAATAATGTTACAACTAAACAGGTCTTAATTATATTCATATTCGTATTAGGTTTTCAATAATACAATGTTATGAATATGGTTATTGCAATAGAGTAAATTATGATTCATAAACTATAAATTATGATTCATTTACCTTAACCTATAAATTTTCGTTATTCATAAAGATTTAATCACATCTCTCAATAATGATAAAAAAGATGAAAAATTCACATAAAAATAGATTTTTATTGAAGAATACATAAAATTCAAACTCAATAAAAAAAAACACAAACTAATGAAAAACAACACCTTAACTCTTTATTGAATCATAATTTATAGATATTAGTCTATAATTAATATTACTCACAAATAAATCTATTTAATATTGCTATTATTAATCAATTCAAGACCCTAACTTCAAATTTACTTTAAAACTGAAGTTAAAAGTATTTCAACTAAAAACTAATTTTTATGACTAACAAAATTAATTATTGGGTGTGTTTAAAAAAACCAACAGTATTTATCTGGTTTTTAGCCCTAATGGTTTGTTGCTTTACCACCAAAGCCTATGCAAACCCCACTCCAGAAATCACTACTCAAGACAGAACAATTTCAGGAACTGTTGTAAGTACAGATGATAACTTTGGTATTCCTGGTGTTAATGTTTTAGTAAAAGGAACCTCAAAAGGTGCAGTTACAGATTTTGATGGTAACTATAGTATTACTGTTTCTTCAAATGATGCTGTATTAGTATTTTCATACATTGGCTATGTTACAAAAGAAGTTATCGTAGGCGACCAAAACACTATTAATGTAACACTAGAGTCTGACGTAGCTGCCTTAGACGAGGTTGTTGTTGTTGGCTATGGTACGGCCAAAAAAGAAACCCTAACAGGCGCTGTTGAACAAGTTAAAGCTGAAGCCTTTGAAGATTTAGCTGTTGGTAGTCCTGCTTTAGCTTTACAAGGTAGAACTCCAGGTTTAGTAGTTACACGTGCATCTTCTCGCCCTGGAAATGAAGATATTAATTTCTTAATTCGAGGTGCTTCTTCCGTTAACGGAATTTCACCATTAGTAGTAATTGATGGTGTTCCTGCCTTAAACGCTTCGGCGTTTAATGAAATGAACCCAAATGACATTGAAAGTATTAGTGTTTTAAAAGGTGGATCGGCATCTGTATATGGTTCTAGAGCTGCTGGTGGTGTTATTTTAGTAACTACTAAAAAAGGAAAAGGCGAGGTAAAGGTGGATATTAGTACCATTATGAGAATGGGAACTATTGGTATAAGGCCTCCAACACCAACAATGACCGAATACGGAGACATTTACCTTGCTGCTGCAGATTCAGATTTAGCTGCAGGAAAAAGCCCAAGATATTTTTTCTGGAACGATTATGAAACACTTGAAAGAATAGCGGCAGGAGAAGAAGGTTACTACGATTTACCCATAAATGGTAGAGTTTGGTTAGCGGAAGGTAACCGTTTTGACGATCTTTTCGGAAACTCTTATTCTGCACAACACAACATAAGTGTTTCTGGAAGCACTGAAAAAAGTAATTTTCGCCTTTCAGCAGGTTATGATGATAACGTTGGTGGTTTAAAAGTTGCCGACGATTCGTCTGAACGCTACAATTTCTCTTTAAACTATAATTTAGATATTAGTGAACGACTAAGTCTAACTACTAATGTTTCCTATTTTCATCGTCATATTTCTGGACCAACAGGTGGTTTAGCTCGAGAAGCTGCTGCTTATGATGCGCCTTTGTTCCCAGCCTATAACGATTTAGGACAATATTACTCAGTTTTTGGCGGTGTAAATATTGCAGGTGCCAGAAACGCTGTTGCACAAGTTATTGATGGCGGGCGCCAAAATTTTATAGACGAGCAATTAAAAATTTACGCACAAGCACAGTATAAACTAACAGATAATTTAGATATTACAGGTTCTTATTCTGTTACCAGACAAAACAGTGAAGACCAAGAGTACACTTTAGCTGTACCTTTATACAGCTGGCAAGGTGACTTTGCTACTTACATTACCGACCCAAGTAACACATACATTGAGGAAGAAACTGGAAATGTAACCTATAAAAATTTTAAAGCCACTTTAAATTATAACAACAATTTTGGCGATCACAACCTTTCTGGCCTTTTAGCAGTAGAAGCTGAAAAAAACACGAACAATGCATTAAGAGCTAGAAGAACCGGATTTGTAGATTATGGTGTTTACGATTTAAATTTAGGAGCAACAGACCAAAGTATAGAAACCGAAGGTGGTGGAAATACCTGGGGCGCTTTTGGGTATATTGGTCGTATTAACTACGATTATAAAGAAAAATACTTATTAGAACTACAAGGAAGAAGAGATGGTTCATCACGATTTGCCGAAGGGCAAAAATGGTCTAATTACTTTAGTGTATCTGGTGGATGGGTTATTAGTGCAGAAAACTTTTTAAATGATAGTGATATTCTTTCCTTTTTAAAACTACGCGGTGGTTATGGCGAATTAGGAAGTACTTCTGGGTTTGGCAATTTCGGATATCTATCTACCGTAGGCTTTGGTACAACTGTATTTGGGCAAACCAATGCAGGACAACAACAAACCTCTCGCGCTAGTAGTTTATTTAGCGATACCACAACATGGGAACGCATAGTTAATAAAGAAATTGGTATAGACTTTAAATTATTTAATAACGCAGTATTTGGTTCTCTAGACTTATTTGAAAAACAAAACAGAGATATGCTAGTAAGCTTAGTTTATCCAGACTTACTTGGTACTGGTGCTCCTTTAACAAACTCCGGAACTTTAGTGAATAAAGGTTGGGAGTTTCAAATTGGATGGCAAGGTAATTTTAAAGATTTAAACATCAGTATAGCCGCAAACATGAGCGACTCTAGAAATGAAATAACCGAATATTCGGGTGCCGAAGCTATTGTTGCAGGTTTAAACAGCGTAGACTCTGATAGAAACATTTTGGGCAAACCCATTAACTCGTATTATCTATACAACACCGATGGCTATTTTGCAAACCAAGCTGAGGTAGATGAATACTACGCAAGTTACTCTGGTGGTATTTTGCCTGCACAAGGTACAGCCGCAGGTTTAGTTCCTGGAGATACCAGAATTGTTGATAGTAATGGTGATGGCGTTATAGACACTAACGATTTAACCTATCATGGAGACTCTTCACCACATCATGTATTTGGTTTTAATTTCGATTTAAAATATAAAAATTGGGATTTAAGCGCATTCTTTCAGGGGGTATTAAACCAAAATTTGGTTAGAACTGGGTATTGGGCAGCTCCTTTTCAACAAGTATGGCAAAATCAATCGGCTACTTGGTTAGGAAGAACCTGGACAGAAGATAACCCAAACGCGGAATTCCCAAGACTTTCAACACAAGCTAATGTGGCTAACTGGAATTATATTAATAAAGATTTCATGAAGCAAAACAACCGCTACGTGCGTTTAAAATCATTAATAGTTGGTTATAACATTAACGACTTAAAAATATCAAATACTAACATTGATTTGGTTAGAATATATTTTTCAGGAAACGATTTATTTGAATTTACAAAGGTAAAAGACGGTTATGATCCAGAATCTCAAGCAGGAGCTAATAATGCGACCTATCCTTTCATGCGAACTTGGGCATTAGGTTTAAAAGTTTCTTTATAACATTAAAAACACATTTAAAAATGAAAAAGATTTTATATATAATACTACCATGCATCTTTACGGTTTTTACTTCGTGTGAAGACGAGTTTATAGACCTTACACCTCCAGCATCAATTACGGAAGATGTTTATTACAATGAAGCCGAACACTTTTTATCTGGCTCAAATAGATTTTACACTTATTTAACTGGCTGGGGAGATCAACCTATATATTCAAGTCATGGCTCAGATTTAGTAGGTTATTTTGAAGGCGGTGACATGCAAGAATATTCCAGAGGTGAAACTTTAGCTCCTGTTGATGATGACTATTACACTGATACCTATGAATATATTAGAGACATAAATTTACTTCTTGAACGTGCAGAATCTTATTCTGGTACAGAAAGTATTGTTGAATATGTGGCCGCATCAAAATTCCATAGAGCATTTCAATATTTCTTTTTAGTACAACGTTATGGTGGCGTAACACTTGTAACACGCTCTCTAGATGTAAACTCTGAAGAATTATATTCAGCCCGAAACAGCAGATATGAAGTTGTAGAACAAATTAAAACTGATTTAGATGATGCAATTGCTGGATTACCATACGAGGCAAATATAGCTTCAGAAGATAAAGGTAAAATTAGTAAAGAAGCCGCTATGGCTTTTAAAGCTAAAGTTTTATTACACGAAGCGTCTTGGCTAAAATATGTGGGCACAACAACCGATGGAGATGGTGTAAGCTCTGGGGCAGGAAGCTCTGGCTATGATGCCGCAAATATAACACCGTATTTTGAAGAAGTAGTAACCCTAACGGAGGCTGTTATGAATTCATCAAGTTTCGAACTATGGAATTATAACGATGTTTTAGATAATTTAAGCTCTAATTTCCTATTCAATCTTGAAGATAGCGGATCTAATCCGGCAGGTTTAGATAAAGCAACTAACAAAGAATTTATACTATACGGTAAATACGACTTTACATTTAGGCAAGCAAACACTTTAGTAAGCCACGTTTATAACGGAAGATTAAGACCTAGTAGAAAAATGATGGACTTGTTTTTATGCACAGACGGTTTACCTATTACAGAATCCGATATGTTTGAAGGCTATTACGATACGCAAGACGAATTTCAAAATAGAGATTTTAGAATGCGTGCTTATTTTACAAATCATGAAACACTTGGAGAAATACCTCAAACAGGTGATGTGCTATTAAACGGAACCAATAACTTTGGATATTACAATTCCAAATTCATGAGCTGGAAATGGGGAACTGCAGATGCGTACAGAGCGACACAAACAGAGAGTTACGATATACCATTAATTCGTTTAGCAGAAGTATATTTAATGTATGCCGAAGCCCTATACGAATTAAACGGAAGTTTAACAGATGCACAAATGAATGCTTCTATAAATTTAATAAAAGAACGCGCTGGTTTACCCCCTATTACCAATGCGTTTTTAGCTGCTAACAATATGGATATTGAAACTGAAATTAGAAGAGAAAGAGCCATTGAACTGTATGCTGAGTCATCTTCACGCTATTCAGATTTAAGACGATGGGGTATTGCAGAAGATGAATTAGGCGAAGCCGTATATGGAGCAGTTATAGAAGGTACAGTTTACGAGGGCAACGATGCTTTATACACACCAGGTGTTTACAGCTACAACCCAGAAAGTACTACAACTGGAGTTGGAGAAAGAGAATGCATATTAATTCAACCGGCATCAACTCGTAATTTTTCAAGAAACAATTATTTATTTCCAATACCAACATCTCAAATAGGTTTAAATAATAACCTTTTGCAAAACCCTGGCTATTAATTCATCATTATAAACAACCAATTATTTTAAAACACCTAAGCATGTAATTGTTTAGGTGTTTCTGTTATTGAAAAAATTTAAAATAAAAAAAAACACTTTTTTTGTAACATATTTTGAAATACATGCGTATAACTATTGAATGCCCTAATATTCACAAATTAAATTACAGGAGATTTTTAGATGAGACAACTTAAAATTACGAAGCAGGTAACCAATAGAGAAACCGCTTCGTTAGATAAATATCTACAGGAAATTGGTAAGGTAGACTTAATTACTGCCGACGAAGAAGTTGAATTAGCTCAACGTATTAAAGCTGGCGACCAAATAGCTTTAGAAAAACTTACAAAAGCAAACTTACGTTTTGTGGTTTCTGTAGCAAAGCAATACCAAAATCAAGGTTTAACATTACCTGATTTAATTAACGAAGGAAACTTAGGGTTAATTAAAGCTGCACAGCGTTTTGATGAAACTCGTGGTTTTAAATTTATATCGTACGCCGTTTGGTGGATTCGTCAATCTATTCTTCAAGCATTAGCAGAACAATCGCGTATTGTACGTTTACCTTTAAACAAAATTGGTTCTATTAATAAAATTAATAAAACATTTGCGTTTTTAGAGCAAAGCCACGAACGTCCACCTTCTGCAGAAGAAATTGCTAAGGAGTTAGACATGACAATTAATGACGTAAAAGAATCGATGAAAAATTCTGGTCGTCACGTAAGTATGGATGCGCCTTTGGTTGAAGGTGAAGATTCTAACCTTTACGATGTATTAAACTCTGGCGAATCACCAAACCCAGATAAAGAATTATTACACGAATCTTTACGCACAGAAATTGAACGAGCTCTTGAAACTTTAACACCTCGTGAAGCAGATGTTATTCGTTTATATTTTGGCTTAGGAAATCAACACCCAATGACGCTTGAAGAAATTGGAGAAACTTTCGATTTAACTCGTGAGCGTGTACGCCAAATAAAAGAAAAAGCTATTCGCAGATTAAAACACACATCTAGAAGTAAAATATTAAAAACATATTTAGGTTAGTAAGTTTTTTATGAAATTTACGACTAAATAAAAGTAACAACAGTTTACACATAACTGTTCGTTTTTTGATTGATGAAAGAACCCGCGGCTGATTACCGCGGGTTTATTTTTTATAAAATCAATAGTATTTAAGTGTTTTTGATTATTTTTAAAAGCCAATTAAACTAATACAACCAACCATCAATGTTTAAAACTATATGCTATTTAAGTGATGTCCGCATTAAAGAATTCAATGAAACATTAAGTTCTTTTTACCATGGAATAAAACAAAACAATAAAAAAAATAATATAACTGGCGTTTTAATACATAAAGACCATAATTTTTTACAAGTTATGGAAGGCGAAACTAAACAAGTAGACCTTCTTTTTGAAGTAATTAAAAAAGATAAAAGACATCAAAATTTATTTATAATAATTAACACAAATACAGAACAACGCATTTTTGAAGATTATAACTTTGGCTTTACTATTGCCAACTCTAACAAAGGCTTGAAAGATTTGTATCAATATTTAGAGTGGCTTAAAACTGCTAATAGTAAAGATGCAAATAGAGTGATTTTAATGGTTGAACAATTTATTAATAGCTAAAGCTAAAAATTTGTAAATAAATTGTTAATATTTTTATAATTTTTCCTACAAATTAAAATAAAAAACACTAACTTTACTTCATGTTGAAAACGATTTCTTATACAAGTAAAGTAAAACCAGGTTTAAGTATTCTTTCCGCTGAAATGCTATTTAAAGAAACCGTTAGTAATAATGTTAAACATAATATAACTGGAGTACTTGTAAAAAATAAACATGTTTTTTTCCAAATAATTGAAGGAGATTCTGATTTAATTAATCAATTATTTAAAAAAATCACAAATGATTCTAGACACAATAATATTATTCAGCTAGTTAATCGTTCTATATCTAGTCGAAGCTTTAGTAACTTTAACGCAGGATATACAGTTATAGAAGACTCAGAATCCATATACGAACTTCATGATTACCTTTTAAAGCTAAATTCTATACAAGCAGAAAATAGCTCACTTTTTTTAGAAATTGTTGAAGAGCTTTTAGAAGCTGTTCAATAAAAATATTAGCTTTGCAATAAAGAATTACTTATTAAAATGTCTAATAAACTAATAGCACCCTCTGTTTTAGCTGCAGATTTCGCAAACTTACAACGCGATATAGAAATGATTAATAATAGTGATGCCGATTGGTTTCACATAGACATTATGGATGGTGTATTTGTACCAAACATATCATTTGGCATGCCTGTTTTACAAGCCATAACCAAATATGCTAAAAAAACTATTGATGTTCATTTAATGATAGTTGACCCAGATAGATACATAAAAACCTTTGCAGAACTAGGGGCTAATTATTTAACCGTACATTTTGAAGCTTGTACGCATTTACACCGCACTTTACAAGCTATAAAAGCAGAAGGAATGAAAACCGGAGTTGCTTTAAACCCGCACACCAATGTAAACCTTTTAGCAGATGTAATACAAGACATCGATTTAGTTTGCATTATGAGTGTTAATCCAGGTTTTGGCGGACAAAGTTTTATTGAGAACACTTACAATAAAGTGGCTCAGCTTAAAAGTCTTATAACAGAAAAAGGTGCTAATACCTTAATTGAGATTGATGGTGGTGTTAGCGATAAAAACAGCAAAAAACTTACAGATGCAGGCGCAGATGTATTAGTTGCTGGAAGCTTTATTTTTAAAAGCAAAAATCAAACACAAACCATTACCAATTTAAAACAAAGCGTAAATAATTAAAATTGATTTAATAACAGCTTTATTAAATCTGTTGTAGTTATAATTCCTATTAACTTATTGTATTTTATAACAGGAAGAGCATGAAACTCTTCTCGTGAAAATATTTCGGCAGCCTCTTTTACGCTACTTGCTGCTGATATGGTTACTATATTTTCTTTCATAACTTGGTTAATCGACATATTGTAAACCATAGCATCAACCTCGTTATTTCCTGCTAAATTATAATCGCAAAAACTTAAACGCTGTAAATCTGTGTAACTTAACATACCTATAACCCTATTACCTTCTACTATAGGAATATGGCGTATATGGTGTTTTTTAAACAACATATCGGCCTTTTCTAAACTATCTTCTTTTTGTAATGTTATAACGGGCGTGGTCATTAACATTGAAACTGGAACCTTTCGTATCATGACATTTTATATTTTTATTTGATTAAAATTATAAAATGTATACACTAAAATTTATGATAATTGTCATGAATAAAACTTAATAGCCTGCCACTTCAAAATTAAGCATTTGCCTAATTTTATAATAAATCTCCGGAAACTGACTTTTAAACTCCGATGGTGTTTCTATAAAAGTTTCTAATGCTACGGCTAAAAATTCAAATTGATTTGTATAAGCGTAATCTCTAAAATATTTAGATTTCACTAAACTGCTTTTCAAATATTCTTCACTATGTAGTAATTTTGATAATTCGGCAAATGTATCACTAAATATTATAGAGCTAACATCGCGAGATTGTATACTGTTTATTTGAATAGCATGAGTAAATTCGTGTATTCCTAAATTTATATTATCATCTTGAATGGCATAGCCTTTTTTAAAATCTTTCCAGGATAAGACTAGCGACTTTAAACTTGGGTTGAATTCTCCTTTATTATAGGTTTGATTTGTAGTTGAAAAAAACACGTCGGGATACACCACAATTCTTTCAATGGAAGGAATTAAATATTCACGAAAACCAAAAGTTAGCATTGCAGCTGTTGCCGATATTAATATTTTCATCTCTTCAGTAACCTCCACGCCTTCTCTTCCTAAAAAGTCCTTATCATTTTTAAATCTAATTAACCTATGTTCAAAATATTTTTGCTCCTTAAAAGATAATCGTGAATAAAACTTAAAACTATTTTTTAAAAAATTACGGTCATTTACATTTAACTGCTTTAAAATAATATAAAAATGATTAAAAAACGGCTTTCTATATTTTACTACATAGGCAGTTTCTATTAACTTAAAACTATAGTTAAAAACAAGCCCAAGCAAAACGATTATAAAACCAATAATAATAACTTGAGAGGACGTATTTAAAGTATTAAACAAAAGTATGTAGGTTAAAGTTTGTTTCTGTAAAATTACATTACTTTTTTATATAAACTGTTTTTATGTTTACAAATTCTAAAATTCCTTCTTTTGATAATTCTCTACCATAACCTGAAGCTTTTGTTCCTCCAAAGGGTAATCTTGGGTCAGATTTAACCATATCGTTAACAAACAAAGCGCCGTCGGGTATATTTCCTATTTCTTTATATACACTATCTACATTTTCTGTAAAAATCATGGTACCTAAGCCAAACCTTGAATTTGCAGCCAATGCAATGGCTTCTTCATTATTTTTTGCTTTTATTATAGCTGCTACCGGACCAAAGGTTTCTTCCTTAAAAACAGGCATATCTGGAGTTATTTCTGTAACAATTGTAGGCTCAAAATAAGCTTTATGGCGTTTGTTTCCGGTTACAATTTTGGCTCCCATTTTTACAGATTGATTTACTTGCTCCTCTAATTCTTCTGCCAAATCTTCTCTAGCCATAACCCCCATAAAAACGTCCTTATCTTCAGGGTTACCAGACTTAAGCTCTAAAACACTTCTAGTAAAACGCTCTAAAAATTCATCGTAAATACCTTCGGATACTATAAAACGCTTGGCTGCAATACAACTTTGCCCGGTATTTTGCATTCTGGCTTTTATCATAGTTTCTAGATGTTCATCTAAATTAGCATCATCAAAAACTACACAAGCATTATTTCCGCCTAACTCTAAAACCGTTTTCTTTAAATTTTTACCAGCAATGGCTGCTACACTTCTTCCTGCAACTTCGCTCCCTGTAAGTGTAACCGCTTTTACAGTGTCGCTGGCTATAATATCTTCAATTAACTCATGGCCTATTAATAAGGTTTGAAAACACCCTTTTGGATAACCTGCCTCCTCAAATAATTCTTGAATAGCTATAGCAGTTCCCGACACATTAGAAGCATGTTTTAATAGCCCAACATTTCCTGCCGTAAGTGACGGAATAGCAAAACGCATGACTTGCCAAAACGGATAATTCCATGGCATAACAGCCAAAACTGCCCCTAAAGGATCGTAGCTTATAAAACTTTCGTGAGCATCGGTTTCAATTATACTATCTGCTAAAAACTCTTCGGCATTAGTAATATAAAAATCACAAAGCCAAACACATTTTTCAATTTCTGCAATACTTTGGCTAATGGGTTTTCCCATTTCTGCAGTCATTAATTTAGCATACTTTTCTTTATTATCTTCCATTAAGTTAGCTAAATTTTCTAATAGATTTACTCGTTCTTTAATCTCTATTTTACGCCAATCTTCAAAAGTTGAATCTGCCTGTTTTAAAATACCATCAATATCTTTTTTAGTATGATATTTATATGTTTGTAAAGATTCTTGGTTATACGGATTTATAGTTTCAATTTTATTTTTCATAGTAATACTGTTTTTATTTGAAATTACACATAATGCTTTAAAGTCCATATTCTAAAAGACTGTTTAACATAAGTTTATTAAAACATTGTAACTTCTTTAAGAATGTTTTTACGTAAATAATGGTAACTTAAAATAGTTGAAAAATTAAAGTTTAATCATTAAAAAAAACAAGATTATGAGTAACAACACAAATTCTGCATTAGGACTTTTATTAGGTGGAGCTATAGGTGCCACATTAGGAATTCTTTT
Organism: Neotamlana laminarinivorans; assembly: GCF_020523925.1. Lineage (GTDB taxonomy): Bacteria > Bacteroidota > Bacteroidia > Flavobacteriales > Flavobacteriaceae > Neotamlana > Neotamlana laminarinivorans. The sequence continues at coordinate 319,837 of NZ_JAJAPW010000003.1, read as the reverse complement.
TGCTCCAGATAAAGGAACCAACACTAGAAGAAAATTAAGAGAAGAAGCTGAAGCTGCTAAAGACAACATAGCTTCTACAGCCGAGGATTTAAAAAATCAAGTAGCAAGTACATTAACTACCAAAAAAGCAACTTTAGATGCCCAATTAGAGCATGTTGTCTCTGATGCTAGTTATAAAGCTGAAGACGTGATTACTACGTTAGAAAAAAAGCTTAAAGATTTAAAAGATAAGAACAAAAAACTACAGAAGTAATATGTCGGTTTTTGAACATATTAACGAAACCTCAAATAAAGCTATAGATAAAGGCGAAGAATATTTAAAAAAATCGCACGAATTTTACAGGTTAAAAGTATTTCAACAACTAACCTCATCTATGAGCCTCCTATTTAAAACTATTTGCATGGGAGCCTTAATTCTTGTAGCATTTTTATTCTTAGCTATATCGGCAGCGGTAGCTATTGGTAACGCTTTAAATAGCGTACCTTTAGGCTATTTAATTGTTGGTGGTGTATTTTTATTATTATCTATTATATTTTATTTCGCTAGAGGTTTTATAAACAATATAGTGATACGCTCACTATCTAAAACTTTTTTTGAATAATTATGGTAAAGCAATACAAAAATGAAGCAGATATAAAACGACACCTAAAACAATTAGATCTTGAAAAACAAATTGCATGGGAGGAATTAAAAAGCTGTAAAAACGATTTTAAAGAAACTTTACAACCTTACCACTGGATGCAAACAGGGTTTAGCATTTTAAAAAAATATAGCATTATGATGCTAGTAAAAAAAATAATTAAATAACTTAATAAATATAATCGCCCACATATTAAAATATGTGGGCGATTTGTTTTTTTAAAGAATTTAAATATCCCTTAAAGCATAGCTTTAAAATAAAAAACTCATGCTTACAAATTCAAGAAAATTGGTTACTACTAACTTATTTAGCAATTGAAATATCGGGATTAAATATCCCGCAAAGCTCCGCTTTGAAAATAAAAAACTCCCACTTACAAATTCAAGCGAGCTTGATTTGACGTGGAAGTTTTTTATTTATTCGTGACCGCGAAGGGATTCGAACCCCCAACCCTCAGAGCCGAAATCTGATATTCTATCCAGTTGAACTACGCAGCCATTATTTTAATTTAAGCTAATTTTGCTTTAACTATGCTAGATATAGTTTTACCATCGGCTTGCCCTGCAAGTTCTTTGCTAACAATACCCATAACTTTACCCATATCTTTCATTCCTTCTGCTCCAACTTGCTCTATAGTTGCAACAACAACTTTTTCAATTTCTTCTTCACTTAACGCTTCTGGTAAAAATTGCTCTATTACTTTAGCTTCTGCCAATTCTGGTTCTGCTAAATCCTCACGACCTTGCTCTGTAAAAACTGCTGCACTATCGCGACGTTGTTTTACCTGCTTTTGTAATATTTTTAGTTCTTGCTCTTCTGTTAATTCTTCTTTAGCTCCACTCTCAGTTTGTGCCAACAAAATTGCAGACTTTACAGCTCTTAATGCTGTTAATGCTGTTTGATCTTTAGATTTCATAGCGTTTTTTAACGCTGCCATAACTTGTTCTTGTAAACTCATTATCTTATTTTTTAGGATTGCGAAGATACTAAGATTCTAATTTTTTAAGAAATAATACAGCAAAGAAAAACCCGAAAAGGTGAGAGAAACATTTCGGGTTTAAAGCTAATTAATCAATTAAAAATATTTTAATCTACATTATCATGCAGAAAAGAATTATTTGTACGGATTTGTATATCGTCGTTATCATTTAAACCAATGCTTGTTCTAGACATATTGTTAGTTTCTGACGAATGTCTTGCTGCATTTAAATCGACGCCTTTACGTTTGTAAGCCGGTATTTTTTCAATATCCTCTATTTTCGAACTATTAAACTTATGGTTAAAGTCTTTCATTTTACGACGTCGCTCGGCTGCTCTATCTTTTAAAACTTCAGAAATTGGTGTATTCATAGGATCTACATCTTCAGTTTGCGGTGCTTCTTCAACAGGTTTTCTAAGCACTTTTTTCTCGAAAATTACATCCTTATCTACAGCTTCAATAATTTCTTTTTTAGCTATGGTTTTGTTTGATGGTGTTTGCTCTTCTTCATTAAAATCATCAAGTGAGTATCTAATATTCCCTTTTGAATCTTGATTTGCTTCTGGAACTATTTCTTCAAAAGCTTCCACCTCTACATTATTAATTTCTTCATCGTTTAATTGATGAGAAACAACTTGTTTTTCTGAAGTGGATTCTTCTTCTTTTTTATCAAATAAAGGCAAATCAAAAGTAAGTGTAAATTGCTTTTCTTCTTCATCTTCAACAAACTGCTCTATTTTCTCTTCTTGCAATGTTGTAACAGGCTTAATTATAAAGTCTTCGTCTTCAAAATTAGCTTGTACTTCATCGCATACAACATCAATATTTTTTATTAAATTAGATGTAGGAATGATATCAAAATCTTCTTCTAAATCTATAACAGGCTCTACAAGGCGCTGCTTGTTAATCATGCGTTTTTCAATATCACTTAACTCATCTGGCTCTTCATCTACATTTAATGTATGACGAACAATTGGTGGTTCCTTTTTCTCTTCTAGCTCGATAACTGGAGCAATTATAACAGGTTCTGTTTCTTTTGTTTCAATCTCTGCCTCTGCACTTGCTCCTAAATCATGTACAACTCGTTTGGTTTCTGTGTTAGAAATTTCATCTTGTTGCTCTACATCAAAACCTGTTGCAATAATGGTTACTGCAATTGATTCCTCTAGAGTTTCATCTTCACCAACACCCATTATAATGTTAGCACCATGTCCTGCTTCGTTTTGAATATGATCATTAATTTCACCAATTTCATCAATGGTAATTTCGTGCGAACCTGAAACTATAAGCAACAATACATTTTTAGCCCCTCTAATTTTATTATCGTTTAACAATGGAGAATCTAAGGCTTTTCGAATAGCATCTTGAGCACGATTTTGGCCTGAAGCCAAAGATGATCCCATTATAGCGGTACCACTATTACTTAATACCGTTTTAGCATCGCGCAAATCGATATTTTGAGTATAGTGATGTGTAATTACTTCGGCAATACCACGAGCAGCTGTGGCTAATACTTCGTCTGCTTTAGAGAAACCAGCTTTAAAACCTAAGTTTCCATAAACTTCACGTAGTTTATTATTATTTATTACAATTAAAGAATCTACTACATCTCGTAATTTCTCGATACCTTTTTGCGATTGCTCTATACGCATTCTTCCTTCAAACTGAAAAGGCATAGTTACAATACCAACCGTTAAAATATCTAAATCTTTAGCCATTTTAGCTATTATTGGTGCTGCACCTGTACCCGTACCACCGCCCATTCCAGCTGTAATAAACACCATTTTAGTGTTAGTGTCTAACATAGTTGTAATGTCATCAAAACTTTCAATAGCTGCTTGCTCTCCAATTTCTGGGTTAGCACCGGCACCTAAACCTTCGGTAAGGTTTACACCTAATTGAATTTTGTTAGGAACACCACTATTTTGAAGGGCTTGTGAATCTGTATTACAAATGTAAAAATCGACACCTTTAATACCTTGCTGGAACATATGATTAATGGCATTGCTACCACCACCGCCAACACCAATTACCTTAATGACGTTAGATTGGTTTTTTGGTAAATCGAATGAAATGCTTTCGAATTCTTTGTTACTGCTCATAAAATTCTGTTTTCGGGGTTTTGTACTTAAATATTTTTAATTCTTTGGATTATTTTATTCGGCATTATCTAGAAAGTCTTTTACCCTTTGGGTTAACTTATCTAGGAAGGATTGCCTTTCTTTTAGAGGTTGCACCTCTTGCTCTTCTATTTGAGTTTCTTCTGTATCTTCTATTTTATCTTCTACTACTTGTTGACTTTGGCGGAATTCGTTCTTTTTTCGTTCTTGTCTCTTTATACCATCAAGAACTAAACCAACAGCAGTTGCATACAACGGACTTGTTAAATCCTCCTCACTGTTGCCTGCTAAATGTTCGTTTGGATAACCTATACGCGTATCCATTCCTGTAATATACTCAACCAACTGTTTTAAATGTTTTAGTTGACTACCTCCACCGGTTAACACTATACCTGCAATAAGTTTTTTCTTTTGTACTTCGTGACCGTAATTTTTAATTTCAGCAAAAACCTGCTCTACAATTTCTACCATTCGGGCATTAATAATTTTAGAGAGGTTTTTTAAAGTAATTTCTTTTGGTTCTCTTCCGCTTAATCCTGGAATAGAAACAATTTCATTGTCTTTATTTTCTCCTGGCCATGCAGAACCAAATTTTATTTTTAATAATTCTGCCTGCTTTTCAATTATTGAACAGCCTTCTTTAATATCTTCTGTAATTACATTTCCACCAAAAGGAATAACTGCTGTATGCCTTATTATTCCGTCGCGAAAAATGGCTAAGTCTGTTGTACCACCTCCTATATCAATTAATGCTACACCAGCCTCTTTTTCTTCTTGACTTAATACAGCATTTGCAGATGCTAATGGTTCTAGAGTAATGCCTTCTAGATTTAAACCTGCACTTTGTACACACCTCCCAATATTTCTGATAGAAGAAACTTGACCTACAACAACATGAAAATTAGCTTCAAGCCTGCCACCATACATACCTATTGGTTCGCGTATTTCGCCTTGACCATCTACTTTATATTCTTGTGGTAATACGTGTATAATTTCTTCACCAGGTAACATTACCAATTTGTGCACTTGGTTTATTAACCTATCAATATCATCATCATCAATAACTGTGTCTGATGTGGTGCGAGTAATATAATCGCTATGTTGCAAGCTGCGAATATGCTGTCCTGCAATACCAACGGTTACATCTTCTATTTTAACGTTTGCCGCTTCTTCTGCTTGTTGTACGGCTTGTTGTATAGATAATATGGTTTGTGTAATATTATTAACTACACCACGATGTACACCTAGACTTTTAGATTTACCAATACCTAAAATTTCAAGTTTACCGTATTCGTTTTTTTGGCCAATCATGGCCACAATTTTAGTGGTTCCTATATCTAATCCAACAGCAATATTATGCTCCATCTCTTCCTTATGTGTTTCGCCTTTATTTAATCCAGCTGATTGATAATTTTCCATGGCTTAAATTTTGGTACAAATTACTTGGTTTTCAAACTGCAAATTAACAACACTGTAATTATTAAGTGTTTTTTCTTTTGAAGTTTTTTTATAAAATGCTTTAAGGTTATTTACTTTTTTATCTATAAACTCAACATCTCCCAATTTTACCATAAAATTACATTGACGTAATTTTAGGTAAAGCTTTTCGTTTTTATCTTGATGAATTTCGTAAACATGCGTTTTTAAAAAATTATCGTTTGTAACTTTTTGGGCAACCTCATAGAGGTTTTTTAAGTTATTTTTTTCTACATAACCAGTAATTAATGGTACTCTGGCCGAAAAATTACTTGATAATGGCATATATTCACCATCAGTATCAATATAATATGACACCTTTGTGCTTACTCTTGCAATAGGTGTTTTTTGCTCGACTTCGGCATTAAGTGTACCGTCTACAGACAAATACACTTCGGCATTTTTAATCATGGCGTTAGACTTAAGGGCATTTTCCAACACGTTCAAATCTAAAGTTTCTTTGGTTACATTTTTAAGAGCTCCATAATTTTGTATTAACAATTTACTAACATTATCACTGGTTATAAACAAGTTATCCTCGCCTAAGAAATTAATTTTAGGTTTAGGAATATTACGTTTTGCATTTTTTCCAGATGCAAAAGCAAATAAAAAAACTACTAAACCTAGCAATAAAATCATTTTTATGTAATGCCACTTAATTTGCAATCTGTAACGCGTTTTTTATGTGTTCTACTTCTGCTCCAATATCTCCAGCCCCAATAGTTAAAACTATATCGGCTTGAGTTGATTTAATTTCGTTTATTAAATGTTCTTTACTTACGAGTTTTTTATTGTTATTATCTATTTTGCTTAACAACCAACTTGAGTTCACACCTTTAATAGGCAATTCTCTTGCCGGGTAAATATCTAACAAAAACAACTCATCAAATTTTGCTAAACTAATTGCAAACTCGTCTGCAAAATCCTGAGTTCTACTAAACAAATGTGGCTGAAAAATTGCCAAAACTTTTTTATTAGGATACATTTCCCTTACCGCTTGGTGTACCGCATTTATTTCTTCAGGATGATGCGCATAATCGTCTATAAAAACCAAATCATCCGTTTTTATATGATATGAAAATCTACGCTTAACTCCTTTGTAAGATGCTAATGCTTTGGCGAGCTGCTGGTGAGGGCACCCATACTCTACAGACATCGCCAAGGCTATTAAAGCATTCGACAAATTATGTCTCCCAGGCAGGTTAAAGTGTAAATTTTTAAGTACTGCTTCTGGTGTTTTAACATCAAAAACATAAGTACCATTTTCTATTTTGATATTTTGCACAGAATAATCAGCATCATCTTCAATTCCGTAAGTTATTCCCTTTAAAGGCAAACCATTCTTTACAAACAATTTACCATTGGGTTTTAATTGTTTTGTAAAATCTTCAAACGATTTTGTTAACTCATCTTTACTTCCATAAATATCTAAATGATCGGCATCCATAGAAGTTATACAGGCCAAGTTTGGAGAGAGAGTTAAAAATGATCTATCGAACTCATCGGCTTCAACTACCGAAACTTCATTGCCTTTTAAAATTAAATTTGAGTTATAATTCTCTGTTATTCCACCCAAAAACGCTGTTAAAGGCACATTACATTCATGCATTAAATGCCCTAAAATACTGGTTGTTGTTGTTTTACCATGTGTTCCTGCTACGGCTAAACAAAATGTATTTTCGGTTATTAAACCTAATACTTCAGAACGCTTTAAAACCTGAAAATCATTATCAAAAAAATAATTTAATTCTCCATGAATTTTAGGAATAGCAGGCGTGTAGACTACTAAGGTGTCTTCATTTTTAAATGATGATGCATAAGATGCATCGTCGCTATAGTGAACTTTTACACCTAAAGCTTCTAAACTTTTAGTTATTTCGGTTTCAGTTTTATCGTAACCTACAACCTCTTTATTATTAGCATGAAAATAACGCGCTAAAGCACTCATGCCTATACCGCCAATGCCAACAAAATAAATAGTATGTATATTACTTAAATTCATTACTTTTTTAATAGGTTTTCAACCTCTTTTACAATATCGTTTGTTGCATTTACCAATGCTAATTTTTTAATATTTGCCCCTAAAACTTTTTGCTTTTCTGAAGAAGATACCAATTGTGAAAATTTATTTTGAAAGTCGGCATCTAAATCTTCTTCTTTAATTAATAACGCTGCATCCTTCTCTACAATCGCCATAGCGTTTTTAGTTTGATGGTCTTCAGCTACATTTGGAGACGGTATAAATATCACTGGCTTACCAACAATGCATAATTCGGAAACCGAACTTGCTCCCGCACGAGACACTATAATATCTGCAGCAGCATAAGCAAAATCCATATTATTTAAAAACTCGTAAACTTGCACGTTTTTTGTATTGTTATAAATTTTATACTGCTGATAATACAACTTACCACATTGCCAAATAATTTGGACATTTTGCATGTCTAGAAAATCTAATTCCTTTTCAATTAATTGATTAATACGTCTTGACCCAAGACTTCCGCCTATAACTAAAAGTGTATTTTTACCATGTTTTAAATTGAAGAAGTTTTTAGCTTCAACAGTTTTATCTTCTATATTTAAAAGCCCTTTACGAACCGGGTTTCCTGTTTTTACAATTTTATCTTTTGGGAAAAAACGCTCTAAACCATCATAGGCTACACATATTTTATTAACTTTTTTAGCTAACAATTTATTAGTGATTCCCGGAAATGAATTTTGTTCTTGTATTAAAGTTGGAATACCTTTTGAAGCTGCCACATGAAGTAGCGGACCACTCGCAAAACCGCCTGTACCAATGGCAAAGTCAGGTTTAAAGGCACTTACAATTTTACGAGCTTTCCACAAACTACTAATCAATTTTATTGGGAACATGGCATTCTTCAATGTCAACTTACGCTGAATTCCAGAAATCCACAAGCCTTCTATATTATATCCCGCTTGTGGCACTTTTTCCATTTCCATTCTATCCTTGGCGCCTACAAACAAAAATTCAGCATTTGGGTAACGTGATTTTAACTCGTTAGCAATGGCTACAGCAGGATAAATATGACCTCCTGTACCACCTCCGGATAAAATAATTTTATATGTTTCTTTTTTTGTCACTAATTCGTGATTATTTACACTTTTAAAACTTTAATCGAGTGCTTCGCTTAAAACCTCTAAAGGGTTATCTTCTATATTTTCTTGTTCTTTAATCTCTTCTCTTTTAGCACTTACACTTAGAATAATACCAATAGCTAAGCAAGTCATCCAAATAGAGGTACCACCACTACTAATTAATGGCAAGGTTTGCCCCGTAACCGGAAATAACTCTACTGCAACAGCCATATTTATTAAAGCCTGAAAAACAATGGGCAAGCCTACACCGAGCACTAATAATTTCCCGAAAATAGTATCTGATTTTTGTGCCACAATTACAATTCTGAACAACAACCACAAATACAAAATCATGATTGTAAAGCCACCTATTAAACCATACTCCTCAATAATGATGGCAAAAATAAAATCGGATGATGATTGTGGTAAAAAGTTTTTTTGCATACTTTTTCCAGGACCAACACCTTTTATACCGCCCGTTGCTATAGCTATTTTTGCCTTCTCAATTTGATAATCGGATTCTGTATCTTCTGGATTTGAAAAACTTTCAATACGCCCCATCCATGTATCAACACGGTTGGGCATAGCATCGGGAAATGCTTTTGCTGCTAGCACAAACATTGTTAAAACCAACACCCCGGAACCCACAATTACAGCCAAATACTTTATTGGATAACCTCCCAAGAAAACCAACATCAATACCATTAAAAACATAATAGCTGCTGTTGAAAAATTCGCTGGCAAAATTAATATAAGTATTAAGAAAACCACTAACCAAAGTGGTAAAATAGTTTCTTTAAAAGTTACATTTTTATCTTTAATTTTAGACATGTACCTGGACACATAAACCATTAAAACAACAGACGCCAGCGTTGATGTTTGAAAAGACATACCTACAAATGGTATTTGTATCCATCGGCTAGCATTTGCACCCGCGATAGTTGTTCCTTGAAGCATGGTAATAGCTAAAAGCACCAACACCACCGGTATCATGATTAAAGACAACCCTCTAAAATATCGATAAGGTATTTTATGCACACCAAACATTATAACAAAACCAAAAAACAAGTGCATAAAGTGTTTTACAAAAAAGGCAAACGTATTTCCTCCACTTTTATAAGCTAAATTACTAGCCGCACTATACACTGGCAAAAACGATAAAATAGCCAACAGCGCAACAATTGCCCAAATTAACCTATCTCCTTTTATGTTTTTAAATAGTGCTTGCATTCTTTATTTCTTCCTTCTTAAAAAGAACTTTTATTTTATTGTTTCTTATTTTCATTTTTTAACCTAAATACACTTCGACTGAGCTCAGTGTGACACACTAGGTTTATAAATTTCTTACAGCGTTTTTAAATTGGCGTCCTCTATCTTCGTAATTTTCAAACAAATCAAAACTTGCACATGCTGGTGACAACAATACATTATCTCCAGACTCAGCCACTTTATAAGCAATTTTTACAGCTTCGCTCATAAATTCTGTTTCAACAATAATATCAACCATATTACCAAAAGCCTCAAACAACTTTTTATTATCTACACCTAAACAAATAATAGCCTTTACCTTTTCATTCACAAATCGAAATAACTCTTGGTAATTATTTCCTTTATCTACACCACCAACAATCCAAACGGTTGGTGCATCCATACTTTCTAAAGCAAAATATGTTGCATTTACATTGGTTGCCTTAGAGTCGTTAATGTATTTTACTTTGTTGATTTTTAGCACTTCTTCTAAGCGATGTTCGACACCTTGAAAATTCTCTAAACTCTCACGAATAGTTTGTTTTCTAATTTTTAATAAATGAGCAACTGTTGAAGACGCCATAGCATTCTTTACGTTGTGCTTCCCTTCTAATGTCAAGTTTGATGTCGGCATAATTATCTGGCTTTTTTCTATTGTTATTATTATGTTATCGTTCTTTAAATACGCGCCGTTTTCTATAGTCTTAGTTAATGAAAATGGCAATAATGTTGATTGAACTGGGTTGTTTTTTAAATGATTAGTAATAACTTCATCATCGGCATCATAAATCAAATAATCCTCTTTTGTTTGATTCATTGCTATTTTAAATTTTGAAGCAATGTAATTTTCAAACTTATAATCATATCGATCTAAATGATCGGGTGTTATATTGGTTATCACAGCAATTTTTGGCTTAAAATCTTTGATATCATCCAACTGAAAACTGCTTATTTCCAGCACGTAATTATCAAAATCCTCCTCTAAAATTTGTTTAGCAAAACTGTCGCCAATATTTCCCGCAAGCCCCACATTTAATTCTTGTTTTAAAATATGATGCGTTAAACTTGCCGTAGTAGTTTTACCGTTACTCCCGGTAATTCCAACAACTGTAGCATTTGTAAATTTTGATGCAAATTCAATTTCTGAAACCACAGGTATTCCCTTTTCACGAATTTGTTTTACCAAAGCCACTTTATCTGGAATTCCTGGGCTTTTCATAACCACATCGGCATCTAAAATTTTAGATTCGCTATGCTGCTCATCTTCCCATTCAATCTCATTATGTATAAGAACTTCTTTATAGTTTTCTTTAATTTTTCCTTTATCTGAAACAAAAACATCGTAACCTTTTGCCTTTCCTAAAAGTGCAGTTCCAACTCCACTTTCTCCTCCACCAAGAATTACAAGCTTTTGTTTTTTCATTTAATTTTTACTTTTTAATACTTGAAACACTTCGACTGCGCTCAGTGTGACATTTTATCTGATTTTTAAGGTTACTATTGAAAGAATAGCTAACAAAATACCCACAATCCAAAATCGTGTTACTATTTTACTTTCATGATATCCTAATTTTTGATAATGATGATGTAGAGGCGACATTTTGAAAATGCGACGACCTTCTCCATATTTTTTCTTGGTATATTTAAACCAACTTACTTGCATAACCACAGATAAATTTTCAGCTAAAAAGATGCCACACAACACAGGAATTAACCATTCCTTACGAACTGCAATAGCTATTACAGCAATAATACCACCTATGGTTAAACTACCAGTATCTCCCATAAATACTTGCGCTGGATAAGTATTGTACCATAAAAATCCGATTAAAGCTCCAACAAAAGCTGTGGTATAAATGGTGATTTCTTCCACCCTTGGGATGTACATTATATTTAAATACTCTGAAAATATGATGTTACTAGAAATCCAAGCAAAAATGCCTAGTACTAGAACTATTATTGCAGAAGTACCGGCAGCTAAACCATCAATACCATCAGTTAGGTTTGCGCCGTTTGAAACCGCCGTGATTATAAAAATGGCGACTATTATAAAAATGACCCAAGCGTATTTTTCAAGGCTCGGACTAATCCATGTAATTAAATCGGCATAATCAAACTCATTTCCTTTAAAAAATGGAATTGTAGTTTTTGTTGATTTTTCTTCTGGCTTAAATAATTTTGATGGGGCTATTTCAGGGTTTTCTGCCAACAGCACTTGTTGTTGTTCTACAGGTAACTTTTCTTTCATAGTAACCGCAGGGCTAAAGTATAATGTAGCTCCTACAATAACACCCAGACCAACTTGCCCCATTACTTTAAACTTACCTTTTAAGCCTTCTTTATCATTTTTAAACTTTTTAATATAATCGTCTACAAAACCAATAACTCCCATCCAGAGCGTAGTAACAATTAATAGAATGATGTATACATTCTCAAGTTTTGCAATAAGCAATACCGGTATTAAAGTGGCAATTATAATAATGATTCCACCCATGGTTGGCGTACCTGCCTTTTCTGCCTGACCCGATAAACCTAAATCGCGAATAGTTTCTCCCATTTGCTTTTTTTGTAAAAAACCAATGATGCGCTTACCGTAGATAGTTGATATTAATAAAGACAATATCATAGCTAAAGCCGCTCTGAAGGTTAAAAACCCAAAAAGCGTGGCTCCAGGAAACTGAAACTGTTTTTCTAAATATTCAAATAAGTAGTATAACATTCTTTATTTTTTGATTTTTTAATTACACTTCGACTGCGCTCAGCGTGACCATTATTTTTCTAGTTTTACTAATAACTCTTTTACAATTTTAAAATCATCGAAATCGAAACGCTCTCCTTTTATCTCTTGATAGTTCTCATGACCTTTACCCGCTATTAAAACAATATCGTTTGGTTGCGCCATTTGGCAAGCTGTTTTTATAGCCTGTTTTCTATCTGCAATCGTTAAAACCTTTTTAAAATTTTGAGGTTCTACACCATTTTCAATTTCATTTAAAATATTTTGCGCGTTTTCTGTTCGAGGATTATCATTTGTAAAAATGACTTTAGTGCTTAAGGCCGAAGCAATATGCCCCATTTTAGGTCGCTTCGTTTTATCGCGATCACCACCACACCCCACAACCGTTATTAACTCTTCGTTTTTTGTGCGAATGCTATTTATAGTTTCTAACACATTTTTTAAAGCATCTGGCGTATGGGCATAGTCTACAATAGCAGTGATTTTTGTATCTGAAATTAAATACTGAAAACGTCCGCTAACACTTTGCAAATCGCTTATCAACCTTAAAACTTCAACTTTTTCAAGTCCTAACAATTCCGCTGTAGCGAAAATCGCCAACACATTATAGGCGTTGAAATTCCCAATAAGCCTTGTCCAAACTTCGCTATCGTTAACCTTTAGCAGCAAACCAGTAAGTTGATTTTCTAGAATTTGGGCTTTATAATCGGCATACTCTTTTAATGCGTAAGTGTATTTTTTAGCTTTGGTATTTTGCAGCATTACCATGCCATTTTTATCATCAATATTTACTAATGCAAATGATTTTGGCGATAACTCATCAAAAAACTTCTTTTTAACATCTCGGTATTCAGCAAACGTTTTATGATAATCTAAATGATCGTGAGACAGATTAGTAAATATACCACCTTCAAAATGTAATCCTTCGGTACGATACTGATGAATACCGTGCGAGCTCACTTCCATAAAACAAAACTCCACACCAGCAGCACTCATTTCAGTTAAATACCTATTTATAGTCAACGAGTCTGGCGTAGTGTGCGTTGCTTTATACTCAACATTATCAACCATTATTTTTACAGTAGACAACAACCCAACCTTGTAACCAGCATTTTTAAACAGCTGATATAACAAACTTGCAACCGTAGTTTTTCCGTTAGTTCCTGTTACACCAACTAACTTTAAGTTTTCAGATGGATTTTCGTAATAATTTGAAGCTATTATTGCCAAAGCTTTGTTCGAGTTATCTACCTCAACATATGTCACCCCATCAACCAAAACCTCAGGAATACGCTCACAAACAATACTTTTTGCGCCTTTTTTTATAGCCACATCGATAAACTCATGACCATCAACCGTAACACCATTTATAGCAACAAACAAATCGTTTGCAGCAATTTTTCTAGAATCGAAATTTACTGCATGCACCTTTGTAAGCGTACTACCTACAACAGCATTTATAGCTACCTTATATAATATGTCTTTTAAAACCATCATGATGCTGTTAATACTACGGTTTGATTATTTTTTAACTTGGTGTTTTTATTTATGGATTGCGACTTAACAACACCAGTACCATTAAGTTTCACTTTCACATCTACTTGCATATTTTCTAGAAGCACGACTGCATCCATGACTGGAAAACCAATCAAATCTGGCATAATAGTTTTATATCGCTGTGCGATATCATAAAACTTATCATGCTCCTTTTTAACAGAGGCTTTTACAATGTTTAAAGTTTCAATTTCATCTACAATAGGCGTATCTATAAATATTTTTTGAGCAACCTTTTTAAATACTGGCCCTGAAACATCTGCACCGTAATAACCCACACTTTTATCAGGCTCATGAATAACAACAATACAAGAATACTTAGGATCTTCAGCAGGAAAATAACCAGCAAAAGAGGATATATAATTTAATTTTTCTTTATTAGTGTAATCCTTTTGGCAAGTACCAGTTTTTCCTGCCATTGAAAAATTTTCTGAAAATAAACGATGCCCAGTTCCATGCTCTTTAGCCACAACATTTTTAAGTAATTGCTGCAACTTACCAACCGTTTCTTTTGAACAAATTTGCTCGTTAATAACCTCTTTTTTAAATGGCTCTACCACCCTATCAAACTCCTTAACCTCTTTTAAAAACCTTGGCTTAACCATAACCCCATCGTTAGCCACAGCATTATAAAAAGCTAATGTTTGCAAAGGTGTAAATGACACCCCGTAACCATAAGCCATCCATTGAAGCGCAATACCACTCCAACGTCCGTTTTTAATTCTAGGGTCTGGGATAATTGGCTTTGGTTCCCCTATTAAAGGAAGACTCAAACTATCTTTTAAACTCATGGCATACAACCTATCCACAAATTTTGATGGTTGTTTTTTGTAAGCTTGATCTATAGCTTTTACAATACCGGTATTAGATGACACCTCAAAGGCTTTAGAAACCGAAATTTTTCCGTATCCACCATATTTAGAGTCGCGAACCTTTTTCCCATAAAAACTTAAAACACCTTTTTCAGTATCTACAACATCACTTGTATCTACCAATTTATCTTCAAAAGCAGCAGCAAGCGCCATTAACTTAAATGTTGATCCAGGTTCATGCCTTTCACCTACTGCGTAATTTAAACGCTCGTAATAATTACCATTTTTATTTCTACCTAAATTTGATATTGCTCTTATTTCACCAGTTTTGGTTTCCATAACCACAACACAGCCATGATCTGCTTTATACTTTTCTAATTGCTCCAAAAGTGCATGATGCGCAATATCTTGAATATTCACATCTATTGTTGTGTAAACATCATAACCATCTTTAGGCTCAACCTCATTAGCATCATTTAATGGTTTCCATTGCCCCTTGGCTATGCGTTGTTTTTTTCGCTTTCCATCTACACCTCGCAAATACTTAACACCAAAAGCACCATCTATTCCTGGACGCGTTACATTACCATCTTCATCAAAACGCTCATAACCAATAGTTCTTTGCGCAATACCACCCATTGGGTGCTCTCTCTTTGTGTTTTGCTCAACTATTAAACCTCCTTTAAAAGCACCTAATTCAAAAAGTGGAAAACCCCTTAACCTTATATAATCTGAATACCCAATATTTCTAGCTATAAGAAAATACCTATTCCTGTTAGCACGCGCTTTTCGTAATTTTTTTTCGTAACTTGAAGATGTTCGTCCTGAATATTTAGCAAGAGAGTCACTTAAAGGTTTTACATATTTTTCAAAGTTTGAATTAGACGGAGTTAAAGCATCAAAACGAATATCGTATTTTGGCACCGATGTTGCTAACAGATTACCATTAACAGAATATACATTACCACGATTAGCAGGTATAACCACATCTTTAACAACTCTTTTAGTTGCCAAATCTCGGTATTTTTCTCCTTGAATAAATTGTATAGTAAGCAGCTTAAAAACCACAGCAACACCAAAGATGAACATACACCCCGACACAAAATACAACCTATTTAATATGCTTTTTTCGTTTACCGCCACGTTTTAATTATCTATTCTGTGATTTTACTTTTATTTTTTTAGGTGGAATAACCGATGTTGCCATTCCTTTTTCTTTCATAATTTTAACAACAGACGATTCCATTTTAAGCCTCATCAACCTAGAGCGCCCATCTACAAACTCAGAACGCATTTCTTTCACTTCATTTTTTAATCGCGCAATCTCGTACACTTTTTTATCGGCACTATGAGAACTTGCAATCATTACAATTGCTAAAAAAGACACAAACAAAATGAAGCGCCAGTTCTTAAAAGCATCATCGCTTACTAAAAATGTTCCCTTTAATATGTTATAAATACTTTTTTTCACTTAAACCTTTTCAGCAATTCTAAGCTTTGCGCTTCTAGCCCTATTATTTATTTTAATTTCTTCTTTTGTTGGCACTATTAAGCCCCCAACTTTTTTAAGCGGAACTTCAAAATTCCCGAACATATCTCGCTCCGGTTCACCTTCAAACATGCCGTTTCTAATAAAACGCTTTACCAATCGATCTTCTAAAGAATGATAGGAGATAAAACTCAACCTCCCTCTTTCGTTTAAAATCTCTGGCGTTTGCAACAAAAACTCTTTTAAAACCTCAATTTCCTGATTCACTTCTATACGAATAGCTTGATAGATTTGAGCCAACACTTTATTTTCATGTCTTGGTGGCAAAAACTTTTTAAGCACCAATTTTAATTGCTCGCTCGTTACAATAGGCTCCGTTTGCCGATACTCAACAATTAATCGAGCCATAGCCGGAGCCGATCTTAACTCACCGTACTGCAACAACACTTGTTTTATCTGCTCCTCACTGTATTCATTAACCACATGGAATGCCGACAAACCTTCATCCTGATTCATACGCATATCCAACTTAGCCTCAAAGCGAGTTGAAAACCCACGTTCAGCAACATCAAACTGATGTGACGATACACCAAAATCTGCCAAAACACCATCTACTTGTTTCACCCCATAAAACCTTAAAAATCGTTTTATAAACCTAAAATTCTCATGAATTAAAGTAAATCGAGGATCATCAATAGCATTTTCAAGCGCATCTTTATCCTGATCAAAAGCATAGAGTTTACCACTTTCCCCAAGTCGTTTTAAAATTTCTTTACTATGCCCACCACCACCAAATGTAACATCGACATAAACACCATCTGGCTTTATGTTTAAACCATCAACAGTTTCTTTCAATAACACAGGATTATGATATTCCATATTCATCATCGTCTTGCCCCATAACCTCCTCAGCTAAATCAGCAAAATCTAAAGCTGCATCATCTATGGCTTGTTCATATAAATTTTTATCCCAAATTTCAATGATATTTATAGCCGAAGCCACAACAATATCTTTAGAAATATTAGCAAAAACAGTTAAATCTTTAGGTATAAGAAGCCTCCCACTTGCATCCACTTCAACTATTTTAGCCCCTGCTGTAAAACGTCTTATAAAATCATTATTTTTTTTCTTGAACTTATTTAGCTTATTCATTTTCTGCATTAAAGCCTGCCACTCACTCATTGGATACAACTCCAAACACTTTTGAAACACAGAACGACGCAACACAAAACCATTCTGCAACACAGCAGACAACTGTTTTTTGATTGCAACCGGCATCATTAACCTGCCTTTTGCATCAACCTTACAATCGTATGTACCTGTGATTAAATCCAATATGAAAATTTATAGCTATAACGTTTATATTTCAAAGATATTGAAAATTTTACCACATTTTACCACTTTATACCACTTTGTTAATAATTTCTTGAGTTTTATTTAATTTACAAGCACAAAAACGCTTAAAAACCCCATAAACTAAAGGCTTACAAAGCTATAGCCCTATCTCAATTAAAATTTGAGAGTTATTAACACATAGTTTTTGTAAATTTGTTAGTGATAAAAACGATATTGGTAGGAAATAAGAATGAAATACCTATATTTGTTTTTAATTGCAATGATTAACTATTTAATGGCGCATAGATTAAAAAAAGAAGGAAATTACAGTTATTTTGAAGATGGAGAAGGCACCCCAATTATAGTATTACATGGCCTCATGGGAGGTTTGAGTAACTTTAGTGCCGTATCGGAATTTTTTAGCAAAAAAGGGTATAGAATTATAATTCCTGAATTACCAATTTACAGTATGTCATTGCTAAAAACTAACGTAAAAAGCTTCGCTAAATACCTACACGATTTTATTGAACACAAAGGCCTAAAAGAAGTTATTTTACTAGGAAACTCTCTTGGCGGCCACATTGGTTTATATCACACAAAATTATACCCAGAAAACGTAAAAGCTCTTGTTATTACTGGAAGCTCTGGATTATACGAAAACGCCATGGGTGGCGGCTATACAAAACGTAGCGATTACGAAGTTATTAAAAAGAAAGCTCAGGATGTTTTTTACGACCCTGAAGTAGCAACCAAAGATATTGTTGATGAAGTATACGAAACCGTAAACGACCGAAACAAACTTGTTAAAACATTAGCTATCGCAAAAAGTGCAATTAGACACAATATGGCTAAAGATTTGCCTGATCTAAATGTACCAACTTGTATAATTTGGGGAAAAAACGACTCTGTAACTCCTCCTGATGTGGCTGAAGAATTTAACACACTATTACCAGACTCTGAATTATTTTGGATTGACAAATGTGGACATGCTGCAATGATGGAGCATCCAAAAAAATTTAATGAAATTCTGTATTCATGGCTTCAAAAAAGAGAGTTTTAATCTAATTTATTTAGTGTCTTTTTCGAATTGAGCTGAAATAAAAAATTATGCATATAAAATCTGCCGAATTTATTGTAAGTAATTCAGATGTTGCAAAGTGCCCTAAAAGCAGATTACCGGAATATGCTTTTATTGGCCGAAGTAATGTTGGAAAGTCTTCACTTATAAATATGCTTACCAACCGAAAAAGCTTAGCAAAAACATCTGGTAAACCAGGAAAAACACAACTTATAAACCATTTTTTAATTAATAAAAATTGGCATTTAGTAGATTTACCAGGCTATGGTTACGCCCGTGTTTCTAAAAGCTCTAAAAAAGTATTTCAAAAATTTATAACTCAATATTTTAGTTTTAGAGAACAACTAGTAACTGCTTTTGTTTTAGTTGATATTAGACACAACCCCCAGACTATTGATTTAGAGTTTATGCAATGGTTAGGTGAAAACGGGATTCCTTTCTCTATTATATTTACCAAAGCCGACAAGCTTAAACCCAAAGCCATAGAAAACCACGTACAAGATTATAAAAACATATTACTTGAAACCTGGGAAGATATGCCCAATTATTTCATAACCTCATCGAGTAAAAACATTGGACAAGACGAGGTTTT
Organism: Neotamlana laminarinivorans; assembly: GCF_020523925.1. GTDB lineage: Bacteria > Bacteroidota > Bacteroidia > Flavobacteriales > Flavobacteriaceae > Neotamlana > Neotamlana laminarinivorans. The sequence goes on along the minus strand of NZ_JAJAPW010000003.1, from coordinate 300,676 downwards.
AGGTTATATAGACGAACTTAATAACAATATGAATACTGAAGAAAACTAAGCTTCAGGTATCGCTTTTAAAATCTCTAATACAAATTTCCAATATTTTTGAACTGAAGATATTTGAGCGCGCTCATCTGGTGAATGTGCCCCTTTTATATTAGGCCCAAAGCTTATCATATCCATTTCTGGATAATTCTGCCCAAGAATACCACACTCTAAACCTGCATGACAGGCTGCTACATGTGGTTTTTCGTTATTTAAATCTTCATAAATTTTGGTCATAACCTTAAGGATTTTAGAATCCATATTTGGTGTCCAACCTGGGTAATCTCCAGAAAACTCAACTTCGCAACCTGTTAGCTCGAATGTAGCACGAAGTGCATTGGCTAAGTCATCTTTTCCACTATCTACTGATGACCTTGTTAAACATCCAATATGAATTTTTCCTTCTTTAATTATTACTCGAGCAATATTATTTGAGGTTTCAACTAAATCTGGAATATCTGCACTCATGCGATAAACACCATTATGAGCGGCATAAAGTGCACGTGTTACACCTTCTTGAATACCTAAATCCATTATTTTTTCTGGCGTTTCACATGGCTCAACTAAAATTTCTAAATCTGGCTCTGTAGTTTTAAATTCTGCTTTTATTGTATTAGCAAGCTCTATTATTATAGCTTTAAACTCATCTTCCTTCACAGCATCAATAGCTACAACAGCATGACTTTCTCTTGGGATGGCATTTCGCAAACTGCCTCCATCGATTTCTGAAATTCGAAGTCCATAAAACTCGAACCCATCAAACAACAAACGATTCATTATTTTATTGGCATTACCTAAACCTTCATGAATTTGCATTCCGGAATGTCCGCCCTGTAACCCTTTTACTTGAATTTTATAACCAATTTTAAACTCAGGTGTTTCTTCTTCGTTATAAATTCTGGTTGCCGTAACATCTATTCCTCCAGCACAACCTACACCAATTTCATCATCTTCTTCGGTATCTAAATTAAGTAAAATGCCACCAGTAAGCAAACCTCCTTTTAATCCCATAGCACCGGTCATTCCAGTTTCTTCATCAATAGTAAAAAGCGCTTCTATGGCTGGGTGTTCAATAGTATTACTTTCTAAAATAGCCATTATTGTGGCTACGCCTAAACCATTATCTGCGCCAAGGGTTGTTCCTTTAGCGCGAACCCAATCGCCATCAATATACATTTCGATGCCTTGAGTATCGAAATCGAAAACGGTATCGTTATTTTTTTGATGAACCATATCTAAATGCGATTGCATAACAACCGTAGTTCTATTTTCCATTCCTGGAGTTGCAGGCTTTTTAATAATAACGTTTCCTACGCCATCTACAACAGTATCTAAACCAAGAGTTTCACCAAAATTTTTCATGAATGCAATAACACGTTCTTCTTTTTTTGAAGGTCTTGGAACCGCATTTAAATCGGCAAATTTATTCCAAAGTTCTTGAGGTTCTAGTTGTCTTATATCGTGATTCATGTGATTTATTTTAGATTGCAAAGGTAGTAAAAAGGAACCGACTTTGGCAGCTGCTCCTGATTGCAGCGGCATCCTTTTTTGAAGTATGAGAAAAAGATATAGCGGAAAGCAGGAAGAAACCTTAACAAATTTTAAACAACCATTGGGCTCTAATTTTTATTACTTTTGATGAATGCCTAAGAATAAAAAACTTGTTTTAGCTTTTGCTATTGTTCCGCAATTTTTGTTTGTGAAATTACTTGCGAATTTCCCTGAATTTATAGAAACATATTACAGCAATGGCTTGTACATTTATATTTCGAAAGCGTTGCGTTTTACTTTGGGATGGCTGCCTTTTTCGTTTGGCGATTTAGTGTATTCGTTGGCAGTAGTTTACATAATTAGATGGATTTTTATTAACGGAAAACGTATTTTAAGCGATACAAAACATTGGTTAATTGATGTCTTTGCAGCGGTTTCTGTAATATATTTTGCTTTTCATATGTTTTGGGGTTTAAATTATTACCGTTTGCCTTTGCATGAAAACCTGAATTTAGAGGCCGATTATACTACCGAACAATTGGTTTTAATAACAGAAAAGTTGATTTCAAAATCCAACGAAGCGCATTTTAACATTACTAAAAACGACACTTTAATTGTTAATTTACCATACACAAAAAACGAAATTTTAAAATTAGCTCCAGACGGTTATAAGGCTTTAAAACAAACATTTCCGGATTTAGAATACTACCCAGAAAGTGCAAAAAAATCGTTATTTAGTTTCCCTTTAACTTACATGGGTTTTAGTGGTTATTTAAACCCGTTAACCAACGAGGCACAAGTAAACAGCTTAATTCCTAGTTATAAATTCCCCACAACAACTACACACGAAATGGCGCATCAATTAGGTTATGCTGCCGAAAATGAAGCTAATTTTATTGGATGTTTAGCCGCTATAAATCACAAAGACGCTTATTTTAAATATACGGGTTATAGTTTTGCTTTACACTTTTGCTTAAACGAAATTTACAGACGCGATGTTTGTCTTTTTGAAGATTTAATTGCTGATGTTAACTTAGGTGTTTTAAAAAATTACGAGGAAACCCGCTTGTTTTGGGAAGCTCACCAAAACCCTGCAGAACCTTACTTTAAACAATTTTACAGCGGGTTTTTAAAAGCCAATAAACAAAGTAAAGGCATGGAAAGTTACAGCTATGTCGTGGCGCTTTTAACCAACTATTTTAATGAAAAATCTTTATAAAAAGTTAAAAAACACTAAGAATTTGTTAAGCAATTCCTAATTTCTTTATTTTTAACAAAAAAACTAACTCAAAACATGCTAAAAAAATCCATTTGGTTTGTTGCACTATTTCTATCGGTCGCAATAAACGCTCAAGATTATTTCCCAAAAAACGATGGTGTACACACAAAAAACAGTAATTACACGGCTTTAACAAATGCTAAAATTTATGTTACACCTACCGAAATTATTAAAAAAGGTACTTTACTTATTAAAGACGGTAAAGTTGTAAATTCTGGAACTTCGGTAAATATTCCAAAAAATGCTGTTGTTGTAGATTTAGAAGGCAAGAGTATTTATCCTTCGTTTATAGATTTATATTCTACTTTTGGTGTTAAACAACCCGAACGACCAAGCAGACGTTCGCGCTCTGCACAATATAAGCCAAGTAGAACTGGATATTACTGGAACGACCACGTTATGCCAGAACAAGAAGCCATTTCTGCCTTATCATATAGCGAAAAAACAGCTACCGATTTACTTAAAGCTGGTTTTGGCGTTGTTAACACACATGTTCACGATGGCATTGTTCGTGGCTCGGGAACACTAATTGCTTTAAACAACAGCAAAGGTAATGAACACCGTATTTTAGAGGAACATTCTAGCCAATACTTATCATTTAACCGCAGTGTAAAATCTAACCAAAGTTATCCATCTTCTATTATGGGAAGTATGGCGCTTTTAAGGCAGTTATATATTGATGCCGATTGGTATGCAAAAGGCAATATTAACACCAAAGATTTATCACTAGAGGCATTAAATAAAAACAAAAGTTTAATTCAAATTTTTGATGCTGGTAGTAGGGCCAACATTTTAAGAGCCGATAAAGTTGGTGATGCTTACGGCATACAATATATTATGCTTGGTGGTGGAGACGAATACGAACGTATCAACGAGATTAAGGCTACCAATGCTAAAATAATTTTACCGTTAGATTTCCCTGATGCCTTTGATGTTGAAGATCCTTTTACTACAGCTTCTTTATCGCTCGAAGATATGCGCGCTTGGAACCAAAAACCACACAACCCAAAAATTTTAGCAGAAAATAATATTGAATTTGCTTTTACTACGCACAAATTAAAATCGGCTAAAGAATTAAAAGCGAAAATTTTAAAAGCTATTGATGCTGGACTTTCTAAAGAAAAAGCCCTTGCCGCATTAACTACCGTTCCTGCAAAACTTATTAACAAGGAAAACGAAATAGGTTCACTTAAAAACGGAAGCTTAGCCAACTTTTTAATTACTTCGGGCGATATTTTCGATAAAAAAACGACGCTTTACGAAAACTGGGTTCAAGGAGACAAAACAGTTATTGAAGCCCTTGACAAAAAAGATATTAAAGGCGATTATACGTTTTCTATTGCAAACCAAGATTATAAGATGTCTATCTCTGGCGAGCTAAGTAAACCAAAAACTAAAATTACTGCTAACGGTAAAACCTTAGATTCTAAGATTACTTATAACAAAAACTGGGTAAGTATATCTATGGCAACTATAGATTCTACTAAAAATGAATTTATACGCATTATTGCCAATCCAGAAACCAACGGTTTAACCGGGAAATCTATTTCACCTAATGGCACCGAAAACAGTTTTGTTGCCAATTTAAGTCCTTCTGAAGACACATCTGATAAAAAGAAAAAAGACAAAGACGATAACAAAAGCAACACACTTTACCCAGTGAGTTATCCAAATAAAGCGTTTGGTTTTAAAACCTTACCAGAAACAGAAACGCTTTTATTTAAAAACGCTACAGTTTGGACAAGTGAAGCTGAAGGCATTCTAGAAAACACGGACGTTTTAATAAAAGATGGTAAAATTATTAAAATAGGCAAAGACTTATCTGCCGGAAGAGCAAAAGTTATTGATGCTACTGGCAAACATTTAACCGCAGGTATTATTGATGAACACTCGCATATTGCAACAGCATCTGTTAACGAAGGTGGTCAAAACTCATCTGCCGAAGTTACCATTGAAGATGTTATTGATGAAACCGACACAAACATCTATCGTAACCTTGCAGGTGGTGTAACCTCTATTCAAATTTTACATGGTTCTGCAAATCCAATTGGTGGTCGTTCTGCTATTATTAAATTAAAATGGGGCGAATCTGCAGATAACTTAGTTTACACCAACACACCTAAATTTATAAAATTTGCTTTAGGTGAAAACGTAAAACAGTCTAACTGGGGTAGTTTTAATCGTTTTCCTCAAACCAGAATGGGTGTAGAACAAGTTTATATCGATTATTTTACAAGAGCAAAAGCTTACGATGCATTAAAGAAAAGCGGTAAACCTTATAAAAAGGATATAGAATTAGACGTTTTAGCCGAAATTTTAAATAAAGAACGCTTTATTTCTTGTCACTCGTACGTACAAAGTGAAATTAACATGTTAATGAAGGTTGCCGAAAAGTTCAATTTTAACATAAACACCTTCACCCATATTTTAGAAGGCTACAAAGTTGCCGATAAAATGAAAGAACACGGTGTTGGCGGTTCTACTTTTAGTGATTGGTGGGCTTACAAATACGAGGTAAACGATGCAATACCTTACAACGCAAGCATTATGCACAACGCCGGTGTTACGGTTGCCATAAATAGTGACGACGCCGAAATGTCTAGACGCTTAAATCAAGAAGCCGGAAAAACCGTAAAATACGGTGGCATGAGTGAAGAAGAAGCTTGGAAATTCGTTACCATTAATCCTGCTAAATTATTACATATCGACGATCGCGTTGGTAGTATTAAAGTTGGAAAAGACGCCGATTTAGTGTTATGGTCTAATCATCCACTTTCTATTTACGCTAAAGCGGAAAAAACCATCATTGAAGGAAAAACTTATTTTGATATTGAAAAAGATAAGCAACTACAAGCTGAAGTTACAAAAGAACGCAGCGAACTTATCAATTTAATGCTTCAATCTAAAAGCAAAGGCAACAAAACACAGCCTATAAAAAAGAAAACAAAAACCTTATTACATTGCGATTCCATGGATAACGAATTAGCTGAAGCACATAGCCACTAAAAGTTAATCCTAAAACATATACAAAATGAAAAAAACAATAACATTATTATACACGCTCTGTTGCCTTATAAGTTTTGCGCAACAAACACCAGCACCTGAACAAACTAAAGCCATTACCATTGAAGGTGCCACCGCACATATTGGTAACGGCGAGGTTATAGAAAATGCCTTAATTATGTTTGAAGGCGGAAAAATAACTTACATTGGAAGCGCCTTAACCAAAATTGCTAGAAAAGGTGAGGTTATTGATGCAAAAGGAAAACACGTTTACCCAGGGTTTATTGCGCCTAATACCACTTTAGGTTTGGTTGAAATTGATGCCGTTAGAGCATCAGACGACGATGCTGAAATGGGACTTTGGAATCCTAACGTTAGAAGTTTAATTGCTTACAATGCCGAATCTAAAGTTGTTGAATCGATGCGACCTAACGGTGTACTTTTGGGTCAAATTACACCTCGTGGTGGATTTTTATCTGGAACATCGTCTATCGTTCAATTTGATGCTTGGAACTGGGAAGATGCAGCTGTAAAAGTTGACGACGCCGTACATTTAAACTGGCCTCGCACCTTTAGAAGAAGACGTGGTAATGTAAGCGTAAACAAAGATTATGATAAACAAACCGAACAAATAACAACTTATTTTACAAATGCAAAAGCTTATTTAGGTGGCGCTAAAACACCTACACATTTACCTTTCGAATCTTTAAGTGGTGTATTTAATGGTTCGCAAAAATTATTTATTCATGCCGATGAAGAAAAAGGCATTATTGAAGCTGTAAACTTCGCAAAAACCTTCAATCTTAAAAACATAGTTATTGTTGGTGGTGCCGAAGCTTATAAAACTACAAAGTTGTTAAAAGACAATAATATTCCTGTAGTTTTAATGCGAACACACTCTTTACCTGGTTTAGATGACAGCGATTACGATTTACCATACAAAATGGCTAAACTTTTAACCGATGCAGGCATAACCGTTGCCCTTGAAACTAGTGGCGATATGGAACGTATGAACACCAGAAATTTACCGTTTTATGCCGGAACTACTGTTGCACATGGACTAACAAAAACTCAAGCTTTACAACTAATTACCCTAAATGCAGCAAAAATATTAGGTATTGATGCTAATTATGGATCGCTTGAAAGCGGAAAAAGCGCAACCTTATTTATTTCTGAAGGTGATGCGTTAGATATGCGAACAAATATTATTTCTGAAGCATTTATTGATGGTAGATCTATTAGTTTAGAAACGCACCAAACAACACTTTGGAGACGTTATTCTAAGAAGTTAGAGAACTAATTATAGCTACTTAAAACTAAAAAGAAGCTGTTTAAAAAGTAATTCCCTTTATATATCAGCCTGAACTTGTTTCAGGTTCTCATGACATAAGTTGTAGATTCTGAAACAAGTTTAGAATGACAAGGAAACCTTTTAAACAGCTTCTTTTTTTATATTTTTTTTATAAACCTTCTACTCTATTATTTTACTTCCTTCTGGAGCTTCAAAAACAGAAGTATCTAGTTTAACTTCTTCAGCTTTTGTGTTGTTAAAAGTTAAGGTTTTACGTAATTCGGTTGGCTTATTGTCTTCAACTTTATACCAAGAAATGGTTTTAGGCAATTTTAATCCGTTTAAATCTTCCCAAACTCCATATTTTATAAAACTAAACTTTTCACTTTTCTTTTTAGAGCGAAATGTAACCGTGTAAGCTAACCATTCCATTTGGTAAGTTTCTGCGTTGTAATATAAAATATATTCATCGTCTGGCGACTCACCTACACCCGCTTCATACGATATTTTAATCCCCGGATATGTAACACCTTCAAAAGTTAACGGTTCCGCTTCTTCGTAGTTAATACCGTCATCAGCTAATACAAAAGGCATCGCGTAGAAATAAAACATAAGGTTGTAATAAAACTTTGGATTGCCTTTGTATTCATCTTCAAATTTATTTTTTAACCAAACATTTTCACCATTAAATCCAATAGTATGTTTCTGCATGTCTATTAAAGATTTTCTAGTTTTTAAGTCGGTTGTATGCTTTTCTTCTCCAGCAGGTTTAGTTATTAAAAACTCTAGTGTATTCATTTTATTCCAAGTATCAATACCACCATGAGCATCAAAAACTTTGGTAATAGTTTCAGGATAAATACTTGTAGTTACATTTAAAGTTTCTTCCTTGTAGTTTGGAGTTTCTTCCGATGTTTTTTGTTTACAAGAAATAAACAACGTTACCGTTAAAGCTAATAAGAATAAATTTTTCATTAAATATTATATTGGTTAATTTTTGTTTGTCGATTTAATATAATTGAAATTACATTAATTACAGTATTTTTGCATGTATTCTATGAAAACAATCTTAAGCACCCAAAACAAATATATTAAAGAGTTAGTTTCTTTAAAAGACAAATCGCGACAGCGTAAAAAAAGCGGATTATTTTTAATTGAAGGTGTTCGCGAAGTATCTCTTGCTTTAAAGGGTAATTACACCATTAAATCTATTCTGTTTTATCCGGAACTTTTTTCTTTTGAAGCTTTAACCGATTTAATTGGTGAATTTAAAATAGAAGTTACAGAAATATCGAAAGAAGTTTACGAAAAGCTAGCCTACAGAAGCACAACCGAAGGTATTATTGCAGTTGCAGAAATTAAAAACCATGACATCTCCAACTTAACTTTAACTACCAAAACACCATTAATTTTAGTTGCTGAAGCACCCGAAAAGCCAGGAAACATTGGCGCACTTTTACGAACTGCCGATGCTGCTAATATTGATGCTGTAATTATTGCAAACCCAAAAACCGATTTATATAACCCTAACATTATTCGTTCTAGCGTAGGTTGTGTTTTCACCAATAATATTGCCACAGGAAGCACAGAAGCTATAATTGCTTTTTTAAAGACAAACAACATTAATATTTATTCAGCAATTTTACAAGAATCGGTGGCGTATCACACCCAAGATTTCACAAAACCAACGGCTATTGTTGTTGGCACTGAAGCTACAGGGCTAAGTGAAGATTGGCGGGTAAACGCTACTCAAAACATTATTATCCCTATGCAAGGCGAAATAGATTCTATGAATGTTTCGGTTGCAGCTGGAATTATTATTTTTGAAGCCAAAAGACAACGACAATTTAAGTAAACCGTCAGTCTGAGCGCAGTCGAAGACCTTGAAAAATCTAGGTTTTTAGTTTTTACATTTCAAATCTAAATAATATAATAAATATACACTTCGTCTAAGCTAAGTGTGATTAATAGTTTTTATTTTAGCCTTATAACTTAACACAAATGACAGCAAACACCCTATTCTACATAATAATAGCCATTATAATCATTAATTTTTTAGTTGATAAAATTTTAGATGCCCTAAATGCTAAACATTTTAACGACGCACTACCAAATGAATTACAAGATGTTTATGATGACGCCGAATACCAAAAATCGCAAAACTACAAAGCTACTAAATACAAGTTTGGGATTTTAACCTCAACCTTTTCAGTGGTTTTAACTTTAGCTTTTCTATTTTTTGATGGATTCGAATTTGTTGATAATCTGGCTAGAAATTATAGTGAAAACCCCATAATAATTGCTTTAATTTTCTTTGGAATTATTATGATTGGAAGCGACATTTTAACAACACCGTTTTCGTATTACAGCACTTTTGTTATAGAAGAAAAATTTGGGTTTAACAAAACCACTAAAAAAACTTTTTTCTTAGATAAACTTAAAGGATGGTTAATGAGTGCCATTTTAGGTGGTGGTATTTTAGCCTTAATTATTTGGTTTTACCAGATAACAGGAACTTATTTTTGGTTGTACGCTTGGGGTTTAGTTACACTGTTCACGGTTTTTATGAATATGTTTTACTCCAAATTAATTGTGCCGCTATTTAACAAACAAACACCACTAGAAGCTGGAGAATTACGCGATAAAATTTCGGCTTATGCAAAAACAGTTGGTTTTAAATTAGATAAAATTTTTGTGATAGACGGCTCCAAACGCAGCACAAAAGCTAACGCTTATTTTTCGGGTTTTGGTAGCGAAAAACGTGTTACGCTTTACGACACATTAATTAACGATTTAAACGATGAAGAAATTGTTGCCGTTTTAGCCCACGAAGTTGGTCATTATAAAAAGAAACATATTATTTTTAACCTTGTGGCTTCCGTTTTACTTACTGGCTTAACACTGTTTATTCTATCATTATTTATATCAAATCCTGTATTATCCAACGCTTTAGGTGTAGAGAAACACAGCTTTCATATTGCGCTAATTGCTTTTGGGATGCTTTACGCTCCTATTTCGGAAATTACGAGTTTAATTATGAATGTGTTTTCCAGAAAATTTGAATATCAAGCAGACGACTATGCCAAAAATACTTACAAGGGCGAACCTTTAATTACATCGCTTAAAAAGCTAAATAAAAATAGCTTAAGTAACCTAACACCACATCCTGCTTATGTTTTCATGCATTACTCGCATCCTACTTTATTACAGCGCATTCAGAATTTAAGAAAGTAATTTTATTAACTAAATTAATACAGAAACCTTAAACTAAGAGGGTATAACATGATATCCTTATAAACGCGTTAACGATTGCAGCGGCATCCTTTTTTGAGGTACGAGAAAAAGATATAGCGGAAAGCGTGTTAAAACGCCCAAAACAAAAACGAATACAACTTTAGTTTTAAAGATTATTATAGTCTTAATCTATCAATTCAAATAAAAGTGTATCTTTGCACCTTGAAACTCAACATTATGAAATACCGAATTATAGTTCGGAATAGAGTTTCGCTAAATTCCTCAGGGTGAGGATGTGTTACTAGAAGTTTGGTTTTAAGTATGTCGATTCGCTTCTTATGTAACACTACATAATAAATCGCATACATATTTAAAACAGAATGAGCACATTCCAAGATTTAGGTCTTAATGACTACCTATTACAAGGCATTACAGATTTAGGATTTGAAAAGCCTAGTGAAGTACAAGAAAAAGCAATCCCTTTATTATTAAATTCAGAAGAAGATTTAGTGGCATTAGCCCAAACAGGAACTGGTAAAACAGCTGCTTTTGGTTTCCCAATGCTACAAAAAATTAACATAGATAGCCGTACTACCCAAGGCTTAATTTTATCGCCAACACGAGAACTTTGTTTACAAATTGCTAGCGAAATGAAACTTTATGGTAAGCACTGTAAAGGTTTAAACGTAGTTGCTGTTTACGGTGGTTCTAGTATTACCGAGCAAGCTCGCGAAATAAAACGTGGCGCACAAGTTATTGTTGCTACACCGGGTAGAATGAAAGATATGATTAGCCGTCGTTTGGTTGATATTACTAAAATAGAATATGCTGTTTTAGATGAGGCCGATGAAATGCTAAACATGGGCTTTAAGGAAGATATCACAGCTATTTTATCGCATACGCCTAACGAAAAAAGCACTTGGTTATTTTCGGCAACTATGCCTAAAGAAGTAGCAGCTATTGCTAAAAACTTTATGCATAACCCACAGGAAATTACAGTGGGTCGTAAAAACGAAAGTACTACAAACGTATCGCACGAGTATTATTTAGTTAATGCCAGAGACCGCTACCAAGCTTTAAAACGTTTGGCAGATGCTAACCCAGATATTTTCTCGGTAATTTTCTGTAGAACCAAGCGTGACACCCAAAAAGTAGCCGAAAAGCTTATTGAGGATGGTTACAATGCTGGTGCTTTACATGGCGATTTAAGCCAAAACCAACGTGATTTGGTAATGAACGCCTTTAGAAAAAACCAAATACAAATGCTAGTTGCTACAGATGTTGCAGCACGTGGTATTGATGTAGATGATGTTACCCATGTAATTAACTACCAATTACCAGACGAAATTGAAACGTACACACACCGTTCTGGCCGTACTGGTCGTGCCGGAAAAACTGGGGTTTCAATGGTTATTGTAAGCAAAAGTGAGGTTAGAAAAATTAAAAGTATTGAGCGTATTATAAAACGTCAGTTCGACAAAAAAGAAGTACCAGATGGTATGGAAATTTGTGAAGTACAACTTATGTCGCTTGCCAACAAAATACACAACACCGAAATAAACCACGAAATTGACAAATACTTAACTAGTATTAACGAACTTTTTGAAGATACAAGTAAAGATGAATTAATTAAAAAATTCTTCTCGGTTGAGTTTACACGTTTTTATAACTATTACAAAAAAGCACAAAATTTAAATGTTGCAGAAGGTAGTAGCGATAGAGACGAAGGACGCTCTTACGGCGGTAGTAAAAACTCGACACGTTACTTTATTAACGTAGGTAGTAAAGATGGTTTCGATTGGATGTCGTTAAAAGATTTTTTACGTGAGCAATTAGATTTAGGTAGAGACGATTTATTTAAAGTTGAAACTAAAGATAGTTTTTCATTTTTTAATACTGAAAAAGAATTACAAGAGAAAGTTTTAGCACATTTTACCGATTTTAAACACAACGGACGTTTTGTAAACGTAGAAGTTTCAGAAAACCGAGGTGGTGGAAGACGCGATAGAAACCGAGGAAGAAAAAAAGATTCTCGTGGTGGCGGAAGACGCAGCGAAGGAAGATCATCGGGAGGTAACAATAAGCGCGCTAAATCTGGTGCTGGTTTTGGTGCTTCTCGCCCAAGACGTTCTCGTAGATAGCAGTCATTTAAATAAAATTTAATATTTGTCAACCTGATTTTAATTATTTTTAAATCAGGTTGACATTTTTTCATTTTAAATTAAATTTTTAATAAAAACGTGTGGATAAGATTAAACTTATTTGTTAATTTTAAGTCAAATTACCGACTAAAAAACAACCGCCAAATTTTTCTTTATTACTTTTACAACTAAATAACTAATTAATGAAGCAATATCTTTTACTTTTTTCTATTTTATTAACATCAGTTTTTTGTTATGCTCAAGATGCTGAAAAAGTAATTGGTGTTGTTATAAATTCTGCAGATGGAACGCCCTTAGAAAGCGTTAACATTGTTAACCTAAACCAAGTTAAAGGAACAACTACAAATAGCGAAGGTGAATTTTCTATAACGGCTAAAGCCAACGACACCTTACACTTTTCGTATTTAGGTTTTAAATCTATTAAAGTTAGAGTTACAAACGACTGGTTAAAGTTTGGAAGTTCAAATATTGAATTAACCGAACTAGCTTTAGCCTTAGAAGAAGTTGTTGTTAACCAATTAAAACTTACTGGTTATTTAGAGGTAGATATTAAACAAGTACCTTTACCTAACGATAATTATAGATATAGTATTTCTGGTTTATCGGGTACGGGTTATGAATCTGGGAAAAAATCCGCAGTTTCAAAAGTTTTAGGTTCTATTTTTAACCCTGCAGACTTTTTGCATCGCATGTTTGGTAAAAAACCTAATGAGCTTAGAAAGTTAAAGCAAATGAAGGAAGACGACCAAATTAGAAACCTTTTAGCTTCTCGATTCGATCGTGAAATGCTTACTGCTTTACTACAAGTTGATAAAGTAGATTTAGATGAAATTGTAAACCAATGCAACTACTCGCAAGGATTTATACAAACAGCTAACGATTTACAAATTCTTGATGCCATAAGTGAATGCTACGAAGAGTATAAGTTGTTAAGTAGAAATAGAGGTTAATTATTCATTACGCGCTTCGTAAAAACGCGCTACAATATCATCATAACTTTTTAGTGTTTTTTTACACCAATCTAAACGTTTTGCACGCATTTCTTCTTCTGTTAATTGCCAATTAACGTTGGTTTGCTTCAGTTTTGTTGTAACATGCTGTAAAATTATAGCTGCAGAAACCGATATATTTAAACTTTCGGTAAAACCAACCATAGGAATTTTTAAATAACAATCGGCTTCATTTAAAACCTCATCAGATAAACCTTCGGTTTCCCTTCCAAAGAAAAAACACGACTTTTTAGTTACATCAAATTCATGCAAAACCGTATCGTTAGTGTGTGGCGTAGTAGCTACAATTTGGTAACCGTTTTCTTTTAAACTTTTAATGCAATCTTTCACCGTATTAAACCGGTTTAAATCTACCCATTTTTGGGCTCCCATGGCAATTTCACGATCAATACGTTTTGTATTTACCTCTTCTACTATATTCACCTCTTGTATACCAAATACATCGCAACTTCGTATTACAGCGCTTGTATTGTGTAATTGATACACGTCTTCGGTTGCAACCGTAAAATGCTTTGTGCGCTCTGGCAAAACTTTTTTAAAGCGCTCTAACCTATTCTCGGTTAAAAAAGTTTCGAGATGTTCTAGTAGTTTTATGTCTGTCATGTTAGTTAAAAACTATTTTAGTTGTTAAATTTGATGAGATTCCTATACGCCTAGGAACAGCAAATATAACATGATAAACATGAAACACATAGTCGTTTTAACAGGAGCTGGCATAAGTGCCGAAAGTGGTATAAAAACCTTTAGAGATGCCAATGGTTTATGGGAAGGCCACGATGTTATGGAAGTTGCTTCGCCAGAAGGTTTTAGAGCAAATCCTGAATTAGTTTTAGATTTTTACAACCAACGCCGTCGTCAACTTTTAAGCGTAAAACCTAACCAAGCTCATATAGATTTAGCCGAACTTGAAAAAAGCTTTAAGGTGTCAATTATTACCCAAAACGTTGATGATTTACACGAACGTTCTGGCAGCACAAACGTTATTCATTTACATGGTGAACTACTTAAAGCACGAAGTACTAAAAATATAAATGATGTTTTTGAATGCAAAACAGATATTGTTTTAGGTGATTTATGCCAAAACGGCCACCAAATACGTCCGCATATTGTTTGGTTTGGTGAAGATGTACCAATGATTGAAAAAGCCATGGAAGTTTGCCAAACCGCCGATATTTTAATAATTATTGGCACATCGATGCAAGTGTATCCTGCGGCAGGATTAATGCATTATGCTCCAGATGGTATTCCGGTGTATTTTATAGACCCAAAACCTAGTATTGATTCTAATAAAAACCTAACTGTTATTTCCGAAAATGCGACCACAGGTGTTAAAAAAGTGATTGACCATTATTTAGTTTAATGACTCACCATTTTCAATCCAATAATTGAAGTGATTAGTGTTACTAGAAAAAACAAACGCCAAAATGTTGCTGGTTCTTTAAATATAAAAATGCCCACCAAAACAGTTCCTACAGCGCCAACACCTGTCCAAACGGCATAAGCCGTTCCAATTGGCAAAACTTTGGTTACTTTTACCAATAAAATCATACTAATTGCTAAGCAAACTAAAAACCCAACAAACCAATATTTAGATTCCATACCGGTGGTAGATTTTACTTTGCCTAAACATGAAGCAAAAGCAACTTCAAATAAACCTGCTATAATTAAAAGTATCCAATTCATTATTTTGTTTTTAATTCTTGCAAAATTAGGTTACAAAAACTATTCTTCTACTCTTTTTAAATCTAAATCATGAAAATCGAAACTAAAATCTATATTTGGCGAAATACCTTTCATCTTAATTTCCTGTGCTTTTCCTTCTTCATCTAAAAAAAACATTGCAAAAGCATCGGCATTCATATCTTGATATTCCCATTTTATGGCAAAGGTATTGGCTTTATAAAAAAACATTTCTCCATTTAACTTAGGAGATTTTTCACTTTTAAACCATAGTTTTTTTTCTTTTAAAAACACTTCAATTTCACCAAACCAATCATCTTTATAAATACCAGTGTATTTTTTTAAATCAACTTTTATTTTACTGTTATTACTCACGGTTTCCCATACGGCTTCAGTTACTTTATCGCCGTTTTCTTTTCTTTTATTAAAGTAATCGGCATATTTATCAATCCAACCAAAATCGTCCAACCCTAAATAACTATCTAAAATAGTATTGCCAACAGAGGAGAAAAACGCACCACCATCGTCACTTGTATTAGTTAGAATTACGAAACCAAGATTAATATCGGGAATCATTACTGTTAAAGACAGCATACCAGGCAAACCTCCAGTGTGATCAACTTTCATATTTCCTTTGACATCAGATAAAAACCATCCCAAACCGTAACCTGAAAAATGAGAGTTATATCTCGGGTTTTTATTTGTTTCCATTATAGTATGAAGCTTCCACATATTATCTTGCTGCTTTACGGAAAACAATTCGTTTTGTAAACTATCGCCATATTTACCATGATTTAAATGCACTTTTAACCATTGTGTTAAATCGTTTACATTGGAATAAATTCCTCCAGCGGCACCATTAATCATCTCTTTAAAATCTGGCAATACTTTAAGTGTTCCAGAATTAGAATCGTGAGGTGATGCTAAATTACTTTTATCATCTATATTATCTAAACTAGCGTAAGATTGGTTCATACCAATAGGCTTAAAAATACGCGTAGCAATGAAATCTTCCCATGTCATTCCCGAAACTCTGGCTATAACTTCGCCCGCAATGATATACAATAAATTGTCGTAATCGAACTTTGTACGAAATGCTGAAACGGGTTCGAAATATTGGAAACTCGCTAATAAATCATCTAAAGTAAAATGACTTCCGTCTGGAAAAAACATTAAATCTCCAATACCCAAACCCAAACCGCTTCGGTGAGTTAGTAAATCTTCAATATTAAAATTTTCTGTAACATAAGGATTGTACATTTTAAATTCAGGAATATAATCCTTAACCTTATCTGTCCATTTTAGTTTTCCTTCATCTACTAAAAGTGATAGCGCTGTTGTTGTAAATGCTTTACTATTTGATGCTATAGCAAAATTTGTATTTACATTTACCGGTATGTTACTTTTTACGGAAGTTACCCCAAATCCTTTTTGGTAAACAGTTTCTCCATCTTTTACAATAGCAATAGCTGTACCCGCAACATTAAATTTGGACAATGCATAATTTACTATGGAATCGATTTGTTTCTCTGAATATTGTGCAGAAACACTTTTAAAACTTAATGACAGTAAAAAGAATAAAATTAAAGACTTTGAATAAAGTTTCATAACATTGAGGGTTTTAAATGACAATTTAAATATAAGACTTAAAGGGACTTATAAACACTCTATTTTTTAATTTTTATTTTTCTCTTCAATCCATCTACTCATAAATTTGGTACTTTGCATGGTATGATGCATAAGTATTTGTCCCGTAAAATTGTGAAGTCGGTTTTCGTGAAGCTGTTCTGTTGAAACTTTAATCTTCTCTAAAAAATCACTTTGAAACTGAGTTTTATTAAATCGTGTATTTATAACCTCAAATCCACTTTGTTGTTTTTGGTTCCAAAGGGCTTCATTTTTGTATAACTCTATGGCTTTTTTTGCGAAATTTTCAGGGTTGTCTTCAATAAACCCATTTGGTTCTAGGTTTCCGAACATACCTTCTGCAGCAATAGGCGTCATTACACAAGGTGTTCCGTTTTGCATGGCGTCAACTAGTTTACCTTTTAAACCAGCACCAAATCGTAAAGCTGCTAAACATACTCTGGACTTTTGCATAACCTCATGAACATCTTCAGCAAAACCTTTTATTAAAAAACCTTGTTTTTTGTTGTGTAACTGATTAACTTTTTGTGATGCATAAGCACCATAAATATGCATTTCTGCCTTTGGCAATTCCTTTTTTATAAGTGGCCAAATACTTTCTTTTAAAAATAAAACGCCATTGTAATTGGGTTCGTGTAAAAAATTGCCAATGGTTATAAAATGCTGCCTGTTGCTAAACTTAGGCAATTTTTCTAAAGCATCTGCTTCAGTAGGATTCAATAAAAATGGCAGATAACATAATATAGCTTCTGGAACTTTAAATTGCGTTTTTAAAATTTCCATCTCTGATTCAGAAATAATTAAACTTAAATCGCAACGGTAAATACTGGCTATTTCACGTTTAGCAACATCATTAAATAAATATGTTTCATTAAATATTGCATTTGCTTTAAAGGCTTGCTGTCTTCCTTTTCGTAAAGCATGTAAATCTTCTGTATCTAAAATTCGTAATGTATTCGGACAATGTTCGGCAACACGCCAACCAAATTGTTCTTCGATTGCAAACCTATCGAACATAACCACATCGGGTTTCAGGTTCAGTATAAAATCGTCAAAACTAGAATCGTTAAGTTTTATTTGCTGTTCTATAACTCCTAATTCTTCTAAAGCAAATGCATTATCTGTTTTTGAGGTTGTAGTTGCAAACGTAATGTTATAATTGGCTTGTAAAAAGACATCAACCAACTGCATCATTCGGCTACCTGCCGCAGAACTTTTAGGCTCAGGCCAAACAGAACCAATTATTAATAAATTTGGCATTAATATTCGGGTAAAGCTTCAATACCATAAGATACGCGAACCATTTTTGCCCAAGTTGTAACCGCTTCTATTTGGCTTTCGCTTAATTTGGTATCTTTATGAATTAAAGTATAAGATTCTAAAGGCATTTTATGTTCTTCAATTTCCTCAATCAATTCATCCATTTTATGGTCTTTTCGTTTTACTGAGTTACCAACCCAATTCGAGAAATTTAAGTGCTTTTTTCCGTCTTCAATATGGTCGGCTAACCAATAATTAACTGGTGTTATTTTGCTATACCAAGGGTAATTTGTAGCATCGCTATGACAATCAAAACAAGCTGTTTTTAAAATGGTTTTTACTTCTTCCGATGGTTTTGTTTCATTATAAAATGGCTCAACCGAAGCTAAACTACCCTCGTTTTTTTCTGGTTGAAAAAATTGTGCAACGATTAAAACTATAGCAATTAGGTAAAATATTTTTTTCATCGTTTTTATTATTGGTTAAATTAGATTCCTAAAATATAAAAAAAGAATGACCACCCAACAACTTTACGAAGAATTAAACTATGTGAACCATTCTCGCGAAAAACGATTGTATTACGCCAATTTAGTTTTAGCAAACCCAAATTTATTTACTAATTTGCTTGATATTCTTTTTAAAACAGACGATAAAATTTCGTGTAAAGCTGCTTGGGTATTAGAGTTTACTTGTAAAGAAAATTTATATTTAATTATTCCGCATCTCGATTATTTTACAAAAAACATGCACAAAGTTCACCTTGATCCGGCCGTGAGACCTGTTGCTAAAATATGTGAATACTTAGCCAATGCCCTTTATAGCAAAGAAAATAACAAAGTAAAACATGCCTTAACCTTGACGCATCGAGAAAAAATTATTGAGTTGTGTTTTGATTATATGATAAGCGACCAAAAAGTAGCCGCTAAAGCTTACAGCATGCACACTTTATTTTTATTTGGTAAAGATTCCGATTGGATTTACCCCGAATTAAAAACCATTTTGCAGCGCGATTTTTATCACCAAAGTGCCGCTTTTAAAGCCCGTGCAAAACGCATTCTAAAAAAACTTAAATAGATTTGTCTTTTACACCATTAATATTCAGTTTTAAACGCATATTTTTTTTGAAAATTTGAAATTCAAGCCACAACGTTTATCGCTTAAAAAAACTATATTTGCGCTTTTAAAACAACACACATAAATATGTCACTTTCAACCTTAAATGCCATCTCTCCAATTGATGGTCGTTATAGAAATAAAGCAAATGCATTAGCGCCTTATTTTTCTGAAGAAGCCTTAATTAAATACCGCGTTTTAGTAGAAATAGAATACTTTATCGCACTTTGTGAAATTCCATTACCGCAATTAGAAAATGTGGATTCGGCTATTTTTGAAGATTTAAGAGCTATTTACAAAAATTTTACAGCTGAAGACGCTACAGCAATTAAAGACATAGAAAAAGTAACCAACCACGATGTTAAAGCGGTTGAATATTTTATAAAACAAAAATTTGATGCCTTAGGTTTATCTGAATTTAAAGAGTTTATTCACTTCGGATTAACTTCTCAAGACATTAATAACACCGCAATTCCGTTAAGTATTAAAGAAGCCATGAACGATGTTTATGTGCCAGAATACTTAACCGTTTTAAATAGATTAAAAGAATTAGTAACCGAGTGGGCTAGCGTTTCTATGTTGGCGCGTACACACGGGCAACCAGCATCACCAACCCGTTTAGGTAAAGAAATTGACGTTTTTGTAGTACGCTTACAAGAGCAATTTAATTTGCTTAACGATATACCAAGTGCTGCTAAATTTGGTGGTGCAACAGGGAACTTTAATGCACACCACGTGGCTTACCCAAATATTGATTGGAAAGCCTTCGGATCTAAATTTGTACAAGAAAAATTAGGATTACAACACTCCTTCCCTACTACGCAAATTGAGCATTACGACCACATGGCCGCTTTGTTTGATACTTTAAAACGTATTAACACCATTATTATTGATTTAGATCGTGATATTTGGACCTACGTTGCTATGGATTACTTTAAACAAAAAATTAAAAAAGGCGAAGTTGGTAGTAGCGCTATGCCGCATAAAGTAAACCCAATAGATTTTGAAAACTCTGAAGGAAATTTAGGCATTGCTAACGCTATTTTCGAGCATTTAGCTGCTAAATTACCTATTTCTCGTTTACAACGCGATTTAACAGACAGTACCGTTTTACGTAACGTTGGTGTACCTTTTGGGCATACATTAATTGGTTTTAAATCTACTTTAAAAGGATTAAACAAACTACTTTTAAACGAAAGTAAATTTGCCGAAGATTTAGAAAACAATTGGGCTGTTGTTGCCGAAGCCATACAAACTATTTTACGTCGCGAGGGTTACCCAAACCCATACGAAGCCTTAAAAGGTTTAACCAGAACAAACGAAAAAATAAACCAAAATTCTATTTCAAATTTTATTGATACCTTAGAGGTTTCAAACGAAATTAAAACAGAATTAAAAGCAATTACGCCAAGTAATTATACTGGTATTTAAAATTATGATGTTAACCAACAAGCAAACATTAATACTTTCAGGACTATTAACTGCAGCTTTTTTTATAGGTGGTTTGTTGGATATTCTAGATAATTTTATAATGCTAACTTTAATTACACTAATGTTTTTCACCATTGTAATTAACGTATTTAAGTCAGGGTTTAGCAAACGAAATCAAGATTTAGAAGATTAATTTTAAAATATATTTAAACAAAAAAGCTTCCTTAATAAGGAAGCTTTTTTCACATTAACAATAACTGTAAATTACTTAAAGAAATTTACAATATTTTCTAATTGTTTTTCATTTATGTTGGCTTTTTGAAATGCATCAATTAAAGTCATCATTTTTTCTGGGCTCATATCATTTCCTAAAATTCTAACTACTCCAAAACCGGTTTCTTTTGCACTACCAAAAACTATAACCTCATCTGCTTCATCTTCTTCACCTAAATATTTTACAATTATTTTATTTCCGCGATCGCTAAACTCCATTAAATCGTTATACTTCTCGTTTGCTAAAATGGTTTTTACTTTAGCTATCTCGGTATTATATGTTTCAATATTTGAAGGACTAGATTTAAATCCTAAAAAATTTAATTTTTTAACCGATTCGTAAGCTTCCATTTGTGTTTCGGTAAAACCAGATTTATCTATTTCTACCATAGATAATGGTACGTCTTGCGAAATAAAATTAGCAGACTCTTGGTGGTTTACAAAATATTGTTGCAAACTAGGTTCATTACCACAGCTTGTTAAAAAAACTGTGGTAATTACTACTAATAAAAGGTTTATGATTGTTCGTTTCATGATTGTTGGTTTGTTTTCTTATTTTTTATCTAAATGCTCGCCTCCTGGAATATTCATTTTAGAAGTAAGTTTTGATATTTCGTTTAAATCAATATCACCAGTTAAAGACACAACAACAGTTTCAATTTTACGTTGCTTACCATTAATTTCTATTTTGTCTTCCATAACCTTATCTATCCCATTAACAAAAATTAAAAGTTCCTTAACGTGGTCGGCATCTTTTCCTTCTTTTACATAAAAATTAACTGTTGTACCATCGTCTTTAACTTCCATAAGTTCTTCTAAAGCACTAGAACGAGAACCTACCCATTTTGTAACATCTGCAGCAATAGCTGCGTTATCTGTTACAATAGTTTTAAAGCTGGTAATACTTTTAACCATATCCATGTAAGCCTGAGCTTCCGGATCGTCTACATCAATATTAATTTTTGCTAACATCTGAAACATTTTAGGTTTAATGTTTACATAAGTTACATTCGAGTTATCGCTATACTTCTCAAAAATATCTTTTTGGGCCATACCTGTTAATGGTAATAACATTACGGCTAATACAAATACTATTAATTTATTTTTCATTTTTTTGTTTTTTAAAATTTTAACTTCTTTTTCTACTTTTTACTTTTTAAAAATTATACTAGTTGAATTTTCAATTTCGTTAAGGTAACCTAAGGTTGCTGTGCCTTTGTTAACCTCATTTAAATACCCAACTGTTGCTGTGCCTTTATTTAAACGTTTGCTAATCATTTCTAAAGATTTTGCAACCTCGTTATAGGCCAATTGTGGGTCCTGGTAGGTACCTAACTCATCTTTACTAGTTGTTGTACCAAAATAAAACCCCAACATAAGAACCGCTACTGCTGCGACAGAAATCCATTTATAATTAAATTTTCTAGTAGTTTTTAAAGGAACGTCTTTAGTAAATTGTTCTTGTTGGTTTACCAAAAAATACGCAAACATAGGTTTATACATTTCTAAATGCGGAGCTACATTGTCGCTTGTAAAATAGTTTTTTAACAGTTGCTCTTCCTTTAGGCTAGTTTCACCGTTATCGTACTTTTCTAATAATTTTTCTATATTATTTAACACCATAATTATGTGTATTAGTCAATTTTTCTCTTATTGCTTTTCTCGCTCTAGATAAGTTTACACGTACTGCTGTATTATTCATATTTAGCATTTTTGCAATCTCATCTAAATCGTATTCTTCTATATCTCTAAGCTGTACAATTAAACGTTGTTGCTCTGGTAATTCTTCAATAATTTTAGCTACCCAATTAACGCTATCGTTAAGCTCTACTTGTTTATGTAAAGGCGTTTCTTTTGCCTCATAATTGCTATGTACAATTTTAAGATTCTGCGCCTGTTTCGATTTTAATTTGTCATAACAAAAATTCTTGGTCATAGTCATTGAAAAAGCCTCTACATTTTTATACTCCTGTATTTTCTTTTTGTTTTTCCACAACTTTAATAGAATTTCTTGAGTAGCATCTTCAGCCTCTTCGGTCGAGATAAGTAAGCGTTTCGCTACCCTAAACACTTTATCCTTAAAAGGCATTACAATATTTAAAAACTCCGTTTGAGTCATTTTTGGTTTGGTTTTGTTAAAAAGCAGCCGGTTTATTTCTGCTATTTGTTATTACGACGACACAGTATTTATTTTGTTACATCCAATCTAAAAAAAATAAAATATGGGCGTAACCACGCTTTGTGGCGTGGTCGGGCTTTACGCTAAATCTTTTTCTCGTGCCTCAAAAAAGGATACCGCTTCAATCCCTTACGCGAGTGCTAGCCAAAGTTTTCGTTTAAATGGTTTATAATTTAACATTCCAAAGTCAGGTGCTTCATTTTTATTAAATAAATTTTAAATTACACAATATTGTAAATACTTTTAAAGTTTACAGACTAACAAGAAAAACAATAGTAATGAAACACTTAAAACTCGCTTTACTTCTATTTGCCATTTTAATTTTAGCAACAAGTTGTTTCGAAGATGGCGACGATGTTACCAATCCCGATGCAGTTTCACAAGAAGTAAAAGATTTTGTCTGGAAAGGCATGAATGTTTTCTACCTATATAAAGAAAATATCCCAGATTTAGCAAACGACCGATTTACCTCTAACGATGACTATGTAACATACCTAGAAAGTTTCGATTCGCCTGAAGCCTTATTCGAAAACCTAATTTACGATCGCAAAAACATCGATCTCTTCAGTTGGATAACCGACGATTACATTGCACTAGAAGCCAGTTTTAGTGGAATAACCAATACAAACGGCATGGAATTCTCTCCATATTATGCTCCAAATAGCTCTACAAATATTATTGGTGCCGTGCGTCTTGTTTTACCAAATACAGATGCAGAGCTAAACGGCGTAGAACGTGGCGATATAATTTATGGAGTAGACGGTAACGTCTTAACAACATCAAACTACATAGATTTGCTAAATCAAGACAGTTACACCATAAATCTAGGAACATATAACGACAACAACACACCAGACGATACAAGTGATGACTATATTGCAGATGCTAACGAAAATATTGCGTTAACAAAAAGCACATATACCGAAAACCCTGTTCATACTACAAAAATATTAACCGTTGGAGGCCAAAATGTTGGGTATTTACTATACAATGGCTTCACCTACGATTTTAATAACGAACTAAACGAAGCTTTTGCCGAATTTAAAGCCAATAATGTGCAACAACTGGTTTTAGATTTACGCTATAACCCTGGTGGTAGAGTTAGTACAGAAACTTTTTTAGCAAGTATGATTACTGGTCAATTTACTGGAGAGGTATTTCAAAAACTTGTCTATAACGATAATTTTACTAATAATAATTACTCGTTTTCAACTCAGCTAGATGACGGTAGTACAATAAATAGCCTTAACCTAAGTAAAGTATATATCCTAGCAACCGATAGGTCTGCTTCTGCTAGCGAAGGTTTAATAAATGGTTTAGCGCCTTACATAGAAGTAATACATATTGGTAGTAAGACTGTAGGTAAAACACAAGGTTCAATTACCATTTACGATTCTGCAGATTTTGATAGAACAGGGGCTAACCAAAATCACACTTACGCTATGCAACCGCTTGTTGCTAATGGTGTAAATGTAAACGACGTAGCTGTTCCTAGTTCTGGTTTAGAGCCTACTTCTGGCTTTGAGTATACCGAAAACCCATATAATTATGGCTCGTTTGGAGATGAAAACGAACCTATGCTTGCCATTGCTTTAGCTGACATTGAAAACTCTATGAATAAAGTAATTGCAATAAAAAGTAATAATAGCAACATACCGCCTTTAACTCCAATTAAAGATATTAATAACAATACCTTTGAAGGTGGAATGATTATAGACTAACACTTTGAAACATAAAACATACTTTAACTGGAGTTCTGGTAAAGACTCTGCTTTGGCTTTGTATTATTTACTGCAAAACAAAAATTACAGTGTCGAAAAATTAATAACCACCGTAAACAGCCATTACAACCGTGTGTCTATGCACGGATTAAAAACCGAACTTTTAATACAACAAACCCAAGCCATAGGTATTTCTTCAAATTTAATAGAGCTACCTGAAATGCCTAGCATGGAAATTTATGAGCAAAAAATCACAGAATCTTTAAACACATTAAAAAATAATGGTTTTACACATAGCGCTTTTGGCGATATTTTTTTAGAAGATTTAAGAGATTATCGCGAAAACCAATTAGCAAAACTAAATTTTAAGGCCGTTTTTCCTATCTGGAAACGGGATACTAAAACACTTTTAAACGAATTTTTAGATTTAGGTTTTAAAACCATTATAGTTTGTGCTAACTCTAAGTTTTTTAATGAGGATTTTGTAGGCACAATAATAGATAAACATTTTATAGATAATTTACCCAACGGTGTAGACCCTTGCGGAGAAAACGGTGAATTTCATACGTTTTGCTTTGATGGTCCTATTTTTAAACAACCTGTACAATTTAGTATTGGAGAAAAAGTTTATCGAGAGTACCAGCAACCTAAAACTAATAATTCGGTTTGTAACGCCGATAACTATGGTGTTTGGTATTGCGATTTAGTACCATAAAAAAAGACCACCCTTTGGTGGTCTTTTTGGTTTAACCTTGTCTCTCACCCAAGGCTAAACAAATACTGGTTGTTTGTAGTAAAACAATTCAGCGTGGTATTATTATTACTTTATACGTAAAATTAAAGTAATTAACTTACAAAAACTAGTTTTAATATCAAAATATATTTAATAAACTAACTCACTTTTCGCTCTAAAGCCACAAAATGAGTTTCTTCAGTATAAGTCTTTAAAGGAAAAATTTTTATTTCGCATTTATAAGTAGTTCCATTTTTTTTATAATTTGTTACCACTTCTTTAAAAGGTTTACATTTTTGTAATTGCTTATTTATGCTTTGCTTAGTCTTTACATCTGTTTCTGGCCCTTGTAAAAATTTTGGTGTTTTATTTAATGCTTCTAGTTTACTATAACCCGTCATTGCAGTAAACCCCTTGTTTACCCAAACAATACGTTGCTGTAAATCGGTTATAACTATTGCTTCAAAAAGTTCTTCCTTAAAAATGGCATCAATATTATTTTCCCAATGTAATTTTTTAGCTAAATCTTTAACTTTATTTATATCCTGTGTGCGTTCAATTGCATTTAAATGAATACCTCGCTGTTGGCTAATTATATCCCAACTAATCAGTGGCACACTAACTGACAAATCTGGCTGTATACTGTGCATTGTGGCTTTATAATCAGCTTCATTTAACGTAGACAAAAACAAATCTAGAGCTAGCATTTTATTTAAAGCATGTTTCATTTTAAAAGAAAATTTCGGAAAACGAAGTTTAATTAAAATAAATTTTTGATGCACCAAGAGCTACAGAATGTGTGCTAATTATTTCTTTTGTAGTTAAATCATAAACATTAAGTTTTGCTAAATCGGCAAATTTTTCTGCATCAGTAATGAATAAATTATTATCCTTTACAGCAATACCATAGGTAAAAGTTGTTTCCAATTCAATGATTGGTGTTTCAGGTAAACTTGAAGCATCACTAATTACATTAAATACTCCCCCATCAAGTTCATAATAAATAGTATTATCATCTAACACCATTAATGATGGATGTTCTCCTTCTTCAAAACTTAAAGTAGAAGTAATAGAATTATCACTTATATCAATTTTAGTAATAGATGCTTCAGTTTCATCTCCAGTCCAAGACTCATTTCCTCCACATAAAACAACCAAAGCACCATCGTTATCTAAAAACATTTCATCTGGTTTATATCCAACAGTAATTTCTTCAACATTATCATCTGCAATAGTTATAACCGACACAATATTATTGGTTGTATAAGCGCCTTTATGCGACACGTATAATTTACCATTATGCGCTACAATTCGTTCTGGCCCGTTACCTACACTAATTGTTTTTTCTATGGTGTACGTACTTAAATCTATTACAGCTACAAAATCATCTGTATCATCAGAAGTGCTCCCCCAGTTGGTTACATACCCTTTATTATCTGAAACCACCATGAATCTTGGTAATTCTAAATCGGTAGATATTTCACCTTTATATTCAAAAGTATATCTGTCTACAACCGTAACTGTATTGGCATCATCTACAACTAAATAAGCATTATCATCATCAAAAGCCATCGATTGTAAATATGTTCCTAGTTCTACATTATTTACTGTTTTGTAAATTAAATTTTCGGCTACAGTAAAATCGTTTGAAACAAAAGAAACCGAACCTGTTCCTGTACTTTTGCTTCCTTCGCCGCTAATTAAAATACCATTTTCGTAATCGCCTCTTGGCTCAGAATCTGTATCGTCTTCACTACAAGACGTGAAGCATAAAATGCTTAAAATAAAAATTGAAGTTAGTAATTTATTAATTTTCATAATTTAAAATGTATAGTTAACGTTTATATTAAAATTTCTGTTTGGCATTGGTCGCCTAGGTTGTATTACATAATATTTATTAAACAGGTTATTTACTTTAACGCCCAATTGTAATGTGTTTGCATTTGTATGTAATATTTTAAAATTTATTCCTGCATTAGCTATGGCATAATCTGGAACAATAAAATCTTCGGAATTACTCGCGGTAGTATAAACTTTACCATTATATAACTGCTGATAAAAACCTAAAAAACGTTTGTAGTTGTAGGATAAATTAAAATTTAGCAAGTGTTTTGGCGTGTAAATAGTTTGCTTATTTGTTGAAGCATCTATAGCTTCGGTATAACTGTAATTAAGGTTAAATTGAAGCTTATGATTGTGAAATGTTCCGTTATAACTTAAAGCTAATTCGGCTCCTTTATTATTTACTTCTGATAGATTTATAGGCACCCAAACACCTGGCCTGTCTTCATCGCCATTTGGTGTCCAAACTATTTTATCCTTTGTAGCAATGTAAAACACTCCTAAATCGGCAGAAAATTTATTGTTTTTAAAACCTAAGCCTAATTCACCTTGTGCAGCGATTTCGGGAATTAAATCTAGATTACCTTGTCCTGGCCAGTACAAATCGTTATAAGTTGGCACTCTGTAATTCTTTGATCCATTAACTCTTAAAAACCATGATGAATGGACTTTGTAATTTATTCCCAAAGCATAAGTAAAGGGCACTGAATAGTCGGTGTTAAAATCTTTTCTAATTTTAGCTTCAAAAGCTATTTTTTGCTGAAGATTTTGATTGTAAACTACAGATTGTGAAAACTGCCTACGATTTTGTTCGGAAATTTGATCTGTACTTCCGTAAATATTTTCAAACTCTGAAAACGACGTTATACTTGCCCTTATTTTATTAAAACTATACTTTAAATTATAGTTTACCAGCATGCGTTTAGACTTACCAAAATTAAAGTTACTGGAGTTTTTATCGGCAAAATAGCGATACTCTTGTGTTAGGTAAGCTAGTTTTGCTTCATGATTAAATGCAACACCCTTGTTGGTGTAAACTAGTAAATTTCTATTACTAAAATCTTGATACTTGTCGTTTGCCGTAGTTGGATTGGGTAATTCGCCAGAAAAAAAACGTTCTCCTCTATAATTAGCTGTATAAAAATTAAGTTGCGATTGTTTATTTAAATAAAATGAACCACTAAAATTTAAAGCTAAATTACTATAAGCACCGTTTGTATTTTTATAATCGGTGTTTAACCAAGGATAATCGTTATTTGAACTATTGTACGATGCACCTGCGCTAATTACTATTTTTTTATTAGAAAACTTTAGTTTGTGTAACCCTTGGTAAGTATTGTAACTTCCAACCGAAAATAATGTGTGGTTTTTAAACCTTTTATTTTGGGTAAACTTTAAATTATCGTTTAAGTGAATAGTGCCACCAATAGCTCCTGAGCCGTACTCAATGCTTCCACCACCGCTTCTCACATTTATACCATCAAACAAAGTTACCGTTAAACTGTTAAAACCTGTTTGCCCACTATTTACAGAATTTATATTTATACCATTCCAAATTACAGCTGTATTTGATGAACTTGTGCCCCTAAAACTTGCCGAACTTGTTCCTCCCGAACCGTATTCACGTAAATAAATTGGTGTATTAAACCTAAGTAAATTGGTAAACGACTCGGTATTTTTTAAAATTACAGAATCGGTTAAGCGCTCTACTTTGTAACCAACAGAGTGAACCTGCAATTTTGTATCGGCAGTAACCACAACTTCCTCCAAACGATTAACCAAACTATCGCTTTGAGCAAAACTTAGGGTGCTAAAAATACTTGCAACTAAAAAGAGTGCTTTGTGTTTCATAAAATTATTAAACTTTTATCCCGAAAGTTTTATTAATTAATTATGAAATTTGGCAGGTCTCCTGACTTATTTTATGCTATTTAACCTTCCCAGTAAAAAAACCAGTGGTTTGAAGTAAATAACACCCTCTTGGTGAGGCACCAATACTCCCCTTCGACAGCGCTCAGGGTGACATTGGCATAAACTTACAGTTGCGGGAACAGCTCTGGATTTTAACCAGATTCCCTTTTAATCGACGTAGTCGTCCCAAACTTGTTTTGGGATCTCATACTATGTCGAACCAAAATTCGGCACAAATGTATTGTATTTTTTATGATTTATGCGATTTTAACACATTATAATTACAAAATTTTGAGGCTAAATGCTGTGGTGCTTCAAAATATTCTGGATGAATCATAACTGCTAAACATTCTATACCATTTACCAATGTTCCTGCAGAAGATTGTGTAAACATATCGAAATCGGCAATATAAACTTGTTTATTTTTAACAGCTCTTAAGTTGTCCCATTCCGGTTGTTTTTCTAAAAAGTGCATATCTTGTAAAGTACGCGCTGTAGTGTAACCACAAGGCGCTATTATTATAACTTCTGGATTGTATTTTACAATTTTATCAAAAGGAATAACAATGCTATCGCCCGACGGATGCGATAACAAATCTATACCTCCAGCATAACCAATTTGGTGCGGAATCCAATGTCCACAATTAAAAATAGGATCTATCCATTCTAATAAAGCCACACTTTTAGATTGTATTTTTAACGCTCTTTGCTTATCAACTATATTGTAAATACGCTGTTTTAAACCTTCTACATATTTTAAACCAACAGCTTCGTTATTCATGGCTTTGGCAATGGTTAAAGCATTATCAAAAACATCATTTAAACTATTTGGAGTAATAGAAATTAGCTCAGGAAGTTTAGGTAATTTGTATGCCGAAGCCGCCACACATTCGGTGTCTATTTGGCAAACATCACAAACATCTTGTGTAAAAATAATGTCTGGAGCTATGGTTTCTAATACAGCTTCATCAACATAGTATAAAGTTTCTCCAGCGGCTTTAGTTTCAGAAAAAATGGTATTTATTTCTTCGCTTGTTAATGTTTTTCCTTCTAATTTGTATCGTACAGCCACTTGCTTTTCTTGCAATGCTTCCGTAGGACACTCAAAAGTAACACCTTGTAAATCATCTTGTAAACCCATATCATAAATCATTTGGGTTACTGCAGGCATAAACGAAGACACTTTCATATTCTATAGTTTTAATAGCGAAAATACGTAGTTTTAAAGTAGTAATTAAAAAAAATTAAAGACCTTTGATTTTCGAAACGACAGTTATGCGATTATATTTTTTAACGCTTTTAAGCACATTTATGTTATTTTCCTGTAAAGAAAACAGCACAAAAACGAATGCGCAAAAAGCAAAATTAGAACAAACCAAAAACGTAACATACGCCAAAGGTTTTACTATTGAAAATCACGACACATATAAAACGCTTACTGTTACATCGCCTTGGCCAAATAGCAATAAAACATTCACTTATTATTTGGTAAATAAAAATGAAACCATTCCTGAAGCTTTAAAAAACAAAACGGTTATAAAAACACCTATTAACAAACTAGTTGTAACATCTACCACGAATGTTCCTGCTTTAGAATTTCTAGGTGTTGAGGACAAATTAGTAGGTTTCCCGAACACTAATTTTATTTCTTCGAAAAAAACCAGAACACGCATTGAACAAGGCCTTGTAAAAGATTTAAACAGTGAAGTTGACATTAATACGGAATTGCTTCTAGCCTTACAACCCGATTTAGTTATTGGGCACTCCGTTAACGGAAATAATAAAAGTTTAAACCAAATTGAACGCTTTAATATTCCGGTTGTAATTGATGGCGCTTGGACCGAAAATCATCCTCTTGGCAGAGCTGAATGGATAAAATTTATCGCGGCATTTTTTAATAAAGATGACGAAGCAAAAACTATATTTGAAGCTATAGAAGCCGATTATTTAAAGGTGAAACAACTCGCCGCCAACACCACGAAACAACCCACAGTTTTCTCTGGATCGATGTTTAAAGACATTTGGAATGTTCCTGGAGGGCAAAGTTTTATGGCTAAATTTTTAGAAGATGCCAACACAAATTATATTTGGAAAAACAACACCTCTACCGGCAGTTTACAACTTAACTTAGAAAACGTACTTGAAAAAGCAAAAACGGCTAATTTATGGATTGGAGCTGGACTTTTTAACAATAAAACCGAAATGGAAAGCCAATACAATGGTTATACTTTTTTTAATGCTTACAAAAACAATAACATTTATAGCTACACAAAACAAATAAGTGAAACCGGTGGCTTAATATATTTTGAGCTTGGGCCACTTCGTCCAGATTTAGTTTTAAAAGATATTATTAAAATTGCACACCCGGAAGTTTTACCAAACTACGAACTTTACTTTTTTAAACCGTTAAATTAATTGCAACAGCACGCAGCATATAAAACCTCATTTTTAGTACTTACTTTAGTACTTATTCTTTGCTTTATTATAAATATTAGTTTGGGTTCGGTTTTAATTCCTTTAAAATCCATTTTTGGTATTGTAACGGGGCAAGCTCCAGAAAATACTTCTTGGGAATTTATAGTAATCAACTACCGATTACCTAAAGCACTAACCGCTATAATAGTTGGTTCAGGGTTAGGTGTTTCGGGCTTACTTATGCAAACCTTATTTAAAAATCCTTTAGCTGGCCCATTTGTATTAGGTATAACTTCTGGAGCAAGTTTAGGCGTGGCTCTAGCTATTATGGGCGCTTCGTTTTTTGGAGGTGTTATGGCTGGTGTTTTAATATCGAAATGGAGTATTGTTATTGCTGCTAGTTTGGGTAGTTTTTTAGTACTACTTACCGTTTTAATTGTTTCAACTAAAGTAAGAGACACTATGGCTTTATTAATTATTGGTCTTATGTTTGGAAGCATAACTGCCGCTATAATTAGTGTTCTCACCTACTTCTCTACAGCCGAAGAACTGCAACAATTTGTGTTTTGGAGATTTGGCTCGCTGGGTAATTTATCGTGGCAAGAATTAGTGATTTTTTCAATAATATATTGTATTGGGTTACTTTTAAGCTTAACTTCAATTAAAGCCTTAAACACTTTATTATTAGGCGATAATTATGCTAAAAGCTTAGGACTAAACCTAAAAAAAACAAGACTAACTATAATAATTGCCACAAGTTTATTAGCTGGAACTATTACCGCTTTTGCTGGCCCAATTGCTTTTATTGGTTTAGCTATTCCGCATATAACACGACAAATATTTACCACCTCAAACCATAAAATATTATTACCTGCTGTATTTTTATTAGGCAGCATAATTATGCTTATATGCGATACTATCGCTCAACTACCAGGTTTAGAATACACTTTACCTATTAATGCTATAACTTGCCTAGTTGGAGCACCTGTTGTAATTTGGTTACTTGTAAGAAAACGAAAAATGGTGTTTTAAAAACTAATGCTTAAAACATAAATTTAAAAGCGATAATGTGACATTTAATAGATGAAAGAAGACCATAAACATATCATTCTTAAAACTGAAAACCTTTCTGTTGGTTACAAAACCAAAAAAGATCAGGTTTGTGTTGCTAAAAACATCAATATTCAGCTTGAAAAAGGACAACTTATTGGTTTAGTTGGTGCTAATGGTATTGGAAAATCTACGTTATTAAAAACATTAACTAAAAATATTACGACTCTTAGCGGAAGCATTTTTATTGAAAACAAAAACCTAAATAAATGTTCTAATTTAGAACTATCAAAATTACTAAGCGTTGTTTTAACCGAACCTTTAGTCGCTAAAAATCTATCCGTTTTCGAGTTAATAACTCTTGGTAGGCAACCTTACACAAATTGGGTTGGTAACTTAACACAACAAGATTTAAAAACGGTTAACCACGCCATACAAATTATTAATATTGAAGAGCTAAAACACAAAAAATGCTTTGAGCTTAGCGACGGACAACTACAAAAAGTAATGATTGCACGCGCTTTAGCCCAAGATACAAGCCTTATAATTTTAGATGAACCAACTACACATCTAGACATGTATCACAAAGCTTATATTTTAAAATTGCTTCAAAAACTAGCAACAACTACCAACAAAACCATTCTTTTTTCTTCTCACGAAATAGATTTAGCTATTCAATTATGTGATAAAATGATTGTAATGAATACTAACGAAATTAATTTTGATTCGCCTTGTAATTTAATTGAACAAGGTGTATTCAACACACTTTTCCCTGATGATTTAATTGCTTTTGATGAAATTACAGGTAGTTTTAAAGTGAAGAAATAGAACTTTACTTAAGGACATTTCTTCATAAAAAATTATATTTGATAAAATCTAAATTTTAAATGAACGACAGCTTAATTCTTATTCTAGCTATTTTAGTTTCTGCCTTAGTTGGTGGGTATATTGGTGTAACCATTGCTAAACTTAAAAGTAAAACCGAAAAAAGCACTTTAGAAGAGCGTAATAGTAACTTACAGCTTCAAATTGAAGACTTAAAAACATTGCATGCCACCGAAAACGAAAAGCAAAACATCAATTTTGAACAAAAAATAAACGAGTTAAAAGAAACCCTAACCAAAATTGAAAAAGAACGCGAAGATATTAGGCGTGAAAAAGATTTTTTAAACACCGAACTCGCTAGAAGAAACTCGGAGTTTGAAAACCTACAACAACAAAACCTTAAACGTGATAAAGAACTCGAAGAACGTCAAGAACAACTCCGTAAGGATTTTGAACTTTTAGCTACTAAAATTCTAGATGAAAAATCTGAAAAATTTACCATTCAGAATAAAGAAAACATAAAAAATATTTTAAGTCCGTTACAGGAAAAAATAAAAACGTTTGAAGAAAAGGTTGATTTAACACAAAAGGAAAGCATTAGTATGCATTCGGCCTTAAAAGAACAATTAATAGGTTTAAAAGACCTAAACCAGCAAATGACAAAAGAGGCTACCAACCTTACCCGAGCACTAAAAGGCGATAGCAAAATGCAAGGAAATTGGGGCGAATTAGTTTTAGAGCGTGTTTTAGAAAAATCTGGTTTAGAAAAAGACCGCGAATATTTTGTACAACAAAGTTTTACCAGAGAAGATAATTCGCGTGTCATGCCCGATGTGGTTTTGCATTTACCCGATGGCAAAAAAATGATAATTGACAGTAAAGTGTCGTTAACCGATTACGAACGTTTTGTAAATGCCGATGATGACGACAAGTTATCCTTTTTAAAAGCGCATGTAAATTCGGTAAAACGCCATGTAGATCAACTTTCTGAAAAAAACTATCAGGATTTATACAACATGGAATCGCCTGATTTTGTACTCATGTTTATACCAATTGAACCTGCTTTTGCTGTTGTTGTAAACGAAGACAATACTATTTACAACAAAGCTTTTGAAAAAAACATTGTTATTGTAACTCCGTCTACATTACTTGCTACATTAAGAACCATTGATAGCATGTGGACCAACGAAAAGCAACAACAAAACGCCATTGAGATTGCTAGACAAGCTGGAGCACTCTACGATAAATTTGAAGGTCTTGTAAAAGATTTAACTGGGGTTGGTAAAAAAATTGATGCTGCAAAAACCGATTATTCTGCGGCCATGAATAAATTAGTTGAAGGTCGAGGAAACTTAATTACCAGCGTAGAAAAACTTAAAAAAATGGGAGCAAAAGCTAAAAAAGCACTTCCAGAAGCTATTATAAAACGTGCTCAAGACGAGGACTAAAAAACCCATTTACATATGTTTAAAAACATTGAAGACTCTCAAGTATCTATAACAGAATTAATGCTACCATCGCACTCCAATTTTAGTGGTAAAATTCATGGTGGGCATATTTTAAATTTAATGGATCAAATTGCTTTTGCTTGTGCCTCAAAACATTCTGGCCATTACTGTGTAACGGCATCGGTAAATCGTGTAGATTTTTTAAATCCTATTGAAGTTGGCGAATTAGTAACCTTAAAAGCATCGGTTAATTTTACCGGAAACACTTCAATGGTAGTTGGTTTACGTGTAGAATCTGAGAATATACAAAGTGGTGAAAAAAAACACTGTAACTCATCTTACTTTACTATGGTTGCTAAAGATGCAAACGGTAATAACGCTAAAGTTCCTGGTATAATTTTAAACACCGTAGATAGTGTTAGGCGTTTTGCTAGAAGTATTGCTAGACAAGAACAATCTAAACACAGAACATCAAAATATAATTCTACACAATTTAAAATTGATGATTATTTAGAGATTGTTAAACAACATAACGTTATGATTGATTTATAAAAAAAGCCGCTTAAAAAGCGGCTTTTTTTATAAATATGATTTTTATTTACTTAAATACATTTTACGTCTAGAATATAAATCGTAAAAAGCATCATCTTTTAAGCTATCAATAAACAAAATACTTTCTCCTGTACTTTTCATTTCTGGCCCTAAAGTTTTATCTACATTCGGAAATTTGTTAAACGAGAATACAGGTTGTTTTATAGCATAACCTTCAAGTTGTGGGTTAAAAGTAAAATCTTTAATTTTCTTTTCACCTAACATTAATTTGGT
The DNA here is from genome assembly GCF_020523925.1 of Neotamlana laminarinivorans. Classification (GTDB taxonomy): domain Bacteria; phylum Bacteroidota; class Bacteroidia; order Flavobacteriales; family Flavobacteriaceae; genus Neotamlana; species Neotamlana laminarinivorans. The sequence goes on along the minus strand of NZ_JAJAPW010000003.1, from coordinate 264,817 downwards.
TGCATAATTAACGTACGGTTCGCCATAAGCTTTTGCTATAAACGGCACTGTTCTAGAAGCTCTTGGGTTAGCTTCAATAATATAAACCGTATCGTCTTTTACTGCAAACTGTATGTTAATTAAACCAACTGTATTTAATGCTAATGCAATTTTCTTGGTATGATCTTTAATTTGCTGTAAAACAAACTCACCTAAGTTAAACGGTGGCAATGTCGAGTTACTATCGCCAGAGTGAATTCCACAAGGCTCAATATGCTCCATTATACCAATAATGTAAACTTCTTCGCCATCGCAAATGGCATCAGCTTCAGCTTCAATTGCGCCTTCTAAATAATGATCTAGAAGTAATTTATTATTAGGTATACTTTGTAGCAAGCTTACAACGTGCTTCTCTAGTTCTTTTTCGTTAATTACAATTTTCATCCCTTGACCTCCTAATACATAAGATGGCCTTACCAGAATTGGAAAATCTAACTCTTTAGCTACTGCTAGGGCTTCATCTGCTGTTTCGGCTGTATCAAATTGTGGATAAGGTATATTGTTTTCTTTTAATAATGTTGAAAAACTTCCTCTGTCTTCTGCTAAATCTAAAGACTCAAAACTAGTTCCTATAATTTTAACACCGTATCTTGAAAGTTTTTCTGCAAGTTTAAGAGCTGTTTGCCCACCTAACTGTACAATTACACCTTCTGGTTTTTCATGTTTAATAATATCGTAGATGTGCTCCCAGAATACAGGCTCGAAATATAATTTATCGGCTGTATCAAAATCTGTAGAAACTGTTTCTGGGTTACAGTTAATCATAATAGTTTCGTAACCACACTCTTTGGCTGCGTAAACTCCATGCACACAACAGTAATCGAACTCTATACCTTGCCCAATTCGGTTTGGTCCAGAACCTAAAACTATTATTTTCTTTTTATCTGAAACTACACTTTCGTTATGCGCGTAACGTTTACCATCAGCAGTTTCCATATCACTTTCAAACGTTGAATAATAATAAGGTGTTTTTGCTTCAAATTCGGCAGCACAAGTATCAACTAACTTATAAACTCTATTGATGCCTAATTCTTCACGCTTATTGTAAACTTCACTTTCTAAACATCCAAGCATATGTGCAATTTGCCTATCGCCATATCCTTTTTGTTTAGCTTCAAGTAATAATTCTTTATCTATTGAATCTATTTTAAATGTAGAAATCTCTTTTTCCAAGAAATATAGTTCTTCGTATTGCTTTAAGAACCACATATCAATTTTAGTGATTTCAAAAATTCTACTTAAAGGAATTCCCATTTTTATGGCATCGTATATTGTAAATACACGATCCCAAGAGGCATGAGTAAGCTTTTCAATAATTTGTTCGTAGTTGGTGTTTTCTTTGCCATCAGCACCTAAACCATTTCTTTTAATTTCTAAAGATTGTGTGGCTTTGTGTAATGCTTCTTGAAAAGAACGCCCAATACCCATTACTTCACCTACAGCTTTCATTTGTAGGCCTAAAGTTCGATCTGATCCTTCAAACTTATCGAAATTCCAACGTGGTATTTTTACAATTACATAATCTAAAGTAGGCTCGAATAAAGCTGATGTAGATTTTGTAATTTGATTATTTAATTCATCTAGATGGTAACCTAAAGCTAATTTAGCAGCAATTTTAGCAATTGGATATCCGGTTGCTTTACTTGCTAATGCAGAAGAACGTGATACACGAGGGTTAATTTCAATGGCAATAATATCTTCTTTTTCGTCTGGAGATACTGCAAACTGCACATTACAACCACCTGCAAAATCACCAATACTGCGCATCATGTGAATGGCCATATCACGCATGCGTTGGTATGTTCTATCGCTTAAAGTCATGGCTGGGGCTACTGTAATAGAGTCTCCTGTATGAATACCCATTGGGTCCATATTTTCAATAGAACAAATAATAACAACATTATCATTTGAATCTCTTAGTAACTCTAACTCGTACTCTTTCCAGCCAAGTAATGCTTTATCAATCATTACCTCATGAATTGGAGAGATTTCTAAACCATGACGCAATAATTTATCAAAATCTTTTTCTTCATAAACAATAGCAGCTCCAGCGCCACCTAAAGTAAACGAAGAACGAATACATAATGGAAATCCAAATTTTTGAGCAATTTCTTTACCCTTTAAAAAAGATGTTGCTGTAGCTTGAGGAGCCATTGGCACACCTATTTTTTCCATTAAATCTCTAAACTGCTCTCTATCTTCAGTAATGTTTATCGCATCAATATCTACACCTATAATTTCAACACCAAAATCATCCCAAATACCTTTTTCGTCTGCTTGAATACATAAATTTAATGCTGTTTGACCTCCCATAGTGGGTAAAACGGCATCAATTTGAGGGTGTTCTTTTAAAATTTTAATTATTGACTTTGTATTTAATGGTAATAAATACACATGATCGGCCATTGATGGATCGGTCATAATTGTTGCTGGATTTGAGTTTATTAAAATAGTCTCAATTCCATCTTCACGTAATGATCTTAAAGCTTGTGATCCTGAATAATCAAATTCACAGGCTTGTCCAATTATAATTGGCCCAGACCCAATAATTAGTATCGACTTTAGTTTTGAATTCTTTGGCATTTTGCTTTATATGTAGAGTTAATATATTTTTTTACAAAAATAATAATCACGAGATATAAAAAAAGGCGTTACACTTAAGCAACACCTTTAATTTATAAACAATTGTAAATCATTATTTCTTATGTCTAGTTTCAGATGACACAGATAATCTTTTTCTTCCTTTAGCTCTTCTACGTGCTAATACTTTTCTACCATTAGCAGAAGCCATTCTTTCTCTAAAACCGTGTTTGTTTCTTCTCTTTCTTTTAGAAGGCTGAAATGTTCTCTTACTCATTATCTTATATCTTTAAATTCTGAAAAACTTTATTGTATTTGGGTATCTTAAAAACCGAGGGCAAATATACAAAGCCTTTATTACTTTGCAAATCATTTTTATAAAAAAATTAAATATTTTTTTTCAAAAACAAAAATAGTATTTATTTCCTTTATATTATTGACTTTTAAGAAGATTTAAACCAAATATTGATGCGTTTTTTTTCATAAAAATTTAGTTTATTTGCAACCTAAAACATCACAAAAAGGCAAAATTCGATTAATTTTGAGCTTTTTCAAATTCTAAAACTAACATTATATGTACAATAAAATTATAAAATTAATAATTGCTGCTGGGATTTTAGCTTATGCTATTTATCAATTTACCGAGGGCTACATTGGTAATGGCATTATGTTTATTTTATTAGCTTCAATTTTTGTTTTTCTTTATTTTAAAAATGAATTTATTCTGCTTGCTTTTTTGAAATTAAGAAAACAAGATTTTGAGGGTGCTAAAAAGTGGCTTAATAAAATTAAAAAACCTGAAGCTGCTTTAGTAAAAAAACAACAAGGATATTACAATTATTTACATGGTATTATGGTTTCGCAAAGTAATATGACTGAGGCTGAAAAATATTTTAAAAAAGCTATTTCATTAGGTTTGTCTATGGATCACGATTTAGCTATGGCTAAATTAAATTTAGCTGGTATTGCTTTTTCAAAACGCAGAAAACAGGAAGCACAAAAACTACTTAACGAGGCAAGTAAGCTTGACAAGCAAGGTATGCTAACCGACCAAATTAAAATGATGAAACAAAACATGAAACGCTCTTCTGGACCAAACCAACAATTTGGTGCTGGCGGTTCGTTAAGATCGCAAAAAAGGCGCTCGAGATAATCTGTTTAGTTTTAAAACTTAAAAAATAAAAGCTTCAAAATTTAAAATTTTGAGGCTTTTTTATATTAAGGGAGACCAAAGCCTGCAATATGATTCTTTTAACTTATCGAATTTAGAACGTTTTATATAAACCTCTGGATTTACTACTTTACTGTCTTCTAAATCTTGTTGAAAATGAGATTTTAATTCTTTAGCTTTTACTTTATCATAAATTACCGAATTGATTTCAAAATTAATATTGAAACTTCGATAATCCATATTAGAGGTTCCAACCATGGCAAAAACATCGTCAACTACCATAGTTTTTGCATGTATAAAGCCTTTTTGATATTTATATACTTTTATCCCTGCTTTAAACAAGCCTTCTAAGTATGAATTTGATGCATGCTTTACCACCCAAGAGTCTGACTTTTCTGGAATTAGCAACCTAACGTCTACCCCACTTTTTGATGCAATTTGTAGGGCTTTAATCATTTCGTCATTAGGCACAAAATATGGTGTAGTTATATATACATAATCACTTGCTGTTATTATAGCTGTTAGAGTTAACTCCATAATGTTAGCCCAATCTGTATCTGGCCCACTGGCTGCTATTTGTAAGCCTACATCATTTTTATTTGTTTCTTCTAAATCTGGAAAAAACAACTTAAAATCGTCAATACGCTCATTTGAAACAAAATGCCATGTAGATAAAAAATGAATTTGTAAAGACCTAACCGCTTCACCTTGTATTCTTAAATGTGTATCGCGCCAAAATGTTTTATTGTTAGCATTTACGTATTCATCACCTATATTTATACCCCCAACGTAACCAATTTCACCATCTATAATTGCTATTTTTCGATGATTTCGATAATTCATCTTTCCTGTAAACTTAGGTAATAAAACGGGCATAAATGCATGGTGTTTTATACCGCAATGAGTAAGTTTAGATTTCATTTTGTTAGAAATTTTACTTCCTACATCATCATAACTCATTCTAACAATTACACCTTCTTTAGCTTTTTCGCATAATAAATTGAGTAGTTTTGAACCTATTACATCATCTTTAATTATATAATATTCAATATTAATATGATGTTTTGCTTGTTTTATATCGGCAAATAGTTTCTTGAACTTATCATCACCGTTTTTTAAAATATCAATATTATTTCTTAAAGTTAACGGCTCGTTTTGATTACTATGAAGCAGCTTTACTAATTTTACCTTTTCATCTAAATAATTATTAACTTTTTGCAGTTGTTGCTTACTAAAAGCTTGTTCTTTTTTTACTGCTTTTATTACGGCTTTATTTAGAACATACTTCCTGTTAAAAATTTTATTTTTCCGGTATTCTTGCCCAAAAAGATAATAAACCAAAGGGCCTAAAAAAGGAAAAAACACTAATACAACAATGTATGATAGTGTTTTTGTGGGATTTAAATTTTTTAAAATTACTGTTATTACAGCAGAAACAGCGATAACATAATTAAGTATAATTAAAAAAAGCCAAATATTATTTCCTATGAATTTAAACATACCAATATTTATTGATAGTAGCCTTCTTCAGGAATTTCTATATGATATACTTTTCTGGATTTATTATTTAAATGTGGTTCTCTAAGCCATGGGTTGTGTAATTTTAAAATCTTGTAGTTAATTTTAAAATTCTGAGCAAACTTTGAAAAATCTGTTACAGCTGTGTCAACTTCTACTTTATAAGTTGGCACGTTTTTATATAAATCTTTGCTTCTAAAATTAAAACCGTATTTAGCAGGATGAGATAAAATTTCTTTTAAAGCCACAATTCTAAACATATATCTTCCGGTTTCTTCACCAAGCAACAAATCGTAATAATTAGTAACCTGTTGCTCTTTTAAACGTCTTGAAATTCCTGAGGTACCTGCGTTATATGCAGCAGCAGCAAGTGTCCAAGAACCAAGTTTAGCTTTAGAACGAAGTAAATATTTACAAGCCACTTCTGTTGCTTTTTCTAAGTGATAGCGTTCATCTACATTCTCGTTAATTTCTAGTCCATTTTCACGACCAGTAGTTTTCATTATTTGCCAAACACCTCGTGCTCCTGCTGGAGATACTGCGTTGGTTAAACCGCTTTCTATAACTGCTAAATATTTAAAATCGTCTGGAACGCCATATTTAGCAAGAATAGGTTCTATTATAGGGAAATATTTTTCAGCACGCTTAAACATAAGTAAGCCATTTGATTGCCAATAGGTATTTACAAGCAATTCCCTATCCATACGTTCGTAAATATCTGGGTTACTAAGCGGTAATGGTTCTCCTGCAAATTCTAAATTATCAGGAATTTGTAATGCGTAAACATTATAATCGTTTATTAATTTTGTTTCAAAATTTTCGTCGGTTGGAGCGTCTTGTAAAGCGTATATAAATAAGCCACATAAACTTAATAATCCCACAAACGCCAAGGCTTTCTGTACTATCTTCATGTTTAATAAGTTTCGGTAAAATTAGCAAAAATATTCGATAACATTAGTAGCTATTTAAAATTATAGTTGGTAGATTTTCGTTAAACCACTTGTATTTGTTTAAAATCATAACGTGGGTTCCGCCTTTTATTGTTTTACAATTTGAAATATTTTTTATTGGAAAAACGGTATCTGCATCTCCATGTATATGAGTTATATCTGGACTATATTCTGTTTGTTTCCAACATACCATATTTTTTATGGCCCATTTTAAATATTGTTCGTTATTAACCGATAGATATGTTTTGTAAAGCTCTATTCGTTTTGAAACCTGTTTACCTAATGCATATTTTGAAAGCAAATCTATATTACTAGCTAATTTGGTTGGAGCTAGTTTATAAAACTTAGTAATTTTCGCAAATTTCATGCGTTTTGGCAACTCTTTATTAGATTTAACACTAGACACAATAATTAACTTCCTTGTGTTTATAATTTTACTAAGTTCTTGTACAATAACACCACCAAATGAAACCCCAATTAGCACAATGTTTTGATGGCTTATTTGCTGTTTTGCCAGACGGGAAACATAACTTATCATTGGTTCATTTTTAGTAGGTATAATCCATTCCAAAAAATGAACTTTAAATTGATTTTCGGGCAACTTTATGCGTTCAAAAATATTGGGACTCGCAGCCATTCCTGGCATGAAATACACATGTATAATATCATTTTTTTTCATATTAAAATTCTAGCTATTTTAAAAGGACACTGTTAATACTTTATATACTAATACATTAAGCCCAATTTTAACAGTAAAGCCCGAAAAATTTCGTATATTTGCATTGTAAACTTATAAAATAGTCTTCACTATTTTTACTTTTCCGCTTAATTTAAAATTTTATAACATGGTTGAGGCTGCTGAACTAATTGATAATGACTTTTTACGCCAATTTGAGTTAAAAGTTGATAATCAATTAGCTACGATTGAGTATTCATTACAGGAAAGAAAAATATTTTTAACTAAATTGGTTATTCCTAGTAGTGTTGAAAACACAAATTTTAAAAAGGATTTTTTAGAAATTGTTTTTGAAAATATTAAAGAACGCAACTTAAGTTTAGTACCAACTAGCCCTGAGATAGCTAAATTTGTAAGAAGTAATCGTAAATATAAACGTATGCTTCCTGTTGGTGTTAGAATTTAAGTTTTTAAAAGGAATTAAATTTTTTATAAAGCTGAAAGTAAATAACACTTTCAGTTTTTTTATTCTGTTAGATAATCTGTATAGTTGCTTGACACTTTAACATAAACAATATCAGCGTTTTCTGCAGACACTAACTCTTGTGAATTTATTAAATTAAAAATTTCCTCGGAGTTTGTTTCTACTAAAACCACAGAATTATTTTCTTTTCTCCAAGTTCTGCCAACGAAGCTAGAAGTTACCTCTCCTTCAGAATTTTCTATCAGCTGAATTTTAGCTGCTTCATTATTTGTTCCTAACACAAGTTGGCTTGTATAAATTACATCATCAACTTCTGTAGTATACTCCCAAACCCCCAACATTTCATTAATATTATCATCTAAATCATCAGAACAAGATACGTGCAAACTAAAAATTAATAGTAAAATTGTTAATTTTTTAAAATGCTTCATTAACTAAGAGTTGTTTAAATTAACTTTAAATCTAAAGTTATGCGTTTTGCTAAAGTAATAATATCGATAAAATGTTATAAAACCAGCTTAAAGTGGTGCTTCTTCAAAATTAAATCGAACTAAACCATCCTCATCAATTTTAGTTAATTCTACTTTGTGCAATGTATTAACAAGTTCTGGGTTCCATGGTGTTTTTACTTTTACATAGTTTTCTGTAAAACCATGAATGTACCCTTCTTTATTTTCACTCTCAAAAAGCACCGTTCTGTAGCTACCTAATTGATTTTCGTAAAAAGCTCTTCGCTTTTTTACTGAAAGTCCTCTTAACATTTTACTACGTTTGCTTCTTACATTTTTGGGCACAACACCTTCCATGTTTGCCGCTTCAGTATTATCGCGCTCTGAATATGTAAATACATGAAGGTATGAAATATCTAAATCTGCCAAAAAATTATATGTTTCTAAAAAACACTCATCGGTCTCCCCTGGAAAACCAACAATAACATCAACACCTATGCAGGCATGCGGCATAACTTCTTTTATTTTATTAACCCTATCTACATATAATTCTCGCATGTAACGACGCTTCATTTTTTTTAAAATTGTATTACTACCTGATTGTAAAGGCACGTGAAAGTGTGGTACAAATGCTCGAGATTTTGAAACCAAATCTATAGTTTCATTTTTCAATAAATTTGGCTCTATTGAAGAAATTCGTAAGCGCTCTATACCTTCTACCTTATCTAATTCTGTAACTAAATCTAAAAAAGTATGCTCGTGTTTTTTATTACCAAACTCACCTTTACCGTAATCACCAATATTAACTCCTGTTAATACAATTTCTTTTATATTTTTTTCTGAAATTTCTCTGGCATTCTTTAACACATTATCCATGGTATCACTACGCGAAATACCTCTAGCCAAAGGAATGGTACAGTAGGTACATTTGTAATCGCAACCATCTTGCACCTTTAAAAAAGCACGAGTTCTATCTCCTATAGAATAGCTTCCCACATAAAAATCAGCATCTTCAATTTCGCAAGAATGTACTTCGCCGTAATCGTTTTTAGAAAGGTCGTTTATGTAATCGGTAATTTTAAATTTTTCTGTGGCACCAAGCACTAAATCTACACCATTTACATCGGCTAATTCTTGAGGTTTTAATTGCGCATAACAACCAACAGCTGCTACAAATGCATCTGGATTTATTTTTTGCGCTTGCTTTACAATTGTTTTAAAACGTTTATCTGCATTTTCTGTTACAGAACATGTGTTTATAACATAAATATCTGCTTTTTCAGAAAAATCTACACGATTAAAACCTTCATCTTTAAAGGTTCTAGCTATAGTAGAGGTTTCAGAAAAATTTAATTTACAACCTAAAGTATAAAATGCAACGTTCTTTTTCATTAGCTTTCATTTCGGCAAAGACATAAATCTCATTATATTTACCTTATTCTTTTAAAAGACGGCAAATTTACAACTATTAAATTACATGATAAAACCAATTTTAAAACAAGTAACATTTTATTTATCAATTAGTTGTATAACACTCCTTATTTTTTCTTGTAAGCATAAAACCAACAATTCAAAAGATCATTTAGTTTTTCGATACAATGAATACGCTAATATAAATACGTTAGATCCTGCATTTGCACGTACTTTACAAGATATTCGAGTTGCAAATCAGCTTTTTAATGGCTTAGTACAAACCGACGATCAACTTAATATAAAACCCTGTATTGCTAAAGCTTGGAAAATAAGTAACGATGCCCTAACATATACTTTTACTCTTAGAGATGATGTATTTTTTCATGAACATGAACGTTTCGGAGAAAATTTAACGCGAACGGTAACCGCCAAAGATTTTGAATATAGCTTTAACCGATTAAGAGATGACAAATTAGCGGCTCCTGGTAGTTGGGTTTTAAATAAGGTAGAAGACTTTAAAGCCATCAACGACACTATATTTCAAATTAAACTAAAACAATCTTTCCCGGCTTTTATAGGCTTGCTTAGTATGAAATATTGCTCGGTTGTACCCAAAGAAGTTGTTGAATTTTATGGCAGTGAATTTAGGTCGCACCCAATAGGCACTGGACCATTTAAATTTAAAAGATGGGAAGAAAACATTAAGCTTGTATTTAGAAGAAACAACAACTATTTTGAAACTGACAAAGATGGCTATAAACTGCCTTACTTAGAGTCGATTTCCATTACCTTTTTACCTGATAAGCAAAGTGAATTTTTACAGTTTGTACAAGGAAATATTGATTTTTTAAACAGCTTAGATATATCATATAAAGATGAACTTTTAACCTCCAACGGAAAACTAAAAGAAGCATATAAAAGCACTGTAAATATGATTCGTGGTCCTTATTTAAACAGTGAATACCTTGGTTTTTATTTAGACTCTAAAACTCCAGAAATACAGTCTAAACTTATTAGAAAAGCTATAAATTATGGCTTTGACAGAAAAAAAATGATATTACATTTGCGCAACGGCATTGGTAATCCTGCTAATGGCGGTTTTATTCCGTTGGGTTTACCAGGTCATAGTAAAGAAATAGGTTTTACTTACCAACCTAAAAAAGCTAAAGCTTTAATCGATCAATTTAAAGAAGAAAGCGGCATTTTAAATCCAGAAATTACCCTAAACACAACTAGCAATTATTTAAGTTTTTGTGAATTTATACAACGGGAACTAGAAAAAGCTGGTTTAAAAATAAATGTAGATGTTATGCCTGAATCTACTTTAAGAAGCGCAAGATCTAATGGTAAAGTAGATATGTTTAGAAGCTCTTGGATTGCAGATTATTTGGATGCTGAAAACTACCTATCTATTTTTTATAGTAAAAATTTTGCTCCGGGAAGCTCAAATTACTTTCATTTTAAAAACAAAACATTAGACAGCTTATACAATAAAGCTTTTACCATAACCGACATAGATAAGCGCAAACATTTATACACAAAAATGGATTCTATAGCTATGGATAATGCCATTATGGTACCATTGTATTATGATGAAGTAATTCGGTTTACAAGAAAAAACATAAAAGGTTTAGGCATAAATCCTGTAGATATGCTTAACTTAAAATATGTTAAAAAAACCAAGCTTTAATGGTACTCTATATTTTCAATAGGTTTAATTTTTTCTGTTACTAAGCCATAAACTATCAAGTATTGTGAAATAGCATAAAATGTAACTACGGTTATTTTATTATACAGGAAGTAATCTTCATAAAATTTAGTAAGAAGAGCTATTGTATCGTATGTTACAGAAAAAAACACCCCAATAACTACTATTAAAAAGCTTTTAAAATTTACTTCTACCTTTCTTAAAAAAGAAAATAAAAATTGAATGGAACTAAATAGCAAATAAATTAAAACAGGTACTACATACTCGTTTAGGTTTTTAATAACAACATTAAAAACCAATAAAATGTAAAAAAAACAAAAAGCTAAAATGGGAAACAAATCGGAAACTTTAAAATCCCTATCACCAGAAAAACGAAATATATAAAAGATTTTACCCATCATAAAAAATAACATTGCACTTAAAAAAAGTACAGGTTTACCTTTAAATACAATAATTATATCTCCTAACAAGAAGGTTATTATTGCTAAATTTAAATATATAAATTTTCTAGTTTTTTTATTTGCAGTATTTACCCAAGTAAATATTAATAAAGAAACCATTAGAAAAGGTTTTACAAATACCCTTAAGTAATTTTCATCTGCATTAAATTTTACATAAAGATACACCACTAATATGATGAAATATAAAACAGAAAAAAGGAACTTATTTTTAAATAAACTCATAACTAAGCGACTTAAATTCACGACCAACTTTTACAATTTTTCTTAAATACACATATGTTTTTATCTTCCAGAACACCAATTACAATAAAAAATTGAGATAAACCATAAAATATCATAATTGCAGATTCTGAAAAAGGAATATTAATTTCTGAAAATGAAGACAGTGCTGTTATAGTATCTGAAAAAAAAGAAAAAAATACTCCTAACAACACCAAGTTATAGCTTGAAGCAACAACAGCGTATTTGCGCAATATAGCAAACAAAAAAACTTTTAATGCTGCAAAAAAATAAAGAAAAACCAGAAAAAAACTAGTTTCACAAAGTCCGTTGTATATTAAATAGTACACGATAAACATAAGCGAGACACCAAAAAAAACATATGGCACCAACCTATTCATACTAAAATCCTTTTTTGTACTTAACCTAAAAACATAAAATAATTTACCTAATATAAAAAAGAAAATAGCTAGGAAATATAAAGACACATTTTCGTAAAACAACATTAATATATCTCCAACCCAAAAACATATTAAAGCAGATACTAAAAAAAACATATTACGCTTTTTCTGCTCTGATTTATGATAGAGCGCCAATAAGAGCAATGAAAGCAACAATGAGGTTTTTGTTACTATTCTAAACAAAGAAACTTCGCTTATGTTTTTTACAATTACATCAATTAAGAGTATTGTAAAAAAAACAACACTAAAGTGAAGCCTACTTTTAACAATTTTATACATGGATTAATAACTTAATACTATAGTTACAAACCAAAATTACACAATGAATTAAAAATGAGGGAAGTATTTTCGTTAAACCAATTTAAAAGAGGCTTTTAAAGGTCATTTTCTGTAGACGAATAGATTTATTAATTTCTTCGATACTTCTTAGTTACTTCAAATATATGCTCAAAAATGCTTTCATCGTCCTTTGTAAACTCTACATTTTTTCGCACCATAACACGTTTAGCAACGTCTATAGCTTTTTTGGTTAAATAACTAGTAAAACCACTATTACCACCCCATGAAAAACTTGGTACGAAATTTCTTGGAAAACCTGAACCAAAAATATTTACACTCACACCTACAACTGTTCCTGTATTAAACATAGTATTTATGCCACATTTACTATGATCTCCCATCATTAAACCACAAAACTGTAGTCCTGTTTTAGCAAAACCTTCAGTTTCGTAATTCCACAACCTTACTTCTGCATAGTTATTTTTTAAATTAGAATTATTGGTATCTGCTCCTAAATTACACCACTCTCCTAAAACCGAATTACCTAGGTAACCTTCGTGACCTTTATTTGAATTTGCAAAAAGCACAGCATTTTTAACTTCTCCTCCTACTTTACTTCCTGGGCCAATAGTTGTGGCTCCATATATTTTTGCCCCTAATTTAATTACTGCCTCGTCGCATAACGCTAACGGACCACGAATTACAGCCCCCTCCATAATTTCAGCATTTTTACCAATATAAATTGGTCCTGTAGAAGCGTTTAATGTGGTAAATTCTAAACTCGCACCTTCTTCAATAAAAATATTTTGAGCATCAATAACATTATTGCTAGAAGGTATAGGCTGCGATTTTCTGTTTTTTGTTAAAAAATTAAAATCATCTTGAATTGCGTCTTCGTTTTTTGAGAAGATATCCCAAGTATTTTCAATTTTTAAAAGCTCATCATTATACTCAAAAGCTTCATAATCATTAAAATTTATATCTTCTTGAGCTTCTTTAGTAAAAAACGCAATAACCTCTTCCCCTTTAAAAATAGCTTGATTTTCTCTTAAATCACGAATCATTTCAACTAACTCTAAATTTGGCAAAAACGATGCATTAATCATTACATTCTCGTCCATTTCAACCATTGGAAATTTATCAGATAAATAATCTTCCGTTATGGTGGTTGTAGTAGTACCCAAATAAGCTTCCCATTTTTCACGAATAGTTAAAATACCTACTCGAATATCGGCAACAGGTCGTGTAAACGTAAATGGCAACAAGTTATTTCGTGATGGCCCATCAAAAAGAATATAGTTCATAACTAAATTTGAAGTTAAAATAGAAGAATTAAAAATTCGCTTCTAATTCTTACAATTTGTTTTAAACAAATGTATGCGAATTACAGAAAATAAAAAAGCCTTTCATTTCTGAAAGGCTTCATAAAAGTTTTAAAAACTCGAAAATTATTTTTTAAACTTCGCGTATTTGTTTTTGAACTTATCAATACGTCCAGCTGTATCTACTAATTTAGATTTACCAGTGTAGTAAGGATGAGACGTTCTAGAAATTTCCATTTTCACTAATGGATACTCAACACCATCAACCTCAATCGTTTCATTAGTATTGGCTGTAGACTTAGTTAAGAAAACATCGTCGTTAGACATATCTTTAAATGCTACTATTCTATAATTTTCTGGGTGTATACCTTTTCTCATCGCTAAATACTTTTATCTAATCAATTTTGGAGTGCAAATTTACACTTTTTTATCTAACGTACAACAATTTATTTAAAAAATATTTAATTTTTATGTGTAACGTTTTTCTATATTTGACTACAAACTTAGTAACTAATTATAAAATCAAAAATATTATGGAAAAATCGACAAAGTCGTTAGCATTAAATTGGGGTCTTTATCTAGGTGTATTACTTACACTATCTACTATTTTGGGGTATATAAACCTAGATTTGTTTACAAAAATGTGGTACGGTATTATTTTACTTATTGCCGTAATAGTGTTTGGTGTTATTTCTGCAGTAAAATCAAAAAAATTATTGGGTGGCTATATTAGTTTTAAAGATGCTTTCACTTCTTTTTTTATAACCGTATCAGTAGGTTTGGCAATCAGTACAATTGTAAGCATCATTATATTTAATTTTATTGATCCTGAAGCTGCTATTGTTTTAAAAGAAAAAATGATGAATTCTCAAGTAGAAATGATGCGTAATTTTGGAGCACCACAAGAAGCTATAGAGCAAGCTGTTGAAAAGCTTGAAGCAGAAGAAAACATGTTTTCTATAACTAATGTTGTTCAAAACTTTATTTTCCAGCTTATTGGTTACATTATTGTTGGTTTAATTGCTGCTTTAGTAATTAAAAAAAATAACCCTGAAGAAGCATAAAATCTGTATTTTTGAAAACTAATTTATTTTCAGAAAATATTTAAATGAATATATCAGTAGTCATACCACTACTTAACGAACAAGAATCTTTAATAGAATTACACGATTGGATTGCAAACGTTATGCAATCCAATCGTTTTTCGTACGAAATAATTTTTATTGATGATGGTAGTACAGACCATTCTTGGAAAACTATTACAAAACTTGCCGAAAAAGATAGCAACGTAAAAGGCATCAGGTTTTTAAAAAACTTTGGAAAATCTCAAGCACTTCACGCCGGTTTTGAAAAAGCCAAGGGTAATGTTGTTATTACTATGGATGCTGACTTGCAAGACAACCCAAACGAAATACCAGAACTTTACAACATGATTGTAAAAGATGGTTTCGATTTGGTTTCGGGCTGGAAAAAGAAACGTTACGATTCTGTAATTTCAAAAAACTTACCATCTAAACTATTTAATTGGGCTGCAAGAAAAACTTCGGGGGTTAAACTAAATGATTTTAACTGTGGCCTTAAAGCTTACCATATTAATGTTGTAAAAAATATTGATGTTAATGGTGAAATGCATCGCTATATTCCTGTACTATCAAAAAACGCTGGTTTTACTAAAATTGGCGAAAAAATAGTACAACATCAAGCTAGAAAATATGGCGAAACCAAGTTTGGCATGGACCGTTTTATACATGGCTTTCTAGATTTAATAACCATTTGGTTTTTGTCCCGTTTTGGCAAACGTCCCATGCATTTATTTGGCGCCTTGGGTGTTATAATGTTTATAATTGGTTTTGGTTTCGCTTTTTATTTAGGCGTAGATAAATTATTTTTAAATCCAACCGGACGTTTAATAACCCAACGCCCACAATTTTACCTTTCGCTATCTACAATGGTAATTGGCTCACAGTTTTTTATTGCAGGCTTTTTAGGCGAACTTATTTTACGAAACAAACAAGACAAAAAACGTTATTTAATTAAAGACGAATTAAATTTAAGTTAAATCAACAGCTTTAATCGTTAAAACGATAACATTTTAAAAGGTATTCCTTTTCAAATTGTTTATTTTTGAATACAAATTTATTAATTGATCATGATACACATAGAACCAAAAATTTTAGAACGAATTAATTCGTGGTTAACTCCAACTTTTGATGCCAACACGCAGGCAGAAATAAAAGACAGTATTGCCAACAACCCAAAAGATATTCAAGAAAGTTTTTACAAAGACTTAGAATTTGGTACTGGTGGCATGCGAGGTGTTATGGGTATTGGTACAAACCGAATTAATAAATATACATTAGGAAAAAGCACACAAGGCTTAAGTAATTACCTAAAAACATCGTTTCCAGGCGAAAAAATAAAAACTGTAATTGCTTACGATTGCAGAAACAATAGTAAAACACTAGCCAAAGTAGTTGCCGATGTATTTTCTGCAAATGGTATTAAAGTGTTTTTATTTGAAGATTTACGCCCAACACCAGAATTATCTTTTGCAGTAAAACATTTAAATTGCCATTGTGGTATAGTTTTAACAGCCTCTCATAACCCACCAGAATACAATGGTTACAAAGTATATTGGCAAGACGGAGGGCAATTAGTTCCTCCACACGATGCTGCTGTAATAAAAACAATAAACGATCTAGAATATTCAGATATTAAATTTGAAGCTAACAATAGTTTAATTAATTACATAGGAAAAGAAGTAGACGATATTTTTGTTAATGCCTCTGTAAAAAATGGATGCGTTGGCGCTACTCAAGATGCTAAAGACAATTTAAAAATTGTTTTTACATCGCTTCACGGAACATCAATTACCGCAGTTCCAGAAACTTTAAAACGTGCCGGATTTAAAAATGTACACATAGTTAAAGAACAAGAAGTACCCAACGGAAATTTTCCAACTGTAAAATCGCCAAATCCAGAAGAACCTGCGGCCTTAAAAATGGCATTAGAGCTGGCTAACGAGGTTGATGCAGATATTGTTATTGGCACCGACCCAGATTGCGATCGTTTAGGTGTAGCCGTAAGAAATACCGAAGGCGAATTACAGCTTTTAAATGGAAACCAAACTATGGTTATGATGACCGATTTCCTTTTAAAACAATGGAAAGCTGAAGATAAAATAAAAGGTAAAGAATTTATTGCCACAACAATAGTATCTACGCCAATGCTTAAACATTTAGCAAAAGCTTATGGTGTAGATATTAAAATTGTTTTAACAGGATTTAAATGGATTGCTAAACTTATTCACGATTATAAAGATTTAGATTTTATTGGTGGTGGCGAAGAAAGTTTTGGTTTTATGGTGGGCGATTTTGTTCGCGACAAAGATGCTGTAACCTCTACCCTTTTAGCTTGCGAAATTGCTGCAATTGCAAAATATCAGGGAAGTTCTTTCTACGAAGAATTACTAAAACTTTATGTTGAACACGGTTGCTTTAAAGAAAAACTTGTATCTATAACCAAAAAAGGTATAGAAGGTGCCGAAGAAATAAAACAAATGATGATTGACGCTCGCGAAACACCTTTTGAAACCATAAATGGATCAAAAGTTGTAAAGTTTGAAGACTATCAAACATCAAAAGCAAAACACTTACTTACTGGCGAAGAAACCGATATTGATGTACCAAAATCTAACGTGCTAATTTATTACACAGAAGATGGAAGCCAAATCGCTTTAAGACCAAGCGGAACAGAACCTAAAATAAAATTCTACGTAAGCGTTAATACAAACTTAAACAACGTAGATGATTTTAAAAACACTGAAAAAGAACTTGATAAAAAAGCTGAAGATATCTTAAAAGATATGAAGCTAATATAATTTAATGAACGAATTTTTTAAAATATTAAGGTACGCAAAACCTTATAAAAAATATGCAATAGGACACATTATTTCTAATGTGTTTTTTGCTTTATTTGGCACCCTATCTTTTGTAGCATTAAAACCCATGCTCGATGTAATTTTCGAAAAAAACATCGATCCTTGTACAGGTAAAGCTATCATTACCAACCCAACAGCACCTATTTACAAAGGTATTTGGGAAATTGGCGACTATTTTGAAGCTCTTTTAGCTTACAGAATGCATGTATTTACTGGCGGAGACAAATCTAAAGCTCTAATTTTTGTAATCATGCTACTAGTTCTTGCTTTTTTATTAAAAAACATCTCTGGATATTTAGCCAACTACTTTATGGTATTTTTACGTAACGGTGTTATTCGCGATATTCGAAACACGGTTTATAATAAAATATTAGAATTACCATTATCCTATTTTTCAGAGAAAAGAAAAGGTGATATAATGTCTCGCGTAACGGGCGATGTAAACGACTTACAATACTCAATGCTGCCAGTTCTAGAGCTTATAGTTAGAGAGCCACTAACTATACTATTCTCATTAATAGCCATGATAATTATAAGTACAAAACTTACAGTATTTGTATTTATTTTTATACCCATAGTTGGCTTTGTTATTTCTAAAATTGGTAAAAGTTTAAAACGAAAATCAGACCGCGTGCAACGCGAACAAGGTTTATTTTTATCAACTTTAGAAGAAACTTTAGGTGGCTTACGCATTATAAAAGGTTTTAATGTTGAAAAATTATTTAATGAAAAATTTAAAGCTTCAACCCAACGATTTTATAATTTTTCTAACAAATTATTAATCAGGCAAAGCTTAGCTTCACCTTCAAGTGAATTTTTAGGCATTTGCATGATTGCCGTTATTTTATGGTTTGGAGGTAATTTAATTTTAAACGACGCTTCCGAATCATTTTTAACAGGAAGTAAATTTCTAGTTTATATAGGGTTAGCCTACAACATTTTAACTCCTGCAAAAGCCTTTTCTAGAGGTTTAGTAAATGTAAAAAAAGGAGGTTCTGCAGCAGAACGTATTCAAGAAATTTTAACAGCTAAAAATCCGCTTCAAGATGTACCAAATGCTATTGAAAAATCTGGGTTCAATTCCAAAATTGAATTTAAAAACATATCATTTAAATATGATAAAGAGTATGTTTTAAAAGATTTTTCTTTAACTATACCAAAAGGAAAAACTGTAGCTCTTGTTGGGCAATCTGGTAGTGGAAAATCTACTTTAGCAAACTTAATTACACGCTTTTACGATGTAAACAAAGGGAATATTTTAATTGATGGGCAAGACATAAAAACGCTTACTATTTCATCATTAAGAAAACAGTTAGGCATTGTTACTCAAGACGCTATTTTGTTTAACGATAGTATTAAAAGCAATTTACAATTAGGAAAAGAAGATGCTACCGACGAAGAGGTTATTGATGCCCTAAAAGTAGCCAATGCTTGGGAATTTGTTAAAGAATTACCTGAAGGCATTGAAACCAATATTGGAGATTCTGGAAACAAACTATCTGGCGGCCAAAAACAACGCTTAAGCATTGCTAGAGCTGTGTTAAAAAGCCCACCTATTATGGTTCTAGATGAAGCAACATCTGCTTTAGATACCGAAAGTGAGCGTTTATTACAAGTTGCTCTAGAAAACATGATGAAAAACAGAACGTCTATAGTTATTGCACACAGACTTTCTACTATACAAAATGCCGACAATATTGTAGTTTTAAACAAAGGAGAAATTGTAGAACAAGGCAAACATGACGAGCTTATTTCAAAAAATGGCACCTACAAAAAACTTGTAGATATGCAAAGCTTCGAATAAAATTTATAAAAAATTAAACATAAAAAAAAGGATAGAGATTTGGGCATCTATCCTTTCTGTTTTTGTTAGACTTGGGGACAGCTAACACATAATGTAGGTTTCTGATCCAAATTTATAATATACATATATAGTTTCCAAGTATTTTTTGTTTTTTATCGTTTTTAAATGCATTTCATCGATAAAAATAACTTAAAATCGCTAAAAATCAATCAATTGACATTTTTTAAGAAAACTTTAAAATACAGCTTTTAAACTATTCCTATATTTAAAAGTCTAAAAAGTAAACACATAATTTTGATAGAAGAAGCAGATTTACTTCAGCAATTAAAATCTAAAACCCAAAGAGATAAAGCTTTTAAAGAACTTTTAAGTCTTTACAAAGAACGTTTATATTGGCATATTAGAAATATTGTAAAATTACATGCTGATGCTGATGATGTTTTACAAAATACCTTTATTAAAATTTATAAAAACATAGATAATTTTAAAGGAGATAGCAAGCTTTACTCATGGATGTACAGAATTGCCACCAACGAATCTATTACCTTTTTAAACAAAAAAGCAAAAAGATTACAGGTTAGCAACGAAGAAGTTCAAAACTTAGCAATAAATAATCTGGCCTCCGATGTTTATTTTGAAGGTGATGCCATTCAATTAAAATTACAAAAAGCCATTGCTACATTACCAGAAAAGCAACAGTTGGTTTTTAACATGAAGTATTTTCAAGATATAAAATACAGCGATATGTCTGAAATTTTAAAGACTAGCGAAGGAGCTTTAAAAGCATCATACCACCTAGCTGCAAAAAAAATTGAAGCATATTTAACTAACAATTAAACCTTTATTAAAATTTATAGTCTTATTTAAAGATGAGCAATAATAGTTTACATAATATTAAAAAAACAGGCTTTAAAGCGCCTCAAGATTATTTAAATAATCTTGACGATGACTTGTTTACCATTGCTAAACTAAAAAACGAGGTAAACAAAACAGGATTTAGCGCTCCGAACAATTACTTTAACACTTTAGAAGCCTCTATTTTTAATAAAATTTCAAAAACACAACAGCCCTCTAAAATCATTTCTATTTTTAGTAAAAAGAATTTAGTATACGTTTCAAGTATTGCAGCTGCCGTAATTTTACTATTTAGCTTAACGCTTTTTAATAACCAGAATACAAATTGGAATACTCTAGATGTAGATACTGTTGAAAATTACATTTTAAACGAAGACTTAACATCTTATGACATGGTAAACTTATTTGCTGATGAAGATTTTAATATCGAAAATTTTGTAAATCACGATTTTGAAGAAGAAAACATAGAATCTTACTTAATAGATCATATAGATTTAGATGATTTTATTGAAGATTAAAACCCTAAGAATTATGAAAAAAATAATGCTCCCCTTATTTTTATTATATCTTTTGTCTTTTCAAGCGATTTCGCAAGAAAACAAACGAGACAAAATAAAAGTACTTAAAGTATCTTTTATAACAGAACTTTTGGAGCTAACTCAAACTGAAGCTCAAAAATTTTGGCCCATATACAACGCTTACGACGAAACTACCAGAAAGATAAAGCATAACGAATTAAGAAGTATTCGCAAGGAAATAAAAGAAAACATTAATACACTTTCTGAAAAAAGAGCTAGCGAACTTCTAGAAAAATTCACTAATGCTGAACGCAAATTACATCAAGAAGAATACAATTTAAATAAAGAATTAAAAGCTATTATTCCTGCAAAAAAAGTACTTTTACTACAGGTAGCTGAAGAAGAGTTTAAGAAAAAAATGTTTGACCAATGGAAAAAGATGCGTCAAAAACGCGATAAATAATAAAACTTAAAGGAGCTAAAAAGCTCCTTTTTTTTATTCTATAAATGTTAGTTTAGCTATCCTTCCATTACCAGCAGCGTAAGCCGTGTTACTATTTACAAAACGTAAGGTATAAAATCCCTCATCGCTTAAGTGTTTCCATGTTTTACCTGCATCGTTACTTACATCAATTCCTTTAAAACCAATTGCTACTAATTTTTTAGCATTAGAATTTGGCACATATTGCACACAACTTCTGTACCCTGGACCTTCATTGTTAGAAACAAGCTCCCAGGTATTACCACCATCAATAGTTTTTATTTTGTTAGCAATATTTGCATCAGGTTTTGTATAATCGCCTCCAATACCAAAACCGTTTAATTCATCATAAAAATCAATTGAGTAAATACCTTCGGTTTCTTTGTCTTTTATAATTGGCGTATTATAAATTTCCCAAGATTTTCCTTTATCTGGCGAAAAGTAAATTCGCCCTGCAGTTGTTGCTACCCAAGTTTTGTTTCCAATAATTGCTATGTTAGTATCGCTGGCAGCAAAGGCACCTTCCTTTGGCAAAGCTTCTGGCAGTTTATTGCAATTTATTTTGTTCCAAGTTTCACCACCATCTCTTGTAATAATTATGCTTAAACATCCATCTGTAGAATCTCCAATAGCTATACCTTCTAAATCGTTCCAAAAATCCATTGCATCATAAAACACGTCTGGATGATCTTCACGGTAAATTAATTCACTTTTGTTATCATCAACATCTAAATCAAACATTAATGCAGGCGATCCAATGGTTAGCCCGAAAGCTTTATCTTTTGTAATAGCAAAAGACCTAAAATTTATAGGCAACGTATCGTACTTAATTGTTGTTTGGATTTTCTGCGGAATGTTTATGTCTGTTACATTTTCTGAAGTATTTTTATTATTAAAAAGAATACCTAAATCGCCATTAGAGCTTAAATATGCCAAACCTATGTTGTCTATAATTTCAATAGCACGAACGTTTAACAATGAATCTTGATGTATTATATCTATTTCCACTGATGTAAAGCCTAAACTACGTTTACTAACCGGGATAAAAGCAAAACTAACAACAACTAATAGAGTAATTAAAATACGATTTTTCATGAATAAAGGTTAAAATTTAAAAGTAATAAAAAAAGAGCTATAGATTTTACTCCACAGCCCTTTTAAAGCTACTAATCAACAATATTTTTATCCTTATTCTTTTTTTAATGCCTTTACATCTGTAATTAATTGAGCGATTGATGCTCTATTTAAACCATTATAAATACCTCGAATATGTTTATTCTTATCAATAAGTAAAAAATTTTCGGTGTGTAAAAAATCGTCTATACTTTTTTGTTCACCTAAATCGTTTTCTACAAAATAAGCCTCCCGACCCAGGCTATAAATTTGAAATTTATCGCCTGTTACTAAATGCCATTTTCCGCTAATAACGCCATACTCTTTTGCATAATCGTTTAAAACAGATACAGAGTCCACGCTTGGCATAACAGAGTGAGAGAGTAATAGCACTTCTGGGTCATCTTGAAAGGCTTCTTGTATTTTAAACATATTACCCGTCATTTTTGGGCAAATACCAGGACATGTAGTAAAGAAAAAATCGGCAATATAAATTTTATTCTCAAAGGTTTTTTGGCTAACTGTTTCACCCAATTGATTTGTTAACTTAAAATCTGGTATTTTATGAAACTTTTGCTCTGCTTCAGTATTTGGTGTAATCCATTTTGGCGTAAAAGACTCGTCTTCGTAATACGGTAAATAGTCTACTCTACTCGTTTCTTCAGCTTGGGAAATTTCTTTTTTTGCTTTTTGTTTACACGCAAAACTTAGAAAAACTAATATTAAAACAATTATCTTTTTCATTTATTCATTATTACTTTTTCGTCTTCCAATCTATAACAAGAATTAGCTCTTAACATTCCAAAAATTCTTCCATTTTTGGCTTCATAATTCACATATAACTTTCCGTTTTGTAACCATGCTTTTTGCATTCCTTCTTCTTTGCCGTGTTTTAATTGACGTAATTTTGCAATCTGCCCAGTGTTATACCAACGCTTTTCCTCCCCATGTACTTGTCCATCTAAATAAGTAGTTGATAATGCCAAAACACCGTTTGGCCACCATGATTTATATGTACCTACTATTGTATTTTGACTGTAATAATATTCGGTTTTTAATGCACCGCTATTGTGCCAAACTTTAGCTAAACCATGCTTTTTCCCATTATAAAAACCAACTTTTTCCATTAAATTATTGTTTTTATAATAACGCACGGCATAGCCATTAAATAAAGAATCTTGGTAATACCATTTACCTTCATTCCCATTTAAAACTAGTTGATTTTTTAACACCAAACGATCTTTAATTTCAACATTAGTGGTTGTGCTTGTAACTACACGACTTTTGTTACAAGCAACTAGAACCACTAAAAGAAACAAAACAACTATTTTATTATTTAATCGCATTTTTAATACCCTTGATAAGGACCCGCAAAAACAATGTAAGATCCTGTAGTTGAATACAATTCGTTTATTATATGATAATGATATTCTGCCTTTCCATTAGAATGTTGCGTTATTCCCGTATGCCCTCCTGAAGCATCTAGATTGGTAGGATAATCTCCTGTTTCAAAACATTTTCTACCATAAATAAACACACCGTCACGAAGTATACCTACTAACTTATCGTCGTTATAACTAAAAGCTTTAGGCTCTAGATGATAATGATATACACCCGGACCAATGTGGCCACCTGTCCAATCTAAACTTGCTGCTGCTCTATCAAGTGCACCACCTCCTTCTTGGTCGTTAAATATTGAAGCACCACTTACTGCAATACCAATTGTTCCCATGTTAGTATTAATTGTTTTACCAGTTAAATTAGGAACAGCATCTACCACCAAAGTAATAGCATTATTGTTACTAGACATTATTGATGGGGTTCGTTCCACACTAGGCTCATCACGATATAATTCATGATTTTTGCCCCAATATATAGTCTCATGATCTGGTAATCCGGTGGTTTCAATAGTTACAGTTCTCCCGTTATTTGATAGAAATATATCTGTAGCTTCTTTATTAAAAGCCTCAAAAGCAGGATGAAGTTTTTCTACCGCTTCATCACTATCTGTAGCCACATAATTTCTTACTCTACCACCTCCACCTGGAGGAGGTCCTGGTCGTCTACCATTTTCATGCCTTGGTGGTCTATTATTTTTAAAACTCTCATTATTGGCTACCTGATCTTCTTTTCTGCTTTTACAAGAAAAAACTAAAAAACAGATAAATAACAAACTAATTATTTTAACAGTTTTCATTTAAAAAAATATTTAATACCCTTGATATGGTCCTGCAAAAACAATGTAAGACCCTGTTGTAGAATACAACTCATTAATTATGTGATAATGATATTCTTCTTCGCCATCGCTATACTGTGTAATTCCTGTATGTCCTCCTGAAGCATCTAAGTCTGTAGGGTAATCTCCTGTTTCGTAGCATTTTCTCCCATATATAAAAACACCGTCTAACAATATACCTACTAAGTTTTCATCATCATACGAAAATGCAACTGGCTCTAAATGGTAATGATACACTCCAGGACCTATATGTGCTCCTGTCCAATCTAAGCTTGCTGCGGCTTCATTTAAAGCGCCACCACCTTCTTGATCGTTAAAAATTGAAGCGCCACTTACTGCAATTCCAATAGTATCGAAATTTGTGGCTATACTTGAACCATCTAAATCTGGTGTTGCATCAACCACTATTGTAACTGCATTATTATTACTCGCCATTATCGATGGGGTTAACTCTACATCTGGTTCATCTTTATACAATTCATGCCCTTCTCCCCAATACACAGTTTCATGGTTTGGCAAACCTGTAGTTTCTATGGTTACAGTAGTACCATTATCAGACAAATAAATATCTGTAGCATCTGTATTAAATTCTGCAAAAGCGGCATGTAGTTCTGCAATCGTTTCATCATCTTGGTTTTCTTCATCTAAAACATCATCACTACTATCTGATGACGAACACGAGCAAAGCCCTAATAAAGCTAAACTCATTAAAAAAAAATGCTTCATTCTAATTGTACTTTTTTTGTTTTATAAATATTTAGATGTACGAAGTGTAAAAAACTTGCGTTTTTTATTAAAAAAAATTTTTTAAATAAAAACACTCATTATTTTAAACATATATTTTCAAAATACAGTTTAAAATAATGAGTGTTTATTTCGGTTTACACCTACAATTTACAGTCTTTACAAACTACTGGTGTTCTGGAGGTGGCATTCGCCCTTCTCTTCCGTTTGGTGGTGGCCTATGTGCGTTTGGTGGCATTCCTCTTAACTTTGGCTTACCAATAGCATCTTGAATTATGTTTCTAAATACTTTTCGCTGTTCTTCAGAATTACAAATGGCTTCAATTTCTTTAAAGTAATAAAATATTTTTTTGCTTGAAATAGCTTCATTTTCACCAATTATCTTGGTGATTGAATCTATCTCTGTCTGAGATATTGTTTTATCTGAAAGTTTATTAAATAATTTATCTTTTAAAAACTTTGTATCGTCGCCAATCTTTCTAAGCTCTTTATGATGGCTTTCTTCAAGTTTAGCTAATTTTGCTTTTTGCGCATCATTAAACCCTAGCCTTTCACCTATAAATTGTTGCGGACTTTTAGGCTCGATAAACTCTGGTAATTTATCTCCCGACAAATAATTGAATATAAAAAACCCATTTACAATTATTAAAAAGAAAAGCAATACATATAAAATAGAGTTGTTTTTCATATCTATTGATTTAAAAATGAGTTTTGTGTATTTGAATTCAAACCAAACGTTTCGGCTAACTGATTTACATTATTTTGATATAATGAATCTGATGTTATTTTAGAAAACGCCCATACATTTACCGTAATTACTAAAACCAAGGTCGCTAATTGCAACTTTGGCGTAAACCACGACCAAATTGTATTTTCTTTCACTATTTCTTTTTCAGCAAATAGTTTTTGCATCGTTTTGTCTTTAAAAAAGGGCGATACATTAACGGGCTTTATCTTATCTACAGCATTTAGCGTTTTGGTTATTTTATCTTCCATAATTTACGCTTTTTAATTTCTATATTTTTTGATGCAATATTTTTTAAAAACTTGCGTTACTTATTCTTTTTTGTAAAAATTTTCTAATATTTTTTGTAAATTCTTCTTTGCTCTAAACATTAACGACTCTACCGACGACAAACTTTTCCCTGTAATTTCGGCTACTTCCTGGTAACTTTTATCATCTACTTTACAAAGCGTAAACACAACTTTTTGCGATTCAGGCAGTTGATTAATGGCTTTAAACAAAGTTTCGCTCTCTTCTTTGTTCTCTAATAAAACACCAGGATGATTCATTTCGGTAAAATAATTTGTTTTATCAACAGGAATATCATTCCCCATAATAGTTTGTAAAAAGGCGAATCGTTTTTTTGCATTTCGTTTTCTAATAAACTCTAAGCATTTATTAGTTGCTATTCTATATATCCAGGTAGATAATTTAGAATTCCCCTTAAATTTACTAATAGAATTATAAACCTCAATAAAAACTTCCTGTGCTATATCTTCGGCATCTTCCCTATTTGGAACAAACGAAATACAAGTAGCAAATACCTTTTGCTGATACGAGTCTAATAACTCCTCATAAGCAAATGGCTTGCCATCTTTAAGATCTTGTATAAATTTGTCTTCTTCCAAAAGCTAGTTTATTGCTGCAAAATAGATAATTTTATTATTTAAATAACATTACCTTTGCATACTTATTTTATTTACAATGCGATTACACAGAAATTTATGCTTTGCGGTTATTGATGGTTTAACCCTAATTTTTAATGAAGGTAACTATGCCGATAAAGTTATACAACAACTTTTAAAACGTGATAAACGCTGGGGAAGCCGAGACCGAGCTTTTGTTGCTGAAACCACCTATGATATTGTTCGTTGGAAACGACTTTATGCCGAAATAGCTGAAGTTAAAGAACCTTTCGATCGCGACAACTTGTGGCGCATGTTTGCAGTTTGGGCAACCTTAAAAGGCATTAAATTACCAGATTGGAAATACTTTGAAGGCACGCCAACCCGTAAAATTAAAGGACGTTTTGATGAATTATCTAAAACCAGAAAATTTAGAGAATCTATTCCAGATTGGATAGATATTATAGGTTTAGAAGAATTAGGCGAAGCCACTTGGACAAAAGAAATTGCCATGCAAAATGAGCAAGCCGATGTTATTCTACGTGTAAACACATTAAAAACTACCAAAGAAAAACTTCAAAACATACTTTTTGATTTAAATATTGAAACCGAATTTATTAAAGGTTACCCTTCGGCCTTAAAACTAACAGAACGTGCTAACGTTTTTGTTACAGATGCTTTTAAACAAGGTTTTTTCGAAGTTCAAGATGCATCTTCGCAATTGGTTGCCGATTTTCTAGATGTAAAACCAGGCATGAAGGTAGTCGACACCTGTGCTGGAGCTGGTGGTAAAACGCTGCATATTGCTGCCTTAATGCAAAACAAAGGGCAAGTTATTGCCATGGATATTTACGAAAGTAAATTAAAAAAATTAAAAATTAGAGCTAAGCGAAACGGGGTTCATAATTTCGACTTAAGAGTTATTGACTCTACTAAACCAATTAAAAAGCTACACGGTAAAGCAGACCGCGTGCTAATTGATGCACCTTGTTCTGGCTTAGGCGTTTTACGACGCAATCCAGATGCGAAATGGAAATTACAACCCGAGTTTATAGATAAAATTAGAGTAACACAACAAGAAGTTTTACAACAATATTCTAAAATGGTGAAACCTGGCGGAAAATTAGTGTATGCTACATGTTCGGTTTTACCTTCTGAAAACCAGAATCAAGTTCACAAATTCTTAACATCAGAATCTGGAAAAGAATTTACTTTTGTAAAAGACAAAAAAGTTTTAGCTCATGAGTCTGGTTTCGACGGATTTTACATGGCTCTGCTAGAAAAATCAACCAAATAGATCAAATTAACTCTCTATCAATGAAACATTTTTACTTTTTCTTTCTTTTAATTTCAGGTTTAAGCTTTGCTCAACTTACACCTCCTACAGCATTACAAGATTATTATTCTGGTGTAGATTTTAATAAAACAGGTACAGATTTGTTTGATGATTTGGCGATACCGACTGCTTCAAAACACAGTAATTATTTAAGTTATACGCCTGGTATTTGGAATGCGAGTAAAGAAACCGATTTAGATCCAACAAACAGTAATAGCGTAGTTTTAATTTACGGTTACAGCGATACGGATGGTAATTATGTTACAGATAGAACCAGAGATAAAGATGAAACTGGTGGCACAGCGGGTTCACATTGGAATAGAGAACACACCTTTCCAAACTCCTTAGGTAGCCCTAGTTTGGATAGCAATGGAGACAATAATCCGCCATATGCAGATGCCCACAACCTGAGACCATCTGATGTTACTATGAACTCTAATAGAGGAAATAAAAAATTTATAACAGGCTCTGGAAATGCTCAAGATATTTCGGGAAGTTGGTATCCTGGAGATGAATGGAAAGGCGATGTTGCCAGAATTATAATGTATATGTACTTACGTTATGGCGACCAATGTAAACCAAGTTATGTTGCAAATGGCACAGCAAATGCTATTGATGCCGATATGATAAATTTATTGTTAGATTGGAATGCCGAAGATCCGGTTTCAACTATTGAAGACAATCGAAACACATATCACGGAAACACATCTAACACTTACGCCCAAGGAAATAGAAACCCGTTTATAGACAACCCATATTTAGCAACAGTAATTTGGGGTGGAACTGCAGCAGAAAACCGTTGGGGAGATACCGCAGATCCAGACACCGAAGCTCCAACAACACCAACTAATTTAACAGCGTCAAACCCAACTTCATCTACAGTTGATTTAGCTTGGACCGCTTCAACCGATAACGAAGCTGTTGTAACTTATAATATATATATTGATGGTAATTACTACGTTGCAACAAACTCAACGGCAACTACATTTACAGTTACAGGTTTATCCGCAGAAACGACTTATCAATTTGCTGTTTTAGCTGTTGATGCGGCTAGTAACACGTCAACTTTAAGTAATTCGGTAACTGAAACGACACTTGAAGCTCCGGCTTCTGGCGACAACTGTTTAAGTGAAACGTTCGAAAATATACCAACAAACGCATCAAATTATGCAGAAAGAACTTGGACAGGTGACGACGGTGGAACATGGACATCTACTGATGCAAGAACCGATCAAACTTTAAATTCTAGAACCATTTGTATTAGAAACGGAAATTTAACAGCTCCAACAATTACAGGTGGTATTGGAAGCCTAACAGTAACAACACAACTAACTTTTAGTGGTTCTGATGGCACTTTCGACGTGCTTGTTAATGGTAATTCTGTTGGAAGCATTCCTTACAGCGGCGACAACACATCAGCAACAACCACAACCATTACAGATATTAATATAGAAGGAAGTATTTCCTTAGTTTTAGATAATCAATCGACTTCTAACCGTGTAAGAATTGACGATTTATCATGGACCTGTTATAACGGTAGCTTAAGTACTAGCGACGCTATTGGTTTAAGTAACATAAATATTTACCCTAACCCAGTAAGTGGTGATAGCATTTCGATTAATAGTAATGAAAATTTATCTTTCGAAATTTATAATATGCTAGGTAAATTATTAAATGAAGGTAAAACAATAAATAAAACTATTTCTATACAAACACTTAATTCAGGTATTTATATTTTAAAACTTTCTAATGGCGTGCAAAGTATTACTAAACGACTTATAAAAGAGTAAAGCCAACATAAAAACAAAATTTAAAAGGCCATTAATTATTTTAATGGCTTTTTTTATTTTTAAAATGAGATGAACACAGCCTTTATAAATCATATCGCTTCGGTTTTAAACCAACCAATAATTAACTATGCTCCGGTTTCTGGTGGAGATATTTCTGAAACTTTTAAAATTGATACAGCTGCCAAATCGTATTTTTTAAAAACGAATACTTCCAGTCACGCCCAAAACATGTTTCAAACCGAAAAACTAGGGCTCGAAACTATCAAAAACACCAATACTATTGCTGTTCCAGAACTATTTGCTTGCGGAAATCTAGGTAAAACTGCGTTTTTATTAATGGAGTTTATTGATGCCAAAACACCCAGTGAAACCAATTTTAAAACGCTAGGTGAACATTTAGCTAAACTGCATAAGACCTCAGCAGATAATTTTGGTTTAACCACTAACAACTTTATTGGCAGTTTACCGCAGCAAAATAAATTTTATAAGCAATGGACAGGTTTTTACATTAACCAACGCTTATTACCTCAACTAAACTTAGCAAAAACAAATAATTTGCTTAAGGATTCCGAAATTCCTACTGAAGCCAGACTAAAAGAAGTTTTAACGCCACTTTTTAAAAACATAAAACCATCGCTTATTCATGGCGATTTGTGGGGCGGCAATTATGTAATTGCAAAAAACGACACGCCTTATTTAATTGATCCGGCTATTTATTTTGGGCACAACGAGGTTGATATTGCCATGAGCAAATTATTTGGTGGTTTTAGCAATGCATTTTATAAAACTTACCAAAATATTTTTCCGTTTGATGCTTTTACCGAAACCAGAATTGAAATTTACCAACTGTATTATTTATTGGTGCATTTAAATTTATTTGGAAGAAGTTATTACACACAGGTTAAACACCTACTTAACAAATATTTTTAAACTATGAGGCAAGCTGCGTTAGGGATTGTAACGGCATCCTTTTTTGAGGTATGAGAAAAAGATATAGTGTAAAGCCCGACGCCGATCCCGACTGTTCGGGGCGGGGAAACGCCCAAAAATTTATTTCTGTTAAAAAACTTGTTGAAAACACCTTGTGTTTCGTAAAAAAACAGCCGTTTTATCGTTTAAAAAAATGTATTTTTGCGTTTTTATAACACAACTATAACGTATACATAATGATTCATTTCTTCGGAAACCAAAACAGTAAAGTATTTGCTGTTCAAGCAACAAAAGAATTTTCTACAGAAACCATTTCTAAATTAACCTGGTTATTTGGTAACGCACCTAAAATTGAGCAAGCATCGTTAGATGCTTTTTTTGTTGGTCCGCGTGCTGCAATGATTACGCCTTGGAGTACAAATGCTGTGGAAATTACCCAAAATATGGGTATTGAAGGTATTATTCGTATTGAAGAGTTTACAGCTGTAACTGAAGATTTTAGCGATTTTGACCCTATGATTTCGGAGAAATTTAACGGGTTAAATCAAGAATCGTACACCATAAATATTGAGCCTGAACCTATTTTAAATATTGATGATATTGCCGCTTACAATGTGCAAGAAGGCTTATCCTTAAGTGATGAAGAAGTCACTTATTTAGAAGGTGTTGCTGAAAAAATTGGCAGACCACTAACCGACTCAGAAGTGTTTGGGTTTTCGCAAGTAAATAGCGAGCACTGTCGCCACAAAATTTTTAATGGTACGTTTGTTATTGATGGTGAAGAAAAACCAACCTCTTTATTTAAATTAATTAAAAAAACATCTGAAGCTAACCCTAACGATATTGTGTCGGCTTATAAAGATAATGTGGCTTTTATAAAAGGCCCAAAAGTGGAGCAGTTTGCTCCTAAACGTGCCGATATTCCTGATTTTTACGAAACTAAAGAATTTGATTCGGTTATTTCACTTAAAGCGGAAACACATAACTTCCCAACAACTGTAGAGCCTTTTAATGGGGCTGCAACTGGTGCCGGTGGAGAAATTAGAGACCGACTTGCTGGTGGTAAAGGCTCGTTACCTTTAGCTGGTACAGCAGTTTACATGACCTCGTACTCTAGACTTGAAGAAAACCGCCCTTGGGAACAAAAGTTTGAAGCTAGAAAATGGCTTTACCAAACGCCAATGGATATTTTAATAAAAGCATCTAACGGTGCTTCGGACTTTGGTAATAAATTCGGACAACCTTTAATTACGGGTTCTGTTTTAACTTTCGAGCATAACGAAAACGCGTCGTCTAGCGATGCGCCTGCCAGACGTTTAGGTTTCGATAAAGTGATTATGCAAGCCGGTGGTATTGGCTATGGCAAAGCCGAACAAGCCTTAAAAAACACACCGCAAACGGGCGATAAAATAGTTATTCTTGGTGGTGAAAATTACCGAATTGGAATGGGTGGCGCTGCTGTTTCTAGTGCCGATACTGGCGAATTTTCGTCTGGTATCGAGTTAAACGCGGTACAACGCTCGAACCCAGAAATGCAAAAACGTGCGGCTAATGCAGTTCGAGGTATGGTTGAAGGCGACGAGAATTTTATTGTTTCTATTCACGATCATGGTGCTGGTGGGCATTTAAATTGTTTATCGGAGCTTGTAGAAGATACTGGAGGAAAAATAGATTTAGATGCGCTTCCTGTTGGAGACCCAACACTTTCTGACAAAGAAATTATTGGTAACGAATCGCAAGAACGTATGGGGCTTGTTATTTCTGAAAAACATATTGAAACCTTACAGAAAATTGCAGAACGCGAACGTTCGCCAATTTATACTGTAGGCGATGTTACTGGAGACGATCGTTTTACATTCCAGTCTAAAACCAAAGGCAACAAACCTATGGATTTAGCTATGAGCGATATGTTTGGAAGTTCTCCTAAAACGGTAATGACAGATAAAACGGTTACCAGAAAATATAAAAACCCAAGATATAAAACCAAAAACCTACAAATTTACCTAGAGCAAGTTTTACAACTTGAAGCTGTAGCTTGTAAAGATTGGTTAACAAATAAAGTAGACCGTTGTGTTGGTGGTAAAGTGGCCAAACAACAATGTGTTGGCCCATTACAAATCCCGTTAAATAACGTTGGTGTTATGGCTCTGGATTTTAAAGGAAAAGAAGGTGTAGCAACCTCTATTGGGCACTCGCCTATTTCGGGCTTAATTAACCCAGTGGCTGGAAGTAGAAACTCCATTACAGAAGCATTAACCAACCTAGTTTGGGCGCCTTTAAAAGACGGCTTACAGTCGGCATCATTATCTGCCAACTGGATGTGGCCTTGTAAAAATGAAGGTGAAGATGCCCGTTTATATGAAGCAGTTAAAGCGATTTCCGATTTTTCTATTGATTTAGGAATTAACGTTCCTACTGGAAAGGATTCGCTTTCTATGAAGCAAAAGTATCCTGATGGCGATGTTATTTCCCCAGGAACGGTTATTATTTCGGCAGGTGCAAATTGTAACGATATTACTAAAGTTGTAGAACCTGTTTTTAAACAAAATGCTGGAAATGTTTACTATATAAACGTATCGCAAGACGATTTTAAATTAGGCGGAAGCTCGTTTAACCAAGTTTTAAACACTATTGGTAACGATGCTCCAACGGTAAAAAATGCGAGCTACGTTAAAACTGTTTTTAACACTATTCAATCTTTAATTATAAGCGATAAAATTTCGGCAGGTCACGATGTGGCTTCTGGCGGGTTAATTACAACTTTATTAGAGCTTTGTTTTGCTGATGTTAATTTAGGTGCCGATTTAGATATTTCGAAACTGAATGAAGAAGATTCTATAAAAGTATTATTCGCTGAAAATACTGGTCTTGTTTTTCAAGCAGAGGCATCGGTTGAAGCTATTTTAGCTGAAAATAATATCGAGTTTTTCAATATTGGTTCGGTAAATACTTCTGGCAACTTAACTATTAAAAACAACGACGATAACTTTAGCTTTAATATTAGCGAAAATAGAGATGTTTGGTATAAAACATCTTATTTGCTAGATGAAAAGCAAACGGCCAATGGCTTAGCTAAAGACCGTTTTGATAATTACAAAAACCAACCATTACAATTTGAGTTTCCTAAACACTTCACAGGGCTTCTCGACTACGCTAAAAGTGACGCAGATATGTCAGGTCGAGCGCAGTCAAGACCTAAAGCAGCTATTTTACGCGAAAAAGGAAGTAACTCGGAACGCGAAATGGCAAACGCCATGTATTTAGCTGGTTTTGATGTAAAAGATGTACACATGACCGATTTAATTTCAGGCCGTGAAACCTTAGAAGATATCCAATTTTTAGGAGCCGTTGGAGGTTTCTCAAATTCTGACGTTTTAGGTTCTGCTAAAGGCTGGGCAGGTGCTATTAAATACAACGAAAAAGCCAATAAAGCCATTAAAAACTTCTTTGAAAGAGAAGATACCTTGTCTGTTGGTATTTGTAACGGTTGCCAGTTATGGATGGAATTAGATTTAATAAACCCTGAACACGAAGAACACGGAAAAATGCTTCATAACGATTCGCATAAACACGAAAGTTCTTTTACTTCGGTAAAAATTCAAGAAAACAATTCTATTATGCTTTCTACATTAGCAGGAAGTACTTTAGGCGTTTGGATTTCTCATGGCGAAGGAAAATTTAATTTACCGTATAGTGAAGACAAATACAATATTGTAGCAAAATATGGTTACGAAGGTTATCCGCATAACCCAAATGGTTCAGACTTTAATACCGCTATGCTTAGCGATAAAACTGGCCGCCACTTAGTAACTATGCCACACATTGAGCGTTCTACCTTCCAATGGAACTGGGCAAATTACCCAGATGGTAGAAAAGACGAAGTTTCACCTTGGTTAGAAGCTTTTGTTAATGCTCGCAAATGGATTGAGAATAAGTAATTTTATGCATGGCATACTATGAATAAAAAAAGTTTTTACAATTGTAAAAACTTTTTTTATTTTTATACACAACCAACCAATCTACAACAAAATACCATATTTTCCTATTAATACTTCTCACCTTACAGTTACTCTCTCAAAGTCAAAAAAATTCTAAGCGCATTTATTATAAAGATAGCATTTTAGCTGTGCAACATTAGTTTGACAAAAATTATAAATTAGACAGTATAAAAAACTACTACTCATCTGGCCTATTAGATGAAGCCTTTTTCTATAATAAAGGAAAACTACATGGTTTATCTTACAAACTAAATCAAGAAGGAAAACGCATTACAACTTGAGATTTTAAAAAAAATATTCTTAAACACCGCACAGATCACATAATAGAATTCAATATTGCATTCTTAAGAATCAAACGAAACCCTCTACATAAAACAAAGAATAAAACTTAAATTTATCTAGGTATAAAAATTTCATTTTTTCAACAAAAACAGATAGTCTTTATAAACATCATCTGTAAGACAGATATAAGGTTAAACCCCTTTATTTTTTATTTCAAAAAATAAAACAAATATACTTTGATAGATTTTTTATCGACAAAAAGCACAATTATTACGTTAAAACATTGATTTTGAGAATAATTACTGTATATTTATATCTGTAAGTTATTAAACACAGAATGAATTATCAAAGTAAAATATTAATATTATTAACCTGTTTTTTATGGATTTGTTCTTTTGGTCAGTCTGAGCAGGCTAACCAAAATAGTAATACAAGCAAGAGCTTATCTGAAGTTTTACCAAGTATATCCAAAGATTCTACATTAGCAGAAATATCTAACCATGTTGAAACTATGGTAAATTGGATGACAACAGAATACTATAAATCCAATTACGTAGAAACCTTAATTTATGCAGAAAAAGGTCTTTATCTTTCAAAAAAGAGCAAAAATAGCAAATACATTTGCGAAGTAAGCACAATAGTTGGAAACACCATGTTACGCATTAATGATACGGCTGGAGCAAAAAAAATATTTTTAAAAGCATTAGATGAAGCTAAAATAGCTAACGATAGTTCCTCTATTTTAAAATCAATAGGAAACCTAGCTAACATTTACTATTACAATCCAAAGTACAAATATAAAACTGTAGAAAAATACAGACAGAGTATTAATATAGCCGAAAAACTTAAAGACACATCACGGTTATTTATTATACACCATAACTTAGCAAGAATATTTAACGAGTTAAAAATGCCAGATAGCTCGAGGCATCAAATAAAAAAAACTCAAGAATATTTAGATAAAATAGGAAACCCTCCACATTACAAAGCCAGTCACTTACATAATTATGGTCGCATGTACTTATTAATAAATGAGCCAGACAAGGCCATTGAAAAATTCGAACAAACCATAGCCATATGCGAAAACACAGAGTATGTTGAAGCTTTAATTGAAGGTTATGAAGGCTATAAGGAAGCCCTTGAGATGAAAAAAGACTACAAAGGACTTTACGATATTAATAAAAAACTACAAATTTATAGCGAAAAAAAAGACAACGATATAGCTAAAAACATAACCGATGCTGTATCTGCAAAAATTAATATTGAGCGCTATAAAGACCAAATTAAAGCCAAAGAACTTGAAGAAAAACTTTTAATACAAAAAGCAGAACGTAAAAATATTCTTTTAATTTTTATTGCAGGTATTGGTTTATTTCTAACAATAATTCTAGTAAATACATATTTTGCACATAAAAAAAAGAAAGTACTTGTTAAAGACCTTAAAGAAAAGAACAAACAGTACTTAATTGCTAAAGAAGAAAGCGAAAAACTTGCTAAATCTAAAGAGAAATTTTTTGCTACGGTAAGCCACGAACTCCGCACACCTCTCTATGGTGTAATTGGGCTCAGTAGTATTTTAATGGAGAATGAAGAACTTAAAAACCATGAAAAGGATTTAAAATCTCTTAAATTTTCAGCTAATTATTTATTGGCACTAATAAATGATTTGCTACAAATGAATAAAATAGATAATAAAAGTTTTAATAAAGAAGAAACCGTTTTTAATTTAAAAGAATTAATAAATACTATTATATTTTCATTTGAATACATAAAACTACAACACGGAAACGATATTCGTATTTCAATTAGTGAAAATTCACCAGAGTTTCTAAAAGGCAACTCTGTCATGTTATCACAAATACTAATGAATCTTATAGGTAACGCATGTAAATTTACAGAAGATGGTACAATAGAGATAATTGTAAATACAAATAGTAATAATAACAATATAGTAGAATTGAGTTTTACCATTAAAGATACTGGTCCAGGTATTGAAGAAAATAAACTAAAAGGTATATTTAATGAATTTACACAAATAAACTCATCAAACAACAGATATCAAGGCACAGGACTAGGGCTTCCTATTGTAAAAAAATTATTAAATCAATCTGGTAGCTCTATTAGTGTAGAAAGCGAAGTAGGAAAAGGCACTACATTCAACTTTAATTTATCTTTCAAAGTTGTTGAACAACATGAAAAAATAAAAAAAACAGACACGACACAACTAGCTCAAAAACGAATACTTATTGTTGAAGATAATCGTATTAATCAGGTAGTAACTAAAAAAGTTTTAAATAGTGAAAATGTAAATAGCGACATAGCAAAAAATGGAGAAGAAGCAGTATATATGGTAAGAAACTCTTATTATGATTTAATATTAATGGATATAAATATGCCTGTGAAAAATGGAATTGAAGCCACCAAAGAAATTAGAGTTTTTAACAACACAACACCTATTGTTGCTCTTACAGCAGTTGAAATTGAATCACAAAAACATCAAATTTTTGAATGTGGCATGAATGATATTGTTTTAAAACCTTACGATATTGATTTATTTAAACAAACTATTATAGAAAATATACTTACCGACAAACGAAAGTTTCTAAAAAAATTAGGATAGATTAACCTATCTTTTTTCACATAAATGCACCAAACAGGAACATACTAAGTATTAATATTTCATTTAAAACTATAAAATAAAAACCCCGAAGTTTATCATTTTAAACCTCGAGGTTTTATCAACAAAAAATTACAACTAAACTTTATAATTAACCAATTATAAACTTTTCTTTAAAACAGCGCTTGTATCCCGTATGTATTATGTAACATACCTACTGTTAAAATTGCTGTTATACAAATTGCTAAAATACTTAGCGGAATTATTAACTTATCTCTTACAGAAAGCTTATTTGCGCGTTCTTTATCTCCTATTAAACCATTATTATCTAAAAACATAGCCAATGCCCAAGCTAATACCGGATTTGTAACCATTGCTGTGAATATGCATATTCCGGCAGCCTGTGCACAAGCACTTCTTTTTATCATTTGTACACCTGCTTCAATCATTGGTAAAAACACACCAACTAATAACGCTATGCATCTTACTGGTGGCCATACTGCAACATCCATTGGACTTCCTAAAATAGCAACACCTAAAACCATAACCCCTAATAAAATGGCTCCGGCCGGAATTGGCCTTTTTGCAATAGCTGCAGGAATCATGTATGTTCCCCAAGACGATGTTATATTACCACCACCAACTGCTGTACCAACCATTTGCCTTAAAGAACACATACTCATAGTATCATCGACATCCATTAAAACCTTTTCTGTTTTTTTAGGATAATTCATTTCTTGAAAAATTCTGTGTCCTAAAAAATCTGGCGACCACATCGCTACTGCTAAAATGGCAAAAGGTAATGATGCTATGAAATGTTCTGAATTAGGCAAACCTAGCATCCACCCTTCGTCTGTACTTCCCCACCAGTGGACTGGATTTAAATTAGGCAAACCCATTTGTGTTGTAAACTGCAAATCGAAACCTGCTCCTCCTATTAAAGCTATTAATAACGCGGTAACAGCACATGCTGGAATAGCTAACCAACGCTTATCTATTCTTGCTAAAAAACTATATAAAATAACGGTAACAGCAAGGATTATTAATCCTAAAAACCCCAAAGAACCAAGCTGAACTGTGCTAGACTCAAGACCTTTACCCCACGATTGTATTGTAGTAATTTGCCCTAACGCACCTGTGAAACCTAGAAATATTAATAATCCTCCTGCTACACCTTTACTTGTTAAATTTACTAATCGAGAACCACCTTTAAACACACTCAGCAAAAGCCCAAAAACACCTATTAAAACAGCTAACGCTAACGGATGTGCACCAGCTATAGCTATACTTGCTATTAAAGGAATCATTGGCCCGTGGTTTCCTGCTAAATTGGCTCTTGGATTAAAAAAACCCGAAGCAAAAATGACAAACAAAATAGTAGGAATTATCATTTCTACTCGAGAAACTTCAATTGCAAATTCTTTTCCTAGTGTAATATGATCCCATGCTGAGGTTAAACCTTCTGCCCAAGCCATCATTACAGAGGAGTACATGGCAACTATACCTAAAGTTCCTGCTAATGCTGGCACCAAATCTTCCCATTCAAATCTAAAATCTCGTCCTGGAAAATTTAATCTAAATCGTTTGGGTTTCATTATTTGCAACTCATGATCTAGATAATCTGATCTATTTGCAAATTCTGAAGCTGGTTTATGTTGTTCTCTGTATGTTTTCATTATACAATTTGTCCATTAATTTTTAAAAGACTTTATTATGAAAAGAAAATGTATTTTTTAGTTTGTTTTTACTTCTTTAAAATATTGTTTTAAAATATGTACCGCCTGATTAATTTCTTCTGGTGTATTCTCCCTGGCATCTTTAAGTTTATAATCCCATCCTAACGCTTCCCATTTGTGAATACCTAGTTTATGATACGGTTGAAGCTCTATTTTTTCAATAGTTTTATAATCTTTAAAATAAGATCCCATTTCGTGTAACAACTCTGGCTTGTTGGTTATTTCTGGAATTAAAACATAACGTAACCACATGGGTTTACCAGATGCTTCTCTATATTTTGCCAGATTAAATGTGGTTTCTTTATTTTTCTGCCCCGTAATCATATGGTAACCATCTTCTCGCATATGCTTTATATCTAACATAATCAAATCGGCATAGTCATCTAACAATTCTTCAGCGTAATGGTTTAACAACCTTCCGTTAGTATCAATATTTGTATGTATTCCTTCTTCTTTTAATCTTTTAAAGAAATGAACCAATTCTTTTGATTG
Source organism: Neotamlana laminarinivorans (assembly GCF_020523925.1). Taxonomy (GTDB): domain Bacteria; phylum Bacteroidota; class Bacteroidia; order Flavobacteriales; family Flavobacteriaceae; genus Neotamlana; species Neotamlana laminarinivorans. The sequence goes on along the minus strand of NZ_JAJAPW010000003.1, from coordinate 224,586 downwards.
TAATAAGGGTTCTCCTCCAGACACTGTAACACCACCATCTTTACCAAAGTAAGATTTCATTTTTACAGCTCTTTCAACTAAATTTTCAATTGCATATTCTTTACCTCCGTGCGTATCTATGGTGTCCGGATTGTGGCAATACAAGCATTTTAATTTACATCCCTGCAAAAAAACCACCATTCGAATTCCTGGACCATCATGAGTACCGAACGATTCTATAGAATGAACTCGTAATGTGTTTTCTGAAGTTTTAATAACGAACTTTTTTTTAATTAGAACACCCACAAACATATGTTATGGATGTTCTAAATTTTAGTGACTAATTTTAGTTTATTTGAATTACATAGATTGGTGAAAAGACCTTGTAATTACCTCTTGCTGTTGTTCTTTAGTTAATCTGATAAAGTTTACAGCATATCCTGAAACTCTAATAGTTAACTGTGGGTAATTTTCTGGATTTTCCATAGCATCTATCAACGTTTCTTTATTTAAAACATTTACATTTAAATGCTGAGCATTTCTACTAAAATATCCATCTAACATCGTTGTTAAGTTTGATATTCTATCGGCTTCTGAAGCTCCAAGAGATTTTGGAACTATAGAAAATGTATTTGAAATACCATCTTGAGAATCTTCATAATCAATTTTAGCTACAGAATTTAATGATGCTATTGCTCCATTAGTATCGCGACCATGCATTGGATTAGCTCCTGGTGCAAATGGTACACCTTTTGGGCGTCCATCTGGAGTTGCTCCTGTTTTTTTACCATAAACCACATTTGACGTTATGGTTAATACAGATAGCGTTGGTGCTGCATTTTTATACACTGGTAATGCACTTAATTCTTTATTAAAATCTGCTACAGCATCATGAGCAAATACATCTACTCTATCATCATCGTTTCCATATTTAGGGAAATCGCCTTCAATTTTAAAATCTACAGTTAAACCTTCTTCATTTCTTATAGGTTTAACTTTAGCGTATTTAATAGCAGACAATGAATCTGCTACAATTGATAAACCAGCAATACCGTAAGCAATATTTATATCTGGATTGGTATCAATTAAAGCCATTTGAGCTTTTTCGTAATAGTATTTATCGTGCATGTAGTGAATAATATTCATAGAATCGTTATACACTCGAGCCACTTCTTTCATGGCAACTTTAAAATTAGACATTACTTTGTTAAAATCTAAATACTCATCTTCCATAGGTGCTATACCATCAACCATTTTGGTACCTGTATTTTCGCAACGCCCACCATTAATTGCAAGTAACAGTGTTTTTGCTAAATTTGTTCTGGCTCCAAAAAATTGAATTTGTTTTCCTAAAGCTTGATAAGACACACAACAGGCAATACCATAATCGTCTGATCCTCTTAAGGTACGCATCATATCATCGTTTTCAAATTGAATTGATGAGGTATCTATAGCTACTTTTGCACAATACTTTTTAAAATTTTCTGGTAAATTTTGAGACCAAAGAATAGTAATATTTGGCTCTGGTGATGGTCCTAAGTTATATAGTGTGTTTAAAAAACGGAATGATGTTTTAGTAACTTTTGTTCTACCATCTTCAAACATGCCTCCAATGGCTTCGGTTACCCAAGTTGGATCTCCTGCAAAAATTTCGTCGTATGCACTCATTCTTAAATGGCGCACCATACGAAGTTTCATTACAAACTGATCTATATATTCTTGTGCTTCAACCTCTGTTATTAATCCTTCTTCTAAATCATTTTGAATATAAATATCTAAAAATGTAGAAACATTACCTAAAGACATAGCTGCGCCGTCTTGCTCTTTTACCGCTGCTAAATACCCCATATAAGTCCATTGCACAGCTTCACGTGCATTTTCTGCTGGTCGGGATAAATCTAAACCATATTTAGCTCCCATTTCTACAATTTCTTGCAACGCTTTAATTTGGTCTGAAACTTCTTCGCGTAAACGAATTACAGCATCTGTCATTGGCCCAGTAATAGTAGCTTTATCTGATTTTTTTACTTCAATCAACCTATCTATACCATAAAGCGCTATTCTACGATAATCGCCAATAATTCTACCACGAGCATAGTTATCTGGTAATCCTGTTAAAAGACCTAAAGAACGGAATTTTCTAATCTCCGCATTATAGGCAGAAAACACACCATCGTTATGAGATTTTACATATTTTGAAAACAACTCTGATACCGTATCGCTAGCAACTAAGCCATGTTCGCTCAAAGCTTTTTGCACAACCTTAAAACCTCCAAATGGTTTCATAGCACGCTTTAAAAGCTCATCGGTTTGCAAACCTACAATTACTTCATTTTCTTTATCTATATAACCTGCTTCAAAATTATTTACACCCGATATCGTTTCTGTATCTACAGATCTTAAACCGTTATTTTGTCGTTCTTCTTTAGTAGCTTGTAAACAAACCTCCCAAAGCCTTTTTGTTCTTTCACTTGCTCCAACTAAAAAGGTGTCATCTCCATAATAAGATGTAACGTTATTTATAACAAAATCTCTTACATCAATTGTATTAATCCATGTTCCGCTTTTAAACTCTTTAACTACCATAATAAAAATTATTTGTTGATTAACTGGTTCAAAATTACTATCGAACAACGAATATTTAACTGACATTTATCATATTAGAAATTATTTGTTGATTTTTGATTAAAACCGTCTTTAATTTTAACATATTACTAGTTATAATACACCTATTTTATCGTTAAAACATAAAAACACAACTTATATTAACAAATTATTAAATTTTTAACTTGTTTTATTTGGTATAATTTTTATATTTTGCAACCCCTGATTAATAGATATAAATGACTGAACTAAAAAGACTTTTTGATTTTCCATATCACCAACTGGAAAACAACCCGACCGATGCCGCTTTGGTAACAAAATATAATGGTAAATGGATTAAAACATCTACACAAGAATATATAGATAAAGCTAATGCAGTAAGTAGAGCCTTACTTAGGTTAGGAGTTAATAAAAATGATAAAATAGCTGTAATTTCTACCTCAAATAGAACTGAATGGAACATTATGGATATTGGTGTATTGCAATTGGGTGCACAGAATGTTCCAATTTACCCAACTATTTCTGCTGAAGATTATGAGTATATTTTAAATCATAGTGAATCTATATATTGCTTCGTTTCAGACAAGGAGGTTCTAGAAAAAGTAAATAAAGTAAAAGCAAACACTAAATTAAAAGACGTTTATAGTTTTGACCATATTGAAGGCTGTAAACATTACTCCGAATTATTCGAATTAGGAAAAGACGAAAGTAACCAAAATGAAGTTGAGGCTAGAAAAAAAGACGTTAAACAGGAAGATTTAGCTACTATAATTTACACATCAGGAACCACAGGTAAACCAAAAGGCGTTATGTTATCGCATTGGAATATTACCAGTAACGCCCTTGATAGTTACCCAAGGTTACCGCTTAACCACAACCAAAATAGAGTTTTAAGTTTCTTACCAATTTGCCATATCTTTGAGCGCGTACTAATTTACATATACCAATACGCTGGACTATCCATATACTTTGCTGAAGCTATTGATAAAATTGGTGAAAATGCTAAAGAAATTAAGCCTAATTTAATGAGTGTTGTACCACGGCTTTTAGAAAAGGTATACGATAAAATTATGGCTAAAGCTGCAGAACTTACAGGCATAAAAAAAGCTTTATTTTTTTGGGCAGTAAAACTCGGCGAACAATGGGAGCCATATCAAAAAAACGGCGCTTGGTACGAGTTTAAATTAAAAATTGCCAATAAATTAATATTTAGTAAATGGCGTGAAGCTCTAGGAGGAGACTTACACACCATGGTTTCGGGTAGTGCTGCTTTACAACCAAGACTATCTAGAATTTTTTGTGCTGCGGGTATGAGAGTTATGGAAGGCTACGGTTTAACAGAAACCTCTCCTGTAATTGCTGTTGGTATGTACCGCGAAAACAGCTTTAAAGTTGGAACCGTTGGTAAACCTATACGTAATGTCGAAGTTAAAATTGCAGAAGATGGCGAGATTTTAATAAAAGGACCCAACGTAATGATGGGTTATTACAAAGATGATGAAAAAACCGCTAGTGTAATGACGGGCGATTACTTTCATACTGGAGATAAAGGTGAATTAGATGCTGAAGGATTTTTAAAAATTACGGGGCGTAAAAAGGAAATGTTTAAAACCTCTGGAGGGAAGTATATTATTCCAACGCTTTTAGAAAACGAATTGAAACAATCTCGCTTTATAGAACAAATTATGGTTATAGGCGAAGGCGAAAAAATGCCAGCAGCCCTAATACAACCAAATTTTGAATTTGTTAAAGAATGGATACAGCATAAAAACGTAAATGTTGGCTTAACCGAAACCGAAATTGCAAATTCTGATATCATAAAGGAGAGAATACAAAACGAAATTGATACATGTAATGCCAAGTTTGGCAGATGGGAACAAATAAAAAAGTTCGAACTTACACCTCAAGTTTGGTCTATTGATTCCGGGCACCTTACACCAACAATGAAAATGAAAAGAGATGTAATTAAAAATATGCATCACGACCTTATTGAAAAAATATACAGACCCTAATTAACAAAAACACCGCTACCAAAAAAGCGGTGTTTTTTTTGACTAATTTTTAACTGTTTTTATTATGCATGCATAATAAAATTTTATATATTTGGAGAAATCTATGAATATATAATGAAAGACAAAACCATCGATTACATGCTAAGAACCACTTGGCTTAACGTACAAAAAATGTACAACGAAGAAGCTGCAAAGTTTGAAAGCACGATGGCTACAGGGTTTACTTTATTAAGTATAGACCCAGAAAAAGGTACTCCATCTACAGCTCTTGGGCCAAAAATGGGAATGGAAGCCACTAGCCTTTCCAGAATTTTAAAAACAATGGAAAAAAAAGGCCTTATACAGAGAAACCCAAACCCAGAAGATGGTAGAGGTGTAATTATTACATTAACAACATTTGGTAGAGAAAAAAGAGAATACTCTAGAGAAAGGGTTCTCACATTCAATGAAACCATCAAAAAAAATATACCTGATGAAAAATTAAAACATTTTTTTCAAGTCACTGAAACCATAAACGAACTTGTATCAAATAAAAAAATTTATAACTAAACATATTTTAGACTGTAATTAAACATGAATAAACGAATTATTAACAAAGTAGCAGTTATTGGTTCTGGAATTATGGGTAGTGGTATTGCTTGCCATTTCGCCAATATTGGCGTAGAAGTATTACTACTAGATATTGTTCCAAGAGAACTTACCGATGCCGAAAAAGCAAAAGGATTAACACTAGAAAACAAAGCCGTTAGAAACCGTTTGGTCAACAACGCGTTGCAAACCGCTTTAAAATCGAAACCATCACCAATTTACCACCAAAAATTTGCAAGCAGAATTACCACTGGTAATTTAGAAGACGATATTGCAAAAGTGGCCGATGTAGATTGGATTATTGAAGTTGTTGTAGAACGACTAGACATCAAGAAAAAAGTATTTGAAAACTTAGACAAGCACCGTACACCCGGAACTTTAATTACCTCAAATACCTCTGGTATTCCTATTAAGTTTATGAGTGAAGGTAGAAGCGATGATTTTCAAGCACATTTCTGCGGAACACACTTTTTTAACCCTGCCAGATATCTTAAATTATTCGAAATTATACCAGGTCCAAAAACCTCAAAAGATGTATTGGACTTTTTAAATGGCTACGGAGAACAATTCCTTGGAAAAACTTCTGTAGTAGCTAAAGATACGCCTGCATTTATAGGGAATCGCATTGGTATTTTTGGTATTCAATCACTATTTCATTTAGTAAAAGAACTCGATTTAACTATTGAAGAAGTAGATAAATTAACTGGCCCTGTTATTGGTCGTCCAAAATCTGCAACATTTAGAACTGTAGATGTGGTTGGGCTAGATACGCTTGTACATGTTGCCAATGGAATTTATGAAAACTGCCCTAACGACGAAGCCCACGAGCTTTTTAAGTTACCAGATTTTATTAATACCATGATGGAAAATAAATGGTTAGGTAGCAAAACCGGACAAGGATTCTACAAAAAAGTTAAAGGAGATGGTGGTAAAAGTGAAATTTTATCATTAGACCTAAACACCTTAGAATATAGAAAAAAGAAATCTGCCAAATTTTCAACTTTAGAATTAACGAAATCGATTGAGAATGTTTCTGACAGGTTTAAAATTTTAGTTGGAGGAAAAGATAAAGCAGGCGATTTTTATCGTAAAAACTTCGCGGCAATGTTTGCCTATGTTTCTAATCGTATTCCTGAAATAACCGATGAGCTCTATAAAATAGATGATGCCATGAAAGCTGGTTTTGGTTGGCAACATGGTCCGTTTCAAATTTGGGATGCCATTGGCGTAGAAAAAGGAATTGAAATTATGAAGGCTGAAGGTTACAAACCTGCTTCTTGGATAAATGATATGATTGCCACTGGCAGTTCATCATTTTATTCTGTAAAAGATGGCGCAACCTATTTTTATAACATTCCTACAAAAACTCAAACAAAAATTCCAGGTCAAGATGCCTTTATTATTTTAGATAATATTAGAAAATCTAAAGAAGTATTTAAAAATTCAGGTGTTGTAATTGAAGATTTAGGCGATGGTATTTTAAACTGTGAGTTCCAAAGTAAAATGAACACCATTGGTGGCGATGTTTTAAACGGATTAAACAAGGCTATAGATTTAGCAGAAAAAAACTATCAAGGTTTAGTTATTGGTAACCAAGCCGCTAATTTTTCGGTAGGTGCTAATATTGGCATGATATTCATGATGGCTGTAGAGCAAGAATACGACGAGCTTAACATGGCCATAAAATATTTCCAAGACACCATGATGCGTATGCGCTACTCCTCTATTCCAACCGTTGCAGCTCCCCATGGTATGACACTTGGTGGTGGTTGCGAATTATCACTGCATGCAGATAAAGTTGTTGCCGCAGCAGAAACTTACATTGGTCTTGTTGAATTTGGTGTTGGTGTAATTCCTGGTGGTGGTGGCTCTAAAGAAATGGCTTTAAGAGCTTCAGATTTATTCCAAAAAGGCGATGTAAAATTAAACGTGCTTCAAGAATATTTCTTAACTATTGGTATGGCAAAAGTATCAACATCTGCTTACGAAGCCTTCGATTTAGGCATTCTTCAAAAAGGAAAAGATGCTGTGGTTGTTAATAAAGACAGACAAATAGCTACAGCAAAAGCCTACGCAAAATTAATGGCAGAACAAGGCTACACCCAACCCATTAAACGAAAAGATGTTAAAGTTTTAGGAAAACAAGCTTTAGGTATGTTTTTAGTAGGAACAGACTCTATGGAAGCGAGCAATTACATTAGCGAGCATGATCAAAAAATTGCAAATAAGCTGGCCTACGTAATGGCTGGTGGCGATTTAAGTGAACCAACACAAGTTAGCGAACAGTATTTATTAGATCTGGAACGCGAAGCATTTTTAAGTCTTTGTACAGAGCGTAAAACGCTTGAACGTATTCAGCACATGCTTAAAACTGGAAAACCTTTAAGAAACTAAGAAAAAAATGAAAACAGCATATATAGTAAAAGCATACAGAACAGCCGTTGGTAAAGCACCAAAGGGATTGTTCCGCTTTAAAAGAACCGATGAATTGGCGGCCGAAACCATAAAATACATGATGAAGGAGTTGCCAAACTTAGACCCAAAACGTATAGACGATGTTATAGTAGGAAATGCCATGCCAGAAGGTGCTCAAGGTCTTAACATGGCGCGCTTAATTTCCTTAATGGGATTAGATGTGGTTGATGTTCCTGGTGTTACTGTAAACCGTTTTTGTTCTTCAGGAATTGAAACTATTGGTATGGCTACCGCAAAAATTCAAGCTGGAATGGCCGATTGTATTATCGCAGGTGGTGCAGAAAGCATGAGTTCTGTGCCGATGACGGGGTTTAAACCAGAATTAAACTACGACACGGTAAAAGCAGGTCACGAAGATTATTACTGGGGCATGGGAAACACTGCCGAAGCAGTAGCAAATCAGTTTAAAGTATCTCGCGAAGATCAAGATGAATTTGCTTATAACTCGCATATAAAAGCTTTAAAGGCTCAAGCTGAAGATCGTTTTCAAGACCAAATTGTTCCTATTGATGTAGAACAAATTTACGTAGACGAAAACGGAAAAAAAGCAAGTAAAACATATACCGTTAATAAAGACGAAGGACCAAGAAAAGGCACTAGCATAGAAATTTTATCTAAACTTCGTCCTGTTTTCGCTCAAGGCGGAAGTGTAACAGCAGGAAACTCATCGCAAATGAGTGATGGTGCTGCCTTCGCAATGGTAATGAGCGAAGACATGGTTAACGAATTAGGTCTAAAACCAATAGCACGTTTAGTTAGTTACGCCGCTGCGGGTGTAGAACCTCGCATCATGGGAATTGGCCCTGTAAAAGCCATCCCAAAAGCATTAGCTCAAGCCAATTTAAAACAAAACGATTTAGAATTAATCGAGTTAAATGAAGCATTTGCTTCGCAATCAATAGCCGTAATACGTGAGCTTGGTTTAAATCCGGACCTTGTGAATGTAAACGGAGGCGCCATTGCTCTTGGTCATCCACTAGGGTGCACAGGAACTAAACTTTCTGTTCAATTATTTGATGAAATGAGAAAGCGTAACATGAGTGGTAAATATGGTGCCGTAACAATGTGTGTCGGTACCGGGCAAGGTGCTTGCGGAATTTTTGAATTTTTAAACTAAACTATTAAACAATGGAAACAACAGAAAAAGACATACTACGTGGCGGTCAATTCTTAGTTAAAGAATCAGATTGTCAAGACATTTTTACACCAGAAGATTTTAACGAGGAACAGCTAATGATGAAAGAAGCTGTTACCGAATTTGTAGACAGAGAACTTTGGGCTAAAAAGCCACAATTCGAGAAAAAAGATTACGCCTTAACGGAAGAAGTGATGCGAAAAGCTGGTGAGCTTGGTTTTTTAGGCATTTCTGTTCCAGAGGAATATGGAGGCATGGGCATGGGCTTTGTTTCAACCATGTTAGTCTGTGATTATATTTCCGGAGCAACAGGGTCTTTTAGTACTGCTTTTGGTGCACACACGGGTATTGGCACCATGCCAATTACACTTTATGGTAACGAAGAGCAAAAACAAAAATACGTGCCGAAATTAGCTTCTGGAGAGTGGTTTGGTTCTTACTGTTTAACCGAGCCAAGTGCAGGTAGTGATGCAAACTCTGGAAAAACAAAAGCTGTTTTATCTGAAGATGGTAAAACATATAAAATTACAGGACAGAAAATGTGGATTTCTAACGCTGGTTTCTGTAGTTTAATGATTGTTTTTGCCCGTATTGAAGACGATAAAAACATTACTGGATTTATAGTAGAATACGACCCCAATAACCCTAATGGTATTACTTTAGGAGAAGAAGAGCACAAATTGGGTATCCGAGCTTCTTCTACTCGTCAAGTATTTTTTAATGAAACTGTAGTACCAGTTGAAAATATGCTTTCTACTCGTGGTAACGGTTTCAAAATTGCAATGAATGCACTTAACGTTGGTAGAATTAAATTAGCAGCAGCTTGTTTAGATGCGCAACGTCGTACTATAACAGAATCGGTTAAATATGCTAACGAACGTATTCAATTTAAAACACCTATTTCTAGCTTTGGCGCTATTCGTCAAAAAATAGCTGAAATGTCTACAAATTGTTGGGTAGGTGAATCTGCAAGTTACCGTGCTGCAAAAAATATTGAAGACCGTATTGAAATTAGAAAAAACAATGGTAAAGATACACACCAAGAAGCAGAACTAAAAGGTGTTGAAGAGTATGCTATTGAATGTTCTATTTTAAAAGTAGCGGTTTCCGAACATACCCAACACTGTACAGACGAAGGCATTCAAATATTTGGAGGTATGGGATTCTCTGAAGAAACACCAATAGAATCGGCTTGGAGAGATGCTCGTATTGCAAGAATTTACGAAGGTACTAACGAAATTAACCGTATGTTAAGTATTGGCATGCTAATTAAAAAAGCCATGCGTGGCCATGTCGATTTGTTAGCGCCTGCAATGGCTGTTAAAGATGAATTAATGGGAATTCCGTCTTTTGAAACTCCAGATTTTTCAGAATTATTTTCTGAAGAAAAAAGTATTATAAAAAACCTAAAAAAGTTATTTTTGATGGTAGCTGGGGCTGCTCTAGAAAAGTATGGTGAAAAAATGGAACACCAACAACAACTAATGCTAGCCGCATCAGATATTTTAATTCAAATTTATTTAGCAGAATCTGCTATTTTAAGAGCAGAAAAATTAGCTAAAAAAGAAGGCGAAGATAAAGTAAAAGAGCAAATAGCTATGGCAAAATTAAACCTATTTCATGCTATTGATGTTATTGAAACCGCAGGAAAACATTCTATTATATCGTTTTCTTCGGGCGACGAACAACGCATGATGCTTATGGGATTGAAACGTTATATTAAATACGTTAACATGCCAAACATTATAGAATTAAGAAATATTATTGCTAACAAAGTAATAACTGAAAATAAATACTGCTTTTAATTATCTATTAGCGGTTTTTGAGTGACTAATTCAAATTTAAGGAACGTCTTGAAATAAATTTCGAGGCGTTTTTATTTTTTATTACTTTTAGTTAAAAATAAATCTATGAAATTTTTATTGCTTCTTTTGCTCTTCTCTACTTCTATTTGTTTTTCGCAAACTGAAAAAACTCTTGCTCCAAAACTAAAAAATATAGCATGGATATCTGGAAACTGGAAAGGTGAAGCCTTTGGTGGGAAAACCGAAGAAAATTGGAGCAAACCATCAGGTGGATCCATGATGGCAACTTTTAAACTTATAGATAAAAACGAAGTAGTTTTCTATGAAATTGAAATCATCAGAGAAATTGAAAACTCTTTAATACTTCAACTAAAACATTTTGGAAACGACTTAAAAGGTTGGGAAACCAAAGACGAAACTGTAGATTTCCCTTTAATAAAACTCACATCAACCAAAGCTATTTTTAAAGGCATGACTTTCGAAAAAGTAAACGACACTGAAATGAATGTTTATGTCGATATTAAAGATGAGAATGGTAATATAGAAAACGTAAAATTCAATTATAAAAAATAATAATGAAAAACCTTAAGCTAGTATTCGCATTAATTTTAACCACTACCTTATCCGCACAAACCAGTTCTAAAATTTACGATATTATTAAAAACGTTTCAGCAAATCGCATTGAAAACGATATACAAACCCTAGTTAATTTTGGCACACGCAATACATTTAGCGATACTATTTCAAACACGAGAGGCATTGGTGCTGCAAGACGTTGGATAAAAAAGGAATTCGAAACCATATCTCAATCGTGTAATGATTGTATTGACGTTTTTTATCAAAAAGATTTAGTAACCAAAGCTGGTAACCGTCGTGTACCACATGATGCTTGGGTTGTAAATGTTGTGGCGATACAAAAAGGCACAAAATATCCAAACCGTTATATTATAATGAGTGGTGATATTGATTCTCGTGCTAGCAATACTATGGATTTTACAACCGATGCACCCGGAGCTAACGATAATGCTTCTGGAATGGCTGGTACCATTGAAGCAGCAAGAGTTTTAAGCAAGTACAAGTTTGAAAGCAGCATCGTTTATGTTGGTTTATCTGGAGAAGAACAAGGCCTTTTTGGAGGAGCAGGTTTAGCCAAATATGCAAAAGAAAACAATTGGGACATCATTGGTGTTTTTAATAACGACATGATTGGAAACATAAAAGGTGTAGACGGCGTTATTGATAATAAAACATTTAGAATATTTTCTGAACCTGTACCTGCCAACGAAACGGAAAAACAGCGCCAGTTAAGACGTTTTTACGGCGGTGAAGTTGATGGTATTTCGCGCCAATTAGCACGATATGTTCATGAAAATGTAAAAACGTATATGCCAGACATGAACCCAATGATGGTTTATAGGTTAGATCGCTTTGGACGTGGAGGGCATCATCGTCCGTTTAATGATTTAGGTTTTGCTGGTATTCGTATTATGGAAGCACACGAAAACTATACCCAACAGCATCAAGATGTTCGTGAAGAAAACGGTATAAAATACGGTGATGTTATCGAGCATGTAAATTTTAATTATGCTAAAAAACTAACAGCAGTTAATGCAATAAATTTGGCTAGTTTAGCCTGGGCACCACCTCAACCAACTAATGTTGCTATTGGTGGTATTGTAGAGGCTTCTGCAAAATTAAAATGGGATAAAGTTGATGGCGCCAAAGGTTATAAAATTTACTGGAGAGATACTACATCTCCAACTTGGGATAATAGTCGTTACGTTGAAAATATTACCGAGTTTACTCTTGATGGTATTGTTATAGATAATTACTTTTTTGGCGTATCATCGGTTGGAGAAAATGGGTTTGAAAGTGTTGTTGTATTTCCAAATAAAACATTTAAAAACTAAATTTATGATGCCTTTAAGAGATCATAACTTATTTTTTAACTAAAATTACAGCCTTTACATACAATTTTAATGAAAAAACTATTATACTGTTTGGTCTGTTTAGTGTTTAATAGCGCATGCGGACAAGGACTAATATCTAAAAAATCAACTTTTACACATCAAGATACGCTTCGTGGAAGCATAACTCCAGAACGCGAATGGTGGGATTTAACTTACTATAATTTAAATGTAAAAGTAAGCCCAGAAAATAAATTTATATCTGGTAAAAATACCATTCAATATAAAGTTTTAAAGCCTAATTCTGTGCTTCAAATAGATTTACAAGAGCCTTTAAAAATGCTTTATGCCATACAGAATAATGATACTTTAGATTTAAAACACGATGGTAATGCGCATTTTATCACACTAAAAGCAACACAAGATATTGGAAGTATACAAACTGTTGATGTTTATTACGAAGGTCATCCGCGTGAAGCCAAAAGAGCCCCATGGGATGGAGGTTTTTCTTGGAAAAAAGATAAAAATGGCAATCATTTTATAGCTACCTCTTGTCAAGGTTTGGGCGCCAGTGTGTGGTGGCCTTGCAAAGACCATATGTATGACGAAGTTGATAGTATGCAAATTAGTGTAAATGTACCGTCAAAATTAATGGATGTTTCTAACGGAAGATTACGAAAAGTAGAACAAATTGGAGACACTAAAACCTATACATGGTTTGTTGGCAACCCAATTAACAATTATGGAGTGAATATTAATATTGGCGATTATGCGCACTTCTCTGAAGTTTATGATGGTATGGCTGGAAACTTGGATATGGATTATTATGTTTTAAGAGATAATCTTGAAAAAGCTAAAAACCACTTTAAAGATGCCCCTAAAATGATGAAAGCTTTCGAGCATTGGTTTGGGCAATATCCGTTTTATAAAGATGGTTATAAATTGGTTGAAGTGCCGTATTTAGGTATGGAACACCAAAGTTCTGTAACTTATGGAAACCAATACAAAACGGGTTATTTAGGTAGCGATTTATCTGGAACAGGTTGGGGATTAAAATTCGATTTTATTATTATTCACGAATCGGGTCACGAATGGTTTGCCAATAATATTACCAATAAAGATATTGCCGATATGTGGATTCATGAAAGCTTCACCGCTTATTCCGAAAATTTATTTTTAGACTATTATTACGGTAAAGATGCCTCTGCAGATTATGTTATTGGTACACGAAGAAAAATTCGTAACGACAAACCTATTATTGGCCCTTATAATGTTAACAAAGAAGGTTCTGGCGACATGTACTACAAAGGGGCAAACATGCTTCATACATTAAGGCAGTTAATTAAAGATGATGAAAGGTGGCGACAAATTTTAAGACGAATGAATGTAGAGTTTTATCATAAAACAGTAACAACAAAAGATATTGAAGATTTTTTAAGTAGAGAGTCTTATATGAATTTAAATGCTTTTTTTAATCAATATTTAAGAGATACTCGCATACCTAAACTAGAATATTCAATACAAGGTAAAACCTTAAAATACCGCTATTCGCAAATAGTTAAAGATTTTGAAATGCCTGTAAAAGTTACTATTGATAATGAGGAAATGTGGCTTAAACCGAATATTAATTGGCAAACGCTTGAACTACCTGCTAAAAACCCTAAATTGATTGTGGATAGAAATTTCTATATAAATTCTGAAAAACTTTAAAAATTGTCTGTTCAAAAACTTTATTTTAAAAATGACACAGAATGGAGAACCTGGTTACACTGCAACTATAATTCTTGCAAAGGTGTATATTTAATTTTTTATAAAGTAAATCATGAAGCTGCATCTATGCGCTGGGAAGAAGCAGTAAAAGTTGCGCTTTGCTATGGTTGGATAGATTCTACTGTAAAAAGTTTAGGCAATGGTAAACGTCAACAATATTTTTCTCCTAGAAATGCTAAAAGTGTTTGGAGCGCCGTAAACAAACGTTACATTGATTCTTTAATTAAAGAAAATTTAATGCACGAAAGCGGATTAAAAAGTATTGAAATTGCAAAAGAAAATAAAAGTTGGTTTGCTTTAGATGATGTTGAAAAAGGTATAATTCCTGAAGAATTACAAATAGAATTTAAGCAAAACACAAAAGCATTTAATAACTTTAATAATTTTGCCCCATCTTACAGAAAAAGCTATTTATATTGGTTAAACCAAGCTAAACGTAAAGAAACAAAACAAAAACGTATTGCTGAAATTATAAAGCTATGCGAAGCCAATATTAAATCTAGAACAAACAGATAGCCATTACTATTCTACACATTTTAAACCTTCAATATTTTCAATTTTAATCTTTTTTCCGTGTGCAGATATTAGGCCTTCTTTTTTAAATTGAGATAGAATTCTTATTGCAGACTCGGTTGCTGTACCAACAATATTTGCATAATCGTCTCGAGTTAAAACAATATTTAATAAGCCATCGGCATCTACACCAAAATTCACATTTATATATAAAAGTGTTTCTGCTAACCGTTTTTTAACAGATTTCTGTGCCATATCTACAATAACATTGTCTGCTAATTTTAACTCTTGAGCTAAACTTTTTAATAAATCTACAGAAAAATCAATATCACTTGTAAAACCATTTTCAATTTCTTGTTTGGGTAAAAAACACACCCTCATGTTATTAACAGCAATTGCTGTTAAATTCGCAGGCTCATTAGAAATTAACGATCGTTGCCCTAATAATTCACCTGCATTAGCTAATCTTACAATTTGATCTTTGCCATTAGAACTAAGTTTTGTTAACTTACAAGCGCCTTGTTTAATACAAAACACACCATTAATATTATCGCCTTCTTGAAAAAGCACATCTCCTTTTTTAAAACTTAATGATGTTTTACAACCCGACAAGCCAACTAACGCATACGATTTTAAAGATTTTAAAGCATTGCATTGCCTAATAGCACATTGCTCACATTTACTAATACCCATAACCCTCTTTTAATGCAATACCAAAAATGGTATATTTTTATAATAACTAATTTCTTTTGCTAAAGGATGGAATAAAATGTGCTGAAAATAATTTAAATTTTTAGCAAGCATGGTTATTAATCCTACTTGTTTTGAAATTACAAATTCCTCAATAGCATTTTCCATTTTTTTATGAGTTAAAAAATGGAAACTATGTTCAGTTTCTGCAAAATAATCTTCTAAATACTCAATATTTCTTTGTTGACTTTCATTTAAAACCAAATCTTTTTTACTTATGTGCAATAACTCAATTTCAGATTTATACTCGTTAATGAGTTGGGTTATTGGCTGTAATGTATCGATGTTATAATTAATAGAAAAGTCTGTTGGAAACGCTATTTTTTTTGGAACAACATATTTTGCATTTTCTGGTACTATAAGTGTATTACATTTAACTTTGGTTATAACGTTACCAGCATTTGTACCTACAGTTCGCTCTGTACAGCCAGAGACACCTTTGGTGCCCATAACAATTAAATCTATACTTTTTAATAATACTTGCTCTCTAATTGCATTAATTAAAGAATCGTTGTTAGCTATTGTAAAAAAGTGATGCTTTTTATTTTTTGTAAACTCTTTTTTTGCTTGGTTTACAATATCTTTTAAAAACCTATTTATTGATGTTTTTTTTACGTTAATTACAGTTGAATGATTGTTTAGGTTTGACTCACTATTATCTATTTCTGCCTCAACATGTAAAATATAAAAATTACAAACGGCATCTTTATATAAATTAACCGCATACCTAATGGCATTCAAAGAATTTTCCGAAAAATCTGTTGGTATTAAAATATTTTTCATCCTCACTTATACTTTTAAGCAAAAGTAGGTGGGATATTTTTATTTAAATATGACCAAAATCATACCTATGTATTTAAACTAAAACCTGCTAATTTATATGGTGTAATTTATTAATATCTAAAATTTTAATATTTCTACCCTCAATTTCAATAAGTCCCAAATCTTTAAAACTAGACAAAGTTCTAATTAAACTTTCTTGGGCAACACCGGCAACACTAGCTAAATCGTTTCTAGATACACGAATTGCATCGTTTGGTTTTCTGTTTATTTTTTCGGCAAATTTAATTAAGGTAATTGCGGTTCTGCGCTTTACCGAACTATAAGCCATTTGTAGTAATTGATCTTTTACATCGGTAATATTGTCGGTAAGTAATTGTATTAACTCTAAAGTTACTTTATGATTACTATCTAACACATCTTCAAGTACTTGCTTTGACAATGCTACTAACTGCGAATCTTGCATTGCTGTTGCAGTTTCTTGGTATGGTGTAATTTGGTTTAACGAATTGTAACCAAACAAATCGTCTTCTTTATAAAGTGCAGTTGTTAAATATTTACCTTGTTCGTCTAGTTTATGGCATTTTACTAAACCTTTTGATATTAGGTAAACCTTATTTGAATGTTGGCCTTCTTCAAAAATTAAATCGCCTTTTTTGTAAGCAACCTCTTCTCCGTTATCTTCAAAAAAGTTTTTTAAATCGTTTAACGAACGTAGTTCATCTTCTTTTTCTCCGCTTTCTTTCGCAAGGCGTTCCTCATTTAATATAGCTGCTTTTGCTATACGGCTATTAATGGCACTAATTAACTCTTCTTCTTCAAAAGGCTTAGTAATGTAATCGTCGGCACCTAAATCCATGCCTTTTCGTACATCTTTACGCTCGGTTTTTGCAGATAAAAATATAAAAGGTATATATTTAGTTGCTTCTGCGCTAGCAAGGTTTTGAAGTACTCCATAACCATCTAACTCTGGCATCATAATATCGCATACTACTATATCTGGAAGTTCTTTTTTAGCCTGTTCTACTCCCAATTTTCCGTTTGGTGCTGTAACTACGTTAAAATTAGAAAGCTCTAATAATTCTTCGGTGTTTTCTCTTAATACGGCATCATCTTCAATAAGTAAAACCTTTTTCATTGTTTTGCTGTGTTTGGTAGTTTAAATATAAATTCGCTTCCTTTATTTTCTTCGCTGGTAAAACTAATAGAACCTCCTAAATTTTCAATATGACTTTTTACAATATTTAGCCCAATACCCGTGCCTTGGGTTAGCAACGCATTTTCTGCTCTAAAATATCGGTTAAAAATATTTTTTTGTTCAGTTTTAGGTATTCCTATACCATTGTCTTTTACTATAAATGTTGTAGTGGTATCGTTTTGCTGAATATTAATATCTATAATAGTGTTTTCAGAGGAATATTTAACCGCATTGTTAACTAAATTTGATAGTGCCAACTCCACAGTTTTTTCATCTTGGAACATTGAGCATTCATCAATGTTTTCTGGATAGTTAATTACTTGTCCCTCTTTTAACAGCATATTCGCATTGTAAATAACCTCGTTTACAATTTTACTAACATTAAAATTACTGTAATTGTACTTTATTTTTCCAGATTCTAACTTCTCGACAGATAAAAAATCGTTTAAAATATTATTTAAATAATGTACTTTATCTGTTATCGTTTTTATGTGTTTATCTCGTTTTTCTTGTTGTTCACTTAATTTGTATTTACCTAACAACATCGCAGAAGTTAATATACCACTTAAAGGGGTTTTAAACTCGTGCGAAACCAACGATAAAAATTTTGTTTTTAGCTCGTTAAGTTCCTTTTCTTTTTTTAAAGCTTTTACGGTTTTCCCTTGGGCTTCAATACGCTTTTTTATTTCTTCGTCGAGTTCTTTATTTACAATAGTTAAAGAATCTACAGTATAACGTAATTCTTTAGTACGCTGTTTTACTTCTTCTTCTAACTTATTGTTTAACCTCAATAATTCTTCTTCTTGTTTCTTACGCACAGAAATATCAATAACTATAGCCATAACGTAACTTTCTCCTTCTATCTCTAAAGGATTTAAACCGGCCTCTACAGGAATAGCATTTCCGTTTTTACATATACCATACAAATCGCGCCCGTGCCCCATTTGCCTACGCTCTTTATGCGCCATGAAGTTTTCTACATTATCACTATGAGAATGGTGATAATCCTTTGGAATTAAAACTAATAAATCCTGATTTAAAAGCTCATGCTTAGAATACCCAAACATGTTTTCTGCAGAAGCATTTGTAGCTACAATTTTTTGCTGCTCGTTTACTACAATTACACCCTCGGAAACAGCATCGAAAAGCACATTAAATACGTCGTTATTATTTAGCATTTATACGTTTTAAATTACAAAATATTGAGGTAAAAATAGACAAAAGCTGATTAATATCATATTTTTTAAAAGGTGAAGTATAAATATTTGCATCAGGTATTTAGGAGCAAATATTATGAAAAAAACAACTTGTTTTCACTGTGGAGATCCCTGCGAAAGCCAACATGTTACATATCAAGAAAAAGACTTTTGTTGCAACGGTTGTAAAACGGTTTATGAAATTTTCTCTGAAAACGATTTAACCTGCTATTACGATTTACAACAAACGCCAGGTGCAACACCCCAAGATATTGAAGGTAAATACGATTTTCTTGAAGATAAAATTATAATTGAAAAACTAACTGAATTTAATGATGGTAAACACCAAATTGCCACCTTAACTATTCCGCATATTCATTGTAGTTCTTGTATTTGGATTTTAGAAAACCTAAACAAACTCAACCCTAATATTACGGCTTCTCAAGTAAATTTTGGTAAAAAAACAGTTAGAATCACCTATAAAACCAAAGCGTTTTCGCTTAAAGAAGCGGTATTATTACTAAGCAAAATTGGCTACGAACCTTATATTTCTCTTGAAGATTTTAGTACAGGTAAAAGCAAAGTTAATCGCAGCTTAATTTACAAATTAGGTGTTGCTGGTTTTGCCTTTGGTAATGTTATGTTTTTATCGTTTCCAGAATATTTTGAAGTTAATGAATTCTGGCTAGAGCAATATAAAACCGTATTTCGCTGGCTTATGTTTACATTTTCCTTGCCTGTTGTATTTTATGCTGCTCAAGATTATTTTGTATCGGCCTACAAAGGTTTAAAAAGTAAATTACTAAATATTGATATTCCTATAGCGCTTGGTATTTTGGTTTTATTTATACGAAGCACCGCCGAAATTGTTTTAAATATTGGCACTGGCTTTTTCGATAGTTTAACAGGTTTAGTTTTCTTTTTATTACTAGGAAAATATTTTCAGCAACGCACCTATAATTTTTTGTCTTTCGAACGCGATTACAAATCGTATTTTCCCATTGCAGTAACCAAAATTCATAAAGGAGAAGAAAAACCTATTCAAGTTTATGATATTAAAAAAGGCGACCGATTATTAATTAGAAACGAAGAACTTATTCCTGTTGATGGCATTTTAATTAACGGAAATGCCAACATTGATTACAGTTTTGTTACCGGTGAATCTGAAGCTGTAAAAAAAGCCTCTGGAGATAAACTTTTTGCTGGAGGAAAACAAACCTCTGGAAGTATTGAAATAGAAGCTTTAAATGCTGTAGAACAAAGTTACCTAACACAACTATGGAGCAACGATGTATTTAATAAAAATAAAGAAGATGGCTTTACAACCTTAACAAACACCATAAGTAAACGGTTTACTATTATTGTATTAAACATAGCCATAGTTGCCACTACATTTTGGTTATTTGTTGATGCCTCCAAAGCTTTAAACGTATTTACTTCTGTTTTAATTATTGCTTGCCCTTGTGCAATTGCACTTTCTGCGCCTTTTACTTTAGGAAATTTGTTGCGCATTTTTGGTAGACTAAAATTTTATTTAAAAAACGCATCGGTTATCGAGCAACTTGCCAAAATAGACACTATTATTTTTGATAAAACAGGCACTATAACTTCAAATAAAAAAACGAAAACAACCTATCAAGGCTCAAAATTAACGCCAAACGAAGAAATTTTGCTAACGAGTACGTTAAGACACTCTAATCATCCGTTGAGCAGATCTCTATACAAATTGCTTCAACAAAATAATATTGAAAGTTTAGACTATTTTGAAGAACACTTAGGAGAAGGTATTTATGGGAAAACACAAAACGAATCTATTAAAATAGGTTCTGCAAAATATGTTGGGCAACTTCAACCGGAAACCGAATTAAGTACAGCGGTTCATATTAGTACAAATAATACTTACAAAGGCAAATTCACTTTTTATAATGCTTATAGAAAAGGCATTTCAAAGTTATTCAATCAAT
Source organism: Neotamlana laminarinivorans (assembly GCF_020523925.1). Lineage (GTDB taxonomy): Bacteria > Bacteroidota > Bacteroidia > Flavobacteriales > Flavobacteriaceae > Neotamlana > Neotamlana laminarinivorans. The sequence goes on along the minus strand of NZ_JAJAPW010000003.1, from coordinate 203,910 downwards.
TAAAAACTAATTACGATTTAGCTATTCTTTCAGGAGATAACGCTAGCGAATTAAACAACCTAAAAAAGCTATTACCAAGCAAAACCAAACTTATTTTTAATCAAAAACCAAACGACAAGCTAGAATACATAAAACACCATCAAAACAATGGCGCTAATGTGCTTATGATTGGCGATGGTTTAAACGATGCAGGTGCACTAGCACAAAGTAATGTTGGTATTGCTATTTCAGAAAACATAAATGTATTTTCTCCTGCATGCGATGCCATTCTTGACGCTTCAAAATTTAATCAATTATATCATTATATAAAGGCATCAAAAGTCGCTATAAAAATTATAAAATGGAGTTTTGTGTTCTCCTTTTTCTACAATGCTATTGGTTTATACTTTGCCATCACGGGGCAACTTATGCCTGTAATTGCAGCTATATTAATGCCATTAAGCTCTATTAGCATTGTGGTTTTTACAACCATTGCCACAAACATTTTAGGCCAGAAATTAAAATAAAAAACTTATGAAACATGATAAATATCATCTTTTAAAAAAAGATGCCAACGTAATTTTGAACCATAACTTCAAGTAGGTATGAGTGTTATATATGTATTACTAACCATTAGCATAATCATTACTATCGTCTTTTTTATTGGCTTTATAAAAGCTGTAAAATCTGGACAATATGATGATGATTACACGCCATCTGTACGCATGCTTTTTGAAGATGAATTGGTTAAAACCAAACCTAACAAAACCATTAATAAAACTAAAGTTTAATTAACTATTATGGAAGTACAACAATTTTATTACGACAACAAGATTGTTAAAAAGTTCTTACTCGCCACCATGATTTGGGGTGTTGTAGGTATGCTTGTTGGCCTACTTTTGGCCTTTATGTTTTTATTCCCTAACCTTACCGACGGTATTTCGTGGCTAAGTTTTGGTCGTTTACGCCCATTACATACCAACGCTGTTATTTTTGCCTTTGTTGGTAATGCCATTTTTGCCGGGGTTTACTACTCATCGCAACGCTTACTAAAAGCTAGAATGTTTAGCGATGTGCTAAGTAATATTAACTTTTGGGGCTGGCAATTAATTATTGTTGGTGCTGCTATTACACTTCCGCTAGGTTTTACTACCAGTAAAGAATACGCCGAATTAGAGTGGCCGTTCGATATCGCAATAGCTGCTGTTTGGGTGGTTTTTGGCTGGAATTTAATAGGAACTATTTTAAAAAGAAGACAACGCCACATGTATGTTGCCATTTGGTTTTACTTGGGCACGTTTGTTACGGTTGCTGTACTGCATATTTTTAATAGTTTAGAATTACCGGTTAGCGGTTTAAAAAGTTATTCGGTTTACGCTGGTGTTCAAGATGCTTTAGTACAATGGTGGTACGGGCATAATGCAGTTGCCTTCTTTTTAACAACCCCATTTTTAGGGCTAATGTATTATTTTGTTCCAAAGGCTGCAGACAGACCTATTTATTCTTACAGATTATCAATTGTACACTTTTGGTCATTAATATTTATTTATATCTGGGCAGGACCTCATCACTTATTATACACAGCTTTACCAGAATGGGCGCAAAATTTAGGAGTAGCATTCTCGGTAATGTTATTAATGCCGTCTTGGGGTGGTATGATAAACGGACTTTTAACCTTACGTGGTGCTTGGGATAAAGTACGAACAGATCCTGTTTTAAAATTTATGGTTGTTGCTATAACAGGTTATGGTATGGCTACGTTCGAGGGGCCAATGCTATCACTTAAAAATGTAAACGCCATTGCGCACTTTACAGATTGGGTTATTGCCCACGTTCATGTTGGAGCCTTAGCTTGGAACGGCTTTTTAGCCTTTGGTATGATTTATTGGTTAATTCCACGATTATTCAAAACTAAACTATACTCAACAAAACTTGCTAATTTACATTTCTGGATAGGTACTTTAGGTATTATTATGTATGCATTACCTATGTATGTTGCTGGATTTACACAAGCCAGTATGTGGAAACAATTTAATCCAGATGGCACTTTAGTTTATGGTAACTTTTTAGAAACTGTTTCTGAAATTATACCAATGTATTGGATGCGTGCCATAGGCGGATCGCTTTACATCATCGGTATGTTTGTATTAGCTTACAACGTTATTGTTACCATGAAAAAAGGTAGCCAAGTAACCGATGAATTAGCTGAAGCTCCTGCCCTTCAACGTGTTTCAAAAAGACGAATTGCTGGAGAAACTTTTCATACCTGGTTAGAGCGTAAACCTGTACAATTAACCATTTTAGCAACTATAACCATATTAATTGGTGGTATAATTCAAATTATACCAACTATAATGGTAGAATCTAACATTCCAACAATTGCCAGTGTAAAACCATACACACCTTTAGAGCTTGAAGGTCGAGACATTTACATCCGCGAAGGTTGTGTAGGTTGCCATTCGCAAATGGTGCGCCCATTTAGAAGCGAAGTTGAACGCTACGGCGATTATAGTAAAGCAGGCGAATATGTTTACGACCATCCATTCCTTTGGGGAAGTAAGCGTACAGGACCAGATTTACATCGTGTAGGTGGAAAATATTCAGACAACTGGCACCTAAACCATATGTACGACCCGCAAAGCACCTCTTCTGGTTCTATTATGCCAGCTTACCAATGGCTAGTTAGAAATGAATTAGATAAATCGATGACCGAATCTAAAATGAAAGCCATGGTTAAACTAGGTGTACCATACACCGAAGACGATATTGCAAATGCACAAAAAAGTATGCTAGAACAAGGCACACAAATAGAGCAAAACTTGTATACCGATCCTGATTTTGCTGAAACTTATGAAGCCGATAAAAAAGCTGGTGGAGATGTATTTATTGAAATGAGAAATCGTGAAATAACCGCTTTAATAGCTTATTTACAACGTTTAGGAACCGATATTAAAGTTCAAGAAATAGAAGAAACCCTAACCACACTAAACCAATAAAGTTATGTTGAAGTTTGTAAAAAACCATATGGAGAGCATTACGGGTATAGAAATTTACCCATTAATCTCCTTACTTATATTTTTCATCTTTTTTGTAGCCCTGTTTTGGTGGGTTATTACAGCACAAAAAGACTATATAAACACCGTTAGTCAATTACCATTAGATAAAAAACCTAACCAATTATGAGACAGTATTTCCCCTCTTGGATTCGAGTTCCTGCCTTATTCTTCATCATTGCAGCTTTCGCTGAATATGTTATAGACTCAGGCGATAAACCAGCATTTATAGAATATCCTTTGTTATCATTATTCTTAATTTTAGTATTGCTTATTTTAATTGCCATTGAAGGCATAGTAAGCGCCATGAGAAATTTAGTGTACCAAAGTTTAAACGAAGAAGCTAAAGCTCGTTTTGATGCTCAAAATGCAAAACCATCTAAATTTGTTAGCTGGATTAAAAAGATGTACAGAAAGTTATTAGGCTCTAAACCTATAGAAGAAGAACACGAAATAATTCTAGATCATAATTACGATGGCATTCGCGAGTTAGATAATTCTTTACCACCTTGGTGGATTTACAGTTTTTACATTTCAATTGCATTTGCAGCTATATACCTTTTAAAATATCATGTATTTAATGGTGAAGGACAGTTTGATGAACTAGAACAGGAATATGCCGAAGCTAGAATTGCTATTGAAGAATACAAAAAAACCGCAAAAGATTTAGTCGATTTTAATACTGTTGAATTGCTTACCGAAGCCACAGATTTAAACAATGGAAAGAAAATTTTCGACACCAATTGTGTAGCCTGCCATAAAGCCGATGGTGGCGGTGGAATTGGTCCAAATTTAACCGACGAATATTGGATTTTAGGCGGTGGTATTAAAAATGTATTTAAAACCATTTCTGAAGGTGGTCGAGACGGTAAAGGTATGATTGCCTGGAAACAAAACTTAAAACCATCAGAAATTGCGCAAGTAGCAAGCTACGTATTAAGTTTTCAAGGCACAACACCTGCCGAACCTAAAGAAGCACAAGGCGATTTATGGGTTTCGGAAGATACACCACAAGAAACTACCGAAACCAAAACAGATTCTATAACGGCACAATAAACTTATTAAGTGAGCCAAAAAAACCAAAATAACGAAAATTTTAGAGACTCTATTGGTACCATTACCAATGAAGGCAAGCGTGCATGGGTTTATCCTAAAAAACCTAGTGGGAGATTTTACGATAAACGTAAAATGGTTAGTTACGTGCTGCTTGCCTTCTTATTTGGTGCACCTTTTATAAAAATAAACGGTAACCAATTTTTAATGTTTAATGTATTAGAACGTCGATTTAACATTTTTGGATTTCCGTTTTGGCCACAAGATTTTCACTTATTTGTAGTTTCCATGATAATAGGTGTTGTTTTTATAACACTTTTTACTGTAGGTTTTGGTCGTATTTTTTGCGGATGGATTTGCCCACAAACCATTTTTATGGAAATGGTATTTCGTCGTATTGAATACTGGATTGATGGCGACCGAAATAAACAACGAAAACTAGATAAACAAGAATGGAATGCCGAAAAAATTAGAAAACGACTTTTAAAATGGTTTATATTTTTAATTATATCATTTTTAATAGCCAACATATTTTTGGCCTATATAATTGGTAGCGACAAACTAATTGGTTATGTAATTGATGGGCCTTCAGCACATTTAAACACACTATTTCCACTACTTATTTTTACAGGAGTGTTCTATTTTATTTTCGCTTGGTTTAGAGAGCAAGTTTGTATTATTGCTTGTCCTTACGGAAGATTACAAGGGGTGTTATTAGACAACAAATCTATTGTAGTTGCCTACGACCACAAGCGTGGTGAAGGCGAAACCGGACGCAAAAAATTTAGAAAAAACGAAGACAGAACAGCTCTAGGACATGGCGATTGTATCGATTGTTTACAATGCGTAAATGTTTGCCCAACAGGAATTGATATTAGAAACGGCACACAGTTAGAATGTGTAAACTGTACCGCTTGTATAGATGAGTGCGACCATATTATGGAAAGCATTAATTTACCAAAGGGCTTAATTCGTTATGCTAGTGAAGATGAAATTGAAAAGAAAGAAACATTTAAACTAACCGCCAGATTAAAAGGTTACATAGCCGTGTTAACTATTTTAATTGGTGTTTTGGCAGGCATGCTGCTTTTGCGAAACGATGTTGAAGCTAGAATTTTACGATTACCTGGGCAACTTTACGAAAAAAAAGAAAACAACATTATTAGTAATGTGTTTACCTATAAACTCATTAACAAAACCACAACAGAAATAGACAATGTTAGTTTTAAACTTAGAAATATTAATGGTGATATAAAACTTGTTTCAACTACTGATGATTTTACCGTTCCTGAACAAGGTATTGCAGAAGGCACTTTGTTTATAGAATTAAGTAAAAGTGATTTAAAAGGTGATAAAAATAAATTGACTATTGACGTGTATAGCCATAATAAACTTATTGAAACAACAACGGTTAACTTTTTAGGGCCTCGAAGTTATCATTAAGTTGGTTGATGGTTGATGGTTGATGGTTGATGGTTGATGGTTGATGGTTGATGGTTGATGGTTGATGGTTGATGGTTGAATATTAATAAAAAAATAGCATTATGAAAATAAATTGGGGAACTGGTATAGTACTAGCCTTTATAGGCTTTATAGGTTTTATTATGTATTTCGTAGTAACCATGAGTACCGATAATAAATACAACCACGATTTAGTAACCGAAGATTATTACAAACAAGAACTTAATCTTCAAGATAATATCAACAAAGAAAAAAACTCAAAAAAACTAAAACATAACATTACATACAAAAAAACCGACAGAGGGATATTATTAATTTTCCCTGAAAATTTTGATGAAAAAAAAATAACAGGAAAAGTGTTCCTATACAGACCATCTAACAAGCAATTTGACTTTGAAACAGCTATTTCATTGTCAAACCACAATTTGCTCATACCTGAAACCCGTTTGTTAGGTGGTCGTTGGAACATTATAGTCGATTGGAATTATAACGACACGCCATATCGATTTACAAAACAAATTATTTATTAAACAAAGGATCTCGACTGCGCTCGATCTGACAAAAACGGATAATCAGTAAAAAAAACAAAAAGTAACATGCTTTGGTCTGCTTTTATATTAGGTTTATTAGGAAGTTTTCACTGCGTTGGCATGTGTGGCCCTATTGCTTTTATGCTACCTGTAGATAGAAGCAACTCGGTTAAAAAAATAAGTCAAATTACTATTTACCATATTGGGAGGTTATTGGCCTACGGGCTAATTGGGTTAGTGTTTGGGTTAATTGGCAAAAACCTATACATTTTTGGGTTTCAACAGCAATTATCAATCATCATTGGTATTTTAATTATTGTAGTGGTTTTACTTCCTTATAAAACTTTTAATAAATACAACTTATCTAAACCATTGCATAAAATAATTGCTAAAGTTAAAAGTCAACTTGGTTTAGCTTTAAAAAAGAAAACAGCCGATACTTTTATAACTATTGGCTTTCTTAACGGATTTTTACCTTGCGGATTAGTTTATATGGCGGTCCTGGGGAGTTTGGCTAGTCCAACTATTTCGCAAGGTTTTTTATATATGATTTTATTTGGTATGGGTACTATACCTTTAATGACTTCGGCCATTTATTTAGGCAAGTTTTTAAATGCCGCTATAAAACAACGCATACAAAAAGCTATTCCTGTTTTTGTAATTATAATTGGTTTGCTATTTATTTTACGGGGTTTAGGCTTAGGAATTCCATACATTTCGCCTGCTCCTGTTAGTGAAATAGTTTCTAACAACATGAATTGCCATTAAAAAATTAAACATCTAGATTTAAGTTTTATATTCTTTTCGTATAATTTCTGCCCCTGCACTTAAAGCACTTAATTTACCTCTTGCTACATTTCTGGTTAAAGGAGCCATACCACAGTTTGTACAAGGGTAAAGATTTTCAACATCTACAAACTCAAGCGCCTTACGTAACGTATTTGCAACCTCTTGCGGTGTTTCTATTGTGTTATTTGCAACATCAATAGCGCCTACCATAATTTTTTTACCACGCACGAGCTCCATTAAATTAAAAGGCACATTCGAATTGTGACACTCTAAGGAAACTATATCAATATTAGATTTTTGAATTTTCGGAAATATTTCTTCATATTGTCGCCACTCTGAACCTAATGTCTTTTTCCAGTCGTTATTCGCTTTTATTCCATAACCATAACAAATATGTACAGCTGTTTCGCACTTCAATCCTTCAATAGCTCTTTCTAAAGCCGCCATTCCCCAATCGTTTACTTCTTCAAAAAACACATTAAAAGCAGGCTCATCAAATTGTATAATATCTACCCCAGCTTCTTCCAACTCTTTAGCTTCTTTATTAAGTACTTTTGCAAATTCCCAAGCCAATTTTTCTCGGCTTTTGTAATGCTTATCAAACAAAGTATCTACCATAGTCATGGGACCAGGTAACGCCCATTTTATAGGCTTATTTGTTTGTTTTCGTAAAAATTTAGCATCGTTAACAAAAACAGATTTTTTACGCGCAATTTCGTCAACAACTACAGGAACACTTGCTTCATAGCGATTACGAATTTTTACTGTTCTACGGTTTTCAAAATCTACACCACTTAAATGTTCTATAAAAGTAGTTACAAAATGTTGTCGCGTTTGCTCGCCATCGCTAATAATATCAATCCCTGCTAATTGTTGTTCTTGTAATGAAACAATTAAAGCATCTTGTTTGCCTTCATGCAATTTGTTACTTTCTAAATTCCAAGGAGACCATAATTTTTCTGGTGGAGCAAGCCATACAGGTTTAGGTAAACTTCCAACAGTTGAGGTTGGTAATAATTTTTTCATAAAAAAATTGTTATATGTTGTATTATTTAAATAGAGAAATTAGCAGACCACTGCTCTAAAAAACTTTTGTAAGGTTTGATAAAGTTTTTTTCAGCAAATTTGCCTTGTGCAAACCCTAATTTAGCTCGCTCTTCTCTATCGTAAATAATTTTTGTTACAGAATAATCTTGATTTTTTAAACTAGCATTGTAGCTAAGTCCAGCAGCAGAATTGGCATTATAAATTTCTGGCCTATAAATTTTCTGAAAAGTTTCCATTGTACTAATAGTACTAATTAACTCCAGATTTGTATAATTTTCTAGTAACCCTTCACTGAAATAAAATGCTAAAGGTGCAACGCTATTGGGCGGCATAAAATAACGAACTTGCAAACCCATTTTATAAAAATATTCTTCTGTTAAAGAAGATTTATTAGTTTTATATTCAAAACCTAATATGGGATGATAATTTCCGGTTCGATTATAGGTTTTATTACTAGATACACTTAAACAAATAACAGGTGATTTAGTAAAATGTTTACCGTAAATCTCTGAATTTACAAAACACTTAAATATATTACCATGTAGCTCACCAAAGTTATTGGGAGTACCGTAATGGTCTTTATTTTTATTGTACTGAGGAAGTAACACGCTAAAATCATAATCTCGAATGTAAGAAGAAAAGTTATTTCCAACTATACCCTCTAAACGTTTACCAGTTTTATGGTCGTTAATGTACGTTTTTAAAACCTCAATAGTAGGGAATGTATTATTATTACCATTAATGGTTATATCTACAGAAAAAATTTCTAAATCAACGGTATATCTATCTTTATTATAATTATCCCATTTTGCTAGGCTATTAAAACGATTATTAATCATGTTAATAGTGTTACGCAAGTTTACCTCACGATTTTCGCCTCTTGCTAAGTTTGCAAAATTTGTAGTAGTGCGTGTGTTACTACATGGAATATAGTTTTCGTTAAAAAAAGTTTTATTTATGTTGAACGAAACTTTTGGTTTGTTAATATTATTGGAGTACTTAAAACCCTTTTTTTTATTTGTGTCTATTTCCCTTGATTCGACCAATTTCATTTGATTATATTTTACAGATTTAATACCTGACAAATCTCAAAATAAAAGATCAATTAATTTAATAATACAATTAATTTAGAATATTTTACTTAAAAACATATATTTGAAGATATTTTATCTTTAATAAATTTTAAAAATGGCAAAAACAGATAATTATTCTTTAGAAAACCTTGATGTTATTGATTTAAAGTTACTCAGGATACTTCAACATAATGCAAAATTAACTACCAAAGAGATAGCTTCTCGCGTTAATTTATCTGCTACGCCAGTTTACGAAAGAATAAGACGTCTTGAAAAAGCGGGGATTATAGAAAAATATGCTGCTATTGTAAATGCAGAAAAAATTGGTAAACAATTAACTGTATTTTGTAACATTACTTTAAAAGAGCATACTAAAGAAATAGGCAATAAATTTGTTAAAGATATTGTTTCACTTAAAGAAGTTGTTGAATGTTATAATATTTCGGGAGATTACGATTTTTTATTAAAAATAATGGTGAAAGATATGAAACACTACCAATCTTTCGTAATTAATGAATTAGGTGATGTAAAAAATATAGGAAGTGCTCATAGCACCTTTGTTATTGGTGTTATTAAGCATAACTACGCTGTACCTATATAAAGAAGCGCATAAAAGTTACAACATAAACACTACTAGCCCTTTATAAGTTTATTAAACTACTTTAACATAATTCTATTAGTTAGTTTATACTTAATTAAAAACATCTAAAATATTTATTAAGCTTCTGTTTTTACATGTATAACAATTATATAGTTACTTCCAAGTCCAATTTAATTCATTTACGTATTCTGCTCCTATCTCAGTAACACGTTTTTTAAATTCAATATTGTTTTCAACTGCGTTTTTTGGAATAATAAAGGATAAATCTGTAATTAATTTCAGAAAAAAATGATTTTCAGTTTCAATTAATTGTTTTAACTCGGTACTGCTTATTTTACTTTCAGATGTGGAGCTTTTAACATATATAAAGTCCTTTGTTAACTCCATTTGTAAAGGCTTTTCAACTCGATTTTTGTAATTTTCGTTAATTTGTTTTTTAAAATGTCTTTTAAAATTCCATTTGGAATACTTTGGATAAAATACAAACCAAAGCAAACCAAAAAAACCAATTATACCTCCAACTATGTTATTTTTATTTATGTAAGCAAAGTATAACCCAATTAAAATGTAAACTATAAAAACGAAATACTTTGCACGCTTACGCTTCTTTTTTATTAATTGGGATTTTGATGATGTGTATAATTGATATTCTAGAAAATCAAAATTAGTAAGTATGTAGTTTATTTTCATTTTAGGTTAGCACTGTTTTGTGTAATGTTTGTGGTGTAATTTAGTAGATAAAATAACAAATATAAGCCAAATAGAATATGGGTAATGATTTTTTGTAATTAAGATAAAACTAGCAATAAGCTATTATATTTAGTGTTGTAAGTAGTTTTTAGTTATATATCCTAATTCTATTAATTCACTTTCTTCATTAATTTGTTTTAAAAATCCGTTTTGTAAATATACAATGCTATCCGCTAAATTTATTACATTTTCATAATCGTGATCAGTTATAATATAGCCTTTGGTTAATTTTAATTTTTTAATGTATTTAACAATATACTCTTTTACAATCGGACTAACCCCATTAAAAGGTTCATCAAGTAATATAAATTCTGCCTTTGAGTGAATAATTAGTAATATTTCAATTATTCTTATTTCTCCACCTGATAAATTTTGTTTTTTTTTATTTAATAATGGTTTTACATATTCGTTTTCCAATACTACTTTTCTATTCTTATTGTCAAGGAATAAGTATATTAATGATTTTATTGAAATGTTATTGGGCAAGAAACTATCTTGAGGTAAATAGTTAATTAAATTTCTTCCATCAGATAGATTTTTTATGACTTTGCCTCCAATTTTAACAAATTTACTATCTGCTTTTTCAGTTCCAAAAATAATTTTTAGAAGAGTTGATTTTCCAGAACCATTTCGTCCAATAAGTCCTTTAATTTCTCCTTTTTCACAAAACAGAAACACATCACTTAATACAACTTTATTATTGTAAGATTTAGTAATACTATCGACATGAAGATTGTTCATATTACACTTAAAATAATAAAATTAATTAATCCAATAACAAATGTTGAAATCCATAATTTCGTTTTATTTAATCCTAAATTGAAGTAATAATAATATTGATTACTGTTTAATATATCATAAACAAATAAATGAACAAATGTAGATATCATTAAATAGAATACTCCAATTATTTGATGACTTGCTTTAATTATTAAAGCAAGTGACAGCGCTAAAAAGTAAGATATAAAGAAAATTTTTCTTTGGAAAAGCAATATGTTTTTAACAATTCTCAATAGTTTGATTAAAATTTTATAACGGTTTTACGTATGTCTCGTTATGAAAAATCAGCTATGATTTTCCGCCGTAGCCTAAAGATAACAAATAAGCGTTGAATTCCGATTAGGAATTCAATCGCAATGAATTAAACCCATTGTTGTAATTAGTTTTTATTTCAGTTTAGTCCATGAGTATTTTCCAAGGAACCTGTTTAATCGTACTTTCCAATTAATTGGTTTATCCATTTTTGGATTATATGCACAGATTCTAAATTTCCGCAAACTAATTTCCACTTCGTATCCTCCATATTTTGTCGTTCGGAGTTCGGTCTCTTTTATTTCTTTAAAATTCCTGGAACCACATCTTGGACAGTTTTCCAATTCCGTTTATCCAACAGGTGTAGTCAGTTTCGCAATTTCGGAGTTTGTCAAACCTCTATTTTTTAATTCAGATTGAATTTTTGCTTGAGATTCTGGCATAAATTCATTCCGACGATATTTATAGAAGAAAGCGAGTTCTTTGTTAGTCAAGTTATGTAAATACTCTTTTAAACTTTCTTTTTTCAGAATTAATTACAACGTGTTTGTATATAGTTTTTTAAGAATGAAAAAAGCCTATCAAAATTTGATAAGCTTATATAACAATTCTTAATAAGAAAATTAAATTTCTCTTAAGATAATTCGTCTATTCCTTTTCTTTCAGTTTTCATAATATTAATATTTAGGTTAATATTGATAATCAAATATAGGATAATATTTCAATAAAGTCAATTAATTAACTTTTATTTATTTCTTCTCAAAACTCATGCCAAATCCTTGCTTTGGGAAAATCAAGCTTTTTCTATGCTTTCTATGAATTTGATTTTCAAATTCTACATGCACATGCTCAAATTTTTTAATTAAGCCTATATTGAAGAATGAAACACAAACATTTTTAGGGTAACTTATTGCTACATCCATATTTTTAGTGAAATGATTTAATCTAAATAATTTATAATTCTCATTTTTAAGAGAATATCTTCTCTTGTATTTTGACTCAACTTTATGAGGTCCTTTACCTTTTATATCCATAAAATATCTTGAAAAGTTTTTATCGTCTACAGTTTCAGGGTCTTCTTTTGTTTTTTGTTCATTACCATTAACTTTAAAATATTCAAGCTCATTTATTATACTAGAGCTTTCAACATCATCTTGTTGGGTAATTGTTGTTTCTAATGTCAGAGTTATATCATCTTCATTTTTGGCTACAATTACATCATAGGTACATGTTTGAGTGTAAAAAATATTAAAGTCTTTATCTATTTTTTCAATATTTATTGTAACGAAATAGTCTTTATAATAGTATTTAGAATTGGTTGGGAAATAGTTATCTAAAATTATTTGTTCTAAATCTTTGCTTATTTTTTTAAATTTTCTATCATAAATAATTTTAGATATTTTACTCCATAATTCAGGTAAATCTCTTCTGTTTTTTATGAAATCAGTTTCTAACATTACTTTACTAACTTCATCTTTGAATATTCCTGTAAATTGTATTGATTTTAATACAGAAGCAAATACACCTGAAGATAGAATGGCTATTCCTGCTTTTTCCAGTATACTATTCCACCATACGTTTGTAATCGAACTAGATAACCACAATATTAATATTGAAACGATTATTAGTATCCAAAAAAGGTTTTTATAAATCCAATCTCTAGTATCTTTCCAATTCATCTTGATAGATTATTTAAGTTAGTCGAAAGTTAGTGTTTTCTAAATTATGCACAACACCCAAATATCAGGAAAGTTAAATATAAAAAAAATACCACAAAAAAAAGGCTAACCCATTAAGGTTAACCTCTTTTCTAGTTTAATATATTTATTTAGTTATTAAATTTTAAAAGTCATTACTGGTAAAACAGCGTGGTTTGCAACATCTTCAGAAATACTTCCTTCTAAAAAGTGAGCAATTCCTTTTCTACCATGTGTTGCTACTGCAATTAAATCGGCATTAATTTCGCTAGCTTGGTTTAAAATACCGGCCTCAACAGAATAGTTAGAAACAAAACTTGTATTTGCCATACGGTTTGTGTTGCCCTCTGCTTCGGTTAAAAAATTGGCTACTTTTTCTCTCATTTCTTTTGAGGTTAAAAAACGGCTTGGTGTATTTACGTATAATAAGTTAACCTCAACATTTAAAGCTTCAAATTTTGCTAAAGCTTTTTTATACACCTCAACAGATTCGCTTGAAAAATCTGTAGCAAAAAGTACTTTTTTAAATCCTTCTATTTTTATATCATCTTTTAATACTAGTACAGGTATGTTTGAGTGTCTTACCACTTTTTCGGTATTACTACCAACAAAAATTTCTGAAATACCGCTAGAGCCATGCGATCCCATAATTATTAAATCGGCGCTGTGGTCTTCGGCAACATCACTTATTTCACTAAATACTTTAAAATGCTTTACAATTGGTGTTACACGAACTCCTTGTAAATAATCTTTTTGCAAGAATTCTTTAAACTTTTTTTCTGCTAATTTTAAATAAAAAATGGCTTCCTGGTTTTGCTCGAATCCATCTTTTGTTAAAACGGCTTCAGACAATTCTAGCATATGTATTGCTAAAACTTCACCATTGTTTTGCTTTGCCATTGTAGCTGCAGCTTCTAGTGCATATTCTGAATAAATTGAAAAGTCGATAGGTACAATAATTTTTTTCATGGTATTATATTTTTAGGGGTTTTATTTTTTGTTGTTTTATTACATTAAGGTACAAAATTTTTAGCTTTTTTTAAAGAGAATTAACGTTTAAATTGTCATGGAAAACAACTGTTTTTGGGGTTGTTTTTCTTGCAATAACACATCGAAAGCCATACAAACATTACGCACAAAAGGCTTTCCTTGTTTTGTAATTTTAAGTGTATTATTTTCAATTACAACTAACTCATCTTTTAACATTTCAGACAGTTTATTTATGGTGCTATCTAAACTTTTAAAAGTTAAATTATTATTGCTCCAAGAGGTTTTATAATGGCACATTAAATTAAGTATGTGCTGCCTAATTACTAAGTCTTCTTCATTTAAAATGTGACCACGAAATACAGGTATTATATTATATTCTAATAAATGATAATATTCCTCAATGCCTTTTACATTTTGAGAAAACCCATACCAACTATCGCTAATAGATGATACACCTAAGCCAATCATCATTTTAGTTTTTGATGCCGTGTAACCCATAAAATTTCTATGTAATTTTTGGTTTGTCATTGCTGTATAAAGTGAATCGTTTGGTAATGCAAAATGGTCCATACCTATTTCAGAATATCCTGCATCGGCCAACAATACTTTTCCAATTTCATATTGTAAACGTTTTTCTTCTGCTTTTGGCAAGTTATTTTCGTTAAAACCACGTTGCCCATTACCTTTTATCCATGGTGTGTGAGCATAACTATAAAATGCAATTCTATCTGGTTTTAACTGTCTTGTTTTGGCAATAGTTTCTCGAATATGGTCTACTGTTTGAAAAGGAAGTCCGAAAATAATATCGTGTCCTACACTTGTATAACCTATAGTTCTAGCCATTTCGGTAACCCGTTTTACGTTTTTAAATGGCTGAATTCTGTGTATTGCTTTTTGCACAGCATCATTATAGTCTTGAACGCCAAAACTAACACGCTTAAACCCTAAATTAAACAAGGTTAATAAATGTGCTTCTGTTGTATTATTAGGATGCCCTTCAAAACTAAACTCATAATTATCGGCTAAAATAGCTTTACGAGTTATACCGTTTATTAACCGATTTAAGTTTAATGGCGAAAAAAAAGTAGGTGTACCACCACCTAAATGTAATTCTTTTATAATAGGTTTTTCATCGAAAAGTTCGCAGTATAAATCCCACTCCTTTAATATGGCAGTTATATAAGGCGATTCTACTTCGTGACGTTTAGTAATACGCTTATTACAACCACAAAATGTGCATAAGCTTTCGCAAAAAGGCAAATGAATATAAAGACTTATACCCTCTGCAACATTACTTTGACTAAATACTTGTTTTACAGAGTGTTTCCATTGTTTTAAGCTAAAGGTATTATTATCCCAGAAAGGTACTGTTGGATAACTTGTATACCTTGGCCCAGGAATATTATACTTTTTAATTAAATGTTTTTGGCTCATACCTAATAATTTAAGCCAAAACTAAATCTAGAAAAAAGAAAAAACCATGACGAATGTCATGGTTTTGCATATTGAATATTTTTTTGAATTTAAAATATATTTGATTCCATGGTTCTTTGGTTAATAGAACTATTAAATACTTCTATCATTCGCTTGGCAATACCTGTCCATCCAAAATTACGACGTGCAAAACGAGCGCCCTCTACCGAAAGTTCGTTTCTTAATTTAGGATATAACAGCGGCATAGCCATCATTGCTCCAAACTCTGTTGGTCTGTGCGGATCTGCAAATAAGGCTTGATTTCCAAAATCAATTAAATCGTATAAACCACCATGTACCGTTACCACACTTGGTGTACCGCAAGCCATAGCCTCGATAGCTACCATACCAAAAGGTTCATAACGCGATGGCATTGCAAATATATTTGCTGCTCGGTAAACGTTTGCTAAATCTTCGTCTGCTACATAACTTTTCCAAGTAATTTTATCTAAAACGCCTAATTCTCCTGCAATTTTTTTTAATCCCTCAACACCTTTATCGTCTTGTTTTGAGCTATCGCCACCAATGGCTGCTACCAAGCGTGCTTCCGGACAAAGCTCGAAAACTGTTGGTAAAGATTTAATTAGTAAATCGTAACCTTTGTTATGAGCCATTCTGCCTAACGCTAAAATATCGGTAGGGTGTATATCGTATTTGGCTCTAATTTTATCGTTTTCTTTGGTTGGTACTGGAAAGAAACGATTTTCGTCTATTCCTGGAGGAATCATTCCGCAATTACGTGGCAAAACATCATATTGTTGTGTTAACAAATCTACCTGAGGTAATGTAGTTGCAATAACATAATTGCACATTTGATACACAAAATACTCCTTACGAATACGTTCTTTAAAACGGTATTTTTCTTCCATTTCTTTTTCGTCCATATCGCTACCCATAGTATGCTGTTTCCACCAACCTAGAGAGTGCGGAGTATGAACGTGCGATATACCAAGTTCTTCTGCTATTTTCTGTCCTGCCCAACCAGCATCCCAGTAGTGCGAGTACACAACATCGTAACGTTTACGTTCTTTTTTTATAGCTGCAAGGCAATTGGTTACAAACTTTTTTAGGTGATCGTGCATATCTTCCTTACGAATAAACTTTTTACCGCCAAAAGGTATACGCCATACACTATAATTTTCGTCTACATGATCATATTCTGGTTGATCTTCAAATTGACGCGTAACTAAATCTACTTTTTTGCCTAAACGACTAAATCGTTCAGCGAGTTCTAAAACGTAAACTACTTGTCCTCCTGTATCTGGTTTACCTAATTCGGCATTTGCTCCTACATATCCGTGTAAGGATATCATTAATATTGATTTCATAGTTTTAAATTTTAGTTTTTCTGTTTATAATTTTTAGATCGTGACAAGCAGAAATATACTGTGCTGCCGACCACGCTTGATAGGCTTTACCCATAGCTTTTCCTGTAATACCATGCGCCCATTCAGTAAACTCCCACTCTTCTGTTAAACCTTCTTTATTTATTAAAGCTAGTTTATGAAGCTCGGAAATTGCCACATCTTTTAAACCTAATTTGTTTATAAACTTTACCCAAAAACCACCTACAAAAGGCCAAATACCTCCGTTATGGTAGTGGTTTGGTAAATTTAAAAGGTTTACAGTATAGTATGGCCTCCAGTCTGGATCGCCGGGTGTTACTACTGGATACACATTTGATACTGGAAACGGATCGTTAACCCCAACACCTAGCATAAATTTAAAGGTTTCGTGTGCTTTTTCAGAATCTATAGTTCCGTGTAAAAAGGCTAATACATTTCCAAAAACATCGCAACGCCAGCTAAAATCGAATGGTGTTGTTTGTGCTATTAAATATGATGTATCTCCTAGTGTGAATTGACGTTCGGCAAAAGAAACCGATTGAAATAGTTTCTGCTGTGTTGATGGCCAGAAGTTTTGTAAGATTTCTTTTTTAATAACTTGAGACCAACGAATGTATTCTCCAGCTTCTTCGTATTCTCCTAGCATTTCTAACATACGTCCAAAACATACATTGGAGCGGTACCACAAAATTTCATCATATAAAATATTATAGCTTCCACCAAATAAATCTGTCCAGTCTCCAGCTTCAGGAATTTCTAATAGTGCATCGTTATTACTATCGTGTGCACCTAACCATCGCATGGTTTCTTTTATATCATTTATATATTTTCTTAAAAATTTAATGTCTTTTGTAACATTTACATACTCGTAAAAGGCTATAACTACCCAAATACCACTATCTATGGAACATATTCCTCCTACTCCAGAATAATCTGGAACATTATCTTTAATACGAACGTTTGATGGAATTTGACCGTTTCTTGATATATGTTCGAATAGAGTTTCTAGCGTTTTTCGTTGGCATGCATGAATTTCTTCGTCGTGAATAAGAGGTAAAGAGCCGATAACCGTTATAGCGCCATCTCGCGCCCATACACTATAATAATTTTCGTCTGTACCTTTAGATACGTTATCTTTTATAGAACAAGCCGAAAAACCTAAGGGTGTAATATTCTTTTTTAAGGCAATTACTGCTTTATCGTAGCCCTCACGTATTAAAGCTAATTTTTCGTCTTCATCTTCTTCTGCTATATTACTTAATTCTTGTTTTATAATATAATCCTCTGTGTGGTCTATACTACCAGTAATTTTTGCCTCTTTTGGCAAAATATTATAATAAATTAAACCTTCTATAATACCATCGCCATGAATATTTTCGGCGTGATATATTTGCATGTGTTTGGTGTATTTGTATAGCTCTTCGTGTGCGTTTGCTACTACAATACCTTTAACATCGTCCATATCGAACATTGCAGAATCGTTTCCGCTGTCTCCAGCTACCAATGCGTTTTCAGACTTAATATCTAACTTATTAAGCAACCATTGTAAAGCATTACCTTTATTAGCCCATTTTGGAAGTATATCTAGAAATTGATTTGCAGAATACACTACATTTACAAACATGTTTGCTTTTGCAAATTCTTTCTCTATGCTTTCAATTAAATCGTCTGTGGCATCATGAAAAAAGTAGCTTCGCTTATAAGCATGCTGAAATTTTGAAGGTTGCTCACTTATTGGATGATTAATACTTTTAACAATATTTTCAACAGCATCTAAATCCCATCCGTCATCAAGAACGTCGTTAAATTCTTTTACGATACATTTTTTATTGAAATCGTAAATTATTGTACCAACACCACCAATAATATAATCGGGTTCTGGAAGTGTGCGACTTTCTATTAAACCTAAAACATCGTCAATTAAACGTCCGGTATTATAGGTTAAAACTACGTTCTCGGGTTTGTGCTTTTTCCATGCTTTTCCAAAGTTACTTTTATGAGTATGAAAATCGATTAATGTATTATCGATATCGAAGGACAGAAGTTTAATGATGGCCTGATTACCATCTTCGGTTTTGCTCATATTTTTTTGCTTTTTTACAAATTTTGGTAAGATTTTCCCATAATTTAAGTCAAAAATGACTAAAAAGCAAGAAAAGAGCAGCTATTCTAATTTCAATTTACAATGTGGCAAATTGAGAGTAAAAGAATACGATTTTACAAATTAATTTCTTTATTTGTTAAACATTTTGTAATCTAACTATTGTTAATACAATTTTAACAATTTACACTACTTTTTTACAACTTTAAGCATAGTATTATCTATACTTAAAAAATAAACACCATTAGGCAACTTTGCTATATCTATAGTTTCGTTTTGTGCATTACTTTCTTTATACAAGACCTGCTCCCCTCTAATAGAATATAACTTAATGACTCTATTATTAACGTTTTTAAATTTAATGTTTACAAAATTTGAAGTCGGGTTAGGATATACTTTTATATCCAGTTCTTTAATATTGCTAACACTTAATGCATTATTATTAACAACACTATACATATTACCAGATAATGCAAACATGTAAATAACTCGTAACGTTGCACCAAAATAAGCTGTAGTAATTTGATTTTTTAATTCGGTATAACCACTATTTATAAAACTTTGATTAGATGAAGACATTGCTGCTGCTGCATATGCCCCTGTAAAGGTTGGGTCTTTATAAGATGTATTTAATGCTACCCCACTTTGTGTATATCCTGGATAAATATTTAAAAAACCACCTTTCTCATTTACAAAACTGTTACATAAACTAGTATAACTTAATGCTTCTTCTGTGCCAAACCACAGATAGTCTAAAGCAATTCGCCAAGGCGTTCTAGCTGCATCGTAATTGTAAGTTTGTCCTGCATTTGTTGCCCAGTCTACCTCGTTTGAATAACTACCATCCGCTTGACACCAATCTGACACTAAATTATAGTAAGCATTATTTACTGTTAAATTTGCGTTTAAAATACTATAACTTTTATTAGCTACTTCGTTCCAAAAAACTGTATCGTTTGAAAAAATACCAAAAGCTCGAAAATAACTTGGCGCAAAATAAGACGGGTTTGTATTACTTGAACCTCCCCAAGCATCTCCTGGTTTTAATACATATGTGTTTTCCTCTACTTCGTGATTTTTAATTATTTCTATTAATTCTAAGGCGTCATTCTCGTAATTAATTTCTCCTGAACTCCCCCATTTATTATGAGCAACAATTAAAGCGTAAGCAGCATCTAACTCGGCATCTGTTGCGCCATTTTCACCAATTACTGAAGTACATTCTTCTATTTTCCAATTCATTACACCGTTAGCGTTCGTAAAATCGGAATAATACAACCATAAACCATCAAATAGTTCTTTATCATTTGCAAAAGCAGATAGTAACATACCATAAGCTACACCCTCTGAAACCGTTTGTGTTTCTGTATCGAACTTTATTCGGTATCTGTTATTATTACATGCAGCTACAAAATTATTTCTCCAAGACGTGTAGGCATTGTAAATATCGTTTTCTAAAATATTATTGGGTTTTGTACCGTATGTATAAGTTGAATTAGAAAATTGTATATCTTCAACTTGAGTATTTGCAAATAAGCTGGTAAGTACAAAAAAATAAAGAAAGTAGTGTTTTTTCATGATGGGGCATTTTATAACATGTTTTACGCATAAAACACCCCTTATAGATTTTTATTTCTTAAATATCCTTGATAAAACTTCCGTATGGATCGGTGAACTGCACACCTTGTGTAAGTCTGTGCTTACTTAACAACTTAAATTCTACTAAAGCCCAAAGCACAAATTCTTTTACAAAAAACTGATCTTGTTCTTGGATATTGGGCTGATGTTTAGCTAATAAATCGTTTAATGGTGCAATATCTTTTAAAAGATTTTGGTATTCTTTATCACGTAAATCATCTAAAAGCTCGAAACCATCTTGTAAATTAAAAAACCAAGATACGATATCATCGTAAGGGCTTTCTTCGGTTGCTTTTTTAAGTTTTTCAATTTTAGGAAAATATTCTACAAACAAACTTTTTATAGCTTCACCTATTAAATTATAAGCTACTACAGCAGCGCCTTCTTGTTCGCCCTCGTAAACTAATTCTACTTTACCAGTAATGGCTGGAATAATTCCTATAAAATCTGATACTCTTAGCATAGTTTTATCTTCACCATTTACCAATGCTCTGCGTTCTGCTGTACTTAGTAAATTTTCAAGAGCAGTAATACTTAAACGTGCACTTACCCCGCTTTTCGCATCAATATATTCACTTTCTCTAGCTTCAAAAACAATTTGCTCCAATAAATCTCTTGCCAAATCTGGAACGACAACGGTAGAATTTTGAGACTCTACAACTTTTGCTTCTTGTTCTGTAATTTTTCTTGCCGTTTCAATATTTACTGGGTAATGCGTAAGTATTTGAGAACCTATTCTATCTTTTAAAGGCGTAACAATGCTTCCACGGTTGGTATAATCTTCGGGGTTTGCTGTAAAAACAAACTGCATATCTAGTGGCAACCTAAGTTTAAAACCTCGAATTTGCACATCACCTTCTTGTAAAATATTAAACAAAGCTACTTGAATTCTAGCTTGTAAATCGGGCAACTCATTAATCACGAAAATGCATCGGTTGGCACGAGGAATCATACCATAATGAATAACTCTATCGTCTGCATAGCTTAATTTTAAATTTGCAGCCTTTATTGGATCTACATCACCAATAATATCTGCGACCGTTACATCGGGTGTGGCTAATTTTTCGGCAAAACGCTCGCTTCTGTGCAACCAAGTAATTGGTGTATTATCGCCTTTTTCCTTAATTAATTCATTTGCGAATCTTGATATAGGCTGTAATGGATCATCGTTAATTTCAGAGCCTTCAACAACCGGAATATATTCATCTAACAAATTAAGCATTAATCGTGCAAGGCGTGTTTTTGCTTGCCCACGTAAGCCCAATAAATTAATGTTATGCCTTGATAAAATAGCACGTTCTAATTCTGGAATTACTGTATTTTCGTAACCATGAACACCTGTAAAAGTGGTTTCTTTATTTTTTATTTTTTCAATTAAATTGTCGCGAAGTTCATCTTTAATAGATTTTGATTTATATCCTGATGCTTTTAATTCGCCTAATGTGGTTATTTCTGTAAATTTCATTATATATTTTTAGTTTTTAGAAACATCTCAACTGCGCCCGATGTGACTGTAAATTTTCTTTTTTAACAATATAGAGAACTAATTATCCTCTAATTCTTTTTTTTCTGTTTGTTTCGTAATCTTCAAAAATCATTTCACCTAAACCTTTTAACCCTGTATAAAAAGCTTTTCCTTGGTTGGCATATGTAAATTCTCGAACAAATTGCATTAAATAGCTATCTTTTGCAATCATAAACGTAGTTATTGGTATGTGTAATTTTCTGGCTTGTTGCGCCATCATATAACATTTATTGATAATGTTTGGGTTTAAGCCAACGCTATCTTTAAAATACTCGCCATTTTTTAATTTTAAACAACTTGGCTTGCCATCGGTAATCATAAAAATTTGCTTATTAGTATTACGCTTTCTCCTAAGCAAATCTAGAGCTAATTGCAAACCTGCCACAGTGTTTGTGTGGTATGGACCAACGTTTAAATATGGTAAATCTTTAATTTCTATTTGCCAAGCATCGTTACCAAAAACCAATATATCTAAAGTGTCCTTGGGGTAGCGCGTAGTTATTAATTCTGCCAATGCCATGGCTACTTTTTTGGCAGGAGTAATTCTATCTTCACCATACAAAATCATGCTATGGCTAATATCAATCATTAAAACCGTGCTCATTTGCGATTTATGTAAAGTATCCTCTACAACCAAATCATCTTCGGTTAAATTAAAATCGCCAATACCGTTATTAATTTGGGCGTTTTTTAAACTTTCGGTCATGGAAACCCGATCTAAACCATCTCCAAATTGATAGTTCCTAAAGTCTCCTGTGTGCTCATCGCCAATTCCTGGGCTTTTGCTTTTGTGATTACCCTGTCCACTTCGTTTTATTTTTCCAAAAATTTGGTCTAAAGCCTGTTGCCTTATGGCACGTTCGGTTTTTGCAGTAATGGCTAAACCATTTTTTCCATCAGGTTTTATTTCTTCTCTTAAATAGCCTTTCTTTTTGAGGTCTTCAATAAAATCATCAATGGTGTACTCTGCGGTAGTTAGCTTGTATTCTTTATCAAGTTCTCTTAACCAATTAATAGCCTCATCAAAATCTCCAGAGGTATGGGTAATCAACTCTTTAAAAATCTCGAAAAGTTTTTCAAAGGGCGATTGATTAGGAGCTTCATACTTTTTAAATACAAATCCTTTTCTTTTCATATTTTGTTTTTTCATAGCTGTATAAAATTACGAATTTGCTAGATATAACGCTTGCTTTAAAATATTAAAATTTTGTTATAGCGTAATTTAAATTTGCTATTACATCAATATTCATTTAAATTAAGTGGAACAACAAAACAACACTTTACTATGAAAAATTTAAATTTATTACTTATTGTAAGTACAATTGCAACATTTACAGCATGTAAAAATAACACGAAACAACAAGAAGAAAAGTTGCCAAACCATGAAGTTAGTAAAACCGTTGAAGAAAAAACCAACAATGCTAAATCTGTTACAATTGCTTTAAACGCGAAAAGTGAAAGCAATGTAGGCGGAAAAGTAGTTTTTACCGAAAATAATGATGTTGTTAACATGGTTGCCTCTATTAATGGTTTAGAGCCTGGAGTTCATGCTATACATATTCATGAAACGGCAGATTGTTCTTCTGCAGATGGAAAATCTGCAGGTGGACATTGGAACCCAACCAGCCAACCTCATGGTGCTTGGGGCGCAGAAACTGGTTACCACAAAGGAGATATTGGTAATTTTACGGCAGACGAATCGGGCCATGCAGAAATTGAGTTTTCTACTTCAGAATGGTGTCTTGACTGCAACGACAGCACTAAAAATATTATAGGTAAAGGCCTAATAGTACATGCTGGAAAAGATGACTTAACATCTCAACCATCTGGTGATGCCGGAGCTAGAGTGAGTTGCGCTGGTATAATTCAATAAATATTGTTTTAAGAATTAAATAACACCTTTATGTTGGTAGTAGTTTTTTTATAACTTAACTTTCGGTTTAATTTAAACATACCAAAAAATGAAAAAAATAACTGCACTTTTACTTTTTGTAACTTTAAGTTTAGTGGCTTGTAAAAACGAAAAAAAAGAGACCAAAACACCTGAAGCTGAAGCAACCACAGCAGAAGTTTTTGTAGCAAAACCAGAAGCAACTTCTGTAAAATGGACAGCTTATAAAACTACAGATAAAGTTGGTGTTGGTGGTGAGTTTACCACTGTAAATTTTGAAGAAAAATCTGGAGCAACGCCACAAGAAGCTTTAAATGGTTTAAAATTTACAATCCCAGTAAGTAGTCTATTCACTAACGATGCTACAAATACGCGTGATGCTAAAATTAAAGAATCGTTTTTTGGTTCTATGCTAGATACCGAGTTATTAACCGGTACCATTTCATACACAAATGGTAATTGTATTGCAAATTTAACAATGAATGGTGTAACACACGAATTACCATTAGAAGTTAGCATTGCAGATGAAAGACGTCTAACATTAAAAGGTACCATGAATTTAGCTGATTGGAATGCTCTTGATGCTCTTGCTGCTTTAAACAAAGTATGCTTCGACTTACATAAAGGTGCCGATGGTGTTAGCAAAACTTGGGAAGATGTAGCTATTCAAGTTGAAACTTACTTAAGAAAAAGCTAAAGCTTACCTTAATAAAATTATAAAAGCCACAGAAATGTGGCTTTTTTTTGTTTAAAAAATTGTTATGCGGCTTTACAGTAATATTAATTAAATATTTGTTCTTAAATTAGTTGCTAATTAACTAACCAAACATGAAAAAAATACTCCTATTATCCTTAATCATTTTATCACAAATTGGGTTTTCACAAGAATTCAACATGGATTTGGTAAAAAACCTAAAACCTAGAAACATTGGTCCTGGCGGCATGTCTGGACGAGTAACCGCAATAGATGTTGTAAACAATAACCCAGATATCATGTATGTTGGTACCGCATCTGGTGGTTTATGGAAATCTACTTCTGGTGGCATAAAATGGGAACCAATTTTCGATAACGAAGTTACAGCATCTATTGGTGCAATAGAAATTCAACAATCTAACCCAAGTGTTATTTGGGTAGGTACTGGTGAAGGTAATCCAAGAAATAGCTTAAATGGTGGCTATGGCATATATAAATCGCTTGATGCTGGTAAAACCTGGCAATTAATGGGTCTTGAAAACACCAGACATATTCATCGAGTAGTTGTAGACCCAACAAATCCCGATATTGTTTACGCTGGTGCCATTGGCAGTCCATGGGGTGAACACCCAGAACGTGGCGTTTTTAAAACAACAGATGGTGGTAAAACCTGGAAAAAAATATTATTTGTTAATAACAAAACAGGTGTTGCCGATTTAATTATGGATCCCAACAACCCTAATAAATTAATTGCAACACTTTGGGAGCATAAAAGAGACCCTTGGTTTTTTAAATCGGGGGGCGAAGGTTCTGGGTTGTACATTACACACAATGGTGGAGAAACTTGGAAAAAAATAACAGAAGACGACGGCTTTCCTAAAGGAGAATTAGGTAGAATTGGCGTTGCTATTGCACCAAACAAACCAGATATTATTTATGCCTTGGTTGAAGCCAAAAAAAATGCGCTTTATAAAAGTGAAGATGGTGGCTTTAAATGGAAAAAAATTAATGATAAAAGTGATATTGGAAATCGTCCGTTTTACTATTCTGAAATTTATGTAGACCCAGATAATGAAAATAGAGTCTTTTCAATTTTTACCTATGTAAATGTAAGTGAAGATGGCGGAAAAAACTTTACGCAACTTATGCCTGCTTATGGTGCCGATAACGGCATTCACCCCGATCATCATGCGTGGTGGATTCACCCAGACGACGGTAGTTTTATGATTGATGGAAACGATGGCGGATTAAACATAACCAAAGACGGTGGTAAAACTTGGCGTTTTATAGGTAACTTACCCGTAGCTCAATTTTATCATATAAATGTAGATAATGAATTCCCTTACAATGTCTACGGGGGCATGCAAGATAATGGATCGTGGCGAGGGCCCGCCTACATTTGGCGAGCACAAGGTATTCGCAACAGTTACTGGCAAGAAATTAGTTTTGGCGATGGTTTTGATGTAGTACCAGATAAAGATGATTCACGTTACGGCTGGACTATGAGTCAGCAAGGTAATGTATCACGTTACGATTGGAAAACAGGCAACAACTACGTTGTAAAACCAACACATTCAGATAAAGATGTAAAACTCAGGTTTAACTGGAATAGCGCTATAAACATCGATCCGTTTGATAACAGCACCATTTATTTTGGCAGCCAATTTGTTCATAAATCTACCGATAAAGGTTTAACCTGGAACGTTATTTCACCAGATTTAACTACAAACGACCCTGAAAAACTTAAACAATCTGAAAGTGGTGGGTTAACACTTGATGCAACTGGAGCAGAAAACCATTGTACAATTTTAGTTATAGAGCCTTCTCCTGTAGAACAAAATATGTTTTGGGTAGGAACAGATGATGGTAAAGTGCATGTAACTATAGATGGTGGTACAACCTACACAGATGTTTCGGGCAACTTAAAAGATTTGCCAAAAGGTAGCTGGGTTGCACAAATAAAAGCTAGTAATAAAAATAAAGGCGAAGCGCTTTTAATTGCAAACGATTACAGAAGATTTAATTACACGCCTTACGCTTACCGAACTAAAAATTACGGAAAATCTTGGGAACGCATTGTAGATGAGACTGATGTTAAAAGTTACACACTTTCTATAATTGAAGATTTAAAAGAAAAAAATCTACTTTTTTTAGGAACGGATGATGGACTTTATATATCTATTGATGCTGGTAGTAATTGGCAAAAATGGACAGCGGGTTTTCCTACCACATCGGTTAAAGATTTGGTTATTCACCCTAGAGAAAACGACTTAGTAATTGGTACTTTTGGTCGTGCTGCTTGGGTTTTAGATGATATTAAACCATTACGTGCAATTGCTGCAAATAAAAGCATACTTAATAGCAATGTAACACTTTTTAACCCACCTACTGCTTATCAAGCGGCATACCAACAACCAACGGGAAGCCGTTTTGGTGCAGACGCACTTTATCAAGGCGAAAACAGGAAGTCTGGTGCTATCTTTACTTATTTTATAAATCCTATTAAAAAAGAAAAACTAGATACAGAAGACAATAACGATGAGGACACTAAACCTAAAAAACTAAGTGACTCTTTAACTCTAAAGATTTATGATGGTGATAAATTAATTAGAACTTTAAAAGAAAAAGCTCCAGATAAAAAAGGGTTTTACAAATGGTCTTGGAGCATGGATGAAAAAGGCGCCGATAGACCTTCAAGAAAAATTAGAAAAAGCAAAACAGAACCTAGAGGTATTTTAGTAAAACCAGGAACGTATAAAGCCGTTATAGAATACAATAACACATCTAGCGAAACCACAATAGTTGTAGCACCTGATCCAAGGTTAGAGGTTTCATCAGAAAACACTTTAGAAATTTATAATGCTTTAAAAACATTAGAAAACTATCAGCAAATAGCTGCAGATGCTGTAAAACAACTTGTTGAAAGTAAAACTCTAGCAGAAACTTATAAAAAGAGTTTAACTAATTTAGATAAAGCTGTTTATAAAGACGAAATAACATCTTCAAAAGAAATAATAAAAGAAATTGATAATTTAATTAATTTGTATTTAGGAAAAGAAGACAAACGCCAAGGTATTACAAGAAGTCAAGACCCTAATGTTACAAGTAGAATACGATCTGCAAGCAGATATGTAGCCTCTAGGAAAACAGGTTTAACAAATACCGAAAAAACTTTAATATTGCATAGTAAAACAGAACTAAACGATGCTTTAAAGAAAACCAATACCTTTTTTGACAGCAAATTTAAACCTTATTACGATACTATAAGTAAAATAAATACAGTTAAGCCTGTAGATGATATTAAAACCTTCAGTTTAAAAAATTAACATCTATTATATTAAAAAACCTGAAATTAAACCAATATTAAAAATGGCTTTATTTTCAGGTTTTTATTTAATTATATTTCTAAAAATGGTGTATAATTTTAACACATTGTAAACTATAACCTCCTAAATATTATGAAAAAATTTTTAATTATACTTTTGGTTATCCCTTTTCTATCAATGACAACTAAAAACGATGAAACAAAATTTATTGGAAAATGGATTGGAAAAGATAAAAATGATATTGGATACTTAAACTTTGATGATGAAGGTTACGCCAACTTTGAAATACACGGACGAATAATTGGCGGTAAAGAATTTATTCAGAATGGCAAAAAAGGAAGTATGACATATGAAATAAATTCGACTAAAAAACCTATTGAAGTAGATTTAATAGTAACGTTAACGAAAGCAAAGAACAAAAAAAACTACTTTGTATCGCAAATTTTATTGATAACAACACAATGGAGTTTGCTATTGGTTTTGAAGGCACAAGACCAACTTCATTTAATTCTGAAAATTTAATAATTTTTAAACGCGAAAAACAAGTTATTAAACCTTAAATTATAAAAAACCGCATAATTTTTTTTAATTAGGTTAAACCTAGCAATAAATTGCAGAAAACAATTGAAATATTCTTAATCTGTTTTCTCTTATTTTAAAACAGGTCCATCACAAGCTATGTATTAAAAAAATAGTTTCAGATTGAAAACTCATAGTTTCTTTAATTCTTGACTAACAAGAGGCAATAATTTCGCTTTCATTATAAAAATTTAATTCTAATCAAGGCTCACTTAAGTTAGGATACTCATAAAACTTTTTGTTATTTGGCTTTGTAACTAAATTTAGCACAAATAGTTGTAGCCAAAAAATTAAAAAAACAACTAATAAAAAAAAGTGTTTTAAGCATTGCTATAAACATTTTATGTTTCTCTTGTAATCAAAAAACAAAAACAGAGAGTTCTGTCTCTACTCAACAAAAATCAGAAAATATAACACCCGAAAAAGATAAATACCATGCGCCCGAAATAGGATGGACTTCTGAGTTTATGGATGGTTGGAAAATTGAAGACGCGAGAATTATAAATAAAATTTATAAATTATTTACCAAAATTTCTTAATCTTTGTTAAAGAAAGTGCTGCTTTTTTGTTTGTCAAGTTAATATTTAACGTAAACAATAGCACTATTATCAACTTTAGCTTCAACTTAAAAAAATGAACATCTTTCCGGTTACTGCAAGTATACTTTCTAGCAAAGAATTAGGTGAATTTGTCAAAAAAAAATATGCCTTAAGTAAAAACTACAGTTGTACATTATTTAGAACAGGTATGAATCATACCTATTTTTTAAATAACAACAAAAAAAAATATGTTTTACGGGTTTATAGCCATAATTGGAGATCAAAATCTGAAATTGAAGAAGAAGTAAATCTTTTAAAGCTATTATATGAAAATAATTTAAGTGTTTCTTATCCTATAAACGACATTAATGGTGAATTAATCCAGAAAATAAGTGCTCCCGAAGGCATTAGATATATGGTTGTTTTTTCTTTTGCTGAAGGTGAAAAAGTGCGATTTATAAATAATAAAACTTGCTATAATATTGGTTTTTTGATGGCAAAAATTCATAATATAACCTTAAACAAATCCATTAATAGGGTTTCATATAATAAACTATCGCTAATTGAAAAATCTTACCAAGAATTAAAACAATACTTCTCTGAAGACTTACCAGAAATGTGTTTTATTAAATCTTTTAGTGATAATTTTAAGAATTCTGAGTTTAATGAAATTGATAAAGGAATAATTCACATGGATATTTGGTACGATAATATGTGTATTACAACAGACAATAATATTACATTTTTTGATTTTGACTTTTGTGGGAATGGGTGGTTTATTTTGGATATTGCATACTTTTGCAAACAATTATTTTTTATTGAAACCGATAAAGAACAATACGAATTAAAAGCTAAAAGTTTTTTAAACGGCTATCAAAATGTAAAAAAACTATCAGATAAAGAACTCAATTTAATCCCAAAAGCAGGAGCAGCAATTTTCATATTTTACCTTGGTATTCAAGCCAAACGTTACGATTGGTCTAACATATTTTTATCAAAAAACTACTTAAAAATGTTTATTGGAAGAATAAAATCTTGGAATGCATATCATGAGCAGCAACTTTAGTTAAAAAATTCTGTAAAACCTATCTGAATTAATTTTCAAGCTTGTTAACTATTCGAATCTTTAACTCCCCAATCATCTAAACCTCGTAAAATAGTTTCTAAAGATTTACCTCTTTCTGTTAAGCCATATTCTACTTTAGGTGGTACGACGGGATAAACTTTTCGAAGAATAAGCCCATCTTTTTCTAACTCTCTAACCGTTTGTGTAAACATTTTATTAGAAATTCCAGGAATATGTTTTTGCAATACGCCAGAGCGCAAATTACCATCTAATAAATGGAACATGATTAAAGGCTTCCATTTAGTTCCAATTAAATTCATAGTATAATTTAACGGACATTTAACTTCTTTTTTCAAAATAATAAATATCTTATTTACAGCATTTTACTCGTTTAGGTAACTATATAACTTTTTAGTAAGTTATTGTCCATTAAGCAAATATAATCTAATTTCGCATTACAAAACAAAAATTATGACAACAAATAAAAATTATCCAAAGTCTTTTTCACACATCGGAATTACAGTTCCAGATATTAAAGCAGCCACAAAATTTTACACAGAAGTTATGGGTTGGTATGTAATTATGGAGCCATCAACAGTAAAAAAAGAAACCGAAACAGCCATTGGGCAAATGTGTATTGATGTTTTTGGTAACGATTGGGAAACTTTTGAAATAGCACATTTAGCAACATCAGATGGCATTGGTGTTGAATTATTCTCATTTCCACATGGCGTAAAAGAAGCACCTGAGTTTAATCCGTTTAATACTGGATTATTTCATTTTTGTGTACAAGATCCCGATATTGAAGCTTTAATTGAAAAAATTAAAGAATACGGCGGTAAGCAACGTATGCCTATTAGAGAATATTATCCTGAAGACAAACCGTTTAAAATGTGTTATGTAGAAGACCCTTTTGGTATTGTTTTCGAAATTTATACACATAGCTACGAATTAACATATTCTAGCGGTGCTTACACTAAATAGAAAGGTAAAACAAAAAAGCGTTGGTGTAAAACCAACGCTTTTATATTATAAAAACCTAAAAAAATAATATAGGTGTATTTTTTAAAATCTGTAAGACGCAGTTGCCTTTAAGTTAAAAGGTGTACCAGGAGTAAAATGAATTTCTTCAACCGAGTTTACTTCGTTTTGTAAACGCGATTCTGTAGCAAATTGTGTTTCGTTCCACTCTACATCAAATATATTTTCTACAGCTATTCCAAACGTAAAATTATTAATAGCATAATTCGCATTAAAATCGGTTACAAAATAACCATCGGCTACTATACTATTATCTTCATTTGCCGGTCTATCATCAATAAACCTGTAACGTAATCCTCCTGAAAATCCTTTTAAATTATTAACTGCTAAGCCTCCTGCCATTGTAAAACTAGGAGCTAAAGGAATATAATTTTCACCGTCAGGATCTTCTGTACTTCTTGCGTGAGTTAACGTAGCATCTGTATCTAGAAACAACCAATTGGTTAATTGATAACGCATACCTAAATCTAAACCATAACGTTCTGTTTTTCCACTTGGTTCTACAATTCCTGCATCGCCTACATAAACAAACTCTTGTTCTAAAAACAAATACCAAAGCGCACTGTTTACAACGAGCTTAGAAAAAGGTTTCCAGATTGTTCCTAAATCTGTACCATATGCACGCGGTAAAATATCTTCACCAGTATTACTAACAACTACTCTAGCATCGTTAGAGTGAAAGCCTAATCCTGTTTTTAAATACAACTGCAAATTATTGTTTGCATTATAAAAGAAATTAAGTTTTGGACTAACAATAGCTTTGGTTTCGGCTTCGGCAGAATAGGTTTCCGATAACTTATCGGTATATAAAAACTTAAAATAATCTAAACGTAAAGCTGGAGCAATTGTAAATTTGCCTATTTCAAAATCGGCATTAACATAAGCCGCTGCATTAGTTTGATTGATATCGCCTAACTGAATATTTTCTAAGGTTGTAACTCGATTTAAAGTATGCGACAATTCTGTATCTGTAGTAGCATCATACCTTAATGAAACTCCTGAAGTTAATTTTAATTCTGTACTACCTAAAAAGGTATTATAAATAAGTTCGGAGTTTAACCCAAAAATATCGCGATCTTCCTTTTGTTTTATTTGATCGCCGTTATCTGGATCTTCTAAAAAAAATGTAAAATTTGAATATAGCTCGAATGCATAGTGCGAATAAAAGGCATTAGTTTTTATTGTTCTATTGTTTGATACTTGTTTGTTGTATTCTACATTTAAATTGGTGCGTTGTGTTGTACCTCCTTCGGTATCATCTATAGCTCCAAAACGAGATATATTACCATTATCTACTTCACGCTGTGGTATTTGCCCAGAAGCATCCCATCGGCTTGTGAAGTGTGAAGCTGTTAGCGTAAGCTTATCATTATCTGGCGTGAAAATTACATATTTACCAAATAAATTTACTCTATTAAAATTTTGTGGTGAATCGAAAGGCCCATCGCTTTCTAAATATTCAACCGCAACAAAAGCATTTTTATTTTTTTCGTTTCCTAATAAATCTATCATACCTAAAGTTCTGAAGGTATTAAATTGCCCGATACCAAATGTTACCTCACTACTTTTTAAATAATCTTTGGTAGAAAAATCAACATAACCAGCAGTAGTAAAATCGCCTTCTTTTGCATAATATGGTCCTTTACCAAAATCTATTTTATTAACGGTTTCTGGTATTAAAAAATGTAAATCTGCATACCCTTGTCCGTGGGCATGAGACACCATATTTACCGGCATTCCATCAACCGAAATTGAAATATCTGTACCATGATCTATATCAAATCCTCTTAAAAAAATTTGTTCGGCTTTTCCGCCTCCTGCATGTTGGCCTATAAATAAACCGGGGACTTTACGTAACACATCTTGCGACGAGTTTACAGGGTTTGTACTTAAATCTAACCTAGAAATTGTGCTTAAGGCATTAACCTGCTCTTCTACAATCATTTCATCTAACTTAAATATTTTTTCTTGTAATATTATTTCTATCTTATCAAGATTATAGTCTGGTGTTAATTTTATTATTTTGGTTTGGTAGCCTAACAAACCTATTTTTAAAGAATCGCCTGTTTTTGTTTTTTCTAGAATAAAAACGCCACTTTCTGAGGTATGAGCATGTGCTTTACTACTTAAATTGTAAACATAAACAGATTCTAGTGGTTGGTTTATATCGTTTTTAACAATACCTTTTGTTTGCTGCGAAAAAGCTTCACTGAACATTAATAAAAACGCATAACAAATTAGTTGTACTACTCGGTTTAATAATTTCATTAAATATTGATTGATTAATATTGGTTTTGGTCAAAAGTACTTTCTAGTAATTTTTATTTCAAACATTTAGTTTTTTTTAACTTACTTTTAGCTTCATAAACTTTTGATGCTTTTTTAAAATAAAACTTGCGGAAGCTATAATTCAAAATATTACATTTATACTTTCATAACATTTCAACATAATTACATGAACCCATCGGCTTCTGGTTGGATAAAAAAACTGCTTAAAATTTGTGGTAACACTAGTTCACTTTTTAAGTTAAGTGATGACGCGCTATATAAAAACCTTAGATCATCTGGATTTATTTATGGCAGTAATTTATATGTTATTGAGCATATTATAGAAAAGGGTGATTTAACCGAAGAAGAAATTTGTAAAATAAATTTATGTTTAGCCTTACTCTATACTCATAAAAAAGCCAATATTGAAAATGATTTTGTAGAAAGTGTTATAGATTTTTACAACAGCATAAACGAAACTAAAACCTCTTTTTTTAGAATATTATTAAGTGAAAAAAAAACTACGGAACAACTTGAAAAAATATTCCATAAGCGTATTCAAATAGACACAAATATTTTAACCAAAAACTTTAAATATTTTATTGTTAATGCCTTACTTTTTATTGATGTTTTGGCCTATAAACGCTATTTAGAAAACAAAACAATTTCAACAGATTACCTAACCAAAATCGAAGCTTCAATAGCGTCTATTTCGTTAAATGTTTTAAACTCTAAAGCAGAAAAAAATCAATACGACGAGAGTTTAATTCGCCTTTTCGAATCGTCATTACGCTATTTTAACGAAGAAACTAACGATTACAAACACGCTATATCTCATATAAATACTTCTTTAGAAAAACAATATATGATTGATTTAGCTTGTATGGCAACCTGGACAGATAAAGTTATTGATATACAAGAACAAAAATTTTTAATTTCACTTAGAAAAGATTTAAATCTTGAAAAAGATATTTTAAAAGAATCTATTATAACCATAAACTCCTTTTACACTCAAAATAAAAACAATATTGCCTTATTAAGCTCGAAAAATTTGGTTAAAAGTTTTTACGATAATTCTAGCAAAATGGTAACTAAACTTATTTCTAGAAACAGAAAACGCTTATACCAAGAATTATTAGACAGTAAAGAACTTATGGTTTTGCTTACCCAATCTACAATTCGAGATTTAACCAAAGAGGAACAAAAAAAGGTACAAGAACAACTTTTAGATATTTTTAAAAGCATACCAAGTTTAGCTATTTTTTTACTACCAGGCGGCGCTATTTTACTCCCATTAGTTGTAAAATTTATTCCTAAACTATTACCTTCTGCTTTTGATGAAAATAGAATTGAAGATGAATAATTAACTCATATTTTTTTATTCTGAAGCTTTAAAACTTGATGGACTTACACCCACATTTTGTTTAAAAAAACGAGAGAAGCTACTTAAAGAATCAAAACCTAGTTTAAAGGCCAACTCTTTAGTTGTGATATTGCTTTTTACTAACATGCGTTTGGCTTCGGTAACCTGTCGTTGTTTAATTATTTGTACGGCGGTAAGATTTAATTTTTCTTTTAAAATTTGATTTAAACGCTTTACACTTACTCCTATTTGGTTGGCATAAAATTCGGCATTGGTTTCTTGCAAAAAATGCGTTTCCATAAGTTCAAGAAAAGTAAATACTCGATTCTGATTTAAATCTTGTTCTAAAAAATTATTGTTTTGGTAACGTATTAAATGTAAAAGCAACACCTTTAAAAGCGTTTTTAGCATAATGTATGATGCTGTTTCGCTATAAAACTCCTGCTTCAAAAGAAAAACAACTTTATTTATTTGCTCAATTTTATCAGCTTCACCTATAATAAAATCTGGATATTTATTAAAAAGCGACATCACATCTAAAGCGTATTCAATATCGTCTTCATCAATTAAATCACGCTCAAAATTTAACAAAAAACCTTTATTAGCTTGAAATACTTCAGCTTTAAAAACTTCATTTAATGGTTTAAAATGAATAATCAATTTGCGGTCTTCAAACTCAAAATAAATACCCATAGAGTTTCCTGAGAGTAAATCGTTATTACTTTCAAAATTTTCTGTTAACAGAATTTTATTTTCCCAACTAGGTAATGGCATTTACTTTAAGGCTTTAAAAGCTCAAAAGTAAAAAGAATTTAATCAAGTTTATTTTTTAGCAACATTTCTAAACATAATAAACATGGCACTTGCTATTATTAAAGCTAACCCAACAGCAACAGCAACAGCATAAATAGCTTTATAGTCGTGCGATACATATTCTATAAACGTCGATAAAAATTGCCCACCAAAAACGCCCATTGAAAATAAACCTAAATTTTTGCCTTGTGTTTTCGCTGTGCTTGCCTCAACCATCATGTGGTTTAACAACGGAATGGTAAAACCAAAGCCTACACCAATAAAAATAACAGTTAAAGCTAAAAATGGAATACTAGCGGTTGTTGCTAATACCAAGTAACCTAGCATAAAAAATAGAAACCCTAAAACTACTGTTTTACCATCGCCTAAAAGTTTTACCATTCGTGGCATTTGGCTTGCTGTTATAATTGCAATTAACGAAATTGAAGCCATAAAATAACCTGTTACAGACTCTGTAAAATCAAATGTTTCTGGTAAATATAATGGTAAGGTTACAAAACCAACAAAAAACAACATCATGGCTAAAAGCGATGCTATAAAAATTAGTTTAACTCTGTATTTATTAGTTTCAAGCGAATCGGTAAAAACTTTTTCTGTACTGTTAGTTACATTTGGTTGTGGCAAAGTCCTCAATACAAATACCAAACACAATAGCGCAATTAAGTATATATAGAACGGAAATTGCCAGTTTATTTCTCCTAAAATTCCGCCAATAGCTAAAAAAACTACGCCGCCTAATTCTATGGCCATACCTTGCCATGCAATCATTTTCATCCTAGTTTCTCCGGTAAAACAATCGGCTATATAACCCGTTATCGAAACTTGAACTGCCACTGTTGCGCCACCTAGTAAAATTCTATCTAAAATTAAAATATAATCGTTGCTAATAAACGCACCAACTACACCTAAAATAGCGTAAGGCACCAAACCTAAACTTAATAATTTTAAGCTGCCTAACTTGGGTAATAATCTCCCAATTAAAGGAGCAAATAAAACCACGCCTAACGATGGCAATGTAATTAACCAACTGGGTGAAAACCCTAAATTTCTATGTTCTACAATGCCCGATAATGCTGGCGCAATTACTGTGCCTACCATTATGGTTAAACTACTTACTAATAGTATTGTAAATATGCCGAAGTTTGTTATCTTTTTCATACTGCAAAATTGCCGTATTAAATACAGAAGCACTTTTCAAATTTTCTAAAATGCTTGACTAAAATGGAAATGCATATTTTACATTAATAAAACATTAAGAATAAATTTAAAACCGCATCGCTATCTTTACCATTTTGATTTTAATTTCATCATCTTTTAATTATGCCGGCACCAGAAAACATTGTAATAAAAAATAAAATTTCGTCGCACGAATTTTTAAAAGTTGAACCTTTCGATGTTTCTAAACGCTACACAAAACCTCATAAACACAATAAATATTTAGAATTGGTATTTTTTACCCAAGGAAGCGGGCAACACTATCTCGATTTAAAGGCTTTAGAAATTAAACCCCCAGTAACATTTTTAATTCATAAAGACCAAGTTCACCATTGGAATATTACCACCAAGCCAGAAGGTTATGTTATTATTATAAAACAATCTTTTTTAGAACATATCTTAGACACATCCATTCAAGTTGATCTTAATAAATTAAAAGATTCAGAAAAAATTGATATCTCGAGCAACGACAATGTTTTACCAATGCTCTTTAAAGCATTATGTTTAGAAATGAAACAAAACAATGCTAATACCGAAGTTATTGAAAGTACGTTAAAAGCCATTCTTGCCAAATTAATTTATTATACAAACCATAAAACTTCCACAAATAATCAAGGGCTTGAACAACAATTTTTGCAGCTACTAACAGCAACCTTAAAAAATAGTGTAAACTATTATGCCAAAAAACTTAATACATCTCCCCAAAATTTAAATGCAGTTTGCAAAAAAGCGTTCGAAAAATCGGCTTCTGATATTATTGCAGAATTTATAACAAAAGAAATTAAACGTCAGTTAATATACACTTCTAAAAATGTAAGTGACATTGCTTTCGATTTGGGTTTTAACGACACCTCTAACTTTACAAAATTTTTTAAAAGACATACCAATTTAACTCCATTACAGTTTAAAAAAAGGACATTTTAATTTTTACCATTTATTTTTCAAATACACCAAAAAAAGAGAAAGAAGTCCTGTAAATTGCGCTCTCAAATTAAAACATATGAAAGCCAAACAAAACACCTTACTCTTACTACTAACCCTATTAACCTGTTCCGTTTCTTTTTCCCAAATTACAGGCAAAATAGTAGACGAAAACAATGCGCCGTTAGAATACGCCACTGTTGCTCTATACAACCAAAACAATCAAGAATTAATAACTGGTGTTATTACCGATTTAAATGGTGTTTTTAAAATTGAAAACATAAAAAAAGGCAGCTATTACCTGGAAGCTTCATTTATTGGTTACCAAGTAAAAGCCATAAAAAATATTGAAATTTCAAATGCAACAAAAAACTTAGGCACTATAAAACTAAGCTTAGGAAACAACCTAAACGAAATTGTAGTAGAAGCCGAACGTGCTGCAGTTGTTAATAAAATAGACCGACAAGTTTTTGATGCTCAAAAGTTTAAAAACGCTCAAGGCGGAAGTGGTATAGATGTTATTAAAAACTTACCATCGGTTAGCATAGATGGACAAGGTGATATTAGCGTACGCGGAAGCTCTGGGTTTGTGGTTTTACTAAACGGTAAACCCGTTCAAGGGAATGCCAGTTCGCTAATTGCTCAATTACCTGCAAATGCCATAGAACGTGTTGAAGTGATTACAGCTCCATCGGCAAAATACGATCCTGAGGGTAAAGCAGGTATTTTAAATATAATTACTAAAAAAGGCGCTACAAATGGCGCTTATGGACAAATAAACCTTAAAAGTGGTTTTCCTTCTATTGAAACCTACGACAACGACAAATACCACCAACGTTACGGGCTAGACGCTACTTATAATATTCAAAATGAAAAATGGAATATTTCCTTAGGTGCTAGTTACCAGCGTAACGACCTTGGCGGAAGACGCGAAGGTGATGTTTTTACCATTATTGATAACATTAAAACGCAATTCCCATCGACTGGCGAACGTAGTTTTGATGAAGAAAATTATAGCGGACGTTTTACTGTCGATTTTACTCCAGACAGCACAAACGTATTTTCATTAGGCTTTTTCGCTGGTAAACGCAACAAAGCACGTTTGGCAGATATTGTGTATTTTGATAATCATGCTGTTGATTTAGATGATGAAACTAACCGACTTTACACCTTCCAATACTTTAATCACAACCTTCGAGAACGTAACAGCGATTTTGCTTTAGGAAGTTTCGATTACAAGCATACATTTAAAAACACCGCCCAATTATCTACTTCATTTTTATATGAATACACCCTTTTAGGCGGACCAACTGTAAATCAGAATTTAGGATTTCCAGATAACTCAATTCTATATCAAGATGAATACAACACCAACGACAACCCGCTTAACGGTATTCGTTTTCAAATTGATTACAGTTTTAAACCTTTTAAATTAGGCGCTTTAGAAACAGGTTATCAATACCGAAATTTAGACCATACTGGCGATTTTGTTTACGAAAGAAGAACCGATTTTAATGATGATTTTGCATTGGTTCCAGAGTTTTCGAGCGAAGTAAATTTACAACGTTCTATACATTCGGTTTATACTCAATTTACTGGACAACAAAACAAATGGAGTTATAGCGCTGGCGCCCGAATTGAAGTTATGGACAGAACTTTAGAGCTAAAAGACAAAGCAGGAACCATTGATGAAACCTATAATTACGATTTCACAAAACTATATCCTTCGGCATCATTGCAATACGAAATTAACTATAAAACCAATATAAAAGCAGCTTACAGCAAGCGTGTAGAACGTACAACAACCTTTAAAATGAATCCGTTCCCAGAACGCGAGCACTCTGAAACTTTAGAACAAGGTGACCCAGAACTTAAACCAGAATTTATAGATTTAGTAGAACTTGGTATTACTAAAAAAATAAAAGGTGGTAACTCTATTTTCGCGACAGGTTATTATCGCTCGGTAAAAAACTTGGTAAATCGTGTAAATACGGTTTATAACGATACCATTTTAAATAGAATTTATTCCAATGTTGGTAATGCAAAAGCCGTAGGCCTTGAAATTGGTGCACAATTAAAACCCACAAAAAACTTTAACGCTTTTATAGGCGCAAACGTTTATAATTACAACATTGATGGTGAATTTGATGCGATGCCAGTAGATAGCGATGCCACCATGTATTCTGTAAACTTAAACACAACTTACAAATTCTGGGAGAATGCTTCGTTGCAATTTACTTTTAATTATTTATCTGAAAGAATAACAGCTCAAGGTGAAGATTCGCGTTATTACTCACCTAACTTAACATTTCAAAAATCGTTTTTAAACGATAGATTAACCGCCACTTTACAATGGCAAAATATAGATATGGGCTTGCTCGACACAAACGAACAACGTATAACCACCTACAGAGCAGGCGAATTTTACACCACCACAAATTACATTTACGAAGTCGATATGGTTTTACTAAACCTGTCTTACACCTTTAAAAATGGCAAAAACAAATCTAAATTTATAGATAGTGAATTTGGTAAACGCGAGTTTTAAATTCAATTGACTTTAAAAAAAAAGCTGCCTTAGCAAGTGCTGATTAAACACTTACAAGACAGCTTTTTTTATTTTAATTAATATCAAACCTAACACCTAACGAAATGTTGTTTTGACTAATAACTTGATCGTTAAAAATTGGAGACAAATCGTATTTTGCATAAAACGCTAAATCATCAAAACCAATA
This sequence comes from Neotamlana laminarinivorans, assembly GCF_020523925.1. Lineage (GTDB taxonomy): Bacteria > Bacteroidota > Bacteroidia > Flavobacteriales > Flavobacteriaceae > Neotamlana > Neotamlana laminarinivorans. Next base: position 163,320 of record NZ_JAJAPW010000003.1, on the reverse strand, counting down.
TAAGCGCTTAAACCGTAAACTAATTTGGTGGTATTAAAATTACCTTTTTGTTTCTCTTTTTTGTTGTCACCGTCAAGGTCGTACTTCAATTTTTGTCGAGCACCAATATTAAATCCGCCATAACCACCAATTCCGAATTTTAATTTATTGGTAGTAGAATATCTAAAATAATCGTCTTTTTCTATTTTTTTTGAAGGCCCAAATTCAAAATGTATTGGAGCAACAAAATTATAAACTGTTAGTTTAGATTTGTCAAGTTCATAGGCAAATTCCTCTAGTACAATGTTACCGTTTTGATTTACAAAATATTGATTTCCTTCAGGTTTTAAACCATTCATTTGTACAGAAAGTCCATATTTTAACCTTAAAAAATTAGTGTTTTTAAACACACGTGTTTTCCACGCCCAACCAATTTCGAAAAAACGTGAACCTCCTATTTTGTATGGTGAATCGTTAAGGCTTTCACCATCAATAAGCGCATTATTTTGTCCAAAAGCAATGACCAAATCGTTAGATGTTCGTTTATCATAAATTCTAGGTTTATCATTACTTGGCTTTCCTACATAAACTAAATCGTCGCTAGTGTTTTCATCTGTGCCAATTCTAAGAATATTAATTTCATCGTCATGTATTTTTACACCATAATCGTTGTCATTTCTTGCCAGTAAATCTATTTTACTATCTACAATAGCCATTCTGCTTTCTATATTTAAAGCATGTTTTTTTGCAGCTTCTTTTTTTAAGGTTTCAGCCTCTGTATTGGTAATTTCTCCTTTTTCTAGTTTAATATTTATAGCTTCAACTTTAGCTTTTAACAATGCACGTTCTTGTTCTTGAACTTTATTTTTCTCTAGTTTTAAAGCTTCAATTTTAATTTGATTTGACGACACCTGAGTACTGTCTTGCGCATTAATTAATTGCGCACTTAACCATAGCGCCAAAAACGCTAAACATTTTGTAATAGTTTGCATAACTGTTCGTTTTTTGAAAATACTGAAGTCATTTCAGTATCTAATTATTGATTTAATTTGATTGAATTTAACTTGTAATAATTATAATTTTCGCTTTCGCTTAAATTTATTCGTTACGTTGGGCAACTGCAGTTTTTACCGTAACGTAACTATCTTTTATAGCCTCAAAAACACGCATTCTAAACGTTTGATCTAATTCTGCTTCAACGTCTTGAAGCAAACTATTAGCATCTACAACACCAGTTTCGCTATTTATTAATTTACTTAATTGTATATCTCGTTGTGCTTGTTTTAAAAGCGCATCAATATCGGCTTCTGTAACTTGTTGGGACTCATTTAATATTTTTATTTGAGCTACAACTGTTTGTATTTTTTGTTCTTCAAAACTTAATAATGCCTTCGGTTGTATTGGTGTTATTGTTTTTATTTCATCAATAGAATCCACTTTCGCGACAGCTGTATTTGTCACTTTAGTTAAAATAGCTGGCTTTAGCTTTTTAACTTTCTGTGCTTTTTTTACGTATTTTTTATTTACTGGTTCCTCTTTATTGTCATTATCCACAATAACTTCATCATCTATTTTTTCGAGCTGTAATTCTTCTTGCTGTGTTACAATTTCTATTGTTTCATCATCAATTTTAACTCCTGTTCCTGTATTAAAAAACTGAGTTGTTATTAATGCTACACCTACCAAACTAGCGGCAACACCCAACCACCAATACAGTTTTTTATTGGTTTGTTTTTCTTCTTTCTCTAAACGATTTGAAAGCTTTTCCCAAGCATTAACCGATGGCTGTAAACTGCGCTTTTCTAGCTTGTTTTTAAACTCCTCTTCATATTTATATGGCGCCATAACTTGTAGTATTATTAATTTTTAAAATTTTGTCTTGAAGCATTTTTCGTGCTTTAAATAATTGCGATTTTGAAGTGCCCAACGAAATATTTAATAACTCTGCTATTTCTTGATGCTTATACCCTTCAATGGCATACATTATAAATACTATTTTGTAACCTTCTGGCAATTCGTCAATTAATTCTTGAATTTGACTGACTTCTATATTTGTATTTATATTATTTTCGGAATTATCATGAATTCCCATATCATCAACCGAAAATTCTACCTTTTTTTGCTGTCTTAAAAAAGAAATGGCTTGCCTAATCATTATTTTACGAATCCATCCTTCAAAACTACCTTGGTTTTTAAAGTTTGATAAATTGGTGAACACTTTAAAAAATCCGTCGAGCATAACACTTTCGGCATGCTGTAAATCTTTTACATAATAACGACAAACGCTTAACATTTTTGGCGCATACAATTCAAACAAAACATGCTGTGCCTCACGATTATTTTTAATCGCTCCCTTAATAAGCTGATTTTCGTTTTTATGTAATTGTATAACTTTCAAAAAAGGTTTCATTTCGCTTTCTATTTATACAGACGCTATTTTTTTTAAAAAGGTTGCTTGGTACTTAATTTTTTTTTTGAATTTAATCATTATTTATTTTAAATGAGGAAATAAGAGCTTGAAGATTGATTGGTTCTCGATACAATTCCTCGTACCTCAGAATCACTCGAACAAACAAATATAACTCCATAAAAAAAGCCCATCATTTTCATGACGGGCTTTCTCTTATAAAGAAAAATAAATTATTCTTTTTTCTTCTTTTTATCTTCTAGTTTTTGAACCGTATCGTACATTATTGGCGTTGCAATAAATAATGATGAATATGTACCAACAATAACACCAACAATTAATGCAAACATAAATCCTCTAATAGAATCTCCTCCAAAAATAAAGATTGCTAATAACACCACTAAAGTAGTAAGCGATGTATTTAAAGTTCTGCTTAATGTACTGCTTAACGATGAGTTTACAACTTTTTCGAACTTCCAGTTTGTATGCTCGTTAAAGAATTCACGAATTCTATCAAACACAACCACGGTATCGTTTAACGAATAACCTATTACCGTTAAAATTGCTGCTATAAACGACTGATCTATTTCCATACTAAATGGCATAAACTTGTATGTTAACGAGAATACACCAAGTACAATTAAAACATCGTGGAATACAGCAACTACTGCTCCTAATGAATATTGCCACTTTTTAAAACGGAATAAAATATATAGGAATACTACAATTAAAGAACCTAAAATTGCCCAGAATGATGCTTGTTTAATATCATCGGCAATAGTTGGGCTTACTTTGTAATACTTCATTAATCCTACCGATTTTTCGGTCGATTCATTAATAAAATCTTCGTAAGAAACACCATTTAAGTATGGTTGTAAATTAGTATAAAGTGTTTTTCTTAAAGCTTCGTCTACCTCTGCTCCAGTTTCGTTTACTTTATATTTTGTTGTAATTTTTAATTGATTAGCATCACCAAAAGTTTTAGCATCTGCACTACCAAAAACATCTGGTTGCGATAATAAATTTGTAATTTCTGAAGCGCTTACATCTTGAGAAAAACGTACTTGGTAAGTTCTTCCTCCAACAAAATCTACACCTTGATCTAAACCATTTGTAAATAAAGCACCTAAACTTACAATAATAAAAGCTCCTGAAGCTATAAATGCAATTTTACGTTTCTTTAAAAATTCAATATTTATATTTCTAAATAAGTTTTTAGTAATACCCGTAGCAAACTCTAATTTACCGCCTTTGTTTGCATACCAATCTATTAATAAACGTGTAATAAAGATTGCTGTGAATAATGATGTACCAATACCAATTAATAATGTAGTTGCAAAACCTTTAATTGGACCTGTACCAAATACAAATAAAATTAAAGCTGTTAAACCAGTAGTAATGTTAGCATCTAAAATTGAAGATAATGCATTACTAAATCCGTCTTGAATAGCTTCTTTTTGTCCTTTTCCTTTGGTTAATTCTTCTCGAATACGTTCAAAAATAAGTACGTTCGCATCAACCGACATACCAATGGTTAAAACAATACCAGCAATACCAGGTAAAGTTAATACAGCACCTATTCCAGATAAGATTCCGAAAATTAACAGAATGTTTAATAACATTGCTATATCTGCAAAACCACCAGCTTTTCCATAGTAAAAAATCATCCAAATTAATACTAATGCTAAAGCAATTAGGAATGACGTTGTACCACTATCTATAGCTTCTTGCCCTAAAGATGGCCCGACAACTTCACTTTGAATAATATCTGCAGAAGCTGGTAATTTACCAGCACGCAAAACGTTTGCTAAATCTATCGCTTCGTTTAATGTAAAGCTTCCTGATATTGATGAGTTTCCTCCTGCAATTGGTCCTGTAGTTACACCTGGTGCAGAATACACAACATTATCTAATACAATGGCAATTTGACTTTGATTAGCATAAGCATTACCTGTCATTTCTTCCCAGATTTTAGCCCCCTTTGCATTCATTTGCATAGAAACTTCTGGTTTACCTGTTGCACCAAACTCGTTACGAGCATCTACAACTACTGCGCCACTTAATTGTGGTACATTTTCACGGTTACCAGCTAAAGCATATAACCCTACTATTTCGCTACCAGCTTCTGGCTTACCAAAAGCAAATTTAGTGTAACGCTTTTCTGCAGGAAGTAACGAGCGTACTTCGGGCATGTTCAAGTAATCAAGAACTTTATCTTTATCTTTAATAGAAAATTGAGCAATAATTGGACCTCCAGGGTATCCTAAACCTTTAATTAAATCTCCTAAAGGATTGTTTTGAGTTGCTACAGCAGTAGAATCTGTTTCTGCATCACCTAATAAATCATCAATTTGAGCATCTGTAGCATCTTCTTCGTCCTGTGGTTCAACTTCAGCAACTTCGGTTTCACCTTCAACAATATCTTGTAAAACACCGTTGGCTTGATCTATAAATTGATAGAATTGTTCTCCTTTATAAGCATCCCAAAATTCTAATTGAGCTGTACTTTGTAATAAAGTTGTTGCTCTTTCTACATCTTTTACACCTGGTAATTCAACTAAAATTCTTCCAGAGTTCCCTAAACGTTGAATGTTTGGAGAGGTTACTCCAAACTCATCAATACGCTTACGTAATACTTCAAAAGCTGAAACGATTGACTCATCTATTTTAGTTTCGATGATGCTTTTTACCTCATCATCACTCATGCTACCATCTATTTCTCCATCTAATTGTTTGGTGTAAAAAATATCTGGAGATGCTAACTTTGTATCGCCTTTTATAGCATCAAAAGCAATAAAGAAATCTTCTAAATAGGTGTTCTGACTATTTTTTTGAAGCTCAGTAGCATCTTCTAAGGCTTTATTAAAAACAGGATCTTTTGTATTATTAGATAGTCCTTTTAAAATATCTTTTACACTAACTTGAAGAATAACGTTAATACCACCTTTTAGGTCTAAACCTAAATTCATGGCTTTAGATTTTACTTCGTTATAAGTAAACTTTGCGATACCAAGGTTAAAAACAGTATCTGTAGCAATTTCTTGTAAATAATTTGCTTCTTCTTGGCTACGCTTTTCGCGATAGTTGTCTTCAGTTTCCGAAATTTTATTGATTGCTATTTCTTCGGCTTCTTTTTCAATTTGATTTGCCTTAAATGTGAAAGACAACTGGTAAATACTTACCAAACCAAATAAAATAGCAAATAACTTTACTAGTCCTTTATTTTGCATGTTTTTGTTTGTTATACCACTTTCGTGGAACTTTAAATTTAATTGTGATTAAGTTTTCTAGCTTTTTAATTGATGAAAGCTTATTTGTTTTGAAGAACTAAACCCAAAATGGTCCTGCCCGAACTTCTGGAATTTTATATGGGTAGTGTATTACCGCTAATGTAATATATTTACTAGCTTGTAATTTTTCTTTGGAAATTGAATTCGCTTCATTTAATATTGAAGCGTTTGAGAATATAACATTTGGGTTAAAAAAATGGTCGCTTTTAAAATCTGTATTTGAAACGTTTACACCATTTAAATCCCAATTATCTCCGTTTGATTTTTGTATTTCATAAACATCAAAGTTACAAGCAATATCTTCGTTATTTTCTGGTAACGAATTTGTATTTGAAGTTTTTTTGAAATCTATAATTAAATCTCCTTCTGAAGATAATTTTTCTTTTATGCTAGATACATTTGAAGCCGTGTAATATGCAATTCTTAACGTACCTTGAGCATCTTTAGTTACTTTAACTTGAGTTGCTCCCAACTCTTGAAGCTTATCTTTTACAGATAAAACAATATTTGCAACCTCTGCAGTTTCAACACTAACATTTGTAAATTGTAAAACTATCTCTTGATTTGGCACAATGGTTTGCTTTTGCGAAACCATACCCAAAATAGAGAGCACAACAACTAATATACTTATGTAGTGTTTTTTAAACATCTGGCAAATATAAAAAAATAAAGACTGTATTTCTACAGTCTTTATTAAATATATAAAAATGTGTTAATTTAAATGTTACACATCTAATAAACCATTGGTTTTCTTAACACCTTCAGCACTTTCTTGCATATGTGCTTTTTCGGCATCACTTAATGGAATGTCAACAATTTTTTCAATTCCATTTTTACCTAAAATTACAGGCACACCAATACAAATATCGCTTAATCCGTATTCTCCTTCTAAGTAAGTAGAACAAGGGAACATTTTCTTTTGGTCGCAAGCAATAGCTTGAACTAAACCACTTACTGCAGCTCCAGGAGCATACCAAGCAGAAGTTCCTAACAATTTAGTTAAAGTTGCACCACCAACTTTAGTATCTGCCGCAACTTGCTCTAAACGTTCTTCGCTTAAAAATTCTGAAACTTTAATACTGTTTCTTGTTGCATGACTTGTTAATGGAACCATACCTTTATCGCTATGCCCACCAATTACCATACCATCTATATCGCTAATAGGAGCTTCCATAGCTTCAGCTAATCTGTATTTAAAACGTGCAGAATCTAAAGCTCCACCCATACCAATAATTTTATGCTTTGGCATATCTAAAGATTTATGAGCTAAATACGTCATAGTATCCATTGGGTTACTAACCACAATAAGAATCATGTTTGGTGAATGCTCTAATAAACTTGTTGCAACCGATTTTACAATACCTGCGTTAATACCAATTAACTCTTCACGCGTCATTCCTGGTTTACGAGGAATACCCGATGTAATTACACAAATATCACTATCTGCAGTTTTGCTATAATCGTTTGTTACTCCTGTAATTTTAGTATCGAAACCATTTAACGAAGCTGTTTGCATTAAATCCATAGCTTTACCTTCTGCAAAACCTTCTTTAATATCTAACAATACAACTTCTGAGGCAAAATCTTTAATGGCAATATATTCTGCACAACTAGCACCTACTGCTCCAGCACCAACAACTGTTACTTTCATTTTTTAGTTTGTTTAAATTTATTATTAATTAGTTTATTACTTAAAATCAAGTGAGGCAATTTACGAATTTAAACCCTGTTTATAAAAAAAGTGCAAGATTAAATCTTGCACTTTCTGGAAAACTAAATAAAACTAACTAAAAAATAAATAATCATTTCATAATGAAAAAACTAGATCTTACCTAAAGCCAAAGTTAATACCTAAGGCAAAGGCGTTATATTCTGATAGGTGATATTCACCGTTTAATCTAAAAAATCCTAATTTTAATTTAAAACCAACTGTTCCTCTAACCGAAGCTATGTCGCTTGATACAGAAAATGGATCTTCAATGGTTTCGGAAAAAAATGGGCCACTATTTATAGTATATGTTCCTAATAGATCGGAGTTAGATTTTCCTTTTATATAACCTAAACCACCATAAAAATTAATAACAGGTAACTTTGTTGAACCAATTAACTGAAACAACCATGTATTGGTTTCGTTTTCAATTTTTTGGTTATCTCCATTTACACCAGATGAGTCTGTAATATCGTAAGAACCATTTAAGTGTGTGTAAGCAACCAAACCTGAAATAGCTACTGGTAATAATTTATCTGCTGGTAACCATTTGGTAAATTCCATTTGTAAACCAGCACCATACATATTTATAGAAACATCATCGTTTTCATATTTTGGCACAAACCTACCTTTTAGCTCAATTCCATGACTTAACCCCACTGCGCCTTGAATAAAAGCTGTAGGCAATAAGTTTGCTGTTGCATCACCAATACCAGAAGGTAATGTTATTGTTTCTTCTTGCTCACCAAAAATTGGGTCTTCATAGGTAATAATAATATTCACATCCGATTCATTCTCACCAAGAGCAGAAGCTACATATTTAGAATTTACACCATCTTCAAAATCAATTGTAAAATCTTGGTCTGCACTATTGTAATCTTCTATATTCATTAAAAAAGACTGTTGATCATCTTTAACTATAACAGCGTTTGTTACTAAAGAAATCTCAAATCCTCCCAATGGTTTTGCATCGGCAGTATTAAACCAATTCGCATTCATACTATGCATTAAACCATTAGTTGCTGGCTTTAAATAATCGTCTGCGAAACGCTGAGCATTATCTGTTCCTGCAACCAAAAGCCCATCTATATCCTGAGCTACTGATAATGAAACTGTTAAGCATAATAGAATTAAAAGTGATATTTTTTTCATTTATAATAGATTTGTGGTACAAACATATATCAAAAAAAGATAAAAAACAACCTTTTATCGGAAAAAAATGCTTTTTAACGATAATTTAATGTGGAATTTGATCTTTTAAAAGGTTATTCTAAGGCTTAAATTAGGCGTTAAGCCTAATGACTGATTATCAACACATAAGGTTTCATCGCTGTTTTCAGGGTTTAACTCAAAATATCGATTTACAATATTTTTTTTATCAAAAACATTTAAAATTCCTATGCGAAAATTCCCTTTTAATGTTTTTGAGATATTAAAATTTGAATTAAGGGATGCATCTAACCTAAAATAATCGTCTACATTTTCCTGATTTGGCGCATCATAATTTACAACTGTAGTGTTTCCATCCTGAACAGTTTCATTTCCTTGCACAGGTTGTGTGTAAGGTTGACCAGAACGCCAGATGCCTCCAACAGATGCTTCTAAGTTTTTTAAAATATTATAATTGAAGGCCAAAGACACAGAATGTCGAATATCTAAATTATTAGGAAATACCGATGGCGTTATCGTTTTAAATTCATAATCATTCTTACTAAATGTATAACTCAGCCAGGTGCTATATTTTGTTGCTGTTTTATTAACCAAAAACTCCAAACCTCTGGCTTTATAATTTCCGTTTGCGTTTGCGTATTGAAAATTATTGTAAAACCCTTGGTTAGATGCCGTAATACCATCTACTATTTTATAAAAGCTTTCAACATCGAACAGCCAATTACTTTTATTAAACTCGAAACCCAATGAAACCTGTTTACTTTTAGATATTTTTATAAGTTGTTCGTTGGCAAGTGTCCATCGCCTGTTTTCAACTCCTAAAAAATCATCTTGAAAATCTATTTTTTGTTTTGTTGTTTGATTTTTAAACTCGCCTTGAAGCTTTAATGCAAACTGGTTTGATATTTTTTGCCTTAGGTTTAATCTTGGCTCTACTAGAAAGCTATTAAATTTCTGAAAATAATTACCACGAACCCCTAATCGCAGATACGTGTTTTTTTTATTATACTCTATTTCGGTAAAAGCCGCATGATTTAACAATACATCTTTGGTAATTCTATCGTAAGATGGCGCACTAACAGTCGTTTTATACAATACACCTATTTCGTTAAACGCATAACCCGCCAAAACATTTAAGTTCTCATTTATTTTAAGCCCGCTTTTCAATTTTATTCCAGTTTCTAAAACTTCGTTGGCTTGATTTAAACTTTGGTCGGTTTCAACACGATAATTTAAAGCTTCTACATTATATTTTGAATAAAACCCTGAAATTTCGGTTGAAAAACGATTCGTCCAATCAGCATTCCAGCTACCACCAAAACCTAAATTTTCTTGTTTTAAATTACTTGTTTTCGATTCGGTTTCTCCGTCTGAATTTTCGAAACTTTCGGTGTAATCCAGATTATTATAAATACCAATAACATTTGCTCTAAGCTTATGTTTTTCATTAACATCGAGTAATATTTTCCCCGAATAATCGTAAAATAAAAAATCTGAAGATTGCTGAGCATCACTTATGTTTTCACTATTAGTAGTTAACTCGCTATCTTGAAAACTTTTTTCGAAATATTGATTATAAGTTGGCGAACTAAAAGCATCGGTAAATGAACGACGACCAGATACATGAACGGCTAATTTTTTGTTTAACGGAATTTGCAAATACCCATCGGCATGCAATAAATTTGCACCAAAACCTCCAGAAACAGTTTCATCTATAATATTTTTGGTAAACATATTTATGGTGCTCGACACACCATCGCTAAACTCGCTAGACGTTCCGTTTTTAGTAACCTCAACTTTCTCGATTAAATAAGGATTATAAGCCGAAATTAATCCAAAAAAGTGTCCTGAATGGTACATTTTAATACCATCCCAAATCATAAGATTTTGGTCGTTGGTACCGCCACGAACATTTATATTCGCAATACTTTCGTTAACACTTTCAACTCCTGGAAGCGCCTGTATAGACTGCAAAACATCTGGTTCTGTTAAACCAGGAAGTGTACCAAATTTTTCGGTATTTAACACCGTGCTACCATCTACTCGTTTTTGTAAACCAGTGGTTAAAAATTTCGAGATTAATATTTTGTTAAGCGCTTCTGTTTTTTCAGCTAATACAATATTGGAGCAAACTGATTGATTTGTTTTACGTAAATCGATAGCTTTTATTTGAACAGTTTCAAAACCTAAATATGAAATTTTGACTGTTGAATTCACAGGAACATCTTTTAACTTAAAATCTCCATTAGAATTTGTTATCACTCCTTGTTGAGTATTTACAACCTGAACTGTTGCTCCCATTAATGGAAAACTATCTGTTTCAGAAAGTACAATACCACAAATATTTATGGTTTTATTTATTGAAGAAATTGTAATGTAGCGTTCATCAAGAATTTGAAAATTGAGCAGTGTCTCATCATTTAAACCATCAATAATACTTTGCAATGAAGCTTCAGAATTTGGTTTTTCAACAAAAACAGCATCAATATCGTTTTCAGAATACGAAAACTTAACATCAAAATTTTCTTCAAGTTGATTTAACACCCTTATAAGTGGCAGTCTTTCTTGTGCAAAAGCATTAAAAGAAAGCAAACTAATAATAAGAACAATATTAAAACACTCTTTATTTAGCTTCATAATTATAAAACTCCACGTTATTATCGTTTATTTTATAACTAAGCTTTAACGGAATAGTTACCGATTGCAATGCAATATTTAAGTTGTTGTGTGTAAAACTTCCAGAAAACAACGCGTTTGCGTTTATGCTATTTGTAGAAACATTAATATTATATTGATTCTCTAGCTCGTTAACTACTTGCCAAAGCGGTACATTTTTAAAACTAGATTCTTGCCGCAACCACGACGGCGCATTTTCATTTGCATTAGCCACAGTAACTACTTTGTTATCAACAATTCTAAACGTTTCTCCAGGTTTTAAAACTACTTTATTTTGACTTGAAGTTACACTTACAGAACCTTCGTAACAAGTAACCTCAAAATAATTAGCACGTTGTTTTACATTAAATTGCGTACCTAAAACCTGTACATTTCCTGCCTCTGTTTTTACGGTAAATTTTTGTCCTTTGGTTACTTTAAAATAGGCTTCACCACTTAAATTTAAATTACGTTCGGTTTTCCAAGTTTTTTTATTGTAATCGAGTGTTGATTTTGCATTTAAAACCACCTCGCTTTCATCGGGTAAATTAAATGTTTTTGTTTCGGCAATTTCGGTGTTAATACTTTTGGTATTGTTAAAAAACAAGAAATAAGACGATGTTAAAAGCACAACTAAAATAGCAGCAACTCTTAAAAATTGTTTTATCTGTAATGGTATTACTTTTGGGGCATCCTTTTTAAAACTTCTCGTTTTAAAATCGGCTAAAGCTGCTTGGGCATCAACTTTTGGTGCTTCAATTTGTTTAGCATAAAACCCTGCTTTTTCTAAAACCGAAAAATCTTCATTTGGATATCGTTTTTTTATATCGGCTGTAGAAATTTCGCCTTCAAACCATTTTAATATGTCTTGTTCTTTATTCATCTTTTTAAGGCTTTCATCTTTTTAGACACTCTAATAATTGTTTACCCTACAGTATTTTGTAATTAATTTTAAAAAGAAGCACCATCCAAATTCTGCCTCAAAATTTTTAATGCCGCAGACATTCGTTTTTCAACTGTTTTTTGCGATATATTTAATAATTCTGCTATTTCTCGGTATTTTTTTTCTTCAATTCTATTAAGTAAAAAAACTTCGCGCTGCTCGGGTGTTAAATTAGATATAACCCGCTCTAGTTTTGTTTTAAACTCTTCTTCCTCTAATAAATACTCCGGATTTTGATTTGTGATATCCTGGTATGGCGCCGCTTTCGCGTAATTAAACACCACTTTTTGATGCCTAATCGTGTTTAAAAACAAATTATTAACGGTTGTAAACAGGTATGTTTTGGCTTTAGTAAATTCAATTTTAGAACAGTTTTCCCATATTTTAGAAAATGCATCTTGTACATAATCTAACGCAGCTGCCTTATCGCCACATTTATAAAAAGCAAAATTATTTACCGATTGTATATGTTCTATATAAAAGGTATTAAATTGCGTCTCCTCGCATAAATTAGACTTAGGGTTGCTCATAAATTTTTAATAAATTAACGACCTCGCAAAAATATGACAAAAAACTTTATTACATAAACACCTAAAAACCAATAACAAAACAAAATTTTTACTTTTTTTTCAAAAAAAATGGTAGGGTAATTTTAATTGTAATTGTCTTAAATACAGAAACAGCAAAATTGCTATGAAAAAGATAATTTTAAAAACCCAAAAAAAGACAATCATGAAAAATTTAAAATTTTTAACTTTAATTATTTTAACCTCAATTTTTACCCTTACATCATGTCAAGATGAAATTGATGTTGAAAACGGAGATAACCCAAACACAAACTCATCAACCTCTCCAACTGCTAGTAACCTAGAACGTTCATCGATGTACGATGGTAGTTTTGATGATTTTATTGATGGCGTATCATGTTCTTCAATATTATTCCCATTCACCGCAACAATAAATGACACTCAAGTAACTTTAGTTAGCGAGTCCGATTACAGTTTAGTACTAAATATTTTAGGTGAATTTATTGCAGACGACGACAGCATCGAGCTTCAATTTCCATTATCAGTAAAATTAAGTAACTATACCGAGGTTGTTGTAACAAACCAAACGGAATATGATGCTATAATTGATGCTTGTGAAACAGCCGAAGAAAACGCAGAAGATGCCATTTCTTGTATAAACATCGATTTTCCTGTTACGCTTTTAACTTACAATGTAAACATTGAACAAACTGGAAGTGTAGTTCTAGAATCTGAACAAGAACTTTATACTTACATGAGTAACATTAATGAAGATGAATTCTTTGCTGTAAACTACCCAATTACTGCAACTTTAAATGGCGATAGCGATACCGTTATTGAAATTTCTAGCGATGCCGATTTACAATCTAGTATTTCAGATTGTTTAGAAAATGAAGACATTGAAGATGAAGCTGAAGAAAACGCTGAAACCTTAGAAAATATTTTAGTAGATACTACGTTTAAAGTTGAATCGTTTATAGAAACAGGTATCGATAAAGCAAACGATTATATTGAATACACAATAGATTTTAGTAACGATTTATCTTGTACTGCAGAAAACACAGTTAACACATTAATCGCTGATATTGAAGGAACTTATGAAGTAACATCAAGCACAGAAGTATATTTAAACTTAACATTTTCGGCAAACGCTTCTTTCGAGTTGTTAAACCATACTTGGGAAGTAACAAGTTTTTCAGAAAGTTCAATTGCATTACAAAGCACAACTAATGCAGCTGTAACGTTAGTTTTAGAAGAAATTTAAGACTTAACTAAATATAATTCAGCAGCTACTTTTATTAAGTAGCTGCATTTTAAATAAAATAAAAATGAAACATAAAATAGTTCTTGCCTTGTTAGTGTTAACAGTGTTATTTTCTTGTGAAAGTGATGATTCTACAAATAACAACAACGAAACAACAAGCGTAAACGTAGCTACAAATAGGCAAGCAACAGGAAGTTCAGCAAACGACTTACTATCAGATAACGCATTTAAAAGCTTAATTGTAGAAATTGTTTATGTTGACGGTTTCGAGCCAACCGATGATGGTATTAACAACTTTGTTTCATTTTTAGAAAGCAGAATCAATAAACCCGATGGTATAACAATAGAAAAACGATCTATAGACTCACAAGGTCAAGATGTTTATAGCGTTGAAGATATAGCCCAAATAGAGCGTGAAAACCGAAAATATTACAATACTGAAAACGAAATAGCCGTATGGGCCTATTTTTCTGATGGAAGCTCTGATGCCGACTCAGAAGAAGACAATACTGTGGTTCTTGGTGCTGCTTATTGGAACACATCTTTTGTTATTTTTGAAGAAACTGTGCAAGATTTAAGTGGTGGTGCTTTTCAACCAGACACTTGGTTTTTAGAAGCTACTGTAATTAACCATGAATTCGGACATATTTTCGGATTAACCGATTTGGGTTCGCCCTTACAAAGCGATCATGAAGACGAAGACCACCCAAACCATTGTGATGTTGAGAGCTGCTTAATGTATTGGTCTACAGAATCATCAGTAAGAGTTTCAAACATGACAAATATGAACACTGTACCAGAGTTAGATTCGCAGTGTATTGCCGATTTACAAGCTAATGGCGGTAAATAATTTTATAATATCAACCCTAAATTTATATAAAAAATGAAAACAATTATATTAAGTATTTTACTAACCTTTGCCTTTATATTTAATACTAACGCTCAAGACAACGATATACCTGAAAGTAATTTTGGCTTAAAAGGTGGTTACAATCTTGCTGCCGTAAGTTTTGATGGCGATTCCGAAACTGGACAACGTCACGGCTTTAACGCTGGTATTTACGCAGAATCTTTTATTACTCAAGGTGCTGCTTTACAAATAGAAATTCAATATTCGCAACAAGGTTACGAGATCAAAGACAGTAGTGGTACTTTTACTCAAAAACTAGACTATATAAATGTACCTTTAATGCTTAAAATTTATCCAGACAACAACTTTTTCTTAGAGGTCGGTCCACAAGCAGGTTATGCTGTTTCGCACAAAGAAGAATTTGATAGCAGTTTTAATGTTTTTGATACATCACAAGAATTTGAGCCAGAAAGCTTCGACTGGGGCTTTAATTTTGGCGGTGGTTTTAAAACCAACAGTGGTGTAAGCTTAGGCGTTCGCTACCATTTAGGTATGGGAAGTATTTACGAAGAAAACAACCCTAAAAATAGAGGTTGGCAATTTACATTAGCTTTCGATTTATAAAATTTTAAAAAAAAGCGTAGGGTAAAAAAACTTTAAGGTGTCTTACTAATGAAGGCCACTAAAACGGCAATTTTTAAACTTTAAAATTACAAATTATGAAAGTTATAAAATCATTAGTAAGCATTTTAACCCTTGTTATAACAACAAGTTTAACTGCACAAGAAACAGAAGCTACAACAGAAGTTGCAAGCGAAACTACAATTTCTAAACAAGATTATTACACACAGCGCGCAGCCCAAGATGCCAAATTCGAACAAGAATTTAAAGCCTCAAGCAATGATGAAGAAGAAACATTTTGGGAAAAACAAGAAGCTTACGAAAAAGACCTAAAGAAGCGAGATAAAAAAGCCTATCGAGCATACATGAAAGGTAAAAAAGCAGCTTACGCAGAACATTATGAGCATTGCGATAACCATTGTCATCATAGCGAACATTATTACCATCACGCAACATATTATTACTACAGATACGATAGTTATTATTACAACCAACCACGTAGAAGCACCATTGGCATTAGCTCAAGAGTTTCTACACCACGAATAAGTGTTGGTTTATTTTAAAATATTAAATGTTTTCCCCAAATTTTCATTTTTAATATTGGTTTACAACAAAAGAGACTATCTTGAAATAAGATAGTCTCTTTTTAATTTAAAAACACTCAAATAAACTTAAGAAAATGATATTTACGCGTCAATATTAGCGTAAACAGCATTTTTCTCAATAAATTCTCTACGAGGTGGAACCTCGTCGCCCATAAGCATAGAGAATATTCTGTCGGCTTCTGTGCCGTTATCTATATTCACTTGGCGAAGCGTTCTAAACTCAGGATCCATTGTAGTATCCCATAATTGTCCCGCATTCATTTCACCAAGACCTTTGTATCGTTGTATGTTAACGCTACCACCAAATTCTTCAGAAATAGAGTCACGCTCGTCATCATTCCAAGCATAACGCTTTTTAGCTCCTTTTTTAACTAAGTAAAGTGGTGGTGTTGCAATGTAAACGTGTCCTGCTTCAATTAATTCTTTCATATAACGGAAGAAGAACGTTAATATTAAAGTAGCAATATGCGAACCATCAATATCGGCATCACACATAATTACAATTTTATGATAACGTAATTTTGAAAGGTTAAGCGCTTTACTATCCTCTTCGGTTCCAATAGTTACACCAAGTGCTGTAAAAATGTTTTTTATTTCTTCATTTTCAAACACTTTATGTTGCATTGCTTTTTCAACATTAAGAATTTTTCCTCTTAATGGTAAAATAGCCTGAAAGTTTCTATCTCTACCTTGCTTCGCTGTTCCACCTGCCGAATCTCCCTCTACAAGGAATACTTCGCATTTTGCAGGATCTTGTTCTGAACAGTCACTTAATTTACCAGGTAAACCACCAATACTCATTACCGTTTTACGCTGCACCATTTCGCGAGCCTTTTGGGCTGCATGACGCGCTTGTGCAGCAAGAATTACTTTTTGCACAATGGTTTTAGCATCGTCTGGATGCTCTTCTAAATAATCGGTAAGCATTTCGGAAACCGCTTGACTTACAGAAGCAGATACTTCACGGTTACCTAATTTTGTTTTTGTTTGTCCTTCAAATTGTGGTTCGGCAACTTTTACCGATACAATTGCGGTTAAACCTTCACGAAAATCGTCACCTGCAATATCGAACTTTAACTTATCTAACATACCAGATTCATCGGCATACTTTTTTAAAGTGTGAGTTAAACCACGACGGAAACCAGATAAGTGAGTACCTCCTTCATGAGTATTAATATTATTTACATAGGAGTGTAAATTTTCGGCATACGATGTATTGTAAACCATAGCAACCTCAACAGGTACGCCATTTTTTTCACCTTCGAAAGCAATCACATCTTTCATTAAAGGCTCTCGGTTACCATCTAAAAACTTAATAAATTCCTTTAAGCCTTCTTCAGAATGAAATGTTTCTCCTTCAAACTCACCATCTTCTTTAGTAGATCTTTTATCTATTAAATGAATAGTAATTCCTTTGTTAAGATACGCCAACTCGCGCAAACGACTTGCTAAAGTATCGTAACTATATTCTAGTGTTTGCTGAAAAATTTCAGGGTCTGGTTTAAACGTAACAATGGTTCCTGTTTTATCAGACTCACCAACCGTTTTTACTGGATATAGTGTTTTACCTCTTTCGTATTCTTGTTCCCATATTTTACCTTCACGATGTACAGTTGCTTTTAAATGCATGGATAATGCATTTACACAACTTACACCTACACCGTGCAATCCACCAGAAACCTTGTAAGAATCTTTATCGAACTTTCCTCCTGCTCCAATTTTAGTCATTACAACCTGTAAAGCAGATACACCTTCTTTTTTATGTAAGCCTACAGGAATACCACGACCATCATCTTCTGTGGTAATAGAGTTATCTTCGTTTATAATTACTGTTATGTTATTACAATGTCCAGCTAAAGCTTCATCAATAGAGTTATCTACAACTTCGTAAACTAAATGATGCAAACCACGTACACCGACATCTCCAATATACATCGATGGACGCATACGTACGTGCTCCATTCCCTCTAAAGCCTGAATACTATCAGCAGAGTACTGTCCTTTTTTCTGCTCGTCTTTTGCTTCTTCGCTCATTTTGTTATTTTATCTTAATTCGTTTGGGTTAAATTTATTCTTAGACAAAAAAAGATGCAATTTTAGCATCTTCGTAAGGCAACCAAATATACAAAATAAAAGCCCTTTTAAAAAGCTTTTTATCGACACTACAAGAAATTTATCAACAATTGTTAATTATAACAAAAACCTCTTAAAACAACTAAAAACAAGCTTAAATAGAGTTTTAGATTATTTTCTTTATTAATAAAAACCGTAAAATTACCAAAACTAGCTTAAACTGCTTATATTAAAATTAACTAATAAATATTATTCTTACAACGTAAGTTAAAAGTTTCAAATTAACACCAAATAACAAAGAGCTATTTATCAATATTACATAATTAATAAAAAGACATTAAGAATAAAACCTATTTCTGTTAATTTCGCAATATCTGTTATTTCATTTATAAATACCATGCTTAATCGCTTATTTCTCCATATCTTTGAGGCAATTAAAAATTAATGAAAAACAATAACAACAATAATAATTTCAACAATCCTATTTTTTAGGGTTTGGAAGGTTATTGTTTAAATATATATAAGCCTTCCGGTTACGGAGGGCTTTTTTTAATACTAAAAGAATTACCATGAGTAAATTAATGACGGTTGATATTTTATCGAGCATTAAAGGTGCAAAACCGAGTGAGGCTGTTAACAAATTGTTTGATGACATTAAAAATGCTGAAATAAACAGCGAAGCATCCATCAACTTAAACAAAAACAGTGTTTCGCTTCAAGATTTACGCGACGATGTTGTTATAGAAAGTTCTGCCTTAGAAAAGCAAATCATCATTGAAAATTTCCCAAAAGAAAAAAACGGTTATTTAGTAGTTTCTAAAGTTATAGAAGAATAAAAATGAGCTCACAAATACTAAAAATACACCAACAACTGGTAAACAAAGAAATAACTTGCACCGATTTGGTTCAAGAAAAATTGGAGCTTTTAAGCCAAAACACTCTCAATACTGTAAACAGTTTGCTAAGCGATAAAGCCTTAAAATTGGCTGCAAAAGTAGACAAAAAAATTGCCAACGGCGAAAACATTGGCCTTTTAGAAGGCATCCCGTTTGGCATTAAAGATGTTTACATGGTGCAAGGTACAACCACAACGGCAAGTTCTAATTTGCTAAAAAATTACAAATCGGCTTACACTGCAACAGCCATTCAAAAATTGTTAGATGCCGGAGCTATTCCTTTAGTTAAAGAAAACTGCGATAGTTTTGGCCATGGTTCGTCTAGCGAAAACACCATTTTTGGTGCTGTAAAAAATGCTGTAAACCCTGAACTTGTTGGCGGTGGTTCTAGTGGTGGTTCTGCTGTAAATGTTGCTAAAGATTATACCGTATTTTCTATAGGTGGCGATACCGGTGGTTCAATTCGTCAACCCGCTGGTTACAACAATATTTATGGACTAAAACCAACTTATGGGCGCATTTCTCGCTACGGCATTATGGCCTACGCATCGTCTACAGATTGTGTTGGGCCAATTGCAAAATCGGTTGAAGATATCCGCATTGTGCTTAACGTTATGAGCGGAAAGGATGTTAAAGATCAAACCACTTACGCTTCCGCGGAAATTGATGCAGACACTATAAAAACTTCCGAAGACATAAAATCAGTAGGATATTTTAAAAACTTTATTGAAAGTGATGCGATTTCACCTGAAATTAAAGCCGATTTTCTTTCAGCTATAGAAAAAATAAAAGCCAAAGGCATCGAGGTAAAAACTTTAGATTTCTTCGAATCGAATACTTTAGTATCTACATACTACACCTTAGCCATGGCCGAAACAGCCTCTAACCTATCGCGTTTAGATGGCACCAACTATGGCAACCGTATTGAAGCAGAAAATTTAAAAGAAACTTACGCTGTAACACGATCGGAAAATTTTTCTGAAGAAACAAAACGCAGAATTGTTGGTGGCAACCAAGTACTTTCTCAAGGGTTTTCGGATGCTATTTATTTAAAAGGCTTAGCACTTCGCGATGCCATTGCAAACAACTTTGAAGACGATTTTAAGAAAGTAGACATTATACTTTCACCAGTTACACCAAATACACCGCCTAAAATTGGCGATAGTTTAAAAGATCCGCACGCCATGTATTTAAGCGATGCTTACACCGTTGGTTTTAGCCTTGGGCAATTACCAACTTTAACCGTGCCACAAGGCACAGAAACCGGCTTACAAATTACAGCCGCCAAACAAAACGACGAACTTGTTTTGAAGTTTGCTAACTTCTTAAAAGACACGATATAATGGAGCTAGAACAATTAAACCAACTGTTAGATAAACACGAGCTAGAACTTGTTATAGGTTTAGAAACTCACGTACGTTTAAATACAAAAACAAAGTTATTTTGTTCTTGTCCGAACCAAGAAATTGAAACACCAAACCAAAATATTTGTTCGGTTTGTACAGGACAAATGGGTGTTTTACCAGCAATAAACAAAGACGCTGTTACTAAGGCCATTTATTTTGGAAAAGCTGTAGAATCATCGTTTAAAAACGAAGTTATTTCTTGGGACAGAAAACATTACGAATACCCAGACAACCCAAAAAACATACAAATTACGCAGTATCACAACCCGGTAATTCCAGACGGAAAAGTATCGTGTTTTCGTAACGACGGTAGCCAATTTACCGTAAGTTTAACGCAAGTACATATCGAGGAAGATGCCGCAAAATTAATGCACGAAAAAAAGGTATCGCTAGTCGATTTTAATAAAGCCGGCGTACCGCTAATTGAAATTGTTACCGACCCATGTATTCGCCATATCGAAGATGCTTCAACTTACGCGCAATACATTCAACGTATTGTTCAAAATCTAAAAATTTCTGAAGCTAACTTAGAAAAAGGTGAATTTAAATCGGATGTTTCTGTTTCACTTCGTAAAAAAAACAGCAACGATTTAAACCCTCGTACCGAAATAAAAAACTTAAACTCGTTTAAGTTTATGGTTGATGCTTTAAAAGAAGAAGTTGAAAAACAACTTAATTATTTTATTGAAAACAATGCGTTTAGGCCAGACCAAACCACCGTGCTTTTTGATGCCGATTTAAAGCAAACTAAAACCATGCGTAAAAAGGAATTCGAGGCCGATTACCGATTTATTTCGGAGCCCGATTTACCTTTTGTAAACATAAAATCGGTTATCGAGAGCATTGATGTCGATTTAAGCGCTTTACCTTTTGCTGTTGAATCTATTTTAATTGGCGGCGGCGTTTTACCGCAAGATGCTAAGTTTTTTACAGCCGATAGTTTACGTTCTGAAACTTTTGTAGCTATAAATAACGCATTACAAGATCCATCGTTTGTTGCAAAAACATTAACCAATAATGTAAAGGCCGAAGATTATATTAAAATTGAAAATATTCAAGATTTCATTACTATTTTCAGTTTGTTTAAAGCTGAAAAAGTAACTCCAGTTTTAGCTCAAAACGCGATACAATCGTTGTTAGATGATCCGAAATTCGATTACAAATCTTATTTTGAAGCGAATACCATTTCCGAAGAAAAAATACAAGATGCTATTGCCAAAGTTATAAGCGAAAACGAAGCTATTGCAACCGATATTAAAGCCGGAAACCAAGGAAAAGCAGGTATTTTAGTTGGTAAAGTTATTGGCATTATTGGTAAAGGCGCTTCGGGTAAAGTAATTCGCGAAGGTATTTTAAAGCAGTTAGCCGGTGACGGAAGCACGGAGACCGAAGACGGAAGCACAAGTAATGTCAAGCTGAGCGCAGTCGAAGCTAATAAAACTAGTAAACAACAAGAAGAAATTCTTCCAGAAATTCCGCTTGTTATAAAAGATGAATATCGTACACATTTAATCACCGATATTAACGAAGACAACATTAACGCAGAAGTTACTTTTTCTGGCTGGGTTTCTAGTGTGCGCGATCATGGTGAGTTAATGTTTATCGATTTACGCGATTCGAGCACCGAAATTTTCCAAGTGCGCTTAAGTCGGGAGTCGTTTGCAAATTTAGACGAACTTGTTAAATTAAAACCCGAATCTGTAATTACAGTTTCTGGTAAAATTGTACAACGTAAGGAAGACGATTACAACCCAAGTTTACGTACCGGTAAAATTGAATTAGAAGCCAGCGATTTAGATATTTTAAACCTATCTAGAACCTTGCCTTTCGAAATAAAACGCGCTACAAAAACTAACGAAAACGTACGTTTTCAATACAAATATTTAGATCACAGAAATAACGATGTACGTCGCACAATTGTTAATCGCCACAAGGTTATAAAATTAATGCGCGACATTTTAGACGATGAAGATTTCTTAGAAATTGAAACGCCAATTTTAAGTGCCGGAACCGATGAAGGCGCCCGTGAATTTATTGTGCCTTCTCGTAAACAAGCCGGTGCATTTTATACTTTACCACAAGCACCACAGCAATTTAAGCAAATGCTAATGGTTAGCGGCTACGAAAAGTATTTCCAGTTAGCACGTTGTTTTAGAGACGAAGATTCTCGTGGAGACCGCCAACCAGAATTCACGCAATTGGATATTGAAATGGCCTACGCTAGCATGCAACAAATAATAGATTTAAACACTAAAATGTTTAACACTATTGTTAGCAAAATTTATGGTAAAAAATGGATTTTACGTCCGTTTGAAGTGTTAACCTATAAAGAAGCTATGGATTTTTACGGTTGCGACCGTCCAGATTTACGCTTTGGCTTAAAACTGCAAGACATTACAGATATTGTAAAAGACACGACTTTCCAGGTATTTAGTAAACCTATTGAAGATGGCGGTATTGTTAAATGCATAAAAGTATCGGCTAAAGAGCAAGGTAAAAAACGCTTATCTAAAGGACAAATAGAAAAACTTACCACGCTTGCCCAACAATATGGTTTAGGTGGTTTAGCTTATATTATTGTAAACGAAAACGACTTACAATCGCCTATTATTAAATTTTTAGGTGAAGACATTGCTAGCAAAATTATTGAAACAACAAATGCACAAGTTGGCGATATCGTATTTTTCTCTGCCGCCGATTATGCTACAGCAAACAAGGCTTTAGACGCTGTTCGTCAAGAATTAGGAAGCATGTTAAAATTAATTAACCCTAAAGAATTACGACCTGCTTGGGTAATTGATTTCCCAATGTTTGAAAAAACCGATGAAGGTCGTTGGACGTTTACCCACAACCCATTCTCGATGCCAGCTGTTTACGACATAGAAAAACACATGAATGGCAAGGAAGAAGAAATAGGAAGCATTATCGCACAGCAATACGATTTAATACTTAACGGTTACGAAATTGGTGGCGGCTCGGTACGTGCGCATAAACCTGAAATTTTAGAGGCTACTTACAAAAACATGGGCTACAACAAAGATGAAATGCTTAAAAGCGTTGGCACCATGTACAAAGCATTCCATTACGGTGCGCCACCACATGGTGGCATTGCTTGGGGTGTGGATAGATTGATGATGATTTTAGAAAAGAAAACCTCTATTCGCGAGGTTATGGCTTTCCCTAAAACTGGTACTAGCGACGATTTACTATTTGGAGCACCTTCCTTACTTTCTGATAAAAAAGTAGAAGAAATGAACGTTAAAGTGATGAGAAACAAATAAAAATAGTCTAAATATTTTCTATAAAAACCCTGGCTTTTGGTTAGGGTTTTTATTTTCAAAATAAACAGAAACACAAATCTTCATTTTAATTAAAACATAAAAAAACTTAATTATTTAACCTCTTCGTCTGCTCTTACTCATTTTTAAAAATCTTTTTTAAAATTTTATTATATCTTTAAAAAAATTAAAACCTGAACATTAAAATTATCCCTGTGAAAGTAACCATAATAGGCTTTGGAAATATTGGAAAATATCTCGGAAAATGGATTATGAACGATTCTAATTTTCAATTAAGATATGTTGTTGCAAGAAAAGAAGTTAACGACCCAGAATTTAATTTGAAAGACCAGCCAATTGATTTTAGAAAAGAAATTACTTCAGATTTAATAGAAGACACCGACATTATCATTGAATGTGCAAACAAAGATGTAGTTACACAACTACTCAAATTTGATGAATTAGATAAAATTGGCAAAAAATTAATTGTAATTAGCACTGGTGGTCTTTACCAAAACAAGGCTGCTTTAAACACATTAAAATATTGCGAAATAATATTACCGGTTGGTGCCATTGCCGGTTTAGATGCTATAAAAGCTGTAAATGATGAAATTAAAGCAATAAATATTAAAACAACCAAACACCCAAAAAGCTTAGAAGGCGCTCCATTTTTTGATAGCTCAAACATAGATTTATCATCAATTACATCAGCCGAAACTGTTTGGAAGGGCAAGGTAGATGAAGCCATAAGTATGTTCCCAAAAAACATTAATGTTGCTGCAAGTATTTATTTTGCATCAAAATGTGAAGATTTAACCATAAATATTGTTGCCGACCCAAATGCAACTAGCAATATGCATGAGATTACGTGCGAAGGCGATTTTGGAAAAATATACACACGTACAGAAAACAAACCAAGTCCAAGTAATCCAAAAACCAGTTTTTTGGCCGTAAAAAGTGTAGTTAGTATACTTAGAAATATGCATTCTAATGTAAAAATTAATTAATATTAAGCAGCCAAAACCACTTTGCAAAAAACCTAATTCTTGTACATGAAAAATATTCTAATTTTAATGCTATTAACCTATAATATAACCCATGCTCAACTTTCGTGGGAAGCACTTCCAGATGCAATATCTAACCCAAACGGGCAACGTTTTGATGATATTTTTTTTCTCAATAATAATTTAGGGTGGGCTGCAAACGGATACTACGCCGCCATTTATAAAACAACTGATGGTGGGGCTAGTTGGACACAACAATTATCAGAAAGTGATTTAGGAGGTGATTACTATTTTAGAAATGTTGAGTTTTTAAATGAAAATATTGGTTTTGTTGGTACACTAAATAGTACATTACTAAAAACTGAAGATGGTGGAAATACGTGGAATATTATAGACAACATAACACCCAACCCACCTGCTATTTGTGGTTTAGAAACCATTGGAACATCTACAATATACGGTTGCGGAGCATACTTTACCCCGGCCCAAATTATAAAATCCACAGATAGTGGTAACACCTGGGTTACTACAGATATGTCTGCTCATGCTAATGCCTTAGTTGAAATAAAATTTTTAACAGAAACTACAGGCTTTGTTGCTGGACGAAATGCTCAAGGAGCTACTCTGTTAAAAACCACAGATGGTGGCGTAACTTGGACCGAAATATTTAATTCAGGAATTCAAGGTGAATATCTATGGAAATTACAAATATTAACTAACAATCCTAATATAATGTTTGGTTCAATATCATCTGTGTCGCCACATCCTGGTAAATTAATAAAATCTGAAGATGGTGGCATAACCTGGCAAATGTACGATGCTCCAGAAACCAATATACAAGCCGTTGGATTTATTTCTGAAACACGAGGCTGGATGAGTGGCCATAACACAAGAATACATGAAACTAATGATGGTGGACAAACATGGACAGACACAGGTATTGGTAGTAATTTAAACCGAATTATTATTTTAAACTCTAGCTTAGCTTATGCTAGCGGCACAACACTATACAAATTAGACGAAACCACCTTAAGCAATACTACATTAGATTCTTCTGAAAAATTTAACCTTAATGTATCTTTAAAAAACAACCCTGTCTACAACATTTTAGAGATTGAAATTGAATTTATTTCCAATGATAATTTACTAATAGAGCTTTATGATGCAAACGGTAAATTTATTGAGCAACTAACAAGAGATAAAATTATAAATGCTAATAAAAAATCTTATAATTTTGATGTATCACACCTCAATAGTGGGCTTTATATTTTAAATTTTCATAATAATAACGGTAGGGTATCTTATAAAATTTTGAAAAATTAATTTTTAAACTTTAACACTAGCTTTAATTATTTATAATTACTTTAAGATTAATTACACTTACTTTTACTTTAAGTAAATTTAAAAAAATAAAAATGAAAAAATCAACTCTAATAGCAAGTATTGCATTTGCTTTCGTTTTACTTTTGAGCACAAATACTTTTGCTCAAAAATTCTCTAAATTAGATGCTAGTCCACTAGACATTGCTTATTTAAGAGCAAGCCGTAATGAAACACCAACGGCAAAAGTAATTTACAGCCGTCCGCAATTAAAAGGTAGAAGCTTAGACAAATTAGCCCCTAAGGGAAAAGTTTGGAGAACTGGAGCCAACGAAGCTGCAGAAATTAAGTTTTATAAAGATGTTAATTTTGGAGGAAAGCCTGTAAAAGCAGGAACTTATTCGTTATACACCATTCCTGGAGACAAAGAGTGGACTGTAATTTTAAGTAATGACACTGATGTTTGGGGTGCTTATAATTATAAAGACACCAATGATGTGGTTCGTGTAAAAGCTCCTGTACAAAAAGGAGAATCGGTTGAAGCTTTTTCTATTGCTTTTGATGCTGGAAAAATGTTTTTAGCCTGGGACACAGTACGTGTAGCCGTACCAGTTAACTAACATTTTATAATAATAAAACACATAAAAAAAGCCTTGAAATTCAAGGCTTTTTTTATGTGTTTTATTATGAGGTACTACCAACAATATACATTAATGGTATAAATTCCAGTTATAATCCATATAATCAATAGTACTATTTATAGTGATTTCCTTATTGTAATTTTTAATAAACTCTATTACAGATTGCTTATCTCCACCAAAGTCTTTTATGTACCAAAAAAATATTTTAGAAACCTTACAGTATTTTGGACCTATTTTATTTTTTGTCTCATCATTTAAAAAGTTCATTGTAGCAAAATTCAATTCTACTTCAACATTATCCATTGAATAAGCTTCTCTGCTTAAAATAGGTGAAGAAATGGCTGTGGTAAACAAAGCAAAATGAACTCTAGGGTCTTCAATTTTTCTAATAATTTCATCTTTAATAAAATCTAAAGATATTTTAGTACCGTTAAACTCTACGTTATCCTTTTTTAAATAATCTTCAATGTAGGTAATACTCTTGATAGGATAATTTTCTGCAAGAATTTTCACTAAATTAGCGTTATACAAATTAATCCAAAAAGCTTTATATTCGCTTTGAGACCAACTAGCATTTGGAGAGATTTTAGAAAAGCTTTTAGTTATTGCATTTAAATCATCCATATTTTTTATAACCTTATCGTAATCTACAACTCCTTTACTAGACACATGGTCTTTTAAAAAATCGTTGTATTTAGTAAAGTCAAAAGTTTGAGCGATTCCATTTAAACTAAAAAGAATTAATAGTAGGTATAAATGTTTCATTTATTTTCTATTTGGGGTTATTATAGGTTAAGTGTCAATTTTTATTAATTCGACACAAATGTTAAAAAATTAACGCGACAAATATAAAATAGTATTTTTAAAAAAAAATGTTTAACAACTTTTTTTATGTTAAATTAGATAACCCTTCAGTTTTTAAGGAAATAAACATCAAACTTGTAATATTTTACTTCCATTTTAAAGACCTGAAATGTTTGATTTTCAAGAAATAATCTTTCTTTTAAATAATTATACAAATTTGTTTCCTCAGTAAAATAAACTTATGAAACTGCATCAAAACTATAAAAGCTTAGATGATTTTTTTCGGGCATTAAAAATTATATACTTAATAGATTAAAATTAAATTACAGCTACATATATATGCTGTGTATTAACATGTAACATAATTTAACCAAAAAGCAATTAAAGGCTAATGTTTCAACTTCGATACGCGTACTAAGGAATATTTAAATACTTATGTGTTTGTAAGGATACTTTCCACTTCGGGTTTTGCATTACATAATCTACAATTAATGGCACAACCTTATCTCGCTTACTCCATTCTGGCTGCAAATACAATATACAATCTTTATTTACCTTAGCAGCTTGCTCTTCGGCGAAGCGAAAATCATCTTTATTGTAAACAATAACCTTTAATTCGTTTGCTCTTTCCGAAACTTCTTCTGTTGGTAACTTCATTTTTTTAGGCGATAAACAAATCCAATCCCAAACACCTGTTAATTTATACGCCCCAGAAGTTTCTATATGTGTTTTTAAACCTTCAGCTTTTAGTTTAGTGGTTAATGGTTTCATATCCCACATCAACGGCTCACCGCCAGTTATTACAATAGTGTCACTATAGGTTTTAGCATTTTTTACAATTTTATTAATCTCGGTTGGCGGGTGTAAATTTGCGTTCCAACTCTCCTTAACATCACACCAATGGCAACCTACATCACAACCTCCTATTCTAATAAAATAAGCGGCAGTTCCTTTGTAAAAGCCTTCACCTTGTATGGTGTAAAACTCTTCCATTAAAGGCAACATTTCTCCTTTATTTACCAATTCTTGCACATTGTTTTTCATAGGCTGCAAATATACACATTAGTTTTTCGAAACACTTAAAGATTGACTTTCAAATTATATTCATAAAAACTATTACTTTGAACTTTATATATACTTTAAACACAAGCATTTTTTTTCTTGTTTATTTTTCGTGTATTTTTATGCAAATTTTAAATAATGAGCAAAAAGGAAACTTTTTTTAATTACATAGTAGAAGGTAATACAACTAAAGGAGAATTTATTCCTGTAGGATCTGCTATGTTAGACGGCGAAACCATAACTAATGCACATGTAAAAATTCCGCTTAAAACCATGAATCGACATGGATTAATTGCTGGAGCTACAGGAACCGGAAAAACAAAATCTTTACAAGTTTTAGCCGAAAATTTAAGTGAAAAAGGCGTACCTGTACTACTAATGGATATTAAAGGTGATTTAAGTGGCATTGCTCAACCTAGCTCTGGGCATGTTAAAATTGATGAGCGCCACGAAAAAATTGGATTACCATTTGAAGCCAAATCGTTTCCTGTTGAAATTTTAACCTTATCGGAACAAAACGGTGTACGTTTACGCGCAACAATTAGCGAATTTGGCCCAGTTTTATTATCTAGAATTTTAGATTTAACCGAAACACAATCAGGAATTGTGTCAGTCATTTTTCAATACTGCGACAACAACAAATTACCTCTTTTAGATTTAAAAGATTTTAAAAAAATACTACAATACGCTACTCAAGAAGGCAAAGAAGAATTTACCGAGGCTTACGGCCGTATTTCTACTGCTTCAACAGGAGCTATCCTCAGAAAAATTGTTGAACTAGAACAACAAGGTGCCGATTTATTTTTTGGTGAAACCTCTTTTGATGTTCAAGATTTACTTCGTGTAAACAATGAAGGGCGCGGTTATATTAATATTTTAAGGCTTACAGATATACAAGACAAACCAAAATTGTTTTCAACATTTATGTTGAGTTTGCTTGCAGAAATTTATTCTACATTCCCAGAACAAGGTGACAGCGACAGGCCTGAATTAGTAATGTTTATAGATGAAGCCCATTTAATTTTTAAAGAGGCATCAAAAGCACTTTTAGATCAAATTGAGAGTATTGTTAAACTTATAAGAAGTAAAGGTGTAGGCTTATATTTTGTAACCCAAAACCCAACCGATGTACCCGAAGAAGTTTTAGGACAATTAGGTTTAAAAATTCAGCACGCATTACGCGCTTTTACTGCTAAAGATAGAAAAGCCATAAAATTAACAGCTCAAAATTATCCCGAGTCTGAATATTATAACACTACAGAAGTTTTAACCTCTTTAGGTATTGGTGAAGCTCTTGTTTCTGCTTTAGATGAAAAAGGCCGACCAACACCACTAGCCGCAACCATGATGCGAGCCCCAATGAGTAGAATGGATGTTTTAACAAACAATGAATTAAACACCTTACTATCAAACTCTAAATTGGTAAAAAAATATAATGAAACCATAGATCGTGAAAGCGCTTACGAAATGCTTAACGATAAAATAAAAGCAGCCGAAGCCGAAGAAGCCAAAGAAAAGGCTAAAAAAGAGCAAGAAGCCATTGAAAAAGCTGCTGCTAAAAAAAGAAAAACTACAACTAAAAGACGTACCAGCACAAGAGTAAACCCTGTAGTAAAAGTGTTAACAAGCGCAACTTTTATTAGAAGCGTTTTTGGCATTTTAACTAAAGTAATGAGTAAATAAGCTTAACAGCAAATAACTATAACACTAATACCAATAATTTAATGCGAAAGTTAATTTTCGGCACCATTGCCCTATCTTTAATGTTTGTTAATTGTAAAAACGAACAAGATCCTTTTTTAGTTGAAAAACAAAATGTTGGTTTACTAACCGACTCTACACAAGTAAAAGAGCTCAAAACTATTTTTGCAAACGATTCTATTTCACAGTTTGAAAGCGGCGAAGAGTTTTCAGGTGATATAAGAACAATTGAAATTTTTGAAAAAGGCGGACAAAAGCTTTTAGTATTAACTCCTGAACGTATTTTAGACTCTACCTCAGTTATAAAAACTGTTCAAATTATAGATGCTCGCTACAAAACCGAAAAAAATATTTCTACGTTAAGTACGTTTAAAGATATAAGCTCAACCTACAAAATATCTAAAATCAGTAACTTAATTAATTCTGTTCTAGTTACAGTTAACGAGTTAAATGCAAGTTTTGCAATTAGTAAAGAAGAACTTCCAGCAAATTTAAGATTTGATATGAAGCTAAAAATAGAAGAAACCCATATTCCTGATAATGCCAAAATAAAATATTTTTTCATTAACTGGTAATTACATTGTAGTTTATGAGTAAAAAATATATTATCCAAAACAACCCTTTTATTGTACCAACCACCGATGGCAAAACCATAAAAGAACACTTTGGAAATGCAACCACTGGTGGCTCTAAAATCAGTATTGCTCATATGATTGCTCCTGCAGGTTGGAGTGAACCATTCCAAATTCCAGAATTTGATGAATACACCTTTATTATAAAAGGCAAAAAACAATTTATAATTGAAGACGAGGTTGTAACTTTGCAGGCAGGACAATCAATTAAAATTCAAAAAAATACTAGAGTACAATATTCCAATCCCTTTAACGAGGATTGCGAATATTTAGCTATCTGTTTACCCGCTTTTTCAATAGATTTAGTGAATAGAGAAGAATAACATGAAGAAGATAATAAAAAAAACACTACCTAAAATTATTGGAACTTCGCTTAATACGCTTAGCCATATTGCACCCAAATATGCTAGCACGAAGGCATTCGATATTTTTGTAACACCCAGAGCAGGACGCTTGCTAGATAAGCATCATGATTTTTTAAATACCGCCATTCAAGAAAAATTAAAGTATAACGATTTAGACATACACACTTATAATTGGCCTGGAGAGGGTAAAACTATTTTACTCGCACACGGCTGGGAAAGCAACAGCTACCGCTGGAAAGTTTTAAAAAACAAATTACAAGAATACAATTACAACATTGTTGCTCTTGATGCCCCTGCACATGGAAAATCTGGAGGCACTAAATTTAATGCCATATTATATTCAGAATTTATAAATGTAGCTGTTAATCATTTTAAACCTAGTATAATTATTGGGCATTCGGTTGGCGGAATGGCTTCTATTTTCTTTCAACATAAATACCAATATAAAAACTTAGAAAAACTAGTACTACTTGGAGCGCCTTCAGAGTTTACTAAAATCTTTAAAGGCTATGTAAAAATGCTTAATTTTAATAGTAAAATTGAAGATGGACTTAATCAATTAGTCGAAGATAATTTTGACAATAAAGGCACCTATTTTTCATCTGCAAATTTCACAAAAAAAATTGAAGCAGAAGGCTTAATTATTCATGATAAACATGATAAAATTGTTGGTTACGATGAAGCCAAACTTATTGCGCGACACTACAAAAATTCAACATTAAAAACCACCGAAGGTTTTGGCCATGGCTTAAAAGACGATAGCATTGATGATGCCATAATTAACTTTATAAACAATTAACTTTTGAGCGATAATTTAACACGATTAAATAAATTCTTAAGCGAAGTTGGTTACTGCTCAAGGCGAGAAGCCGATAAACTAATTAATGCGGGTAGAGTAACCCTAAATGGTGTTGTGCCTGAAATGGGAACAAAAGTTTCACCTAACGACGTTGTTGCTGTAGATGGTGAGATAGTAAAAAACACAAAAAAAAGTTTTGTTTATCTAGCTTTTAACAAACCTATAGGCATAGTCTGCACTACAGACACAAATATTGAAAAAGACAATATTATTGATTTTATAAACTATCACAAGCGCATTTTTCCTATTGGAAGATTAGACAAGCCTAGCGAAGGCCTAATTTTATTAACAGATGATGGCGATATAGTAAACAAAATTTTAAGGGCCAGTAACAACCATGAAAAAGAATATGTTGTTACAGTTGATAAGCCTATTTCGCAAACATTTTTAGAACGTATGCGCGGTGGTATTTACCTAGAAGAACTTAAACAAACTACAAAAAAGTGTAAAGTTGAAAAACTAAGCACGTATAAATTTAAAATTATTTTAACTCAAGGCTTAAACAGACAAATTAGGCGTATGTGTAGTTATTTAAATTATGAAGTACAAACTCTAAAGCGGGTTAGAATAATGAATATTAAATTAGATATGCCCATTGGCAAATATCGCGAGTTAACTAATGACGAATTTTTAAATTTAAACAAGCTACTTGCAGACTCATCTAAAACCTTTACCCCAAAAAACTTAAACAGAAGAAAACCTTAAAACTTATTACTGTAACTTTTAAATATTCAGTTTATCGATTTTATTTGAAGTATTAATCTTACAAATTGATAATTTTATCGATTTTTATTTCGTTTTGTCGGTTTTTTAATTTTTAAACTCATACGTTAGAAAAAATTAAAATACTGATAAACATGACTTTAACCAAAAACAATATAATAAAATTAATACTTTCTTCAATTATAATTTTTGCAGTTTCATGTAACAAAGAGGAGATAGGCTTTAGTGAAAAAAACGATACTAACATATATATTATCCCAGAATATAATGAAACCTATAACGATTCTATTTTAAAAGCGGTATTACACGAAGAGCTAACTATATTAAACACTTCTTTTCTAAAAGATGCCACTACAAAATCTGATGGTGAAATGGAAATAGACAAATCCAACCCTAAAAAAGTTTATGTACATTATTTACCTTGGTTTCAATCGAAGGATTATGATGGTTATTGGGGGCAACATTGGACAATGACCAACAGAAACCCTGATAATTTAGACCAAAATGGTTTACAAGAAATAGCTTCATATTACAACCCTCTAATTGGTCCGTATTCATCATCAGATCCAGATTTACAAGAATACCATTTTTTATTAATGAAACTCTCTGGAATTGATGGTGTTATTTTTGATTGGTATGGCAGTAGAGATATACATGATTACGGGTTAATTAAACAAGCTACCGAAACTTTTATACCTAAACTTGAAAATGTTGGGTTAGATTTTTCAATAATGTATGAAGACAGAGTGGCTTATATTAATATAGATGGTAATGAAAGTACACCTGTTGAAAGGGCTAAAAAAGATTTTAATTACATAAAACAAGAATACTTTACCAGTTCAAATTATTTAGAATTTAACGGAAATAAAATAATAAGCGTTTTTGGTCCACATTATTTAACAAATGCACACGAATGGGGTGCTATTAACAGTGTTTTTAATACCTCAGATACACCTTCATTAATTTCTTTATGGGGTTTAAGTAATAATTTAGGAGGATATTTTAATGGTGAATTTTTATGGGTAGCTCCAGACCATTTAGCAGCTCAAGATTATTTTTATAATACTTATGCTAATACAAATGAAATAAACATTGGATCAACCTATCCTGGATTTAAAAGTTATTACGCCGAAGGTGGCTGGAGCGATGGTATTAATAATTGGGAATTACCAGAAAACAATGGATTAACCTTTATTGAAACTCTAAACAACTCTAGCTTAAAAAGCGCAGATTTTATACAATTAATTACTTGGAACGACTTTGGAGAAGGCACAATGCTGGAGCCTACAGCACAATTTGGTTATAAGTATTTAACTATGTTACAAGAATATACAGGATCTAAATTTGATGAAAATGATTTAGCTACGGCTACAAAATTATATAATGCAAGAAAAACATATAACAATAACCCACGAATTCAAAACATTTTGAACAATAGCTACATTTACATGAAACAATTAAAAATAAACCGAGTAAACAGAATTTTACAAGCTATTGATAGATATCACGAATCTATATAAAATACTATCCGTGACGCTCTCTAGCTAGCAAAGTGTTTTTTAACAACATGGCAATAGTCATTGGTCCAACACCACCAGGTACTGGAGTAATATAGCTAGCTTTTTTGCTAACGCTTTCAAAATGCACATCACCTGCAAGGCGGTAACCGTTCTTTTTGGTTTGGTCTGGTACACGAGTAATACCAACATCTATTACCACAACATCTTCTTTAACCATATCGCCAGTTAAAAACTCTGATATTCCTATTGCTGCTACAATAATATCCGCACCAAGTGTAATATCTTTTAAGTTTTTTGAACGACTATGAACCACTGTTACCGTAGCATCTCCTGCCTTTCGTTTTTGGCTCATTAAAATACTCATCGGGCGACCAACAATATGGCTACGCCCCATAACAACAACATTTTTACCCGATGTTTCTACTTGGTAACGTTCAAGCAATTCCATAATACCATATGGTGTTGCAGGTAAAAAGGTTGGTAAATCTAAAGCCATACGACCAACATTTGTAGGATGAAATCCATCTACATCTTTATCAGGATCTATGGCCATTAAAACTTTTTGCTCATCAATTTGATCAGGCAATGGTAATTGAACAATAAAGCCATCTATACCATCATCTTTATTTAATTTATTGATGGTTTCTAACAATTCTTCTTCCGAGGTATATTCGGGTAACTCAATAAGTGTTGATTTAAAACCTATTTTTTCGCAAGCTTTTACTTTAGCATTCACATAAGTCATACTAGCACCATCACTTCCTACTAAAACTGCAGCTAAATGTGGTACTTTTTCTCCTTTAGAAATCATTGCAGATACATGTTCTGCAATTTCATTTTTAATGTCGTTACTTACTTTTTTACCATCTAAGATTGTCATAAATTTTCTCGCAAAGGCGCAAAAGACGCCAAGTTTTATTTATTATTATATTTATGCTTCGACTGCGCTCAGCATGACACTTCTAACTTCAAACTTCTAACTTCTAACTTCTAACAAATTAACGCATATTCTTCATCATTTGCATCATCTTTTTGCCGCCACCGCCTTGCATCATTT
Organism: Neotamlana laminarinivorans; assembly: GCF_020523925.1. GTDB lineage: Bacteria > Bacteroidota > Bacteroidia > Flavobacteriales > Flavobacteriaceae > Neotamlana > Neotamlana laminarinivorans. Next base: position 127,960 of record NZ_JAJAPW010000003.1, on the reverse strand, counting down.
TCATCATCTTACTCATTTGGTTAAATTGTTTCAATAACTGATTAACCTCTTGAACAGATGTTCCAGATCCTTTTGCAATACGCTTCTTTCTACTAGCATTTAATACTGAAGGTGTTGAGCGTTCGCCTGGAGTCATAGAATGTATAATAGCTTCAATACCTTTAAACGCATCATCATCTATATCTACATCTTTAAGCATTTTTCCAGCTCCGGGTATCATTCCCATAAGGTCTTTCATATTACCCATTTTTTTAATTTGCTGAATTTGCTTTAAGAAATCATCGAAACCAAATTGGTTTTTAGCTATTTTCTTTTGAAGTTTTCTTGCTTCTTGTTCATCAAACTGTTCTTGAGCTCTTTCTACAAGTGATACAACATCACCCATACCTAAAATACGATCGGCCATACGCGATGGATAGAAAACATCTATCGCTTCCATTTTCTCACCTGTACCAATAAATTTAATCGGTTTATTTACTACAGATTTAATAGAAATTGCTGCACCACCACGAGTATCACCATCTAATTTGGTAAGAATAACACCGTCGAAATTTAATACATCATTAAAGGCTTTAGCTGTATTAACAGCATCTTGTCCTGTCATAGAATCTACAACAAACAATGTTTCTTGAGGTTGAATAGCTTTATGAATGTTCGATATTTCGGTCATCATTGCTTCATCTACAGCTAAACGACCAGCGGTATCTATAATTACAACATTATGTCCGTTTGCTTTTGCATGTGCAATTGCTGCTTTCGAAATAGCCACCGGATCGTTATTTCCTCTATCGCTAAAAACCTCAACATCTATTTGATCTCCTACAACATGCAACTGATCTATCGCCGCAGGACGATATACATCACAAGCCACTAATAGTGGTTTTTTGGTTTTTTTATTTTTTAAATAATTAGCAAGTTTACCAGAAAAAGTGGTTTTACCCGAACCTTGTAAACCCGACATTAAAATTACACTTGGCGAGCCAGATAAGTTTATACCAGCCGCATCGCCACCCATAAGTTCGGTTAACTCATCCTTAACAATTTTCACCATTAATTGCCCTGGTTGAAGTGTTGTTAAAACATCTTGCCCAAGTGCTTTTTCTTTAACAGTATTAGTAAATTGTTTGGCTATTTTAAAGTTAACATCGGCATCAAGTAAGGCACGTCTAACTTCCTTTAAAGTCTCTGCTACATTAACCTCTGTTATACTTCCATGCCCTTTTAATACGTGTAAGGCTTTATCTAATTTATCGCTTAAATTATTAAACATAATGCTCTTTAAATTTTAAGAATTGCAAATTTAGTAATTTGATGTTTAATTTTTGATATTTCAACCCATAAAGTGAGCAAAAAGAATTCTTTTAAACTTTGTACATCATTGTATATCCGTATATAATTGATCGACCATTTAACACTTTTTTAAAAAAAATCAAGTTTTATTGTTCTAGTAACATCTATTTATAAATCATAGACGTATATTTAAGCAATTAATCCTCCCTCAACATATTTCATAAAATATAAACATTTTTGTTCCATATTTTTTAAAGCCTTATAATATAACATAACCGAAAATTATTTTTTATGGCGTCATTAAATCCGCTTACAAGTAATTTAGACCAACGAAAAGCTAAACATCTACTTAGGCGAGCTACTTTTAATTTTTCAAAAAACCAACTAAATAGTTTTATTGGGTTAACACCAGAAAGTGCTGTTAATAGTTTATTTACACCTACTACTAACACTCTTGCTGAACCTTACGATCCGCTCCCTGCAGATGCACCAGATGGTTTTTGGACATCGGCAACTGCATTACCAAATTCTTTTGATAATCAACCCAGAAAGCGAGCTATAGTAACAGGATGGTGGTGGTATAATGCCATGAACGAAACAAGTTTAAAACACAAATTATCGTTTTTTCTGCACACCTGTTTTACCGTTGCCAAAGACGATGGCGCAGGAGCCGCAACGTATTATTATGACTATTTACGGTTACTTGATTTTTATGCTTTTGGTAGTATAAAAACTTTAGCTAAAAAAATGACCTTAGATAACGCCATGCTAGAGTATTTAGATAATACTAGAAACAACAAAAACAACCCTAACGAAAATTACGCCAGAGAATTTTTAGAATTATTTACAATTTTAGAAGGAGAACAAATTGGCGCAGGAAATTACACTAACTATACAGAAATAGACATACAACAAGCCGCAAAAGTACTTTCTGGTTATAAAAAACAAGAAGATAGGAGTATTATTGATGCTGAAACTGGCCTACCAACAGGCTATATAAATGAAGAACTTCACGATACCGATAATAAAACTTTTAGCGCTGCTTTTGGAGGCGCAACAATTACAGGCAGAGAAACACCTACTGATATTTTAGATGAATTAAGCGACTTTGTAGATATGGTTTTTTCGCAAGAAGAAACAGCTAAAGCATACTGCCGAAAATTATATAGATATTTTGTTAAGAGTAATTGGGATGAAGAAGTTGAAACCGATATTATTACTCCTCTGGCTCAAGAACTTATAAGTAACGACTATAATATTGAGCCCATTGTAAAAACCTTATTATGTAGCCAGCACTTTTATGATGCAGATGATACAGATTCTTCAGATGAAATTATTGGTAGCATTATAAAAAACCCTATGCAACACCTCTCTGAAATGTGCGCCATGTTTAATGTTACTTATCCTGACCCAAATACCGATGCCTTAAATTTTTATAACACGTTTTTTTACAGGTTTATACACAATGCCTATTTTTCGTATGCCGGTATGGGATTTTTTAGTCCAGAAGAAGTTGCTGGATATCCCGCTTATTACCAAGAACCACTTTACGACAGAAACTGGTTTTCGTCTAACACAATTATAGGTAGATACAGACTCGTGGAAAGCTTCATTGCTGGAGAAAATACCATTAGCAATGGTGATACTTATGCGCTACTCGATACCGTAAAATTTGTTGAAGATAATATTGTAAACGCCTCAGATCCAGTTTTACTCGTTACCGAAATTGCCGATTTATTATACCCCGAAGCTATAGACGAAGACAGAACAAACTACTTTAAAAGTTTTTTAGTAGAAGAAGGCTTTCCTGACTATTATTGGACAGGTACCTGGAACAACTACTTAAGTTCCAACGACAATGTAACCGTAAAAATACGCCTCGACGCCTTAATTACAGCTATGGTTAATGCTGCCGAATTTCAATTAATGTAAACTATGAACAGACGTAACTTTATAAAACTTTCGGCAACTGCTTCTGTTATGGGCTTAACACCTATACAGCTTCAAGCCGCTTTAAAAACGTTTACTCCTTATTTAGAATGTCCCGATATTTCTAACCGTAAACTTATTTTAATAAACTTAGCAGGTGGTAATGATGGCCTAAACACTGTTGTTCCTTTAAACCAATACGATCTTTACAGCAACTTACGCCCCACTATAAAAGTACCTATTTCTGGAAGCAACAAATACTTAACCCTAGATAGCACATTGCCAGACAACCAACAAATTGGGCTTAACCCTGCTTTAACCGGCATGAAAAGCTTATACGATAAAGGTTGGCTTCGTGTTTTACAATCGGTTGGCTATCCTTCGCAAAATCGCGGACATTTCACTTCAACCGATTTATATTTATCAGGAAACGACGGTAATAGCTTATTAAACGGTGCAGAAACAGGCTGGATGGGACGTTTCATGGAACTGTATTATTCCGATTTAATTGTAGAATCATATCCGTTAGGCATTCAAATAGGCTCAAACAATACATCTTTAGGATTTCATGGGGAAGAAGCTCATGGCTTATCAATAAATTTAACACGACAAGATGCCGCAGGTTTTTATTCTGTTTTAAATGGTTTAGCAGGCGAGCCACCGTTAAATTTTCCAGATTCAGATTATGGCGATCAACTTCGCTTTTTAACAGATACAGATTCTTTAACCAACACATACGCCCAGTATATTTCTGCCGCTTTTGAAAAAGGTGAAAACACCGTAACATACCCAGATACCGATTTATCAAATCAACTAAAAACTGTAGCTCGCTTAATTAGTGGCGATTTAGGTACTAAAATTTACTTAGTTCGTATTTCTGGTTTTGATACGCACGACGCTCAAGTTGAAGACCTTGGCGGTGTTAATGGCTCACACTACAACTTATTATCTAATTTATCTGAAAGTGTTGAAGCCTTTATTACAGATTTAGATCGACAAAACCTATCGGAAGATGTAGTTGGTTTAACTTTCTCAGAATTTGGAAGAAAAGCTAAAGAAAACGGTAACATGGGAACCGACCATGGTGAAATTGCACCAATGTTTGTTTTTGGTAAAGCTGTTGAAGGTGGCGTATCTGGTGAAAACCCAGATTTAACTGAAGCTACTAGCTACAACAACTACCAATTAAAAACCGTACAATTTGATTATAGACAAACGTTTGCTACGCTACTTCAAAATTTTATCGGGGCAGATAATTCTATAATTGATGCCACATTTTTTAATCATACACTTAACGAAAGCTTCAATAATTTAAAAGTAGAAAACTTAATAAAAAGCGCCTACGATGTTACAACAGGCTGTGTTCCTATAACCAACAATCCTTTAGGAGAAGATAAATTATGGTTGGTTTACCCAAACCCCTTCAGAACCACTGTTAATATTTCTGGCGTTAATGTTGTTGAAAGCATTTCATATAGAATTTATAGCGCCTCTGGTGTGCTATTAATTGAAAGTACTGATTTAGTAGATGAAGGCAAAGTAACCCTAAATTTATCTCAATTTAGTGCCGGTATTTATTTTTTCGTTATTCTATCTGGCGATAAAAAAGAAGTACATAAAGTGATAAAAGTATAACCATGAAGCACATGAATTTTTTAAAAGTTTCTTTCTTGGCTATAGTATTATGCTTCTGTATGGTTTCATGCAATAAAAACCAACCAGAATATGATATTACAAGTGAACCATCAACACCTGTAGAATATAAATGGTGGATTTTGACTCATAAAAACTATCAAAAACCAGGTATTTATTTATATGATGAAGAAACCGGTTTAATAGAATTAGAAATTAGCTTACCAGACGATTTACAATCGCCACACGCCCTTGCTTTTGACGGAGAATATTTATGGGTTGGCGGAAACGGAGAAAACGAATCAATGTACCAAATAAACCCTGAAACTGGCGAAGTGGTTAACACCATTACTAATATTATTACTGAAGGTATTGCAATTAAAGATGATTACATTTACTACTCCAACCTAAATACCATTAATATTATTACAAAAAACGGTAATTTTGTTGATGCTATAGAAACAGAAAATACAGCATTAAATATTTCTGACATTGCCATAAGTGAAAGTAACTTATATTATTTGCGTTATTCTGAAACCGAACCCGTTGTAAAATTAAACTTAGACTCTTTTTCTGAGACTCCAATAACAGGCTTAACAACTTCTGGAACATATTGTTTAGCTTATTTTGATTATGAACTTATTACAATTTCTGCGCTAAACGAAATAAACCATAATAGCATACAAACAGGAGAAATTTTAAGCAGCACCCCAACAGTATTTGAAGGTTGGATAACAGCCATAACACCTCATATTATAACAGAAAATTAGTTAAAATCAAATACTACATACGCTCAGGCACATTTATTCCTAATAAGCTAAAGGCATTTTTTATGGTATTGGCTACAACATAGGATAATTGTACTCTAAATACTTTTTCTTGCTCATTATCTGCACCAAGAATTGACACATTTTGATAAAATGAATTAAACTCTTTTACCAAATCGTAGGTATAATTTGCAACCAAAGCGGGACTATGGCTTTGTGCAGCATTTTGCACTACTTCTGGAAATAACTGTATTTGTTTTAAAAGCTCTTTTTCTTTTGAATGCAGGACAATAGACGCATCCACCTCTTTAGATTCCTTTAAATCAGCTTTTCGCAAAATAGATTGAATTCTTGCATAAGTATATTGAATAAAAGGCCCTGTGTTACCTTGAAAATCGATAGACTCTTTCGGATCGAATAATATGCGTTTTTTAGGATCGACTTTTAATATGTAATATTTTAAAGCGCCTAAACCAATGGTTTTATAAAGTTCTTTTTTCTCGGCTTCAGAATACCCATCTAGCTTTCCTAACTCTTCCGAAATTTCTTCGGCCGTAGTTGCCATATCCACTATTAAATCATCTGCATCAACAACAGTACCTTCGCGGCTTTTCATTTTTCCGCTAGGTAAATCTACCATACCATAACTTAAATGATATAAATTTTCGGCCCAATCGAACCCTAATTTTTTCAGAATTAAAAACAATACCTGAAAGTGATAATCTTGCTCGTTACCAACGGTGTAAACCATACCGCCAACATCTGGATAATCCTTTACTCGTTGTATAGCCGTACCAATATCTTGAGTCATGTAAACAGCAGTACCATCGGCTCGCTGTACAATTTTTTCATCTAAACCATCTTCGGTTAAATCACACCAAACAGAACCGTCTTCTTTTTTATAAAAAACACCTGTTTTTAAACCTTCGGCAACAAACTCTTTTCCTAATAAATAGGTATTGCTTTCGTAATAAAGCGTATCGAAATCTACACCTAAATTGTTATATGTTTGGTTAAACCCGTCGTAAACCCAATTGTTCATTTTTTGCCAAAGCGCAACCACTTCATCATCGCCAGCTTCCCATTTACGCAACATGTCTTGAGCTTCTAATAAAATTGGAGCTGTTGCTTTTGCTTCCTTTTCATCGGTACCAGAATTAATAAGGTTTTGTATTTCCTTTTTGTATTCTTGGTCGAACTTCACATAATAATTACCAACTAACTTATCTCCTTTTAAGCCTGTACTTTCTGGTGTTTCGTTGTTACCAAAACGCTTCCAAGCCAACATACTTTTACAAATATGTATACCACGGTCGTTAATAATTTGAGTTTTATAAACTTTTTTACCCGAAGCCTTTAAAATTTCGGCAACACTGTAGCCTAATAAGTTGTTTCGAATGTGTCCTAAATGTAAAGGCTTATTTGTGTTTGGTGAAGAATACTCTACCATAACAGCTTTTTCATTAGCCCCAGGAGAAACAAAACCAAATTGGGTTTCGTCTTTTATTTTATTGAAAAAATCGATGTAATAACTTTCGTTTATTTCAATATTTAAAAACCCTTTTACAACATTGTATGCCTTTACATCATTAGCATTTTCAACTAAATAATCACCAATTGTTTCACCAATTTGTACTGGATTTCCTTTAACAAAACGTAACATAGGAAAAACTACAACAGTAATATCTCCAGCAAATTCTTTTCTGGTCGCTTGAAATTCTACAGTTTCAATATCAATACTATATTTAGCTTTTACAGCTTCTTTTACAAAATTTGTTAAGGTATCTTGAAGACTCATTGCAAAGTGTTTTTTAAGCTCGCAAATATAGTAAGTTTTTACGGTTTTTGTGTAGTAATACTTTTTTCATAAACTTAAAAAAAGCTCTTTTAAAAACCACGTTAAAATATAAGATTTTTACTGCAATTAACTTTTTAATAGAAAAAAACGATATTTTTTATATTATTTATACCAATAAATCAATTTAATACCTTTTTTAAAGCCACGGTTTTCATTTACATTTCATCGATGCTTTTTATCTAATATATTGACGTTAAAACGTAGAAATTAGATTTTAAGAGTTCAATTTTCATTTTTTTGTTATGTAATGCTATTATAATCCCACTAAATGTGGTCAACAATTAAAAAGATTAAAATTACAGCTTAAACGCATTTTTATTGTCCCTCAAATACTAATGCTAATAACCCATTATGAGTATAATGTAAGGGATAATTTTATGAGGAAAAAAGGTTTATTTTTTTTACTTTTTATCAGTTTTGTTGGATTCTCTCAATCTAAAGACAATGACATTGATAGTCTTGCTATTGAACTTGCTTTTCAAGAACAAGACTCATTAAAGGTTAAAACGTCTTTAAAACTAATAAAATCTTTATACGAAATTGGGTCGTACGATCGTGCATTGCAATATGTTATTGAGAGCGAAAAACTTTCGAACACCCTGAATTATAAAGATGCTCAAGCAAAAATTTCTTACTACAAATCTTTAATATACGATAAAAAAGGCGACTACATTAATGCCATTAGTGGTTTCTCGAAAAGCAAAGACTTATTTAAAGCTTTAAAAGATACCATAAACATAGCTAAGGTAAACAACAGTATTGGAGTTTTAGAAGTTAAAAAAGGCAACTACAATACAGGTATGCAACATACACTTGCAGCTATTAAAGAATTAGAAAGCACTAATTTAAATAACGAACTTAATATTGCATATACGAATTTAGGAAACTGCTACTATCAATTAAACGATACAGATAAGGCTATAAATTATTTTACTAAGGCTTTAAATATACAGAAACAATTAAATAACACAACAGACGAGGTTAGTACAAATTTTAAACTTGCGGAATTATATTCAATAAAAAAAGAACATAGAAAAACAATAGAGGTTTACGAAAACTTACTTGCTAATGAAGCTATAAACAAATCTGATTTAGCACATATATATCCAAAAATAGGTAGCGAATATTTGAAATTTAACGATTTTGAAAACGCAACTAAATATCTAGTAAAAGGTTATAATTACAATGTAAAAAATGAACGATCTGATGACTTTCTGGAGGTTTTAAATAGCCTAGGAGAGCTTAACATTAATAAAAAGCGCTTAAAAATAGCAGAAAAGCAACTTAAACAATCTGGCGCTTTAGCAAAAGAATTAAATAATGAAAAAGAACTTCTTAGACATTATTTATTAATGAAGAAATTAGATTCTATAAAAAAGCGCTTTGACAAAGCTTATTTATGGCAGCAAAAATACTATGAACTAAACACAAGTATATTAAAAAAACAGAACAAAATATCTAACGAATTAGTAACTGGCAATCTAAACATAGTTGAACACTCTAGTTTTGATAGCTTAATAAATGAAAAAGAAACCTCTGTAGTTGAAATTAAGCCTACAGAAAACGAAATAGAAAATAGAGAAAACTACAATAAACTTAAAATACTATTTTACGGTTTGTTAGCTGCATTAGCTATTGCATCTACCTTTTTAATATTAATGTATATAAAACGTAACAACTCTATTAAATATACACAGGAATTAGAAGAGAAAAACGTTAAAATAGAACTACAAAATCAAGCGTTTTTAGAGCAAACTAAACATTTAGAAAATGTTAATAATGTAAAAGACAAGCTTTTCTCAATTGTATCTCACGATTTAAAAGACTCCTTATCATCAATAACTGGATTTATTGAATTATTACGAGATGGCTCGTTATCAAGAGAAGAATTTGAGAATTTAATACCAGAACTCAGTGAGAATGCTAGTAATGCATCATTATTAATGTTTAACTTACTTAATTGGTCTAAATCTCAAATGCAATCTTTAGAACCAAAACCTACTCTTTTTGATATTCAAGAAGTTTTTGAAGAAAAAGTTAGAATTATTGAAACCAGATTAGAAAGCAAGGGCATAACTATTATTGATCATTCTTTAAGAGATTTTGTTTACGCCGATAGAAGCATGATTGAAATTGTTACACAAAACCTACTAGCCAATGCTTTAAAATTTAGCAAAACTGGTGATACCATTACGGTTGCTAACCATATAAGTAATGGTAGTTGTATTTTTAGTGTTAACGATACTGGTGTAGGCATATCCAAAAGCAATATTGACAAGCTTTTTAAAAGCAATACCTTTACAACTAATGGCACCAATAACGAAAAAGGAACCGGTTTAGGATTGTCTATTTGCAAAGAAATGGTTGAATTAAACAATGGAAAAATTTGGGTAGAAAGTACTTTAGGTGTAGGTAGTACTTTTTATGTTGAGCTCCCTAAAAGCAAACCTAAACGTTAATTATTATTTACCCTTTAGGCAAAAATACTTCTGCCATCATACAACGTGCACTCCCCCCTCCACAGGTTTCAACAATATTTAAATTTGAAAATAAAATTTTACAATGCTTTTCTATAATTTTTATTTGAAATGATGTTAACGCGCTGTAAGCAGACGCACTCATTACCAAATAGCGGTCATTATTTTCACCTTTAACCTGCAACATATTACCCGCAAATTGAGCAACTTGCTCTTCTGTAATATCTATAATTACCTTATTATCCTCTTTTAAACTTTTTATAACAGCTTTACGCTCTTTTTTATCATCAATGCTTCCTAAGCATATTATTGCAAAAGTTTCTGCAACGCACATCATTACATTAGTATGATAAATTGGTTTTCTTTTACTATCTACAGTTTGATAGGCCGTAAAAATAATTGGTGAGTATTCAAAATCCTCACAAAATTCTATAAACAAATCTTCGTCTGCTCTGGCTGATAGTGCACAATAAGCTTTTCTGTTTTTTCTGTCTAAAATTATACTTCCTGTACCTTCAAGAAAAATACCTTCGGTTTCGGCACTAGTATAATCTACAATATTGTTTATAACATAGCCTTTTTCTTCAATAGTTTCAAGAATATCTTCTCGTCGTTCTAACCTTCGGTTTTCAGCAAACATAGGATATAAAGCAACATCGCCATTTTCGTGAAAAGATACCCAGTTATTCGGAAAAATTGAGTCTGGTGTATCGGTTTGCTTATTATCATTTACTACAATTACATTAACGCCCACATTTTCAAGTTTTTTTACAAAATCATCAAATTCCTTTTGGGCTTCAGTATTAATATTATTAACAGATATAGATTCTTGAAAATAATTATTAACAACCGTTTGCTCATTTAATCGAAAATTTACAGGGCGCACCATTAAAATGGTATTTGTAGTTTGGTTCATTTTTTAAAAATTTGAAATGTAAAATTAAAGGAATTATATATAAGTTAAAACGTTATTTTAATTAGAATTTATCTGATGTAATTTGTATATTTAAATAATTAGTTGTTTGCTAATAATAAAAAAAAAGCTAAAACACGATTTCTCTCCCTTTTTAGTGTTTTCAACTTAATATAACCAATTCGTAACCACTCATGCAGCATTTTAAAAATATTGCTACATTTTATAAAGCTATAAATATAGAGCCACCAAAAAACACATATTTTGATGTTAGACGCTTTGAAGACAACATGACTAATTTAAGTAGTATACTTAATCCTGTAAAACATAACTTTTTTGGCATTTCATTAAAACTAGATGGAAACGGAAAAGCTATGTATGGGCCATTTACTAAATTACTTAATGATCCATCGATAATGGTTAACACACCGTTCCAAATTATATCTTGGGATATTACTTTAAACTGGAAAGGGTATTACATTATTTTTACAGAAGAGTTTATAGCTCAATCTAAACTTTTAAATTCTGTGATAAACGAATTTGACTACTTCAAACTAGATAAAGCTATACCTTTTGAAATCACTAAAAAAGAAGCATTAAAATTACTAAAAACTTTTGAGGATCTATATGAAGAAAATAACAACAAAACATTATATAGCACAGAAATAATAGAGTCTCAGCTTATTGTTTTACTAAATTTTGTAAAACGCTTATACACTAAACACATTAATTTAAATCAGGTTACCCATAATAGTAAAACAGAAACAAAAAGTTTATTAAAGTTTCAATCGTTGTTAAATTCTAGTTTTGAGAAAAGTAACACAAGTTATACCAACAACACACACTCACCTAGCTATTATGCAGAATTGTTAGCTATTCACCCCAACCATTTAAATGCCATAATAAAACAAACAACTGGTAAAACCACAAAATCTCTAATAAATAACCATATTATTAATTTAGCAAAATCTAGACTTATACAAACTACATTAAGCATAAAAGAAATAGCCTACGAATTACACTTTAAAACCCCGAATAGTTTTAGTAGTTTTTTTAAAAAATATACCAATTTAACCCCAAATACATATAGAAAAAAACATAGCCTTTAATTTTTATACTTTTCTATTTGAATTTCTGATTTTTAATTTGCTTTTTTTACTAATATTTGCTTATATTTAAGTTTAAACCTACAAAAAATACATTTTGTAGATATAAAATACATTTAATCGAATAAATATGATTTAAAAATTACAAACTAACCTACTTAACCTACTTACATGAATATCTTAAACAACGACCCAAAATACCGTTTAATACGTTCTTACTTTAAAGCCCTAGAAATAAATAATGCAGAAGCTATTAGCAATTTATTTAGTTCTACAGCAAAACTTACCCGACCAGATCAAACCTACAGTTATCCTTATGGAGTAATTGGAAGGGATAAAATCAAAAAATACTGGAGTAAACTATTCTCTGAATATAATTTTTCTGAATTTTCTATAAAAGAAATTGAAAAAGTTAACGAAGACAACAGTTTTGTTGTGCAACATACTGGCAAAATGAAATTATTAAATAAGCTTGGTGAAAATAAAATATTAAGCTTTTCAAGTTTTGTATTTAATGATCAAGGAAAAATTGAAAAATTTGTTGAAATATTTTATCCTCTGGTAAAAACAGAATTATAAAACAATTTGTGTTTTTATTTTTTTCTATCAATTACATAACTCACCATAAGTTTTAGTGAATTTTTAAAGTGAGACTCTGGGTAGGTTTCTAAAATTTGCAAAGCCTCATTTTGGAAAGCTTTCATTTTACTTATAGCATAATCTAAACCTCCATTATTTTTAACGTATGCTATAACTTCTTTTACGCGCTTAGTGTCTTTATTATAATTCTTCACCGAATTAATTAACCAATTTTTCTCTTTTTTTGGCGCTAGGTTTAAGGCGTAAATTAATGGCAAAGTCATTTTCTGTTCTTTAATATCTATACCTGTTGGTTTACCAATTTGTGTATCGCCATAATCAAACAAATCATCTTTAATTTGAAATGCCATACCTATAAGTTCTCCAAATTTACGCATACTTTCTATGTGATGAGAATTAGGCTTAACAGAAGCCGCCCCTAAGCTACAGCATGCAGCTATTAAAGTCGCCGTTTTTTGTCTTATAATCTCGTAGTAAACATCTTCTGTAATATCGAGTTTTCTGGCTTTTTCTATTTGAAGCAATTCACCTTCGCTCATTTCTCGAACGGCTACCGAAATTATTTTAAGCAAATCAAAATCATTATTATCTATAGAAAGTAACAAACCCTTAGACAATAAAAAATCACCAATTAAAACTGCTATTTTGTTTTTCCAGAGTGCATTAACAGAAAAAAAACCGCGCCTGCGGTTACTGTCATCAACAACATCGTCATGTACTAAAGTTGCTGTATGTATAAGTTCTATAACTGAAGCTCCACGGTATGTACGCTCACTAATTTCTCCGTTAGACACCATTTTAGCAACCAAAAACACAAACATAGGTCGCATTTGCTTGCCTTTTCTGTTTACAATATAATGCGTAATTCGGTTTAACAAAGCCACTTTACTCGACATGGATAGTTTAAACTTTTTCTCGAAAAGTTCCATTTCAAAAGCAATGGGCTGTTTTATTTGTTCTACTATTTTCAAACTATATGTTTAGTGATTTCAAATATAATTTAATAATTCAACTATAAAAATATTCCCGTTAATACGGGAATTACAAATTTTATAAATTGTTACAACGACACAAAACTTTTAACTTTTATTTGCCAATTGCCCACAAGCAGCATCAATGTCTTTACCTCGGCTACGTCTTACTGTAACGGTAATATGATTTTTTTCAAGTACATTTACATACATATCTATAGCAGAGGATTGTGCTTGTTGGAATTCGCCATCGTCAATTGGGTTATACTCAATGATATTTACCTTGCTTGGTGCAAACTTGCAAAATTCTACAAGCGCATCGGCATCTTTTCTTTTATCGTTTATGCCTTTCCAAACAACGTATTCATAGGTAATTCTGTTTTTTGTTTTTGCATACCAATATTGCAATGCCTCTCTTAAACTTGCTAATGGAAACGTAGCATTAAATGGCATTATGGATGTTCTCACCTCATCGATAGCTGAATGTAAGGAAACGGCAAGCTTAAATTTAACTTCGTCGTCGGCCATTTTTTTTATCATTTTAGGCACACCAGAGGTTGAAACTACTATTCGTTTGGGTGACATACCTAAACCTTCAGGTGATGTAATTTTATCGATGGCTTTAATTACATTATTGTAGTTCATGAGAGGTTCTCCCATTCCCATAAATACAATATTACTTAATGGCCTGTTATGATATAATCTACTTTCGTTATCTATGGCTACAACTTGATCGTAAATTTCGTCTGGATTTAAATTACGCATTCGTTTTAAGCGTGCGGTTGCACAAAACTTACAGTCTAAACTACAACCTACTTGACTTGATACACATGCGGTAGTTCTTGTTGGTGTGGGTATTAAAACCGATTCTACAATTAAATCGTCGTGCAAGCGTACAGCATTTTTAATGGTTCCATCGCTGCTGCGCTGCATTTGATCTACTTGAATATGATTGATTACAAAATTGTTTTCTAACATTTCGCGTGTTTCTTTAGATATGTTTGTCATATCCTCGAAACTGTGCGCAGATTTTTGCCAAAGCCATTCGTAAACTTGATTTCCACGAAAAGCTTTATCTCCTTGTTCTACAAAAAAATTACGCAGTTGCTCTTTTGTTAATGCGCGAATGTCTTTTTTACTTGTTGCCATACTGGATGCAAAAATACGGAATAGTACACGAAATGTGTTTCTTGAATTACAATTTATAAATTGAAGTTAGCCTTTGCATTAGGGATTGAGGTATTGTTGGAGCTCTTCCAATTTATAAAATTGGGAAGCGACTACTGAAAGCCCGACCGCGCCAAAAGCGTGGTAATGCTATAAGCTTAAAAAATAAAAAGCCTTGAATTAACCAAGGCTTTTTATTGAGTTATATGATTAACATGGCATCGCCGTAGCTATAAAACTTGTATTTTTCTTTTACAGCTTCTTCATAAGCACGTTTTACAAAATCATGTCCTGCAAATGCAGAAACCATCATTAACAACGTTGATTTTGGCGTATGAAAGTTTGTTACCATGCAGTTTGCTATACTAAAATCGTATGGTGGGAAAATGAATTTGTTTGTCCAACCTTCCATTTCGTTTAACATACCGCTTGACGATACAGAGCTTTCTACAGCTCTCATTACTGTTGTTCCTACGGCACAAACACGACGTTTTTCGTTTATACCACGGTTTACAATATCTACAGCTTTGCTGTCTATTGTAATTTCTTCACTATCCATTTTGTGCTTAGATAAATCTTCAACCTCAACTGGGTTAAAAGTACCTAAACCTACGTGTAATGTTACCTCTGCAAAATTTATTCCTTTAATTTCTAAACGCTTTAATAAATGTTTAGAGAAGTGTAAACCTGCTGTTGGTGCTGCTACAGCTCCTTCTTTTTTCGCGTAAATGGTTTGGTAACGATCTTCATCGTCTGGCTCTACATCTCTTTTTATGTATTTTGGTAATGGTGTTTCGCCTAATTCGTTAAGTTTTAAACGGAATTCCCTGTAAGACCCATCATATAAGAAACGTAATGTACGCCCACGAGAGGTTGTGTTATCTATAACTTCGGCTACTAATGTGTCGTCATCTCCAAAATATAGTTTATTACCTATGCGTATTTTACGTGCAGGATCTACTAAAACATCCCAAAGGCGTTGTTCTTCGTTTAATTCGCGAAGTAAAAACACTTCAATTCTTGCTCCTGTTTTTTCTTTATTTCCGTATAATCTTGCTGGAAATACTTTGGTGTTGTTAAGGATTAATACATCATCTTCATTAAAATAATCTATTAAATCTTTAAACATTTTATGCTCGATAGTTTGTTCTTTTCTGTTTAAAACCATTAAGCGTGATTCGTCTCTATTTTCTGCTGGATACTCAGCTAATAATTCGTTAGGTAAATCGAAACCAAAGTTTGATAATTTCATACGTGATATTTTATTTTATAACAAGGATTGCAAATATACAATCTGGAACAAGGGGTTGTCAAGTAATTAAGTAATTATTATTCAGATATTTTAAAACCAAGGGTTTTTAAATCGTCCCAGAATGTTGGATATGACTTTGATACAACCATGGCATCTTCAATCTCTACAGGCGATTTTAAAGCTATTGGCGCAAATGCCATAGCCATTCTATGATCGTTATATGTTGCTATTGAAACATGTTCTTTTATTTGCTTTGAAGCCTGTAAATGCAGAGATTTATCTGTTATTTCAACCTCGCCACCTAATTTTTCTATTTCGGTTTTAAGAGCTACTAACCTATCGGTTTCTTTTATTTTTAGGGTATGAAGCCCTGTTAAATTACAAGCTATACCTAAAGCGAAACAAGTTACCGCAATGGTTTGCGCAATATCTGGTGCATTTTTTAGGTCTAACTCTAAGGTTTCTAAAGTTTTTTCTTCTTTAGATAAGGTTAAACTGTTACCATTAAATACAGATTTAACACCAAAATGCTTATAAATATTGATTAAAGCAGAATCGCCTTGAAGCGAATTTTCTTTGTAAGATGAAATAGTAACTTGAGTTCCTACCTCGCTTAAAGCCACAATACTGAAGTAATAAGATGCTGATGACCAGTCTGACTCTACAACTAAATTAGTTTTTGTTGGTTTTTCTTTATTTGGTTTTACTGTAATAACATTACCAGTAAATGCTGTTTCAACGCCAATTTCCTCAAGTAAACTAAGCGTCATTTTTATATATGGAATTGATGTTATTTCGCCATCTAACGTTAGCTCTAAACCATTTTCTAGTTTTGAAGCGATTAACAATAATGCGGAAATGTACTGGCTACTTACGTTTGCCTTTAACGTTACTTTACTTTGCGTTAGTTTTTTTCCTTTTATTTTTATTGGCGGAAAACCTTCGTTTTCGACATAACTTATTTCTGCACCTAAATCTTGTAAAGCTTCAACCAAAATTTTAATAGGCCGCTCTTTCATCCGTTTTGATCCTGTTAAAACTGTTTCTCTACCTTCTTGTACAGAAAAATATGCTGTTAAAAAACGCATTGCAGTTCCAGCATGATGAATATCAACTACTTGTGATTCTGTGCTTAACGCATTCGTCATTAAGTTGCTATCATCTGAATTTGAAATATTATCTAGTTTTAAACTTGGATAAAGCGCCTGTAAAAGCAATAATCTGTTTGATTCACTTTTAGAACCTGTAATTTGTATTGAAGATTGTTTGGCTATTTGAGATTTATGAAGCTTTAGTTGCATTTTTCTTTTGTATTGTAATATTGAAAACGGCAAATTTACTCGATAATACAGAGGAATGCTAAGTAATTTTCTTTTTTTTAAATACTTAACAGATTTTTTACAAATGTTATAAAATATGGCAGCATTTTTTATTTGTTAGCCAATTTAGTCTCTAATATGCTTCGACTGCACTCAGCATAACATTGAATACATTTAATGTGTGTTTTAGGAATATTTGAAGATGAGATGCTGAAACGAGTTCAGCATGACACCTTCAAATATTTATTCTATTAAATTCGTAGTCTATACTATTTAAGCTTTTCGTTATTGTGATGACGATCGTGGTCACGTTTTCCTTTTTTATACATGCGCTTATCGAAAGCGGCTTGTAAATCTACACCTGTTTGATTCGCTAAACATAAGGTTACAAAAAGTACATCGGCAAGCTCTTCGCCTAAGTCTTTATTTTTATCGCTTTCTTTTTCGCTTTGTTCGCCGTAACGTCGCGCTATAATTCTTGCTACTTCACCTACTTCTTCGGTAAGTTGCGCCATATTTGTAAGTTCGTTAAAATAGCGAACACCGTGTTCTTTTATCCAGTTATCTACTTCTAATTGTGCGTTTTTGATATCCATTTAAGCTTTCTTTAAAACAATTTGTTCTGCTTCTTTTTTAATCATTTCATTAAAAAATTGCTTCAAAAATAAATATTTATCTGCACCTACAACAGCATTATTAATTTCAAAATCTACTAAAAGCTGTATTGCACTTGCTCCTATTTTTACATTATACTTAAAATGCCCTAAGTTATCTGGAATTTTAACATAAATAGGTGCAGGTGTAGTTTCTGCAACATAACCTTCTGGCAATTTAATACTAACATTGTATTTTTCTTGAAACGGAAAACCAAAATCTATAGGAAATTTGCGTTCGTCTAATTTAAATGGGTTTTCTTCTAAGCCTAAAAACATTAAAGGGCTTAAATACAATTTATCTCCAACACTACTTGCGGCTTCTTCAAACAACACATTGTATGCCTCTGCAACATAGCCCTCACTAACATCTGCATTTTTAGCTTCATAATTAGATATTTCGATGTTTTTTAAAGCTTTTTCTTTATTTGCAACATACACATCTATATCTTTATTTTTAAAGGACTCTCTAAATTGAAATGCTTTATGCTTAGTATATCTTGCACGAACTCCTCCGGTAAAAACTCCATCTTCAGACAGTTCTCCATTTAACATACATTGTTCGATTGCCAGTTCTGGCTGATTAATATTAATACTATTCCAAACCATGTTGTTGTTATCAATTAATATACCTTTCCAGTTATAATCTTTAATAGGCATAACATTAATATCGCTAAACTCGTTGGTGGCATCTAAAAAATATGTTTTTTCACCGTGTTTTACATGAGCTACAACATAATTTAAACGATCTACAGTTGGAAAAATTGGCAGTATATTTTCCTTAGTACTTATTACCAACGGATTTGCATTTAAACCAGCATAACGTAACATAGCTACTAAAGTTAAGTTTATATCGGCAGCATTACCTTTTTTTTCTTTTAAAGCTTTTCTAATACCATAGTAAAAATATTTACCATCCATATCGTTCCAGGTTAAATTATCTTTTACATACTGAAACACTGTTTTCATTTTATCTAACGGTTCTGTTTTGCCTGCTAACAAGCCATCTAATTCATCATTAAAAGATCCGCTTTTATCAAGTTTATTTTCATAATCATCTTCATTTCCAATAGTTTTGGCTACATCGCTCCATGTACTAGCATAGTGTCTATTAATAACACCAGGAATTTGAATAGAACGCAACTCGAACATAACACCCGCACGATAGTTTTCAATATTATCTACATAGCGTTCTTCTTTTAACGCAGGAACGTTATCTAACTTATAAACAATAGCATTAGTTTCGTTGTATGACTTTCCTGTTTTACCCCAAAAAGAGACAAAACCTTTTTTTGTTTCTTTAAAATTAAGACCCTCAGGTGTTCTAATTTCGGCTTCTAGTTTCTTTATTGGTATATCATACTGAAAAACAAATTCATCTATATTCCATATGAAAGGTGAGGTAATTTTATATTTATATTCTATAACACTACCCTCTTTTACATTAGGCATGGTAAATTTTACTTGATCGTAATTATAATTTATTTCTGTTTTAAAAATTTGATCTTTACTTAAACTCGTTTTCTCTACTTTACCATCTACCAAATTGAAGGTATAAGCTTTTAAACCAGAAACCACATCTTTTGTAGATCTGTTTTTAAATAAATCTATTTGATCGGTTGCTTTATCAAAACCTTCTTTATTATAAATTTTTACGCGCATTTGAATTTCTGTAACTAACTCAGAACTCGCTGTATTAAATGAAAAGTAGGTAATCTGATTTTTGTACAACACTACTGCATTTGCTGAAGGGTCTAGAGCATACGATGTTTCTTGTAACTCTTCTTTAGAAACTTTACCAAATTTAAAATCTTGAGCAAAGGTGGTTTGAGCTATAAAAATAGCTAAGAGGAAAATTTTTCTCATAATTTTTGGAATGATTATATTGGTTGTTTAAATGGCTTTTTTGAGAACAATTTTAGCATTATCATTTTTTGCTACTTGCTTTCTAAAATCGCGATAGGCTGTATATTCCTGCTTATTATAACGCCCACTTTTAATTAAAAGCTTACGTTTGTAAACTATATTATCGCCTTCTTTTTTTGCTGAAATATTGTAAACACCGTATTTGTTTGTTATTTCAACAGCTTCGGGAATCGCTTCAATTTCATAACCTTTTGGAATTTCGTAAACAAACTCATCTTCATCTAAATATCCACGTTGAATATCTACTGGCAACTTACGACTTGCATATCGTTTAGGTACAAACGTATTTTTGTTAAATGCATTTAAAGGAAAAAATACCCTATTACCATTTAACGATGCATAATCTCTTGCTGTTAAGTTTAATGTTTCGGTAAACTCAACATCATTTTTATTATTGGTAAAATTGTAAGTATCAACCTCTAGATTATTTACATAATCCCAGGTTTCTTTGTAATATTCAATAATATCTTTGCTTGCTTGACGCTCAATATAAAATCTGTTATCGTACTGTGTCCCTTTTGTTTTTATATTTAAATTAGCAGAAATACTTCCGTTTGCATTTAATTTAATTGTAGCATTTGTTTTTTGAAGATTTAAGGTATCGCTATAAACCGTTGTTCTAACAATTTCGCTTCCGTTGGGTTTCACCATCAATACGTTACGATTATCTGTAAAATCGCCAATAAAATTAAACGGATGGATTTGACTCGTACAGTCTACCCAAATTAAATCATTATTTTCTTTTGGAATTGCCAATATAATATGATTACCTTGAGCTAAAGATGCAAAGTCTGGCTCGAAACCAATAATATCTTTACCCGCTTCAACCACACTGTAATAAGACGTTACACCTACAACATTTAATAATGCCTTTGTGTAATTTGTTAACCCCTTACAATCGCCATATTTTAATTGATCTACTTCTAGCGCAGGAATGGGTTGAACACCTCCAATACCTACTTGCACACTAATATATCTAGTATTATTTTGAACAAAATCAAACACTATTTTGGCTTTCTCTATAGGATCTGAAACACCATTAGTAAGCTCTAAAATTTTTTGTTTTGTTTCGTCTGACACAACATCTCTACCCTGTAATAAAGCTGTATTTACCCAATCGCCAAATTCTAGCCAATTTTTCGCTTTTCCTTTATAGCCATAAAACTGAAATTGGTCTACTGCAACCATAACTTTAGGAGTAAACTCTGAAAAAGTTGGACTTAAATCTTCTGGTTTTAATGCCTTTACATTTTCTAAGGAGTAATTTAATGCGTTAGTTGATGTGTTTGAATTAATGTTGTATCCTTCAAAAAACTTTTCTTTAAAACGTAATCCTAAATTGGCATTATCTATTAAATTGTATTTACTATTTTCTACAGATAGATAATAAGATTCCATTGGCATCCAAGATGGAATACCTGCTGAATTCGATGTTTCAATTTCACAAGTAAACTCAACAGTATACGGATAATTAACAGGCGTATAACCCATATACAAAACACGTGAATCTGAATAAAGTGTACCTCCATCTACAGCGCTATGGTCTATAAAATCCTTTTTTTTATAATGTTCTACTTCTTTCCCTGACGCATCGTAAATAAAGGCTTCAATTTTTTTAATTTTATAATACTTATCGTAACCGGAATAAGCGTTAACCGAAGAATTTCCATTTTCGTTTAAAACCGTAACAATTCGCTTTTCGGTAATGGTAACAGCATCAACGGCATTGATAGAAATATTAATATCGTTTAAGCGTATAACAGCGTTAGCACTTGTTGTTAGGTGGTTTGGAATGTTGTAGCTAGATTGAAGATTTTCTTGTGAAAAAGATAATGAAGCAACCAAAAATAAAAGGCAGCTAAATGTTTTTAATTTAACCATATAAATAGTTAGTACTCGTTTTAATTATTACTTAATTTCTTAAGAATTTATAATTGAGAGAAAACCTTTAGCTATTATCAGGTTAATTAAAATTCCTTCATCAAATATAAAAAAACAGAAAAACTAGCACAGTAATTTTAAGAAAATTCGATAAAAGGTAAACTATTCTCTGTTTTTAGAATCTATAATAATAGTAACAGGACCATCGTTAAGAAGCTCTACTTTCATGTCGGCACCAAATTCTCCGGTTTGTATTCTTTTTCCTAAATCGACCTCAAGTTGCTTAACAAAACTTTCATATAACGGAATGGCAATATCTGGTTTTGCTGCTTTTATATAACTGGGACGATTGCCCTTTTTTGTAGAAGCATGTAAGGTAAATTGGCTAACAATAATAATATCGCCTTCAACATCTTTTACAGACTTATTCATAACTCCGTTTTCGTCGCCAAATATGCGAAGATTAACTACTTTATTGGTAAGCCATTTTATATCGTCTTGAGAATCTTCGTTTACAATGCCGAGTAAAATTAAAAGCCCAGTTTTAATATTGGCTACTTTTTCGCCTTCAATAGTAACGCTTGCTTTGGTTACACGTTGTATTACAATTTTCATGTTTTAATCGTTATCCCAATTATCTGTTCGGTAATGCTCTTCGTCTCCTTCAATAATTTGCAAATAGCTTCGGTAACGCGAAAAGGCAATCTCATCGTTATCTAAAGCGGCTTTTACAGCACATTTTGGTTCTTTTACGTGTAAACAGTTATTAAACTTACAATCTTGTTTTAATTTAAATATTTCAGGAAAATAGTCGCCCACTTCCTCTTTATCCATATCTACAACTCCGAAACCTTTTATACCAGGCGTATCAACAATACTAGCATTAAAGCTTAAGTCGTACATTTCGGCAAATGTTGTTGTATGTTGCCCTTGCATATGTTGGCTCGATATTTCTTTTGTTTTTAAATTTAAGGATGGCTCTATAGCATTTACCAAAGTAGATTTACCAACACCAGAATGACCAGAAAACATACTCACTTTCCCTTCCATTAAGGCTTTAACTTTGTCTACATTTTTTCCTGTTTTTGCAGAAACACCAATACACTCGTAACCAATTTCACGATAAATATGCGCTAAATAACGTACCTCATCGAGGGTTTCTTTATCGTAAGCATCAATTTTATTAAAAAGAAGAATGGTTTTAATAGAATAAGCTTCGGCTGTAACCAAAAACCTGTCGATAAAACTGGTTAATGTTGGCGGATTGTTTATGGTTATCATTAAAAAAACCATATCTAAATTTGATGCAATAACATGTGTTTGTTTAGATAGGTTTACCGATTTACGCACAATAACATTTTTACGATCGTGTATTTTATGTATAACGCCGGTTTCTTCCTTATTATTAGTTTCTAAATCAAAATCTACAATATCGCCAACAGCAATGGGGTTTGTACTTTTTATACCTTTAATACGAAATTTGCCTTTTATTCGGCATTCGTAAGCTTTACCGAGCTCTGTTTTAACGGTATACCAACTTCCTGTAGATTTATAAACTTTACCTGTCATTCACTAATTTTATAATGCAAATTAACAACTTTTAATGCATAAAAAAAGCCTCGCAATGCGAGGCTTTTTATTTTATCCGTTAATTACCTTTTCTTGGTGATTAATTGATTCTTGGTGAATAGCTTTAAACATTTTTAAAATAAACTCTTCACTTAAACCGTGTTGCTCACCTTCAAGCACCATTTTACCTAAAATTTCGTTCCAACGTTTAGATTGTAAAACAGCTACGTTTTTCTTTTTCTTTAAAGCACCAATAGAATCGGCAGCAACCATACGCTTACCAATTTGCTCGATAATTTGGTTATCAATTACATCTATTTGAGCTCTTAAGTTATTTAAAGCATTGTTATACTCTGCTTCCTGATCACTTTCTTTACGAATTTTTAAATCTTTCATGATTTGCACTAAAGTTTCTGGTGTTACTTGTTGTGCTGCATCACTCCATGCATTTTCTGGATCGTAATGCGTTTCAATCATTAATCCATCAAAATTTAAATCTAAAGCAGTTTGCGATACATCAAAAATCATATCACGCTTACCTGTAATATGCGACGGATCGTTAATTAATGGAATATCTGGGAATTTATTTTGAAATTCGATTGCTAACTGCCATTCTGGAATGTTACGATATTTTGTTTTTTGGTATGTAGAGAATCCTCTGTGGATAGCTCCAATATTTTTTACACCAGATTTGTAAATACGCTCGATACCACCTAACCATAATGATAAATCTGGGTTAACTGGGTTTTTAATTAAAACTGGCTTATCTGTACCGTTTAAAGCATCTGCAATTTCTTGCATAATAAATGGAGATACTGTTGAACGCGCACCAATCCATAATAAATCGATATCATGCTCTAAAGCTAATTTTACGTGAGCTGCGTTGGCAACCTCTGTACAAACTTTCATTCCGGTTTCTGCTTTTACTTTTTGTAACCATTTTAAACCTAATGCGCCAACACCTTCAAAGTTTCCTGGACGCGTTCTTGGTTTCCAAATACCTGCTCTAAAATAGCTTACATCTGTATTTTTTAGCTCGTGAGCAATTTTTAGTACTTGTTCTTCGGTTTCTGCACTACATGGTCCTGCTATTACTAATGGATGATCTAGTTTTAAATCATCTAACCATGTTCTCATTTCTTTTGTGTTTTCCATAGTGTTTAAAATTTCAAAAAATAAAATTCCAAAGGGGGTTATTTTATATTAATCTTGGTATTTAATTTTTTTAGTTTCTGTGTTATTTAATTTATTCCTTTTAAAATATCTTTTATATAATTTGTATTCTCCATTTCATTGTAAATGGCCTCGAAATTATCTTGCTTCATTAACTCTTTAAACTGTGTTAAATTGGCAATATATTCTTCTAATGTTTCAATTACATTAGCTTTATTTTGCTTAAAAATTGGCGTCCACATGGCGGGCGAACTTTTTGCCAAACGAACCGTTGAAGCAAAACCACTACCAGCCATATCGAAAATATCGCGTTCGTTTTTTTCTTTTTCAATTACTGTTTTACCCAACATAAACGAACTTATGTGCGATAAATGTGAGACGTAAGCAATGTGTTTGTCGTGTGCTTCTGGATTCATATAACACATGCGCATGCCTATATTTCTAAACATCTCTAAAGCCTTTTCTTGAAGCTTAAATGCTGTTTTTTCTACTTCGCAAATAATATTTGTTTTACCTACAAATAAATTATTTATTGCGGCACTCGGTCCAGAAAATTCGGTTCCGGCAATAGGGTGCATTGCTAAATAATTACGACGTTTTTCATGATTTTCAACCGCTTTACAAATATCTAGTTTTGTTGAACCAACATCTACAACCAAAGTGTCGTCATTTACTTTATTTAAAATAACTGGTAATAGTTTTTCGGTAGCATCAACAGGAATTGAAACAATTACCAAATCGGCTTTATCAAGATCATCAAAACTTGATTTTTCATCAATTAAATTAAGAGATAATGCTTCATCTAGTACTTCTTCCTTTTTATCTATACCAAATACTGTAACGCTAGAATCTAGTGTTTTTATATCCTTTACAAGGCTTCCGCCTATTAAACCAATACCTATTACAAATATATTTTTCATTTAGCTAACTCTTGTTATGGCTTCTTGTAAATCTTCGGTTGTGGCACAAAGTGAAAAACGAATATACCCCTCGCCTTGACTACCAAAAATAGTACCTGGTGTTATAAAAATATTATGTTCTTTTAAAATGGTGTCAATATATTCTTCAGACTTCACAAATTCTGGCAATTTTGCCCATACAAATAAACCTGAAGCTTCTTTGCTGTATGTACAGTTTAAAGATTCGGCAAGTTTCCAAACTAATTCTCTACGCTTTTGGTATACACTGTTTAATGTTGCAAACCACATTTTAGAACATTTTAAAGCTTCTATAGCACCTTGTTGCAATCCGTAAAACATGCCAGAATCCATATTACTTTTTACTTTTAAAATGCTACTTATGTAATTACTATTTCCTGTAACCATACCTACTCGCCATCCTGCCATATTAAAGGTTTTACTTAAGGAGTTTAGCTCTAAACAAACTTCTTTAGCTCCTTCTGTGCTTAGAATACTGGTTGGTTTTTGGTTTAATATAAAACTATAAGGATTATCATTTACAATTAAAATATTGTGTTTTTTACCAAAAGCAACCAATTCTTCGAATACATATTTTGTAGGTTTTGCTCCTGTTGGCATATGCGGATAATTTACCCACATTAACTTTACGTTACTTAAATCGTTTTGCTCTATTGCTTTAAAATCTGGCATCCAATTATTAGCCGCATCTAACTCATAATACACAGGATTTGCTTGAACCAATTTTGTTACCGATTGGTATGTAGGATATCCTGGGTTTGGAATTAAAACACCATCACCTTCATTTAAAAAAGCCATAGAAATATGCATAATACCTTCTTTACTTCCCATTAAAGGCAAAACTTCTGTATTAGCACTAAGGCTTACATTAAAGTTGTTTTTATAAAATTTAACCATAGCCTGTCGTAACTCTGGCAAGCCCTGATAACTTTGGTATTTATGAGCAGCAGGATTTTTTAAACTATTTACCATAGCATCAACCACTTTGGATGGTGGTTGTAAATCTGGACTACCAATACCTAGATTTATAACGGGTTTCCCGTTAGCAATCATTAAATTTACTTCTCGTAATTTTTTTGAAAAGTAGTATTCTTCAACGGTTTGTAAACGATTTGCTACATTTATCATAGCTTTGCATTTTTATATTCACCTAAAACCTTAAAGTCTTCGGCCATTATGTTTATAATAGATTTTGCTTTATCGAAATCGGCATAACTCTCAAAAGTTACATCAACGAAAAAAGCATATTTCCAGGGTGTTTCTGCTATTGGTAACGACTGTATTTTAGTTAAATTTAATTTACAATCGCTCATTACATTTAAAATTGTAGCTAAACTGCCTCGCTTATGATTGGCTGTAAACTTTAAAGAAGCTTTATTTATATCGGCTTTAGCTACCTCAGAATTTGTACGTTTTACAATTGCAAAACGGGTTTCGTTATTTTTTATGGTTTGTATGCTTTTTGCCAATATATCAAGCTCAAAAATTTCGGCAGCTAGCACACTTGCAATGGCTCCAATTCCTTCTAGTTGTTTTTCCTGTATGCGTTGTGCTACCTCTGCTGTATCTTTATCTTCAACTAATTTAATATGCGGGTGCTGTTTAAAAAACGCTTTACACTGTAATAATGCCATAGGGTGCGAATACACTTCTTTAATATCCCCTATTTTTTGTCCTTTAAGCGCCATAAGGTTGTGCTGAATATCAAGATAATGCTCACCAACTACATGTAAACCATAATCGTCTATTAAAGCATAATTGGGTATAATTGAGCCAGCAATAGAGTTTTCTAGAGCCATAATTGCAGCATCACATTCTTTGGTTATTAATGCATCTACCACCCTATCGAATGTTAAACATTCAATAATAGCCACCGGATTTTCAAAAAATTGTTCTGAAACAATATGATGAAACGATCCTTTTACACCTTGTATTGCTACCGTATTAATCAACCTCTAAATTTTTAACTTATTAATAAAAAAAAGTCCCGATTTTCATCGAGACTTATATTCTAATTTATTATTTTAAATTATACATACAACGCCTCGTTTCTTTTGCTGAAAAAGAAATAAAAGAAGTTAAAATATGTATAATATCCTGTCATCGTCATAATTATGCCGCTAAAGTAATTATTTATTTAAAAAAACAAAGCAGATAAAATAGTTTTTTATGGTTTTACTAAAATTTTTTAAGATTTTACAGTAAAACTCAAATTACGTTGTATAATCGTTTATTTTTGAATAAATTTTTTTGAATATGTCTATTGAAGTAAAAGAGGTAACAAAACTATACGGAACCCAAAAAGCTTTAAATAAAGTATCTTTTAAAGTTAGTAAACCCGAAATAGTAGGTTTTTTAGGGCCAAATGGCGCTGGAAAATCTACAATGATGAAAATTTTAACCACTTATATTTCTGCTAACCAAGGAGAAGCCATTGTAAACAACCATAATGTAGCTTTAAATAAACAACAAGTACAACAAAGCGTGGGGTATCTTCCGGAGCACAACCCGCTGTACTTAGATATGTTTATAAAAGAGTATTTAAACTTTAACGCCAACATTTATAAGGTTAATAAAAAGCGTATAGCAGAAGTTATTGAGCTTACATGTTTAACACCCGAAGCTCATAAAAAAATTGGTCAGCTATCAAAAGGTTATCGCCAACGTGTTGGGTTAGCAAATGCTTTACTACACGACCCAGAGGTTTTAATTTTAGATGAACCCACAACAGGTTTAGACCCCAACCAGCTTGTTGAAATTCGAAACCTTATAAAAACTATAGGAAAAACTAAAACCGTATTTTTATCTACTCACATCATGCAAGAGGTTGAAGCTATGTGCGAGCGTGTGATAATAATTAATAAAGGAGAAATTGTTGCCGACAAAAAACTTAAAGATTTACGCAACGAGCAAGAACAAGTTGTTATTGTAGAGTTTGATTACCGTGTAGAAGATGCCTTTTTAAAACGATTGCCAAAAGTTAGTCATGTTGTGAACACTCATGATTTTGTTTACGAAATTACTTTTAAAACGACAGAAGACATGAGATCGCATGTATTTGATTTTGCTCATGATAATGAACTCAAAATTCTTCAATTGAATCAGAAAAACGCAAATTTAGAGTCTTTATTTAGAGATTTAACAGCATAACCGCAAAAATTATTTAGAATGATAAAAATCATCTTTCAATAATTAAAACAATCCTAATTTTGTATTATTATTAACTGAAAAATGAAGGATATTTATTTAAAACAATTCTAAATAACTATCTTTGTGACACAAAAAAATTATCATGAGTAAAGGTATTTATGTAGCAACCATGGAACCCAACAGCGGAAAATCTGTTGTTGTACTTGGGTTAATGCGAATGCTACTAGGAAAAACAGCTAAGGTAGGTTATTTTAGACCAATTATTGAAGATGTTGAAGAAGGTGAAATGGACAATCATATTAAAACGGTTGTTTCACATTTCGAAATTGATTTAAACTACAAAAAAACCTTCGCTTTTAAACGCAGTGAAGTTCTAGATTTATATAACCAAGGAAAATCTGGCTATGTAATTGACGAAATCATAAAAAAATACAAACGCCTTGAGGATAATTTCGATTTAGTTTTAGTTGAAGGTACCGATTTCTCTCATGAAAACTCAAGCTTAGAGCTTGATATTAACATGTTAATCTCCAAAAACCTAGGATTGCCTGTAATTATTGTAATTAACGGAGATCGTAAAAACGAAAAAGACCTTTTAGATAATGTACAGTTAGCCTATGACACCTTTAAAGCTGAAGTAGATGTGTTATCTATAATGGCAAACAAAGTTACTGTCGAAGACACAAATACACTAAAAAACAAATTAAAAGACCGCATACATGCTAAAACAAGTATATCGGTTATTCCAAAAATACACAGCCTAGAAAACCCTACAATAAAGGAAATAGCAAAAGCCCTTGATGCCAAAGTATTATTTGGTAAAGATATGCTTAATAACCAAGTGCAAAACTCTGGGGTTGGTGCAATGCAACTACGTAACTATATCACAAAATTAAAAGAAGGCTCTTTAGTAATTACATCTGGAGATCGTGCTGATATTATTTTAGGATCTCTACAAGCACATATATCAAAAAATTATCCAACAATTTCTGGAATTGTTTTAACTGGTGGTTTAATTCCTGAAGAATCCATTTTAAAACTTATTGAAGGACTTTCTAGTGTTGTACCTATTTTAAGTGTAAACAAAGGCACTTTTAATGCTACTAATGCCATAGGAAAAGTAAAATCTAGAATTTATGCTGAAAACACAGACAAAATTAACATCGCCATTGCATCTTTTGAGAAACATGTTAACACTAAAAAATTAGCAGATAGTTTAGTTACATTTAATTCTGAAATATTTACACCAAGAATGTTTCAATATAACCTGTTACAATCGGCTCTTAAAAACAAAAAACATATTGTTTTACCAGAAGGGTATGATGAGCGTGTGTTACGAGCAACAGCAAAATTAGTTGGCGCCCAAGTAGTAGATATAACCTTAATTGGAGAAATAGATAAAATACAAGAACGTTTAATACGCTACGACATACCTCTAGATTTAAGTAAAGTTAATGTTGTTTTCCCAACAGAGTCACCAAATTTTGATGATTACGTAAACACCTTTTACGAATTAAGAAAACACAAAGGTGTTAATATTGATATGGCTAAAGATGCCATGTCTGATGTATCCTACTATGGCACAATGATGATTCATAAAGGTCATGCAGATGGTATGGTTTCTGGAGCTGTACATACTACACAACATACATTAAGGCCTGCTTTACAATTTATAAAAACAAAACCTGGTGCTAACATTGTATCTTCTATATTTTTTATGTGTCTTGAAGATCGTGTATCTATATTTGGAGATTGTGCCATAAACCCAAATCCTAATGCCGAACAGCTTGCTGAAATCGCAATTGCTTCTGCCGAAACCGCAAAGAATTTTGGTGTAGAGCCTAAAGTAGCAATGCTTTCATATTCTTCAGGTTCGTCTGGCAAAGGTGAAGAAGTAGATAAAGTAAGAAAAGCAACTGAAATTGCTAAAGGCTTAGCTCCTGATTTAAAAATTGAAGGCCCAATACAATATGATGCCGCTGTAGATATGCGTATTGGAAAAAGCAAACTACCAGACTCTGAAGTTGCAGGACAAGCTAGCGTTTTAATTTTTCCAGACCTAAATACAGGAAACAATACCTATAAAGCCGTGCAAAGAGAAACTGGC
Source organism: Neotamlana laminarinivorans (assembly GCF_020523925.1). Lineage (GTDB taxonomy): Bacteria > Bacteroidota > Bacteroidia > Flavobacteriales > Flavobacteriaceae > Neotamlana > Neotamlana laminarinivorans. Next base: position 97,282 of record NZ_JAJAPW010000003.1, on the reverse strand, counting down.
GCTCTAGCCATTGGACCTATGCTACAAGGCCTTAACAAACCCGTAAACGATTTAAGCCGTGGCTGTACCGTAGATGATATTTACAGCACCGTAATAATAACTGCTATTCAAGCCCAAGACCAATAAAACCATATGCAAGTACTTGTACTAAACTCCGGAAGCTCATCTTTAAAATTTCAACTTTTTGCCATGCCAGAAGAAACTATTATTTGTGCTGGTGTTGTTGAACGTATTGGCTTTACAGATGCTAAGTTTAAATTTAAATCTGAACATAAAAACGTTGAAACCGAAACAAAAATATTAACACACAAAGCCGCTTTAAAACTAGTTGCTAAACATTTATTAGATAAAAAAGAAGGTGTTTTAAAAACCGCAGAAGACATTAAAATTGTTGGCCATAGAGTTGTTCATGGCGGTATGCACTTTAACGATACTGTTGAAATTGACCAAGATGTAAAGGAAAAAATAAAATCGCTTTCATCTTTAGCTCCTTTGCACAACCCTGCTAATTTAGAAGGTATTATGGTTGCTGAAACTATTTTTCCTACAGCAAAACAAGTTGCTGTTTTTGATACTGCATTTTTACAATCTGTGCCTGAAAAAGCTTACAAGTATGCCATTCCAAACAAACTTTTAACTAAGCATCACATTCGTATGTATGGGTTTCATGGCACAAGTCATAAGTATGTTTCAGAGCAAGCCAATAAATTTCTTAACAAATCAGAATCTAAAATTATAACTATTCACTTAGGAAATGGTTGTAGTATGACAGCTGTAAAAGATGGCAAAAGCATTGATCATTCTATGGGCTTTTCTCCTTTAGATGGTTTAATTATGGGAACGCGATCTGGATCTATAGACCCTTCAGTAATTTTTCATTTAAAAGATAATTTAGGCTATTCTGTAAAAGACATTAATAAGCTTTTAAATAAAGAAAGCGGCATGTTAGGTTTAACTGGCTACAGCGATTTAAGAGATATTGAACTGAAAGCTTCGGAAGGCAATAAAGACTGCCAATTAGCTTTACAAATGAACACCTATCGTATAAAAAAATACATTGGTAGTTATGCTGCGATTTTAAATGGCTTAGATGCTATTGTGTTTACCGCTGGAATTGGTGAAAACTCTAAAGCTATAAGAAAAATGGTTTGTGAAGATTTAGACTTTTTAGGCATTAAGTTAGATGTTGCTAAAAATGATTTAAGGTCTGATACTACAAGAGCTATAAATACAGACGATTCCAAGGTTCAAGTTTTAGTTGTACCTACTAATGAAGAATTAGAAATAGCTAAACAATCTGTTAGCCTATTCGTAAATTAATCGCCCTGTATATTGTTGTTCAACATCAACAACATTAGGTGTATTTACTGTTATTACATTTCCTGTACCCGATATTTTTCCTGTTAGGGATTGTATCGGGTTTACAATCATATCGTTTGAGCTTCTATTCCAAATATTTATATTTTGAGCTTCAAAATACCGGCCTTCAAATCGTGAAGTTCCTGAAGCAAAAGTAACACTCATAGTATTGGTTTGACCAGAAATATAGCAATTAGAAATACCGTTAAAAACCAGACTAAAGCTATTGTTATTAATTTCTAAATTAAAATCACCACTTAAAAACGTATCGGGTTCGCTATAATCTTCAGAATAAATAGATAAACTTGGGTATGTTAATACGCCATTGGAACTTATTGGGTATTGGGTAGAACTTCTAATTTGAGTAATATTGGGAGCTGTAATATAAAATTTAGTTACACCATAATCTCGCACATAATTGCAGGTATTGTTATCGGTTAAAACTAATTCTCCCTCCGTAACAACTGCAGTAACATCATTTAATAAATTTTTTCCAGTTTCAACTTGTACGCTTTGCGTTTCTCCTTCCGTTAGAACTAATTCAATATCTCGATTTACCCAAATTTTCGTAAACTCATCTACAAAAAATTCATGTTGAATAATATCTCCAGACTTCTGAAAACAATCGTTAGCATTTTCGCTATTACAAGCAACAAAGAACAACACATAAATTATGTAGCTTAATTTTTTCATTAGTTATTTCTATATATTACAGAAGACCTTAATTTGTATTTTTATGGATTAGTAGACCATAACGAAGCACTTTTTAACATAGCACGCTTAGGTAATTTTAAACCAGCTACAATCAATTCTGCAAAATCATCTGGTTGCAAAACGCTATCTTCAGAATCCTTTGTTGCAATTCCTAAATCTATAGACATATCTGAAGCAATAGTACTTGGTGTTAAAGTACAAACACGTATATTATTTTTTCTTACCTCTTTCATTAAAGATTCCGAGAAACCTATAACGGCAAACTTTGATGCCGAATATGCCGATGTTGTAGCATTACCATTTAAACCAGCTGTAGACGATACATTTATAATTTCACCATCATTTTTATTTACTAAATGCGGCAATACTTCTTTAGTTACATAATACATGCCCAAAAGATTGGTTTGTATAATGTTAGTCCAATCTGCAACTTCCATATCTAGAACCGATCCAAATGCAGCAATTCCTGCATTATTAACTAAAATATCTACAGAACCTAAATCACTAACAATACTTTCAATACTTTGTTTTACTTCGTCGTAGTTTCCAACATCAAAAACTGAATATATTGCCTTCACGCCTAAGTTTTCTATTTCTGTTACTGTTTCTTTTAAAACAGTTTCATTTCTTCCGGTAATAGCAACATCAATACCTTCTTTAGCAAAAGCAATAGCCGTCGCTTTCCCTAAACCTCTTCCGCCGCCTGTTATAATGGCCTTTTTTCCTTTTAAATGTGACATGATTTATATGTTTTTAATTGATTGTTACAACCTAATTCCTACACCAAACTCCACCGCTTCAGCTTTAGCGCCGTGCGATTTTAACGTTACAGCTCCAAAAACTTTATTACCAAAATATCGTTTTAAACCTATTCGCATGTACATGCGCCCTTCAAAATCGTATGGATAATACACATAGTACCCCAATTGGGTTAATAACGACATTTTATTTATAAACAACTCATGACCTGCAAAAACACCCACACGTTTATAATCTTCATCTCCGGACACATTTGCCTCTGGAAAAGACACACTTTGGTAGTAAATTAATTCTTCTAGAAACTTCGAAAAAAACACATCGGTTCCTAATTGAATGGCACTTTTTCTATTAATTCGTTTATCTGCATAACCAGAAAATATATAAAACGGAAATTGCCCCATGCCAACCACGTCGCTTTCATTTATACCAAACCTAAATGCAATGTTATATTTTATGGGTTCAGTATATTTTTTATCGGTTTCTTCTAATGTATATTGATATTCTGGCTCAACATTATCTAAATTATAAGTGACACCTAAATTTAAAGCTATAGTATTTGTACTTGCATTTGGTGCCTTTACATTGGCGTTAGAATAATGAAGTAATGTTAAACCCGCCTGTATACCAAACCTATTAAAAATACGTTCTTTTTTATAATTTAGCATAGCAAATGTACTGCTTAATATATGACTGCCATAAGCTGTATTTTTATAATTAGTTCCCTTATCGTAAGCCTTATCGGCGTAAGCCAAACCTTGACCTACTCTAAACATCAAATGCCTATTAAAAAAATAAAAATTGTAATGCGCATACAACGAAGCTAACGTACCTAAAACATCAGGGTTTTTCATGCTTTGATAAGAATAAGTAACCCCATAATCTGGATAATTATAGCGTTGTTCCCATGCTTCAAAACCATAGGTTTTTTTATTCCAGCTAATTAAATAACCTTCTGGATGTCCTTGAATTAAATGCAAAATATCATTATTATGCAAGGCTATATTTCCTTTAAAATAATTAACATCAACATAAGACGAATGTGTTTTATTCTGTGCTAAAACAGAAATAAAACAAAAACACAACAGGGCAGATAATAAAAACTTCATTAATAGGTTTTGTACCGTAAAAGTAATTATTTAAAATAAAGCTTCGGCAATAGCTTGCACATTATCGCTTTTTCCCATAGAATAATAGTGTAAAACAGGTACTCCAGCAGCTTTTAACTCTTTCGATTGTTTAATTGCCCACTCAATACCAACTTGTCTAACCGCTTTATTATCCTTACAAGCATCAACAGCATTAATTAATTCTTCTGGTAAATCTATACTAAACACATGAGGCAATAATTGTAAATGCCTATTAACAGCAAGCGGTTTTATACCCGGAATTATAGGAATATTAATACCTGCCGATTTAGCCATTTCAACAAAATCGAAATACTTTTGGTTATCAAAAAACATTTGAGTTACCACATAATCTGCTCCAGCATCAACCTTAGCTTTTAAACGCTTTAAATCGGTTTGCAACGATGGTGCTTCCATGTGTTTTTCTGGGTAACCGGCAACCCCAATACAAAAATCGGTTTTAAACTGGGTTAAATTTTCTTCATGCAAAAACTTACCATTATTAAGGTCCGTAATTTGTTGCACCAATTCGCAAGCATAGGTATGTCCACCTTTAGTTGGCTCGAAATATTTTTGGTGTTTCATAGCATCACCACGAAGCGCCACTACATTATCAATTTCCAGATAATGGCAATCTACCAACATATACTCGGTTTCTTCTTTGGTAAAACCACCGCACAAAATATGCGGCACCGGATCAACGTTATATTTATGCTTTAAACTTACCGAAATACCAAGAGTTCCTGGGCGTTTTCTAACTGTTTTGCGGTCTAAAAGTCCGTTTTTTTCAACATAAACATACTCTTCACGCGAGGTGGTTACATCAATAAATGGCGGATTAAACTCCATTAGAGGATCGATATTGTTATACAAATCCTGAATATTTTTTCCCTTTACCGGTGTTACAATCTCAAACGAAAACAAGGTTTTTCCGTTGGCCTTTTTAATATGTTCTGTTACCTTCATAACTCGCTTTTATAATTTCCGCAAAGGCGGAAATCTCTTCAATAATTATTATTTATTTTTTTGGCGTTACCCTATCGGGTCGCGCTTTCCGTTATATCTTTTTCTCGTTCCTCAAAAAAGGATGCCACTACAATGGCTAACGCGGGTTTGCCAAAGGTACAATTTCAAAAAATCATGACTTTTGGCTAACCTTGGTATAAAGCTTTTTTTTCAGACCTGTCAGGTTATAGAAACCTTACAGGTCTAAAAACGAAATCTTGTTACAATCCCAACAAACATTGGGACTGAATAACAATATATCTCCTTAACTTTAAAAAGATCCTGAAACGAGTTCAGGATGACACATCCAACGTGTTGTTACACAAAATAAGAAACCGTTAACGCAGCAACAGTTAACATTAAAAGTTGAATAAAAAATTTAACCTCTGTAGAAAATTTAAGTCTATTCATTTTCATCGTTTTTTTGCTGCAAAATTCTTATTTATATAGCTTCAATTTGTTACCGAAAAAGCAACAAATTGTTAAGTTAACTGTTCAATAGATTTTTTACTGTTTCGTAACCATCTTCATATTCCCAATACACCCATCGACCATCTAAACAATCGATTAAAACATATTTTTCACTCACCGATTTTATTCTAGAAACAGCAACCAACTTTTTTGAAAAACCATCTAAATCAACACGTTCTAATATTTCTTTATTGTTTTCATCAAAACCATGGCATACCATATGGCTTCCTAAAGTTAACTCTATAAATTTCATCTTTATTTTCTAATCTGCTAAATTGGGATGTAACCATTTTCTAGCTTTCTCTAACGCTATACCTTTTCGTTCGGCATAATCTTTAACTTGATCGTCGGTTATTTTACCTAAACCAAAATACTTTGCTTCTGGGTTAGCAAAATAATACCCCGAAACCGCAGCAGCTGGCCACATAGCTAAACTTTCTGTTAGCGTTACGCCAATAATTTTTTCAACCTCCAGCAATTCCCAAATGGTTTCTTTTTCTAAATGATCTGGACACGCTGGATAACCTGGCGCCGGACGAATGCCTTTATAGCTTTCTTTAATTAAATCGTCGTTGGTTAAATCTTCATTTTCGGCATAACCCCAATGTTTCGTTCTTACTTCCTTATGCAAATATTCGGCAAAAGCTTCAGCAAAACGATCGGCAATAGCTTGAGCCATAATGGCACTGTAATCATCATCTTTAGCCTTATAACTTTCTGCTAATTCTTGAGCCCCGAAAATAGCGACACAGAATGCGCCAATATAATCGGTTTTTCCTGAACTTTCTGGTGCAATAAAATCAGCTAAAGCATGGTTTGGAATACCGTCACGTTTTTTTAATTGCTGTCTTAATGTCCTAAAAACGGCAATTTCTTCACCCTTCTTTTTAACAGAAATATCATCATCGTTTATGGTATTAGCTTCAAACAAACCAAAAACCGCTTTAGGTTTTAATAGTTGTTTAGCTATAATGTCTTGCACCATTTCTTGCGCTTCATTAAAAAGCACTGTTGCTTGCTCGCCAACAACATTATCTTTTAAAATATTTGGATATTTACCGTGCAAATCCCAACTTCTAAAAAACGGACTCCAATCTATAAACGGCAACAATTCTTTTAAGCTTAATTGCTTAAACATTTGCACACCCATAGCTTTAGGCTTTACAATTTCGGAAGTTTCCCAATCGATGTTATATTTACGCGCTCTAGCTTCGTTTATAGTTATATACGATTTCTCTTTACCTCGTTTTAAAAACTTGGTTCTAAATTCGTCGTAATCTTTTTTAAGTTTAGACACGTATTCGTGTGCTGTTTGTTTGTTTAACAAGTCGCCCACTACTGTTACCGCTCTAGAAGCATCATTTACATGAACTACCGCGTTTTTATACTGCGTATCTATTTTTACAGCCGTATGCGCTTTAGATGTTGTTGCTCCACCAATTAATAACGGAATGTCGAAATTTTCGCGCTGCATTTCTTTTGCTAAATAAACCATTTCATCTAACGATGGTGTGATTAAACCGGACAAACCAATAGCATCAACGCGCTCTTTTATAGCGGTTTCAATAATTTTTTCGGGAGGCACCATAACCCCTAAATCTACAATTTCGTAGTTATTACAGGCCAGCACCACACTTACAATATTTTTACCAATATCGTGAACATCGCCTTTTACCGTTGCCATTAAAATTTTACCAACAGGCTCTGAGTCTTCAGTTTTTTCGGCTTCAATAAATGGATTTAGGTAAGCCACAGCTTTTTTCATTACACGTGCCGATTTTACTACCTGTGGCAAGAACATTTTTCCTTCGCCAAACAAATCGCCAACTACATTCATACCAATCATTAAATGGCCTTCAATAACATCAATTGGTTTTTCGGATTCTTGTCGCGCTTGTTCAATGTCTTCAATAATAAAAGCATCTAACCCTTTTACTAAAGCGTGCGTAATTCTGTCTTGTAACGGGTTTTCACGCCAAGATAAATCAACTGTTTTTTCGGCTTTTGAGCCTTTTACAGTTTCGGCAAATTCTAGCAAACGTTCGGTAGCATCGTCTCTTCTATCTAAAATAACATCTTCAACATGCTCTAATAAATCTTTAGGAATATCGTCGTAAACTTCCAACATAGTTGGGTTTACAATACCCATATTCATACCTGCTTGAATAGCATAATATAAAAATACGGAATGCATAGCTTCGCGCACACCGTTATTACCTCTAAACGAGAACGACACGTTACTTACACCACCACTTACACTAACATTTTCAAGATTTTGACGCACCCATCGGGTTGCTTCAATAAAATCGATAGCATTTTTTCGATGTTCTTCCATTCCTGTTGCAACTGGAAAAATATTTAAATCGAAAATGATATCTTCTGATGGAAAACCTACTTTGTTTACCAAAACATCGTAAGATCGTTCGGCTATTTCAATGCGTCTTTCATAATTATCGGCTTGCCCAACTTCGTCAAAAGCCATAACAATTACTGCGGCACCATAGCGTTTTATTTGTTTGGCTTCCCAAATAAATTTTTCTTCTCCTTCTTTTAACGAAATGGAATTTACCACACATTTACCTTGTACCACTTGAAGACCAGCTTCGATAATTTCCCACTTAGAACTATCAATCATTATTGGCACACGACAAATATCTGGCTCTGCGGCAATAAGATTTAAAAAACGAACCATAGACTCTTTGCCGTCTATAAGTCCGTCGTCCATATTAATATCGATAATTTGCGCACCACCATCTACTTGATGACGTGCAATATCTAAAGCTTCATCAAATTTTTCTTCTTTAATTAAGCGTAAAAATTTACGTGAACCTGCTACGTTAGTTCGCTCACCTACATTTATAAAGTTGCTGTTTTCGTTCAGGACTAATGGTTCTAATCCTGATAAACGCATATATTTTGATTGTTTCACTTTCATTAATCTATTCGCTTTAAAGAGACTTTTCGACTGCGCTCAAAGTGACAGCTTCACGTGGTTCATATTTCGCAGCAATATTTGCTATAACGCGAATATGTTCTGGACTTGTACCACAACAACCACCAATAATATTTATTAAATTCTTTTTTAAGTAAGCTTCAATTTGCTCGCCCATTTCTTCTGGAGATTCATCGTACTCACCAAAAGCATTAGGTAAACCTGCATTTGGATGTGCCGAAATTGCAAATTCGGTTTTATTGGCAATGGCCTCTAAATGTGGCTGTAACAAATTGGCTCCTAAAGCACAATTAAATCCAACAGATAATAACGGAATATGTGAAACCGAAATTAAAAACGCTTCGGCGGTTTGCCCCGATAAAGTTCGTCCTGAAGCATCGGTAATAGTACCGCTAAGCATAACAGGAATTTCTAAATTTCTTTCGTCCTTTACTTCTTCTATTGCAAATAATGCTGCTTTTGCATTTAATGTATCGAAAACGGTTTCAACTAATAAAATATCTGCGCCACCATCCATTAAAGCTTCAACTTGTTGTTTGTATGCTATTCGTAATTCATTAAACGTTACGGCTCTGTAACCCGGATCGTTTACATCTGGCGACATACTTGCTGTACGGTTTGTTGGCCCAATTGAACCTGCTACAAAACGTGGTTTATGTGGTTCTTTTTTTGTGAATTCTACAGCAACTTCTTTTGCTATTTTAGCAGATTCGTAGTTAAGTTCGTAAACCAAATCTTCCATTTGGTAATCGGCCATAGCAATGGTTGTTCCCGAAAAGGTATTGGTTTCAATAATATCGGCACCAGCCTCGAAATACTTTGCGTGAATGGTTTTTATAGCTTCGGGCTGTGTAATAGACAACAAATCGTTGTTTCCTTGTAACGGCGTTGGGTAATCTTTAAAACGCTCGCCACGAAAATCTTCTTCTGTAAACTTATAGGCTTGTAGCATGGTTCCCATGGCACCATCTAACACCAAAATGCGTTCTTTTAAAGCCTTTCTTATATCTGACATTTCTTCAATATTTTTTCATTCTGAAGTATACACAATCAGCATGAAATGAATTATTTAATGAGAAACTGAAATCCTTTCAGTTTAACACAACTTAATTTTTATTTTATATGATGTTTCAAGAAAAGCAAGTAGAAAAACGCTTCGTTATCTGCCTAATTACTTTTACAATTAGTAGAATTTAGCACCTTCCCCGAAAAATCGGGAGGTTGCCAAGGTTTCATTGGGTCTAGTCCCTCTACCTTTCTTGATAACATTTTTATATTAATGAACTAGTGCGCAAAAGTAACACAATTAACTATAATTTTTATGCTAAAACTTTAAATTTCTGCTGTTTTCTCGACCAAAACCTTTAATTAAAATGGAGTCTTTAAAAACGGTAGCTACTGAATATGCTGTACTATCTGCGAAATCGACCATGCCTTTATAAGTAACGTAATGTACGCCTTTGCGTTTAAAGTAACCACCAGCATGATTATGACCGTTAAAATAAAACTTTACATTATTGTAGTTATCTATGGTTTTAAAGAACTGATTGTAGTTCCATAAACTATGCATGGTATCTTTTTCGGCTACTGGAAAATGACAATAAAAGCCAACATTTTCGTTATTTTTAACGGATTGTTCTAACTCCGATTTCACCCATTTTAACTGCTCAAAACTTAATCCGCCATTCCATTTTTGAATGTTTTTATAACCTTCGGATTTAAGCTGATTGTACATCGAATCGGTTTCAGCCTTTTTAGCTTCAGTTAATGCTCCGAAAAAGCTTAAATCATTACCATCTAAAACAATAAATCGCCAGTTATTATTAATAATGCTATAATAGCCATTTTGAAGCCCCATTTTATTAGCTACATTTCCTTTTAAAGAATCGGCCACACTAAAATCGTGGTTTCCTAAAACGTGATGATGTTCCGATTTTAAATTATTCCAAATGGGTAAAACCGAATCGAAACTAGCAAAATCTTTATCTATAAAATCACCTAAATGAACAGTATAATCTAAATTATAAGTATTTAGTTCTGAAACAGCTTTTGCTAATTTTTGAGTTGATTTTTTATAATATCTACCAAAATCGGTGTTAGGTTCACAAAAACAATATTGGCAATCGGCAACAATACCAATTTTAAAATTTGAAGCAGATTGTTGCTTCGCTTGCTTGACCTTTTTTTTACAAGCAAAAAAACTAATTACTAAACCAAATAGCAGTAAAAATTGTTTCATTTTTTATTCGAATAAGGTAGACGATAAATACCTGTCGCCACGATCGCAAATAATAGCAACAATAAGGCCTTCATCTATACTTTCAGCAATTTGCAATGCGGAATACACCGAACCGCCGCTGCTCATGCCTGCAAAAACACCCTCTTCTTTAGCCAAACGTTGTGTTGTTGCCTTAGCATTTTCTTCTGAAACCTCAACAACTTGATCAACACGTTCGCGCTCGAAAAATTCTGGCAAATAGGCTTCTGGCCATTTACGAATACCTGGTATTTTAGCACCATCGGCTGGTTGTGCACCAACAATAGTTACATTTTTGTTTTGTTCTTTTAAATATCTGGAAACGCCCATTATAGTTCCAGTGGTTCCCATAGCAGATACAAAATGAGTTATTTTACCTTTTGTGGCTTCCCAAATTTCTGGTCCTGTGGTTTTATAATGTGCTTTCCAATTATCGTTATTTGCAAACTGATTTAGCAGCGTGTATCCTTTTTCGTCTCTTAATTTATAGGCTAAATCTCTAGAACCTTCAATACCAACATCTACAGAAGTTAAAATAACTTCGGCCCCATAAGCTCGCATGGTTTTTACGCGCTCTATGGTTGAGTTTTCAGGCATAATTATAACCATATTCAACCCTAATAATTGTGCTATTAACGCCAAAGCAATACCGGTGTTACCACTTGTAGATTCTACTAAAGTATCGCCTTTTTTTATGTCGCCTCGCTTTAAAGCTTCAGAAATCATGTTGAATGCTGCACGATCTTTAACGCTTCCGCCGGGGTTATTTCCTTCTAATTTTAATAGTAAGCGCACGCCTTCTTTTTTAACTAAATGCGTTGCTTCAACTAAAGGCGTATTTCCTATTTGGTCTAATATTGTTTTAAATGCCATTTTTTTTGGGTCTTATTTTAATTTCGGTTTGATAGGTTACCAATGAGTTTTTAGGAACGGAATGGGTAATCCAAACGTTAGCACCAATAATACTGTTTTCACCAATAACAATATCGCCGCCTAAAACTGTGGCATTGGCATAAATGCAAACATTATCTTGAATGGTTGGATGGCGTTTAATTGACGCTAAATCTTTTGAAACTTGAATGCCGCCAAGTGTAACACCTTGATAAATTTTTACATTTTTACCAATAATTGAGGTTTCACCAATTACAATTCCTGTACCGTGATCTATATAAAATGAATCGCCTATGGTTGCTCCAGGATGAATATCGATACCTGTAATGCCGTGAATATATTCACTCATCATTCGAGGTAAAATATAAACACCTAATTTATGAAGCGCATGACTCAATCTATGAATTGAAATAGCGTGAAAACCGGGATAAGCCAAATAAATTTCCTCTAAACAATGCGATGCTGGGTCATTTGTTTCAAAAGCTATAGCATCATCATCTAACTGTTTTCTAATATTTGGTAATTCACTTTTGAAGGTTTTCCAGATATCTTCAGCATTTTGAATATCTAACTTTGAAAGAATGTTTATAAACGTTTTTTCTAAATACGCGCTATTCGCTTCTTCTTGTTCGCAATCGAATAAAGAATAAAATAGTTTTTTAGTAAATTTTTTAACGGTGTCCTTTAAACAAACGTTGTAACTTTTCATTTGTGTTTAATTTACAGCTTATTTAATTTTTAATTGATAGTCGTTCAAAAATATTAAATCCTACAAGGTAAATGCAACCTTGCAGGATTTAATTTTTGTTATATTTTAAATAATGCTTAGTCTATGGCTTGCACAACGGCTTTTGGCGCCTCTTTACGTGTTCCATCGAAACCATCTACTCCAGAAACTGTCGTGTATTTTAATACAAATTTCTTTCCTGGATTAATGATTTTATATGCCGCTTGACACATAATAGTTGCCTCGTGGAAACCACAAAGAATTAATTTTAATTTTCCTGGGTAAAAGTTACCGTCGCCAATAGCGAAAATACCAGGAATGTTTGTTTGATAATCTAATGCGTTATTAACTTTAATGGCATTTTTCTCGATTTCTAAGCCCCAATTTGCAATTGGTCCTAATTTTGGAGACAACCCAAATAAAGGAATAAAATGATCGGTTTCTAAAGTTACTGGTTCTTCGTCTTTTTTAGTAATTTCAATAGCTTCAACCTTACCATCACCAATAATATTAGTTACTTCGGCTGGCGTAATTAAATTAATTTTACCTAATTTTTTAAGCTCTCCTACTTTTTCAACAGAATCTAAATGACCTCTAAACTCATTACGGCGGTGTACTAATGTTACACTTTTAGCAACATCGGCTAAAAAGATACTCCAATCTAACGCTGAATCTCCACCACCAGCAATTACCACGTTTTTATCACGATACATTTCTGGTTCTTTAATCATGTATTCCACACCTTTATCTTCGTAATCTGCAAGATTCTCTAATTGTGGCTTACGAGGTTCGAAACTACCTAAACCACTTGCAATTGCAACAACTGGCGCTTGGTGTTGTGTTCCTTTATTTGTAGTTACAATAAACGTACCATCTTCTTGTTTATCGATAGTTTCTGCACGCTCACCTAAAGTAAATCCAGGCTCGAATTGCTTACCTTGTTCTAGCAAGTTTTTAGTTAAGTCTCCAGCTAAAATCTCTGGAAAACCAGGAATATCGTAAATTGGTTTTTTTGGGTATAATTCTGAACATTGTCCACCTGGTTGTGGTAATGCATCAATTAAATGACATTTAAGTTTTAATAATCCAGCTTCGAACACTGTAAATAAACCTGTTGGTCCTGCTCCTATGATTATGATATCTGTTTTAATCATTTTGAAATATTAATTTTTCTCTATTAATCCTTTAGTAAATTCGTTTAGCGTTTCGACTTTTTGTTCGAAATCGCCTTTTATAGTTTTTCTGTATTCGTTTAAATTTTTAACTAAATCGTCGATATTCTCTGGAATAACTTCCTCGAAAAACTGACGTAAACGTTTTGCTGTTGTTGGCGACTTTCCGTTGGTAGAAATTGCCACTTTTACGTTACCTTTAGTTACAATACCGCCCATATAAAAATCGCAATACGGCGGATTATCGGCTACATTTACCAGTTTTGCTTCAGCTCTACAATCTTTATAAACCTCAACATTAACTTCTGGCACATCGGTTGTTGCAACAACAATATGCTGCCCTTGTAAATATTTTTTACTGTAAACATCCTCAATTAAGGTAACATCTCCTTTTTCAGCTAAAGCTGAAGTCCCTTCTCGAAACATTGGAGACACCATAGTTACTTTTGCATCTGGACTAGATTTGAGCAAAAAAGTGAGTTTCTCTTCTGCAACAAAACCTCCACCTACAATAAGCACCTTAAGGTTCTTCGTTTTTAAAAACACCGGATATAAATTATTTCTTTCCATAATTACCCGTTGTTCATAACTTCTGAAGCAATAGAACTTAACACAGCACGCTCTTTAACAACATCACCAATAATAATTATTGCTGGGTTTGCCAATTCTTGCTCTTTTACAATAGCTTCAATATTATATATTCTACCTATACCTACTTTTTCATCGGCTCTAGTGCCATTTTGAATAATGGCAATATGCGCATCTTGCTTATTTTCTGCTGAAAAAATTTCAACAATTTTATCAAGTTTACCCATACCCATTAAAATAACAACCGTAGCCGTTGATTTTGCTGCTAAAGCAACATCACCAGAAATTTTATGTTCCTTCGTAGTTCCTGTAATTACCCAAAAACTCTCTGAAGCGCCTCGTTTTGTTAACGGGATACCTTGATAAGCAGGCACTGCTAAACTTGATGAAATACCTGGAACCATAAAGGTTTCGAGCCCAAACTGACGAACATAATCTATTTCTTCGGCACCACGACCAAATATAAATGGATCTCCACCTTTTAATCGTACCACATGACCTTTTTCTTTAGCTTTAGCAACTATAAGATCGTTAATTTGCTCTTGTTGATATGCATAACACCCTCTACGTTTACCTACAAAAATAAGCTCCGCATCTTGAGAAGCATATTTTAGTAAACTCTCGTTTATAAGTGCATCGTAAAGGATAACGTTTGCCGATTCTATAGCCTTAATTGCTTTAAGGGTTATTAAATCTTCGTCTCCAGGACCTGCGCCTACAACTGTTAATTTAGGGGTTAATACATTCATTTTATATCTATTTTAAGCTTCTTGAGCTTGTTCTGCTTCTCTAAACGCTCTAACTGCAGCTAAGAACTTTTCCGCATTAGCGATGTAACTTACAGCAAAATCTTTAGTTGGTGCATTTTTGTTAATTTCATAGATTAATTCTGAAAAAGAAACACCTAAATCTATTCTTCCGCTTTCAATAAAAAGTTCATCGAACTGAGAAATAATTCCCGCATGCGTATTTGTTTTCTTGTTTTCGGCTAATAATAACGCTTTCGCGGAATTAACTAACGATTGGTATGCTAAATAGATAGCACCAGAGTAAACTTCATTTTCGAAAGATTCTTTTGCATTTTCAATTTTCTCTTCGCTTTCGAAAAACAAGGTAGCGATTAAATCGATAACAACACCAGCACACTCACCAACACCAATGGCTTTAACATATTTTTCTTCTTCACCCCAATCGATAAAATCTAAATCTGTTAAATTAGTAACATCTTGTAAATCATTTAACAAATCGTAAAAATAACGATCGCCAGTTTCTTTATAGTATTCTACAAACTGTTTTCCGTTTGCATTAGCTTCATAGTCATTTAAAATTCTGCGTAACGCTTCTGGACCTCTTCTACTTGGTACTTTAACCACTTTATCTGCAAAAGTAGCGTTACCATCACCTTGGTTTCCACCACCAAGTAAAACTTGTAAAGCTGGAGCCACCAATTTATCTTTTGTACGAACCGTCATCCCTTGGAAACCAATATTTGCCATATTGTGTTGTCCACAAGCATTCATACAACCACTAATTTTTATAACTAAATCTTCGTTTTTTAAATACTGTGGATATTCAGTTTTTATAACACGCTCTAACTCTTCTGCAATTCCGGTACTACTCGCAATACCTAAGTTACATGTATCTGTTCCTGGACATGCTGTAATATCGACTGCTTTGTTGTAACCAGCTTCTACAAATCCTAGTTTTTCTAATTCTTGATAGAAAAATGGCACTAAATCTTCCTTTACAAAAGGAATTACAATATTTTGACGTAGTGATAAACGTACTTCACTAGCCGCATATTTATCTACTAAATTTGCTAATAAACGTGCCTTATCTGTATAAAAATCGCCTAATAAAACTTTAATACCAATAGCTACATAACCTGCTTGCTTTTGAGGAATTAAGTTTGTTGATTTCCATAGATTGAAAGCTTCTTCGTTTTTAATTTCAACTTGAGGCGCTTCAACTTGAACTGGTTTAGAAGCTACATAAGCATCGGCATCAATTGCTACAGATTTAAACTCGATCGCTTTTTGTTCGTTATCGATTAACTCTCTAAATGCTTCTAGACCGATATCTTTAACTAAGAATTTCATTCTTGCTTTAGCACGACTTTTGCGCTCTCCATAACGATCGAAAACTCTTAATACACCTTCCATTATTGGAATGATTTTATCGGTTTCAACAAAATCATATAACACATCGGCATGTCTTGGTTGCGAACCTAATCCGCCAGCAACCATAACTTTAAATCCGCGAACACCATCTTTTTCTTTTGCAATATATCCTATATCGTGTAAATATGATAATCCGGTATCTGCATCGGTTGATGAGAATGACACTTTAAATTTACGCCCCATTTCTTGACAAATTGGGTTACGTAAAAAGAATTTATACAACGCATCTGCATACGGCGATACATCGAACGGCTCGTTCACATCAATACCTGCTGTTTCGCTAGCTGTTACATTTCTTACTACGTTACCACAAGCTTCACGAACAGTTACTTCATCTTTCTCTAATTCTGCCCAAAGCTCTGGCGTTCTATTTAAATCTACGTAGTGAATTTGTATATCTTGACGTGTTGTAATATGTAATCTTCCACGAGAATATTCATCAGACACATCGGCAATTCGGCGTAATTGATTACTTTTTAATTTACCGTAAGGTACCTTAATACGAATCATTTGCACACCTTCTTGACGCTGTCCGTAAACACCACGCGCTAAACGAAGACTTCTAAATTTTTCTTCATCAATTTTTCCTTTATGAAACAATTCGATTTTATTGGCTAATTCAATAATATCTTTTTGTACAATTGGATTTTCTATTTCTGTTTCGAAACTAAACATATTGCAATTCTTTTTTTAGCTTATTGTAAATGTATACCACACTCTCTATTATCTAATGCCTTTACAGGATCGAAATAGGTAACGTTTTTTGGTAATTTTTTCTTTTCTATTAAACGATCTAAGGCATCATCGTCCCAATAATAAAAAGGACTTACTTTTAAAATACCTTCTTTACTTAAACTTAAAATATTCTTTTTAGAACGAAGTTCTGTTTTACGATCACGAATATTTGTAAACCAAACTTCTGGTTGATGCTCTCTTAAGGCTCTTTTAAAAGGCTCTAACTTTACCACTTCTGAAAATAATGAATGATTTTCATCCTCTACACCAGGCAAACCAATTGTAGCATCAATTTCTGATTTTGATTTTAAAGGCTGATATTTATGAATATTTAAATTGTATTTTTCTATTAAATTTTCGGCATGTTTGTAAGTATCCGGTTCATTATATAGTGTGTCGCACCAAATAACTTTTATGTTTTTATCGTGTTTTGATATTGTACTTAACAATACTGCAGAATAAATACCAAAACTTGTAGTTACTATTCTATTATCAGTTAACTTTAACGCCCAGTCTATAATTTCACCTGGAGCCCAATGTCTTAATTTTTTATTCCAAAACTCAATATCTAATTCTTGTCCTAACATATTATTTGATGTTCACATATTATTCCTATCAATTTAATAGGAATTACAAATGTATAACTTTTTTTTAAACAAAAAAGACCTAAAACTATTTTTAAG
Source organism: Neotamlana laminarinivorans (assembly GCF_020523925.1). Lineage (GTDB taxonomy): Bacteria > Bacteroidota > Bacteroidia > Flavobacteriales > Flavobacteriaceae > Neotamlana > Neotamlana laminarinivorans. The sequence goes on along the minus strand of NZ_JAJAPW010000003.1, from coordinate 79,664 downwards.
AAATATTTAAATTAATTGAATTACAGGCAGAAAAAAACAACAACCAAGAGTTTATTTTAAAATATTCTCAGTTTTTTTTAACGATAAATCGGCTAATGTTGTATTTCTAAAAACGTTTAAAGCACTATCACGAACCTTAGCCATAAGCATATGCACGCTACAAGATTCTTCATCTACACAATCATCACATTTTTCGTAGTAATTTAAGCTTACACATGGAACCATGGCAATTGGCCCCTCGAGAACACGCATTACCTCCGTCATTAAAATTTCATGAGGTTCTTTTCGTAAATAATACCCACCATGTTTTCCTTTTTTAGAACCTAAAACTCCTGATTTTCTTAAGGTAAGTAATATACTTTCTAAAAACTTTTGTGGTATTTGCTCGTTTTTTGCAATGGCACTTACCTGAACAGGTTTTTCACCTTCAGAATTTACAATAAACGTTAGTGCCTTTAGGCCATATTTAGTTTTTTTAGATAGCATATTGCTAATATACTTATTTTACAATTATTTAATTTATGGTATGCGATTTTTCTAATTCATAAAAAGTTGCTTGCACGTAATCTTCATCATTACCAGTGTTATTTTGATTATAAACTCCAGCTTTAAAATACATGTATTGCCCACCTTGGTCGTAACCACTGTTTGCCATACTTATGGTTTTAACCACGTTGTCTTTTCCTTCTCGTAAAATAGTAACCACCATAGTATTATTTACCACTCTAATTTTATAAGAGAACTTTTCATTTAAAGCGATACCATCTTCAGGATTTGAAGCAGAACTACTGCGCGAACCAATTAACTCGTACCATTGCTCGTCTCCATAACCATCGCGTGGTTCGTGAGCGAAGTAAATAGATCCTAAATTATTTTCTGGTAATTTTCTATAATAAATTCGAATAGGCTCATCGTCGTTTGCATGAATTTGTCCAACAATTACGCGTCCTACTTGCCCACTATCGCCTGTGGTTGTAACATAATTTACAGCAAGTGTTGCTGACATTTCACCGTCGTAACCTGCCGCTGCACTAATGTCAGCAGCTGGTGCAGAACCAAATACCCAATTATTTTTATTTACGCCTTGTGTACTTATACCTGTATTTGTTCCACGAAGCATTTCGCGAAACTCGACCCTTGTATAACTTGTGTTTTCAGAAGTTTTATAGCCTGCTACCGGACATTTAAAAACCATTCCGCCATCTTCGGCAGTATAAAAATACTTTGAATTCTCATAGTTATTGTTTATTTGAGCAACAGTTACGGTTACTGCTGTACCATCGCCTTCATCTTCAGGAATACTTAAATTCCATGTAGATAAATCGAAGTTTTCTGCTGGTGAAACTTCAGCATTTAAACCTCCTGAATTTTCGTTATTATCATCTTCGGTTCCCTCTTCATTTTCTTCAACTTCTTCGATAATCTCTTCTTCCTCTGTTGGTGAATCGCTTGAACTACACCCAAAAATCGCTGTAGAAGCAATTAATCCTAATAGTATTAATGTTTTCTTTTTCACAAGTTTAGTTTTAGTTTATTTATGTATACAAGAACTGCAATGAGCATGCCAAATTAAATCGCTAAATCGGCCTTAAATACTGTTATTGCTTTTCCTTTTATTTTTACTTTATTATTAAAATAATTTACAATTAACTCACCGCCACGTTTCGATATTTGGTGCGACACTAAATTATTTTTATTTAACTTTTTTGCCCATAAAGGTGTTAAAGCACAATGTGCAGAACCGGTAACCGGATCTTCATTTATTCCAGATTCTGGCACAAAACAGCGCACAACAAAATCGGCTTCTTTATAGTTCGCTTTCGCGGAAATCATTAAATACCCTAAACCATTTGCGTTTAAAGCCTCGAAATTTGGCGAACAATTTTCAATATCTTTTTGATTTTCGGCAATCGCTATAAACCAATTTGCTTCACTTTTATAAATTTCCTTAGGCTTAAACCCTAAAAGAGCCTCAAAATTTACCGGAATTTCGGTTAAACTGACTTGGTATTCTGGGAATTCCATAGCAATAAATCCGTTTTCGTAATGAATTACTAAATCGCCTCCTTTAGCTTTAAAATGTATTGGTCGTTCTGTTGGCACTAAACCAACACTGTACATAATATGAGCTGAAGCCAAAGTGGCGTGACCACAAAGCGGAATCTCGACTGTTGGCGTATAATATTTAATTTCGAAATAATCATTTTTAGGAAATACAAATGCCGTTTCAGACAAATTCATTTCCATTGCTATGTTTTGCATCCAAGCTTCAGAAACTTCATCTTTTAAAAGCATAACACCGGCAGGGTTTCCTTTGAAAGCTTCTTCTGCAAAAGCATCAACTTGATATATTATGCTATTATTCAGCATGATTTAAAGCTTGATCTAGATCTTTAATAATGTCATCGACATGTTCTAAACCTACAGAAATTCGCACCATGCCATCTGTAATTCCAACAGCCGCCTTAACATCTGCCTCTACTTTAGCATGTGTTGTACTTGCTGGATGCGTAACAATGGTTCTCGTATCTCCTAAATTGGCCGATAAGGAACAAAGTTTAATATTATCGAAGAAATTACGTCCACCTTCAACACCACCTTTTACTTCAAAAGCTATAATGTTTCCTCCTAATCGCATTTGTTTTTTTGAAATATCGTACTTAGGATGCGATTTTAAAAACGGATATTTCACCCAATTTACTTTAGAATGCTTCTCTAAAAACTCTGCTATCTTAAGTGCATTTTCACAGTGTTTTTCAACACGAACTGCTAAAGTTTCTAAAGATTTTGATAATACCCAAGCATTAAAAGCACTCATAGCTGGCCCTGTTAAACGCGAAAACAAATAAATTTCGCGAATTAACTCTTTTTTACCAACAGTAACACCACCAAGCACACGACCTTGACCATCCATTAATTTTGTTGCCGAATGAATTACTAAATCGGCTCCATGTTTTATTGGGTTTTGTAAATAAGGTGTAGCAAAGCAATTATCTACAACTAATAGTAAATTATGCTTTTTACAAATGGCGCTTAACAACTCTAAATCTAACACATCAACACCTGGATTTGTTGGTGTTTCGGCGTAAATAAATTTAGTATTTGGCTGAATTAAACTTTCTACAGTTTCAACTTCGTTGATATTAAAATATGAGCATTCAATATTCCATTTTGGTAAATATTTGGTAAACAAACCATGGGTTGCACCAAACACCGAGCTGCATGATAATACATGATCGCCAGCATTTAACAAGGTCGCAAATGTTGAAAACACTGCCGCCATACCACTTGCAAAGGCAAAACCACTTTCGGCACCTTCCATTTTACAAACCTTATCTACAAACTCGTTTACATTTGGGTTGCTGTAACGACTGTATAAATCGCGTTGCTTTTCTTCGGCAAACGAGGCTCGCATTTCTTCAGCATCATCAAAAACAAAACCAGAGGTTAAGTATAATGGTACAGAATGCTCTGAAAACTGACTTGTTTCTGTCTGTGTTCGTATAGCTTCGGTTTCAAAATGGTTTTTATTGCTCATTCTTTTTCTTTTTATTTTTTCAATTTATTATTACACTTCAACTGCGCTCTGTGTGACAATCTATTTTTCGTGTAATTTAAAACAATACTAAAAATTACACTTATCTACTTAAGGGTTTCCACTTTCACGGAAACTAGTTTATGTGTTTTGACAACCTTAAAATATCACCAAAAACACCTCTTGCGGTTACCTCAGCACCAGCACCAGCACCTTGAATTACTATGGGTTGCGTACCGTAACTTTCGGTGAAAATTTCAAAAATAGCATCGCTACCTTTTACATGACCTAAAGTACTATCTTCTGGTATAGACACTAATTTCACTTCTAAATTTCCTTTGTTTTGCGATAAATCGCCCGACAAATCTCCAACATAACGCAATACATGTCCTGGTTTTTGCGCATCTTTTATGCCTTGATATTGCTCGTCTAAAACATCTAACTGACCCAAAAATTCATCAACAGAAATATCGCGATAAGCTTCAGGAATTAAATTTTGCACTGAAACATCTTCAAATTCATTTTCTAAATCTAATTCTCGCGCCAAAATTAATAACTTTCTAGCAACATCGTTACCCGAAAAATCTTCTCGCGGATCTGGTTCTGTATAACCTTTATCGATAGTTTCCTGTATAATTTTGCTAAACGGTTTACCTTCAGTCGAAAAATTATTAAATAAATAACTTAATGTTCCTGAAAACACACCTCGAATCCTTGTAATATTTTCTCCAGATTCATGCAACAACTTAATCGTATCAATTAACGGTAAACCTGCACCAACGGTAGTTTCGTATAAATACTGCTTATTATTTTCTTTAAGTTGAAGACGTAAATCTTTATAAAAATCGTGCGAAATGGTATTTGCTATTTTGTTGGATGAAACCAAATCGAAACCAGCTTCAACCAACGGTACGTAATTTTGATAAAACGTTGCACTAGCTGTATTATCGACCGCAATTAAATTTTCAAGGTGATGATTCTTTGCAAAAGCAATAATATCTTCAACCGAACTTTCAAAATTTGAAGATTTTATCTCGGTTGCCCAATTGGTTTTAACACCGTTTTTATTCAGTAACAATCGTCTGGAATTCGCAATAGCAAACACATTTAAGTTAATACCTTTACGTTTTTCAATCTCGTCTTTCGACTTTAGAATCTGATTAATTAAAGCACCTCCAACACCACCATGACCAAAAATAGCAATGTTTATTTTTTTAGCAATACCGAAAATTTCACCATGAATAACATTCATAGCTTTATGCAACTGACTCTTTTTAACCACCAAACTAACATTACGTCCTGTAACCGTATTATTGAACAACAACGGTGTAATTTGGTTTTTAATAAGCGCATTAAATGGTTTATGAAACGAACTTAACTCGATACCAACAATTGATATTACAGCAACATCGTCTACCACTTTTATTTCGTTAACGTCTTGCGAGTAAAAATCTCTTTCAAACTCACGTTCTAAAGCAATTATAGCTTGGTCTGCATCATTAGCATCAATTACTAAACCAATACCACGTTCTGAAGAACCTTGAGAAATTATACTTACACTAATATTTTTATTTGCTAAAGCTCCAAAAATTCTGGCATCAACACCGCTAATACCTAATAAACCACGACCTTCTAAATTTAAAAGTGCTACATTATCTAAAACAGATAAAGAAGTCACCTCTTTAGAGTTTGGCTTTGCTGTAATTAACGTGCCTTCGTCGTCTGCATTAAACGTGTTTAATATACGTAGGTTTATATTTTTTTCTACTAACGGAATTATGGTTTTCGCATGTAAAACCGTTGTACCAAAATTGGCTAACTCGTTAGCTTCACTAAATGATAATTCGCGTATTTTTTTAGCATCTTCAACCAAATCTGGGTTTGCCGTGTAAATACCATTAACATGTGTGTAATTTTCTAACTCTTCAGCATCTAAAAAATTAGCTAACAAGGCTGCTGAATAATTACTACCGTTACGCCCTAAAGTAGTAGTTTCATCATTTTTATTTGACGCTATAAAGCCAGTTACAACATTTACAACATCGCCACCATGTGCTTTAAAATGTTTTTTAACGTTATCCTTAGATAACTGATTTATAGGTTTTGCATTACCAAAAACATCATCGGTTTTTATAAGTAAACGTGCATCTGTTGGGTTCGCATTTATTCCCTTTTGCTTCAGTAATTCCGAAACTATTTTAATAGATAATAGTTCGCCTTGAGCTAAAACTTCATCTTTAGTTTTTTTACTATAATCACCTAATAAACTTACGCCTTCAAATAATTTTTCGAGTGTAGAAAACTCTTCAGAAAAATCTATACTTGGTAATGGTTGTAATTGTGCAGTTTTAAAAGCTTCAAATAAAGTTTTATAATCCCTTCCTTTGTGAGCCAAATCTAAAATAGCCTCCAACTCGTCTGTAGCACTACCGCGGGCAGAAACCACAACAGTAATCTTTTCTCCAGCATTTACTTTATTTTCAATAATTTGAATTACGCGGTTTAACCCTTCTCCATTCGCCAAAGATTTTCCACCAAACTTTAATACTTTCATTCTTTTCTTTTTAGAATTTGGCACAAAAATGCCTTCTACAATTTTTTCTAATTGGTCGTACTCCATTAAAAACGCATCGTGCCCATGCACCGAATGTATTTCGTTATACGTTACATTGGGTTTTGTAAGCGCCAATTGCTTGTGTGTTTCACGGTTTTCTTCTGCCGTAAAAAACATATCAGAATCTACACCAACAATATGAATATTTGCTTTAATAGCATCTAGCACATTAAAATTATCGCCTCTACCTTTGGTAACATCAATGGTTTTAAGCAACTGATTCATTAATTTATAAGCCGATAACTGAAAACGTTCTTGCAACTTTTTACCATGATGCAACAACCAACTTTCTACATTAAAAATCTCTAAATCCTCATTTTTACTACGCTGAAAACGTTCTTTAAACGATTCTGGTGTACGATAACACAACATGGCATGCATACGCGCATCGTGCACTGGGTTTTTAGAATTTAATAAAAATTGCTCCTGTATTTGGCAATTGGCAATTAACCAATCGGTCGATTTCCAATCGGTCGCCACCGGAATAAAATGTTCGGTAAAATCGGGTTTTAAAACCGCCATTTCCCAGCCAATTCCACCACCTAACGACCCCGCAATAGTGGCGTAAATTTTGCCTGTTTTTAAAATTTCTAAACCAGATAAAAACAATTTTGCCACATCGCGTGCAACAAAATCCTTATAATTATCAATAACAAAACCATCGTAACCATTACCCGGAATATTAAAGGCTAAAACCGTATACAAATTAGTATCAATAACCTTATCGTCTCCAATCAAATCTTTCCACCAACCATCGGCGCCAGCCACATTACTATTTCCTGTTAAAGCATGATTTACCAAAACAATTTGAGCAGTACCAAGTGGTTTCCCAAAAACCTGATAACTCAAGTTAATTTCAGGTATTTCCACACCGCTCAGTGTCGTGTAATTATTAATTTTTATGTGTTCCAAAAGTGCTTCCAATATTTTTTATTTTGGCGTTACCCCGCCCCGAATATTCGGGGTCGAGGTCGGGCTATACGTTACAAGTCCTCGCTATCGCTGTGGGCTTTCTACTACTATCCCTAACGCGGGGCTTATTTGCTAAGGTAAATTCTAAAACTAAAGCTTAGCAAAAACCGCTTTTAAATCGGCTTTTAAATCTTCGATGTCTTCAATACCAACCGACAAACGAATTAAATCTGGACCAACACCTGCCGATTCTTGTTCAGCTTCGGTTAATTGTTGATGCGTCGTACTTGCCGGATGTATAATTAAAGATTTTGTATCGCCAATGTTTGCTAATAACGAGAATAATTTCGTCTCGTCTGCAATAGTTTTAGCAGCTTCAAAACCACCTTTAGCACCAAAGGTAACAATTCCGCTTTGTCCTTTAGGTAAATATTTATCGGCTAAAGCATTGTATTTATTACTTTTTAAACCAGGATAGTTAACCCAAGCCACTTCATCTTGTGCTTCTAACCATTCTGCTAAAGCCAAAGCGTTTTCGCTATGTTGCTTAATTCTAACCGGTAAGGTTTCTAAACCTTGAATAATATTAAATGCATTGGTAGGACTTAAAGCGCCTCCAAAATCGCGTAAACCTTCTAAAATTAATTTAAAAGTATATGCCGCAGCACCTAAAGTTTCATGATATTTTAATCCGTGGTAACCTGCAGATGGTTCGGTAAATTCAGGGAATTTTCCGTTTGCCCAATTAAAGGTACCTGCATCAATAATGGCTCCACCAAGCGATGTTCCTTGTCCGCCAATATATTTGGTTAACGAGTGAATAACAATATTTGCACCGTGTTCTATTGGGTTTAATAATGCCGGAGTTGCAACAGTATTATCAACAATAAACGGTACACCAGCCGCTTTGGAGTGTGCTGCAATGGCTTCTAAATCTAAAACATCTAGTTTGGGATTCCCTAAAGATTCAACAAAAAATGCACGCGTATTATCTTGTACTGCAGCTGCAAAATTATCAGGATTATCTGCATCAACAAAAGTAGTTGTAATGCCTAAACGTGGTAAAGTAACTTTAAGTAAATTATAAGTTCCGCCGTATAAACTGCTCGATGCTACAATATGATCTCCAGCTTTTAAAAGCGTTAATAAACCTGTTGAAATAGCCGATGTTCCCGATGCAAAAACTACCGCACCAATACCGCCTTCAACTGCCGCTAAACGCTCTTGTAAAATTTGATTTGTTGGGTTATTTAATCGGGTATAAATAAATCCGAGTTCCTTTAAAGAAAATAGGTTTGCGGCATGATCTGAGTTATTAAAAACATAACTTGATGTTTGGTAAATAGGCACCGCTCTTGTTCCTGCGTTTGCGGTAACATCGTGACCGGCATGTAATGCGTTAGTTGCTAATTTTTGATTACTCATTTTTCTAATTTTTTAGTTTAAAATTTAAATTAAAAAAGTCAAAACGTACCACTATGGTATGCTTATTAGAAAAATGTTATTAAGATTGTGCGCGTAATTACAGAAAGTAATTTACGTTAGTTATCTATCTAAAAACAAAAGTTTTAGTAGAATGTAGCACCTTCATGACCAAATAATTTAATTTGAACAAGGGTTGCTAAGGTTTCAGCGGGTCTATTCCCTCCACCTTTCTTGATAACATTTCAATAAGTGTTTGAACTTTGTGAGTGCAAATATTCAATTAGAAAAAGTTAATATCCAAATTTTTTGGTGCTTTTTTTAATAATTTCTTAAAATCTACTTATCGTTTTGTAGTGCTTTAAACTTATTTTGAATAATTACATCAATAGGTTTTCCTTCAATTTTAGTTTCTAACCAAGAAATAATATCTAGATATAAAAACGCTCTGCTTTGATAAGGATTGTTTTCATATTCTTTTAATTTTTTATGCAATTTTATAAATTCGTTTTTAACTTCATGCGGATAAATATCACCTAAACGACGTAAAAATTTTATAAATTCTTTTTGCACATCGTATAAGTCTTGCATTTTGATTAAAAACTTATAAGTGCTTCGTATTAAAACATCTAAATTATAATCTAAACCAGCTTCGTAGTGTGCAACAAGATTCAAAATTCTTGAAAAACATAATAAATCTTCGCGTAACTGCAACGATTTATTACTAATAATTTTATTTAAAAACTCAATACATTTTTTATTCTCGCCAGCACCAAAATACATACTTGCAATTTTGTAATAAAACACCATAATATGGTGCTCATCTATTCTGTTTTTATAGCCTTTTAATTTGATTAATACCTCATCTATCAAAGGCAAACCAACTTTAAAGCTACCTTCAATAAAATGTAAATTAAACTTATTGTTGTAAATGAATAAAAATGCTAAACTAGAGTTATTATCATCTAAAGGAAACCATTTTTCTTGGGTTACTTCCTCTAAATTCTCTAGTCTGTTTTTAAATTTTTTATGTTGCTTTAAAAAGAAAAGTGATTCTAATAAATAATTATTTCCGCGTAAATAAAACACCGGATTTTGTTTAATCATTTCCGGATTTTCATTAAATAAATCTACCCACTTTGAGGCATATTTGTAACACGACAAAAAATCAACTGTTAAAAAACTGTACCATAAATACGATTTGTAAAGCCATAATTTTTCACGAAAACCTAGATGATTAATATCGTACTTGGGCATTCTATCGTTAAAGTATTTGGTAACAATTTGATGCTCTTCGTCGTTTTTAACATAACCTGTTTTTAAAAACAAACCATAAAGTTGCAATGACAAATTAGATAATTTACTTGCCACGACATTATGTAAACTAAGCTCTTTCGCTTGTATGGTTAACTCATCTGCTCTATTACTTAAACTTCTTGTAATATACTGAGATTCAATAATTTTTTCTAGCTCTACAATTTCGTATGCAATGTTTTTTTCTTCATTTGATATGGCTAGTGTTTTCGCTTTATCTAATATTTTTAAACTTTGCTTATAAAGGCCTTTATGATATAAAATAGTTGCAAAATCTAACTGCTCACGAATTTGTATTCTAATAGTTTTATGAGACGGATTTAACCTTAAGCTGATTAATATTTGTTTATATAAATGTGCTTTTAAATTAGATAATTGTTGTTTTTTAACAATGCCTTTTTTTAAAATGGCAGCTTCATCGTAAACAGGTAATTTATCCAGAATATTGAACAGCATTAAAAATTTCGAATCATCATTAACCCCTAAACGACCAACATAAAGCTTAAATTGACGTTTTTCAGATTTTGATAACGATTTAATTAACACAAATAAATTATCTTTTTGTTCTTTTGTCATAGTACAAAAACAATATTAAAATACTGATTTACAATAATTTAAAAACGCCAATATTACTTTAAACATCGTAATAAAGTTATGTTTTTATTAAAGTTTTATTTAACCAAAATATAACTTCGTGGACTAATAAGAAAATATTATTTAACAAATGTCTGATAATAAAGTCCAAATTTTTGATACTACCCTAAGAGATGGCGAACAAGTCCCTGGCTGTAAATTGAATACAGAACAGAAATTAGTTATTGCCGAACAACTAGATAATTTAGGTGTAGACATTATTGAAGCTGGTTTTCCAGTATCAAGTCCTGGTGACTTCAAATCTGTTGAAGAAATATCTAAACTTGTAAAAAATGCTACAGTTTGTGGTTTAACCAGATCTGTTGAAAACGACATAAAAGTTGCTGCTGAAGCTTTAAAATATGCCAAAACACCAAGAATCCATACAGGAATAGGCACATCGGAATCTCATATTAAATTTAAATTCAAATCTAATCAAGATGATATTATTGAGCGTGCTGTTAAAGCAGTAAGTTATGCAAAATCGTTTGTAGAAGATGTTGAATTTTACGCTGAAGATGCAGGACGAACAGACAATGCCTATTTAGCACGTGTTTGTGAAGCTGTAATTAAAGCTGGTGCAACCGTATTAAATATTCCTGACACAACCGGTTATTGCTTACCTAGCGAGTATGGTGCCAAAATAAAGTATTTAAAAGAAAACGTAAAAGGTATAGATAAAGCTATTTTATCTTGCCACTGCCATAACGACTTAGGGCTAGCTACAGCAAACTCTATTGAAGGTGTTATTAATGGGGCTCGTCAAATTGAATGTACTATAAATGGTATTGGTGAACGCGCAGGAAACACCGCTTTAGAAGAAGTGGTTATGATCTTAAGACAACACCCTCACCTAAATTTAGATACTAATATAAATTCTGAAATGCTTTACGGCTTAAGCCAATTAGTATCAGATAGTATGGGTATTTACACCCAACCAAATAAAGCAATTGTTGGTGCAAATGCGTTTGCCCATAGCTCAGGAATACATCAAGATGGTGTTATTAAAAATCGTGAAACTTACGAAATTATAGACCCTAAAGATGTTGGTGTTACAGAATCTGCTATTGTTTTAACTGCAAGAAGTGGTCGTGCTGCTTTGGCGTATCGTGCTAAAAATGTGGGTTACGAATTAACAAAGCTTCAATTAGATGAAATTTACGCAAGCTTCTTAGAATTCGCTGATAAGAAAAAGGAAATTGACGATAACGACATTCATAAAATAATAGAAAGCAGCAGATTATATAAAGAAATTACATCGGCGTAATAAAAGTTTGATTTAAAAACCTTACTTTTAAGTAAACTTTACACGCTGTAAGTTTCTAATACCCCTAAAAAATGAAGTTAAACATAGCTGTTTTACCAGGTGATGGCATTGGTCCGGAGGTTACAGCGCAAGCCGTTAAAGTTTTAAAGGCTATTGCTATAAATTTCGATCATGTATTTACCTTTTCTAATGCATTAGTTGGCGCTAGTGCCATTGAAAAATTTAACGATCCATTACCTGAAGCAACTATTGAAACTTGCAAAAATGCAGATGCTATTTTGTTTGGTGCCATTGGAAAAACATCTTACGACTTAGATCCATATGCAAAAATAAGACCTGAACAAGGTTTGCTTCGTTTGCGTAAAACACTAGATTTACACACTAATATTCGCCCTGTAATTGCTTACGATGATTTATTAATTAAGTCATCACTTAAAAAAACGCAAATTAAAGGTACAAATATTTTAATTTACAGAGAGTTAACTAGCGGCATTTATTTTGGCGATAAATATTTAAGTGAAGATAATAACACAGCAAGCGATGTATGTAAATATACACGCGAAGAAATTGAACGTGTTGCACACTCAGCATTTAAAGCCGCACAAAGTAGAAAACGAAAACTTACTTTAGTTGATAAAGCCAATGTTTTAGAAAGTTCAAGACTTTGGCGCCGTGTAGTACAAGAATTGGCTACGCAATACTCGAACGTAGAGGTGAACTATACGTATATTGATAATGCTGCAATGGAACTTATTATAAACCCAAAACAATTTGACGTTATTTTAACTGAAAATATGTTTGGCGATATATTATCTGAGGAAGCAAGTGTTATAGTAGGTTCAATTGGTTTATTAGCCTCTGCTTCTATTGGCGATAATCATGTCATGTTCGAACCTATTCATGGTGCTTATACCAAGGCTACTAATAAAGGCATTGCTAACCCAATAGCATCCATTTTATCTGCAGCCATGTTGTTAGAACATTTTGGTTTAGACGATGAAGCATCACTAGTTAGAGATGCTGTAGAAAAATCGTTAACATTGCATATAACAACCCCAGATCTCAATAACAAGTACGACAATATTACCACCACCAAAGTTGGCGATTTTATTGAAGATTTTATCAATAATCCAGATGAGACCAACTTAAATTTTACCAACATCCATTTGGGTCAATCTACAATTATATAATTTTGGTGTAGTTAAAATTATGTAGGTTTTTCCTAAAAAAACAAAAAGCACATTTTAAAATGTGCTTTTTTTATTTATTCTGTTTTTTTTACTGCGGAAACTTCGCCGCTATTTTATCTAAACACAAATTATGAATACTACCTTCATGCGTATGTTTTTTTGATGTATCGGGTTTATACGTTCCGTTTTGAACTTCGCTACCTATTTTTTGATAAGCCTCTCTAAAACTCATACCATCAACCACCAAAGTATTTATGTTATCTACCGTAAAAAGGTATTTGTATTTATCATCGTTTAAATCTATATCTTTTACAATGATTTGTTGAATGGAATAATTAAAAATATCTAAAATACCTTTTAACTCCTCGAAAGCAGCAATCATGTTTTCTTTTATTAACTGAAAATCTCTGTGATAACCACTAGGTAAATTATTAGTAATTAAAATCATTTCGGTTTGAAGCGCTTGTATTTTATTACATTTTCCGCGAATTAACTCAAAAACATCCGGGTTCTTCTTATGAGGCATAATGCTACTTCCAGTAGTTAATTCATCTGGAAAAGAGATGAAATTAAAATTCTGACTCATATACAAACACACATCCATAGCAAAACGCGATAACGTATTGGCCAAACTACCTAATGCCACAGCAATGGTTCGTTCGTTTTTACCACGTCCCATTTGTGCTGCAACCACATTGTATTTTAAGGTAGAAAACTTCATTTCTTTGGTAGTTAACGTTCTATCTATAGGGAAAGAACTACCATAACCTGCAGCAGAACCTAACGGATTTTGATCTACTGTTTTTATGGCGGCATTTAGAATATACACATCATCAATCATAAGTTCTGCGTAAGCAGAAAACCATAACCCGAACGATGATGGCATTGCAACTTGTAAATGTGTGTAACCAGGTAACAATTTTTCTTTATAATTTTCAGCTTGAGCTAAAAGTGTATCGAAAAGTGTTTTTGTTTTAGATTTAATTTCCGCAAGGTTATCTTTATAATATAAATGGCAAGCCACTAAAACTTGATCGTTTCTAGAACGGGCTGTGTGTATTTTTTTTCCAACTTCACCTAACATTTTGGTAAGCTCGAATTCTATTTTAGAATGCACATCTTCAAACTGCTCATCGATAACAAACGTGCCATTTTCAATTTGTTTTTCAAGTGTTTTTAACCCGCCTAATAAATCAATTAATTCTTCAGCCGAAATAATACCAATCTTTTGCAACATTTTAGCATGAGCGCGCGATGCAATAACATCGTATTTTGCAATATGAATATCAATTTCTCGATCGTTTCCAACGGTAAATTGCTCTATTTTTTTATCTATCGATATACCTTTATCCCAGAGTTTCATTTTTTAACTTTTTTTGTCATTCCTGCAATAGCGGGAACTATTTTATTTTATTACTCAAAACCCTTCGACTGCGCTCAGGGTGACAAGCCTTTTTATTTTGGTGCTTCGCATTTAGATAAAAGACTCATATTATAACTGTATTAGTCTTGATTCTCGATTCTATTTTCTCGGTTCGTTTAAAGCACTTTTTCTAATAATTCAATATATATTTTTACACCTTCTTCAATTTCATTTAAATAAATAAACTCATCGGCAGAATGCGAACGTGTACTATCACCAGGACCGAGCTTTAAACTCGGACAGCTTAATACCGCTTGATCGGACAATGTTGGCGAACCATAGGTTTCTCTACCCATAGCTATTCCAGCTTTAACCAAGTCGTGATCGACAGGAATAGACGACGAATTTAACCTTAAACTTCGCGGTGTAATACTTGTTACCGGTGCTTCATTTTGTAAAATTTCTGCAATTTCGGCATTACTATAAGCATCGTTTACACGAACATCTATTACTAATTTTAAATCGGCAGGAACTGCATTATGTTGCTTTCCGGCACTAATTTGACTAACCGTTAACTTCACATCGCCTAAAGCTTCAGAACCTTTATCGAATTTATAATCTTTAAACCATTGTAAGGCTTCAATAGATTTATAAATAACATTATCGTTGTTTGGATGTGCGGCATGACTTGGAGTTCCTGTTAACACAGCATCAAAAACTACTAAGCCTTTTTCGGCAACGGCTAAATTCATTAAAGTAGGTTCCCCAACTATGGCCACATCTACTTTTGGTATTACAGACAACATGCTGTTAAGCCCATTTGGACCGCTGCTTTCTTCTTCCGCGGAAGCGACAATTACTAAGTTATATTTTAAATTTTCTTTATTGTAAAAATAAGCAAAAGTTGCCAGCAAAGACACCAAGCAACCGCCAGCATCGTTACTACCTAAACCGAATAATTTTCCATCTTCTACAATGGCTTTAAACGGGTCTTTGGTATAAGCAGAATTTGGCTTAACCGTATCGTGATGCGAGTTTAACAACAAGGTTGGTTTGCCTTCGGCAAAGTGTTTGTTTACCGCCCAAACATTGTTTTTTGTACGTTTATAATCTATGTTTTGTTGTTTAAACCAAGCTTCAATATGTAACGCGGTTTCGTTTTCTTCGGAAGAAAATGATTGCGTTTCTATCAAGTTTTTTAATAACGCGATAGCCTCGTTGGTTAATTGCTCAATCATATATATAAGGTTGAAAATTTTTGATCTCTATTTGTAATAACCGATGGATTACCAATGATTACCCTTGAAACACCTTCTTGCAACGCGTAATAACAATTTTCGAGTTTAGGAAGCATGCCTCCTGCAAATTTTCCTTGAATTTTTAAGGTTTCATAGGTTCCTGAATCCATATAATCGATTACAGAATTATCGTCATCAACATCCAATAACACGCCGTTTTTTTCGAAACAATAAATTAATTCGGTTTTATAATGTCTTGATAATGCTATAGCAACTTCCGAAGCTATTGTATCGGCATTGGTGTTTAGCAATTGTCCGTTTTGGTCGTGTGAAATAGCACAAAACACCGGTGTAATATCATTATCTATTAACACTTGCATGGCTTTGGTATTCACTTTTTTTACATCGCCAACATAACCATAATCTATTTTTTTAACAGGACGCTTTACAGAAACAATAGTGTTTCCATCGGCACCCGAAAAACCAATAGCGTTACAATTGTAAGCTTGCAACTTTGCTATAATGTTTTTGTTTATTTTACCTGCATAAACCATAGAAATAATATCTAAAGTAGCTGAATCTGTAATGCGACGTCCGTCTACCATATTTACTGGAACCTGCATATCTTGAGCTAGTTTTGTTGCTAATTTTCCGCCGCCATGAACCAAAACTTTTAGCCCTTCAAGCGAAGCAAATTGCGATAAAAATTTCTCTAATGCCGCTTCGTTATCTATAACGTTGCCTCCTACTTTTACTATTTTTATTGTTTCCATTTAAGCTGAACTTGATATTTAGTTCTTAATTATTGTTTCATTGGATTCTGAAACAAGTTCAGAATGACAAAAATTTATTTACTTTAAATAATATCCCAAAACAACGTTTCTACTACGCTCAACGTGACAGTTCAGGATAACAAAACTATAAGTTTTGTAATATTTTCTTAAGAGCTAATTGCGCTGCAAATGTTCTATTATTAGCTTGTTGAATTACAATTGAATTTTCAGAATCTAACACGGCATCTTCTACAATTACATTTCGCCTTACTGGTAAGCAGTGCATAAATTTAGCATCGCCTAATTTTTCTTTAGTAATCATCCAATTAGCATCGGTATTGGTGACTTTACCATAATCTTCAAACGAACTCCAGTTTTTTACATATACAAAATCGGCATCTTTAAATGCTTCTTCTTGGTTATGAATTATTGGCGTGTCTTTAGTTATTTCTGGACTTAAATTATAGCCTTCAGGATTAGTTATCACGAAATCTACATCCATTTTTTGCATCGCTTGAGTAAAACTATTTGCTACAGCGTGCGGCAATGCTTTTATATGTGGTGCCCAACTTAAAACCACTTTTGGCTTCTTTTTTTTAGAAAACTCAGAAATAGTTATCGCATCGGTTAAAGCTTGCAGCGGATGTCCTGTGGCACTTTCCATGTTTACAATGGGCACCGAAGCGTACTTTTTAAAGGCCTCTAAAACTTGTTCGCTTTCGTCTTTTACTTTATCGGTTAAAGTTGGAAATGCTCTTACGGCAATAATATCGCAATATTGAGATACTACCGCTGCAGCTTCCTTAATATGTTCGGCGGTGTTGCCGTTCATAACCGTACCGTCTTCAAACTCTAAACCCCAAGCATCTCCAGAAACATTCATTACAATAGGATTCATTCCTAAATTTAAAGCTGCCTTTTGCGTACTTAAGCGCGTGCGTAAACTAGAATTAAAGAACAACAAACCTAAGGTTTTGTTTTTTCCTAAATCTATATGTTTTAACGGCATTAGCTTGAGCGCTTTGGCTTCTTCAATCCAAGAATCGATGTTATCGATATCGTTTATTGACGTGTAATGTTTCATTTTTTGTGTTTAATTAAAAACCTACAAGACTTTAACGATCTTGCAGGCTGCATATTTCTTTATTTTACTTTTGTAAATGGCACTTTATTTTCAATGGCATTTTTTATAAAATTATCTTCAAGTCCATTTACAATCCAAGTTTCTATATTTGATTGTTTAGCAACCGATGCCGCTTCTATTTTAGATTGCATACCACCACTACCATGTGATGATTTAGAATTTACAACTTCGTTTTTTAAATCTTCAAAATCATTAACCAAAGCAATAGTTTCTGGCGTTCCGTTTTCCATAGAAGCTTTTGTATAAATGCCGTTTGTATTTGTTGCGATTATAAACAAATCGGCTTCAATTAACGAGGCTGTTAAAGCACCTAATTTATCGTTATCGCCAAATTTAATTTCGTCGGTAGCAACTGTATCATTTTCATTTATAATAGGAATGTAATTATTGTTTACCAACACATTAATGGTGTTTACAATATTTACTTTGCTTTCTTGTTTTTCGAAATCGGAATAGGACAGTAAGCATTGCGACGTTAGTAAGCCATATTCTCTAAATATTTCTTGATAAATACGAATTAAATGCGGCTGACCGATAGAAGCTAACGCCTGTTTTACAAAAACATCTTCTTGTTTACTTTCTAACTTTACAAATTGCTTTGCTACAGCAATAGCCCCAGAACTTACAATTACAAATTCGTAATCTTTTTGAAGTGTTGCAATTTGATTTGCTAAATCTTCAATTTTTCCACGCGATAAATTATCGGTTTCTTTGGTAAGCGTGTTAGACCCTATTTTTAGTAAAATGCGTTTCTTTTTTCCCATTTTTACGTTTACGTATTGCACTTCTACGGCGCTCAGTGTGATATACTTCGTATTACAGTTACTCCTTTTAATTTAACGTGTTTGTCCAGTTCCGTGAACGTACCATTTATTGGTTACTAAATGTTGTAAACCAATTGGTCCGCGTTGGTGTAATTTATCTGTACTAATAGCTAATTCGCCACCTAAACCTAATTGTCCGCCATCGGTAAATCGTGTTGAAGCATTATGATAAACCGCTGCTGTATCAACATTTTCCATAAAGGTTTTAGCTTCACTTTCGTTTTTTGTAATTATAGATGAAGAATGCCCGCCAGAATATTTGTTTATCATGGCAATAGTTGCTTCGTTATTAGCAATTTCACCTATTAAAATTTTATAATCTAAAAATTCTTCATGCCAAATATCATCCGAAGTAATTTCTTCTAAATTATTAGCTTTAGCAACAGTATTATCCCCTAAAACTTTAATTTTTGAATCGTTTAATTTTGAAATTAATTGCGCTACAAATTCGTTTTTATTAGGCAGGTTTTCATCAATTAAAACTTTATCGACTGCGTTACATGCCGAAATTTTAGATTTTCCGTTAAGGATAACATCAATAGCTATATCTAAATCGGCTTCCTTATGAACATACACAAAATTATTACCACGACCACTAACAATAACAGGGCAACGTGCGTGTTCCTTTGTAAATGCAATTAAACGTTCGCCACCACGAGGCACAATTAAATCGAGTTGTTGCGTTGGGTTTTCTAAAAAGGCTTGGGTTTCAGTTCTGTTAAACTGAAGATATTCTACCCAATCGGTTGACGCTTCATTTTCTTCTAAAGCTTGGTGCCATAACTCAACAATTTTTAAGTTAGAGCGTAAGGATTCTTTACCGCCTTTAAGTAAAATTTTGTTTCCAGATTTAAATGCAATTCCAGCAGCTTCAACCGTAACATCTGGACGCGATTCGTAAATAATTAAAACCGTACCAAACGATGCTGTTTTATTATAAATTTGCATGCCGTTTTCGTGCTTAAAGCTAAAGCGCTCAACCCCAACTGGGTCGTCTTGCGATGCTAAATGCTTCGCAGATTTGATCATCTCATCAACCTTGGCATCATTCACTTTTAAACGATCGAACATTGAAATATCGTCGCCTTTGTAAGCTTCACAATCGGTTTTATTAATGTTAATAATTTCTTGCCTTTCTTCTTCTAAAAGTTCTGCCATTCGTAATAAAACGGCGTTTCTTTTTTCAATAGATAGTAAGGTGTTCATTGTGTTTTCTTTTTTATAGTTTGCCATAGTGTACTATTTTTTAAATGTAATAGCGACTAGGTCTTTATAATGTTTTGTTAAACTTTAAAGCACTTCTTTTAAAGCTTTAAAAAAGACATCTATTTGTGCCTTAGTTATATTTAAAGGCGGCAAAATTCGAAGTAATTTTTTATTTGAAGCACCACCAGTAAAAATATGGTATTCGTAAATTAACTTTTTTCTTAATTCGCCTACTTCAAAATCGAATTCTAAACCAAGCATTAAACCGCGACCTTTAATATTCTTTATCTGTGGAATGGCTTTAGCTTCCGAAATAAAATACTCAGAAATCTCATTTACATTAGTAATTAACGCTTCTTCTTCAATAGTATTTAAAACCGATAAACCTGCAGCGCAAGCCAAGTGATTTCCGCCAAAAGTAGTACCTAACATACCGTATTTTGCTTCAATATCTGGGTGAATTAAAACGCCTCCAATCGGGAAACCGTTACCCATACCTTTAGCTATCGAAATAATATCTGGAGTAACATTGTAATACTGAAATGCAAAGAATTTACCAGAACGCCCGTAGCCCGATTGAACCTCATCGGCAATAAACATGGTATTATTGGCTTTACACAAAGCAAATACTTGCTCGTAAAAATCTGCAGTAGCTTGATCTAAACCACCAACACCTTGAATAAACTCGATAATTACTGCGCAAACATCACCTTTTTCAAGTTCTGCTTTTACGCCTAAAATATCGTTAAGCTCTAAAATAGTTACCTTCTGTTGTGCATTAATTGGCGCAATAATATTTTTATTATCGGTAGCAGCAACCGCCGCCGATGTACGTCCGTGAAATCCATTTTTAAAAGCAACAACACGCTCTTTTCCTGTTTTAAACGAAGCCAATTTTAAAGCATTTTCGTTTGCTTCGGCTCCAGAATTACATAAAAACAAGTTGTAACCTTCGCAACCAGATAAGGCTTCAGTTTTATTAGCTAATTCAACCTGCAATGGGTTTTTAATCGCGTTAGAATAAAACCCAAGTTTATTAACCTGCTCTGTAATAGCTTTTGTATAATTAGGGTGTGCATGACCAATAGAAATTACTGCATGACCACCGTATAAATCTAAATATTCTGTTCCGTTATCGTCGTAAACATAAGCGCCTTTTCCAGACACTGGCGTTACGTTGTATAACGGATACACATCAAATAATGGCATTTTAGCTTTGTTTTAAATGATTAATTTTTTCGAAAGAAGCCACAATACCTTGTATTAAAGCCGAACTTAAACCTTGATGTTCCATAGCGTTTAAGCCCTCAATAGTACAACCACTTGGTGTTGTAACCCTATCTATTTCTTGTTCTGGGTGCTTGCCAGATTCCAGCAATAAACTCGCCGATCCAAAACAGGTTTGCACCGCAAGTTCGTGAGCTTCATCGGCCTCAAAACCTAACTGAATAGCACCTTGGGTTGTAGCACGAATAAGTCGCATCCAGAAAGCAATACCACTCGCACAAATTACAGTTGCTGCCTGTATTTGCTCTTCAGGAATTACCATGGTTGCACCTAATTGGTTAAATATTTTTTTAGCTAATTCAATTTTTTCCTCTCCTTTATTATTCGCTGCTAAACAGGTCATAGATTTCCCAATAGAAATCGCTGTATTTGGCATAACGCGGATGATATTTTTATCGGCTCCAATAAGGCTTTCAATTTTAAAAATTTCAAATCCAGCAGCAACCGACATGATTACATGATGCTTTTTAATACACTTGGCAACACTTTCCATCACACCTTCAATATGCCTTGGTTGTAATGCAAAAATTACAACATCCGATTTTTTAACAGCCTCAGCATTATCGCTAGTAATAGTTACATAATCTTCCTTATAAAAAGCTTGAACCGCCGCCGTATTTTTATCACTTAAATAAAGTGATGTAAACGATTTATTTTTAATTAGTCCTTTGGCAATTGAACTCCCTAAATTACCCGTTCCAATAATGGCTATTTTCATAATTTTTAAAATTTATTTTATGGCGTTACCCACAAGGGGTCGCGCTTTCCGCTATATCTTTTTTATTGGTTCTCGATACATTTTGCTCATACTTCACAAAACACTCGAACTGACATAAAAAAGGATGCCGCTGCAATCGCTAACGCACCACTGTTATGTGACACTAAAACACAGAAACAAGTTCAGCACAAGCTTCTTCAGCATAACAACATACCTAAAAATACGTTCCTTTTAATCCCAAACCTGTTGTTTCTTCTAAACCAAACATTAAATTCATGTTTTGTAAGGCTTGTCCAGATGCACCTTTTAATAAATTATCAATAATACTTGTTATTAATAATTTACCTTCATGTTTATGTAAATGCACCAAACATTTATTGGTATTTACAACTTGTTTTAAGTGTAAAAAATCGTCACTTACAAAAGTAAACTTAGCATTATCATAAAAATTTTGATACAAGTTTTTAGCATCATCAACCGATCCTTCAAACTTTGTATAGAGTGTTGCAAAAATACCTCTAGAAAAATTACCACGGTTAGGCATAAAATTAATTTCTGAAGCAAAATTATCTTGCAATTGCTTAACCGACTGATTAATTTCTCCTAAATGCTGATGTGTAAATGGTTTGTAATACGAAAAGTTATTATCGCGCCACGTATAATGCGTCGTTGCAGACAACGAAGTTCCTGCGCCAGTTGCGCCTGTTACAGCATTAATATGCACATCGTTTTGTAATAAATTCGCATCAGCAAGTGGCAATAAACCTAATTGAATCGCTGTCGCAAAACAACCTGGATTGGCAATATAGTTAGCACCTTCAATAGCCGTTTTATTTAATTCTGGTAAACCGTAAACAAAGGTTTTACCTTCAAAAACCTTATCGGCTTCTAATCTAAAATCGTTACCTAAATCAATAATTTTAGTGTTTTTAGAAAATGTATAATTCGATAAAAACTTAACCGAATTGCCATGACCTAAACATAAAAACAATACATCTACATTCGTATTTACAGTATCGGTAAACACGCGGTTTAAACTTCCAACTAAATCTTGATGAATTTTACTTATTTGGTTTCCAGCATTACTGGTGCTGTAAACAAAATCTATTTCGGCATTCGGGTGATTTACCAATAATCTTATTAATTCACCAGCTGTATAACCGGCGCCACCAATAATTCCTACTTTTATATTTTTCATTGTAAATTAACTTTTCTTTCTTTATAAATACCAACATGAGACTTCGACTGCGCTCAGTCTGACATATTCTGCATGATAAAAAAATTACGAGTTTACCTGTTGGTAAATTTTATTTTGGTTACCAACTATTTTAATAAAACCTTTAGCTTCATCGGCAGTCCAACCTTTATTTTCTTCGCCGTAGCTTCCAAATTTGGCACTCATTAAATCGTGTTTAGATTTAATACCATCTAATGTAAAATGGTAAGGCTTTAATGTTACCGTTACATCCCCTGAAACCTTGTCTTGGCTACTTTGTAAAAAAGCTTCCATATCTCGCATAACAGGATCTAAATATTGTCCTTCGTGTAAATGCATACCATAAAAATTAGACAAATAATCTTTATGTTGTAATTGCCATTTTGTAAGCGTATGTTTTTCTAATAAATGGTGTGCTTTTACAGTAATTAAAGCTGCAGCAGCTTCAAAACCAACGCGACCTTTTATACCTACAATAGTATCGCCTACGTGAATATCTCTACCAATAGCAAAAGCTGAAGCTATAGTATTTAATTTTTCAATATTTACTTCGGGGGCGTTTGCTTCACCATTTAAAGCCACAAATTCACCTTTCTCAAAAGTTAAAGTCACTTTTTCTTCACCTTCTTTTTGTAATTGCGACGGATAAGCTTCACTTGGCAATGGTTTTTCCGAATTTAAGGTCTCTGCGCCACCAACACTAGTTCCCCAAAGCCCTTTATTAACAGAGTATTGGGCTTTTTCCCAAGACATATCAATTCCATTTACCTTTAAGTACTCAATTTCTTCTTGTCTAGATAATTTTTTATCTCTAATAGGTGTAATAATTTTTATACCTGGCGCTAAAGTTTGAAAAATCATATCGAAACGCACTTGATCGTTTCCTGCTCCAGTACTACCGTGAGCAATATATTCTGCATCTATACTTTTTGCGTATTCTATAATTTCGATAGCTTGAATAATTCGCTCTGCACTTACCGATAATGGATAAGTATTATTTTTTAACACATTACCAAATATTAAATACTTAACCACTTTGTTATAAAATGTTGGTACAGCATCAATATTTTTATAAGTGGCAACCCCCATTTTATAGGCGTTTTCTTCAATTTTATTAACTTCTTCTGTTGTAAAACCACCAGTATTAACACTAACGGCATGTACTTCGTATTCTTTTGATAGACTTACGGCACAATACGATGTATCTAAACCACCACTGTAGGCTATTACTAATTTTTTCATGTGTTTATTTTTATTGTTTTTTTGATATTTATAATATCTGAATAATTTATTTTACTAAATGAATTTTTAAAAGCTGAATACACTTTTTACTCTACTATTTTAGTTTTAAGAATTTTATTAAACTGACCAATTTTAGACTCAAAATAAGCATTAACATAATACTTATATTTAAGCTCATCTCTTAATTTTCCTAACTTTTCTAAAACCTCAATTAAAACTGGAGACAAATCTTTTAAAGTTATATATTTCATTCCTAACAACTCATTATTATGATGCACTGTTGCGCCTTGAGCAATTGAAATAAGAAAGTTTTTATTAAAATGCTTTGTTAATAAATCCATTAACAACAAACCCAGATTATTATTACGATATTTCTCGTGAACCCAAAGCGAAGAACGTTCGTAAACCGAAAATTTACCAACTACGTGTTTGTGCGCAAAGATATGACCAAAAATTTCACCATCTTTGACTATAAGGTAGCAACCATTTTTTAAACGATCTAACAACATACCCACGTTAGCATGATACATAGCTGCTTGATTTTTAGTTCTTTCTGAAATAATTTGCAGCTGCGCATGAGTAATGTCGTGCGTGAATACAACCTGCAAGCCTTGTAACTCACAATAGGCTTTGGCTTCTTCAATAATAATATTTTTTTCAACGTCCAATACGGTTTCCATTTTCAGTAATAATTAAACCTGGTGCAAAATGCACGTTAATGAAAATAAAAGCTTTTAACTTTTAAAATTTTACTATAAATAATAACGAAAATTGAAAGCAGCGAATGCTTTCTTAAACAGAATAGCCCCTAGGGGCGTGTATGTGGAAAACGCACAACAACCGCTCTAGTAAAATTTACTAGAACAAAAGAGATAAGAGATATGTTGTTTCCTGTTTTCACTGAATAAACTATCTTTACTATTAACTCTAAATCGTCGGCGTATGCCCCTTTCGTTAATATGAGTCGCAAATGTACAACTAAATATGAATTGCGCAACTAAATAATTTAAAAATAAGCAGATTTTAAATTTAATTAATCATGAATTAACAAATTCTTAAAAACTAACAATTAACGTTAAATTTTTTTCTGATTTTTAGACAAATAATTTTCTATTTTCAAAGAAAAAGCCCCTAAAAAAACTAACTCTTTTACTTTTAGAGGCTTAAATCAATTCAAAAACTAATAATTTTATTTTTTAAGTTCGAATTTTCTTCTAGAGACCTCTGTTTCTGATGGAAAATCTTTTGGTATTTCGGTTTGAGAAACACTTCCCGTTGCCGCCCATTCGGTACCGCGTTTAAGTAAGGTTATAAAACCAACGCACTCAAAGGCTTCTACATCGTGCCCCAATGTGGTATGATAAATTCTTCCTTTACCATAATTAACAGTCATTACTACAGGTTCTTTTTGTTCTAGTTCTGGTTTTTTTAGCCTTGAGGCCGCCATAGACAAAACGGTAATATTTTTAGCTGGCCCACGCATAAAAGCGTAACACTCGTCGTTAGCATGCATCCATGCTTTTGGCAAACCTTGGGTTATGGCATGCGTTGCATTATAATTGGTAACTAAAAAAGCTTCGCGTTTACCGTGTCTTCCGCCTTTACCTTCGGTATAATCTCTTTTTAGGTCGTTGTTTTTATCGACATACAAATAAGGACCATGTTTTTCGGTTCTGCCTCCCCAGCCACCAATACCAATCATTTCGTTGTAGGCAGTCCATTCTGGAAAACTATTATCGGCGGCATGCACACTAACAAAACCACCACCTTTTTTCATATATTTTTCAAATTTTTGTTGTGTTTTTTCCGACCACGAGGCTGCGTTATATCCAAAATTTGAAATTACCACATCGTATTTTTTGAATTTCGGACAAAAATCCGGATCAGTTTTAGGCTTACCTTCAACTCCTTTCTCAACATCAGCTAACGCTAACCAATCGGAAAACCGCTTACTATTATATAAGTATTTAGTCCTAGCAATATCGACTTGAAACAAACCTGTTTCTTCTAAATATTGCTTCATCATAATGGTAGATTTCGGCCAAACATTATGGTTGTTTTGCCCATCTACAATTAGAACTTTAATTTTTTTTCTTTTATCATTAATACTATAACCATTTGCAAAAACAGATACTACAAACAGTATAAAAACAATTCTTTTAATCATAAAGTTACTTTCTTAAATCCCTAAAACACGCTTTAAATAATCTTCATCAATATCACCACCTGAAAAATCATCAAAACTACGAGTTGCTGCTTCAATAATATGTTTTTGAATAAATGGCGCACCTTCTCTGGCTCCTTGTTCCGACGATTTTATACAACACTCCCATTCCATAACTGCCCAAACATCACAATTATACTTTGTTAGTTTAGTGAAAATGCTTTTAAAATCTACTTGCCCGTCGCCTAAACTTCTAAAACGTCCTGCACGATCTTTCCAATCGGCATAACCGCCATAAACACCTTGTTTTCCACTAGGATTAAACTCAGCATCCTTAACATGAAACGCTTTAATACGCTCGTGGTAATAATCTATAAACGTTAAATAATCGAGTTGTTGTAGCACAAAATGACTTGGGTCGTATAAAATATTAGCTCTAGTATGGTTGTTGGTAGCTTCTAAAAAACGTTCGAAGGTAATGCCATCGTGTAAATCTTCACCCGGATGTAATTCGTAACACACATCAACCCCATGTTCATCAAAATGATTTAAAATAGGCAACCATCGGTTAGCTAATTCTTTAAAACCCAACTCGACTAATCCCGCAGGGCGTTGTGGCCAAGGATACACTGTTTGCCACAATAAAGCTCCAGAAAAACTAGCGTGCGATTTTAACCCTAATCGTCCGCTAGCCGTTCCACATTTTTTTACAAAATCTATCGCCCATTCGGTTCTAGCTTTAGGATTTCCTTGCACATGCTTTGGCGCAAAACCGTCAAACATCGTATCGTATGCTGGATGCACAGCTACCAACTGCCCTTGTAAATGCGTAGATAATTCGGTTATTTCCAGTCCGTATGACTGTACTTTCCCTTTCAATTCATCGCAATACGTCTGGCTTTCGGCAGCTTTTTCAATATCAATTAAACTGGCTTCCCAAGTAGGAATTTGTATGCCTTTGTATCCTAAATCCGAAGCCCATTTACACATGCCATCTAAACTATTAAACGGTGCTTCGCTTCCTGCAAATTGTGCTAAAAAAACAGCAGGTCCTTTTATTGTATTCATTTTTTTATATTTTTTATTTTGGCGTTACCACAGGGGTCGGGCTTTGCGCTATATCTTTTTTATTTGTTCTCGATACATTTTGCTCATGCTTCACAAAACACTCGAACTGACATAAAAAAGGATGCCGCTTCAATCCCTAACGCGGGCACATCTGCCAACTATTTGTTTATATCAATCTACTTTTTCCCAAGCAGCATTATTCTTATCACTTGCTACGGCAGCATAAATAAATTGCATACCGCGAACGCCATCTTTAGCCGTTGGATAATCGGGCTTTTCAATAGTTTCACCATTTAAAACAGCCATTAAATGCGTAGCAAAATTTTTGTAAATGGTTGCAAACGCTTCTAAATAACCTTCTGGATGTCCAGCAGGAATTCGTGAAACATTTAAAGCTTCATTGTATAAATTATTACCGTTTGGCGTGTAAATTTTCACAGGTTCTTCCAACCAATGTGTAATTAATTGGTTTGGGTTTTCTTGATGCCATTCCAAACTTCCTTTATCGCCATACACTTTAATCGCTAGGTTATTTTCTTCACCCAAAGCAATTTGCGAAAAAGACATCGTTCCTTTTGCGCCATTTTCCATACGGAGTAATACATTGCCATCATCATCGAGTGTTCTCCCTTCACCAAAAACACCTAAATCGGCAGCTAATTCATCAATTTTAAGTCCGGTAATATATTCCACTAAATTTTCGGCATGCGTACCAATATCGCCTAATGCGCCACCAATACCCGATCGTTTCGGGTCTACACGCCAAGAGGCTTGCTTCTGCCCTGTTTGTTCAACAGCTGTAGATAGCCAACCTTGTAAATACTGTACTTGCACTTTTCTAATATTACCAATATCACCATGATCGACCAAAGCTTTCGCTTGCTTCACCATTGGGTGACCAGTGTAATTATGTGTTAATGCAAAAAGCTTTCCCGTTTTTTTTACTATTTTTTCTAGCTCAATGGCTTCATCTAAAGTAAGCGTTATTGGTTTATCGCTTACCACATGAAAACCATTTTCTAAAGCCATTTTAGCTGGTGGAAAATGCATATGATTTGGCGTTACAATAGACACAAAATCCATTCGCTCGCCTTCAGGAAGTTCTTTTTCCTTTAAAATCATTTCTTCAAAAGTACCATAGCATCTATCTTCAGGAAGAAACAACGCTTTCCCTGAGCTAATCGATTTTTCGGCCGTACTACTAAATGCACCACAAACTAACTCGATCATGCCATCAATTCCGGAAGCTTTTCGGTGAACATCGCCAATAAATGAGCCTGTTCCTCCGCCAATCATTCCCATTCTTAATTTTCTATTCATGTTAACTTTATGCTTTTTGTTTTCTTTTATTCATATAAATATTCAACCCCAAAAAGGCCACAATTAAAATTGCTGGTAAAATAGACATGGTTCGCAAGGCTTCTCCCGCACTAGCATTATCCATTAAACTTCCCATAACTGGCAAAACTAAAGATACCGAAAACATACCAGCACCACCCATAATAGATAGCCCAAGCGCTCCGGTTTCTGGTAAATATTCTGCCACAAAACTTATCATGGTTGGCCAAAAGAAGGTAACTCCAATAGCAAATACTGCTGCAGCTACAAAGGTCATTCCGCCACTGGTTATCGTTAACAACCACAAGCCTATAAATGTAAATATTGCCGAGTACAACAACATGCCCGATGGTTTTAATTTGTGTGCTACCGGACCCGCAAACAAACGTCCTAAAGCCATGATACCATTGATAAAAGCCAGTACTAATAAAGGCACTGCTACCGATTCTTTTAAGAGTGATTCAATGCGTTGCGTAGTTCCTAACTCTGATGCGGCTGTTAAAAACATACAAAACACCATAAAAATAAACAGCGGTTTTCCTAAACTTGAAAACATTTGTTTATTAGTAATTCCCATTTGCACACGCTCTGTTACTGGAAAACTTTGTCCTAAAAACATTACTCCATAAATAATTACCGGAATAAATAATGTTGCAACCATAATTTGCCAGTTTAAACCTAAAACATCCATAACTAGCCAACCTACAATCGAACCAATTACAATACCTCCAGGAAACCAAACATGAAAACGGTTTAACATTTTTGTTTTTTCTGTGGAATACATCGATGCTATTAACGGGTTTAATGCCGCTTCAACCATACCATTTCCTATACCCACAAATAATGTTGCTAGAAATAAGGAAGTCATAGAACCTGCCATTATAGTCCATACAATACCTATGGAATGTGCTATAAACGCCATCCAAGTTATTTTTTTAATACCTAAAAAATCTACTAATGAGCCTCCAAAAACCATGGCTAGAGTAAAGCCAAAAAAGGCCGGAGTAAAGGCATATCCTATTTGTTCAAGTGTAAGTCCAACACCTTCTGGCCCAAATACAGTTTCTAATCTGGCACGAATAGCAAACGTCATTGCTGTAGTAATTAAAGCTAAACAACTTGCCAAAAAGAGTCGGCTTTTGTTAATTTTTTTCATAATTATTTAATTAAGTTGGTATAATTTATATCTCTATAATTCTTTTATTGGTGTGGTGTTGCCAATATTTTAATAAAGAAAAAAGATACTCCTGTGAAATTAAATAATTAAAACTAAAAGACTGTGCGTTTTAATTCATTGAAAAAAATTAAACATTGTTTAATTAAGAAACCTGAAGATTGTTTAAACTATGTTTTAAGCGGTATTCGTTAGGCGAACACTTTTCGTATTTTTTAAACACAGTAGCAAAGTACTGGCTTGTAGCAAAACCACTCATATAAGACACTTCGGCTATAGATAACTCTGCATTTTCTATTAAAAGCTGTTTTGACAACCCTAAACGCTTCATGGTTAAATAACGCATAGGTGTTAAATTGGTAAGCTGTTTACAATGAAAGGTAAAACGCGTAACTCCAACACCAGCAGATTGTGCCATATCTTCTATCGTCCAGTTTTCTGAAAGGTTTTTATCGAGTTCTTTTAGAAAGAATTTCACACTTCTAGAACTATCGGTAAGCGATTCGTCAAGTTCTATTTTTTCTGCATTCATTACATCGAGAAGCAGAATTAATAGATGATTAATTAATAACCGCAAGCGAGAAGCACTGCTACCATTCACATCGGAATTAACAGTTTTTTGGATTCTTAAAAAGCAATCACGAATACTTGAATTCGTTTTTAAAATAGACTTTTTATTTTTTCTAAGTATAGTTGTTAACCGCGCTAAATCTGAAGACGTAAGCGTTATCCAATCTGGCCAAACCCATTCTTGATGCGGACGACGTACACCTAAATCTATAATTACCCAATAAAATTTACCCATTCCAATATGCGGGTTCCCAACTTTATGAGCTTCCCACGGTCGTGTAATGGTTAAGTAATTAGGCTCTAAAATTACTTCTTTACCTTCTTGAGCGTAAGGCATTGTACCCGATTCAAGAAAATGAAATTCAATACCTTCATTTCTGTGCCAATCTAAACCCCAATCCTGCGGCTCGTTAGCATCCCAATAGCCAACACTATTTAAACCAATAGTGTTTTCATCTAATTCATCTCCGGGATAACTTAATCTTGAAAGTGCTTTAAATGTTATTTTTTTTCGCTTAGCAGCATCAATTAAAGGTAAACAAGTATCAGCATGGTAAACTATACCATCGGCTTCATAAGGCTGTATACATTGCGTTTTAATTTCCACTGAAATATTTTAAACATTTAGTGCAAATTAGTTATTTAAAAATTAAGAAACAAAATCTTAACATTACACCAATCATCAATTCAATAAAAAACCTATTTACTTTGTTTTAGTAAAACTAATAATGCTAAAGCAGCAATAAACACACCTAAAAATTCTCTAGACCCTTCCAAATAAGGCTTTTCATAAACCATTTCGCCAAAAATTTCATTTTTATTTTCGGTTTGCAACCAATCTAAAACACTAGAAAAGTAAAAACTACCATAAACTAAAAGACAAACAACAACTAACCATATAAACCATTTTGAGTAACTATAAAAGTTTGCACCAAGAAACAATATGGAAACAAAGCCATAAATTAAAACCCATAACACAGGATCGGGGTCGTTTATTTGTAACAAAGCAAATATTACAAAAACTATAAAAAATAAAACATTTATTACTTTTTGCTTTGTATTTAGGTTGTTGGCTTTCATTTCTATTAATATTAATTCAGCTAGCAAATTAGTTATTTTCTAAACATTAATGTTTAAAAAATTTCATTGTAAAAAACTGTACAGATATAAGTGATTTTATTTTTTACTTTTGGAAAATACTAAAACCAACTATATTCTATTTTTATGTTAAGTACCAAGATAATTGCATTTATTTTTGCGTTAAACTCCTTTTTATTAATATCTCAATCTAAATTTTCTGGTCGTATTTTAGACTCTAATAACTTACCCTTAGAAGGTGTTACTATTCTTTTAAAATCAAATACAAACCTCCTTACTATGACCGATTCTAATGGAGAATTTATACTAGAAAATATTTCAGACGGCAACTACACCCTTACTATTTCTCATTTAGGATACAAAACCATTATTGAAGATTTAAATATTTCAGAAAATTTCACAAAAAATTACACTTTAAGTCCCGATTTACTTAATCTTCACACCGTAGTTATAACTGGAAATTTTAATCCGAAATCCCAACTTGAATCTAGTACTTCTATTAGTACTTTAAACACCAACGCATTTAAACAAATTGTTCCACAAGGCACAGCAAACTTACTGCAAACCATTCCTGGAACTTTTGCCGATGCCTCGGCAGGCGAAGTATTTACCAGAGTTTATACTCGAGGTATTTCGGCTGCAGCCGAAGACGATTTAGGCTGGTATTATGTTTCTCTGCAAGAAGATGGATTACCTGTTAGTTTAGTTCAACACTCGTATTATGGATCCGATTTATTTCACAGAGCAGATATTACAACTCAAAAAGTAGAAGCTTTGCGAGGTGGAAGTGCATCTATTACTGCAATGAATGCTCCTGGAGGCATTTACAACTTCATATCGAAAAAACATAGTGAGACCTTATCGGGCGAAATACAAGCACAAACTGGAATTCAAGGCGACGGAAACCCTGTTTACAGAACCGATGCCTTTGTAACTAGCGGCTTTGGTAACAATTGGTTTTTTACAGCAGGCGGACATTACCGACATAACGAAGGCGCCAGAAATACCAATTTTACGTTTAGCAAAGGAGGGCAATTTAAATTCAACCTTATTAAAGAAAACTCTCAAGGCTATTTTAAGCTTTACGGAAAATATTTAAACGACCAAACCAACCGATATAATGGTGTTGCAGCTACAAATTGGAACGACCCAACACCTGCTTTTGGTTTCGATTTTAATAACACTGCTTTAATGATGCCTGAGTTTAACGCCAATATTCCAGACGGCCGTAATTTAAACAGCACCAATAGTTTCGATCCATCTCAAGGTGCACATGCTAAAGATTTAGCTGTTGGCTTCGATTTTCTGCAAGATTTAGGCAATAATTGGTCGGTTAAAAACAATATTAAATTTTCGTTTAAAGATGCTAATTGGCAAACTTCAATTAGTAATGCTTTTGTGTCCATTAGCGATCCTACGGTGTATTATTTAGTAAGTAATGGCAATCCATTTCCTGTTGGACAAATTGTTTTTAAAGACGCCAATACTGGAAACGAATTAGCAACCATTAATAACAGCGGAATTTTTGCCGGCACTGGTTCGCAATACATTAGCGGTTCTCTACCAAACGATGCCGTAATGGGAACCTCTATGTGGTATAAAGACAACGATGCTAACGAAATTATGCAACAACTTAATTTTAGAAAAGAATTTAGCAATCATGATTTAAACTTTGGTTTGGCTTCTGGTTTTTCCGATACATCGGTATATACACAAGGAAGTTTTGCGTTTTCAACCTACGAAAACAACCCTAGAATGTTACAAGTTACTTTAGAGAATCCTGGAGACCCAGTTATTGCCTTATCCGATGAATATGGTGTAAGCAACTATGGCGGTTTATTTTTTACAAACAGTAGGGCCAATATTAGTCAAATTGCTGTTTTTGCTAACGACCAATGGAAAATTTCTAACAAGCTAGTTTTAGATTTAGGATTACGCTTTGAAAGCATAAAACACAAAGGAAGTAACGACATGTTTGAACCTTATACTGCAACGGGTGGTTTGGATGGTGATGAAACCACAGCTTACGATAATAATATTTTACAACCAACAGGCGATCGCAACGCTTTCAATTTTACTTATAATTATTTATCGTATTCTGGCGGATTAAATTATAAATTAAATGAAGATGCTGCCTTGTTTGGACGTCTTTCAAAAGGACATAAAGCACCAGAGTTAAATTATTATTTCAATAACTTTTCTAATGTACCTGTAAATGCTGAAGGTGAAATTCAAGATATCACCCAAATAGAACTTGGACTGAAATCAAGTTTTAAAGATTTCTCGTTTACAACGACTTTATTTTGGAGTGAATTGAAAAATATTGGAAGCACAAATTTTGAATTTGATAGCGATAACGGAAGTATTTTTTACACACCAATACAAAACAATACTTCAAGAACCATTGGATTAGAATGGGAAAGTGTTTATTCACCAATTGATGTTTTAGCATTTCGTTTTAATGGTGTTTTACAAAACCCGAAAGCTAGCAAATGGACCGTTTATGATGCTGCCGGAACAGTAGACACAAGCGACGACAATACCACCGACTATTCTGGAAACCAACTTGCTTTTAACCCTAAACTGCTATTTAATTTATCGGCCGAATTTAATAAAAATAAATTCTCGTCTTTTATAAAATGGCAATACATGGGTAAACGCGAAGGTAATGTTGCCAATGCATTTCAGTTAGATCCTTACAGTACATTTAACGCTGGTATTGGTTATAAAATAAATAAAAACCTTTCGGCTAATTTACTAGCAAGTAACATTTTTAATTCGGAAGGATTGGCTAACTTTTTTGGCGCAAACACCTTTGGAGCAAATGCCAATGGAACAACACAAGAATACATTGAAGCTAATCCAGACGCTAGTTTTGTAGTAGTGCCAATATTACCTCGTGCCACTATGCTACAATTAAATTACATTTTTTAAATAAAATCTAACTTTATAAAACAAAAAACACCTAAAGCAAAATGCTTTGGGTGTTTTTCTACTAACTAAAATAACATTTCAAAATTGAAATAAACTTTTACTTTCCTTGCTTTTCCAGAGTCATAAGCTCATCCATAGTCCAATAATCTTCTCTATCTCCCGCTTTTTTCCTAGCATTACTTACAAACTTACGGTGTACGCCACCTTCTCCATTCATGGCTCTTACATAAGTTAAAACATCTGCAATCCATTGGTCACTATTATCTTTTAAAGGCATCATTATACCGTATTCTTTTCCTTCAATAGGACCAATTAAACCATGAAGTAATATTCTACTTAAAGTTGTTTTATCTCCTTTTACACGAGCACTACCAATTAAAGGTGGCGCAATTAAACCATCGTTTCCAATAGGAACTCCCATTAAATCTGGACCGTGACAGGTAATACATAATTGATTATAGGCATCGTAACCAGCTAGAATACTATTTTTAGTTCCTGTACTATAACCTTTAATTTGTTCTTTAAGTTTCTCTAGCTTAGAGTCGTCTTTCTTTAAACTTTCGGTAACCGAATGTGTAATTATTTCATTTGCAGCGAAACGATCTTTTAAAACGGATAAAATTTCGGTTGATTTTTTAAATTTACTATACCTTAAACTTAAAGCTAGTTGGTTTACAACCTCTACCGAAGGATCGTAAATTAATTCTTCTAAATCATCTAAAATTTCAATATCGCCTTCTTTAAATAAGTTTTCGCATAAACGAATTGCTGTTATTCTAACGCGTTTATCTTCATCTTTTAACTTAGCTTGTAAAAGCGATTTATCTATTACGTCCATTCCTTC
This sequence comes from Neotamlana laminarinivorans, assembly GCF_020523925.1. Lineage (GTDB taxonomy): Bacteria > Bacteroidota > Bacteroidia > Flavobacteriales > Flavobacteriaceae > Neotamlana > Neotamlana laminarinivorans. The sequence goes on along the minus strand of NZ_JAJAPW010000003.1, from coordinate 44,576 downwards.
TAAAGTCCACAATGCATGAACACGCTGAATACCTAAATCTTTATCAGAATTAAACCATTTATCAAGAAAAGAGGTATTATCTAAAGCAATTTCCTTTAGTAAAGGAATTACAGATTTATCATCTTCTAAAATAATTAATTTTTGCGCGGTATTACGATACCAACCATTTTTATGCGCTAAATATTCAACTAATTCTGAAGCGCTTTTATTAGTTAAACTAGGCTTTTTATCTGGTTCAATATCTTCATGAACAATTCTATAAATCCTACCTTTACCAATATTCTTATCTAAACCTTTACGTAAAATTACTGGTCGTAAAAAACTACCTTCTCGAGTCCAATTTCCTTCTTGTATAATACCGCGATACATATCTACAATATAAAGCGCTCCGTCTGGTCCTGTTTTAGCTTGAACTGGCCTAAAATTTAAATCGGTTGATGCCATAAATTCAGCTTCATCATAAGCATTATGCAACACTCGTTTACCAAATCTATCGGTTTTTACTTTAGCTCTTCTAATTAGTCTTCCAACAGGTTCGGGTATAAACAAATCACCATAAACTGATGGTGGTAATTTGTGCCCTCGATAAATTTCTTGTCCCGCAACACCTGTAAAATGGTTTAATGTATTATCTGGACGTAAACGTTTTTTTCCTCCTTGTACATCTGGTGTTCCAACAATTGGCCAAGGTTCCATAAAACCTTCGGCTAATCTACCTTTAGGATTATAATCGCCATAAATTGCAGGTTGCTGAAAACCATAACCCGGGTTTTCACTTCCTGCCGAGGCATAATACATTATCCCTAAATCGTCTTGTGTTAAGCCCCATTGACCTCGTGGCATAACCTCAACAGAATCTACAACAACCTTACCATCACTTTTAAACTTAAAACGAATAGGGTTATAAGTTGTATAAACCCAATTATCTAAATTCCAAATAAGTCCACTTTGTTGATGTTCTAAATTTCCACCACGTCGGTTATCGTTAAAATAAACACGTTGTTTTTTATCTGCAACCCCATCGCCATCGGTGTCTTTATAACTCCATAAATCGTAAGTGTAAGTTTCGTTTACTATTAGCTCGTCTTTTAAAGGTAGAATCATTCTTGGTAGTAATAAGCTATCAATAAAAACAGTGCTTTTATCCATTTTACCATCGCCATCTAAATCTTCTAACATTTTAATTTTACTCACCGGAATATTTTCGGCAGTAGCATCAACATCTTGCATATATGTATTCATTTCGGCTACATACATTCGGCCATCTCCATCCCAAGCAATGGTAACTGGCTCATTTATCATGGGTTCACTAGCTACAAGCTCTACTTTAAAACCTTTAGGCAAGTGAAATGTTTCCATACTCTCTTCTGGCGACATAAAAGTTGATGGCGCTTCAGGAACTATTTCAGGTTTTTCGTAAATAATATCTGAATATTCTTTTTCCTTACAATTTAACATGGCTAACCCAACGAGGAGCAGAACTGTTATTTTCTTCATTTTTCGATCTTTTTTACAAAAAAAATGATGATATATAAATAATTTAATCAATCATCACCTTAACACTATAATTTATGTTTCTTTTTAGGGTTACTCTACTATAAACTTACCTTTCATGAGAGCGTAATGTCCTGGAAAACTGCAAATATAATCGTAGGTACCTGCTTTAGGTGTTTTAAAAGTTATTGTTGTGGTTTCTCCGCCACCAATAACCTTAGTATAGGCAATTACATCGTTTTCTGAATCTTTTGGAATAAATTGATTGTCTCTTGCTGATGCCGCTTTTCTGCCAAAACCAGCAACATTTACACCTTGTTTAAGTAAAACAAAATTATGCCCCATGACGTTTGCTCCCATTTTACCATTATGCCTTAAGGTTAATTTTACTGTTTTACCAGATGGCACCTTTATTTCAGATTTATCGAACTGCATTTGGTCGTTACCGGAAATTATAATTGTTACAATACCATCTTGTTCGTTAGATACTTCTGTAGATTCGTCTTTTACTTTTTGATAAGTAAAGCCTTCTTCCTGTTTCTTTTCTTTTTTCCCACACGACACCAAAAACGTAATTAAAAGAACTCCTGTTAGTATATATTTTATTGTTTTCATATTAAAATTTTAATTTTAAAGCATAATATATACAATTTCAAAAATAAATATTTAAACACATAAAAAAGTGCAGTATTTTTCATTGAAAAATATTGCACTTTGTATATTAAATATGTTAAAATAGATTAAAGTATGTAATCTGTACTAATAAAATTTGATGCTTTTGTATCTAAAAGCTCATTTAATATAGCTTTGTTATAATTATTATCTTTTGAAGCTACAAAGGTTCTTATTGAAAATGAACGCAAAGCATCATGCACACTTAAAGTACCATAAGCTGAATCTTTACGCCCCGTAAATGGATACACATCTGGACCACGTTGACAAGAACTATTTAAGTTTACACGACATACTAAATTTACCAGCGTATCGATTAATGGTGCTAAAGTATTTACATTTTTACCAAACAAACTTACTTGTTGCCCGTAATCGGATTCTGCCATATCATCTAAAGGTTCTTGAATGTCTTTAAACGACATTACAGGTACAACAGGTCCAAATTGTTCTTCTTTATATACGCGCATATTTTTATTTACAGGATATAACACGGCTGGAAAAATAAAATTCTCGGTAGTTTCTCCTCCTTTTTCATTTAAAATAGTTGCTCCGTTTTGTTTAGCATCGTCTATTAATTCCTGAATGTAAGCGGGTTTATCTTTTTCTGGCAATGGAGTTAACTTCACTCCTGGTTCCCATGGATTTCCAAATTTTAATTGATCCACTGCATATGAAAAACGCCTATTAAACTCTTCAGCAACAGATTCGTGAACATAAATTACTTTTAATGCTGTACAGCGCTGGCCGTTAAACGACAACGTTCCTGCTATACACTCGTTAACTGCTAAATCTAAATCGGCATCGGGCAAAATTATTGCCGGATTTTTAGCTTCTAAACCTAAAACCATACGCAACCTGTTTCCTTTTGGATGAGCAGACTGTAAAGCATTTGCCGATGTACTATTACCTATTAATGCTAAAACATCAATTTTACCCGATTCCATTATTGGAGATGCTAGTACACGACCACGACCATAAATAATATTTACAACTCCTTTAGGAAAGCTATTTTGAAAAGCTTCTAAAAGTGGATGTATAAGTAAAACACCATGTTTTGCTGGCTTAAATATTACGGTATTCCCCATTATTAATGCAGGAATTAACAAGGTAAATGTTTCGTTTAACGGATAATTATAAGGTCCTAAACATAACACCGTACCTAATGGGCCACGACGAATATGCGCATAAACACCATCGTGTTTTTCAAATTTTGCAGAATCTCGATCGAGTTGTTTATAATCTTCAATGGTATCGTAAATATAATCTACCGTTCTATCGAATTCCTTTTCAGAATCCGGTAAATTTTTACCGATTTCCCACATTAAAAGTTTTACAACCTCTTCGCGCTTGGTTTTCATTTGCTCAACAAACTTTTCCATGCATTTTATTCGATCTTCAACTTTCATTGTTGGCCATAAACCCTGCCCTTTATTAAAAGCTCCCAATGCAGCATCCAGCGCATCCATGGCCTCCACTTTTCCTAAAGTTGGAATACTACCTAATAAGGTTGGTTTATAATCGTCGGTTGAAGAAATGGTAGAATACACCTCACTAGTTTCTCCGTTCCATGTTTTTAATTCTCCGTTTGATAAATATGTTTTTTGATGAAGCAGTGACGAAATTTTGTATGCTTCTGGTATTTCTGTAGCTACAATATTCATATTAAAATAGATTAATTGTTTACTACTAATATACGAAGAAGAACAAAAACAACTCTTTAAAAACTAAAGGGTTATTTAAAAAATAGGATAAGTTTAACAGATTAAAATGATTTACTTAAAGTTTTAAAACCGCAAACGTTTTCGGCTAAAACATGTTTAATGTTTGTAATTAATTATTACACTAAAAATTGAAATAAATCGGGTTTATTGTTTAAATAATCACCATAGAAGTTTCTACTTTTCATTTTAGAAATAAGTGGTTCTAAATCTTTTGAAGCTTTTAATTGAATACCAACTACTGCCGAACCATTTTCTCTGTTTGTTTTTTTGGCATACTCGAAAAAGGTAATATCATCTTCTGGCCCAAGAATATCTACCACAAATTCTCGTAATGCCCCAGCACGCTGTGGAAACTTTACTATAAAATAATGCTTTAAATTAGCATATAGTAAAGCACGTTCTTTAATTTCTGGAGTTCTGGTTATATCGTTATTGCTTCCGCTAACAATACAAACTACGTTTTTATCTTTTATTTCTTCAGCATAAAAATCGAGTGCAGAAATACTTAAAGCTCCAGCAGGTTCAACAACAATAGCGTCTTTATTATAAAGCTCTAAAATAGTTTCGCAAACCTTACCTTCCGGAACCGTTATCATGTTATGCAAATTTTCTTTACAAATAGAAAACGTTAGGTCACCAACGCGTTTTACTGCTGCACCATCAATAAACTTATCTATATAATCTAACTCGGTATTTTTATTATTTTTTATAGAAGTCTTCATAGAAGGTGCGCCTTCAGGCTCAACTCCTATAATTTTAGTGTTTGGTGATAATTTTTTAAATACTGAAGATAATCCAGACGCTAAACCACCTCCTCCAACTGCAAGAAACACATAATCTATTGGTTGTGTTGCTTGTTCTATAATTTCTAACCCAATGGTTCCTTGGCCTTCAATAACCTTAGGATCGTTAAACGGATGAATAAAGGTTTTTTGTTTTTCGTTACACTCTTTTGTTGCTGCTGCATTAGCATCATCAAACGTATCTCCAATAAGTTTAATTTCAATAAAATCTTCTCCAAACATTTTTACCTGTTCCACTTTTTGCTTGGGAGTTGGAGCTGGCATAAAAATGGTACCATGAATTTTTAACAACTTACAAGACAAGGCCACACCTTGCGCATGATTACCAGCACTTGCACAAACTACGCCATTTTTAGATTGCTCTGAGGTTAATGAACTTATTTTATTGTAAGCACCACGAATTTTATACGAGCGTACTTGTTGTAAATCCTCGCGCTTAAGCATAATATTAGCTTGAAACTGTTTTGAATATCTTAAACTCGGACTTAAAGGCGTAATTGCCGATACTTTTTTAATATTGGCTGCTGCTTGTTTAATGTTTTCTAAACTTGGAAAATAAGTGGTTTCCGTACTCATATCTAAAGCGTTTTATGCTACTAAAGCGAAAATAATAATTAAAAAAGAAACCTCAAGAATGCATCTTGAGGTTTCGATAAAACTATATGTGTTTTATATTTACACGATTGGTTTCATAGCCGTCATAGATGCTCTTAAGAATTCACCAATTTTTTCAACTGGGTGTTCTCTTAATGCTTTATTAACAGCAATTAATTTAGCATTATCTACACCTTCACCATTATCTTTTGCAAATGGCTTACCAATCACGTCTGTATCAATTTTAGTCATGAAATCTGCTAATAAAGGCTTACAAGCATGATCGAATAAATAACATCCGTATTCTGCAGTATCAGAAATAACACTGTTCATTTCGTATAATTTACGTCTTGCAATAGTGTTTGCAATAAGTGGGGTTTCGTGTAACGACTCGTAATAAGCAGACTCGTCGATGATTCCAGAATCTGTCATAGCTTCAAAAGCTAATTCAACACCTGCTTTCACCATAGCTACCATTAATACACCGTTATCGTAAAATTCTTGTTCAGAAATTTCAACATCTCCAGCTGGAGTTTTTTCGAATGCAGTTTCAGCAGTTTCAGCTCTCCATCCTAATAGTTTCTCATCTCCGTTTGCCCAATCTTCCATCATTCCGCTAGAGAAACGCCCTTCCATAATATCATCCATATGTTTTTGGAATAACGGACGCATGATATCTTTTAATTCTTCAGATAATTCAAACGCTTTAATTTTAGCTGGGTTCGACAATCTATCCATCATGTTTGTAATACCACCGTATTTTAAACCTTCGGTAATAGTTTCCCAACCAAATTGAATTAATTTAGAAGCATAACCAGCATCAATTCCTTTTTCAATCATTTTATCGAAACAAAGGATAGATCCTGTTTGTAATAAACCACATAAAATGGTTTGCTCTCCCATTAAATCACTTTTTACTTCGGCAACGAAAGACGATTCTAAAACACCTGCTCTATCTCCACCAGTTGCAGCTGCATAAGCTTTAGCTTGCGCCCAACCTTTTCCTTCTGGATCGTTTTCTGGGTGAACCGCAATTAATGTTGGCACACCAAAACCTCTTTTATATTCTTCGCGAACCTCTGAACCTGGACACTTAGGCGCAACCATAATTACAGTTAAATCTTCACGAATTTGAGTTCCTTCTTCAACAATATTAAAACCATGAGAATAGCTTAATGTAGCTCCTTTTTTCATTAAAGGCATAACAGCGTTTACAACATTTGTATGCTGCTTATCTGGAGTTAAGTTTAAAACTAAATCGGCAGTTGGAATTAGCTCTTCGTAAGTACCAACAGTAAACCCGTTTTCTGTAGCATTTACAAAAGACTGACGCTTTTCTTCAATAGCTTTTGGCCTTAAGGCATAAGAAATATCTAATCCAGAATCTCTCATGTTTAATCCTTGGTTAAGTCCTTGTGCACCGCAACCAACAATAACAATTTTCTTTCCTTTTAATGCTTCTACACCATCTTCAAATTCTGAAGCGTCCATAAATCTACACTTCGATAATTGATCGATTTTATCTCTTAATGATAGTGTGTTAAAATAATTTCCCATTTTATTTTTCTAGTTGTTGTTTATTTATTAATTATTAAATGCATCAAGCATTTCTGTTATTCTCATTTCATCTTTTGTTACAGCAATGCGCCCTGAACGCACAAACTGCATAATACCAAATACGTTTAAATCGCGACGTAATGCTTCAATTTCATGACGTCGTCCAGATTTTTCTAAAACAAAAAATTCTTTGTTTACCGTTACAATTCTGGTGTTACTTTCTTTAATTATATTTTGAATTTGAGGTTCTTCAAAAAGTAATTCAGACTTTATTTTAAACATACAAGACTCTGTAAAAATAGTTTCGTCTTCAGTATGATAATAGGCTTTAATAACTTCTATTTGTTTTTCAAATTGCCCAACAATTTTCTTAGCCTGATTTTCGCAAATGTTTACCACAATAACAAAACGATTAACACCTTCAATCTCAGATTGTGAAGTTGTTAAGCTCTCTATATTGATATGTCTGCGCTGAAAAATTGCCGAAACACGATTTAATAACCCAATGTTATTTTCGGTGTATATTGAAATGGTATATGATTTTATATCTTCACTCATTTTTATAAGATTTTAGCTTAAACGAACATCTGAAACGGATGCTCCGGTTGGAATCATTGGAAACACGTTATCTTCTTTCTCAACACACACTTCTAAGAAATACGATTTTTTAGAAGCAATCATTTCCTTAACAGCATCGGCCAATTCTTCTCGTTTTACCACTTTGCAAGCTTCAATATGATAACCTTTGGCAATAGTAACAAAATCTGGGTTTACCATTTCGGTTGAAGCATAACGCTTATCGAAAAACAGTTGTTGCCACTGGCGCACCATTCCTAAAAACTCATTATTTAACACTACAATTTTTACAGGTACTTGTTGCTGAAAAATGGTACCTAACTCTTGAATATTCATTTGGTAACCACCATCGCCAATTATGGCTACAACTTCACGATCTGGCGCCGCCATTTTCGCACCAATAGCTGCAGGTAAAGCAAACCCCATAGTTCCTAAACCACCAGAGGTAATATTACTTTTAGTAACGTTAAAATCGGCGTAACGACAAGCAATCATTTGATGCTGACCAACATCTGATACAATAGCGGCTTTACCTTCAGACTCGATATTAATTTGTTTTAATACCTCGCCCATTGTTAAGCCTTCTTTTTCCGGATGAATATCGTGTTTGATAACTTTTTCGAACTCTATTTGATATAAGTCTTTAAATTCTTGCAACCAAGATTCATGTTTTGTTTCGTTTAAAAGTGGTAAAAGTTGTGCTAAACTATCTTTAGCATCGCCAATTACAGCCACATCGGTTTTTACATTTTTATCAATTTCTGCAGGATCTATATCGAAATGTACAATTTTAGCCTGTTTTGCATACGTTGCTAAATTACCCGTAACACGATCGTCGAAACGCATACCAATGGCTATTAATACATCGCATTCGTTAGTTAATTTATTAGGTGCATAATTACCATGCATACCAACCATACCAATATTTAAAGGATGTGATGTTGGTATTGCAGAAGCCCCCAAAATAGTCCAAGCAGAAGGAATTCCTGCTTTTTCCATAACCGCTTTAAGTTCGTTTTCGGCTTCACCTAAAATAACACCTTGCCCCCAAACAATCATTGGTTTTTTAGCATTATTTATTAAATCTGCAGCTGCTTTTACGGCATCAGATTTTATTTTTGGCACAGCAATATAACTACGAATACCAGTACATTTTTTATATTGAAAATCAAGTTCTGAAACTTGAGCATCTTTAGTAATATCGATTAAAACTGGCCCTGGACGACCACTTTTAGCAATGTAAAAAGCTTTTGCTAAAACTTCAGGTATTTCTGAAGCTTTAGTAACTTGGCAATTCCATTTTGTTACTGGTGTTGAAATACCAACAATATCGGTTTCTTGAAAAGCATCACTACCTAATAAGTGTGAAAACACTTGCCCTGTTATACAAACTAACGGTGTTGAATCTATTTGAGCATCTGCAATTCCGGTTACTAAATTAGTAGCCCCAGGTCCAGATGTTGCCATAGCCACACCAACTTTACCAGAAATACGCGCGTAACCTTGAGCTGCATGAGCTGCTCCTTGTTCGTGACGCGTAAGTACGTGATGTATTTTTCCTTGATATTTATAAATTTCGTCGTAAACTGGCATAATTGCACCTCCAGGATATCCGTAAAGTACATCTACACCTTCTTCTATTAAGCACCTTATAACGGCTTCGCTTCCTGTGATGCGTTCTGTTTTATTTGCCACGCTCTTATTTTGTTTTATTGTTTGTGTATCCATTGCTCATTTTTATTCATGAGATTTCTGCCTAAACAGAAATGACAAAACGTTTTATTTTACGCGTCGGTTACACAGCCTTTTGAAGCCGATGCTACCGATTTTGCGTACTTATATAAAATTCCTTTTTTATGTTTTAACTCTGGAGCTTTCCATTGTGCTTTTCTTTCAGCTAATTCTTCATCTGAAATTAAAACGTTAATAGAATTGTCTTCTGCACTAATTCTAATTTTGTCTCCAGTTTTTAACAAACCTATTGTACCGCCCGTTTGTGCTTCTGGTGTAATATGACCAACCACAAAACCATGAGTACCTCCAGAGAAACGTCCATCGGTAATTAATGCTACAGATTTACCTAAACCTGCTCCCATAATTAATGATGTTGGCTTAAGCATTTCTGGCATACCTGGACCTCCTTTAGGACCCACATAGCGGATAACGACGACATCGCCACGCTCTACTTCTCCATTAGAAATACCTGTATTTGCTGCTTGTTCGCCATTGTAAACCACAGCTTTTCCTTCAAAAACCAACCCTTCTTTTCCTGATATTTTTGCTACAGCTCCTTCTGAAGCTAAGTTTCCATAAAGTATTTGTAGGTTTCCTGAAGATTTTAAAGCCTTATCTGTTGGAAAAATAACATCTTGACTATCTTCTTCAAACTCTAATGGCTCAACATCTTTTAAATTTTCAGCTAAAGTTTTTCCTGTAACTGTCATGCAATCTCCGTGCAGATAACCATTATCTAAAAGATATTTCATTACTGCTGGTGTACCACCAATACCGTGAACATCTTCCATCAGGTATTTTCCGCTAGGTTTTAAATCTGCTATTAAAGGAGTTCTGTCACTTACACGCTGAAAATCTTCTAAAGTAAATTCTATATCTGCAGCATGCGCAATAGCTAAAAAGTGAAGTACTGCATTGGTTGATCCGCCTAAAGCATTTACTAAAGCAATAGCATTTTCTATAGATTTTTTAGAAATAATATCTAAAGGTTTTAAATCTAGCTCTAATAAATTTTTAATTGCTCTCGCATGGCGCTCGCTTTCCGATAATTTGTTAGGATTTTCTGCAGGAATAGATGAATTATAAGGTAAAGCAAAGCCCATACACTCTATTGCCGAAGCCATAGTGTTTGCAGTATACATACCACCACATGCTCCTGCTCCTGGAATAGCACGACGAATAATTTCTCTATATTCTTCTTCTTCTATTTCACCAGCTACCTTTTGCCCTAAAGCTTCAAAAGCAGAGACAATATTAAGTTTTCTCCCCTTATAGTTTCCAGAAGCAATAGTTCCGCCATACATCATAATAGACGGACGATTTAATCGCAACATTGATATTACAGCTCCTGGCATATTTTTATCACAGCCAACAATAGAAATTAACGCATCGTAACTTTGTGCATTCATTACAGTTTCAATAGAATCGGCAATAATATCACGAGAGGCCAAAGAATAGTTCATTCCTGATGTCCCCATAGAAATACCATCACTAACACCTATTGTGTTAAACCCTAAACCGACTAAGTTAGCAATTTTACACTCTAGCTTAACCTCATCTTTAAGCCTATTTAAATGCATGTTACATGGGTTACCATCGTAACCTGTACTAGCAATACCCACTTGGGCTTTGTTCATGTCTTCATCTGTTAATCCAACAGCGTATAACATGGCTTGTGATGCGGGTTGCGATTCGTCTTGTGTTAATCGTTTACTGTGTTTATTTAATTCTTTCATTGTTTATTTACAGAAAATTTTATCTTTTGTCTTAATTTTTTAGCAAATATTTAGTTTTTGATTTTCAATCTTAAATTTCACCTAAAAAAAGACATAATAAGATTCGAAATTAGTTTTTTAAGCTATTCTTGCTATTTTTCTATCTTTTCATAGTTTAAATTCACAATTAAAAAAAATCAGTTAAATGATTGATTTGTAATGTTTTAAATCTATTTTTTTATGACGTTCAAAAACTTAAAAAAAAACTTAAAAAAACCTTCCGTTTCAGGAAGGCTTTATTAAAGTTATATAATTAAAATACCATTCCTTATCGCCGAGAAAAAATCACAACAACATTTACTGAAATGATATTTAAAGTATTATTTCGCATTACTTATTACAAAAAAAATTTTATTTTGTTTTAAACCTTCAATTTTTTCATAAAAAAAAGAAAAATGGTTTTCATTTTCTTTTATTTTTATACTTTTGCGCCACAAATAACAGAGGAAAGATTTGACTGATTGCAACCTCTTTTTATATTGAACAATGTACACTGGTATTAACAAAGTACCAAAAACAAGTTCAGGATAAATATAAAAATGCTAAAGGCAGTGTTAACTACCTTGACGTTTTCCGTCAAATCTATTTCTATTAAAATATATTTTATGGCTTATTTATTTACTTCAGAAAGTGTTTCTGAAGGCCACCCAGATAAGGTCGCAGACCAAATTAGTGATGCTTTAATTGATAATTTTTTAGCATTTGATGTAGACTCGAAAGTAGCTTGCGAAACCCTTGTAACAACTGGGCAAGTAGTGCTTGCGGGAGAAGTACGCTCGAAAACTTATTTAGATGTACAACAAATTGCCCGAGATACAATTAATAAAATTGGCTATACCAAAGGAGAATATATGTTTGATGGTAATTCTTGTGGCGTTTTATCTGCTATACACGAACAATCTGACGAAATTAACCAAGGTGTAGACCGAGGTAGTAAAGAATTACAAGGTGCAGGCGACCAAGGTATGATGTTTGGTTACGCCACCAACGAAACCGAAAATTTTATGCCACTGGCACTAGATTTATCGCACCGCATTTTAACCGAACTTGCCGAATTACGAAGAGAAAACAAAGACATTACTTATTTAAGACCAGACAGTAAAAGTCAAGTTACTATTGAATATAGTGATGATAATATTCCGCAACGTATTGATGCCATAGTAGTTTCTACACAACACGACGAATTTGATGAAGATGAAGCAATGCTTACTAAAATTAGAAGAGATATTATTGAAATATTAATACCTCGTGTAGTAGCGAAATTACCAGAAGCAACTCAGGCTTTATTTAACAACGACATTACATACCATATTAACCCAACAGGCAAGTTTGTTATAGGTGGACCACATGGCGATACTGGTTTAACTGGACGAAAAATTATTGTAGACACTTACGGTGGTAAAGGCGCTCATGGTGGTGGTGCATTTTCTGGTAAAGACCCGAGTAAAGTAGACCGAAGTGCTGCTTATGCAACACGACATATTGCTAAAAACTTAGTTGCTGCTGGTGTTGCTAATGAAGTTTTAGTACAAGTAAGTTATGCCATTGGAGTTGTAGAACCTATGGGAATTTTTATTGACACTTATGGTACTTGCCCTTTTAACATGACCGATGGTGAAATTGCACAAAAAGTAAGTGAAATTTTTGATATGCGACCATTCGCTATTGAAGAACGCTTGAAACTACGCTCACCTATGTACAGCGAAACTGCTGCATACGGACACATGGGACGTAAAAACGAAACAGTAAGTAAAACGTTTTCTCAACCAAACGGAGAAAGCATTACCCTAGATGTTGAATTATTTACTTGGGAAAAGTTAGATTATGTTGATAAGGTGAAAGAGGCTTTTGAGATTTAAACCTTATTTACAGTTGAACGAGAATAATAGCTAGTTATCATAAAAGGGCGTTATTACAGACCTAAATTTTTATTTTAGTCTAGCTAATCAATAAGTAAAATATGAAGTCATCTTTAAAAATTGCTAGAACAGTTGTTCTATTAATTATTCTTGTTATTTCTGGCGAAATTAACGCAACTAATTCAAGTTTACAACAAACACCGACTCCCGGACCACTGCCTCCTCCTCCTGGATATTCGGATAATGATTCTGTTCCTATAGATGGTGGACTTGCAGCACTACTTTTAGGTGCTACTTTTTTCGGAGTGAAAAAATTAAGAAACCGTAAGCAGTAGAAGCTTATTCGAAAAATAACAAATAAAGGTAGACTTTAAAAAGTCTACCTTTTGTATTTCTATACGGTACTACCTTATTTTATAATGTTAAAACCTTCGCTTGCAAAAAAAATTCTCTTACAAATTAAGCATTATTTAAAGCGAAACAAACAACAGCTTACTGTTAAACAAAAAAAGTCCGCACCTTAGTGCAGACTTTTTATTTTTTGTGGGAAGAGCAGGATTCGAACCTGCGAAGACATAGTCAGCAGATTTACAGTCTGCCCTCGTTGGCCGCTTGAGTATCTTCCCAAAACCGAGCGCAAATATATTACGGTTCTTTGTATCTACAAAATAAAATTTCACTTCTTTTTAAAATAAAAATGAAAGTGTTTAATTATAAACACTTTCATTTAATACTTATTATGAGAAACAAAAACTGGCTCTTAGCAAAATAGACTTTACAAACTATAAATTACTCTAAAAGTTACAAACCTTGGCAAAATATATGTTGAAGAATTTGTTACGGAATAAGTACCTACATTATTATTAATGTTTGCATCAATATTAAGTAAGTTACTAGCTTTTACCTCGAACTCCCAATGTGAATCTTCGTTATTTCTATAAGCTAAACTGGCATCCCAAGTTTGATATGACTCCGACTCACCATCAACGTCTTGGTTAGTATATGAATAATCGGTTACAAACGTTACTTTTTTCCATATATAAGCATCAAAATTTATTGATGGTGCGTTTCTTATAATTTTTGTTGTTCTTGTTCCTTGTTCTGTATTGCTTATTGAATAGCTATAACGTAAACTTACATTTGGAGCCGAATTAAAATTAGTACGTATTTCTGGTCTATATGTTTGGCTAAATGTTTTATTTACAGATTGCACATTTTCAATAAATTGATTTTGCAAACTATAACTATAATTAGCATTTATGCCTGTTCTAATTTTCCCAAACGTACGTTGCCAGCGACCGTAAGCTGTAAGCGATTCGTCTGCAAATTGCGAATTAAAATAAGTACTTGTTGTAATTACATTTTCAAAATTTGTTAACGACCTTATTTGGTCTATATTTTTTGTGTAATTAACCACTGCAAAAACATTAGTATAATTAAACAAATTAAAACTACGATAACGCAAGGTTAAATTATGCGATAAACCATTTTGTAATGTAGCATTACCATAAGATAAGTTGTCGAAACTATTTAAAACTAGGCCTCGTGCAATATTTGTAACATCTGTAAATTGGTTACTCATTTTATAGTTAAACTGAAGGCTCTCCGATTTTTTAAACTGTACACGTGTTTCAAATTCTGGTAAAACACGGAAGAAGTTATCTTCGTAAGTTTCACCAAATTGAATGTTTTGATTACCGTATGCATGCAGAGATATACCTGGACGAAATGTAAATTTTCCTAACTTTAAATTATAACGTGTTCCTAAATAAATATCGCTAAAGTTATATTGTGTATCGTTTTCTGCTAATAACAAATTACCATCGGTATCAACAATTGTTGGTGTGGCATCAAGCGTTTCACCATCTTCTAAAAACTGAAAAATATTAGAGTTATAATCTTGTCTGCTAAAAATAGTTCCTAAAGTAAAACTTATGTTACTTTTTGAGTTTAAAATATTGTAATAATCTAGTTTAGCATCAAACTGATTTGATTTTACATATTGATTTTGCCCTAGGTTATAAAAATCTAAACTACGATCTAACCCTAATTGTTGTGCTGTTTCATCATAAGCATCTTCTTCTGTATCATCATCACCATCATCATCGTCATCATTATTTGTTGGATCGTTTTGTAAATAGGCATTATAAAACGGATCTTCATCTTTTAAAACATGTAAAGCTTCGAGTGCAAAAATGTTATTTTCGTTTAACGTATAAAAATATTTAAAGTTTTGTTTTAAACTAAATGGCGTTACTTCATCTAATTGATTTGTTTCACCTATAATTGAAGATACTTCTACTTGCTCTTCCGAATCTTTTGAAAGACTTCCTAAAACATCATATTCTATTTGGTTATTTGCATTAGGCTTATACATAGCGCTTAATTTAACCAAACCTTGATCTGAAGCTTCTCGTCCTGTGTTAATGGTTTCTTCATCTGGAATACCCAATTCAGGATCGGTATAACGAATGTAACTTTCTTGTCGTGTATTTAATTTGGTACTATTAAAAATTACAAATCCGCTTAAATCTAAAACACTACTTGGCGCATAACTAAAGTTTGTTGCCGCTAATTTAGCATCTACTTTTTGTGAGTTTGCAACACTTGTTAAACCACTTAAGCCGTTATCGCCTAAACTTAAATTTGTACCGCTATCACGACTTGGCGCCCTAAAACCACCACCAAAATTTCTCACTTCTCTGTTAGTTAATGCTGGTTCACCAATATTATTTAGGTCGCCAATTACATTAATACTATACTTAGGGTTGTAATAAAACAGTTTAGGTTGCACTAAATACAAAGCGTCGTTTGGCGAAGGCGCCACCCCGCCACCAACGGTTACATCTCCAAACCAAAAGTTTTCTTTACCTTCTTTAAGTTTTACATTTATGGCGTAATTATCGCTATTATTTTCAACACCTTTTAATTGTGAGTTTTCTGAAAAATTGCGCAGTACTTCAATTTTATCTACGGCATTAGATGGTATATTTTCTGTTGCGAGTTTAGAATCTCCATCAAAAAAATCTTTTCCGTTAACAGTTAGCTTTTGCACTACGGTACCTTCTACTTCTATCTGGCCATCATCATTAATTTCTACTCCAGGAAGCTTATCTATTACGTCTTCAAGTTTTCTTTCCGACCCATTTTTAAAAGAATCGGCATTGTAAATAATGGTATCTCCTTTAACTGTAACAGGCATTTCATACACTATTTCAACCGCGTCTAAAGCGTTATCGTATTGTAAAATAAAGTTTTCAGTAACATTATCTGTTTTAGTTTCAATAAACTTTTCACCTGGTTTCATACCAATATAAGTTACCTGTAATTTATAGGCTGTATTTTCTTTTAAAGTAATCCTATAAAACCCTTTTTCTGTAGTAATACTATACCCGTCAAGCACATTTGTTGTTTGGTTTATAGCTACAATATTTGCCAATTCTAAAGGGTTACCAATACTATCTGTTACAACACCTTCTAGTTTAATTTGGGCATAAGTTGCTAAGCTTGTTAACAAAACAAGCAAGAGCGTAATTTTTAACTTCATAAAAAATTATAATTAAAATTGGGCAAATTAACGTCTGTTTCCTCCAGGTCCGTTTCTTCGGTTTCTAAAATTGTTACGCATTTCTTCAGTTTTCTTTTTAACAATTTCGTTATATTCTTCTTTACTAACTTCTTTACCTTTTTTAGGTTCTTTAATCGTAGTTTTCTCTTCTGGGTTTACTACAATTTTAGTACATAAAATGGTTGTTTTACCTGCATTAACTTCTAGTATTAAACCCGGCAAACCCCAATAATCTGCAGGACCTTGATTTACTGGTATTTGCATTGTATACCAAGCAACTATATCGACACTTTTAGGTTCTTTAGGTTTTGTTTCTTCTTCTTTAGCTTCTTCTCCTTCTTCTCTTCTTGGCGGTCTAAAATCTTCAAACCCTACAGCTGTAGACTTAATTGTAGCTGTTGCCTTAAAACATGTGTATTGACCAATTTGTTTGGTTTCACCCGTCATTTGCCATTCGTATTTTGGTAATGTATCTTTTACTAAAAACTGTTTCCCAAAAAACTCTTGTTCTTGTAATAATTGGTTTGTTTTTACATTTTTATATTCTGGACCACCTGTAAAACTACTACTCATCATTGCTCCAAAACCTCTACGACCTTGGTCTTGCCCAGGAGCCTCAAGCGTTTCATCTTCTTTGTATAATGACTCTGTTTGATTGAATGTAAGTGTGTATGTTTTTTCAAACATACTCTTCATGCGCTCTGCAATACGCTTTTTTTGTTCCTCACTCATATCCGGACGACCAAAATTTTCGGTATTTATTGAAGTTTTAGACATGTAATGCGCCACACCTTGAAAATCGGTTTGTGCCCAAGAGCATAAAGAAACCAGTAGCGCTAAACTGGCAATTAGTGTTTTTTGTAAATTAAGTTTCATAAAATCGCGTGTTAATTACGGCGTAAATTTAAATATGTGTTTGCTTTGTTAGACTTTTGTTCTTGATTTTAGTTTAACCTTAAAACGTTAAATGATTCTTAAAAAATTAATAAACTTAAATTTTAAAAGTTTATATCATTTTGTACTTTACAAACCTTTATCATGAAACACTGTTTTTACATTCTTATTCTCTTTTCTTTTTCAGTTTTTGCTCAGAATATTAATTCTAAAATAATTAAGCAAACACCTTTTGACGCAGATTCTATTTTTGGAATAGATAATTTTGGCACTATTTTTTTTAGTAAAGACAATGTTTTTTATAAGAAAAGCAAAGACAATATCCTATCATACAACAACATACAATTAGGAGACTTACAATCTGCAAACTCCTTTAATCCTTTAAAAATTAATTTATTTTATAAAGATTTTAATACGGTAATTATTTTAGACAATAGGCTTGCAGAAATTTATAAAATAGACTTTAACAACATACACCCTTATAAAATGGTATCGTATGCTTCTATGGGGTTTGATAATTCAATTTGGATATTTAATCAAGAATTACAAAAGCTTGAATTATTTAATTATAAAACCAACACAACAAAAGCACAAACAGCACCTGTTACAGGCGAAATACTTGATTTAAAAAGTAATTATAATTATTGTTGGCTTTTAACAAAGCATTATTTATATGTTTATACATACTTTGGTAGTTTAGTAAAAAAAATTAAAAACCAAGGTTACACTGCAATGGCCATAAATAACGAAAGTGTTATTTTAAAAACAAAAAATGGCCTATTTTACTTAAAAGAAAATAGTAATAATCCCACACCGATAACAACTCCAAATTTAAATATAAAACAGTTTTTTGTAACCAACGAAACCTTGTATATTTACACCCTTAATAGCTTGCAAGAATTCCAATTAAAAATTTAATCTTACTATGCACATTGCAATTGCCGGAAATATTGGCGCAGGAAAAACAACGCTTACCAAACTACTAGCTAAACATTTTAAGTGGGAACCACAATTGGAAGATGTGGTAGACAATCCTTATTTAGATGATTTTTATAACCAAATGGAACGTTGGAGTTTTAACTTGCAAGTATATTTTTTAAACAGCAGATTCCGTCAAGTTTTACAAATTCGCCAAAGCGGTAAAGATATTATTCAAGACAGAACTATTTATGAGGATGCTCATATTTTTGCACCAAACTTGCATGCTATGGGCTTAATGACAAATAGAGATTTTGAAAACTACAGATCGCTTTTTGAGCTTATGGAATCGTTAGTTCAAGGCCCAGATTTATTAATTTATTTACGCAGCTCAATATCTAACCTTGTTTCGCAAATACACAAACGTGGTCGCGATTACGAAAACTCTATTAGTATTGATTATTTAAGCAGACTTAACGAAAGATATGAAGCTTGGATTCATGGCTACGACAAAGGCAAGCTTTTAATTATTGATGTAGATAATCTTGATTTTGTTGCAAACCCAGAAGATTTAGGTAGTGTTATTAATCGTATAGACGCAGAAATAAACGGCTTATTTTAAACCTAAGCCTTTACAAAACCATGTTTTTTAGCATGATTAATGGCTTGCTCTGTAGTTTCTACTAACAATACAGGAACATCTTTATACTCACTAAATAAATGCTTTACTTTTTTCATTTTGCCTTTATGCTCAACATTCATTAAATAAATAGCCAAAATACGGTTAGGATAATCTCCAGCCAACTGCCTGTATATGTATGGATCATGCTCGCCAATATCTCCAATTAAAATAAATTGTAAATGAGTATAGGTTTCTAAAAGATTTATTATTTCCTTTTGCTTTTGCGGTAAATAATCTTTCTTTTTTTTACTAAATGGTTTCGGAAAATTCCGCAATACAATAGGTCCTTTTGGAAAGTTATTTTTACTTAAAAAGTATTTTAAATACCTATATAAATTCCATGGACTATGACTTACATAAAATATAGGATTTGCTGCTTTACCAGATTTACCTCTATGCAATAAATGATAAAATTCTGGAGCCCCATCTCGTGGTATTCGCTTTCCTGCTGAAGTTAAAAACGTATTAAAAACAACTCGCCATTTTAATATAGAAACTAATCCTGTATGTAGAATGGTATCATCAATATCACTAATAACTCCAAATGAAGCATCTTTGCAAGGAATTAACATTTCGCCAGGAAATTTGTTATTCATTTGTATTACGCGTCGAAGATTTGCCACATCATACGAAAACTCCAAAGACACCCAACCTTCACTATTAGCATAAGCCATTAAATTATCTACCTTTTCATCGATAATAAAATAACCTCGATGATTAGTTTTTGTGTAAAACATAGTATTCTCTCCTACCTTTACCCTAATTTTAGCATGCTTTATTTCGTCAGTTTCAAAGCGTTTCCACGCATTAAAAATAAGTTTAAATGCACCTCTTTGTTCTAAGTTAATACTTTCATCTTCAAGAGCTCGACCTCTTAAATACAGCCTATTTGAAGTTCCATAGGTTTGAAAAGCTATAATTTGAAGCGGGTCTTTTTTAAACATTTTGCATATTAATAACGATATAAAAATAAAAAAACCACACTAAAAAGCGTGGTTTTCAAAAAATTATAATTAAAACTATTTTTCAACTTCTTTTTTTATCTTCTTACTAACCGAAACACCGTCTTGCTTATCAGCTTTATTTAAAGCTTCAACCTTTGCTTTTACTTCTGCTTCTGTTCCTTTAAAAGTTTGGTAACTTATAGTTTCTGTTCCATTTTTATTAATAACAGTAGTTACGATGGCCTTTACAGAATCTTCTGTATTTTTAGTCATTTCGACTTTAATTTCTTTTTTTACTTCATCACTACTAATTGCATAGGCAGAAACATCATCATTCGAAACCAAACTAGGCGCAATTACAAGAGCCACCACAGACATTAATTTTAATAAAATATTTAATGAAGGCCCAGAGGTATCTTTGAAAGGATCGCCTACGGTATCACCCACAACCGCTGCCTTGTGTGCATCTGTGCCTTTTCTTCCTTGCTCTTCAATAGTTTTTTTTGCATTATCCCAAGCGCCTCCTGCATTAGACTGAAAAATAGCCATTAATACACCGCAAGTAGTTACTCCCGCAAGTGTGCCACCCAACATTTCGGCTCCACCTACAAAACCAATGGCTACAGGAACGGCTATAGCTAATAAACCAGGAAAGATCATTTCTTTAATAGAAGCTTGTGTAGAAATAGCAACACATTTATCATATTCTGCTACACCATCGGCCGCATCGAAAATTTTTCTATCTGCTTCTGAAGCTTTCGACATATCTGAATCGTATTTACGCATAACTTCTAACGCAGCTTTTAACTGTGGAATATCTCTGAATTGGCGACGTACTTCCTCAATCATGGCCATGGCTGCACGCCCAACCGCATTCATAGACAACGCTGAAAACACAAATGGCAGCATACCTCCAACAAGTAATCCTGCCATAATATTTGGTTTAGAGACATCAATAGAAGTAATTCCTGCTGTTTTCATGAAAGCTGCAAAAAGTGCTAGAGCAGTTAAAGCTGCCGATGCTATAGCAAACCCTTTACCAATAGCAGCTGTGGTATTTCCTACAGCATCTAATTTATCGGTACGCTCACGAACTTCACTTGGTAATTCTGCCATTTCTGCAATGCCCCCTGCATTATCTGATATTGGTCCGTAGGCATCAACAGCCAACTGAATTCCTGTGTTGGCTAGCATACCTACAGCAGCAATGGCAATGCCATATAAGCCTGCAAAATGATGTGACACTAAAATAGCAGCTGCAATTAAAATAATTGGAATAGCTGTAGACATCATACCAATACCTAAGCCTGCTATTATATTTGTTGCAGAACCTGTTTCAGATTGTTTTACAATAGAATTTACTGGTTTTTTTCCAGTTCCTGTATAATATTCGGTGACTTTACCAACTGCTAAGCCTGCTACTAAGCCTGCGAGTACAGCAATAAAAACACCTGTTGCTCCGTGCTCCAACCCTTCAGTACTTTCGGGAATAAAACTATTTATTATAAAATAAGAAGCTATTAACATTAAACCTGCAGATCCAAATTCTCCAATATTTAAAGCTGTTTGCGGATTACCACCATCTTTAACTTTAACAAAAAAGGTTCCAATAATAGACATTATAATTCCAACAGCCGCCAAAACTAATGGCAAGTACACAGCTCCAATGCCATTGGCTACACCTGGTGTAATTATAAAAGCACCTAAAACCATTGTACCAATTATTGAGCCCACATAAGACTCGAATAAATCGGCCCCCATACCTGCAACATCACCAACATTATCCCCAACATTATCTGCAATTGTGGCAGGGTTTAAAGGATGATCTTCTGGTATTCCAGCTTCAACTTTACCTACCAAATCGGCTCCAACATCGGCTGCTTTTGTGTAAATACCACCACCAACACGAGCAAAAAGCGCAATAGATGATGCTCCAAGTGAAAATCCTGATAAAACATTTAATACTTCGTTTAAGCCCCAGCCCATTTCGCTGTAAATAATAAATAGACCGCTTAAACCTAAAACTCCAAGCCCTACAACTCCAAGCCCCATTACAGCACCACCAGCAAAAGCAACCTCTAATGCTTTACCCAAGGAAGTTCTGGCTGCACTTGTAGTGCGAACATTGGCTTTTGTTGCCACCTTCATACCTATGAAACCTGCCAATGCAGAACAAATTGCACCCACTATAAATGATACTGCTACCATACCATTTGAGCCTACTTCATTATTTCCTTTAAAGAATAAAAGAACAGCCACTGCTAAAACAAAAATTGAAAGTATTTTATATTCGGCTTTAAGAAAAGACATAGCACCATCGGCAATGTTTTTAGCTATGCGTTTCATTTTGTCTGTGCCTTGATCTTGTTTTGATACCCAAGCGCTTTTAATAAATACAAAAGCAAGGGCTATTACTCCAAAAAGTGGTAAGAATTTTAGAATATTTTCCATGTGGTTAGTTGGTTTTAATTAAACAATTAATTTTTGTTTGAACCTCTAAAATAGAAAAATAAAATTTATAAAAAAAAAGGTGATTAGTTAAAAATTTATCATTTTTAATTTACTTAAACTAATAATTCAATATTTTAATGACGAAAATCAGGTATTACCATCTTCTATTATCGAGTTTGCAAATACTAGATTTCGTTTTAATAAGAGAAAATTATAAAACCAAAATTTTAAGCATAAAAAAGCCATCTTAAAAAAGATGGCTCACTAATTTTATTATATATTTATGCTTTTAGTTTTATTAAACTAAATAGTAAAAGTACGTTTTTTCTTGTGCTCACTATCTTCGTAACGTTGCACACACTCATGATAAATTTTAACTGCTTCTTCTGCATTTCCCCAACCACCAACATCTACTTTTTTCTTTTCTAAATCTTTATAAACTTGAAAGAAGTGCTCTATCTCTTTAAGTCTGTGCGGATTTAAATCAACAATATCTGTTCGTTTGTTCCAAACAGGATCTGATACTGGAACACAAATAATTTTTTCATCTGGACCTTTTTCGTCAGTCATATGAAACACTCCTATAGGTCGAACTTCCATAACCACCATTGGATAAGATGGCTCTGTAGACAATACTAAAATATCTAAAGGATCTTGATCTAATGCTAAAGTTTCTGGAATAAACCCATAATCTCCAGGATACATCATTGAAGAAAATAATGTTCTATCGAAACGTATTTTATGTAATGTAAAATCGTATTCATACTTATTTCGGCTTCCTTTTGGTATTTCAATTAAAACATCAAAAGTTATTGATTTTTTTTTACTCATAACTTAAAGAATATATTGTTATAGATTTGTTTTTTTTATTTAGCTTGGTTTCTTGCACAAATGTAAAAATTGCTTTAACATTTAACAACAAAAGGCTGTTTAATGTATGTTATTTTATCACTATATCGATGTAGTTTAAAGATAATAATAAAGTTTATCTTAAAAATGGCTTACAATTTATTATATTGCCTACTATTTTAACCTCTTACACAATGCGTAATTTTCTGTTTTTAATCCTTTTAGCTTTTACATTACAAACTTTTGCACAAACCCAACCTTGGAAAGGTAAATTTGAGCCTATAGATAATATTATTGCTCCGCCAAACTCTTACAGAACAGCTAGCGGCGCTCCCGGAAATGCTTATTGGCAACAGCGTGCTAATTACCAAATAAAAGCCAGTATTAACGAAACCACCAATATTTTAACTGGTGAAGAAACCATTACTTATTTTAATAATTCACCAGATGATTTAAGCTATGTATGGATACAATTAGAGCAAAATGTAAATAAAAAAGGAAATGAAGATTTTGGCTCGATTAACAATAGAGTTAAAGATTCTATTACTACTCAAAAAATGCAACTTTTAACCCGTGCTATAGATTTCCCTGCGGGTTACACTATAAAAGAAATTAAAGATGGAAATGGAAACCCATTAAAAAGTATTGTTAATAATACTATGATGAAGGTAAAATTAAGTACCGTATTAAAATCTGGCACATCTACCACAATAGCTATTAAATGGTCTTATCCAATTACAGATAGAAGTATGTATCGCCTTTCTCGTGAAGGCTACGAATATTTTCCTGAAGACGATAATACAACCTATTTAATTGCCCATTGGTTCCCTAGAATGGCTGTTTACAGCGATACTGAAGGTTGGCAAAATCAACAATTTCAAAAACTAGGAGAATTTGCCCTAGAGTTTGGTGATTACAATGTTGAAATTACAGTGCCTGCAGACCATATAATTGCTGCCACAGGAACCTTAGAAAACAGTGAGTCTGTTTTATCTAAAACACAATTAAAGCGTTTGGAAAAAGCAAAAAAAACTTTTGATAAACCTATGATGATTATCACTAAGGATGAAGCCATAGAAAACGAAAAAACAAAATCTAAAAAACAAAAAACATGGAAATTTAAAGCAAAAAATGTTCGCGATTTTGCATTTGCTTCTTCCAGAAAGTTTTTATGGGATGCGCAAGCCGTAAAGCTTGAAACCAATAATGTTTTAATTATGTCGCTTTACCCAAAAGAAGGACTTCCTGTATGGAAAGACAACTCTACAATAGCCATAAAAAATGCTATTGAGGTATATTCTGATGCTACTTTTGATTACCCCTACCCTGTTTGTATATCTGTAAATACCTCTAATATTGGAATGGAGTTTCCAATGATAAGTTTTAATGGCGGAAGACCAGACAAAAATGGCAACATTAGCGAACGTGCTAAACAAGGTATGCTAAGCACAATTATTCATGAAGTTGGACACAATTGGTTTCCTATGATTGTAAGCTCGGATGAGCGCAAATGGATGTGGATGGACGAAGGATTAAACACCTTTTTACACCAAAGAACACTAGCTGAACGCTATCCTAATTTTAATCACACTACACCAAAAAGCATTGTAGCATTTATGGATGGAGATAAAAATATTTTACGACCAATAATGACAGCTTCGGACAACGAATTATTCAATCAATTTGGAAGAAATTTTTATCAAAAACCTACCGTTGGTCTACAAATGCTAAGAAACACCATAATTGGCAAAGAACTTTTTGACGAAGCTTTTAAAGAATATGCTAACCGTTGGAAATACAAGCACCCAAACCCAAGCGATTTATTTAGAACTCTTGAAGATGCAACTGCTACCGATTTAGATTGGTTTATAAGAGGCTGGTTTTTTACTACAGACCATGTAGACATGGAATTAAGCAATGTAAAGTGGTTTAAAGTTTACGAAGAAAATACAAATATCGAAGATAAAAATAGGACATCAAAAAGTAAAATTACAGCTAGCGAAATAAACCCTAACACTGAAACAAAAGATTTTAGTAACGGTCCAGAATATGTAAATATGATTGAGACTCCAGACAAAGCCTACGGGCAGTTTTTATCTCGTTTAAACGAAGATGAAGTTAGAAAACAACTTTCTGGCAAAAACATTTATGAAATTACAGTAAAAAATCGTGGCGGACTAGTTATGCCGGTAATTGTTGAATGGACTTTTACCGATGGAACAACAGAAACAGATAAACTTCCTGCAGAGGTTTGGCGCAGAAATGAATACGAAATTCAACATACTTTTATTAAAAATAAAGAAGTTAGTAAAGTAAATTTAGATCCAAGATTTGAACTTGCTGATACAGACGACTATAACAACAGTTTTCCTAAAGAAGAAAAACCTTCTAATTTTGATGCTTTTAAATCTAAAAACAATTAACAGAGAAAACACTAATACTAAATAAAAACTGTTGAATTTACGAAACTGCTTAATTTATATTGGCCTTGCCTTACTTGGCTCTAGCTGTAAAACAAATAAAAACATCAAAACTGGCGATATTGTTTTTCGCGGTGCAACAACAAGCAAACTATCTAGTGCTATAAATGAGGTTACGCAAACTCAAGCCAAAAATAATTATACCCACATGGGTATTTGTGAGGTTGCTAACAAAACCACTTATGTTTACCATGCCGATTACAATAAAGGTGTAGTTAAAGAACTCTTGAATGAATTTATTAAATCAGATAATAAAGAATATTATAACGTAGATTTATATAGAATTAAATCATTAAAAAAAGACGATATAAATAAAGCCATTAAGCAAGCAAAAACTTGGGTAGGCAACCCGTATAACACTACTTATATTTTAGAAGATGAAGGATTTTACTGCTCGGAATATGTTTACGAAGTCTTTAAAACTGATAGTATTTTTGGGCTAGAACCTATGACGTTTAAAGACCCAAAAACTAATAAATTTCACAACGGTTGGATAGAACATTATAAAGTATTAGGCATTCCCATTCCAGAAGGAAAACTAGGCTGCAACCCAAATAAAATGGCTAGTAGCAACAACTTAATATTTATTAAGACTATTAATTAAACCTTTTAACATTAAAAGTTAAACCCAAAACTTCCGGTTACTCCAAACTTTCTAGCTTCAGGGTAAGCCATATCATCTTTATAGTTTCCTCTAAAATTAAAATCAATTCTAAACACTTTAAAAATATTACCAACACCTAAACTATATTCATAATAAGGCTCGTTTCTTGGTGCAATAAGCTGAATATTATTTGGGTTAGATGGCACATTACTTAAGGTTATATTTTCTTCAGATAAATCACCCCATGCTCCACGAACACTAACAATTTCTCTTAAGTTTAATTTACGTAAAAATGGTATTCTAGAGAATAAGCGTCCATTAAAATTATGTTCAAAATGAAATGAAGCATAAGTATCAGTAACAAATTCGTAAAAATCTAATTGAGAAAATGTGTTATAAATTGAAAAATATGATTGATTACCCGGAATAACACTTAATAACCCAAGTGGTACTTCTCCAAATGTTTTACCAGCTTCAATAGTTGTGGTTAAACGCCCAAAGCCTCCTATTTGCCATGGCTGTATATATGATAGTTGAACCTTAGTATAATCAAAATCACTATCAAAAACGCTTTTATCTCCTCTGGAAACTTGAGCAAATAAACTAGGAAAATCGTCATTTGCTATTCTTCGCTCAACTCCAAAACCAGTCATTTTTCGCTTTGGATAGTACGATACAGATAATGAACTTTCGTATTGCTTAATTTCTGATGCTATACCATCGGGAGTATTATAATCTAAACTAAAGGTTGGTGATGCCGACTCTAAGGTTCTGTAATTTCCTGAAAGTCTGAAAATTACATTTCTCCATGGTTCGGCCTCAATAGCTAGACTTGTTAAATTTATAGACGTTAACTTGTCGTTAGTACTTGTACCAACCACTGATGATGAAGCCAAACTTCTGCCTAATACATCGGTACTTGTTGTTAAACTTGCTCCTATTTGTTCTACATCACGCCGGTTTCCTCCAGAAATAATTAGGCGACTTTTTTTATCGAGGAGCCATTTACCTGAAATTCCGTATTTAAACTTATCGTCACGAAAACCATATGCAGTAAAACCTTCTAAACGCCACAAATCATTTGGTCCAAAATAAGTACGACCACCTGTTCGTAATCGTAAACCCTCAACTTCGTTAAAGCCGAAGGTTGAAAAAATTGGTCCGTAATCTAGCGGGAGTGTGTTAAACTCTATATAACCAGAAGCTAAAATGCTTCCCAAATTGTAAAGTCTTTGAAATTTTTTTACAGTCTTTAAGGTGTCTAGCATTTTGTAAACCCCTTTTTCGTCTTTATTCAAATCTTCTAAACGATTGTTTTGCCAAAACTCATCATCACGATTATATACATCTTTATTATAGTTATAAACTTCTCTATCGTAGAATTTTTTATCTTTTTCAATATCAAATTTATAATTATTGTAAATAGTGGTTCGTTTGCCATAAATACCTTGAGCTTCATCTTTTTTACTAAAAGAGAAGTCACTCATCATATAATCGCGCTTAACAAGAAAAAGGGAATCGGTTAGTACTTCGAACTCTTGTTCTATATAAATATCTTTAACCCAGTTAATATTAGCACTTTTTGAAGCTTGAAGGTTAATTTCTTTTATAGCATAAGTAGTATCTGCTACCCAAAAATCGCCTTTAAAGGTTAATTCGTTTTTACGACGAGGGTAGTAAACTATATTGTAGCACCATTTATCGTCAATAAAAGAACTGTCTGTTAACACGTAATTGTAAGTGTTTATTCCAGTTCTTGAAAGGGGACTTACAAAACTTTTGTCGAAAAACTTAAGGTAATTATCATAAACACTAAAATCGTTATATAAATCGTTTACGAAATCGATAATAATTTGATTATCGCTAAAACCAGAGTTTTTATTTCCTTCTAAAACTTCTTTTGTTTTATTAAGTATATTATCTCCATAAACTTTAGAAACCGCTTCATTAATAAACATTGGCAAATAAGCTTTACCTGTTACGTTGGATGTATCAACATGGTCAAAAACAAATTCCATACCTTTAAACAACTTACTTTTCATTAAGGCACTATCTACAGAATTAATATCAAACTCTACTTTTTCATACTTTTCGTACTCGTATTGTTTAAATTGTTTTAAGCCATTGCTACGTTTATGTTCCCAAATTTTTCGAAGCAAATCAATTGCTGGATTATTTTTCTTAGATTGTTTTCCGGTAAAAATTACAACTTGATCTAGTTGACTTGTTTCTTCTTTTAAAATAAATTTTAAATCGTAATTCACTTTTTTATCTAAAGAAATATTTAATGTTTCGTAACCAATAAAAGACACTATTAAAGCATCCCAGGTTTCGCTAGACTCTAGATAAAACTTCCCATTTTCGTCTGTAATAGTTCCTTGGGTAGAACCTTTAAAAATAACATTGGCAAAAGATACGGGTTGATCAAACTCATCAAACACATATCCGCTAACTTTAGTTTGAGATTGGGCAGAAAAAATTCCGAAAAATATAAGGGCAATAAGTAGTTTAAGCTTCATAATATAAAAAAACTTCATCAACAATACTGCCGATGAAGTTTATATAACGTAAAAAAATATAATTTATTTATATAAAACCTTTTTTACAGCTTTTACAACATCGTTACTATTAGGTAACCACTCTTCAAGTAAAACTGGAGAATAAGGCGCAGGTGTATCTGCTGTATTTATTTTAACAACTGGGGCGTCTAAGTAATCAAAAGCTTGATCTTGGACTAAATATGTAATTTCGGTAGCAACATTACCAAATGGCCATGCCTCTTCTAAAATTACTAAGCGATTGGTTTTCTTTACAGAATCTAAAATCGCCTTTCTATCCATTGGGCGTACTGTACGTAAATCGATAATTTCACAAGATATACCTTCTTTTTCTAATTCATCGGCTGCTTTGTATGCTTCTTTTATAATTTTACCAAATGATACTATTGTAACATCTGTACCTTCACGTTTTACATCGGCAACCCCTAACGGAATAATGTATTCACCTTCTGGAACTTCACCTTTATCACCATACATTTGCTCACTTTCCATAAATATAACTGGATCGTTATCGCGTATAGAAGCTTTCAGTAATCCTTTTGCATCGTATGGATTAGATGGTACCACAACTTTTAAACCTGGAGTGTTTGCAAACCAGTTTTCAAAAGCTTGTGAATGTGTTGCTCCTAATTGTCCTGCTGAGGCTGTTGGACCACGAAATACAATAGGGCAATTAAACTGCCCACCAGACATTTGCCTAATTTTAGCAGCATTATTTATAATTTGATCAATACCAACTAAAGAGAAGTTAAACGTCATATACTCAACAATAGGTCTATTTCCTGTCATAGTAGAACCAATAGCAATACCTGCAAAACCAAGCTCTGCAATTGGTGTATCTATTACACGTTTTGGACCAAACTCATCCAACATTCCTTTTGATGCCTTGTAAGCTCCATTATATTCAGCAACCTCTTCACCCATTAAATAAATGCTTTCATCGCGACGCATTTCTTCGCTCATGGCTTCGGCAATAGCTTCTCTAAATTGAATTGTCTTCATTAATATATATTTTTATCGAATCACAAAAATAACAATAAATGGGAAACTCACTAACAAGAAATTAACTAAATTTTATTATGCATGCATAGTATTTTTCAAAATAAATAATTAACTTCGTAGCGACAATAAAAAATAAGACCTTTAAATACTAAATTTTATGAAAATATTAGTTTGTATAAGTCATGTACCCGATACGACTTCAAAAATAAACTTTACAGATAGTAATAGCAAATTCGATACCAACGGCGTACAATTTGTTATTAATCCAAATGATGAATTTGGCCTAACCAGAGCCATGTGGTTAAAAGAAAAACAAGGCGCTAGCGTTACGGTTGTAAATGTTGGCGGTCCTGAAACAGAACCTACTTTACGTAAAGCCCTTGCAATAGGGGCCGATGACGCTATTAGAGTTAATACAGCTGCCCTAGATAGTTTTACTGTTGCTAAACAATTAGCTAACGTTGTAAAAACGGGAGGTTACGATTTAATAATTGCTGGTAGAGAATCTATAGATTATAATGGAGGAATGGTACCAGGCATGATTGCTGGTTTAACAGAGGCCAATTTTGTAAACAATTGTATTGGTTTAGAAATTGAGGGAACAACTGCTAAAGCAACACGCGAAATAGATGGAGGAAAAGAAACCGTTTCTACAACTCTACCCCTAGTTATTGGAGGGCAAAAAGGCTTAGTTGAAGAAAGCGATTTACGCATACCTAATATGCGTGGTATAATGATGGCGCGCAAAAAACCTTTAACCGTTGCCGAACCTATTGATGCAACAGCTCAAACAAACTCTGTTACATTTGAAAAACCTGCCCCAAAAGGTGCAGTAACTCTGGTTGCACCAGATAATTTAGATGAGTTGGTAAACTTACTTCATAACGAAGCAAAAGTAATTTAATTTGTAATTAAATCTTCCTGAATTAATTTCAGGATCTTTTGAGAATTTAGAAGTAAAAAATAAATCAGATTTCCGTTTTATCGGGAATAAAAAAAAAAGAAAAATATGTCAGTTTTAGTATATACAGAATCAGATCAAGGTGTCTTTAAAAAGGCAGCTTTTGAGGTTGCTAGTTACGCAAAAGCAATAGCAACCGACTTAGGAACCACAGTTACAGCAATTGCTATTAACGCTAACAATACTGCTGCTCTTGGAACTTATGGTGTAGACAAAGTTTTACAAGTAAATAATGATACATTAAAAACGTTTAATGCAAATGCCTATGCACAAGTTATTAAGCAAGCAGCAGAAAAAGAAAATGCAACCGTTATTGTAGTAAGTTCTTCTGCAGACAGCAAGTATTTAGCTCCTTTATTATCGGTTGGTTTAAATGCAGGTTATGCATCAAATGTTATAGCAAAACCAGAAAGTACAAGTCCGTTTAAAGTAAAACGAACAGCTTTTACAAATAAAGCATTTGAAATTACAGAAATCACTTCAGATGTAAAAATTGTGGGAGTATCAAATAATTCATTTGGTTTAGTTGAAACCAGCAGTAGCGCTTCCACGGAAGAATTTTCGCCTTCAATTCCCGATTTAAAAATCACTGTAGAATCTGTTGATAAAGCATCAGACAAAGTAAGTATTGCCGATGCCGAAATAGTTGTTTCTGGCGGACGTGGGTTAAAAGGCCCTGAAAACTGGGGAATGGTTGAAGATTTAGCTGAAGTTTTAGGAGCTGCAACAGCATGCTCTAAACCTGTTTCAGATTTAGGTTGGCGTCCACACAGCGAGCACGTTGGACAAACCGGTAAACCTGTAGCATCTAACCTTTATATTGCAATTGGAATATCGGGAGCCATACAGCATTTAGCTGGAATAAATGCTTCTAAAGTAAAAGTTGTAATAAATACAGATCCTGAAGCACCTTTCTTTAAAGCTGCAGATTACGGTGTTGTTGGCGACGCTTTTGAAGTAGTTCCTGCTTTAATTGAAAAATTAAAAGCCTTTAAAGCACAACAATAAATTTTATTTATTTAAATTTATTGCTTTCAAATGAACTGTTTAAATTAGCAGTTTATCATAAATCTGCCTTTAGCAGTTGGTAAAGTCCTAATTTAAACAGTTCTTTGCTTTTTAATAAATTATGAGTTTAGTAAGATTAAATATAAAAGGTATATCATACAGCCAAACCCAAAATGGTGCTTATGCCTTAATTTTAAATGAAGTAGACGGAGATCGCAAACTCCCCATTGTAATAGGCGCTTTTGAAGCTCAATCTATAGCCATTGCTCTAGAAAAAGAAATAAGCCCTCCTAGACCGTTAACTCACGATTTATTTAAAAATTTTGCAGATCGTTTCGATATTATTGTTAAGCAAGTTATAATACACAAGCTTGTTGATGGTGTTTTTTACTCAAGCTTAATTTGTGAACGCGATAAAATTGAAGAAATTATAGATGCTAGAACTAGTGATGCCATAGCACTAGCTTTACGCTTTCAAGCGCCTATTTTTACCTACAAAAATATTCTTGATAAGGCAGGAATTTACCTTAAAGTAAACCCCAAGAAAGAAGATGATAACGAAGATCAAGATAGTATTTTGATGGACGATTTAGTATCAAACGAGCTAGAGCCTAACAAACCTAAAGATAATTTCGCATCTAAAACAATTGAAGAGCTTCATAAACTATTAGATGAAGCGGTTGCTAACGAAGACTACGAAAAAGCAGCACATATTCGCGACGAAATTTCAAAACGAGAATAACATAAAATTAAAATATGAGTAAGCCGTTTTTGTACCTAATTCCTGTATTTTTTCTATTTACAACATTTACTTTTTCACAAGATTTAGATACGACACCAATTCTCGACTCCGTTGAGACTGCTGCAACAGCAATTAAAGATTCTTTACAAACTTCAACTGAAGTTATACCTGAAACAGTAACAAATCTTCAAAACTCAACACCTTCAGAACCTGCAAAAATAATTCCTAGCCAAGGTTTTACATTTAAAAGTTTATGGCGTGGAGTTTTAGGGATGGTAACCTTAGTTTTTGTAGCATTTTTATTTAGTAGCAATAAAAAAGCTATTAACTGGAAAATTGTTGGGCTTGGTTTAGCATTTCAATTAGTAATAGCAGTTGGAGTTTTAAAAGTAGATTTTGTAAAAAGCATATTCGAATTTATTGGAAGCCTTTTTGTACAAGTATTAGAGTTTACAAGGGCGGGCAGCAAGTTTTTATTTGAAGGTTTGGTTGTAGATATGGACACCTTTGGGTATATATTTGCCTTTCAAGTTTTACCTACTATCATTTTCTTTTCAGCCTTAACTTCTGTTTTATTTTACCTTGGCATTATACAACGTGTTGTTAAAATAATGGCTCATTTACTATCAAAGGTTTTAAAAATTTCTGGAGCAGAAAGCTTAAGCGTAGCTGGAAATATTTTTCTAGGCCAAACCGAAGCTCCTTTACTAATAAAGGCTTATTTAGAAAAAATGAATAAATCGGAAATGCTTTTGGTAATGATTGGTGGTATGGCTACCGTGGCAGGAGCCGTTTTAGCAGCTTACATTGGTTTTCTAGGTGGCGACGATGCAGAATTACGTTTATTTTATGCTAAACACTTACTTGCAGCATCAGTTATGGCTGCTCCTGGAGCTATTGTTATTTCAAAAATTTTATTTCCTCAAACTGAAGATGTAAACACAGATGTTAATGTATCACAAGAAAAAATTGGTTCAAACATATTAGATGCCATTGCGAACGGTACCACCGAAGGCTTAAAGCTTGCAGTAAATGTTGGTGCTATGCTTCTTGTTTTTGTTGCTTTTATTGCCATGATAAATTTCGGGTTTGAAAAAGTAGGATATTTCCTTGGATTAAATTCATGGATTGTTGAAAACACAAGTTATGAAAGTTTATCGTTAGAATTTATTCTAGGTTATATATTCTCACCATTAATGTGGTTAATCGGTGT
Organism: Neotamlana laminarinivorans; assembly: GCF_020523925.1. Classification (GTDB taxonomy): domain Bacteria; phylum Bacteroidota; class Bacteroidia; order Flavobacteriales; family Flavobacteriaceae; genus Neotamlana; species Neotamlana laminarinivorans. The sequence continues at coordinate 10,917 of NZ_JAJAPW010000003.1, read as the reverse complement.
AGCTAAAGAAGATATGGCACTAATGGGACAGCTCTTGGGTATAAAATTAGCAGCTAGCGAATTTGTTGGCTATATACAATTAGCTGATTTAAAAAATGCTGGAAACTCTATCCATTTAACCTACGAAAAATCTATTATTATGGCTACTTATATGCTTTGTGGTTTTGCAAATTTTGCATCCATTGGTATACAAATTGGTGGCATTGGATCTCTTGCTCCTGGTCAACGTAAAGTACTATCACAATTTGGTATGAAAGCCTTAATAGGCGGTACTATTGCATCGTTAATTTCGGCCACTATTGCTGGTATGATTATAGGCTAAGACGTTAATAACTTTATAATAACATAGTAAAAGCATCAAAAAAAATTTTGATGCTTTTTTATATTTTTACCTATAAAATAACACCTCAGTTTAATAAAAATAAGACACTCACTTTAGTGACACAATAATTGTATGAAACAATACCACGACTTAGTAAAACACGTTTTAGAAAACGGGAATGAAAAAGGTGATAGAACAGGAACAGGAACTAAAAGTGTTTTTGGGTACCAAATGCGTTTCGATTTAAGCGAAGGCTTCCCTATGGTTACAACAAAAAAGCTTCACTTAAAATCTATTATTTACGAACTTCTATGGTTTTTAAAAGGCGATACCAATATTAACTATTTAACGGAAAATGGTGTGCGTATTTGGAATGAATGGGCAGATGAAAATGGTGATTTAGGACCTGTTTATGGCCACCAATGGCGAAATTGGAATAGCGATGAAATAGATCAAATTAAAGAGGTAATTGAAACTTTAAAAAACAACCCTAATAGTCGTAGAATGCTAGTCTCTGCATGGAACCCTTCGGTTTTGCCAGATACATCTAAAAGCTTTAGCGAAAATGTTGCAAATGGAAAAGCTGCTTTACCTCCTTGTCATGCCTTTTTTCAATTTTACGTAGCCAATGGAAAATTATCGTGCCAATTATATCAACGAAGTGCCGATATATTTTTAGGTGTACCTTTTAATATAGCTTCATATGCCTTATTCACAATGATGATGGCTCAAGTTTGCGGTTATGAAGCAGGAGATTTTATACACACCTTTGGTGATGCTCATATTTATAGCAATCATTTTGAGCAATTAGAACTACAATTAACCAGAACACCTAGAACTCTTCCAAAAATGATTTTAAACCCAAATATTAAAGATATTTTTGAGTTCAAATTTGAAGATTTTACACTTAAAGATTACAACCCTCACCCACATATAAAAGGTAAGGTTGCTATCTAGTATTTTTTTAAAGCACTTTAAAATGTATAAAGTGCTTTTTATTTTTATATATTTAAACGTTTAAAACGCTATTTTCTGCTCCTGCAAAATCATTCCAAGCCAAAGCATCTGCCTCTGCTTCATTTGTATAAACTGTCTCATCAATTAAATACTTAAACTCATACGATTTATCTTTCTCTAAATCTACTGTTCCTTTAAAAGTTCCGTCTTTTAATTTCTTTAATGGATTAGCTTCAGAATTCCATTCATTAAAACTACCAACAACGGAAACTTGTGTAGCTTCATCTTCTGGCTTAATCGCAAAAGTAACCTTGCAAATAGGCTTAGATTTTAAATACTGTTTTTTAATAGACATAATTTTATATTTTTAGCATTTTATCTTACAAATTTATAAAAGATTTTTTTTGAAAAACTTTTTTTAAAACTAAATGACACAGAATTATTAAATTAACAAAAACAAACTAGTAATTTCTTGCATTTTTTACATTTTTTTATGGTAAACCAATTTTATTATTGCTATTAATTTCATTTTTAATTGATTTACAAATAGTTTGCTATTTAATTTAATTAAAACATAACCCGAAAAAACCATTAACTTTACATTATAATTTTAACATATGTTTGGAAAAAAGAAAACTAAACCACAGATAGATAAAGACCAATTAGAACTTATTGAAAATGCACAAAAAAGAATAAAGCAAAAAAAAAGACTTTATATCCATTTTATTATTTTTTTAATTGGTGCCGTATTTTTAATTATTGCTAACACAGCATTAGGAATTGGTAAAGACATTACTTTTTTTGGAAAAGAATGGTTTTTGTTTGCAATTTTAATTTGGCTCTTCCTGCTTATTTATCACATTTTTAGTGTATTTATCATACACAAATTTATGGGGAAAAATTGGGAAAAAGCGCAATTAGATAAACTGATAAATAAACAACAAGAACGAATTAATAAACTAAAACAAGGTTTAATTAAAGAGGAAGCTCTAGTTGCACAATCTGAAGTGTATAAAAAAACAATTACTAATAATGCTAATCTAACCATAATTGTTGCCGCTGCCGAAAACAATGCTATTGGAAAAGGAAACCAACTAATATGGCACTTAAGTGACGACTTAAAGCGTTTTAAAGCACTAACTAATGGACATTATATTATAATGGGCAGAAAAACTTTTGAAAGTTTCCCCAAACCCTTGCCAAATAGAACACATGTGGTTATAACCAGACAAAAAAATTATAATGCCCCAAACGGCGTTATAATTGTAAATAATTTAGAAGATGCTATTGATGCTGCTAAAACAGATTCACAGCCCTTTATTATTGGCGGTGGAGAAATTTATAAGCAAGCCATGACATTAGCCGATAAAATTGAACTAACCAGAGTACACCATAGTTTTGAAGCAGACACTTTTTTCCCCGAAATAGATGATGCAATATGGAAGGAAACGGAAAACATTTTTCATAAAAAAGATAAAAATCATGATTATGAATTTTCGTTTATTACTTACGAAAGAAAATAGATGTAACACCTTTACAAAAGTAATTTTATCTAATTTTGCTCTATGGTAAAAGAAATTCAGCTTCGTATTTCCTTAAAAGAAGAAGAAATCAGTAATATTCTGATTATAAAATCAGCAATAAAATTAGGAATAAATCAAGATGAAATTGCAGGTATTAAAGTTTTACGAAAATCAATAGATGCCCGTAAACCTAAAATAATACTTAATTATAAGGTTGCCGTTTTTATTAACGAACCTATTCCCAAAAATTCAGAGTACAACTTTAATTACAAAGATGTTTCAAAAGCCAAACCAGTTCACATCATTGGTTTTGGTCCTGCCGGAATGTATGCAGCACTGCGTTGTATAGAACTGGGGTTTAAACCAATAGTTTTAGAACGTGGAAAAAATGTAAAAGATCGTCGCAGAGATTTAAGAGCCATAAATCAACATCACGAAGTAAACGAAAACTCTAACTATTGTTTTGGTGAAGGCGGAGCAGGAACCTATAGTGATGGCAAACTCTATACACGCAGTTTAAAACGCGGTGATGTTCGCAGAATTTTTGAAAACTTAGTTTATCATGGCGCAACAGACCAAATACTCGTAGATGCTCATCCACATATTGGTACCAACAAACTACCTAAAGTGGTTCAAAATATTCGTGAAACTATTTTAAATTATGGTGGAGAAATTCATTTTAACACACGTGTTACAGATTTTAAAATTCACAATAATGCTATAAACGCTATAATTTTAAATGAAACAGAAGAAACACCAGTCGAAAAAGTAATTTTAGCAACAGGCCATTCAGCTCGAGATATTTTTTACTTACTTTACAAAAAAGAAATTACTATTGAAGCTAAATCGTTTGCCATGGGCGTTCGTGTTGAACACCCACAACACATTATAGATTCTATACAATACCATTGCTCTGGCAACCGACACGAATTATTACCTGCAGCATCGTATAGCTTAGTTCAACAGGTAAATGGTCGTGGTGTATATAGTTTTTGTATGTGCCCAGGCGGATTTATAGTACCAGCTGCTACAGCAAATGGCGAGGTTGTTGTTAACGGTATGTCACCATCTAAACGAAATAATTTATATGCCAATTCTGGTATAGTTGTAGAAATTGATGCACATAAAGATTTACCTAAATACGAACAATTTGGAGCTTTAAAAGGTTTAGAATATCAGAAAAATTTAGAAAAATTAGCATTTACATCAGGTGGAAGAAGCCAAGTAGCTCCTGCACAGCGATTAACAGATTTTGTTGAAGGCAATATATCAAACACCTTAAACGATTCTTCTTACCAACCTGGTTTAAATAGTGCCCCACTACATTCACTATTACCAAAACTAATTGGTTCTCGTTTGCGAAAAGGGTTTATGGCTTTTGGACAAAAAATGAATGGCTATTATACCAAAGAAGCCAATATTATTGGTGTGGAATCTAGAACCTCATCACCTGTTTCTATTCCTAGAACAGATAAATTACAACATCCTGAAATTTCTAATTTATTTCCTTGTGGTGAAGGCGCTGGTTACGCAGGAGGTATTATTTCTGCTGCCATGGATGGCGAACGATGTGCCGAAGCTGCCACAAACAATCTTAAGTTATAATTTATTATTACTTTTGCAAAACTAAATTTTAAATATGAACGCATTTATTTTTCCAGGACAAGGTGCTCAATTTTCAGGTATGGGTTTAGACCTTTACGAAAATTCTCCTTTAGCTCAAGAATTATTTGAACAAGCAAATAGCATCTTAGGTTTCAACATTACAGATATTATGTTTGAAGGAACCGATGAAGATTTTAAAGCAACTAAAGTAGCTCAACCTTCTATTTTTTTACATTCTGTTATATTAGCAAAAACATTAGGAGATAGTTTCAAACCAGATATGGTTGCCGGCCACTCACTTGGTGAATATTCAGCCTTAGTAGCCAATGGCGTTTTAAATTTTGAAGATGGATTAAACTTAGTTTCTACAAGAGCTCAGGCTATGCAAAAAGCTTGTGATAATGTACCAGGAACAATGGCTGCAGTTTTAGGACTTGAAGATAAAATTGTAGAAGATATTTGTGCTAACACTAATGGTGTGGTAGTAGCAGCTAACTATAACTGTCCTGGACAATTAGTTATTTCTGGAGAAATGGAAGCTATAAATAAGGCTTGTGAAACCTTAACCGAAAAGGGCGCACGTCGTGCGTTAATTTTAAAGGTAGGTGGTGCTTTTCATTCTCCATTAATGGAACCTGCTCGCGAAGAGCTTGCTGCTAAAATTGAAACAACTAACTTTAGCAAACCTATTTGCCCAATTTATCAAAACGTAACAGCTAAGGCTGTTCTTAATGAAAATGAAATAAAAGCCAATTTAATTTCCCAGCTTACCGATCCTGTAAAATGGACACAATCTGTACAGCAAATGATCGCCGATGGTGCAACATTATTTACAGAAGTAGGACCTGGTAAAGTACTACAAGGTTTAGTTAAAAAAATAAATAGACCAATGGCTGTAACTTCAGCTGTTTTAGAAAGTATAAGTTAAAAAATGAAGTTATCTAAACGTTCTATTTTTATAGCTGTAGTAACTGTTTTAACAATTGCTGTAGACCAAATTTCTAAAATAATTGTTCGTGCAAACGTAATTGGACAAACCGAAACACGCCCAAGTGAACGCATTTCTATAATTGGTGATATTTTTTGGCTAATGAATGTTGAAAACAAGGGTGCCTTTTTAGGTATGGGCAGCGATTTACACCCAACTTTAAGGTTAATTTTACTTCTAATCTTACCCATTATTGTTTTAGCAATTGTACTTCGTTATATTATTAAAGACAAAAGCTTAGATACTTGGTCTCTATTTGCTTTTGCTAGTATAATTGGAGGAGGGGTTGCTAACATTTTTGATAGAATTGCTTTTGGATCTGTAACCGATTTTTTATTTATAGATTTAGGCGGTGTTTTTAAAACAGGCATATTTAATATGGCTGATTTATCTGTTACAACCGGTATGATAATATTAGTATTTAAAAGTTTTAAAAAGAAAGAGGTTGCCGAATAGCAACCTCTTTCTTTTTAAAATATGTAATAAAAGTTTATTTTCCTCTTACTTTTTTTTCCCATTTCCATGCCGAAGCCATGGCTTCATCTAAACTTAATTTAGTTTCCCAACCTAATTCATTTTTAGCTTTCATGGTATCCGCATAAGCAGAAATAACATCACCAGCTCTTCTATCTACTATTTTATAGTTTAATTTTTCTCCCGAAACTTTTTCAAAAGACTTTACGACTTCAAGTACAGAGCTTCCTTTTCCTGTTCCTAAGTTAAACGTTTCATACTGTGATTTATTACTACCATCCAGTAATCGTTGTAGAGCAACAACATGAGCTTTAGCTAAATCTACCACGTGAATATAGTCGCGTATGCAAGTTCCGTCTGGTGTTGGATAATCATCTCCAAAAACCGACAATTGCTCTCTTAAACCAACCGCAGTTTGCGTTATAAATGGCACTAAATTTTGAGGAACACCCAAAGGTAATTCTCCTATATTGGCCGATTCGTGTGCCCCTATAGGATTAAAATACCTTAATGCAATGGCTTTAAGACTAGGTACGGCATTACAGGTGTCTTGAATTATTTCTTCGCCAATTTGTTTTGTATTACCGTAAGGAGATTCTGCTTGTTTTACTTCTGCATTTTCTGTAATTGGTAATTTATCTGCTTGCCCATAAACTGTACAAGACGAGCTAAAAATAAAATTAGCTGCGGGTAATTTCTTTAATTCTTTTAAAATGTAAACTAACGCTCCTACATTATTTTCATAATACATTAAGGGTTCTTTTACACTTTCACCTACAGCTTTATTTGCTGCAAAATGGATAACTCCTTTTACATCGTTATGTTTTGTAAAAAAAGCTTCAACAGCGCTTTTTTCTTTTAAATCAAGTTTTTCAAAAACTGGTTTTTTGCCTGTAATGGCTGTAATACCATCTAAAACTTTTTCAGAAGAATTTGATAAATCATCAATAATTACAACTTCAAATCCTTCATTTTGTAATTCCACTACGGTATGAGACCCAATAAAGCCTAATCCGCCTGTTACTAAAATTTTATTCATTTAAAAAGTTTATTATAGTTGATGTTATATGTGCAATTTGTTCATCATCTAACTCTGTATGCATAGGTAAAGAAATTACTTCTTCAACAAGTTGATTAGTTACTTTAAATTCTGACTCCACATATCTTTCATCTGTATAAGCCTTTTGTTTATGCAATGGAATTGGGTAATAAACCCCACAAGGTATACTATTATCATTTAAATGTTTTACTAAAGCGTCACGTTTACCATTTGTGATTTTTAAAGTGTATTGATGGAATACGTGGTCTTGTTCGTTACGATAAGGTGTTACAACTACTTCATTGCCACTAAATGCTTCATCATACTTGCTAGCTGCATTTTGTCTTGCTTCATTGTATTTATCTAAATTTGGCAATTTAGCATTTAACACTGCAGCTTGAATACTATCTAATCTAGAATTAACGCCTACCACATCGTGATGATAACGTTTGTACATACCATGATTTACTATACCTCGAATGGTGTGAGCCAAATCATCATTGTTAGTAAAAATAGCACCTCCATCACCATAACAACCTAAATTTTTTGATGGAAAAAATGATGTCGCGCCAACATGACCAATAGTTCCTGCTTTAACGGTTTCTCCATTTTTATTCGTGTAATTTGCTCCAATAGCTTGGGCATTATCTTCAATAACAAATAAATTATGCTCATTTGCAATTTCCATTACAGCATCCATATTAGCACATTGACCGAACAAATGTACAGGCACTATAGCTTTAGTTTTGGGTGTAATTGCTTTTTTTATTGCTTCTATATTTATATTAAAATCGTCTGCATTAACATCAACTAAAACGGGAGTTAATTGCAATAGTGCAATAACCTCAACAGTTGCTGCAAAAGTAAAATCGGCTGTTATAACCTCATCTCCAGGCTTTAGCCCTAAACCCATCATAGCAATTTGTAAAGCATCAGTACCATTAGCACACGGAATAACGTGTTTTACACCTAAATAATTTTCTAATTCTTTTTGAAACTCATGAACTTTTGGGCCGTTTATGAATGCTGAATTTTCTAAAACTTCTTGTATTGAATCGTTTACTATAGTTTTTATATCGTTGTATTGACCTTTTAGGTCTACCATTTGTATTTTTTTCATCTATAAATAATTAAAGTCTTGAGTAAATTAATAAGACAGACTTATTCGCACACCTTACTTAGTGTTGTTGGTTACGAAATTACGAAATTCACCTTTGTTACCAATAATTTTAATTCAAAAGAAATGTATTTTAGCATAAAATTAAATTTTGAATTTTTTATATAACATAGCCATACAATTAGCCAAAGTAATTCTAAAAGCCATTGCACCCTTTAATAAAAAAATAAAAAAAGGGGTTTTAGGAAGAAAAGCAACCTTTAACATACTAGAAAAGGTTATAACTAAAACTGACAAAACACTTTGGTTTCATTGTGCCTCTTTAGGTGAATACGAGCAAGGTTTACCGGTATTTGAAGCTTTAAGATCTAAATATTGCAACCATAAAATTATTTTAAGCTTTTTTTCGCCTTCTGGTTACGAAATTCGAAAAAATAGCCCAGTTGCAGATATTGTTGTGTATTTGCCTATTGACACAAAAAAAAATGCTAAAAAATTTCTAAATATTGTAAACCCCGAACTCTCCGTTTTTGTTAAATATGATATTTGGCCAAACTTTTTAAACACATTAAAAAAGCGCCAGTTAAATGCTATTTTAATATCTGCAGTTTTTAGAAAAAATCAAATATATTTTAAGTTTTATGGCAAAAAATTCAAACAGGCTTTGTTTGCATTTAGCCATATTTTTACACAAGACGAAAACTCAAAAAACTTATTAAATAACATTGATTATATTAACACTACTGTATCTGGAGACACCAGGTTTGATAGAGTTTCAAACCAATTAAAACAAAATAACGCATTACCATATATTGAAACTTTTAAAAACAATAAGATTTGTATTGTTGCCGGAAGTACATGGCCTGAAGGCGAACGTTTTCTTTCCAATTTTATAAATAACAACCCAGAGTTAGATGTTAAATATATTATTGCCCCACATAATATTAAGAAAACACAAATTTTAAATTTAAAAGACAGTTTAAAATGCGAAACGGCACTTTTTTCTGAAAAAGAAAACTCAATACTTAAAGACGCTAAAGTATTTATTGTAGATACAATTGGTATTCTATCAAAAATATACAACTATGCTAATATAGCTTATGTAGGCGGAGCTATAGGAAATACTGGCCTACATAACACTTTAGAACCTGCTGTTTTTGGTATTCCTATTGTAATTGGAAATAACTACAAAAATTTTCCGGAAGCTTTCGCCTTAATTAAAAATGGTGGCATGTTTACCATAGCCAACCAAACAGAATTTAACAAAACTTTGTTTAAGTTAATAACAGATAAAACTTTTTGTTTTGAAAGCGGTAAAAAAAACGCTCTATATGTTAAAGAAAATAGCGGAGCAGTAATCCAAATACTAAACTTCCTACGTATATAAGTTTAAACATAAATAGCAAAATGCTATTAAATAAACTTTAATACAAAACAACAAAACCAATGAAAAAATTACTTTTAAGTACAGTTTTAATTTTAGCTTTAAGTTTAACCTTTACTTCTTGTAGAGACACAAAAGCTGGAAACGATGTAGAACAAGCAATGGATGATGCTGCCGATGCTACTGAAGGCGCTTTAGAAAAAGCAGGCGAAACTGTAGATAATGCTGTAGATTCTGCAGGTGAAGCATTAGAAAACGCTAAAGATTCTGCTAAAGAAGCAGGAGAAAAAGCTGGTGATGCAATTGATGGCGCTGTAGACTCTGCTAAAGAAGCAGCAAACAAAACAGGAGAAGCCATTGAAGGCGCAGCTGAAAGCACAAAAGAAGCTACCAACAAAGCCATAGAATCTTCTAAAGAATCAATTAATAAAGCTAGTGATGCTGTAAAAGAAAAAGCAAATGAGTTAACTAAAGATTAATTCATTTAGAAACACTCATCAATAAATTTAGAAAACCGCTTAAAAGCGGTTTTTTTTATTAAATTTAGATCCTAATCCCCAAAAAGATTAAAAGAAAAATGAGCAAACTTTATAAACCAGCTATTTTTTCCCTACTATTTTTTTTCACTATTTCAATTGTATTCGCTCAAAATGTAACGATAAAAACAGAATTTGTAGATAATGGCAAATTATTTAAAAATTCTAATAACACAGAGGCCATTGCCGAGTTTAAAGAGTTCGACCCCTGCATTGTTACTCAGTTTATAGGAAACTACACTTATAAAGTAAAATATAACAACACTGAAGGCTACGTTAAAGACCGTTTTTTATTAGTAAACGAAGCCATGATGGATTTATATTTTGACTACGAAGAAACTCAAAAACTAAAAGCTATAAAATCTCGCGGTAAAAGCTATAAAGACCTACAAGTTTTAGAAAAAATTAAACAAGACTCTTTATTAATACTTGAAGCACAAAATAAAAAAGCTAAAGCAACAGAAGATCAAAAACAACAACCTAATACAGCCCAACTAAAGAAAATTCAAGATTCTATTACAAAAGCTAAAGCTGAAGAAAAAAGACTACAACAAATTCGTATTCAGAATTTAAAATATAAGCAACAACAAGACTCTATTGCGAAAGCAAAAATTGAAGCGTTAAAAGCCCAAAAAATAAAACATGAAACGGAAAAACAAAAGCAAATTCTAGACTCCATTAACATAGCTAAAGCTGAAGAAATAAAATTAGAACAAATTCGTATTCAAAACCTAAAATATAAACAGCAACAAGACTCTATTGCGAAAGCAAAAATTGAAGCGTTAAAAGCCCAACAAATAAAACGTGAAACGGAAAAACAAAAGCAAATTCTAGACTCCATTAATATAGCTAAAGCTGAAGAAATAAAATTAGAACAAATTCGTATTCAAAACCTAAAATATAAACAGCAACAAGACTCTATTGCGAAAGCAAAAATTGAAGCGTTAAAAGCCCAACAAATAAAACGTGAAA